>JAIGNE010000047.1:0-91451 GCA_036528635.1 Deltaproteobacteria bacterium
CACAGAGTATCGAGGAGTACGTTTCCAAGGATAACCCGGTGAGGGCTTACGATGCTTTTGTTGAAGCGCTGAACTTTAGAGAACTGGGAATCGAACTCAATTCCGACAAGGTAGGCAATTCCGAGTATGATCCTGTGAGCATGTTCAAGCTCTTGGTTTATGGGTATTCCTACGGTGTGAAGAGCTCACGAAAGCTGGAAAGGGAATGCCATCATAACATTGCTTTCATTTGGCTGATGGGCGGTCTCAAACCTGACCATAAAACCATCGCAGAGTTTCGCCGCAAGAATAAATCAGCGTTAAGGAAGGTTTTACGTCAAAGCGCTCTGGTGTGCATTGATTTGAATTTGATAACGGGCAATGTCCTGTTCGTAGATGGAACGAAGATACGAGCCAATGCAAGCCGAAGTAAAAGCTACCAGCGAAAGTACTATCAGCAACTTCTTAGGAAGCTTGATGAGCGCGTTGATCAACTGCTTAGAGATTGTGAGACTGCAGATCGTCGTGAAGAAGGTATGGGGTCTTATGTAACGATGGATCAAGAGCTTTCAAAGACGCAGACTTTGAAGGAGCGAATCAAAAAGATTCTCGATATGGATAGGGAGGTTGTGAACCAAACCGATCCTGATTGTGCCATCATGCACAGTCCGCAAGGAAATCATGCTTCCCATAACGTTCAAATCGTTGTGGATGATGAAAATGGGCTAATCCTCAATGCTGAAGCCGTTGGCGATTCAAATGATTCGAAACAATTTGCCAGGCAAATCGATCAGGCCAATGAGATACTTCCGACTCCTTGTCAGATCGCATGCGCCGATGCCGGATACTCCAACACTCAAGAACTGGCTAAGATAGATCAGCAAAAGATCAAAGTCATTGTACCGACCCAGCGTCAAGCTTTGCATGAAGAACCAAGACCCTTCGGTAAAGACTGCTTCACTTATGATGCGAAACAGGATTGCTACATATGTCCTGAAGGCCATAAATTGCGATACAGTCATACGTATACGGTAAGCAGAAGGCGTCAATATCGGATGGCGAATAAAAGGCACTGTTATAACTGCCCGCATTACGGAGAGTGTACAACATCCGAGAGAGGACGAAATCTTGTCCGCTTGCCCAACGAAGAGACAAAAGAGCAATTAGAGGCTCAGTATTTGGAAACCGCTTCGCAAGCGGTTTACGCCAGAAGGAAGATGAGAGTGGAACATCCTTTTGGTCATATCAAACGGAATCTAAAAACGGATGCCTTTCTACTAAGAGGACGAGAGGGGGTTCAAGCTGAGACTTCTATTCTGGCCACATGCTTCAATATCTCACGCATGATTACGATCTTTGGCGTTGACGTTCTGATCAACAAATTGCGATTGCGCACCCCAGCGAGGGCTGATTGCTGACAGCCACCCCATCCAACAACGCCGATCCGAGGTGAATCAAGCGCCGCTGCACGAAAAATCGACCAGCAATAACGAATCATCCTTCGCCGATATGCTTTTTTTTGAATCACTTCTAATATTTTATTGTCAAAGAACGGTAAATTTTAATCCGGCAGACTATTGTGACACAGTCTGTTCGCCGGCATGACGCCTTTTGTATTCTTTCAACTATTGCGATACAGTCTCCCGCCGGTGGGGACGATAAAGATGAGCATAAATTAAAAAAATAATTCACTCTGGAGATAATAATCAAATGAACAAAGAAGAAATGCTGGAAGAAGTCTACAAGCGGGCGAAAGCCTATGAACTGGCGGGCGGCAACTGCTCGCAATGCTCTCTTTCCGCCATTTTCGAAGTGCTGGGCGTAGACGATGAAAACGTTGTCCGGGCCGCCACGGGGTTTGCCGACGGCGTGGGCCTGACAGGCGACGGCCACTGCGGGGCTTTATCCGGCGGAACCATGGCCATCAGTTATTTTTTCGGCCGGAAAAAGGAAGATCTCGGAAAAGTGGGAAAACAGCTCAAAGCCCTGCTCCTGGCGAAGAAATTTCACGAGCAGTTTATTGCAGAATTTTCCACCTGCCGCTGCCACGATATTCAAATCAGACAATTCGGCCGTTTTTTCAATCTCTACAACGTCGAAGACATGAAAGCGGCGCAGGCCGCGGGCATGGCCGAGCAATGCTCCACGCTGGTGGGCAAGGCAGCGCGCATGGCGCTCAATATCATTCTGGAAGAACAGGCCAAGAAGGAAAAGAAAGTGGAACTGCCTGTGGTGTAAAAATAAAGGGACCTCAGCACAGAATTCTCATCTGGAATGCAGGCAACGTTTCGGGTAGACCTCAAAAAAGGAAGTTCCTATTCACAATAAGCAATCCACAACCTCGCAGCAAGCTGTCGAGGTATGAAATGAATGTCATTATTTCACAGCAGGCAACGGAGAATTAACGCTTGTCCCGCCTGAGCGGGATTAAATTTTTAAGGCAGGTATAAAAATGATTCGTTCTATTCATGAAAGTCCTCTCTATTCGATTGTCAACCCGAGAAGCATCGCCTTCTTCGGCGCCTCCAATACGTTCATGCGCATGGGATCGATCATGCTGTCATCGCTCCAGGCGCTGGGCTATGAAGGGGAAATTATCCCGATTCATCCCTCAGAAAAGGAAGTCCGCGGACTCAAAGCCTATGCCAGTATCCTGGATGTGCCGGAAATCCCCGATCTGGCCATCATTGTGCTTCCCACGGAAATCGTCTGCCAAACGTTGGACGATTGCGGAAAGAAAGGCATCCGGAGCGCCATTGTGGTTTCGGGAGGCTTCCGGGAAGCAGGTCCCGAAGGCGCTTTGCTGCAAAAAGAACTGGAAGCGATCGCCCGTCGCCACGGCATCCGATTTCTCGGACCCAACTGCCTGGGCGTCGCCAATCTCCATATCAAGCTCAACCCCACGCCCATCAAGGCGGATTGCCAGGCAGGCTTTGTCGGTCTGGCCTCGCAAAGCGGCAGCTTCATCACGCAGATGTTCAACTACCTGCACCGCCACGGCATGGGTTTCAGCACGGCATTGAGCGTGGGCAACGAAGCCAGTATTGATATCGTGGATTGCCTGGAATATCTGGGCGCCTGCCCCAACACGAAAGTCATCACGCTCTATGTCGAAGGAATCAACCGCGGGGATAAATTTGTCAAAACGGCAAAGGCCATCACACCCCATAAACCGATTGTCGCGCTTTATGTGGGCGGATCCGAAGCGGGGAAGCGGGCCGGACTGTCTCATACCGGCTCCCTGTCGGGGCCCAACGAAATCTATGACGGAATTTTTAAGCAATGCGGCATTATCCGCGCCCAGACGCTCACGGAGCTTTTTGATTATGCCCTGGCCCTGGGAACGCTGCCGCGCCCCAAAGGAAACGGGGTGGTCATTCAGACCCATTCCGGCGGTCCCGGCGCCACGGCGGCGGACTCCTGCGGACGCTCGGGGCTCACGCTGCCGCGGCTTTCGCCTGAAACCGTGGAAAAGCTCAAACCCCTGATTCCTAAGACCGCCAGCACGGCCAACCCGGTGGACATGACCTTCAGCAAAAATCCTTCAGAGGATTATTTTAATATACCGGATATTCTGCTTCAGGAGGATCAGGTGGATATGCTCCTTGCTTATTTTATATCGCCCGGTCTTTTCATTGAGCGCATTCTCCAAGAAATGGGTGTTCCGGAGGAATTAATTCCCTCCGAAATGGACAAGCTCATCGGCGATTATGCGGATAAATTCTTCAGTTTGACCCAACTGCATCCCGATAAACCGATTGTCGGTTTTACGTACCGGAGCCTTCAGGAAAAAATGGTCAGAAGTCTGCTGGACCGCGGCATTCCCATTTATCAGGATCCGGAACGCGCCGCACGATCCATGGCGGCTGTCCGTGAATACTATCAGAAACGCCGGGAAATACGGGCTTCAAGTCGATAACAAACATCTATAAACAAGGGAGGTATGGTGATGAAAGAAAAACCTGCGTATGAAAATTACCCCGTGAGCGAAGAGGAGATGGGCAAACGCTATAAAAGCTGGATGCAGGTCCTGGCCCTGTATGTTGCCATGGCGTACGAGACCGGCAAAGAGCTGGGAGGCGAAGAATACGTCCAGCGGATGAAAGATAAATTTCAGGCCATGGGGCAAAGAAGCGCGCAAATGTGGATGAAACGCTCCGGTTCCCAACCGGAGGACATGGCCGATTGCAGCGGGCTCCCCAAGCTCCAGGACTGCATGGACGACACCTTCGCCAATTTCTGGCATGGTTATATCGAGACAACGCCCGAGGCGTTTGAAAAGGAAGTTTATACCTGCCCCATCGCCGGCATCTGGTCCAAGCAGCCGGAACTTTGTGAGATCCTGCTTAACGCTTCCATGTGCGGGATGATGGAAAGCCTGAACCCGAAATTCAAGCCGCAGGGTTTCAGCCAATTACTGGTGAAGGGCGATAAAACCTGCCGCTTCCGGGTGGAAATGGAGAAATAAGTCATGAATGATCAGGATAGGGACGCTTCGCTCGATGTGCTGGAAAAGAAGGCCGGCGACTATGAAGAACTTTTCGCGAGCTGCTCGCAGGGCACGTTGCTGGCACTGCAGGAGCATTTCAATTTCGGCAATGCCGAGGTGTTAAAAGCGGCCACCGCCATGCCGGGTATGGCGCTGCGCGGAGACACATGCGGAGCGGTCGTCGCCGGCATCATGGCGCTGGGACTGGCTTTCGGAAGGGAAAAAGCCGAAAATTTTACCGCCGTCTCGCGTACGACCGCCGCCGCCCGCAAGCTGTGCAAGCGTTTTGAAGCCCAGTTCGGCTCGTGCAATTGCCGTGACGTGCAGCATCAGATCTTCGGGCGCAGCTTCAATCTCACCGATCCCCAGGAAGGGATGGAATTTGTCAAGGCGAACGCCATCAAAAAATGCCGCCTTCCCGCCGAAAGGGCCGCCCGGATTACGGGAGAACTGATCCTGGAGGGAAGAAGAAAGCAAGCCCTCCCCGTTGTGGAGCATTCCAGCTAGTGTCGTGCGTCATGAATTCCTTTTGCAGGATGAAGATATTTTTCACTGCAGCAAGGGTTCTCACCACCCTTTAGTGGTGGTCGCAACATCAGCGGGAAGGCAGGGGTCTTTCGGCAACGAGATGAATATTCATTACAGTAGAACAAGGGGTTGCAACCCCTTGTTCTAAAGCGAACGGTACACTCACAGGAGGAACTTTTCATGATTAAGGTAACCCAGGAGATTAAAGAAAGTCTGAAGGCAACAAAGGTTGCTTATCTTTCAACAGCCTCAAAAGACGGCACGCCCAACGTGGTGCCCATCGGCGCCTTCAAGTTGCTCGATGACGAAACGCTGCTCATCTCCGACCAGTATTTCAACAAGACCTTGAAGAACCTGCAGGAGAACCCGAAAATCGCGCTGTCCTGGTGGGCAGAAAAAGGCGGCTTCCAGATCAAGGCGGATATTACCATTCATACGGACGGCGAAATTTTCCGCCAGGACGTGGAATGGGTCCACAGCATCCGGGCAACGCTGCATCCGAAGTCGGCCATCGTGGGGAAGATCACCGGTGTTTATATCATTAAGGGCGGCCCTGACGCCGGGAAACAGATTCTTTAAACGATCAACACAGGAACCGGCTGCGTGCACGGGTAAGAAAATGGACCCTGCGCGCCGCCGGGCGACTCAGAATGGTCAGGCGCACCCGGTGTGTAATCTGGTTAGTCACTCAATTTCTTCAGGGCGTTCCCCCTTGGCTCCCCTTTAGAATTCATTTTGTATCCTATCGGAACTCCCACATTTGCTTGACACAGGAGATTTTTCAGAGATATGAATGTCCGCCAATGATTCATCCTGTGCGGCTGCGCAGGATTGATCAAATATAGAAATATCATGAGGACGCGAACATGCCATTTGAAAAAGAACTGAATCACCTGACGACGTTAAGAGAAAAAGCCCGCCGGATGGGCGGACCGGCAAAAATCAAAATTCAACACGACAAAAATAAATTGACGGCGCGCGAACGCATTCCGCGCCTTCTGGACCCCGATACTTTTCTGGAAGTCGGGATGTTCAATTGTTCGGACGTTCCGGGGATGGAAGACAAAACGCCGGCGGACAGCAAGATCGGCGGGTACGGCAAAATCAACGGGAGACCCGTCGCCGTCATCGCGAACGACTTTACGGTGCTTGCGGCCACCAGCAGCCGCGTCGCCGCGCGCAAAGAAGTGGATATCAAGAGTGAAGCCGTACGCCGCGGTTTCCCGCTCGTCTATCTGGGCGAAGCCGGCGGGGCGCGAATGCCCGACATCATGGGGGCGAAGGGGCTTGCTTCATACGGAGGCGGCGGCTACGACACCTTTGTGCAGGCGATGAGCCGCGTGCGCAAGTCACCGCTCGTCACCGCCGTCATGGGCGAATGCTACGGGATGCCGACCTGGATGGCCTGTCTTGCCGACTTTGTCGTCCAGGTCAAGGGAAGCGCCATGGGCGTCTCCGGACCCCGGGTCTTGGAGCTGGCAATCGGCGAAAAGATTACCGACGAAGAACTGGGCGGATGGAAGGTTCACGCGGAAATCACCGGCAATATCGACCGCGTCGCGGAAAATGATGAAGAATGTCTGGACATCATCCGGGAGTATCTCTCCTACATGCCCTCGCACTGCGATGAAAAGCCGCCCGTGCTTCCCGTGCCCGCAGGATCGGGCGGCGGCATGGATAAGATCCTGAACATTCTGCCCGAAAAAAGAAACCGTGCTTATGACATGAACAAGATCCTCAGCACGATTGCCGACGGCGGCATTTTGTTTCCGGTCAAGCCCGCCTTCGCCAAAAGCGTCATCACGGCCCTGGCGCGCATCAACGGACAGGTTGTCGGGTTTGTCGCCAATCAGCCGTCTTTCGGCGCGGGAGCCATCGATACCAACGGCATCGATAAAATTACCAGCTTCCTGGTTTTGTGCGATTCCTTCAACATCCCCCTGCTCTTCTTTGAAGACACGCCGGGATTTCTGGTAGGCAAAGAAGCGGAGCGCAACCGCGTGGGCGCTAAAGTCATGAACTTCATGAACGCCCTGGGGCAGATCACGGTTCCCAAAATTACGGTGATTGTCCGCAAAGCTTACGGGATGGCGTTTCACACGATGGCCGGCCCGGGATGCCGCACGGATTTCATCGTCGCCTGGCCGACGGCGGAAGTGAGTTTCGTCGCGCCGGAAATTGCGGCCAATATCGTGTTTGCCGGAAAGATGGCCAACTCACCGGAGCGTGAGGCCCAGAAAGACCAGTACATTTCGGAAATGGTCCGGGACAGCGCACCATATTCAGCGGCGCAGGCGCATTTCTTCCAGGATATCATCGACCCGCGGGACACGCGCAATTTCATCATCCATGCGCTGGACATCTGCGAAGACCAGCGTACAGGCGGCATTGGAGAACATCTGCTGGCCAACTGGCCGACGAAATTTTAGCGAAGAAAAAACGCACGAAGATAGACAGTTCCAATAATCAGGAGCAACATTTTTTTTACCGACAGGAGGGCAAGCCATGAAAGAAACACCCGATTACGAAAAGTATCCGATCAGTTCAGAAGAAATGGGCAAACGCTACAAGAACTGGACAGAATCTCTGGCCAGGCAGATGGTCGTCCTGTACCGGGTCGGCAAAGAAGTCGGCGGCGAGAAGTTTGTCGAACGCCTGAAAGAGGAATATTACAAGCAGGGCCAGAAAGGCGCCCATATGTGGATGTCGCTCACCGGCACGAAGCCTGCAGATTTTTGCGACTGTCTGGCTCTGCCCAAAGTGCATGATCTGATCGACGATACGTTTGCCAATTTCTGGAACGGGTACGTTGAAAACACGCCAAAAGCCTTTGAGAAAGAACTTACGACCTGCCCGGTCACGAAACCCTGGTCCAAAGAACCGGAGCTGTGCGAAATCCTGCTTGCAGAATCGCTCCGCGGCATGGCGGCCGAGCTCAACCCGAAATTCAAAACCAGCGGTTTTACCAAACTGCTGACCAAAGGCGACAAGGTCTGCCGGTTCCGTGTGGCCCTGGAAGATTAAGGCAATGCTCAGGGTGAATAATTGATAGTTGATAGTTATAGCTCATAGCTGATAGAAGATGTTTTGCCGGGCATATACTCCCGCCGCTTGACGGCTCACGCTTCATCAAAGGGCGTTGACGATACCCTCTTCCATGACATATTTTGCGAAAGCAGGTTCGGGTGATTGCTCAAAATAAATTTCAGAGGATAATCATTGCGCCGGGTTCATTCCTGTTTTTAAACGTAAAATGAACCCGGCGTTTCCATAAACCATTGTTTTTTTCGTTATCAGAATCTTTTATAGGTCGAAATTTTCAAAGGGACATATAAGGGGCAAAAGCCGATCAGGCCCGTTATCATAAAAGCCAGTGCCATAACGCCCAGAATAACGGCCGCAATACCCGAAATGATGCCGGCCAGATAAAGAACAATCACCGCAATGACCAGAATGATTCTGATAGCTCGGTCAACATTCCCCATGTTCTTTTTCATCGCTCTCACCTTTTCTAATCCGGTTAAAACAATATTGATGCATTAAGCGTTTTTCTGAGCGCCTTCGGCTTTCGGTTTCTTTTCCTTGTCCTCGACCGGACAAGCCTGTCTCACTCAGGTCGAAATCCCCAGGCGCGGCAAGAGCCAGGTCTGCGCAATCACCCATACGGCAAGGATCAAAAGCAAAATCAACATGTCGTTCATTTTAAATTCCTTTTCTCAAACGGGGAGGCGTCTTATCGCCTCCCCGTTTGCCAGTTAGTTCAAATTCCTGTCCAAGAGCCCCGCCAGCTGGTTTTTGGATAACAAACCAACCTGCGTCTCCTGTACTTTGCCGCTTTTAACCAGAAGCAATGTCGGGATGCTCCGCACGCTGTATTGGGCGGCTGTTGCCGGATTGTCATCCACATTCACTTTGACGATGTTAACCTGTTCGCCATATTGGGCCGCGAGTTCCTCCAGAACAGGGCCGATTGCCCGGCAGGGTCCGCACCATGGCGCCCAGAAATCGACTAAAGTCGGCTTCTCTTCATTTAATACCACTGTATTGAAATTGCCATCATCCGCGTGTTTTACCAATTCCGTATGATTCATTTTGTTTTCTCCTTATTGATAATTTGTATTGTTTCTCTGTTTCGTCTGCGGTAAAAATATACCCGCTTTCGGTTTAACGATTACACCCTGATCGTTAAAGCTTCATTGATCTAAATCAACACGGGAGAATATTTTTTACGCATGGATATAACAAAGCGGATAAAGGATATCAGCCTGTTTGCGGGAGTTTCTTCAGAAAAGTTAAACATTTTGGCGGCGCAGGCAACCTGCAGGAATTTTAAGCCAGGTGAACTGATTATCGGCGAGGCTGATCCGATCCGGTCATTTTATGTGGTTGTCTCCGGACAATTAAAACTCTATCGAAGTTCAGCGGAAGGCAAAGAACAGACCCTGCAGCTGCTCGGACCGGGAGACCCTTTCGGCCTGTGTACGGCTTTTGCGACGGAATCCTTCCCGGCCTCCGCCATGGCCATTGTGGAAAGTTCCGTCCTTTTAATTCCAGGCACTGTGATGGAAGCAGTTGCCAGACAGGAACCGGTGCTTCTGCTCAACATCATTCAGATACTGTCCCAGCGCCTCAAGGATTCCATGACACTCATCGAATCTCTCGCTTTAAAAGAAATCCCCGGACGGCTGGCATCGTTCCTGCTCCATTTATCACCCGGGGATGCCGCCAACAAGACAACCGCTCTTCAAATGACGATTTCACAACGGGAGCTGGCCAAGATTCTGGGCGCCACGCCGGAAGCTCTTTCCCGCGCTTTAAGAAAAATGGCCAATGACGGAATCCTCTCCACGGCAGGCCGGACTATCACCATTCTGAATCACAGGGCGCTGGAACAGCTGGCGGAAGGCGACTAGATAAGAAGAAACGCTAAGCGCGGACCTCTGATCAAGACAACGATCGGGCCGGCTGTGAAAACAGCGACACTTTCCGGAAATTTGTAATCAGCAGCGGGCCGCCGCGGACCCGTGCGCCGGAAATATTTCCGGTTTGAAGGACAACGATGGATTCCCTTTTACGGTTGCGTGGGAGGCGAGCCGGGCGGATCAGCTTTGGGCAGATCTGGAAACATCGTGTTGCCCGCGGGTAAATCATTCGGAGGATTTTCTGCGGGCTTGTTTATTTCATCCTTATTTTCTTCGACGGCGCCATTTTTCTGGTCAATGACTTCATCGTATTCTTCAATGACGATGCCGCGGCGCACCATGATCTGATAAATTCGATCCGCACGGCTGGCGGCATATCGGGAATTAATGTCGGGATTAAATCGCCTCGGATTCGGGAGCGCGGCGGCGAGCTCCGCGGCCTCGCGGGGACCGAGGCTACCGGCGGATTTGCCGTAATACCGGCGGGCCGCATTTCCCACGCCGAACATGCCGTCTCCCCATTCGGCAACATTCAGATAGAGCTCCATGATTCTTCTCTTGCTCAACTGCTGTTCGATGCGCCAGGTCAGGATGGCCTCCTTGACTTTGCGAACCGGGTTCTTGGCCGGCGACAGAAAAAGGTTTTTGGCAAGTTGCTGAGATATCGTGCTGCCGCCCGCCTTAAACGTCTTCTTCTTGAGGTCCTTCTCCAGGGCTTTCTGCATGGCCTCGAAATCAAATCCTTCATGCGACCAGAATTTGTCATCCTCCGCGATAATCACCGCCTTCATCACGTAGGGCGATACATTGGAAAGAGGCACCCAGGATGTTGAAATTTTTTTCTTGATGCCCTTTTGCTGCCAGACCTCCTCCCGGTGCTCCATGAAAGCGGTTTTGCCGGGCCGGTCCTTCTGAAGATCAGCCACATTCGGATAGAAAAAATAGCGGCCGACATCCACCAGAAAGAAGACGACTACAGCAAGGACACTCCACAAGATTATTTTTTTAAAGCGGCTCATCGATATAAAATTCCTTTTTTTCAGTTGCCGTTTTCTATACGCCAATGAAAAATAATGCAAAATAAATTTGACAGGTCATCCTATTTTTAGTATGAGGTACGCGTACGAAGTTAGTGGAACGTTGTTGGAGATTAATCTTCGTTTTCTGTGTGCAGTGATAATACCCTGATATCTATACTCTTCGCAGCAATTGCGACGCCTTCTGTGCACCGTTAACAAAATGGGACCCCCCCGCGAAAAAGGAGGTACTTCATGATGAAACGGCGGATTCTAGTGCTTTCGGGATTGTCAATTCTTCTTTTGTTGTTCTGCTTCAATATCAATGCTTATGCCGGTTCCTACAAAGTAAAAAAAGGCGACAGCCTTTACAGCATTTCCAGGCAACTCGGCGTCGGCATGGATGAGATTAAAAAAACCAATCACCTCTCCGGCAATAAACTGAAACCGGGACAGATCTTGTCCATCCATCACAAAGGATCAGCGTCTCCCGCATACGCAAAATCAAAACCGCAATCAACCGCTCACTATACGATCAAAGCGGGTGATACCCTTTCCACGATCGCGAAGAAAACAGGTGTATCCGCCAGGCAGATCGCCGCCTTGAATAATGTTCAGTCAAAAAATCTCCGCGTCGGCCGCCAGCTTATTTTATCCAGGTCCAGGGCCCCCGAGCCCGTAGCGGCGGTCGCCGATGAAGACGAGGAATTGCTGGACGACGAAGAAGATGCCGACTCGCCGGATACACCCGGCGAAATCGCCTGCGATGACAAATCGAATGAAGAACTTCTGGGCAAGTGGGGCAGCGCGGATGAAAGAAAATTATTTATTAAAGTTTCCACCGGTTTCCTGGGCGCTCCCTACCGGTTAGGCGGCGCCACCGTTAAAGGCATTGACTGCTCCGCCTTTGTCCGGAAAATGTATTCATTCTTTGACATTGCTCTGCCGCGCACCGCCCGTGAACAGTCCGCTGTCGGTGTTCGCATTGACCGCAATCAACTGGAAGAGGGCGATCTGGTTTTCTTCCGGACCCGGAAACCGATCGGTCATGTCGGCATTTACATCGGCAACAATGAATTTGTTCACGCATCCTACAAAGGCAAATCCGTTCGCATCGACAGTCTGGACCAACCCTATTTTCAAAAAAGATTTCAACGGGCCGTTCGCGTTAAAGGCCTCGCTGAAAACGACGGCACGTGATTTTCTGCTTTATCCCGTAAAAACCTGTCTTTCAAAAGGGGCGTTATCGCCCCTTTTTTGATGTTTTTTGCAGGTTGATTATCCCGCCCGATTATTATATAAAGCCAACCTTGCCGGTCTGTTCGTTAACATATAAAGAAGACTAACTTGACTACTTGAATAAGGAGGATCTTATGAAAAGAACAGCGTCTATCTTTTTAAGTCTGGTGGTGCTTGCATTCCTGTGCAGCGGGTGCCTGGTCGCGGAAAGCAAATATCTGAAAAAAACCGATGAAGCAAATCAGCTGACCCAGCAGGTGGCCTCTCTGGACACGGAAAACAAGGGCCTGAAGGATCAGGTTAAAACGTTAACCGGGCAGAATGAAGATCTCACCCGTCAGGTTGCGAATCTGGAAACGAACAATGGCAGACTGAAGGACGACCTCGCGCGCATCAGCAGGAAAACACAGGAAGTGGAAAAAGCCAGCAACACGTATCAGGAACTCCTGAAGGAAATGAAAGGTGAAATTGCCGAGGGCCAAATCACCATCAAGGAGCTCAAGGGCAAACTGACCATGGATGTCGTCGATAAAATTTTATTTGCCTCCGGGGAAGCGAAAGTCAAAAAAGAAGGCCTTGCCGTTCTGAGCCGGGTCGTCGAAATTCTGAAAACGGTCAAGGACAAAAATATCCGCGTGGAGGGGCATACGGACAACATTAAGATCACCAGCCGGCTTGCCAGAGTTTATCCCACCAACTGGGAGCTTTCCGCGGCCCGCGCCATTAATGTTTCGAAGTACCTGCAGGAGCAGGGCATTGAGCCGACGATCCTTTCGGCAACCGCCTTTGGAGAATTTCAGCCGGTCGCGGATAACGCCACCCCCGAAGGGCGGGCAAAAAACCGCCGGATAGCGATTATTCTGCTGCCGAAAGATTAACAGGATATCCGCCATTATCAAGCTGGACCGAGGAAAAGCATTAGATGGGACAAAACATTATTGAAAAGATTCTCGCCTCGCACCTGGTTTCCGGAAACCTCGTGCGAGGCGAGGAAATCGGCATTCGCATCGATCAGACCCTGACGCAGGATGCCACGGGCACCATGGCCTATCTGCAATTTGAAGCCATGAATATCCCCCGGGTGAAAACGGAGCTGTCCGTCAGTTATATTGATCATAATACCATTCAAATCGGTTTCGAGAACGCAGACGATCACCGCTACCTGCAAAACGTTGCGCAGAAATACGGCATCGTGTTTTCACGGGCGGGCAACGGCATTTGCCACCAGGTTCACCTGGAAAGGTTCGGCAAACCCGGCAAAACCCTGATCGGATCGGACAGCCACACACCGACGGGCGGCGCGCTGGGCATGATGGCCATCGGCGCGGGCGGCCTGGACGTAGCGCAGGCCATGGCCGGTGAACCTTTTTACCTCACCTGCCCTGCCGTCGTTAAAATAAACCTGCAGGGTAAACTTTCACCCTGGGTTTCCGCCAAGGATGTCATTCTCCGGGTCCTGGAAATTTTCACAACCAAAGGAAATGTCGGGACCATCCTGGAATACGGCGGAGACGGCATCGCATCGCTCAGTGTTCCGGAGCGGGCGACCATCACCAATATGGGCGCGGAATGCGGCGTGACCACCTCCATTTTTCCCAGTGACAGCCTCACCCGATCGTTTCTTGTTTCGCAGCAGAGGGAGAAAGACTTCATCGAATTGAAGGCCGATGAGGACGCGGTCTATGATAAAATCGTGACCATCGATTTATCGCAGCTGGAGCCCCTGACCGCCAAACCGCACAGCCCCGATCACATCGGCACGGTCCGCGGCATGAACGGCATCGCCGTGAATCAGGTCTGTCTCGGCAGCTGCACCAATTCATCTTACAAGGATCTGGTGACCGTTGCCAGAATCCTCAAGGGACGCGTGGCACATCGCGATGTCAGTTTTATTCTGGCGCCCGGGTCCCGGCAGGTTTTAGAGACCCTCGCCCGCGAGGGGTATCTTGCCGACTTGATTGCCTCCGGCGCGCGGCTGATGGAAAACGCCTGCGGCTTCTGCATCGGCAACAGCCAGAGCCCGAAATCGGGCGCCGTATCGCTTCGGACATCGAACCGCAATTTTCTGGGGCGATCGGGAACCCTGGACGCCGACGTTTATCTGGTCAGTCCTGAAACGGCCGCGGCCGCCGTGATCACCGGCCGCTTCACCGATCCGCGCGATCTCCACATGGACTACCCGCAGGTCCAGGCACCCGGACAGCTGATGATCGACGACAGCATGATTCTCCTCGCGGACACGGATCAGGGCAGCGTTGAAATTTACCGCGGCCCGAACATCGGTGCTCCACCCGTCAATACCCAGCTGCCCGATACGCTTTCCGGGCAGGCGACGATCAAAGTCGGCGATAAAATCACCACCGATCACATCATCCCCGCCGGAGCGCGGATGAAGTACCGCTCGAATATTCCCAAATATTCGGAATTCGTTTTTGAAAATGTGGACGCCTCCTTCGCCCGAAGGGCGATGGCGCTGAAAAATTCGGAAAAACACAATTTCATCGTGGCCGGTCTGTCTTACGGCCAGGGGTCGTCGCGCGAACATGCCGCCATCTGTCCGATGTACCTGGGCGTCCGCGCGGTAATTGCCAAATCGCTGGAGCGAATCCACAGCGCCAACCTCATCAACTTCGGCATCCTGCCTTTAACCTTTGTCAATGAAAATGACTATGACGCCCTTGATCAGGGAGATGATCTGGAAATTGCTGCGGCGCGAACAGCCATCCTGGAAGGAAAAAACCTGACGGTGAACAATAAAACAAAAGGCACTTCCTTTGACGTAAGCTGCTCTCTTTCGGAAAGACAAAAACACATCATCCTGGCCGGCGGCGCGCTGAATGTCCGCAGCCAAAAATAATCTTTAATCCAACCCATACGGAGTACCAGTTGACATGACACAAAAAATCAAAGTGAAAACGACCCTCGTTGAAATGGACGGCGACGAAATGACCCGCATCATGTGGCAGATGGTGAAAGACAAGCTGCTTTTCCCCTATCTGGACATGGATATCGACTATTACGATCTGCACGTGAAACACCGCGACGACACGGATGATCAGGTCACGGTTGACGCCGCCCGCGCCATCATGAAATACGGCGTCGGGATCAAGTGCGCCACGATTACCCCCAATGAAGACCGCGTGAGGGAATACACTTTAAAGAAAGCCTGGAAGAGCCCCAACGGGACCATCCGCGCCATGCTGGACGGCACGGTTTTCCGGAAACCCATTCTCGTCAACAATATCAAGCCCGGCGTATCCGCCTGGAAAAAACCGATCACCATCGGCCGTCACGCCTATGGCGATGTCTACGATAATTTCGAAATGAACATTCCGCAGGCCGGAAAGCTGGAAGTTGTGTTCACACCGGCCGACGGCGGCAAGCCCCAGACAAGGCTGGTCAAGGAATTCCCGTCGGCGGGCGTTGTCCAGATCAACCACAACCTGGAGCAATCCATCCTGAGTTTTGCCCGGGCCTGTTTTACGTTCGCGCTGGCCGAAAAAATCGATCTGTGGTTTTCCACCAAAGACACGATCTCCAAAAAATACGACGCCGGGTTCCGCGATATCTTCGACCGAGAATTCACCAAAAACTGGAAAGACCAGTTTGCGGCGGCCGGGATTGAGTATTTCTTCACCCTGATCGACGACGCGGTCGCCCGCATCATGAAGACGGAGGGCGGGCTTTTGTGGGCGCTGAAGAACTATGACGGCGACGTCATGTCGGATATGATTGCGTCCGCGAGCGGCTCACTCGCCATGATGACATCGGTGCTGGTCTCTCCCAACGGCTGGTATGAGTACGAAGCCGCGCACGGCACGGTGCAAAAACATTACTACAAGCATCTGAAGGGCGAGGAGACCTCATCGAATTCCATGGCGCTGATCTTTGCCTGGACCGGCGGACTGCGCAAACGCGGTGAACTGGATGGGACGCCGGAGGTTGCCGCCTTTGCCGACACTCTGGAGCAGGCGGCGCTGGAAACCATCGAAGGCGGCGTCATGACCGGCGACCTGCTCGCGCTGGCCGAGAAGAAACCTTCCAACCGGAAGGTCGACACGGAAGGCTTCATCGACGCCATTGCGGAGACGCTGAAGAAAAAGCTCCATGGTTAAAAGCAGCGAAAAATCATTGCCCAATCTGCTGGACTTCACGCTGGAAGAGATGGAGTCGTTCATCTGTGCATCAGGCAAGGAAAAATACCGGGCGCGTCAAATCATGAAGTGGCTCCATCAGTCGGGCAGCACTTCCTTTGACGCCATGACGACGCTCGCGCGCAATTTCCGCGAAAAGCTCTCGGCCACGGCCAGAATTTACCGGCCGGCAATTGTCAAAATTCAGAGATCGCAGGACGGCACGCAAAAAGCGCTCCTCAAGCTGGAGGACGGCCTGTTCATTGAAAGCGTGCTCATTCCCGGAAAAAGCCACTGGACGCTTTGCCTGTCCACGCAGGCCGGCTGCGCGATGGGGTGCGAATTCTGCCTCACCGCACAGCAGGGCTTCAAGCGCAATTTAACGCCGGCGGAAATCGTCGGGCAGCTGATCACCCTGAAGCATGAAACGCCGGAAGGCGCGGCCGTCAACAACATCGTGATGATGGGCATGGGCGAACCCCTGGCCAACTATGCCAATACGCTGAAGGCGATCCAGATCCTCACCTGCGATTTCGGCCTGGGGATGTCCAACCGCCGGATCACGGTTTCCACCTGCGGGCTTGCACCGCAAATCCTGCAACTGGGGAATGACATCTGCATCAACCTGGCCGTATCCTTAAACGCCCCCGATGATCACATCCGGAATCAGCTCATGCCCGTCAATAAAAAATATCCCCTGCAAACCCTGCTCGACGCCTGCAGAAAGTATCCCATGCCGGGGCGGCGCCTGCTGACGTTTGAATACATCCTGATCGACGGCGTGAACTCGTCCCGGGCGGACGCGGAAAAACTGGCCCGGCTGCTCGCCGATCAGCGCTGCAAGCTGAACCTGATCGTCTTTAACGAATACCCCGGATCGCCTTTCAAGTCGCCGTCTGCAAAGGATGTGGAAGCT
Organism: Deltaproteobacteria bacterium; assembly: GCA_036528635.1. GTDB lineage: Bacteria > Desulfobacterota > Syntrophia > Syntrophales > Smithellaceae > UBA8904. The sequence continues at coordinate 17,223 of JAIGNE010000047.1, forward strand.
TTCCAGCAAATCCTGCTGGACCGGCACTTCACCACCATGCTGCGCAAAAGCAAGGGCAGCGACATTCTCGCCGCCTGCGGTCAACTGAGTGGGACCGTCCAGACGCACTGATTTCCCCTGCCGGCCAGGCCGGGATGTCTAAAGACGGCCCCTCTTGCTGACATATTGACGTTGACGCGCTTTGGCAAATCCCCTATAATCCTCTCGTTCCGTAAACACATTCCGATAAATTGTCTTTGAAAAGCGAATCGATGAAGACGCCTATGCGAGAAACGATCCATCCGGCAAAATCGCTGAGAACCATCATCATCCTCACCCTGGTCACGACGACCGCCCTGGTGATGATCGTGTTTGGCGCGCTGAATTATTACCGCGAATATCAGGCCGCCCAGGATCGGCTTGGCACCAGCCTCGATGCCCTGTCCCGGCAAGTCTCGCTGAGCATTGCTCAGCCGTTAAAAACGATGAATATCGAGGGCCTGACCCGCGTGATCGAAAGCTTCATGCAAAATAGAATCCTCTCCGGCGTTGTCGTCCGGGATCATCACGACACCATCCTGGCGCTGACACGGGATGAGCAATGGCGGGTGGTGCCCATGGCTGAAGGCCGCCCGGCGGCGGGTCACCTCTCTAAAAAAACCGTTTTGACTTACGCCGGAAAAAACATCGGCACACTGGAAATCTTTGTGACGCCGCAATTCATCCGGGAAGACCTGCGGCAGGACCTGTTGATGGAGGGCATCTACTTTGTTTTCTTTCTTCTCATCCTGATCGTCGTTCTTTTTTTCGTGCTCATGTACACCGTGAACAGGCCTTTGAAACATATCGAGGACTATGCCCTGAAGGTCAGCGCCGCGGACGTCCATGAAAAAGTTTACATGCCCTACCTCACGCTGACCCGGGAAATGGCCAACCTCAAACGGGCCATTGATACGATGGTCGAACGGAATGTCAGCCGCTACCTGGAGCTGAAGGCGTCGCAGGTGGCCCTGCGGGAAACGGAAGCCAAATACAAAGACATCTTTTACAACGCCAACGAAGGAATCTTTCAGATTGCGCCGGACGGTCGGATGCTGACCGCCAATCACGCCATGGCGCAAATTCTCGGTTATGCCTCCGTTGATGAACTCCTGCAGACCTACGATGATCCTCCGGAAGGCATTTACTCGAACACGGCTAAAATCAAGGAAATGCTGTCCGTTATTAAAAAGCAGGGATCGGTGAAGGATGTCGAGTATGCGGCCCGCCGCAAGGACAAAACGCGCATCACCACTCTGGTTGATGCCCACGCGATTTGCGACCAGACGGGCAAGGTTGTCTATTATGAAGGATTGATGCGGGATATCACCGAGCGGAAACGGCTGGACGAAATGCACATTGCCAAGGAGGCAGCCGAAAAAACGGCGCAATCCAAAAATGAATTCCTGGCCAATATCAGTCATGAGGTGCGAACGCCGCTGAATGCGATTATCGGATTTTCCAACCTCGCGCTGCAGAATGAGCTGTCACCCAAACTGCGCAACTATCTGAACACCATATCCGGATCCGCACGGAATCTCCTTCATCTGATCAACGACATCCTGGATTTTTCCAAAATCGAATCCGAACACATGGAGACGGAGAAGGTCGATTTTCAACTGGACGCGGTCATCCGGAATACATCAGACATCACTTCCTTAAAGGCGCAGGAAAAGGGCATCGCGTTTCAGGTGCTGGTGGGCCCGGATGTTCCCAATGATCTTGTCGGTGACCCGCTGCGGTTAAGTCAGGTCCTGATCAACCTGGCGGGCAACGCCGTCAAATTTACATCGACGGGTCATGTGATCATCCGTATTGATCCGATCGACCTGACCCCCCAAACATGCCTTCTGAAATTTTCTGTTGAGGACACCGGCATCGGAATGACCGGGGAGCACCTGACCAAACTTTTCAAACCCTTTTCTCAGGCCGATTCGTCGATCACACGGCGTTTTGGCGGAACGGGACTCGGTCTGGCCATCTGCAAGCACCTGGTGGAAATGATGGGCGGCAGGATCCAGGTCGAAAGCCAGCCGGGCCAGGGCAGCATTTTTTACTTCACCATCGCGTTTAACCGCTGCAAGCCGAAGCGCGCAGCTGACCCGGCTCGGAACGAGCCTGCAGACCCGAAAACAGAGGATAAGGCACTGGACGCCATCAGGGGCGCCGGCATTCTGCTCGTGGAAGATAATATTATCAATCAGCAGCTGACCGCGGATATACTGGAGGGATTCGGATTCCACGTGGACATCGCCAATAGCGGTCAGGAGGCCCTGGAGCGGCTGAACCGGACGACCTGCGAATTGATCCTGATGGACGTGCAGCTGCCGGTGATGAGCGGCCTGGAAACGACAACGATCATCCGGGAGAAAGACCAGGGGAAGACCATCCCCATTGTGGCCATGACCGCGCATGACACGGCCGCCATCAAAAAAGAATGCCTCGCCGCGGGGATGAATGATTTTATCACCAAGCCTCTGGATGTCGATCTGCTGGTTGCCGTCCTTATCCGGTGGATTGCGCCCCGGCCGCAAAAGTCCGGAGAAAATACCGGCGAACCGCGCCATGGTCAGAAGGGGACCGGGTCCGGTCAGAGTGACTTTCCCGCGTTTATGCCGGGTATTCACCTTGCAGAAGGCCTGGACAGAGTGCAGGGCAATCAGCCTCTCTATCTCCACATGCTCAAAACCTTCCTGAATCACTTTGCCGCAGTGGAAGACGAAATATCCAAAGCGATTCAGGACAAGGACTATCAAACCGTCGCACTCAAAGCCCATACCTTGAAAGGCGCCGCGGCCAATCTGTCGCTCACCGATGTGGCGGACGATGCAGACCGGCTGGGGAAAAAAGTCCCGGGCGGCCGCGAGGAAGAAATGATTCCCGCCTGGCAGAGCCTCAGGGGCCAATTGGATATTGCCCGCCGGTCCATCAGGCATCTGGCGGAGACTGAGGCCATTGGTGAAGTTCCCGAACCGCCGGCAGACCCGTGCGGTGCGGACACGCAGGCCTCCCTGTTTTGGGACACCGGCACCTTCCTGGAAAGGCATGATCTGCGAGCCGTAGCCCGGTTCGAGGCATTAAAACGGTTTTTGAAAGGCCGCGGGTTGGACGCGGAATTAAGTCGGATGGAACAAGCGCTGATCGATCTTGATTTCGACAGCGCGCGGAAGATGCTCGATCATCTGGCTCTACATTTTAACGTGGAATTAAAAGGAGGATAGAAAATTGAAAACCGATACGCTTATGCAGACGATTCTGATTATCGATGATGAAGTCACCAATATCTCCATACTCAACGAACTGCTTCAGGACCACTACAACATCTTATTTGCCAAAGACGGCAAAACCGGGATGAAAATCGCCACCTCCACCGCGCGGCCCGATTTAATTCTCCTGGATATCATCATGCCGAACCTGGACGGCTACCAGATGATCAAGCTCCTTAAAAGCGACGAATATACCAACACGATCCCGGTTATTTTCATCACGGCCAGGGGAGATGAGCTGGATGAGGCCAGGGGTTTTGAATTAGGCGCCGTGGACTACATTACAAAACCTTTTAAACCTGTCGTCGTCAAAGCCAGGATCAAATCTCAACTGGAACTTAAGAGACACCGGGACTTCCTGGAGTGGATGTTGAAAGAGCGGACGAAGGATCTTCAGCAAATGGAAAAAGAGTATCTCCGGATGTTCTACCGGAATCAGTGACCCATTTATTTGCATTCCGGGTCGCAGCGACCGTTATGATTTGCCTTTTTTAACGGGGGCCGTTTGCCGCTTTTCCCTGAATGGCGGGGGCCAGGCGGTCTTCTTCTCTCTCAGGAGCCGGGAGATATCCTTTTGCCGGCGCGTATTTTTAGGACCGGCCATCGCTAAACGCATTCCTCCAGCGGGAAGGTAAAAGCGCGCAACCCGGCGCGCGGCTGCGCCGTCCTCAGCCTTCTCACCAGATCAATCAGACGTTCAACTTCTTCGTTCGGCACCGCAAACATCAGCGTGTTGTTCCTCCCGGGCCAGTAATGCGTGTCCAGCTTGGGTTCGCTCTCCTCGCCCTCACCTGTCGCGCCGTGCATTTTCGTATAAGATTTATAACCGGCTTTTTTAAAAGCGTCCGTGACGCTTTCATCGGAGGCCTCGGCGTAAACAACGAGAAACATTTTCATATGGGTACCTCCCCGCGTGTTAAGAAATCATTTTTGAGCAAGCTGTTTCTTCCTGCTTTTTCTGTTTTTAAATCTTTCCTGCCAGTCGTCAAAGATATCATAGGCGGACGGAACAACGATCAAGGTCAACACCAGTGATGTCAAGAGCCCGCCAATCACCGAGATACCCATCGGAGCGCGCGTTTCCGCGCCTTCACCGACTCCCAGCGCAATCGGCAGCATGCCGAAAACCATCGCGAACGTCGTCATCAGAATGGGGCGCATCCGGACGGGTCCCGCCTGGAGAATGGCTTCCCGGCGCGACAGGCCGCGGCCCCGTAAAACATTCGTATAGTCCACGAGCAAAATAGCGTTTTTCTTTACCAGCCCCATGAGCAGAATGAGCCCGATAAAGCTGAAAATATTGAGCGTCTTGCCCGTGATAAACAAAGCGCCGAAAGCGCCGACAAAAGACAGGGGCAAAGAAAGCAAAACCGTAATCGGGTGGACAAAGCTTTCGAACTGCGCGGCCAGAATCATATAGGCCATGATGACGCCCAGCATCAGTGCAAACAGCAGATAGCCAAAGGATTCTGTCATGGTATCCGCCATCCCCTGGTATTTGGGCAAATAATCCGAAGGCAGGATTTTACCGGCAATCGCATCCAGTTCGTCTTTGGCCTGGCCCAGGGGCTTACCTTCGAGCGAGGCAAATACAGTAATGGCCCGCTGCCGGTCAACTCGATTGATGACGCTGGGACCGGTGCCTTCCTCTACTTTGACCACGTTGGACAGTTCCACGAGTTTCCCGTCGCGGGCGCGCACGGCAATGCGCTGCATCCCGACCACACTGGCCCGATCCTCCGGATTGAGTCTCACACGAATATCGTATCGCTTTCCCTTGATCTCGTCTTTATACCGGGCAATATCCAGCTCCCCGCTGATCAGCAGATTGATCGCCTCGGCGACAGAGGCCACATCTACGCCCAGGGCCGCCGCGCGGTCGCGGTCGATGTAAACCTTGAATTCCGGCTTGCCGACCTCGAGTGACGTGTCCACGTCCACGATTCCCGGCAGTCTGGAGAATTCCGCCGTGATCTGCTTGGCGTACTTTTGCAGGGCGGGAAGATCCTGTCCGCGAATACTATATTGAATCGGCACATTTCTGATCCCGCCTCCGACCACCGAAATGTCTTCCGCCGATACTTTCAACCCGGGAATCGTCCGCAATTTTGTTCGCGCAATTTTTTTGAGATCTTCCTGACTTTTCTTGCGTTCAGCCTTCGGTTTCAAATTAAGCATCATCAACGCGCGATTGGGGTAGCCTCCATATCCCTGGACATAATACACAGATTTGATTTCCGGAATTTCCTGCATCATGGCTTCCGTTTTTCCAAAATATTGTTCTATTTGATCAACGGAATAGTCAATCGGCGCTTCCATCCGAATCATGAAGACACCCTGATCTTCGGGAGGGTTGAATTCCTTCCCGATAAAAGCCGTCAGACCCAGGCTTAAGAGAAATATGATCAAAGCGGATACCAGCACCGTTTTGCGATAGCCCAGAGTAAATTTCAGAACCACCCGATAAAACGATTCCAGTTTTGTGTAATAATACTCCATGCGATCGCCGATCCTGGTCCAGATGGGTTTTTTGACATTTCCGGCGCCGCCCGCACCCGCGGCCAGAGGATTGGGGATGGATTTTTTATGAGATTTGAGAAAGATCGACGCCATCATGGGTGTCAGGGTAAAGGAAACAAGCAGCGAGACCATAATCGCAAAGATGATCGTCAGGGCGAACTGGAGGAAAAACCGGCCGATAATTCCTTTCATGAACGCAACGGGCAGAAAGATGCCGACAATGGCAAACGTTGTCGCCATAACCGCCAGACCGATTTCCGATGTGCCAAAGGTGGCCGCCTCCCGGGGTTCCATCCCTTCTTCCACGTGCCGGTAGATATTTTCAATGACAATAATGGCGTCATCAATAAGCAAACCCACCGAGAGCGAGAGCGCCAGCATGGTCATGTTGTTAAAGGTAAAGCCGAAAGCATTGATCAGCGCAAAGGTCGAGATGACGGAAACGGGCAAAGCGACAGCGCTGATGAGCGTCGTGCGTATATTCTTGAGAAAAATAAAAACGGCCAGAATGGCAAAAATGCTGCCGATGATTAAATGAAATTGCACTTCATCGATCGAACGAACAATGAAAAGCGACTGATCCACGGCCGTATTGACCTTCATCCCCGGAGGCAGTGTTTTGTTGATCTTGGCCACTTCCTCTTTCACGCGGTTGGCCACTTCGACCGTGTTGGTCCCCGATTGTTTCTGGATCGCCATACCGACGGCCGGAACTCTGTTGAAACGCGACAGAGATCGTTTTTCCTCCATGCCGTCTTCCGCCCGGCCGATATCCCGGACCCGCACCGGCGCGCCCTTGTAATAACTGATGATCAGGTCATTGAAATCGGGGATCCTGGCAAACTCACCTTTAATCCGGACGGTATATTCCTTGGTCTTCGTCTCAATGCGGCCTCCCGGCAGCTCGATATTTTCACGTTTCAGGGCCACGACAACGTCCCCGGGAGAAACCTGATAGGCCTGCATCCTGGCGGCATCGAGCCAGATGCGCACCTGCCTGAGCCTGAGCCCGTAGAAAATAACGTCGCCCACGCCGTTGATGCGCTGCAATTGTTCTTTCAGGACTTCATCGGCGTAAGTGGAAAGATCACGCACCGACCGGTTCCCGGAAAGATTCAGAAACAAAATCGGCTGAGCATCGGGATCCACCTTGGCAATCCTGGGATCATCAATATCCTCAGGCAGCTTGTTGCGGATGCCGGACACTTTTTCGCGTACATCCTGAACGGCCTGATCGATATCCCGCTCCAGAACGAATTCGATGGTCGTACGCGACATGCTTTCATAGCTCGTCGACGTAATACTTTTGACGCCGTTGATGGTATTGACGGCGCCTTCAATGCGATCCGTGACGTCCACATCCATCACGTCGGGGCTGGCGCCTTTCAGGGTCGTCGTGATCGTGACAATGGGGAAATCAATCTTGGGGAAAAGATCGACGCCGATAGACGGATAACTGACGATGCCCAGCACCACCAGGGCCATGATGACCATGGTGGCGAAAACCGGGCGTTTGACGGAGGTATCAGCGAGCCACATTAACCTTCACCCCTTCCGACAAATTGTTCTGACCGACAACAACCACCTGTTCTTTTTCTTTCAGGCCTTCAGTAATTTCAACGTACTCGCCGTATTTGTTGCCCGTCTTGATGATTCTTTCCTGCGCTTTATTGCCGCTCACTACAAAAACGCGGATCGTGGGGCCGTCATACAGAAGCGCTGTAATGGGAACAACCACCGCATCTTGCGCCGCTTGTGTAAATATCTGCACCCGGGCAAAATATCCGGGTTTTAATACATGATCGGCGTTGGGCACCATGGCCTCCGCCTGCAGGGTCCGTGTTCTTTCCTCCACATTCGGATAGAGCAGGCTGACCTTGCCCTTGAATGGTTTGCCGGGAAAAGCATCAACGGTAAACGCCACCTCCTGGCCGATCTTCAGGCCGGCAACGTCTTTTTCACTGATGGTAAAACTGAGTTTCAGGGGATTGACTTTTATCAGCTGCAAGAGGGGCATGCTGCTGCGGACATAGTCGCCGACAGACACGCGCTTTTCCTTGACCGCACCGGAGAGCGGCGAATAGATTTTCGTCCGGGAAAGTCTTTCGCGCGAAATGGCCAAAGTGGCCTTCACCCGTTCCAGTTCCGCTTCCGCGAGCGCAACACGCGTGGAGATGTCGTCAAACTGCTGCCTGGTAATGAGTTCTTCCTGATACAGGGCTTCCTTCCTTTTATATTCTGCCCTGGTGTTGGTCAGAGAAGCCTGGGCCTGTTTCAGGGCGGCATCAGATCTTTTCCAGTCCAGCTGATAGTCGGTTTCGTTAATCTCCACAAGAAGCGCGCCCACACCGACGGATGTCCCCTCCTCCACGGTAATTTTTTTGATAAGACCATCCACTTCGGAACTGACCATAACCTCTTCATCGGCCTTCAATGTCCCCGTCGTCTCCAGGTAGGGCCGAACTTTCTTGATCTCTGCAGGCCAGACGCGAACATTCACCAGCCGCTCCGGCTCCGCTTTCTTTTCCTTCTGACAGGCCGCAAGAGAAAAACCGGCCAGCATGATCAAGAAGATAAGCAACAGGCCCCTTGCGGCCGACCGCCAGGACACCTGCTTGCCGGAACAAATTTTTCTTCGAACACTCATATTCCCCTCACCCTCCTCGCGGCGCCTTGTCGCGCATCGATGTGTTAATGATCCTCTTGAATAAATTTCAGCAGCGTGCCGCTTGATCGTCTCACCTTCAAATCCGACAGTTGATAGCCGTACAAGGCTTCAGCCACATTCCTCTCCGATGATAAAAGAAGGGAGTTGGCGTCCATCACGTCCAGACTCGTCGCCAGGCCGTTTTCATACTGCCGGAGCACGGCATTGTAATTGTCCTGGGCAAAAACGAGCTGATCCTCCAGAAATTTCAATGCGCCTTTCTGTGTTTCCAGATCCAGGAAGGCCCCGCGCAGTTCAATATCAACACTCTTTTTCAGGTCGTCATAAGCCAGGCGCGCCTGGCGCTCTCGAGCCTTGGCTTCCTTGAGTTCGGCCACCCGCAGACCGCCTTCAAAAAAAGGAAAGTTGAGCGACACGCCGGCCAGCACACTTTCCCGGTTGATGGTTCCGGATGCGGGGCTCTGATCCGATCCGTTATAAATGGCATACAGCCCCAGGTTAGGCCAGAAGGCGCCCCGGGCATACTTCACCTGCTGCCCGGCAATCTGCGTCTGCATTTCATAGCTTTTCAAATCGGCTCTTTCGCTTGCGGCCGTCTCGCGTAAAATTTCGAATCGCTCCGGATCGGAAGGCGGAAGGCCTTCGTCCTTTAAGCGGAAGTTATCCTCAACGCCCGTGATGCGGATCAGAGCGGCGCGGGTCAGTTTGAGTCCATTGGTGGCCCGGAGATAATCGGCGCGGGCCCCCGATAGCTCGCCGTCGGCGCGCAGCAGCGCCGTTTTGGTCGCGTCCCCGATCTTCACTCTCTTTTCGGCGGATTGACGGTATTGCGTCAGACGCTCCATATTGGCTGCTGCAATCTCGAGCGCCTTCTTCGCCCGGAGGACGTCGTAATAGGCGGACGCCACCGCCAGGACAAAATCCGATCTGGCGGCCGCGAGATCAAACTCGCTTTTTGTGATGGATTGTCCGGCCATTTTGAGCGCGTCCAGTTCGCGCACGGAGAGCGAAAAAGCCTGGTCCGCGCGGACGCCCCATGTCCCGGATTGTTCCGGCTGGATGACAACCGTGCTGTAGGCAGGGGGATCCCCGTACTTCTCTTCTGAAAAACGGTTGTACGTGCCGAATGCGGTAACCCTGGGCATTAAAACCGCCCAGGCCTTATCCTTGGTCATCCGGGCGATATAGACGTTTTCTTCGGCGAACTTGATCCTCTCGGAATTTTTCAGCGCCTGCTGATAAAGATCCTTCAGGGCATACTCCTGCGCCATGGCCTCCCCTGAGACGGAAACGGCAACAGCACATATCATCAGGCATAACCATACTTTTTTCATTCTCCAGAATCCTTTCGCAGACATAAAATTCATGGGCTAACGGTTGATGACGCCCATCGCTCTTTGGAGGCGCACAAAGGAAATATTATAGTCCGCCAGAGCGTTGGCGTATTCGGATTTGGCCCGGGTAAGAAGCGTCTGAGCGTCGAGCACTTCCGTTGACCGGGCGACCCTTTCCTTATAACGGGCTTCGGAAATCCGGAAATTCTCCTCGGCCTGCTCGATCACTTTTTGCGAAACGGTGATCTGGCTTTCCGCTTCCTGTGAGATCAGATAGGCATTTCTGATCTCCAGGGCGATCTGGTCATTTAATTCTTTAGCCTGATCGATGGCTTGATTCTCCATCGCCCGTCCGGCATCCACCCGGAATTTCGTTTTCCCCCATTCCCAGAAATTCCAGCTGGCCACGGCCATCACCTGCCAGCTTTCCATATCCTTATAATCCGTGCCGGAAACGGAGACGGTATCGCCGTACCGGGCATAATTGCCGACCAGGCTGACCGTGGGAAAGAATTCACTTTGGGCCGCACGAACCATATGGCCTGCCTGTTCGGCTTTGAGCGTGGAAATCTTCAGCTCCGGCCGATGCTGCCTCGCGAGATCCAGACAGTCCTGAAAGGATTGGTTAAGCGGTTTATAGTTCAGGATATCTTCAACGTCCACGTCAGACAGCAGGTCCCTTTTCAGGATCGTATTGAAACGGGATTTTGCCAGTTCGATGGCATTTTGCGCTTTGATCAGCGCCTGCTTCCCGTTGGCCAGCTCCACCTCGGTCTGCAGCAGATCATTTTTGGGGATTAAACCGACCCGGTGAAAATGCAGGGCAAAATCCCGATGCGCGGCCAGCATGTCCACCGACTGGCGCGCCGTGTCCCGGAGCCTCTGGGCCCGCAAAATATTATAGTAGGCGACCTTGACGTCCAGAACGACATCCTGAGATTTAGCCGTTTCCTCAACCAGGGCGGTATCCTCGGCAATTTTACTGGCCTGATAGTTGGCCAGAATTCCGCCGCCGGCAAACAGCGGCTGACGGGCTTCGATGACCCAGTTGTAATTATTAATCGTTCCCGTGACAATATTCATGGGGGGCGGCCCGGGAAAGACGAAGCTCGGTTCTTCATTGAGTCGTGTATAACTGTAGGACGTACTGAATTTCGGCAGAAAGCCTGTTGTCGCCTCCCGCCTCCTGGCCTCGGCGCCTTTTGTCCCCTCTTTGGCGATATTCATCACCAGACTGTTCTTGAGTGCGATGGAAATACTTTCTTCCATCGTCAAAGGCCCTGCCGCCGGAACGGACAGGGGAAGAAACACCGAGAAGGCAAACATCATGGCCGCGGTACACCCGATGACAACTTTCATGTTTTTTTCACCCCATTCAAAAAAATGTCCAGAATTATTTCTTTTTTGGCAACCAGCGAATCCTTTGACGGCATGATCATCCAGTCTATGGAAGCCGCGCGGATCAGATGCGACAGGGCCGCGGCGATTTCATGCGACGGAAGGTTCCTCAGCATGCCGTTTTTTATACCGGCTTTCAGGATACTCTCGATAAAGGACAAATGATTGAAATAATCGTCTCTCAGACGCTGATGAATGGCATTCATCGTTTGCGGAGAGAGTTCATTTTCTCCCCGCAGAAATATCCGGCAGAAATCGGCGTTGGCTTCGACAAATTGCAATTGCGCGCCAATCAGAGCCAAAAGCTTGTCCTGCAGATTTCCGGCCGCCTTCACTTTCCGTTCGATGGCGTCATACATCATGGTCAATTTTTCAAAGATCATCGAAGCATAGAGGTGCTCCTTGCTTTCAAAATACTGATACAGAGCCCCCGTGGAAAAACCGGACGCGTTCGCGATTTCGGCGACGGTTACGTTATGATAGCCCCTGTCGGAAAAATTCTTTTCCGCCTCCAGGAGAATCGCGGCCCGCCTGGTATTAAACTCCCGTTCCCGTCTCTTGTTTTTTTCCATTTACATCGCCCTGAATGATTTCATGAACGCTTATTCAAATTATGAATGAGCGTTCACATGATTTTCCGGTTTTGTCAAGATTTTTAACGGGACGAACGCCACCCTAATTCATAGGTTGAAGAATCAGGCAGAATATGCAATAAAGGAGTCACTTTGTTCCCATGATCGGCGGGCGAAAGCTGCAGCTGTATGGATTTTCAAATGATGATGAGTGCCCTGTGAAAAAAGACAAGCTGAAAAATTTGCCCAATATTGTACCGGACATCCCGGCGCTGCCGATTGTGGCTTCCCGGGTTCTGCATATCATCGCCGATGATAATTCTTCCCTCGAGGACTTGAAGAAAGTCATCTCGATGGATCAGTCCTTTTCGTCGAGACTGCTCAAAGTGGCCAATTCTCCGTATTACCGGGCCAGCAACACCGTTTCCGATATTACCGATGCGATCACGCGAATCGGCTTTACGACCGTTCAGGCGCTCGTCTTTGCCATATCGCTGAAGGATTTGCGCCATCCGCTGAACAAAACAGACTTCCAGTTGTGGGAGCATTCGCTGGCCGTGTCCGTCGGCTCCGGCCTGATCGCCGGCGATCTGGGGCTGATCTCCTCGGGCGATACCTTTATCTACGGCCTGTTGCATGACATCGGTAAAGTCGTCATCAACCTCTCCATGAAAAAAGAATTTGCCGCTGTCATTCGGACCGTCCAGGAACTCCATATTCCATTTGTGGCCGCGGAAAATAAAGTCCTGGGATTCGATCACGGGGATATGGGCAAATACGTGGCTGATCAGTGGCGCCTGCCCTCCAACCTGGCCTTCGTCATCGCCAATCACCACGAAACGGATATTCTGGCCAGCAAGGAGTCGATGGATTTAAAGAAGAAAACCCTGATCGTCAAAGCGGCCGATGCGTTGTGCTCCTCGCTGGACATCGGCCTGACTTACGGCGGGAATTTGACGGATGAGGAGTGGCAGTTCCTGAAGCTTGCCAGCGCTAAAAAACAGGACGCGCTCAAGATCCGAATCAGTGAAGAATATCAGACCTACCGGAGTTATGTCATGGGGCAGAGCGCTCCCTGAAAATAGACATTTTTCTTTCAAAAAAAGGTTCATATGGACATACTTCAAAATCAGGGACGCCAGGAAACCATCTATCATTATGCGGCGCAGAAAGCCCTGCAGGATTTAAGAACGGGGAAACCCATCGACCCTGCTCTGCAGCAACTGTTAAACACCTACCCGCTCTTCAACTATTGCCGTCTGGAAGTCACCGAAGAAGACAAACCCGTGCTGAAGGACGTTGCCGCATCCCCCCAGAGCGATCTTCTCCTGCGGCGTTTTGCCCTGAAACTGCTGCACCGGTTTGAGCACCACGCGGACGTGAAAGCTTTCTTTTGCGAGCTGTGGGGAAAATCATCCGAGTATGAAATCAAGCTGGAGGTTCTGTGGAGTCTTTTGAGCTATCCGGACCTTTCCGAAGACCTTTACGCCGACATCGGCCGGCATTTTGACGCCGCCAACTGGGACAAGTGGCTGCCGTTGATTGTCGAAAAGCTGGAAGGCGACTCGGAAGAAAAAGTTCACGTCAAAGAGCTGATGAAAAGATTCTTTAATCTGTAAATCCGCACGGCCTCGCTTATAAGACAGAGATAAATAATCAGCAAAGACATCACCCCTGCGTCAACCGGGCTTCACCGGAATAGACGAAACCGGATTCATGGCGCACATAGCCCAGAAGCGTGACGTCGTATTCCCTGGCCAGATTGACGGCGGCAGCCGTAGGCGTTGATCGGGAAACAAGAACCGGCACGCCCAGTCGAATGACTTTCGTGATGATTTCCGAAGAAACCCTCCCGCTGACCAGCAGCATTCCGGCATGGACCAGCGACATTTTGCTGTTTTTTAAAAGAACACCTCCGATCTTGTCGAAGCAATTATGCCGCCCGATGTCCTCATTGAAAACGGAAAAGTCCGGATGTTGAAAAAGCACACTGTGCACGCCGCCCACACTCCTGTAGATTTCTGATTGCCGCTCGAATTCTTTCATCACCTTCAGGATGCCGCCAATCGGGAATTTGTCCTGATTAGCGACGGGCAGAAATTTTTCGTGCTTGAGCGGATTGATATAGGTAAAGCATTTGCCGCATCCGGACGTTACACTGCGCAGACTCTCGCATTTCTCGACGGACTTTCCGGGAACCAGAGTGATCATGACGGCAAAGAGACGCTCGTTATAGGAGATGTCGGCGACATCGGCGATGGTGTCGATGACGCCTTCGCTGAAGAGAAAGCCCAGAGCCAGTTCTTCCGTCAGTTGATTGAGGCACAGAAGCGACGCGTATTCCGTTCCGTTGATATATATTTTCAGCGATATCTCGCCGATGACGTCTTTTTCTCTATCATCCAGCCGCACGGCTCCGTTATTGGAGACGATCTCTTTGACACTAAAAGTAGAGTACAATCTTTCGTCCATGTTTATTCCATCCGTCATCCGGTTCACCTGCCTTTCCATGGTCTATCCGGACGCTGTCCGTTAAATTGATACGGTGCTCCCGGGACCGGTTTAAACACCGATGCCCTCAAACAATACCGTTGAGAGATAACGCTCCCCGGCGTCCGGCAGGATGACGACAATGGTCTTGCCCGCAAACTCGGCCTTTTGGGCCAGCCGCACCGCTGCGGCGACGGCCGCTCCGCAGGAAATCCCGACCAGCATGCCTTCTTCCCGGGCCAGACGCCTGGCAAATTCCACGGCTTCCATGCTGTCCACCTGTTCGACCCGATCCACCATCGATAAATCCAGCGTATCGGGAATAAAGCCCGCGCCGATTCCCTGAATCTTGTGCGGCCCCGGCTTCAAATCCTCTCCTGCCAGCTTCTGACTGATCACCGGGCTTTCCTTCGGTTCCACAGCCACGGAAATAATTTTCTTCCCCATCCTGTTTTTAATGTAACGGGAAATGCCGGAAATCGTTCCGCCGGTGCCGACGCCGGCGACCAGCACATCAATGGCCCCTTCGGTATCATTCCAGATTTCCGGACCGGTCGTCTTCTCATGAATGGCGGGGTTGGCCGGATTCTTGAATTGCTGCGGCAGAAAATATTTCTGCGGATCGGATGCGGCAATGGCTTCCGCTTTATTGATCGCGCCTTTCATCCCTTCCACCCCGGGGGTCAGGATCAGATTAGCGCCAAAGGCAGCCAGAACTTTCCGCCGTTCAATGCTCATCGTTTCGGGCATGGTCAGCGTCAGTTTATAGCCGCGTGCCGCCGCAACATAGGCCAGAGCGATGCCGGTGTTGCCGCTGGTCGGTTCGATGATTTCCACACCGGGTTTGACGAGCCCCTTTTCCTCGGCATCCCAGATCATGGCCGCGCCGATCCGGCACTTCACCGAATAAGCGGGATTGCGGCCTTCAATTTTTGCCAGAACGATCGCCTGAGTGCCTGCTGTGATGTGATTAAGTTTGACCAGCGGCGTATTGCCGATGGACTGCGAATTATCGGAATATATTTTTTTCATGGCGCGCCTCCTTTTTTCCTTGATCCTTGGACCTTGAACCTAAACCTTCCCCAACGCCTGACCGATATCCGCCAGGATGTCGTCAATATGCTCGATCCCGATCGACAGGCGGATAAAATCAGGCGTGACGCCCGCGGCCAATTGTTCTTCCGGCGACAACTGCTGATGCGTTGTCGATGCCGGATGAATGGCCAGGGTTTTGGCATCGCCGATATTGGCCAGATGGGAAACGAGCTCCAGCGAATTGATAAATTTCTTACCCGCTGCGATCCCGCCCTTTACGCCGAAGCCCATGATCGCGCCCGCGCCCTTGGGCAAATATTTCACGGCGCGGTCATGCTCCGGGCTCGATGGCAATCCCGGATAGTTCACCCAGCTCACCTTCGGGTGCTTCTCGAGATATTGAGCCACCGCCAGCGCGTTTTCACAATGGCGCGGCATACGCAGATGCAGTGTTTCCAGCCCCTGAAGAAACAGGAAAGAATTGAACGGCGACAGCGCCGGGCCCAGATCGCGCAAAAGCGTGACCCGCGCCTTGAGAATATACGCCAGATTACCCATGGGTTTTAAAGCCTCGACAAAATTGAGGCCATGGTAACTCGGATCGGGATCGGCGATGATCGGGAATTTCCCTTTCGTCCAGTCAAACTTCCCCGAATCAACAATCAGGCCGCCCAGCGATGTGCCGTGACCGCCGATAAACTTCGTCGCGGAATAAACGATGATATCCACGCCGAAATCAAAAGGCCGCAGAATATAAGGAGACACCGTGTTGTCCAGAATAAAAGGGACGCCGTGCCGGTGAGCGATGGCAGCTATTCCTTCGAGATCGGCCACATCCATCTTGGGATTGCCGATGGATTCCGCATAAACGGCTTTGGTCCGGGGCGTGATCGCCGCTTCCAGCGCCTTTAAATCATTGGATTTGACAAAATTCACCTTGATGCCCAGGCGGGGAAACGTGTAATGGAAAAGTGTATAGGTCCCGCCGTAGAGGTTGTCCGCCGAAACAATTTCGTCACCGGCCCGGGCAATGTTGAGCAGCGCCAGCGTGATCGCGGACTGCCCGCTCGCCACCGCGAGCGCGCCGATGCCGCCGTCCAGAAGCGTGATTCGTTTTTCCAGAACATCCGTCGTCGGGTTCATCAGCCGCGTGTAGATGTTTCCGAATTCCGTAAGCCCGAAAAGCGCCGCCGCGTGATCGGTGTCCTTAAACTGATAAGATGTCGTTTGATAAATCGGCACGGCCCGGGACCCCGTTGTCGGGTCGGGTTCCTGCCCGCCATGCAGAGCTAAAGTTTCTATTTTCAATTTTGCATCAAGTTTGCTCATGGTTATTTTCCTTTCGAATCATAACAATTATGAAATATCCGTTTATTCATTTCCGATCAGCTCATAAGAACTCAGCGATGAAGGAGATTTTTCATCCGCCGGCCAGGCCGTTTATCATCGAACGGCTGACGGATGATTCATGGGGTGTTACGATCGACACGAGGGCATCAAGCAGCGGAGATGATGTGAAACGATCTCCGACGAAATTCTCCCGTGGACCATTAGAATTCTGCAAACCGCAAAGGCAGGTTGATTGATCATTTTTTTATTCTTCAAATTTTCCATATCCGCTCTCACACGACCCTGCGAATAACATCTTCGATAACACCGCCGCCCAGCACTTCATCACCTGCGTAAAAAACAACAGCCTGCCCCGGTGTAATCGATTCCTGCGCTTCTTTAAAGATTACCTTGAGCATCCCGCCTTCTCTTGTCAAGGTTGCCCGCGCCGGTTTTTTACGGTAGCGGATTTTTGCGTCCGCCTCTTCGGGAAATCGACCGGCCAGAAGATTCAGATCGCCGGCAATCAATCCCGACGCGAACAGGTCTTCTTTATTTCCCACGACAACCGAATGGGTCCGGGCATCAAACCGCAGGACATATAAAGGCGTCCGGGCGCTGATTCCCAGGCCGCTGCGCTGTCCGATCGTGTAATAGATGATGCCCTGGTGCCTTCCTAAAATCCGGCCTTCCTGATCGATGATATTGCCCGCGACGGCCGGCATTTTTCTTTCCTCGAAAAACTGCCGGTAATTTCCGGTTGTCACAAAACAAATATCCTGGCTTTCCGCCTTTTCGGCCACATGCAATCCGGCTTTTTTCGCCCTGGCGCGGACATCCGCTTTGCTGAGATTTCCCAGAGGGAAGAGAACCCGCGGCAGATCATCCTTCCTGATCGGATACAGAAAATATGTCTGATCCTTGTTTTTATCCGCCGGACGCAGGAGATGCCAGTCACCTCCCGTCTGTTCAATCCGGGCGTAGTGGCCGGTCGCCAGATATTCAAACCCCAGGCCCCGGGCTTTTGTGAGCAGGGACCCGAACTTGAGATAGCGGTTGCAATCCACACAGGGATTCGGTGTTCTTCCTTTTAAATATTCGGAAGCGAACTTGCGAATCACCTGCTCTTCCATCAATTCGGCAAAGTCAAAAACAAAATGCGGAATTTCCAGTTGACCACAGACGCGTTTCGCATCTTCGACGGCGTCGCCGCCGCAGCAGCTCGTCCGATCGCCTTCCTGCCTGATGCCCAGGCACATGGTCACACCGGTCACCGCATAGCCCGCGTCTTTCAGCAGCAGGGCCGCAAGCGATGAATCCACGCCGCCGCTCATCGCCACCAGAACTTTTTTCCCCAAAGGATTACGGGATTGATCCATTTTTTCGCTCAAATATTGTTCATGATATTGTTATCCGCCTTCTCATGTCGTATCCGCACGAGATCGGCCAGTGTAATGGACTTCAACGTCTCGCTGATCTTTTGCCCCAGCATACCCCAGATATCCCGCGTCGGACAGGTGCTGACCCGCGAACACCTTTTCGCGTCCTTCACGCAATCCACCAGGCAAATTTCGCCTTCTAGGGCCTGCCAGACATCCCGGACGGTGATTTCTTCCGGCTTGCGCGTCAGGCGATAGCCGCCCCTTGCTCCCCGGATCGACTGGATCAGACCGGCGCCGCGCAGAGGAATGACAATCAGGCTTAAATATTTTTCAGAGATATCCTCTCTTTTGGCAGCATCTTTCAGAAAGACCGGATCCTCGCCGTAATGGTCGGCC
Source organism: Deltaproteobacteria bacterium (assembly GCA_036528635.1). Taxonomy (GTDB): domain Bacteria; phylum Desulfobacterota; class Syntrophia; order Syntrophales; family Smithellaceae; genus UBA8904. The sequence goes on from JAIGNE010000047.1 coordinate 35,631, forward strand.
AGATCCGTCATCATCCGCATGCCATACCTTGATCTTGTTGATAATTTCATCTTTCCACTCTGCAAACCTAGCTTGTCTATCGTTTTGGTAGTATTTAATTGAATGCTCATATTTTGTCAAGATTTTTTTAATGCGGGGGGAAATGATGTAGATAAGCCATCCATGGGCATGAATCTGAGGCACTTTGTCTTTATTGGATCACACGAATCCGGGCGCACCTGATCATATTTTTTCTGTCACACTTGTTCTCCTTTCCGGTATAAGGTTTATAGAGCAGTAAACACTTATTCGTGACGAGGAAACGATGCACAACCCTTTTGGGGAAAAAAACACCGAAGAACACTGCGATGCCGACTGCATCGAGCAGTCCTTGAAGGGCAACCCCGGCGCCCTTCAAACCCTGATTCTTCGTCACCAGTCCTGGATATTCAACATCGCGCTCACGATAACCGGCGACATCCAGCTTGCCGAAGATGTCACACAGGAAGTTCTGATCAAGGTCCTTACAAAATTATCGACCTATGATCCGCAGAAAGCGGCCTTTCGGACCTGGCTGTATCGTATTGTCGTGAATCACGTCCTGAATATGAAGGAAAACAAAAAAGAAATTTTTTTCGCCCGGATGATGCAAAACAGTGATGACACTGTATTCCTCAACAACCAGCCCGATCATCAGAAACACGTGCGGGCGGACAGCGAACGCCTGAGGGAAGAAACAAAGTCCCAGTGTATCCTGTGCGTGCTTCTTTGCCTCAACCGCCGGGAAAGAATTGTCTTTACGCTGGCCGGCATTTTTGATGTCACGGATAAAACCGGCGCCGAGATCTGCGAGATGTCCCGGGCGAACTTCCGGCAATCATACCGGCGATCCCGGCGGAAAGTTTATCAATACTTCGCGAAGAATTGCAGCCTGCTCAATGACCGCAACCCCTGTACCTGTGCGAGTCAGACAACGCGTTTGATCAGAGCCGGCATGATCCATCAGGACCGGCTGATCACCGAACAGAATTCACTGGGAACCATTCACGACCTGCTTGGCGGCTCGATCGGCCTGGTGGAAGATTCTTATGATGAGTTTATGTCTCTTTTTCGGGAGCAGCCGTTTCTCAAGGGACCGGACATGGTTTGCTGGCTGAAAGAACTAATAAAAAGCGAGCCTTATCGTCATTTGCTGGAATGCCCGCAGTCATTAATATCTTAACGGCAGGGAGGTTGACATGATCAAAAAAGAACTGGTTGCACCATGCGGATTATATTGCGGCGTCTGCGGCATCCACCGGGCGACCGTCACGGATGATCAGACGTTGAAAGAAAAATTCGCGAAAGTTTATCATGAAACACCGGATAAAATTAACTGCCGGGGGTGTCTCTCCGACACGGTTTACTGGTATTGTTCGGCCTGCCCCATCAAGAGCTGCGCGCTCGAAAAACAATTTGAGGGTTGCCATCAGTGTGATCAATTTCCCTGCGAAAAAGTAGCGTCTTTCCCCGTCGCCGAAGGGAAAAATAATATTCTGCGTGCGGTTCCCGAGTGGCGGTGCCTGGGCACCAATGCGTTTATTGCCGCGGAAGAAGAAAGATGGACCTGCCCGCAATGCCGGACCCTGTTATTTCGGGGTGCGCGCAAATGCCGGACGTGCGGATCGCTCGTGAGTCCTCCCTGAGTCCCATCGGATGCCGGTCGTTCTTTTTCTTCACAAATTCAGGTCGGGAACGATATGAATGAATGATCACGCTTTTATTTCAATGAGATGCATCCTGTTATCCCCGCAGGGCCAGAGGCAGGCGTCACCCCTTCGTTTTTAAGAATCTTGCAATTTTCACCTATCCTTGCTATTCAGAAACGCCTGAAAATGCTTGAAGGCGAGACGGCAATGCTTATTGGAATGATAATGATATTGACCAGACCGGAATTTCCAGAGCCTCATGATTTGAAAGACTGGAGCTTTTGATGCAACTTCATTTCCTTCTGTTTATCTTATTTCTGGCGGCGACGGCCATTGTCAGTTTTATTTATGCGATCTGGCGCGGCCGCAATGACCAGCAGATCCTCAGGAGCATTATCCAGAGCTCTCCGATTCCCACCTTCGTCATCGCCACGGACCACAAAATCCTGCACTGGAACAAGGCTCTGGAGGGACTTTCCGGCATCCAGGCCAAGCGGGTTCTGGGCACGGACGAGCAGTGGCGGGCTTTCTATGCGTCACCGCGCTCCTGCATGGCGGACCTGATTATCAACGGCAAAATCGACCATTCCGCGAGCCTGTATTCGGCACAGGTCACCCAATCGAAAGTGCTGAAGCACGCCTATGAGGTGACACAATTCTTTCCGGACCTGGGCGAAAAGGGGAAATGGTTCCGGATCACCGCGGCCAGCATCCGCGATTCGAGCGGCAAAACCTTCGGAGCCATGGAGACGCTGGAAGATATCACGGATCAGAAAACGGCCGAAGAAGAACTTCTCCAGCGGACCAAGCTCGAATCACTGGGGACCTTCGCCGACGGCGTCGCCAAGGACTTTGACAGTCTGTTGACGGCGATCCTGCGCAATGTCTTCCTGGCGAAAATATCCGCCAATGAAGAGGATAAGATCCTTGAAAACGGTCTGGCGATTGCGGAGCGGGCTGGCCTGCAGGCCAAGGAACTCGCCCATCGGCTGATCACATTTGCCCAGGGCGGCTATCCGGTGAAAAAAATCGAACGAATCGGCGATCTGGTCAAGGAAGCCGTCCAGAAAACGCTGGCCGGCTCCAATGTAACCTGCCAGCCGGTGATTTCTCCCGACCTGTGGCCCGTGGAAGTAGACGCGATGCAGATCAAACAGGTGATCGAAAACATCGTCACGAACGCCAGAGAAGCCATGCCGGACGGCGGCGTGGTAGAGGTTATAGCGGAAAATACATCAACCGCGACCAATATCCGGGCACTGGGCGAGGGCAACTACGTCCGGATCATCGTGAAGGACCGCGGGGTCGGCATCCCCCGGGAAAACCTTTCCAAAGTTTTTGATCCGTATTTTACGACCAAGGAGAAGAAAGAACGCGGCGGCATCGGACTGGGGCTGGCCATCTGCGATTCCATCATTAAATATCACAACGGCCTGATCAGCATGGAGTCGCTTTCCGGCGTTGGCACGACCATCTTTATCTACCTGCGCGCAATCCCCAACGGGCACCCCGGACAGTAAAAGCAGCTAGACGCCCGGTTCGCGGTCTTTTTTCACGCAATCGAGCAAAGCCTCGATATGACGCAGGCGATCCTGAAATGTGGCAATGCCCAGAGCCGACTCCCGGGGATGAAGATTCTCAATCTCGGTGAGCCGGTTGCGCAGCTGCAAAACAATTTCCTCCGCCATTCCCAGAAGCAGAGCACGCTCATATCGGGTCATAGCGAATTGCCCTCATCGCTTCGATTAACGTCCGGTTTATCCGTGGCTCTCTTCACGCAGCGATCTCCACGACAGAAACGCTTTTTTAACGGATTCCGCCGCGGTTTCAGCCCCCACATGCTCCGTATTCACCAGGATATCATAATGCTTGGGATCGTTGATATCTTCATTAAAATACTTCCGGCAAAAAGCGATCTGATCGCCATCGTATTTCTTGACATGCTCCAGCGCTTCTGTTTGCGACATTTTGCGATCGCGCAGCACCCGTTCCACGCGTGTTCCCAAGGGCGCGATAATCCGCACGCGAAACGCCTTGTCCTTCAGAATGAAACTGCCGCCCCGGCCGATAATGATGATGTTGCCATGCTCGGCATTGGTGTGCATCACCAGAGATAAATGACGGATGTATTCGTTGGGCCAGATATGGCGCGATTCAAAAAATGAACTGATCAGGCTGTCAAAAAAGGAAATGCTCTTCTGATCAAGCGATTTGATGACCTTGTCGCTCATGTGGGCGCTTTCGGCAACCTTGTGAATCAGATCACTGCCGACGATATTCATTTGCAGTTCGGTGGCCAGGATGCGGGCGACCAGGCCGCCGCCGGCGCCTGCCTCACTGGAAAGCGTGATGACATGCCCGGGCTTCTGTTTCTTTTCCTGCTGCCAGCGAATGACCTGATCTTCGACCAGCTTGTCGACATCCTTGTCCTTGAGTTTGATGTCCCGGGTATAATCGGGGCAATTCACATCAAACAAAGCATTGGTCTTCACCCGATAACGCTTCGTGCAGTTCTCCCGCCACGCACAGATGACGCAAATCCTTTTATCCGAACCTGTTGACATAGCCGGTCCTCCTTTCTGAAATTCTTTATGATGCCTCTTCCTGCATTGCCTCGAAACCGGCAACGATATCAAGAAGCTCTTCGGTAATCGTCATCTGACGCGTCCGGTGAAACTGCACGTGCAGATCCTGCAGCTGCTCTTCAATATTCTTCTCGGCATTTTGCATGGATGCCAGGCGGCTGGCATTTTCACTGGCCAGCGACTCGGCAAATGCACGGTAAAGCGACACGAAAAGGTACTCCCGGATCAGCGAGGAAAAAATCTGATCGCCGTCCATCCGGAAAATCGGCAGGGACTTGGACTCCCATTTCTTTTTGGCAATTTCCTTCAGCCACTCGCGGTTGACCGGCAGCAGCTGAACCAGGTGGGGATGATAGACGGCCCCGCTTTCATATTTATTGTAGAACAGAAAAAAATGATCCACATTCTGGCGGAAATGCCACTCGTCGATAATCATGATGATTTCCTGAACGAGCGGTGTGATCCCCGCCGTAGAACTGGGCGTGGGCAGCAGCTCGTCAACCGATTGGCCGGCATCTTCCACATAGTCGGCAACACGGGCGCCGATGGAAAGCACTTTCCGGTTTTCCTTTTTGATGCCGGCGGTCCTGGCATAGTCCAGCATAAAGACTGAAATCTGTTCATTGAGCTGTCCGCACAGGCCTTGATCCGAACCGAAAATGATGACCCCCATCTTTTTCATGGTGGATGTCTTGCGCTCGAGCAGCGCTCCCATCCGCTCTTTGAGCACAACCTGCAGACCCATTTCGACGGTCAGATTATAATCCCGCAGAGAGTATACCGCCTTCTGATATTGACGAATACTCACGGCCGCGAGCGCCTTCATCGTTTTAACAACCGACAGAAGATCCCCCGCGCTTTTCATCCTTCTTTTCAGGGACTCAGTTGTTTGCATTAGCGTCCTCAACCTCTTCAAAAGGCGTAATGGCCGGTTTGATTTTATTCATGATGCTTTCACGATCCGCCATTTCCAGTTTTTTCCCGGCTTCAATCCGGCTGCACAATTCCGGCAATTGTTCATTGACGGCCTGCAGCAATTTCGCCTCGACCTCCCGGATTTTCTCCGTCGGAACAAGATCCAGGGCGCCCCCGGTGACCGAGAGCAAAGAGGCGATCTGTTCAGAGGCCCGCATCGGTTTGTATTGCCCCTGCTTCAGAATTTCACGAACCCGCCAGCCCCGCTCCAGCGTCCGGCGGGTAGATTCATCCAGTCTCGTGCCGAAGCGGGAAAAGGATTCCAGTTCTTCAAACTGCGAATAAGACAACCGCAAGTCGCCGGCTACGGAACGATAAGCGGGCAACTGCGTTTTACCGCCCACCCGCGAGACGGATTTGCCGACATCGACCGCCGGCAGAATGCCTTTGCTGAAAAGAACCGGCGAGAGGTAAATCTGCCCGTCCGTGATGGAAATCAGGTTGGTCGGAATGTAAGACGACATGTCCTGCGCTTCCGTTTCCGTAATCGGCAATGACGTCAGCGATCCGCCGCCCAACTCCGGCTTCATGTGCGTGGAGCGCTCAAGCAGCCGGGAGTGGATGTAAAATATATCGCCGGGGAAAGCTTCGCGTCCCGGCGGCCGCCGCAGCAGCAGCGACACTTCACGGTAGGCCCGGGCGTGGGAGGTCAGGTCATCATAAATAATCAAAACGTCCCTGCCCTGCTCGACAAAATATTCACCCATGCTGGTGGCCGCGTAAGGCGCGATAAATTGCAGGCCCGGCGTGTCTTCACCGGTGGCCACGACCACGATGCATGATCCCATCACGCCGTGATCCCGCAAATCGGCAATCACCTTGGCCACGTCCGCGCTCTTTTTGCCAATGGCGCAATAAATAGAAATAATGCCTGTTTCCTTCTGATTGATAATCGTATCCACCGCAATGGCCGTTTTGCCGGTCATTCTGTCGCCCAGAATTAACTCGCGCTGGCCGCGCCCGACGGGAATAAGCGCATCGATCACCTTGATGCCTGTCTGCAGCGGAACGACAACCGGGGCGCGGTCCATAACCGCGGGCGCGGGTCTTTCCACCGGCAGGCGCATGACGGTATTCACTTCCCCCAGGCCGTCCAGCGGCCGCCCGATCGGATCAACCACCCGTCCCAGGAGCGCGTCTCCCACCGGCACATCCAGAACGCGCTTGGTGCGCTGCACTTCCGACCCCACCTGCAGGTGCTCACTGGGGTCCAGCATAACCACACCGATTTCCTTCGGGTCGATATTGAAAACAAGCCCCATGTAATTTCCGGCAAATCGAACCAGTTCCTCCGCGCGGATGTGCGGCAGTCCGCTGACCCGGGCAATATCCCGTCCGACAAACTCCACCTGGCCGACCTCTAATTGCCTGAGTTCAGGATTCTGCCCTTCCAGGACCTTGTCCATCGTTTCAAATGTATCGTCCAGAAAGGTCTTTAATTCCTGATTTTCTAATTTATTAACCTCTGAATTCATTCCAAGCCTCCTCTGTCAGGCTGATAGCTTATTAGGCTGTAGGCTGTTAGTCTTTAGGATGTTTGGCTATTAGTCTACAGCCTAATAGCCTGTTCTTACGTCGCATGCGCCTCTTTCTGGAGGGTTTCCGTCAAGCTCTCCACCAGCGTCTCCAGATACTCGTTAAGACTCCAGGCGATTTTATGCCCGTTCACCCTGAGTTCAATGCCCGACACAATATCCGGCTGCGTCTGATAGCGGATCGTAAAACCATTGGTGATCTGCTTTTTCAGGATTTCCTCAATCCGCGTCTGCCGTTCGCCGGAAATGCCGAAAGCACTCTGGATGGTTACCCGATTGCCGCTGCCCCGGATCGCCTGCCGCATCTGAGCGCTTTTTTCCTCGTCCAGCGCCTGGATCCGGCGGAGAAATTCATCGACTATTCTCTCTTCCAGATCGGCGTCCGCCAGATCGGACAGGGCCTTGCGCGCCGTGGCATACAGCTGTTTGGCCGCCCGCTGGCGCAGATCGTAAAAGAAAGCGTCCTGTTCGCGGGAGAGCATATCCTGCCAGCGCGTTTTGACCTGCTCGACTTCCACACGGACCTTTTCCATCAACTCTTTGCGCCTGGCATCCGCCGCCATCGTTGCCTCATTGAGCATGATCTCTTTCTTCTCATTGAGCATCTGGTTCCGTTTTTCGTAGAGCTCGGCTGCCTCATTGGCCTTGACTTTCAGCTCGTCGGCTTCGGCAAAGCGCGCCGCTATTTTTGCTTCACGGTCATCCATGGCCTTGATGATCCGCCCGTAAAGAAAGCGTTTCAGCAAATACATGAGCAGGAGGAAATTAAAGATCTGCGCTAAAAAAACAAACCAGTCGATATGCATGGATCATCCCCCTCACTTTGTAATAAAACCCCAGAACGGATTGGCAAAAATCAGAATCATGGAAATAACAAAGCAGTAAATGGCGATGGATTCAATCATGGCCAATCCGACAAAGAGCGTTCTTGTTAGAGAATTTCTTTCATCCGGCTGCTGGGCAATCGCGGCCAGCGCCTGGGAAATCGCCTGTCCCATACCCAGACCGGGGCCGAGCGAACCAATTGCCATTGCCAAAGCCGCACCGAAAACCGATGCCATCGCGACGATACTGATGCTGTCCATAAATACTCCTCCTTTATTAAAAATTAATTAAGCGCTTGCGCCTTCTTTCTTTACTTCCGTATGATGCACTTCGTCTTCAGCGCTCAGGGCTGAAGCGATATAGACCATGGAAAGGATCGCGAAAATGTAAGCCTGAATCACTCCGATGAGCAGCCCCAGAATCTGCATCACGACCGGGAACAGAAAAGGGGTTACCGCCAGCAGGATGCCGACAACCTTTTCATGGCTCATGATATTGCCGAAAAGACGAACCGTCAGGGCCAGCGTCCGGGATAATTCGCCCATGACATGAAAAGGGAAAAAGATGAAATTAGGCTGAAAATATTCCTTCACATAGTGGAAAAGACCGTTGCGCGATATGCCGTAGAAAGGAACGGCGATAAAGACGCAGGTGGCCAGCGCCGCGGTGGTCGTCATGGATGACGTCGGCGCGACAAACCCCGGAACAATCACCAGGACATTGGATACGCAGATAAACAGAAAGAGCGTGCCGACCAGGGGAATATATTTATCCGCCCCCTTTTTGGTCATTTCGCTGATTTCACCCCGGATGATGGAAATAATCACTTCCAGAAAATGCTGCCAGCGCGACACGTTCATTGCCGATGACAGGTGGCGCGTAATTAACCAGGAACCGACGACCAGAATGGCCATCACCAGCCAGGTATAGAGAATGGTCGCATTGATAATAATAAATCCCCAACTCCAGATGATCACCTGGTCGGGACTAATCTGATTGAGGGATACAATCTCCATATCAACTCCTTAAACCGGCTGCATAAAATGATCCGCCGAACTTTTCAGTGAACCGCTTCCATCGCCCTGGGAGGACCCAGGCGGTAAGTCAGAATCTTCCTCATGACAACAAAACCCAGCATGGCTGCGGCCATACGCTCCCAGTGGCCTCCCATGACAAAGTAAAATCCGATCGTCAGCACGGCCATGCGCAGGGCAAGACTTCCCAGCATCAGACGCGCGGGACTGGTTGTGGAAGACAGGCGTTTCACCGTTTGCCACAGCGCCATGAAGTAAAATGCGCCCAGGGCCAGTCCGGCGGCAAAAGCCGCCATGAGAATCATGATTGTGAACAGTGTCATCATTATTCTTCCTCAATAATCTTGCTGCGTACTTTTCTCACCCAGTAGGCCGCGTTAATGCACCCGATGATGACGCCGGCAATGAGCAGCATCAGCGCCCAGGAGTACTGGCTGGGCCATGCCCGGTCAATCCAGAGCCCCAACGCAACACCGATGAGCGTCGGTATGGCGACCGCCCAGCCGACAATGCCCATCATGCCCAGGCCGAACCAGACGGTTTCATCCTTGTGGCGGAGTCCCTTCTGGCGCAGCGCTTCTTTTCTGGCAACCTGCTCGGTGAAACGATCGGCCATCTGCCGGCGGCGCGAGTTCGCTGTTCTCTTTATTTCAACCATGTTCAATCCTCTTTGAGAATTCTAAGTTCGATCTACCTTGTACCTTGAACCTTGAACCTTGTACCTTGAACCTTCTTCTACTTCAAATCAACAAAACGTCTGATCAGTGACGCCTCCAGCTTTGCCGAAGCGGAGCGAACCATTTTTTCCCGTTCGTCCAGAACGTCATACTGCTCGACCACCACTTCTTTCAGCTTTCCCAAATCCGGGGCTTTCACTGCGTTGCGCGTGGACACCAGAACATCCGATCCCTTTTTGACCAGTGTGCCGACATCCATGGCCAGCAGTTCCTGCCCTCCCGCGACCATTTCATACGAAAAAATACCGGGGGCCAGCGTGGCCACAAAATCGATATGATTGGGCATCAGGCAGAAAGAACCGTTTTCCGCTTCCGCGACAATCTTTTTGACTTCCTGCACCAGCAGGACTTCGGCCGGTAATAAAATTTTAAGCAACATTTTCAATCTTTGCCTCTTCAATTGGTCCAATCATGTAAAGCGCCCGCTCCGGCATGTCGGCAAACTCATCGTTCAGGATCCTTTCGCAGCCATTCAGCGTATCTTCGCGCGAGACCATTTTTCCGGCCGTGCCGGTAAACTGTTCGGTAACGAAGAAAGGCTGGGTGAAGAAACGCTCCAGACGGCGGGCGCGATACACGGTGCGTTGATCATCGCGGGAAAGTTCGGAAATGCCCAGCATGGCGATGATGTCTTTCAGATCTTCATAAACCGCCAGCGTCCTGCGGATTTCCTGGGCAATTTTATAATGGCGTTCACCGGCGATGTTCGGCATCAGCATCTTGGAACCGGACTGCAAAAGGTCGATCGCCGGATAAAGGCCTTCACTGGCCCGTTTGCGCGACAGAGCGATGGTTGCCGATAAATGGCCGAAGGTATGCACCGCGGATGGATCGGTGAAATCGTCCGCCGGCACATAGACGGCCTGAATGGACGTGATCGCGCCGGTCTTGGTGTTACAGATCCGCTCTTCGAGTTCCGCCAGTTCCGTGGCCAATGTCGGCTGGTAGCCCAGACGGGAAGGCAGCTGCCCCAGCAGACCGGACACTTCCATGCCTGCCTGGATGAAACGGAAAATATTATCGATCATCAGCAAAACATCCTGCTTCGCGTCATCGCGGAAATACTCCGCCATCGTCAGCGCCGCGTGACCCACGCGGAAACGCGCGCCGGGCGGCTCGTTCATCTGGCCGAACACCATGACGGTGTTCCCCAGAACGCCGCTTTCCTCCATCTCACGGTAGAGTTCTTCGCCCTCCCGGCACCGCTCGCCAATCCCGCAGAAAATACTCATGCCTTCATGGCCGCTGACCGTGTTGTGGATCATTTCCGTGATCAAGACGGTCTTTCCGACGCCGGCGCCGCCGAATAATCCGGCTTTGCCGCCGCGTTCCAGCGGCGCCAGAACATCAATGGCCTTGATGCCGGTTTCGAATATTTCGGAGACGGTGGATTGATCGCGAAGCGGAATGGGCTCGCGGTGGATGGAACGGATTTCGCACCCTTCGACATCGCCCTTCTTGTCGATCGTGTTCCCGAAGACGTTAAACACCCGTCCCAGAAGCGCGTTCCCGACCGGCACCTCAAAAGGCTTGCCGGTATCCGTCACGATCTGACCGCGCGCCAGACCCTGTGTGGGAGTCAACGCGACGCCCCGGACGGTGTTGTTGTCCAGTTGTGTGAAGACCTCGATAATGTATTCGCCTTTCTCACCGGCGACGAGCACGTTACGGATCGACGGCGCCACGGGAAAGCGGACGTCAACAACACTGCTGCGGATGGATAAAACCTTTCCTTGATTCGTTTGTTCGGCCACGATTCTATCACCTCGTTTTATTTTTTCCTGGGAGCTTCTCCCATTAATGAAATATATTTTTCCGTCAGGGCATACGCGATGTAATCAAAAATCAGAATGGTCCTGGTCTGGCTGTCCAGGGCCTGGTGCTGCTCTATGATCGTGATAAAAATGGCCTGAAACGCGGCGTAAAGCCAGATATGACGGCGCATGAGGATCACGGCATAAAGCGCCTCATGGAGCGGTACGCCTTCCTTGAAACGTTTTTCAGCATATTTGGACATGAATTCCTTAATCGCGGGATAGGGATCTTTCAGGGTGTAGACGGCGCTTAACTTGCGGTAAAAATCCGCTGCCTGGGGGACAAGATAATCGTCCTTGATGTAATGATAGAAAGGGGTTTTGGGATTCCGGGTCACATCTTTCGCCCAGTATCCGGCAATGGCTTCCGAATTATTCGCCATCAGATCCAGTAACTTTAACGACGCCAGCATATACCCTCTCCTTTTTTAGAATGACCGGTTGCTACGCATCACCATTCTTTGCTGTGTCTCTGTATGACTGCTCTTCTAAAAGACGGACTGACTTTTTTCTTTTGTTATGATTGCAACAGGCATGCCAACGCGGTCGTTTGCGGCAGGATGGCGTCATCATTGAAATGCAGTGATTCGATCGGGAAAGCCGGCAACCCGGAAACGACCCGGATGTCATTTGCGGAAGGCCCCGCCGCGGCGCATGATGCGCCAGATGCGCGCGGGAACGGCCACCGCGGGTGATGACGATTATGTCACAACAGGTGTGACGGAAATGTCGTATCGGGAAAAGGACAACAGGATTGAGCTGATTTGCTGATCAAAGAGATACCGGACACCCGGCGGATAATTCATTTTAAAGCCGCATCACCATCAATGTCGTCTTCAAAACGTCCGGGCATAAAGCTGCACCGACGTTCCGCCCGTCCGGAAAGCGCCGGCGTCCGACAGCTTACAGACCCGAAATATTGGCGGCCGGGGCCGGAGAGCGTGCATATTTCATGTTTCGGGCGTCTCGCGCATCAGGGAAGGAAGCCGTAGCAAAGATTTGATCGATCGAGGCAGTGAGAAGCCGAAAGTCGCTTCTGTTCGCGGGCGACACGGAATTTCCGGCGGTCATCCTGATATGCTGCGGATTAATAGGCCGGCCGCCCTGCCGCATTTCGTAATGCAGGTGAGGACCGGTCGCCATTCCCGTTGCACCGACGGAACCCACCAGGTCGCCCTGCTCAATGTGCCTTCCGGCTTTGACGTCGCGCGCGATTCCGGAAAGGTGCCCGTAGTAGGTCTGCATGCCGTTGCGATGGACCAGAATCACCAGTCTGCCGTAGGCGCCCCTGAAGCCGGCGAAGGATACGCGGCCGTCCGCGGTGGCGCTGACCGGCGTGCCCCGCGGAGCCACGTAGTCAATGCCGTGATGCGGACGATTGAGCCTCAGGATCGGATGACGGCGGGATTGGGAAAAGGATGAACTGATGCGGCGGAAACTGAGCGGTGCTTTTAAAAATGCTTTTTTGATGGATTTCCCGCTGCCATCAAAATAGTCCCGCCGGCCGTTTTGTTCAAAGATGTAAGCCTTGTGAACTTCACCGTCATTGATAAACTCAATGGCGGATATTTTTCCGTATCGTTTGAACTGACCATCGAGATAGAGGCCTTCCACGATCACTTTAAAGCGGTCGCCCTTGCGCAGATCCGTATTGAAGTCAATATCCCAGGCCAGAATGTCCGATATGGAAATCGCCAGCGCCGTATCTTCACGCGAGCCGCCCAGCGCCGCAATCAGGCTGTCGTCAATGCTTCCGCCCAGGGTCAGGTTGCGCGATTCGTAGGGGATGTCGCACTTTTGAGCAACAAAGCCGCTTTCATCCCGCTCGATCTTCAGCATCGTGTTGTCGTCGATGCCGTAGGTGAATGAATTAACGCAGTTGTTTTGATCAACTTTGAAGCGGTAGGGCTGACCGGGACGCACTTCACGAAGCCTGTGGACACTGGCTGCCGCCTGTCTCATCGCAAAAAGGTCTTCGACGCTCAGCCCGTGCTTCTCGAAAACAGCGATGAGGGTTTCCCCCGGCTCAATGCTGCTGTGGATTAATTTGACCGCCGGCGCTCCGGCCGAATCCTGTAAAACGAGCTTTTCCCGTTCGGCTTCGGTTAAGACCGGTAAAAGGAGTTGATAAACAGGAAACAGACCGACAAAAAATAGAATAAGAAAAACCAGGCACGCTTTTTTACCAATCAAACCATCCCCTCCCCGTTACCTTTGTTTTTGATAAGATTTCTAATACTGATCGCGCATCGCTGTGTCAAGGGAAAAAGCTCCGGGCAAAACAGAAACGCCGCTCTGAAAAGCGGACGCACCTAATATCGGATTGACACGGCGCACGCATCCATTTTATACTAAGCGTGAAAGGACGGATCAACCTGTATGTATAACCTCTTCATAAACATCAGGCCGCTGTTCATCATGCTGCTGATCGCGGCCTGGGCAATGCCTGCCTTTGCGCTCGAGCGGGTGGCCCTGGTCATCGGCAACAGCAGCTATGAGAACGCGCCGCTTGCCAACCCTGTTAATGACGCCTCGGACATGGCCGCCGCCTTGAAAAAAATGGGCTTTGACGTCATTCTTAAAAAGAACGCCGGCCTGGAGACGATGGAGGAAGCCCTTGAAGATTTCGGCAATCGTCTGAAGAGGGGCGGTGTGGGTCTCTTTTATTATGCCGGCCACGGGATTCAGGCCTACGGAGCAAACTATCTTATTCCCGTCGGGGCGAGAATCAAAAAGGAATCGGACCTCAAGTATCGGGCCATTGATGCCGGACGCATCCTAGATGAAATGGGAAATGCCAATAACGGAATGAATATCGTCATTCTGGATGCCTGCCGGGACAACCCCTTCAGCCGGAGTTTCCGTTCCGCCGGACGCGGCCTCAGCATCATTTCCGCGGCGCCGCGCGGCACATTTATTACCTACTCAACCAGCCCCGGCAATGTAGCCGCCGACGGCAAGGGCCGCAACAGTCCCTATACCGAATCCCTGCTCAAACACATGAACACCCCCGGCCTGCCGATCGAGCACGTCTTCAAGCGGGTGCGCCAGGACCTGACCGGCAAGACCAAAGGACAGCAGGTGCCCTGGGAGCTGTCATCCCTGAGCGGTGATTTCTATTTCAAGGACGGCAGTTCCAGCCCGGCCGGGAACAACGTCCAGACGCCGGACACATCGACGGCTGATGCCGCCCTGGCCGAGGAACGTCAGAAACTGGCGGAAGAAAAAGAAAAGCTGCGCAAAGAAGCCGAGGCGCTCGCGGAAAAAAATGCGCTCGCGGAAACCAGGCGCAAACTCGAAGAGGAAAAAAGAAAACTGGATGAAGAAAAACGACGGCTGGCCAGCGCAGTCCCGGTAAACAGCGCCCGGGGAACGCGATCCATTCCGTCTGTGAACGCGACCGTGTCCGACCTTAAATTTTTCGAAAGCGGTTATGACGCGCCCGCCAAAGACCAGCGAATCTACCGGACCTCTTTCTCCAGGACCGGATCACGCTACATTGTGTGGGAACTCAATCTGGCGCATCCGGCTCCGGGGAAAAAAGTGGAGTTTATCATCGATCATATCTGGTTCAATCCCCAGGGTACGGAAATGTTCCGGGGCAGCTTAAAGTCATTTATCGAGGCCAATTGGACAACGTCCTTCCGCAACACCGGCTACGGCTGGCGGGAAGCGGCCGCAACCACCTGGACCTCCGGCACGTATCGCGTCGACCTGTACGTTGACGGCATCAAGATCGCGAGCGAGTCATTCAATGTTTATTAAACCCGTCCCTCTGATGGATCGGCGATTCCGGCGGCAAGCCCCGTCAGGACGGCTGCAGGCCGACCATCTGCCCGATGCGTGAGGTGACCTCGGGAGTCAAACCAAGCCTCATGGCCAACTGGTCCAGATAATCCTTCTCCGCCCGCGTATCCACTTCGATGGCCAGCAGGGACGCCGCATACATCTGCGCCGCCAGTTCCGGCTGCCCCTGGGCCGCGGCAACCAGATTTTCCGTTTCCATCGGCTGCCCCAGCCTGGTCGTGATATAGCGCCGGCCTTCCTCGTCAATCCCGATGGCATTAAATTTCTCCATAATCCGGTTGATTTCTTGCTGATCCACCTCGCCATCCGCTTTGGTCGCATTGATCATGGCCCTCAGCACCAGCTCCGAACTCTGCTCCAATTGTCTTCGATCATCATCATTGTCCGGCTCCAGAAGGCCTGCCGGAATCCGGGGTTTTTGCTGGCCGCTCCCTTTCAGCGCGTTAAAGGCCAGGGCGCCGAGCAGGGCCATCAACCCGCCGCCCACGGCCCCTCCCAGAGCTTTTCCGCCGCCGCCCAAAAGCGAACCGATCAGAGCGCCCAAACCGCCGATGGCCAGATTTTTATTGCCGCCGACCGCATTCCCCGCTTCGCCCAGCAGGTTCGAGAGTAAATCACCGATGCCACCGCCTGTACCCGCGGCGCCGGAACCCCGCTTACCGCCGCCCAGCGCGCCGGACAGCATATCGCCGATCCCGCCTCCGCCGTCTTTTTTGCCACCCAACATGTTCGAAAGCAAATCACTGATTCCACCGCCGCCCGCCTGCCCGGAAGAAGCTCCCATCATGCCGGCCAGACTATCCAGCGCGCTGCCGCCTCCCAGAGAATTCTTCATTCTTTCACCGGATGAAGGTGACAGGCCGGATTGCACCATTGCGCCAAGAAGTTCGCTGATGTTCATAAATTTGTCCTCCCCTGTGTTCGTTGTTTATTATGAAGGTTCATGGATATCGGTACACTGAAACAAATACGCGATGAATGCCCGCAGTATAGACGATATCGATATTTTGTCAATTCATCTCCGGTCCATTCATTCTTTACAATCATCCCGGCGATCATTAATATATTGGCATGATTATTCCATAAGTATTCTTCAGATGGAAGAAAGGAGAAAACGAATCATGACCAGCCTGCACAAGACACACAACGACGAATTCGGCACATTTCGAACCATCACGCTGTTATCGACCTGGGGATTATCGCTGGTGATTTCTTCTTTTCTGCTCCTCTGGATCGGTCACCTTCTGGATGAAAAGCTGGGAACCGCCCCTAAATTCATGCTGGGGCTATTTTTTGCGGCAATCGCGGGCTGTATGACGGGGCTTTATCAAGCCGCCCGGAAAAATCAGAAGAATGTTTGACCGGAAGCAGGCCTAGTGGACCGTATTCCCCTCCGGGCTTCTGATAGCGGTGTCTATCCGTCTACGGGAACCCGTCTTACGGTTAATATTTGATTGACAGGCGGGATCGGCCCTTTTATAGTCTAACCATTGATATGCAGATGATTTTCAATAGTCTTTCTTAACATCGCCGGCAAAGGGCGAGTTTCTGATTCAGCGAACCTGATCCGAAAAGTTGCCGGCCCTCTGGCCGGTGCGGCCATTTCTCTCAATGATGCTTCAAATATTTAATGATGAAGGAGGACATATGATTTCAAAAATTCTAGTACCGTCGGACGGATCAAAAACATCTCAAAAAGCAGCCGCCTTCGCCGTTGACCTCGCCAAACAGTTGGGCGCCTCCATCATTGCCCTGACCGTCATCGACAAACGGCTGTTCATGGGCCAGAGCATTCCCGCGTCCAAAACACCAAAGCACCTGGAAGAATCGGTTGAGGATTACCTGCTCGAAGTTGCCGAAGACTATATCGGGGAAATCAAGAAGATGTGCGACAAGAGCGGCGTCGCCTTAAAGTGTGCGGTCAAGACGGGGTATCCGGTAGAGGAAATCGTCAAAGAAGCCAAAAGGTCCAGGGCCAATCTGATTGTCATGGGCTCCCGCGGCCGGAGCGCCTTGTCCGCCACCGTTCTGGGCAGCGTTTCCTACGGCGTTATCCATAATGATAAAAGCATTCCCGTCCTGATTGTCAGGGATTGATCGTCGATTTTTTGATCCCCTGGATTCTTTCCGCCGCCCGGGCGAAAAGAATCCAGGGCGGCGGACTTAAGCGGGAAAAGCCTGAGATCAGGGCCAACGGACGGTTCCCCATACCCTTCAGGAAAACCAGCCAAATTAAAATCTTGACATTAAACCGGTTCGTCTTATAATTGCTGCATCAAATCCATACATTACAAAAAGCTACTGACTTCACCTATTTGACTTCCCCTCGCTTGTGATCTGCAGTGATAAAATGAAGTGCTGCCTTTGATAGAAAACAGATGCGTTGAAAGGAGGACGATCATGGATCGAATCATCAGAAGTATTGCGGCATTCATTCTTATTTCCACCTTATTCACGGCGGCCGCTTTCGCCGAATATACCGTGGTAGACGCTGAAGGCAAGTATGTGCTGGGAGATCTGGATACGAAATTGAATGCCCGGTCCCTGGCCCTCATGGAAGCCAAGCGCATCGCCCTGGAAAAAGCCGGCACCTATATCGAAAGCATCTCGGAGGTTAAGAATTCCCAGCTGACCCGGGACCAGGTTACATCTCTGGCTGCCGGAATCATGTCCGTGGAAACCCTGAAGGAGGAATGGAAAATGTCCGGGGAAAGCATGGTCCTGACACTTTCCATTCGCGCCACCGTAGATACATCCAATCTTCCATCACGAATCGCGGATCTGCAAAATAATCAGGATTCGGAAAGCAGCAAAGCGATGAAGGCAAAGATTGAATCCCTGAAAAAAGAACTGGCCGATTTGAAGGCCGAACAGGGGGCAATCAGGAACAAAGCGGAGATCAAGCCGGAGATGGTCGCCAGGAATGACAACATCATCAACAAAATGGTCGCCCTGGAAATTTTGCAGGAAGGTCTTGCGGCTTCACGGGTTGGAAATTATAAAGAGGCCCTGGCTGCTTTCCGGCGTGCGCTGGATTCCGATCCCAATCTGGCCGATGCTTACGCCGGGATGGCCATAGCCTATCAATTCACCGAGCAGCCCGATAAGGCCATCGACATGGCCAATCGGGCGCTGATGATCAATCCCAAATCACCGATTAGCCATTTCGCGATGGCGAAGATTGCCTTTGACGCAGGAAAGTATGACCAGGCCCTGGACGCTGTGAATCAGGCGATCGCCCTCTGGCCCCACGCCCCTGTCTATTACTTCCTGAGAGGAGAAATTTATTTAAAGCTCCAGAAGGGCGACTCCGCTCTGAACGATTATTCCCGTTCATGCACGATGAATCATTTTACCGCCTGCCAGAGAGTCGATTTGCTGAAAAGACGAATGGCGGACGGGAAAAGCGGCAAGGATCTTTATCGCACGCCCGGCCTTGCGGACCAGCAGCCGCAAACCTTCTCCGAGTATCTCGAAGCCGGCCACGCGGCGCTTTTGGCCCACAACTTTAAAGAAGCCCTCCAGGCATACGGGAGCGCGCGGGATATGAATCCACGGCGGGTTGAGCCTTATACCGGCATGACCATTACGTACCTGGCCGTCAGACAAAAGGACAAGGCCTATGAAATGGCTAATATGGCGATGAAGGTGGCGCCGATGTCTTCTTCCGCAAACTATGCCATGTCCAGATATTTTTATGAGGATGAAAAGTATGACAAAGCCCTTGAATACATTAACATCGCTATTTCCATTTATTCCGATACCCCGTTCTTTTTCGTTCACCGGGCGGATATCTACATGAAACTGAAGGACGGCGACAAGGCATTGAAGGATTATCAGAAGGCATGCAAAATGAATATTTCCTGGGCGTGCACACGGGCCGACACGGTAACCCGGCAGATGGAAGAGGCCAAAACCGGCAAGTAGACGGTTTTGGGGAAACGTCCAATGCATCCGGATGAATACACCTGAGTCACGGGAACCGGCTTCCTTCGCGTTTTTCAGGACTATGCGTTTGCACAACAGATCGACCGGATCTGGGCGACTTCCGATGCCCACCATTTGGGAGTGATCGTTTCGACCCACCATTCTGCTTACTATTTCCCATCATTGATTTTAGCGATGGTTTCCTCCATTTTCAGTTGAAAAGAGACCGGGAAAATCCAAAAAGGAGGACGCTATGGAATGCGAGGACGTGGATAAAGTAAAGCCGCTGGATCGACTTCTTGATGATCAGATCAGGGAATTCGAAAGCGGGAAAGACAGGGTGTGCGACGAAGACCTGGACAAGATGATGTGGAAACTCGGCGATTATGAAAACGAAGAGCCGAAAATGGCAGCGAAAGAATTCGAAGATGATAAACCCATCGAAGAAGTGCTGATCGAGAAAAAGGCGATCCATGGCACACGCAGGAAACCTTATTATATGAAGAGCGACGTCGAAGACAAAGAGATCCTGTAAGGCGCTACCGGGTTGTTCCGAAAACCATCAGGCATCGCAAGAGCGACCTACGGCTCCGGTGATTTGTACACCTGCGGATCAATTCCGTATTCCCTGGCAAATGCATCCAATCGCCGAATGAATTCGGGCTTCTTGTCCGCCTTTTCCTGATAGACCCGGGCATAGGCGATGAAAGAAGATTCATAATCGGCAAAATAAGTTTTAGGCACCTTCATCAAACCATCCAGCGAGATTTCAATCTGGCCGGCCGACTTCAGTTTGCCGGATGTGATGATCTGCTCTACTTCATTTTTTTTATAAGTTTCGCGATCGACTGTCTGCGCCTGCCGCGCCGTTTCTGCTGTTTGTGATGCTGCAGGCATTGCCGGACTATATTTTAAAAGCGGGTAGACAAGCGCAAACATCAGCAGGGCAAAAGGCACTGCCAGCGCCAGCCGGTAAATCCATCCGGGAAGCATTCCACCCCGGATCGTCCAGCCGGCGGAAAGCAGCGTCTTCTCGATCGGCGTCCAGAGGTCCCGGTAATCATAGGACAGTTTTTTCAGATCAATGGGAAAATGGCCGTCCTTGTCCACCGTCACGGACGGCGCGGCTACGGTCGATATCTCGGCAAAAATACCCGCCGAGTAATTCATGGAAAAATCGAAGCGGCCGGTCGAAAGCGACCACCGCCAGTCTTTTTCCTTCATCAGGAAATACGCCTGGCGCTTTTCCTCATCAAAGGTGAGCACCACGACGCGCTTCTTCCCCATCCGGCCGCCGGCCGTCACCTGAAAGGTGCCGATCGATGACGACCACGTAATGGCCAGTCGGTTATCATCCGAACGAAAGACATCGAACAGTGTTTTCCCGTCAAAAGGTTTTTTGAATGAACTCTCCAGCCTGTCGATCAATTCTTTCTTGCCGAGGGGAACAACGGTCGGATCGGGCTTCCAGACGATAAAATAATCCTGCAGGGCGAAAAAGGCCATGACCCAGATGAATGCGTATCCGGCAATGATCACTGCCGCCCCGAGGGGATGCAGGCTGACGAAGGAACGGAGATCGAATTTGAAGACGAGCACCATGATCGCCACGACGAGCGGGATGATCAGAATCACCGCGAAAAAAGAAAAGAAAAAAGCCAGAAGTCTGCCTGCCATTCAGTCACACCCCGAAGAGAAAGGATCAATCTATTGAAAGAATCCCTATTGCAAAATGACCGTCTTGTAACCCGCCGGTTCGTCAATCAATATTTTGAAGACGCCTTTTGCCTTTCCTTCTTTGACATCCGGCGTCTTCTCGTATTTCAGAACGGGCACTTTATAGTTGCCGGAATCAATGGTGACCGTAAACTGAGACGGCGATTGAGGCTGGCCTTTCCGGCTGAAACTGATCTCGATGATGTTTTCGCCTTTCTTCAGGCAGAAAAGCTCTTTCATCTTCTCCTGCCGGTCCGCGGGCAGTGTTTTTAACAGGGGATCGTCCGTCAGGAAGAGCCTCGCCGATTGGGACTGCCCTCCGGTGATCCGGCTGATTTGAACACCGTTGATTTTTACAGTAACATTCCGGTCATAACCCATCACGTTGAGAGACGCATCAAATTCCTTTGCCATACTTACCTCCGCATTATTTAGCAAAATCGCCAGACCGATCAGGGCAAGAAAAAGGGCAGGCCTTGCCGCTTTGAGATACCGTTTCATGAATGTATCCTCCCGTCGTTTGTTCATCTCTATTTTTTCATTTTATTTTGAAGCTCGCGGCGCTCCTGCCCCGCGCGGGCCAGCGCTTCGCGGTTGGAATCGTCAACCCGCATGAAGGCATCCCGCCACTTGTCGTCCGGCCATTGATAAGGCGTCTGAATCGTGGTGCGCGGCATCCAGGCGCGCTCCAGAAGATCAAGCGCGATGCCGAGGATCGAGCGCTGCATCCCGGCGTCCCACGGTTTTCCGCAGGGATTGCCGAGGGGAAAATCGGTAAACACAAAACGCGCAACCCCGCACTCCTCCACAATGTCCCGCGCCGAACCCACCACAACGGTTGAGATGCCATGATCCTCCAGGTGACGCGCAACCAGACTCACGGTCTGATGGCAGACCGGTCAAAGCGCGAAAAGAACGACGGCATCAACACCGTCTTCGCGGCACCAGGCGAGGATCCGGGGGCCATAAAGATCGATGGTTCTGGCCTGGCTGTAATCCGTGGGCGCCCCGTAAAAGCGGGGAGACGCCGATCCGATCCGTCCGCTTTCGGCATATTCCGCCAGGCGGTTCACCGGGAAAAAGCTGTCCACATCGTTGGTATGCGTCGCCTTCTTATCCCAGAACAGATCATCGGTATAGAGCGACGCAGGCGGCGGAGAGGCCGGCTGGGCATACGTCTCCCGGCGGTACAGCATGGCCGCCATCGGGTCGGCAGGCTTGGGAAGGCCCGCGGTGGTCACCAGGCCGACGCGGCATCCGGCCAGTGGTTTATCAAGAGGGGTCAAGGGAACATGGTCATAGTGAGGCCAGGCGTAGGGTTTGTTGTAGCCCTGGGCAGTATAGTATTCCCGGCTGCGGTCGATATAGCTGACAAAAGAACGATACGATCTGAGCTGATCCATAAAATTCCTCCTCGCGCGCGCTATTGTATTGCAAATGACGGTCAAAAACAAACGATAAGTTGACGCCGGAACATTGAACATTCCTGCGCAAAGCAGGTCGCCGCACGGGCGGTAATATTCGGAATGCACCTTTCCCGGCCCCGCGGATAATCGGGTTCAGTGATTTGCCTCCCTGCTTGACAGAACTGATCAATATCCGCAGTCCATTCACATGACCAGCGATCCCCTGGCGAACGACCTCGACTGCTTCGGCCACCCCGTTGTGGTGCTGAACCTGATCCGCGACAAGCCGGCTGCCGCGCTGTCCATCCGCGTAAGCGAGGTCAGCCCGGCAACGGGCGCCGTCCACCTGGTCAGCACACTTTCCAAAACCTTTGCCACCGGGATGGAGGTCAGGCCAATCCGCTGGCCGCCCGAATGCCCTCCGGGACCCATCCCCAGAGTCTGGATTTGAAAGGATGCAAAGAACAGTCGCGGCCGTTTCTTGCGAATACGCTGAGGATGCCGGCGCAGAGCAAACAAAGGCATCGCGGCAGCGGACATGGAATCAATTCATTTCATTTCGAAGGTGTGCAGAGCCGGAGAAATCTTCGGGAAGGCCCATTCCCTGAAGGGCGTGCTGGGGGATTCAAGCTCCGTATTATTCCAGAAGCCTGGATTCAATGACCGTTGTATCGGTCACAATCAGCATATCGGGATACAGGATCGGGACATCAAGCCCGACTTCGATCGTGCCTGCTTGCGCCACGGGAACATTCCCGACCAGCGTATAGGTGAATGCCGCCCAAAAATGCTTAATCGGAAATTCCAGGCCCCCCGCGCCGCCGACCGTCCGCACAATGTCCAGCGTATCCGTCGTACAGAAGACTTCTCCCCGGAAGTGCCTTGCGGTTGCCTTTTTGGGTACAACGACAATCCGGTAGCATTCCCTTTTGCCGATCATCTTCTTATCCATAATTTTTAACGTGTAATGATCCGTCCCTTTTTGATCAAAGACCAGATATCCCGGCTTCGTTTCCCGTGAGCGGTAATCGGATGGGGCCTTGTCCCTGCCGTCTTTTTTATAGAACAGGACCTTCACCTCCGGTTCGTCATAAAAATAGTCTTTTCTGCGCACGGTGACTTCCGAGGTGCTTTTCAGGGCCCTGGTCCCGGCATCGTATTCCCGGATGATATTTTTGCTGGTGGATTCCACGCCGCGGTATTTTGCGTAGATTGGAATATATTTGCTGTAAATCCTGGACAGAATGCGCCCGGATTCTTCCGGCGAAATCGTCGCGGACAGGCCCAATCCCGGAAACAGCAGGATCAGGGCCAGAAGCAAGCAGATGACGGTAAAATGGGATGTTTTCATAATTTTGAATTTCAGGGTCGGCCCGCCCGGCCGGTGTTCAGGCAAAAGTTAAAAAGGCGACTGCGTGCTCAGTCCGTTCATCATCTAAGGGTCCACAACCCGGGCGCCCACTACCCACGTATTCCCGCTCTCGACCCAGATATCGTAGACGCCGCCTACACGATCCCCCGCGCTATTGAGCTTTGTCCGCCCGGAAGCGCCGCAATAGCTGTAAGCTGTGATCGGCAGCATGGTCTTAAGCGCTGTATAGCCACCATCGCTTGCGGCAAGCATGGTCATCGCCGCCAGCCAGACCGCGTCGTAGGCCGTAAGCGAACAGACCTGGGGCTCCGCCACTCCTGATGCGGCCCCGACCCGCGCCGAGACGGCCCGGGTCTTTTCAGTCTCGGGCACCCCGAAAAGGGGGCTCTCGAACGCTGTGTCCAGTGCGAACCGGGCCGCCGCCGGACTGTTCAGGATTTGCAGACTCTTGGCTGTGCCGTCGCTCCCGAACCAGCGCACGGCCGCCAGGCCGGAAAAGGATGCCGCGCTCTCGAAGAGCGCTGTCGCATCGGGGCCGAAAGCCGACAGTTGAACGACACACCCCGGATTAGCCTGCACCAGGTCATTCAGCTGCGTCACGAGCGGCGTGAATTGCGTCGTGTTCACGTCATAGGCAAGTGCGCCGAGGATCGTTATGCCCCGGGAAACAAGCTCCGGCCGAAGACTGGCCGTGAGATCCCGGCCGAACACATCATCGCGATAAACCAGGACAGCCCGCGCGGCGCCCGAAGCCGCCATCCGTCCGGCAATGACGCGCGTCTGGCTCAGGTCGCTCGGAACCAGCCGGAAAACACCATCCGCTACCGCAAGCGAAGAGGCCGTTGAACAATGGCTGATCAGCACGGTCCGTCCCCCGGCGGCCATGGACAGAAGGGCCTGCAATTCCAGGCTGCTCTCCGGCCCGACCACAATGGCGGCCCCCGCCTGCTGCAGCCGGGACAGCCCCTGAACCGCGCGGTCCGGATTGAGCCCGGCCGCTTCCACCTGCAGCTCGATGCGGAGCTTCGAGCCAACGCCTGCCAGATACTGATTGACGTCGTCAGCCGCCAGGCGCACAGCTGCCTGCGTGTCCGGGTCACCCTGCGGGTCCCCGTTGAGGAGCGCGCCGACGAGGACGGGCCGGGAGAGGATCACGGCATTATCGCCGCCGCCACAGGCCAGCACTGCTGCAAACAGCAGAACCGCGAGCACGATTTGTATTTTTTTCATTCCGGCCTCTCCTTTTTTAATTTGGAAAAATCAGCGGAACGTCCCTGTGACCTCTCCTTAAGAACAATACAGACCGTGGATTCGATCGCGGTCGGCGTGCGCTTGACCACCCCGACCGCTGCGATCCGGTTCAGCCGGCCATATTTCTCTGATCCGGTCTCAGAGACCGGAGTCGTGCGATAGCGGATCTCCGAAGGTTCGACCGCCTCATTTTTGCTGATCCGATCATGACTTCCGGCGGAACGCTGATGATGTCGCGGCAGGATACGTGAATGAGGGGCGGTCATCGGTACACAGCGTGATCCGAACATCAAGCCGGGTCGCGCCATCGGGACGGACACCAGAGCCAGCAGCCTTCTCCGGGGAGCACGTCGCCGCTAAGTTTCAGCCCGGAATATTTTTTTGCATTTTTTCAAATGCTGATCGTTATGGTTATTCTATTTTCGAAATAGTCTGCCGTTCCATACGACTTTCCCTTTTATGTCGAAGGTCTTTTGCAGCATACTGTTGTTGCCTTGCTGTTCAAATAGAATGAATCCGAAAGAGGTTTCCGTCAGGTAATTATATGCCACAAGCAGTTTATCACCGTTGACAAAACCACTGGCGTCATACTTACCGTACTTAGTCTGCATCTTGAGACTGCATGCATTCTCCTTGCAGGATATATCCATTTTGGTATCCGTGCGCCCTTCGATCGCCCATGTCCCTGAAGGGTCCCAGGCAAAGCATGTTGCTGCTGTAATAAAAACCAGACAAACTGCAAAGATAATCTGTTTCATAACATATTCTCCTTTTTTGTATTTGCGATCTAACCTCTATTGCCATCGACGACATCAGCCGGAGCGCAGCGATCGGATGCATTGATTTGATGGCCGGTTTATTTTCTCGCTTCAACCAAATTCCCGTTAATGAATTTGTGTATAATGCTGGATACGTAAGTCTGATAAGGCAAGCCTTCATTAACCGCTCTTTTTTGTAGCTCAAGAAGATCTCTTTCCGAAATCCGTATATTCAACCTCTTATCCTTGCGCAACGTATTACGTGCATAGGCCATTAATTCTTTTTTTCTTTTAGCGAGGTTCGTAACTGGCACCCACTCATCTTTCTCGAAACTATCGAGTATTTCTTTTTCTTCTTTCGTTAATTTTGTCTTCATAATTTTTCTCCAAGATATCTTTGTGTTGCCTTCCTACTTGGAATGATGGTCTTGAGAAATAGTTCCTCATCATTCTCAATATAAGGAATGAGATAGGCGTAATTGGCAATATTGATAACCATAATTCGCTGTCCGGGATAATCTTTCTGATTGGGATGCAGGTAGTCATTTAATATGTCACCCCTTTCAATAAAAAACACCACATCCTCAAAACAGATGCCCCGAGACGACTTAAGCGCGACGCTCTTTTCCGTGTTCCAGTTTATGCTTTTCATGATTTGATATTAGCACATTGTGTGCATTATGTGAATATTTATTTAAGGCCAAGGACGAAATCAGCCGGAGCGCAGCGATCGGGTGCATTGATTTTAGGTAATTTTATGTAAGATTGTTCGGTAAAAGCCATTTAATTGCCTCAAGTGCTCCTCCAACATTATGAGGGTCAATTGGGTATCTATCTTTTGGTTTCAGTAAGTTTATATATGCCGAAGGAGTCACTTGAAATTGTCCAGTATCATCTCTCAAATAGGTTTTATAACAGTATCCATTTGTTACTATAACGCTCTTACAGTTAGGGAAATCTTTTGAATACGTTTTCGCTTGTTTCTGCGCATAGTCTAGTCCTGATGAAAAATCTTTTGTTTCAATTATAGCGATACATTCGTCGTTGTTTCTCTTGTAACTTTTGCGGAAGCAAGCAATATCAATTCTTCCACCGCTGCAAGGTAATTCAATTTTAATTTGTTGTTCGGACCAACCAAGGGCAAGAAGTAGCGGGATAACTAAAAACGTTCTGGTTTCGTGTTCTCGGATATCTTCCCAAGAACAATGGTGATAGTAATAATCTGCCAATAGCCTAATTCTTGATACGGTATTTGTTAGTTCATCAGCGGATGATGGCCGCAACCCTTCTTTTATAAGAAACTTTAGTAGTTCATAATCTTCAACTTCTTTTGTCTCTGATGGTTCTGGTGAAACTGGAACAGAACTACCAGATCTTAATATGGTATCAGCAGCATTTTTATGCTTATGTTGATGTAATCTCTGTATCGTTGCTCTCGTGAGACCGTCTATTGTAACTGGTTGGCTAGCTTGCTTCCAATCTACATAGCAATAGGCCTGCAAATCCCAACCGTCAAAATCGCGCAACCACTCTTTATCAGCACAGCCGTTATGCTTACCTTTGTTTTGAATGACTCGTCCCGCTGCTAATATATTTTGTGTGCCCTGCTTCAATACAACAATATCATCTTTTTGAACTTCCTTCATAGTGGATATTGGTGTATCTCCACCAACAAACGCCATCCCAAATTTCGAGAAAAGAGCAGAATAATCTCGTCCTGATGAACCTGCGGCTACTTGCCAATAATTATTCATATTTTCATTCTACCTAACGAGTCTGTAGAATAACTCCAAAACAATATTTTCGTGCTATTTTTAGGGGTCTTTTTACCCTTCCCCATTGCCCGATCGTCACTTGTGGGGCATTCTCCGAAGTCGATTTTTTAAGTATCGTGCGCTGAATGCCGCTCCCTGACTTATTCTACAGGATCAACGACAACATCAGCCGGAGCGAAGCGATCGGCTGTATGGATTTGTTGTGAATTTATTTAGCCTCATTCCGTTTTAGCATTTTACCCACGTATGCCGATGTGAGAACAATAAAAGTAAATACTAAAACCAGCACCATTATAATTTCCCTTAGTACGTCCATTGGGAAATACTGAAAAAATGAAACGTATGACTGAATTGAAAAATTACCGCTTGCGAAATAAATGAATGACTTATGAACTATTAACGCCGCAGAAAATACAAATGCAAAAAAATAGCCTATTGTTTTTTGCAAGAATAACAAACAGCCGACGATGATACCGCAGACTACTAATACTAAACTTTTAACCCAATTTAATTTTAGGGCTGCATCCATTTCTTTTTGTAAAGCTTCGGGAGTTTTGTTCTCAAGAACTGTGCCTGCATGTAAACCTGCTGGTAGCTGCGAGGCTTCTCTTGTTAGCTGTTGAGTATTTTCTTTTGTTTCATTTGTAAAAGGGAAATATTGAAAAAGATATGTGGCTTGTAAAACCCACATCAATATAAATGCTATGCCACATGATTTGATTATCTTATTCATAATATCCATTCACAACGATTAATATCTTTTGTTTGGCTTTTTCCGATTATTTGCTTGCAATCCTAGTTTATTTGCGGCAGAAAGGAAAGTAGAAATTCCTTTTAAAAACAGCACTATTGAAAAAGCAGCATTTGGCATTTCACGATAATAAGGACCAAAAGCCAGACGGGGTTTTTTATGGGAAATTTGTCGGCACCGCTTACGACCGCGGCAATGAATAACCGATGAAAGACAACAAGCTCCATTTACATTTTTCTTCTTTTCTGCCGGAGATCGGTTTATTTGCAATCTCAGTCGCTCTGGCTGCCTATTTCGAATGGACGGCAAAGGATCTGCTCTGGAGTCTCTGGATATCGAGCCTGACCGTGGGATACTGCACTATCCTCGCGGGGATTGGACGAAATCTCTTCCAGGGAAACATCGCCGATGATGCCGGCACAGGGAAAGACGGCGCCGCGTTAAACCCCAGCAAGAAGGTATCGCAGAATGCGGGTGCGGTAATGGCCGCTTTTTTTCTTCTGCCGATGGCCGGCTTTTTCGGATTTTCGATCATAACGCTGATCTATGCGCTTTTTGCCGGATTGAGCATTGGCGTGGCCGTGATCAGGCACTGGTCCGGCGATCATGAAAATGCTGCGATAAGATTTTTGATGAATTTTATTGTCAACCTGCCGGCAACCGCCTTCATGCTTGGTTTTTTCACGATCCATTTCGGCGGGTTCCATTTTGTCCACAGCATGTTTCTGAACGGCTTTTTCCCGCTTGTACCCGGCGAACCTTTCGGGCAGAGTCTGGATAGCACCTTCGGGATGTTCTTCACCCTCATTTCAGTTTCCATCGTGTCTTACTGGCCCTTTATTGTGACCAGCGCCGCAGCGAGCATCAGCGATATCACCCATGCCGCAGGCGGGAAAAAAGGCGACCTGTTCTTTGATCCCTACAAAAATGTCATCAAAATGCATCTGATGATCTTTATCATCGCCTTTATGGGCGCCGGCGGACTGAACCAGTATATCCTTTATGCAACCCTCGTGATCTATTTCTTCCCCTTCTCCAGGGTCTTCACCTTCAGAAAAAAAATCCAGGACGAGGCGGAAAGCTCCTAGAAATGCAAACATCGGGAATGGGTCTGTTCATGACGCATCGGAAACCCGCCCCCGATGGACGGGAACCGGCTTTCCCTGCCTGCGGCCGACAGCCCGGCGCCGCAAATTTGACCTTGACTATTTTCGACAGGGATGTCAAAAAACACCCGTATTTTTAGATCGTGACCGTATCACCGGCTCGAGTGCAGTTCGAAGACGATGTGTTCTCTTACAGGCGATTTGCCCAATCATTTTGATACTGGAAGGAATCGATGAAAAAAATACTCTGGCTTTTGTATCAACCCTACAAGTGGCTCATCTTTGCCCCCTACCTGGCGGTATCCACCCTTTTCTTCGGCTCCCTGACGGTGGTCATGATTGTCATCACAAATCCGAAGATCACCAGCTTTGTATGCGGAACGATCTGGGCGAGACTGAACGGCTATCTGACTCCCATGCGGGTCAAGGTCACGGGAAGAAATCATATCGATGAGAAGCAATCCTATGTCATCGTCGCCAATCATCAGAGCCAGTATGATATCTTTGTCGTGTATGGCTGGATGGGGATCGATTTTAAATGGGTGATGAAGCAGGAATTAAGAAAGGTGCCCGGCATCGGGATCGGATGCGAGAAATGCGGTCATATTTTCATTGACCGTTCCAATCATGAAAAAGCCATTGCCTCGCTCACGGCGGCCAAAGATAAAATCGTCAACGGCACGTCGGTCATTTTCTTTCCCGAAGGCACGCGCAGCAAGGACGGAACCCTCGGCACGTTTAAAAAAGGGGCTTTCAAAATGGCCATTGACCTGTCCCTTCCCATCCTTCCGATCACGATCAAAGGCACGAAGGACATCCTGCCGGTAAACTCCGCAGACCTCTTTCCCGGAACAGTGCAGATGACAATTCACAAGCCGATTGACACGACAGGCTATACGGACGCCAACATCGATGAACTGACGGGCCTGACGCGCCGGGTGATCGAATCCGGGCTGGCTTAAACCGCGGCCGGCCGGAATTTTTCATATCTGCATTTGCCTTTGCCGTTCATTCTTCCATCAACTTATTATCATGAGAGACTTTTTCTCTTCCCCTTACCTGCGATGGCGGCTGATCAATTAAAACAAAGAGAGGCAGAGCCTTCTGATGCCCTGCCTCCCCTGTAAAAAGACGACCTGATCAGTTATGGCCTGTTCTTACTTTCCTTCCAGGGCGAGAAGCCGCTGCTCCAGCCTGTTGTTCTTTTCCTGCAGCTCCCGCACCAGCTGCTCGTTTTTCGCCCGCAGTTCTTCGTTAATCCGCTGCTGCTTCTCCAGAAGCCCCTGCTGCTCCTGCACGACCTTCGTCAGCACCGACACGATGTCGAGCGGGCTTAACCCCTTGCGGTCTTTCGTGGCCACCAGTTCCGGCACATCCTCGGCAATAAATCCGACATGTTCTTCGGTCCGGTTGGATTTATAGACATACTTCACCGGATTGAGACCGGCCAGGGTGGTCAGAGCCTCTTCTTTGCTCAGGTCCTGGATGTTATCCTTGTATTCCCGGCTCGACGACTGCGTGAGCGTGCCGTTGATATGGACGGTCTGGGCGCTGAAGTCCCCGTATATCAACGGGGTGGCTGTGCCGGAGTTGGCGATGTAGAGCTTGCCCGAACCCATCTCGTTGCGTCCCGCGTTATAGCCGAGGAAGACATTGCCGATGCCGGTTGTGTTTTCATAGCCGGCATAGTTTCCGAGATAGAGGTTGCTGCTGCCCGTGGTGGTTTTATAGCCCGAGGCGTACCCAAAGAAGGTGTTGTAGTTCCCCTCGGTGTTGGCCCGGCCGGCGGCATATCCGAGGAAGGTGTTGTATTTGCCGGTGGTGTTGGACCAGCCGGCGAAATTTCCTTCAAACGTGTTTCGCTCTCCGGTGGTGTTGGAGTAGCCGGTTTGATATCCATTAAAGATATTGTATTGGCCGGTGGTATTGGAGTAGCCCGCCTGATATCCACTAAAGATGTTGTAGCTGGCCGTCGTATTCGAGAAGCCGGCTTTATACCCGGAAAAAATATTGTATTGGCCGGTGGTGTTGTTGTAACCGCTCATATGTCCTGAAAAATTGTTGTAGCTCGCCGTCGTGTTGGAATATCCCGCGCGATATCCTGAAAACGTATTGCTGGCGCCGGTGGTATTTTTGTAGCCGGCCTCATTCCCGAAAAAAGAATTAAAACTGGCGGTGGTGCCTAAAGCGCCGGCGTAATATCCGACATAGTTGTTGGAACGGCCGGTGGTATTATAAAAACCGGCATCATTCCCGATGAAGTTGTTTTCGTAACCGGTGGTGTTTTCGTAGCCCGCGCGAAACCCGACGAAGGTGTTGCGGTTACCCGTAGTATTGGCGTAGCCGGCATCATTCCCGATGAAGTTGTTTTCGGTGCCGGTGGTGGTGGCGTATCCTGAACGATAACCGATAAAATTGTTGTAGCTTCCGAAGGTATTGGAGTTGCCGGCCTGATAACCGAGGAACGTGTTGGAGGTGCCGCCGGTGTTTTCATGGCCGGCATTGGCGCCGATGAAGGTGTTGTAGTAAGCTGTGTTGTATAAGCCGGCCCGATAGCCGATGAAAGTGCTGTAACCTGCCGCCGCGTTGCTTTTACCCGCTTGCATCCCGAGGAAGACATTACCGCTTCCCGTGGTGGTGTTAAAGCCCGCCTGGCCGCCCAGAAAGACGTTGGAACCTCCGGTCGTATTGGCATACCCGGCGCCGCCGCCCATAAAGACGTTCCAATTCCCCGATGTGTTCGTACGGCCCGCATCATATCCGAGAAAAGTGTTCTGGTCCGACGTTGTGTTCATCCCGGCGTTGATGCCGCCGAACGTATTGAAGGTCGCCTCAGTCCACGCATAGAGATTGCCCGCAAACAAAACGATGAGGGTCAGGCCAATACCAATCACCCAAGCACGTGTGGTTTTCATTACTGCCTCCTTTTATGATTTAGTTTAAGAATACCGATCAGGGGATACTCTTATCCTCTGTCCCTCCGGAAATATTCGATCATCAGCTCCATGCCCACCTGGTTCTTAAAGACGCACCGGGGTGAAAATTCGCGCAGGAAATGTATCTCTTCATCCGTGGGGATCGGAAAGTGGCTCAGCGTGTCCGCCACCTTCAGGTCCCAGGGAACATCTTTTTTAATATCTTCGACCTTGTAGCCGGGAAAAAGCGCGTCCAGATACATCTCCTTGGTTTCCGCATGAAACCTGAACATCGCCTTGGAGGTCAAAAGCAGGCTGGGCCCCGAACCGGGCGTATAGCGCCCCGATTTTTCGCGTTCATCACCGCCGCCAAGCCAACCCGGCGACGTCAGGTAGGGGAGCTTCTCCACAAACCCCGTGCCGCGCATGGTCAAAATGGTTTCCCTGGCGTAGGAGGCAAACTCCGGCGCACCGCCGGCGGCGGTGATGCGCTGCGCCTGGGGCGGCGCTCCGAGATAGGACGAGTTGATGTTGCCGAATTTATCCACCTGCCCTACCCCGAGAAAGGCTTTATCCAGGTAGCCCGCATAGGCCACAGTGGTGAAGACGGAAAACAGGTCGATCGCGTAGCCATAGCCGTGGGTGCAGGTCGCATCAGCGATATTGCCCGGCGGGACCACCGGATGAAAATCGACAATCCCCGATTCGAGCATCAGCACGGCATCCGGTGCGTGTGTCTTCTTGGCAACGGCCCCGGCAAACACGGGGAGTCCGACGCCGAGGGCGACGACGTCGCCGTTTTTGATCTGGCGCGCGGCGGCGATCATGAGCAGTTCTTCCTTGGTGATCTTTTTAGTCAACATCGACGATTTCTCCTTTCTCCTCGATCAGCCGCTCGAGCCCTTCCATGTCCACCCCGAGCTCCCACGCAAGCCCGTTCGGGTCCCAGCCGGAGTCATGGGCGATGCCGTAGTTGGCCGGCGCCGAGTAGTAGGACTTTGCCTGGACGCGGGTGAGCGATTCCAGCCCGAAGATCTGGATATAATGTTTCATGTAGGCATTGCGGTCCGGAAGATTGTAGATCCATTCGTCGAAGATCGACCTGAGCCCGCCTTCATGCTCATAGGCTTTCAGAATGAGACTGCCCATCGCCGAATCCCGGTTCCGGAAACCCGGTATTTCCGTGGGATGACAGCCGTAGGGCTCTTCAATAACGGCGTTTACCCGGAAAGCGGGGACAATCGTCAAATGCGGGCTGGACTTGATGATATCGTAATCCACGATCTCTTCGCAGGTGACAATGATTTTTTTGCTGGCGAGGCAGGCATGCACCGTGGACCCAAGTCCTCCCCAGTGCTGGGCATTGCCGTCCTTGTCCGCGCGCTGCACATGCAGCAGACAGACATCGGGATTGGCCGCGGGCACGACGGGAATCGTCCTGCCCGTAAAGGGACAAGTGGTGACGCCGAATTTCCGGTCGCCCATGAAGCCGCGCACGCGAAAGACATCCGTGTCCATGATGGCGGGGAGCACGGGCATGTAGGAATAACCGTAAGCCCCCGCGGCCAGCCGCGCATTGTAGGTAAAGTTGGTGTAATCCTCAACCAGGAGCTTCCCCTCGCGCTGGTATTTTTCCACCACGCTGCCGCCCGATTTGCGCCCGCCGAACTTGTGCAGAAAGGCGGACACCATCTTATCGACGCAGTCGCCCGCCACCATGAACTCGGCGTCGAATGAACCGGACTGGCTGTAGTAGGTCAGATGTTTTTTCCGCTGCCGGATAATTTCGAAGATGAGGCTCATCGGCAGCGCTTCGGTGTAATTCCCCGTGATGACGCTGTCGCCGTCCTTGACAAACCGGCTGACAGCCTCCCTGGTGCTCATAACTTTGGATGCATGACGCAGCCCCATCGTGAGATCCTCCTGAATATCGGTTTACATGAATTGAGAAGCCATACCACTTCCCTGTTGAACTCTCAAGTTTGTTCCCGGCGGCCATACAGTTCTGAAAATTTAGAATCAATGGTCTTGGCCTGTCGCCGCTCCTTCATCTGGACCGCAAAGAAGCGTGTGATATCCCGGATGATGACTTTTTTGATCCGCCGGGTCTGCCCTATCTGGCCCCGGCCTTGCGGAGGAGTTCCCCCATGTGGATATCGTTTTCGCGGATGGCGATCTTAAGGGCCGTGTCGCCGCTTTTGGTTTTGGCGTTCACATCGATCCCTTTTTGCAGGAGAAGCTGCGCGCTGAACAGATCGCGATGCTCCGCCGCCGCGGTCAGCGCTGTGCGGCCGTCGTTGCCCTTTAGCGCGGCATCGGCGCCGTTTTTGAGCAGAAGTTCGGTCATCTCGACACCCCCGCGGTTCATGATGAGCGCCGTGCGTCCGTCCTTGGCCCGCGCATTCACCTGGGCGCCGTTCTTAATTAAAATTTCGGCCACTTTCACGTTTGTCTCGCCCATGAGCGGGGTGATGCCTTCATCGGCCCGCGCATTAACGTCCGCGCCTTTGGCCAGAAGCAGTTCGGCATACTCCGGATACCGCGCCTTGTGCAGGGCCGTGTAATTCCGGACATCCCGGGCTTTGACATCCGCCCCGCGGTCCAGAAGTTCTTTCACGAACGGGAGATCCGTCATCCCGACGGCTTCCATCAACGCCGTTTGACCGCTGGGGTTCGGAACGTTGATATCGGCCCCGCGATCCAGAAACAGGCGCGCGCAGTCAAAACAGGGGAAATCGCCGCTGATGGCGTAAATGACGAGCGGGTCGGTCTTCCGGATCTTCGCCCCCTTCTCCACCAGGATGCGGGCGGTCGCCAGATAACGGCCGTGATGATAAAGAACGCTTTTGCCGCTTTTGTCCACGGCCTGGATGTCCGCGCCGCGGTCAATGAGCATCCGCACAAAATCCGGCTCGAAAGCGCACATGAGCGGCGTAAGCCCTTTTTGCGATGCGGCGTTGACATCCGCGCCGCGGGCAACGAGGTTCCGTACGATATCAGGTCGGTAGTAGTGGGCCGTAAGCGCAGTGAGAAGCGGTGAAAACCCGCGGCCGTCGCGCGCATTCACAGAGGCCCCCCGCTCCAGCAGCATCGAAACGACTTCGTCCGTACTGAACTCCACGGCGGACATCAGCATGGTCACGCCTTTTTTGGTTTTCGCATTGACGTTGGCGCCCCTCAAAATCAGGAGCTTCAGAATTTCGGAAACCCGCTGTCTGCTTTCAGCCCCCAGGCACTGGTGGAAAAAGGCCGTCTTCCCTTCCTGGTCCATGGCATTGACGGCGGCGCCTTGATCCAGCAGCTGCCTTGCAATCTCCAGGCTTCCGGAGCAGACGGATTCCATCAAAGGCGTGCGGCCCCGGCTATCCGCGGCATGGACATTCGCCCCTTTTTCAATCAGCAGCGCGGCCATTTCCGCATGATGATTCTCGGCTGCGCCGTGGAGCGGCGTTTGCCCCGAATGGTTGGCAACATTCACTGCCGCGCCGCTCTCCAGCAGGAGCCTTACCGCTTCGAACCTGTTTTTCGCCGCCGCTTTTAAAAGCGCACTGTTCTGACTGGTGTCCCGTCCGTTGACATCCGTGCCCTGCGCCAGGAAGAAACGAATGGATTCCGTATCTCCCGTCTCGGCAGCCTTGATCAGGGCGGTCACGGAATGACGGGTCTGTGCTTTAACTTCAGCCAGTTTCGGCCCGAACATCTTTTCCATCTTTTTGCGGTCGGGCTCACTGGCTCCGGAGTTTTTCATCAGATCACCGTAGGCGTCCGCCCGGGTGTCCAGTTTTGCCCCCTTTGCGGTCAGGAGTTTCATAATTTCCGCGCGGTCCTTCCCGGAGGCGAAGATCAGCGCGGTCTGGCCCGCCGTGGTTTTGGCGTGAACATCCGCCCCCCGGTCGAGCAGCAGGCGGACCCGGTCTGCCTGTCCGCTTGACGCCGCCAGCATCAGCGCGGTCATGCCCGACGGCCCCTTCGTATTGATATCCGCGCCGGCCGCGAGAAGCGCGTCGATGATTTCCGCCTTTCCGCTGCTTGCGGCCATCAGAATCGGGGGCATCCCCACCTTTTGAATATCGCCCCCGTTCTTATCCGCACCTTTCGCCAGGAGTTCCCTGACTTTCCCGACATTTCCCGCAGCCGTTGCCTGGACCAGTTCCTGATTCAACTGATCCTGCGTCGGCCCGGGAGGAGGACCGGCAGGTTTGCGCTTCAGGAGCTTGATGATTTCCGTGCGCCGTTCCCGGACGGCCATATCGAGCGCCGTCTGACCATAGACATTCTTCACCTGATCGTCGGCTCCTTTGGACAAGAGCAGCCAGACCGTATCCGGTTTGTTGTTCTGGACCGCCATCATCAGGGGCGTCTGCCCGCCCGGTCCGGAGGCGTTGATATCCGCGCCTTTTTCGATAAGCAGCGTGATGATTTCGTTGCGGCCGAAAAAGATGGCCGTCTCCAGGGGCGTCTGGCCGTCGATGCGCGCATGGATGTCCGCGCCCGCGTCGATCATCTCCCTCACCGTTTCCGTATTTCCGTTAAACGTGGCTTCCAGCATCCGCTGGCGTTCGGCCCTGGCAGCCCGCGCATCGACAGGCTTCCCGCCCAGCAGTTTTGCTGCCCCGGACTTCTGGCTGTTCATCGCCAGGTCATAAGCCGTGTTTCCCATCATGTCTCGAATCCCGGTTTGCGCGCCCCGGTCCAGAAGCACCTTCAGGGAATTGAGCGCTCCTTTTTCAGCCGCGGCCATCAGGGCGGTCCTTCCGTTCATGTCCCGGCGGTTGATATCCGCTCCCTGCTCCAGAAGCCACGTGACAACTTCATCGCGCCCGCGGCCGGCCGCCATGATGAGCGGGGTCAATCCACCCGGGCATCCGCCGTCAACCTTTGCGCCTTTTTCCACCAGCAGCCGGACCAGATCCATCCGGCCCGTTTCCGAGGCGGCCGCAAGCGGGCTCAGAAATCCCTGGACACAGGCATTGGGATTCGCTCCGTCGGCGATCAGCTTTTGAACGGTTGCGATTTTCCCCTCCTCGACCGCGCCTTGCAAATCCTCGTTGACTCCAGCCGGGCAAAGCGAAGGAAGGACCAGCAGGCCAAGCAGAACAAAAACGGCGGGGACATATTGCGCCTTGCCCCGTGTGTTCCACGGCCCGATTCCGGAAAATGATTTCAGCATGAGCGGTAACCTCTATTTTTCTTTATGCAGACCTGACCCGTCCATCTTGTGTTTGGCCAGGTAATGTTCGACGGCCTGTTCAATCGTCGGGTAGAAATTCTCGACGCCCAGCCGGTTGAACAGTCCGTAGCGCTTTAACCGGTCTTTGACCGGGCCTTTCATCTCGGCGAACAGCAAATCCATGCCGGCCTCATGCAGCTTCTGATCAAGCTCGGCCAGCATGTCGGCCGCCGTAATATCCACGTCGGTGATCGGTTCCGCCGCAACAACCACCCACCGGGTCGGCGTCGGAGCGCGCCGCACCGCGCGCAGGACTTGTTTGCGGAAGATTTCTGCGTTGGCGAAAAAGAGCGGAGCGTCCCAGCGGAAGAGCACCAGGCCCGGAATTAACCTGGCTTCGGGATGGCGGGAAATATCATGATAGCTTTTCAGGCCGTCCACGTGGCCGAGTACGGCGTCATAAGGCTGCCAGGCCCGCCAGATGAAAACAAGCAAAGCCAGGGCGACAGCAATGAAGATGCCCTGGATGACCCCCAGCAGCACCACGCCCAGGAAACAGACCAGCGACAGCACAAACTCGTCGCGCCGCAGTTGATAGAGGCGCAGGACGCCGCGGATCTCAACCAGACTGATGCAGGCGGCGATAACGATGGCGCCGAGCGCCGCCTGGGGCAGATTTTTGAGCAGTCCGGGCGCGGCGATCAAGAGGAGCGCAATACACAGAGCGCCCGTCACGCCGGCGATCTGCGTCTTCGCCCCGGCAGATTGGGCAACCGGTGTGCGCGAGGCGCTGCTCGTTATGGGGAAACCCTGGAAAAATCCTGTCGCGACATTGGCGACGCCGAGCGCGATAATTTCCTGGTTGCTGTCCACGGTCGAACCCGTCCGATGAGCAAACGTGCGGGTAAGAGCGCTCATATCGGCAAACGACACCAGCGCGATCGCCACCGCGGCCGCAAACAGGTCGCGGAATTCGGAAAGCGTAACGGCGGGAATTTGAAATTGAGGCAAACCCTGGGGCAGCGGACCGATCACCGCAATCCCCGCCTTTGCGGGCAAATCCATGAGCGAAACGAGAACCGTCGCGCCGGCCACCGCAATCAGCACGCCCGGAATCCGGGGCGCCCAGCGCCTGAAGCCGAGTATCACCGCCAGGCAGGATAAACCGACGATGCAGGCCGTCCAGTTGATCTGAGAACTCCAGATCCCCTGCATCAGGCTTTGCGTTTCCTTTAAAATGCTGCTGCCGCTCACGGAAAAGCCGAGGACCTTCGGCAGCTGGCCGATCAGCACCGTGAGCGCGATCCCGTTTAAGTAGCCGTCGCGGATGGGTTTGGAAATAAGATCGGTAATGAAACCAAACCGGGCCAGCCCCGCCAGAATGCACACCGCCCCCGACAAAATGGCCAGCAGGCCGGCCAGGACCACCGCCTTTTCGGCGCTGCCGGCGGCCAATGGCAGAATGGCTGCGGCAATGAGCGCGGCCAGCGCCGAGTCGGGCCCCAGAACCAGAATCCGGCTTGGTCCGAATACGGCATAAGCCACAAGCGGTATCATGGTGGCATACAGACCGTAAATGGCGGGCAGGCCCGACGCCGAGGCATACCCCATGCCGACGGGAACGAGAATTGCCGTCAGCACCAGTCCGGCGGCGATATCATGCAGCACCCAGCCGCGCTGATAACCGCGCAGGGTCGCGAGAATGGGGATGAAGCGATTGAGGCCGCGCGGGCGGGCTCGACGCGCCAGGGGATCATCTGCCGGAATTTGTGGAGCCGCCAAACTGCACCTCACGAATGGTTGATGAAAATTTATAATCGTTTGGCTGATTTTTTACAACAGATAATCCGGCGGCATCCGGCCCGGGTTCTGATCGAAATACGAAGACAGGCAAAACCCATCCGAAGTCATCAGAAAAGCGCCCTCCTGTCCTTGATCCGTCCGGGAATAGGCGCGCTTTACCGGTGTCGGCCCGGTTTTGCAATCCCGGTCCGCCGTTACTGCATGACGGCTTTTTTAACGGCTTCCACATTCAGCTCCCGCAGGGTCTGGACAATGTTCGGATAAAACCCGCCGTGGTGGCCGAAACCGCCCTGCAGCAATTCTTCAATGGCTGCTTCCCGGGTCCAGCTCTGGAAAACGATACGGTAGCCCGCCACAACGAAGCCGGTGCGGTCCGACCCATGCCAGCAGTGAATTAAAACGGGCTTTTCGGCTTTGCCAAGCAGCTTCAGGGCCGCAATCAAACCGGCTTCGGTCAATGATCCGGCGCTCATTTTGTGGCGGATCAGGTTCAGTCCGTTCTGCTCGAAAACCGCGTCATCTTCATGGTACTCTCTTAAATTCAGCAGTGTCCTGATCTTCAGTGTTTTCAGATCGGCAATATCTTTTTTTTCCGGCTGCTCCGCCCGGTAGATATCTATGCTGACCCTGTATAAATTATGAATCGTTGTATTGACCATGGGCTCTGCCCAATTTCCGGGGCGTTCCCCGGCTCTATCCGCGCCCGGGAGCAGCGGCAGCAACATATTCATGAGACGGCAGCGTTTCATCTAGCCAACCCGCGTTGTTGATCAAGGAAGAAAAGAACCCGGACGGTATCCGCAACGGCCCGCAGGGAACATTCGTTGAAAAAAAGATCATAGGTTTTATCATTATAAAAGCTGCACACGGGATGATCGCAGGGCGGAGCCTTGCCGAAAACGTTTCCATACTCGCCATATTTTTTAAAGCCGGGCAGCCAGAAACTCTCCGGCCCGCCCCAGAATTTCAGCCACGTTTCGTTCTCCACGGTCCTGGCGGGAACAAAGGCAACCGGCCGGGATACCGCACTCAGCGTATTTTGCGCCGCCAGCTCCAGGAGTTCAGGCGGCGCGGCCACCGGGGCGGCGCTCACGGCTTTACAGAACCGATCGACATCAACCGCGGGATCGGACACAGGGATGTAGCGGTCGAACCGGTCGTCGGAGACGTGATAAACCGGCATGACGTGGGGCGGAGCGCTCATGTCCTGGATGTGATGCGCCAGGCGTCCGGCCATCTCGTAGATTTTCCGGTCGCCGGATTTTTTTTCAGTCATCAGGCGCATCAGGCCGTCAAAACGCTTCTGAAATATTTTATCATTGGCGCCGCGGCAAATAAGAAAATAGCAGCCGATGGTGTTGCCGTGGTTGTAGAAGTGCCAGTTCACGGCACGCTGAATACTGAGGTCATCTTCAGCAACAGAGCCTTCAACGAAGGCCTCAGACAGATCCGCGGCAAGGCTCTGCCCGGTGCAGGCCTGATACAGTAAAAGGGCTTTTCGGGTAATGGGTTGATGCTGCGATTCCGGTTTAAACGCGTAACCGGGAAACGTCAGTATTAAGATCATCATAACAACAGAAACGATGCTTCTCATACGCTTCCTCGCTTATCGCGGTCGACGCTGACCGGGAGCGCCCTGCCCGTCCGTCCCGACCCGGCCTGCCCGCTCCGGGGCAGGGCGCTCATGGCTCATCCCTGTTCGGAAAAATATTTCAAAACAATCCGGAGATCACGCGCCGTTTCGGTCATCCCTTTAATGCGTGATCGATGGGCATTCACGGTTTCTTGACATCGTTCCAGATATCGCGGGCGATTTTCCAGCTTCCGTCGGACTGTTTCTTGAACACCATCAGGTAATAGCCGCCGTGCTGCATGCTCTTGCCGCCCCCTCTCGCGGCATCCGTCCTCTGCCAGGGGCCGTTGAGAAACGCCCACTGGCCGCAAACCTGAATTTTTCCGGGCTGCAGTTCAAATGCGGAGCGCGTCTTTTCAAAGAAAGCCGTGTAGCGGGCGGCGATCTTTTCCGCGCCGACGATCGCCTGCTCTCCCGTCGGCGGCATCCAGACGGCATCACGGTCGACCAGTGCGGCCATGGCCCGGGCGTCGCCCGCGCTGTAAGCGGCATTGAACGCGAGGCGCACCTTGTCCACGGCCTCGTCGTCGCCTTTTGCCAGAACTGTCCCCGCGCAGGCCAGGGCTAAAATCACCATCAGGACCGCGTAAACAACCGCTCTATTCAGAGAGCTTTTTTTCATTATCTTATCTCCTTTCAGATCAGTGTTCGTGCAACAAAAATGAATAAGCGTTATCCATCGATCAGGATCACCGCCGGCATTCCGCCAACAGTCATCGCCCGTTTCTTTTAAGAGGGCATGCCCGATATCGCCCGTCCGGCCTTTCGCAAATCCAGATACGCGAGGATCTGTTTGACGGGAAAGACCTGCTTCTCCGTAAGGATCAATGCGCCCAACCAGGTCATTTTATACCGCGTGCGGGTCTCATTTTCGACATAGTAACCGTATTTCGCCTGAAGCTGCACTTCGCGGTCCAGCGCGTCGGCAATCATTGCCGCCTCTCTGCCTTTGACCAGGCCCACGGGAGTCGACTTCCTCTGATCCCGGGCGGTCACCCATTGATTGATGTCATAGAGTTTCCGGATGGAACTGATTTTCGGGTACCGGTAGCCGGTTTTTTCCGGATTTTTGTAGCCGCCCTGCATCGGGGAGTTATTGACATCAATGACATACCCGTTGGAATAGATATTGCTGAACTCGCAATAGCGCAGCGTTTGACCGGAACTGTTCTGGATGACGGCGGCCATGGCGGCCGTTTTCCTTGCGTCATGGCTGAACAACCCGAAGAAGGACGTCGTCTTGGGCATGTAGTCCGCGAGAGTCATATATCCGATAAATTGAAAACCCAGGGCTTCCAGTTCGGGCCTGGCCAGGTCAATAAACGTTCTGACGTCCGGGGCAAGCGTGTCCGGCGATACCTCGCTGATGACGGCTCTTGCGGTAACCCAGTGCATCCATTTGACCAGGAACGGCCCGATCATCATCGGGGCAAAAATAAAGGCGATCATCACTGTAAGCAGAATGTCGATCATGCGGGTCCTTTGCTGGCTTCTGGCATAAGTGATATCCTTTCCACCGAATGAATTTGTCTATTGGAAATTTTTTGTGATGGTAGGAGTTTAGAAATATCCGGCCCGCATGTCAAGCAGTTCTTCACCGCCTGCCGCCAGGCCAGCGATCCCGGTTGTTTCAACAGCATTCACGGGATGTATGCGCCGGCGCCGATAAAATAGCGGGTGCCCGCAACCGTCTCCACGTAAGTAATTTTTTTGAATTCGCCCGCGAGGCCCGGCTTTTGCCAGTAATGCTCGAAGAAGCCGCCGCCGGCTTTTGCCGTCCGGATGGCCATGCGCACATCATACCCGCCTTTCGCATCGCGGTGATCGATCAGATTCGTGCCCTCCAGGTTGGGCATGCCGCCGTGCCCCACGACCAGACCGTCCATCGTATAGACATAGATGTAACCGCTGTTGTCCGGAAAGAAACGAACCGGCCTGACAAATTTACGGACAACTTCCGCCCGCTCTCGCTCATCGGGAATCTGCTGCAGCAGCCCGCTCAGGGATGCGCCCGACACGTGAACAACCGCCTGCAAGACCTCCCTGGGGCATGTTCCGGCGTTTTCAGCCGCACGGGCATGGCCGGCCGGCAAAATGAACGCCGCGAAAAACATCACCGCTAACAAACAGGTTAACCATTTGTGACGCGTCTGGTTGGATTGAAACATGAGTGCCTCCGAAAATATGAAAAAT
The DNA here is from genome assembly GCA_036528635.1 of Deltaproteobacteria bacterium. Lineage (GTDB taxonomy): Bacteria > Desulfobacterota > Syntrophia > Syntrophales > Smithellaceae > UBA8904. The sequence continues at coordinate 78,386 of JAIGNE010000047.1, forward strand.
GACCTTTCCCTGCCGCAGACGGGATGCGCCGGAGAATCAGGCCGGGCAGGCGCGCATTTTCTATCCACATTTGCCCTCAAAATCAAGAAAAAACAATCCGCAGGCACTGCGGGCTGTGCTTTCGACGCCCTGTGAGTCCATCATCCCGGACGAAGCACTTGAAAAACGCACCGAATGTTGTATAGGATATGCCTCCGGCAAATAAGGGAGTGATTGGTTTGAACCGGAGAGAAGTAAGGAAGAGACAGCGCCGGAGACGATGCGCTTGTTCACGGGGCGCAAACCACCGGGCGCTTCCCTGATGACGAAAATTCTAAGCCAATAACCTGGAGGATGAAAACCATGAAACGACTTTCAATGATTGCAGTCATGATACTGTTTTGCCTGCTTACCGCCAACCTCTACGCCGAGCAGAAGGACAACGCAAAATGCCAGGAGCATCCGCTCTTCAACAAGATGCCCGGGTACTGGATCTACAACTGCGATCAGAAACAATTCGACGGCCGTGACTTTAAGATTGTCAAAGGAAAGACTTCGGAAACCATCCATGTCGAAGGGCAGCTGTCGTGGATGACCTACTATCCGCAAAGCGATCTCAAATCGAAGCCCAGCGAACTTCAGCTCCGCCGTAATTTTGAGAATGCCATCAAGAAGCAGGGCGGAACGTTCATCGGCACGACGGACAAAAAACGGGATGTCTATAAACTGAATAAGGACGGCAAGGAAATCTGGGTTGAAGTCTGGGCCGAATTTACCGGCAAGTACGGGTTCACGGTCATTCAGAAAGACGCCATGGCCCAGGATTTAGTGGCCAACGCGGAAGTCTTCTCCAATGACATCCGGACAACGGGACACGCTGCAGTTTACGGCATTTACTTCGACACGGGAAAGTCCAGCATCAAACCCGAATCGGCGCAGGCCATCAGTGAGATTGCCAAACTGCTCAAGTCAGACCCCGGCCTCAAGATTCACGTCGTGGGGCACACGGACAATGTCGGCGGCATCGACAGCAACATTAAACTCTCCCAGAGCCGGGCGGAAGCGGTCGTCCAGGAGCTGGTCAAAGGCAACGGCATCGCCGCCGCACGCCTCCGGGCCTACGGCTGCGGTCAGTTTGCGCCCGTCGCAACGAACGATACGGAGGAAGGCCGGGGTAAAAACCGCCGGGTCGAACTGGTCAAACAATAAAACCGGGGATGTCCCGTTCACCGTGCGGGGAATCCGGGATTCCCTGCACGGTTCCTGAATCCTGTTCGTCACAGTGAAACCAGGCCGACTTCGTTTTGCCGGGAGGTCAGCGTCACTTCCACCTTCAGGTCACTTCTCTGCGAGATAAATTGATGAAACGCCGCAAGCGCGAGCTCCGGCGTGTTGTTGTTGGCCGACAGGTGCGACAGGAGCACATGCCGGAGCCTAACCGAGGCATGCTCCAGGGCGAGCCTGGCGGCCTGCGTATTGGACAGATGGCCTGTATCGGAGGCTATCCTTTTTTTCAGATAGGGCGGATAAAAACCCGTCCGGAGCATCCGGTCATCGTAATTGGACTCCAGGAATACGGCATCCGCCCGGTTCAGATGGGCCATGACGTTGGCGCACTGCGAACCGATGTCCGTCAGCACCGCCACCGTCTTGTCCCCGGAAGAAACGGAAAAGCTGCACGGCTCCGCCGCATCATGGGATTTCAAAAAAGGGTGGACGGAGATTTTGCCGATCGTCACGGGTTCGTCCGGTGAAAAGAAGTTGACGAGCGGCGCTCCGATGCTTTTGCCGTACGCGGCATAAGTCTTGCGCGTGATAAAGACCGGGATGGCGTATTTCCGGGTCAGGACATCCAGGCCGCGGATGTGATCCGAATGTTCGTGGGATATGAAGACGCCCCGCAGTTTGGACGGGGAAAGCCCGAGCCTGGCCATCCTGACCGCGATCTGTTTGGCGCTGACGCCGGCATCGACCAGGACGGCATCATCGCCGTTTTCAAGGTAGTAGCAGTTGCCATTGCTTCCGGAAGCGATGGATGCGATATTCAACGTGTTTGCTCCACCCTTCATTTTTCATCCATGGCGAGCCTTTCGGCTTCGCGGATTTGAGCCAGGAAATTGGCATCCTGTATCTGGTTGATCAGCTTGTTTTTATCAAGGAGAGCTGAATAGGACTCGCGCAGCGGATAGGCCCGGACAATTCCCTCACTCCAGTCGGCAAACAGCCCCGCCAGCTGATCGGCCAGGAAAAGGACCGTGACATATTTTATTTTTTCATCCGTGAGCCCCGTTTGACCGGCGTCGATATAAGAGGGAAGATGATGGGCGCTGACGACCTCGGTCATGAGTTCCGAAAAATTCCAGTGCTCCAGCGCCAGCCCGCCGATCACGGCGTGATTGACGCCTAAAATCTGATCCTCCTCGCCAACCAATATCCCTCCGGGGTACTTTCCCCAGAAATCCGTTTCCCGGCCCTTCGCCTGCGGCAGCTCCAGAATCATCAGCTTGCCGATGTCATGAACAATGCCGAGGGTAAAAAGGGTCCCGCGGTTCAGCCCGCCGAACAGGTCATGCAGATGCTGCGCGCAGATCGACACGAGGGTTGAATGCTTCCAGAGAGCGGCAACCGCTTCGCGATGCGTGGCTGATTTCGTCTGAAAGAGTTGACGCAGTCCCTCCCGATACAGGATATTTTTAATATTCTGAAGCCCCAGGAGCATCAGGGCGTGGCTGATGGAATCAATTTTCTGCGTCACGCCGAAGTAGGAGGAGTTGGCCATCCGCAGGATCTTGGCCGTCATCACCGGGTCCGACAAAATGATTCTGGTTAAATCCGTCATTTGCACGGAGGGATCATTGATCATTTTTTGCAGCCGGAAATGCTCCGAACGAAAATCGTTCAGCCCGGCAATGGATTTGACGGCCTCGTCAAGAATGCGCGGTTCGATCTCGCGGCGCGCAAGAGGCTTCCGGGAATCTTCCCTCGCGCCGGCCCCGTTATTAAATATTTCGTCAATTCCTTTTTTTAAAAACTGCCTCAGCGATGCGTAAGCGTCCGGAAAATCCGGCTCATGATCAGACGTGTGCGCGGCCGAACCGGGGTCAGCGGCGAAAGGCAGCTCCGCGGCTGATTTTTTGTCTTTGGCAGCGCCGGGGTGGAGCAGAGCCGATTTCATATCTTTTTCATGACCCTGCCTGGTCTTTTTGTTTTGCTTCAAAACAAAATACAGCAGGCCCAACACAACCCCCGTCGTCAGCACCAGCAGAATGGCAATCATCGTTTATGAACCTTCATGTCGAATCTCCGGGACAACACCTGTTCGTTAAGGACAGACAAAGGCAACCGCCCTGACGGTCCCCGGGGCAAAAGGAAAATCCCTACTGTAAATAATAAGCGGCTCCCACCAGGTAATGCTTGTCCTTGACCTTGATTCCCCGGACAAACGAACGGCAGGGCGCAGTCTTGCCGGTGCCGGGTTTGACCCACAGGCAGTCGTACCATCCCTCACCTTTGGCCCGCACCAGTTTCCACTGCTCCTGGATCACCTGCTTCCCGTCGGGGCCCTTAAAGTTCCAGAGGTTTTTGCCGACCATTTCCGGCTGGGCGGCGTTGACCAGCTCCACACCGGTTTCGCTGCTCACGAAAATGGCGGTCTCGCCTTTATGCCAGGGACCGTTCTTGACGTTCAACTCGGCTATGGCCGCTTCGCCTTTGGACCCGATGAGCCTGGCCGCCGCGTTGACAAGTTCCCTGACCTGCTTCTCGGGGTCGGCGGCAGCCGGCGGCACGGCAGATGAAACAGAGGCCATCAGGGACAGCAATGCAACCACGGCAATCACGTACGAAAAACAGAATTTTCTCATCATCATTTTACCTCTCGGAATCATTTATTCTGCCTGAACCGGCGCTCCGGACCGGGCGCGTCCGCATTATACATGGTATCGGCTTCAGACACAATGATCAGGACCTGCTGCTCCTGAAAAAACATGGCCCCGCACACCGGAATAGCAGGACAGCGTGCCTGCAAATTGGATTCTGTCCTGCTGATTCCCAGTCACTTTTTTACCCGCTTCCAGAAGGGCCCGGTTTTCCCGATCGTCTTCATGATCTGGGCCATTTCACCCGCGTATTCGAACATGCGGGAGACATAATAGGGGTCCAGGCGGCGCCGGAAATATTGTCCCGAGAACAGTTTGATCATGTCCGCAATCGGCGTGATGCCTTCCTCGGTGCCATCAGCGAACGAAGTCCAGTTGCGGATGTGCTCTTCCGACCGGAAGAGATTCATGGTGCTTCAGGCGTGCCCCATGTCTTCAAACCATTTCCAGAAAGGCACGGCAACATAAGCCATCAGATCCGCGGCCTCGCTGTTCAGAATTTCGCCGTCACGGATTAAGACGCGGAGAGGCTCACCGCAATCGAGGCAGGGAAAGTCGATTTGGACCGTTTTCCCGGGGAAAAGCCAGCAGACCGCCAGCGATTCAAATCCTCACTGGCCGAACCACTTCTGCTCACCCTCAACGGTAATCCGGTAATGCGTCGGCAGGTTGTTGAACGGCGCAAAGGAAACAATGTGGTCGGTTTGCGGATACAGCCAGCCCGCAATGCCTGCCGAGAAAAGATCATGGAGCGTTTTTCTCCCCTCTTCCACGGAAAGACCCAGTTCGCGGGCCAGCTCCGTATAAAACGGCGCCTGTCCCGTCTCCACCATGCGTTTCATGATGACATGAAAGGCTTTGTCTAAAAGAGTCGGTTCTGTCATTGTCTTTTCCTCCTTTCGGTTAGTGCATCATCAGGGCTGCGAATGATCCCAGACGGTGACCCTGTTTCGTCCCTTATTCTTGGACTGGTATAAGGCGCGGTCCGCCCGTTCCAGCAACGCGCGGTTATCGATTGCATCGTTGGCCTCACGGCTCGCTATGCCGATGCTGACGGTAATCGAAATCATACACTCGCCATCAGCAGCAAAAGACAAGTCACTGCTCATCACCTCTTGCTTTGCGATCAGCTCTTTGAGCCTGCAGAAAACCTTGTAAGCTTCCTGCTCATGGGTTTCCGGCATGAGCACTCCGAACTCCTCGCCGCCCAGGCGGGCGACAATATCGGTATCTCTCAGGGCCGATCTCAGGGTCGGTCCGAACCTGGCAAGAACCCTGTCGCCTGCCGGATGACCATATTGATCGTTGACCTTTTTGAAGAAATCGATATCCAGAATCCCCAGAGCAAGAGGCTTTTTATAGCGGTTGGCCCTCTCCAGCTCATGGCTGTAAATTTCCATAAAGTGACGCCGGTTATACAACGAGGTCAGCTCGTCCGTGCGGGCCAGCTCTTCGATTCGCTTCCAGAGCGCAACCTGCTCGGTGACATCATGCAGGGTGATCAGGTGGCCCACAATCACTTTGCCCCGGATGACCGGAACACACTTGATATCAAAATACCTATCTTCCCCGGCGCCGGGAGGTCCAATGATTTGCGGTGCGGCTCCGGCGGCCGGCTCCCCCGCCGTCCGGCGGGTGATCATCTCCCGGCAGGCATGATAAAGCGCGGGGCAGAGGGGCTCCAGAACCCGGAACGGCTGCCCGATGAGGTTTGCATCCTGTCCGATAGCTCTCCTGGCCTGCGGATTGAGGTCCAGGATCGTCAAATCGGAATTCAGGATGACCACACCGTCCCTCATCTGTTCAATGATCGTTGCCCGCGCGATCGGCAGCAGTTCGAGAAGACGATAGCGGAAGATGCCGATGTAGAAACAGATGACCGAAAAGAAAAATCCGAAGCACGTGTAATCCTTGACCAGTCCGGGGATGAGTCCGAAAAGGTAAATGAGGTTGAAAACCAGGGGGAAAACCGCGCCGGCCAGGAGCCAGGATGCCTGCCTGCGGTAAATCCGGAGACTCTGCAGAAATTCCCTGAAGATCATGAACGATCCCACGATCAGCAGGAGGTAGTTGTAAGACGCCGCAATGTAAAACCAGAAACCATGCTCCACCCGCATGGTCAGCAGTCCTTCCAGCGGGACATACGCCACGCTCGTCCAGATCAATCCGTGCCACTCGTTTGTAAACACCAGAACGTCCGAAATCACGGGGATCAGGAAGAGCACCAATATCTGGGACAATCGCAACCGATTGTCCTTGTCGGTGTAAGTCCACGCCAGATCGATCCAGAACACGGGTATGGCCATCAAGAACAGATAGGTCATTTTGGCAAAGAAGAGGGTTCCCCCGGGGGTCGTCGTCACCTGTTCCAGAGAATTGCAGACAATGTAACCGACGACCAGGACGCACAGGACCATCATGGAATAGGCGGTCGGAGCGGTTTTCCGGGCACGGTAAATCATGGCTGCCATGAAGAGCAGAAGAACGATGGTGACCGGCGCGACGGACAGAAAAATTTTATACTGAAGGAAAATGTCTGTATTCATATGAAATGCTTCAGGGTCTTTGTCGGACAAACCGGCTGCACTGCCGGCGTAAGCCCCTTAAGCCCTGTTCGTGACGTCCCGATGGCTTTCATCGTCGCCGGGTGTGACACCATGAAGATAACCGGCAACAGGATCCCTTTCAAGGTATTGATATGCGGTGCTTGATACCATCATTCGATTCTTAAAATCAATGATAAAAGGGGCTTTTTTTGCGTTGCTCCTGAAGCTGGTCCTGGGGCGGCAAACGCCGGCTTCAGGGGTCAAAAGGCTCCGGAAATTCCGGCTTCTGCCTCGTGAGAAAGGCGGAAACCCCGTAAACGCTTTCACCGCTTGCGATGAGCGTGACCGCGTTCTCCGTCTCCATCTCCAGGGCTTCCTCAGTCGTCAGGTCGTCCATTCTCCTGATGACGGATAAGGCGTGGCGCACGGCGCGGGGGCCGTTTTGCGCGATGGCCTGCGCGAGCGACAGGGCCTCCTCCAGAGCTTTGCCCGGCGCGCTCACGCGGTTCGTCAAGCCAAGCCTTGCCGCCTCTTCCGCATCCACCTTGCGGGCCGTGAGAATGAGGTCGGCGGCCCGCGACGCGCCCACCAGGCGGCTGAGCCCCACAACGCCGCCCTGGTCAGGCATCAGGCCCAGCCGCACCTCGGAGAAACAGATGACCGCCTGCGGATCCATGACGCGCAGGTCGCAGCGCGAAGCAATCTCGGCGCCGCCGCCATAGGCCAGTCCGTTGATGGCCGCAATGACCGGGACCGGCAGCGAAACCAGCCGGTCAACGCTGGTCCGGATGCGGCGGATGAGATCATACGCCGGGCTTTTGTCGCGCTGCTCCATGGCCGCGATGAGCGGCGCCAGCATTGGATTCTCCGGGTTCACGTCGAACCCCGCCGAGAAGGCTCTGTCGCCGGCGCCGGTCAGGACAATCGCCCTGGGCAGGGCGGCTGAAAGTTCGGCTACCGCCTCGTCCAGGCTGTCGAACATGTGCTGGTCGAAGGCATTTTGTTTTGCCGGCCGGTCAAGGGTGATGACGGCGATGCGCCCCTGACGCCGGAGCCTGATACCATAATCGTTCATGTGCAACTCCATTTTAACGGCTGATGAAAAAACACTCCCTTGTTCAGAAATCAATCAGCGAAGATCCATCATCAGACGGGCAATTCCGAAATCGCCGTACGTCGATTCAAATTCGGGATCACGCTTCTCGTCCACATAGCGGAAACCGGCTTTTTCATAAACCCTGATGGCCGGTGCATTGCCGGTGAATACGCCGATCTGGGCTTTGTCATAACCTTTGGCTCTTCCCTGCGCCAGGATCTCGTCCAGAAGAAGGCTCACCAGGCCCTGCCCTCTGGCTTCGGGCATAGCCGCCACGCTCTCCACAACCCAGACACCCGGTCCGTCATCGGGCGAACACCGGCCGAAAGAAGACATGCGCTTTGAAGCCGCTTTGAGATCGGCCATGCTCCAGCCGAGCCCGCCCAGCACTTCGGGAAGGGCCTTCGCAAAGAAAGGCATGCCCTCAGTCTCCGGATCGTAGCCGGAGAGCCCGGCCGCGGCTTGACCGTCTTTTTCGGCGATGATAAAAACATCATGGTGGAAAAGATGCGGCGTCCTGGTGACCGCAAGATTCCGCAAAAAAGACAGGCATTGCTCTTCGCTCCCGTTTACGAACTGATCCCACAGGCCGCGGGGCAGCTGGGAACGCGAAGCCATCAACATGACTTTGGCTAAAAAAGGTGCATCCTCCGCCTGCGCATTCCGAATCGTCACACTCATAGTCCCTCCTCCCGGGAAAAAAACATTTTCCCTAACGCTCCTGGTTTCTGATAAATTTCGGCGGCAGCGGTTCATGACCCGTGACGGCCAGCACCTGGGCCATGGTCTGCAGCCCGTGTTTCACCATTTGCCTGGATGTTCCATAAGCCAGGTACTTGCCGCCGCTGTCGATGACAGCAGCTTCGGCGATGCAGATATTTTTTTCGGTCCTGATCCTTTTGCCCTCGACTGCCAGATGGCCTTCTTTAACCTGCGCCAGGTGATCGACTTTCAAATCCAGTGAGATCAATCCATCGTTTTCTCCGATGTCGCCATAAACCGCCCAGTAAACGGCTGTGTCGATCAGCGATGCATAGACGCCGCCGTGGATGCCCCCGAAGGGGTTCAAGTGCCGGCCGGCAATGTCCATCTCCATGGTCGCAAACCCCTCCCATATCGCTGTGACTTTCATCGACAGCAGCAGGAAGTAAGGGCTTTGATTGATCAGGCCGAGAACCGCTTTGATGTGATCGGGATTCAGCGTCCTCAAAAATATCGGCTCCTTATCAGGATATCAGGGCCTCCGTCCCGCCAGAAGGCATTGCCCGGACAGGCGATGCGCATGGCCTGTTCTTTTACGCCGCGCAGTGATTCTGGCCCAGGCGCGACGAGGGATCCTGGCGGTAATATTCCTTGAGTACCCGGTAAAGATCGGGGGCATGTTTGATCATCAGGCGGGGCTGGTCGAAAAACTGTTCGGTGGCCACGGCGAAAAACTCCGCTTCATTGGTTGCCCCGTAGGCGCTGAGAAATGATTTTTTGCCGTGTTCGGCATCGTGTTTGAGCCGCAGATACTCTCGCTCGCACGTCTCGACCCAGTCGCGGTACTCGGCCCGGTCGCGAAGCGGCGGCGTGCCGTCCGCCGCGCCGTCGAGCATATCCAGTTTGTGAGCGAACTCGTGATAGACGACATTGTGGCCGGACTCCGGATGGCGGCCGCCTGCCAGCGCGGCATCCCAGATGATGATGACCGGGCCCTGTTGGAAGGCCTGCCCGATGATCGGGTGGCTCATTTCCATCGGCCCCGTCGCGTTTTCAAAGAAGCCGAGCTGGCGCCGGGGCGGCACCACGGTCGAAGGATAGACGATGATCGTTTCGACATTCCGGTAATAGTTGTGGGGCAGTCCCAGAAGAAGCAGGCAGGCCCCGGCGGCAATGGTGACGCGGATTTCATCGGTCAATTCCAGACCGCCCGCGCCTTCCCAGTCTTTTTCGGCGATGAACACCTGGATGAGCGCGTCGAGCTTTGCCCGTTCGGCGTCGCCCAGCATACAGTAATGGGCAACGTTTCGCCGCACAATATCTTCCCACGCGGCGGGAAAGGGCACGGCCGTAAGTTTTTTCCGACGGCGATCGGCAAGCCATTGAAACATGGTGGATCCTTTTCGGAAATCATTAATCGAACGATGCTGTTTCATAACACGAGCGGGGCCGGCCGGGCAATATCAAATCATCGCGGAGATAAAAAATATCAATTATTCAAAACCCGGAGTCCCTGAATTCACGCCGGGGGGTCAAATTCCGGCCCGGCTGCTTCTACAATCCGCTGATAGGGTTTCCGGTTAATCCGCAGCTGAAAAATATCCGGGCGCGAATAGTGTCCGCCGATGTCAAACGCGGATTTGGCCGCCAGAATATTTTCCGTTGATCCATCCGCGAGCAGGATGGTTTCCCCTTCAGCCGGCCCGGCAATGACTTCCCCGCGCGGGTCGATAATAAAACTGTCGCCCCGGTATCGCGAGGCCAGCTCCTGATATTCAGCGGGCACATCCTTCGCGGAATGCAGGCCCCCCGCCAGAATGACATAAGCCGCCGCCTGCGAGGCAAATGCCCGGGAAAGCAAAAGCTGGCGGGACCACATGGGATCGGGAGAAGCCGGCGCTTTGGGCTCCACGCCCGGCCAGGCCGCAATGTGAATCTGGGTGCCCTGCAGCATCAGCACGTACCCCGGCAGCACCATGTTGTGCTCCCAGCAGTTGAGGCCGCTGATCTTTCCGTAGGGCCGCTCGTAAACCGTCAGCCCCGCGGCGTCGCCTTCACCCCAGATGGTGCGCTCCCGGTGCGTGGGCTTGAGCTTGCGATGCCTGCCCAGGATTTTCCCTTCACGGCCGATAAACAGGAGCGTGCAATACACGGTGCCCCGGGTAACGGCATCACGCTCAACCACGCCGATCGCCACATCGAGGCCGGCCTTCTTCGCGGCTTTGCACAATTGGTCGGTGACGGGACCGGGAACATCCACGGCGTTGGCCAGGTAATCCGCCGCCGCCCTCCAGGGCAGCTGCGGATCGCGGCTGGTCCCCCAGACGAAAAAAGGATAACCGGGGAGCCATGTCTCGCTGAAAGCGGCAAGGGCCGCACCCTTACTTCCCGCTTCCGCAATCAGGCCGCAGGCCTTTTCGGTGGAGGCCGCAAGATCAAAAAAGACCGGAGCGGCCTGAATGGCTGCTAATCTGAATGTCGAAAATTTCCCCATGATGATCCCCCTTTGCTTTTTTTCTGTATTACCGGCAGGCTTCCTGATTTTGGGTTGCAGGTTAATATACGCCTTCGTACCCTGTCAAGCAGGGAAAACCGGCCGTTCTCCCGCCTTGATGTCCGCCGCGGTATCCGTGATCCCACAGGACGCCGTTTGCCTGCCCCGGCTGTACGCTGCCGTAAAGTTGGCCTTGACAAACCGTCCGCTATCGGAAAGAAGCAATCCCTGTGAAAATGATAAGTCCATTTTGCATGCAGAGGAATTATGAAACAACCCTTGATCTACCTTGCACCGCTCCAGGGGATGACCGACAGGATTTACCGCAACCTGTTCCCCCTTTATTTTAAGGGCGTCGATCTGGCGATTGCGCCTTTTGTCTCTTCATCGAAGAAAATGAAACAGGACAACAGCCTGCTGCGCGAGTTTCACCCTGATAAAAATACCGGCCTTCCCTCGATCCCGCAGATCATGAGTTCCAAACCGGAGGACTTCACCCTGCTGGCCAACAGGCTCTATGACATCGGCTACGGCACGGTCAACTGGAACCTCGGCTGTCCGTTCCCCATGGTGGTGAAGAAGGGCCGCGGGTCGGGCATGCTCTGTTATCCGGACCGGATCGAATCTTTCCTCGAAAAAGCGCTGCCCGCCCTGAAGCCGAAATTATCGATCAAGCTCCGGCTCGGGCTAAAGCATCCTGACGATGTCCTTGTGCTCATCCCCATTTTCAACCGCTTCGAGCTTGCCGAATTGATCATCCATCCGAGGACGGCCGCACAGATGTATGAAGGCGGCGTCGATCTCGATATGTTCGGGCAGTGCCTTCATCTGTCGAAGCACCGGATGGTCTATAACGGGGACATCGACTCCGCCGGAAAATACGAGATGCTCTCGAAACGCTTCGGATCGGTCGACCGGTGGATGATCGGCCGGGGCCTGCTCGGCAGCCCGTTTCTCGCGGAGGAAATCAAATTCAAAACACAGCAACCGCGCCTTGAAAAAATGAAAATCATGAGGGCTTTCCACGATCATCTGCTTGCCGAATATTCGCAGGCTTTGTTCGGCCCCGCTCACATTACCAATAAGATGAAAGAAGTCTGGACCTACATGGCAGACTTTTTTGAAGACGGCGAAAAAGTCCGGAAGAAAATCAATAAGACCCATCACCGGGATCATTACGTCGATGTGGTCAGCCAAGTTTTCCGGGAGCGGGAGTAAAAAAAGTCAACCGGGCTCTTTGTCGAAGACAATAACCGGTCCAGTCCGGATGATGAACGATGGAGATGATTGCGATGAAAAAGGATTTTTGTTGACTTCAGGCTGTGATCGTTTGTTTAAAAAAAATGCCATCCAGGGGTGAGGAGCATATACCCCGGGATGGCATTTTTCTTTGGATCTACATAATTAATCTAGAATACAGACATACTTTTCGTTGCCGTTTGATGGATTTAATCTTTCCTGGTTCTCGACTAAAGCATATTTTTGTCTTCCAAATTTTATTGCCTGCTCGTACGAAGGCATATAGATGTCGACGTTACCACGATTCCTGCGACTGGTTCGATCCTTGACGATAAAGGTTCCCATACCGCTGATTGCGATCCTGGTTCCTAATTTAAACCCTTTTTCCTCCAGGTCCGGTGAAACAGCCACGATTCCGGTTCTCACCATTTCGCCCGAAGCTGTCTTGCCGTTATTGTGGTAACACTCCGTCAGTGTGTATGCTGTCACCGATATCGTCATTTCTTCGGCCCATAAAGTCCCGGATGAAATACACAGGATACACACGCCTAAAAGCACAACTCTTGCTACTAATAGGTTTATTCTTGTCATAATGACCTCCTTGTGTTGAAAAGAGCGGAATCACTCTTTTGCACAGATTGGGTTATGGCTACCTTAGCCTACCCGTAGCTCCTCTATTTAGACACTCTTATGCAGAGTGGAATAAGCTACATCGTCCTTATTGTCTCACGCTGATTAATGAATGGGAAATAACGTGCAGAAACAGAGTTTAGATAAGAACCGGATTTAATGTTGACCTATTATATGCAAGCCGCCCGCTGATGTCAATTATTCTTTTGGGCAGTCTGTACTACATTGAAATTGCTCTGTTGATTCCCGGAACACCGTTTCCATGATTGTGGGAATGGGCGTCTCAAAACGCATGCGCCTGCCGGTCGTCGGATGGATGAACTCCAGGATTCCCGCATGCAGCACAAGACGGCGAAGCGGATTGGTTAAGAACGGCCTGAACTGGCATAGTCATAGCGGACACCTCGAAAAGAGTGATATAGAGAATAAACTAATTGAGGTGAGAGATGACGACAGAAAGAAAGAGCTATTCAAGGCAATTTAAAATTGATGCAGTGAAACT
>JAIGNE010000048.1:0-22605 GCA_036528635.1 Deltaproteobacteria bacterium
TTGCCTTCGGCTTCCTCCAGATTCGCAGTCACCCGCGACACCCTTGCCGTTCGGCTAACTCTTCCCCTTGCCGGGTGAGTAGTGGACTTGCACCACCAAGTCTGTGCGCCCTGCCGGGCGCACAATGCAAAAAGGTGTCAGCATCTGAGCTGACCCCTCATCATATTTTGGTAGCGGGGATAGGATTTGAACCTATGACCTTTGGGTTATGAGCTTGATTTATATATCTTGCTACCGACATCAGCATAAATCACTTGACATAATATCACATATTATTTAATGCACTTACATACTATGAACTTTGGGTTTGAAATTAACCCTATACCGGCTATACCAGTATCGTCATGGATCAGCCCTGAATGATAAATCCTTCGTCAGCTTTTGCACGAATCAGTTGAACCCCCATGACGAACAAAGAAATAGTCCACAACATTACACCGATATCACTGAATTCTCCCAACTGGTTCAGGCCCAAATATTCCAGCGGCCGCATAGAGATGACCATTCCGAAAACAACCTGAATATACGCCATCCATTTCGGGAAAATGTTTGATTTCAGCATGGATACGCCGAGAATCACAAGCCATATGGCATGAGAAATTGGTGCGAATGTTTCGCCAAACCCGTTTCCGGCATACAAGTCAAATGCTTTAAAAATGATTTCCAGAGATTCCTTTGCCGTGGCACTGACATTTGGATCAGCATATTGAGACGACAGAACAGTCGCAAGAAGAAGCCATCTTGATATTCCAATGACATAAAAAACACCGGCTAATCCACCGAAGACGGATCCGATGATTAAAAAAGGTGTTTTTTTAATATTAACGATTTTATGTATCATCATGGCAAGCGGTATCATCATCAGACATCCAAAGGCAAAACAAAACCAGGAGAGTGCTAAAGACCCTCCACAATGATGATACTTTACAAGGATTTCACCGACCGGCAACTTCAGCGTATCATGATACTGAAAAATAACATTCAGGAGCACTTGACTCAGCATAACCAATGCCGCAACAGCGATAAAAAAAATCCCTGTAATCCTGTAAAACAACTTTGCTTCCATAAGCCCCTCCTCCCAAAATTTCTTTTTACACGATTGCCTTACTTTCGCTTCCAGGAAACAGCTTCTTCCCGTCGCCATCACCGGATACATGGGCAAAAGTGCCACATCACAATCTATTTATTACCCATAATCCGATATCTTTCGCTTCGGTTTAAATAAGCATTTTTTCGCCATGACACTTTGGATCACTGTATTTTCAAAGTATTTTCAGTTTTGAACATGGACATTAAAGACGATAATATTTCTGCATTACTGGCAGTCTGCTGAGAAGTACTGCTCATTTCTGCGATGGCAACATTAACCTGGTCAATTCCCTGAGCTTGCTCCCGTGATGCAGCTTTGTTCAATCACTTCTTGCATGTTGATGCCGCGAAAGAGACCTTCTTCATATTCATCCGATATGAAACAATGATTCCATACCGGTAAATTCCGATAAATGTGCCTCCAGTAAACGCTCGTGGCCAAAACCGGTCATTTTTAATGCTTCAGGGGTCGTCCCTGCAAAAGCGCATTGGGGCGCAAGGCCGATTAATTCCGATTCCAGTATTTCTATTCCTTGATCATCCGCTAAACTTTTAACTAGATCGTAAACCATCTTGAGCGGCGTTTCTCCGCAATTGGTCAGATTCATCGACACCTGCACAAGACCGCGACTTTTCAACTCAACACCGATAGCTTCCAAATGCTTCAGGCCACCGTTTTTTTCCCGGATACAGGAAGCGATTTTCTTTGCAATGATCAGATCACTGCAATTCAAATTGTTGTTATACGCCACCAACGGCGCGCGTGCGCCAACCGCCGTGGCGCCCGTCCGTGCGTCAAATCGCCGGCCTCCAATGTCGGGAGATTCTAATGGATCGGCCATCTTGTCCGGAAGCGCTTCGTAGCCTCCTCGCCGCACATTAGCCAGTATTTTACGACGGGGAATCATCGCTGCCTCACCATAAAAATAAACGGGCACACCGAATTTTTGAAAGAATTGCCTCCCGAAGAAATAAGCCAGACGGACAGCTTCTTCCATTCCGGCATCCAGAAGAGGGACAAAAGGAACAACATCGACTGCGCCCAGACGGGGGTGAACACCCATCTGGGCGCGCATGTCAATGAGCTCAATGGCTTTCCCGGCAGCGGCCAGCGTCGCGTCAATTACATCTTTCGGTTTTCCTAAAATGCTAAACACGCTCCGGTTATGATCGGCATCCCCGCTGAAATCAATCAGACGGATCTCAACAAAAGATATAAATACATCAGCAATTGCGGCAATTATATCCTGATTACGTCCTTCACTGAAATTTGGGACACATTCAATAATTTTCATTATTCCAGCCTGATAAATTTGAGAGTGATCGGACCGAATCAGGCGTAAACGAAAGCACAGCTCGCCTCTGCGTCATGTTACGTGTATATTTGCAGGCAGTGGAATACTGCCTGCAAATGATAAACCGAGAGCACCATTCGTGTATCGCACCAAGAACTCCCTGCGTCTGTTAATTTCCACTATAGTATCCGCATTGAATAATCATATCGTCCACTACTTCATAGTACGTCGTTTTTTTATCCACTTTCTTTGTCTTGGGATTGCTCCATCGATACTCGTGAGTTCCGCGCTTTTTTGTCTTGGCCATGTCAACCAGATTTTTTACATGTTGGTTCCCGTCTGCATCCTTCAATGAAATGAGATTATGTCCGATACCCTGGGGCGTATACGGCAAGGCGAGCAGCACACCATCGGTTCGGTGAATCAGGATGTAGAGGTCTTTGTAAATAAATTTCCCTTTGGGATTGTTGAATTCCGCAATGGCTTTCTCCCGTCCTGCATCCTTGACATAAGCAACAGCCTTCTTGAGCATAGCCTTAGCTTCCTCAGGCGTTCCTCTGTCCTGTGCCTGAGCCACACCGACTAAAAACGCGATACCCAGAACAATGCACAATAATCTTTTCATGGTTCATCCCCCTTTTTTTATGCCGATTCTATTTTTTTTACTTTTACCAGAAGCATCGCCGGAACGGTGACAATCAATGCAAAGATGATGGTCCCCAATGCGTAATTATAGTTGCCGTTTGAGGCCTGGATAAAGAAACCAATGGAAATGGGCGCTAAAAAGCCTCCGACCATTCCAAAAAAGCTGATCACGGAAGATGCCAGTCCCATCACTTCCTTGGGAATTGCCTGCATCGGGAAAGCCCAGAATGCGGCCATTCCTGTTGACAGGAAGAATCCACTGGCCGTCAGAAAGACCACACAGACATTCGCCGTTTCCACAGTCATTGCGGTGTAACAAAACACAGCCGCAAGAATCATGCTCACACTGAAGTATAATTTTCTTCTGCCGGGGAAGAATTTATCGGAAATAAACCCGCCCGCGGCCAATCCTGCGGCGGACGCGATAAAAGGCAGAGCAGTGGCGATGCCCATGCCCATTGTGCTGAATCCGCGCTGTTTAATCAGATAACTGGGAAGCCAGGCAATGTATCCCCAGTTGGCGATGACAAAAAAGAACCAGACGGCTGATAACTGCCACACAATCGGAAGCTTCATGATGCTGCGATAGGATGCTTTGGCTTCTCCGGCCGGACCCTGAGTGGTGCTGTCCTCGTAATCCAGCAACTCCTGTTTGGTCACACGCTTGCTTTTCTCCGGCGCGTCAGCCACGAAATACCATAAGACCAGCGCGATCAGGACGCCCGGTATGGCCAGTGCAAAGTAGAGCGTTCTCCAACTGTAAAGTGCAATGAGGCTGGCCCCGACGACCGACGCGATGGCAATGCCGAAGGGCTGCGATGAATAGGCGATGCCGTTGGCGGTCGCTCTTTCCTTCAGCGGAAACCAGACGGCAATCATTTTGTAATAAGGTCCGGGAAACAAGCCTTCACCCATTCCGAACAACACACGGATAATCAGAAGGCCCACAAGCGATCCCGCCAGACCTGTCAATCCGGTGAACAATGACCACAGAATCAGGGAGACAAAAATAACTTTTGATGCGCCGAATTTGTCGGCAAGAATTCCTCCGGGAATCTGGGTGATGGCGTATCCCAGAAGAAATGCGCTCATCGCAACGCCCATGGATACCGGAGACATCCCGAAATCTTTCGCGATAAAAGGGATCGACACGGACATGATCATTCGGTCCAGGTAGCAGACACACCAGGCAATAAACATGATACTTAACACGGTTTTTCGATATTTCCACGTAGCCATTCGACATTCCTCCTTTTAAGTCTTCTTCATTTTGAGTAATCTTCCGGCATAATGACCGGTAAATTTATTTTCTTCGATCGCCATCTGGCCGTTGACCATGACTAAACGGATGCCTTTGTTCTTCGCATAACATTCGGAGAAGTCAGAGCAGTCGATAATTTCGCCCGCATCGAACAACACCAAATCAGCGTCGTAACCTTCTTTGATCAGACCTTTAGTTTTCAATCCGAATGTTTTTGCCGGGAGAGACGTCATTTTCCGGACACCCTCCTCCAAGCTTAATACTCCCTGTTCCCGGACATATCTTCCCAATATCCGGGGGAAGGTCCCGATGATTCTCGGATGGGTTATTGCTTCTTCCGGTACGGGAACACCGTCCGTTCCAAACATGGTCAAAGGCGACCTCATGATGTTCCGGATATCTTCCTCTCCGATCATGAACCATGCGGCAACACCCTGCCCTTCATTCTCGATCAGAATGTTGAAGATAGCCTCAATAGGTTCAATCTTCTTTTCTTTCGCATACTGGGTAATTGTCTTTCCGACAGCATCTTTCGTGGCGGTGGCGCTCATTATCAGGATGCCTTCATATCCTGCATTCAGAAGATAGCTGTCCCATCCCTCTTTCGGATGAAGCATCTCCTCTTCAATGGCAGGCCAGTTTTTCTTATCCTTTAGAATCTCCACCATTTTTCCCGTACCTTCCTGGGAGTAGCGGGGAGGGATAATAAAATTGAAAGGCGTATTACCGGCGGTGTATGGATACATATCGAGTGAAATGTGGAGGCCTTCTTTATTCGCCTGATCGATCACAGCTAGCGCTTCCGGAGAAGATCCCCAGTTACGTCTGCCGTAAACTTTGAAGTGTGAAATTTGAACGGAAATGTCCGCCTGTCTCGCGACTTCAATCGATTCCTTAAGCGAGTTGATTACATAATCCGCTTCATTGCGCATATGCGTCGTGTAGATGCCGCCATATTCACGCACGACTTTGCATAACTCAACGATCTCTTCAAATGGCGTAAAGACACCCGGCGGAAAAATCAGACCGGAAGACATGCCGACGGCCCCATTACTCATCGCGTCCCGGACAAGCGTTTTCATGCGCTCAAGTTCCGAATCTGTTGCCGGACGGTTTTCAAAGCCCATCACTGCGGTTCGAATCGCGCCCTGGCCGACAAGGTATGCCACATTGATGGCTATATTCAATTTTTCAACATCTTGAAAATATTTGTCATAGGAAGTGTAGTTATCTATATGGTCGGGCATTTTGCTGCCGGTCGAGCGTTCGAGAAACGTCTTCCAGATTTTTCTTTTAACGGGATCGTCGGCCACCGGTGCCATGCAGATTCCGCAGTTCCCTGATATTTCCGTCGTGACACCCTGTGAGAGTTTACAGAAATTAATAGGATCGTAAAAGAGGACGTTGTCGTAGTGAGCGTGGACATCAATAAAACCAGGCGCAAGACACAACCCTCTTCCATCGATTACTGTTTTTGCCTCAGGTTTATCCGGACAGCCAACACAGGCAATTTTGTCTCCTTTTATACCCACATCACCCTGAAAAGCGGAACTGCCGGTTCCGTCGATCACTCTTACATCTTTAAATACAATATCGAGACTTCTATCCATTTTGTTTCCTTTCTTCATTCAGTTGGTTTTCTATAATGGAATCATGATTTGCAGATCATCCAGAGGATAGGCGACGCAGGGATGAATGTATCCAAATTGCCTGTCCGATTTTCTTAGCTTGACCGACGGCGAATGAAAGACCCTGCCAGAAATCAGTTTGGTCCGGCATAAACTGCATTCACCGGATCGGCATGTGGATGCCACAGTGATTCCGGCTTTTTCCAGGGAGACCATGAGTGGTTCCGAGGCTTTGGCGGAAATGGTTTTACCGTTGGAGAGGGTAACGTTAAAGACATCGCGGCGGCTGACGTGCAGCGGCCATCCGGGCAAGGCGGCGATATCAAGAGGCGGCCCGAAAAGCTCAGTCCTGATTTTTCTGCCGGAAATGCCCAGGACGCTGAGCTCCCCAAGGCAGAAGCGGTACATGATTTCGGGACCGCAAAGATAAAACATTTTGGCTGAGGAATGATCGAGGACATCTCCCAGAAGTTTTTTTGATATGAAACCGCAATGCCCCGCATAGCCCGCTGGCGGTTCGGAAATAACATTCGTGAGGCGGAAGTTCGAATGGCAGGCCACCCTGTTTTCAAGCTCTCTTTGGAAGATGATGTCATCGGTCTGGCGACTTCCGTAAATGAGATGGATGTTTAGGCTGAGCTCACGATCCGTCACTTCCCGGATCATGCTCATGAAAGGGGTAATGCCGCTGCCGCCGGCCAGAAAAATCAGATCATGTCCATGAAAGAGAGGATTGAAATAAAAATTCCCTGCAGGCGAAGTGCTCTCCAGCCTATCTCCGATCTTTAATTCATCCAGCAGATAATTTGATACAAACCCGGCTTCGACTCTTCGGACGGTAATCTCGTAATACCCGGTCTGATGAGGCGCCGAAGACAGGCTATAAGGCCTGCTGATTCTGATATTCCCGATCTCAACAAAAAGATTTATATACTGACCGGCCTGAAACGGCGGCAGCATCGTGCCCCCAGAAACCAGGCGGATGGTTTTGGCCGTTTTGGTTTCTTGCCGGATTTCCGATACCTTTAAATTCAGACGAGAAGGATGAATACGTCTTATGATTTTTTCAACATCGCCTCTTCGGGATGTGTAATCCGTCCCGTACTTTCTGAGGACCTCGATTTCCGTCTGAATCTTTGGATATCCATGAATGTTCCGTCTGTAATCTTCGATAGGCATGTCTGATCCTTTCTCGTTTCATTGATTCAGTGACTTCAATACACTGCGAGCCACGGACTGGCCGGACGTGAGCGTCGGCTGAAAACCGCCCGTCCCGGCCCAGGCACCTGCAAAAAACAACCCTTGAACCGGGGAATGCGGCGAAATAAAAAGGTTGGTGTCTTTAGTGTATTGATCAAACCCGTAAATAGCCCCGCCGGGATGCCCGAGATAGCGAAGGTGCGTGAGAGGCGTCGCCACCTCCAGCTCCTCTATATGCGCACGGCATTCGGGATAGAGATGATCCATCATGTCGAGCAGATGCCGCGCATAGGCGTACTTTGTTTCGTTGTAGGCATTTGTCGGCAAAGAAAGCCAGGGATCGGCATACTGCAATGTCAAAAGCGCCGCCTGGGATGCGCCCGCGGGAGAACATTCCGGGTCCGCCATGTCATAGGCGGAAAACAACGCCCACCCAGGTTTTTCCAGTGTTTTCCCCAGCCTGTACAAATCGTTGTAATCCTCCGACAGATAAATAAAGTTGGTGGTGTCTGTAATCCCCATGTCGCACGGTTCCCGGTCAAAACCGATATAAAGAGTAAATGCGGAAGGCCCGATCGTGCGGGAAGAAAAAGACTGTAATACTTCCTCCGGAACGGATGGGCGATCCATCATCTCCAGGTAGGTGGTCAGCATACTGGCATTTGAGACAACATGATGCGTCCTGATTTCCTGACCGTCTTCAGTTATCACTCCCTGAATCTGCCGATCGCGGACAATTATTTTTTTTGCCGCACACTGGAAGCGGACATGGCCGCCGGCTTTCTGAAAAGCATCCAGAAGTGCGCTGGACAATGCCTGCGATCCTCCCTTGATATGGAAGGGCTTGAGTTCGATATAAGAAAAGAACATGATGGCATAATCCAGAAACGACAACCTGGCGGGTGGAAGCCCCAGATAAGACCAGTACGAACCGATAACCATTTTCAAAACAGGATCAGAAAAATACTCCTCGAGCACTTCCTGGCAATCCCGAACCGCATACCTGAAGAATTCGGGATATTTTTCGCTCGACAGTTCCGGATCGCGCGCATAAACCCCAAAAATCAGTTGAGAGCAGAAGGTATAAAGAAAATCAAAGAAACGGTCGATGGCCGCGGCTTCCTGCGGAAACCGGTCTTTCAGACTCCGAATGATTTCTCCGCGGTCGGCCTTCAGGGTCATATCGAGTTTTCCCGGAATGACCATGCGGTACAGATTTTCCATCTCAATAAATTCAACCTGATCCAGAATCCCCAGCTTGCCCAGCACAGACCGCAAAGGACCGGGTTGCTTCTCTGTGCCGAGTCCACTTAGCTGATGCAGAGCCACTTCAAATTCAAAACGCCCCCGGATAAAGCTGGTGGCGCATCCGCCGGGAATATTGTGGCGTTCCAGCAACAGTACTTTGGCTCCCTTCCCTGCAAGGGTCAGCGCGGCGGTCAATCCGCCGTTGCCGGCGCCGATGACAACAACGTCATAATCATTCATTAAAACTCTCCTCCTTGTAAATCCAGGACCAGCTTTCGCATCAGGCCGTTTCGATATGTTCGTTTACACCCTTCACACATTTTTCAGCTTCGGCCACCATCCTGGTGAGAAGTTCCGCGCAGGTCGGGATATCATGGATCAGACCAATGGACTGTCCCACCATCATCGGCGCGATATTGATGTCACCGGTGACCCACGCATTTTTGGTCCTCTCTCCGGATATCAAGGGAATGATTTCCTGCAAGCCGCCGTTCCTGCTTTCAGTCTCCAGGACCTTTTCGACCAGTTCGTTCTTCAGCGCCCGTCCCTGCAAATTGATGGACTTGCAGATCAGCGTCGTATGATGCTCCTGGCGCGCCACCACTTCTTTTTTGATATTTTCATGGACTTCACACTCCTGTGTGGCGATAAACCGCGAGGCCATCATGACGCCTTGGGCGCCGAGCATCAGGGCGGCCGCCATCGTCCTGCCATTGGCGATCCCTCCCGTCGTGACCACGGGAATGGACAGGGTTTCCGCCATTTTCGCCGTCAGCACCATGGTTGTGACATCATCATTGAGGGGATGCCCGCCTTCTTCGATTCCAGCCGCATACACGCCGTCATAGCCGGCTTCCTGCGCGTGGAGCGCGTGGCGCACGGAACCCACTTTATGAAATAGCTTGACGCCCGCTTTTTTGAGCAGATCGACATATTCCGGGCCAACCGCCTTATCGATCGGTGTTCCGGACACTTCGATGCCGGCAACACGCTCTTCCGCACAAACGCGCAAGTACATTTTGTAATGCTCATTTGTAATCCGGATGGAAGGAAGGATTGTCACATTAATGAAAAACGGTTTTCCCGTAAGCGATCTTGTTTCCCGGATGGCCTCCCGGAAGTCATCTTCCGTCTCATAGTTGCCGGCCGTCAGGTTTCCCAATCCACCGGCGTTGGATATGGCGGCGCACAACTTCGGTTTGCAGATCCACATCATGGCGCCGCAGATGATGGGATACCTTACCCCGAACATTTCCGTGATTTTTGTTTTAATCATTTCAATCTCCTGTTCTTCTTTCAAATTCTGCTTTAAAGAAGTCCTTTTTTTTTCGCTCCGGCGGTCAATTCGTCGCGGAACTGCGGATGGGCGATGGCGATCATGGCCTGGACTCTCTGCGAAATCGATTTATTCCGCAACTCCGCGACACCGTATTCCGTGACCACTTTGTCGACATCGGTGCGGGACACGGTGACCACTTCACCGGGGGGCAACGACAGAACGATACAGCTTTTCGGACCTTCACCCTTTGCTTCATAGGTGGATGGCAACGCCAGAAAAGACTGCCCGCCTTTGGCCATACAGGCTCCCCTTACGAAGTCCAGCTGTCCGCCGGTGCCACTGTATTGTTTGAATCCCAGCGTTTCCGAACCTGCCTGACCAGTCAGATCGGTCATTAGCGTGCTGTTGATGGAAACCATGTTGTCATTTTTAGCGATGTTGGCGGGGTCATTCACATAACTCATGGGAAACATGCGAATCTGTTTATTCCGGTTCAAAAACTGATAGGTCTCGTCAACCATCCCGCCGATCGTGCAAGTAATTTCTCCGGGCAGGAAGGTTTTTTTGCTGTTATTGATGACACCTTTGTTAACAAGGCCCACCATGGCGTCCACAAACATCTCCGAATAAATGCCCAGATCTTTCTTGGAATCCAGATATCCGCAAATGGCATTGCCCAGTCCGCCGACACCCACCTGAATGGTCGAACCGTCCGGTATTCTGTCGATGACATGCTGGGCAATCGCTCTCTCCAGCTCCGTTGTCGGCTGCGCCGGAACATTAAAAAGCGGATGGGTCGCTTCGACAATCGAATGGACTTTGGATACGTGGATTTTATTGCCTTCGCCATAGACGTAGGGTAGTTTTTCATTGACGACGGCAATGATGTTGTCCGCCTTGCGGGCAATGTATTCATTTACGCTGGTCCCGTAGCAACTGTAGTTCAGATAACCGTCTTCATCCGGGGGAGTGCATTCGAAGATGAGAACATTGGCTTCAACTTGCTTGGTAAAGACCGATTCCGTATGGCTGAACTGGTAGGAAAAGAAATCGCATTTTTCCTTGTCCGGAGCGAATCTTTCCGTGATGAAATAAAAGGTGCTGTAATGGTTGTAATAAGGTTTGTACTCCGGCTTGTATAAGTATTCGACTGGAAAGACGCAAAGCCCCGTATAAAAATTAACGTGCTTCAGTTCCGGAAGTCTCCTGCTGATTGCCGTGATAACCGGCATGGGACAGCAGGCACCGTAGCTGTAAAAAATACCATCCCCCGTCTTGATTGTGTTTGCCGCATCTTCCACCGTTGCCCTCTTTGACTTGTAAATATTTTCCCACTCTGACATAAAACCCTCCTTGATCGTTTTTTTTGCTGTCTTTATTCCTATTTTACCTACTGCCGCGATGATGCCATGGCTTTAATATATACGCTGTTAATCTAACACTGTTCACCTATCAAATAAAAATAAACGCCTCTTCTCTTCTTACTTTTTTTGATGTCATTTTTATCTTCATTGTTACCAGCACGCCGGTTTAATTTGCGTTGCCCAAAAGCTCCCGGATCTCCGCTTCAATTCTTGCATCGATAAACCGCTTGGGACTTTTCACCAGTTCAGCAATCTGACGACTGTTATAGAGAGTCACAACCCCGTGGATATTCGCCCATAACTGAACCGTTCTGTATTGGATTTCATCTCCGGATGACATCTTTTTCTTGCTTTCATAAACTTCGTTTACGAGATTAAAGAAATATCCGAAAGTCCTTCTTCCAATTTTTTGTAATTTTGTAACAGCGATCTCTTCAAGTTCGGTGCCTATGTAGTCAGCCACCTTCGGCGTGCGAAGATTGAACATGATGTCGTAATATTCTGAATAGACGGTGCCGAATTTAAAATAAGCCTTAAGGAGCGATCTCATATTTTCTTCCTGGGTATTTTTCGCGTCGCGGGCTTTTGAAAGCATCGCATCCATGGTTTCAAACCCCTTTACTCTGATCCAGAGATTGATCTCCTCTTTGCTTTTAAAATAGTTGTAAATGGTGGCGGCCGTGATCCCCATCTGACCGGCGATTTTTCTCATGCTGAGTTTGTCGTAACCCTCAGTGACAATCAATTGCAGGGCTTGGTCCAGGATTTTCTGCTTAACCGATTCCACTTCTTTTGCTGTTCTACACATTTTGGGCATAATAAATATCTAACCTGCCATCCTGTTCTATTTAATTAATATAAACATCGTTATATTAACACTGTTCATTTTTAGTAGCATAATAAATGGCCGCTGTCAATATGCAAAATATTTTTTCCTTATCTCCATTATATTTTTGCTAAATGTCTTATTTTCATTTATCCAATTCACTTGATTGGCCGGTTAATATTTAGAATTTCACTTAATGTTGGATGCGGTTTTACCCAGTCCGTAAGTGTTTTTTTATCCATATTTTCGTAAACAGCAAGGCTGAGAGAAGCGATCAGTTCACCCGCCTGTTCACCTGCGATACAGGCGCCTATGATCTTTTGCTTATGGAAGAGGAGTTTTGCAAATCCCTGTCCGGCCAGTTCCGTGCGGGCCATGATATTGGCGCCGTAATCCAGATTTACGGATTCCGTGTCCAGTCCTATAGCCTTTGCCTGCTTTTGTGTCAGCCCCACCCGGGCGATGGGAGGATGAGAATACACCACGGAGGGAATGGCATTTTCCCGACAGGAAACCATTTCTTTTCCGAATAAATAGGAGGCCAGGGCTTTTCCCTGCTGCATGGCGCGATGGGCCAGCATCATGCCGCCGGTTACATCCCCGACAGCATATATTCCCGGCAGACTGGTTTCCTGGTGGATGCCGACTTCAATACCTTTTTCGTCATAATGAATTCTCAGCGCACCCAGCTGATCGGGATAAAGTTGCGGTTTGCGGCCCGTACACACAAGCACATAATCGGTTTCCATCTCGATCAGACCGTCCGCATTTTTCGCCGACACTTGCACTGCATCCGGTTTTTCATTCACCTCCGTAACGCTGGTGGCGGTGTGCATCACGACGCCCAGAAGAGCGAGTTCTTTTTTGATGAGGGACACCGCTTCTTCATCTTCCAGGGGTAGAAGGGAATCACAAATCTCTATAATCGTGACATGAACCCCCAGTTCCGCAAGCATTGTCGCAAATTCGACCCCAATAACGCTTCCGCCGATAATAATCACCCGACGGGGCAGATCCTCCAGGTTGAGGAATTCGTCGGATGTCAGAACCCTTGCTGATAACGGAACATTCGGAAGCGTTGCCGGCTTTGATCCCCACGCAATGCACATGTTTCGTGCTTTCAGCATTTTATTGGCGCCGGTTGGAGACTGCCAGCGAACCACATTGGGATCTGTCAAAACGGCTTCCCCCACCTTCAAATCGACCCCGGCTTTCAGAAGCGATTTTTCAACACCGAGTGCCGACACCTTGATCATCTGTTGCTGATGTCGCTTCATGGCTCTGAAGTCAAACGTCTCATGGCTCATGGAAATGCCGAAACGTTTCATCTTTTTTATCTCCACCCAGCGCCGGCTGCATGTAAGCAGCGCTTTCGTGGGCACACACCCCCGATGAGTGCAGGTCCCCCCCCAGCCGCTTTTTTCAATAACGCACACCCTGGCGCCATAGATGGCGGCATCTTCAGCCAAAGCATGTCCTCCGGGGCCACCCCCGATGACAATCAAATCATAATGCTCACACATGTTGCACCTTCACATTTCTATCTGCATGGTACGAACTGCGCACAAGAGGGCCGGCCTCGACATCGGCAAAACCAACCTTTTGAGCCATCTCCTTGATTTCGTCAAATTCATCCGGACGATAATACTTCTTCACGGGCCAGTGTCGCGCAGTCGGCTGCTGATACTGGCCTATGGTCACGCTCTGACAATGAACTTCCGCCAGTTCCCTCAACAGTTCATCGATCTGGGTCAGAGTTTCACCGAAACCGATCATAAAACCTGATTTGGTGACAATATCCGATACATTGTGGACGTGCTGAAGCAGCTTCAATGATCTTTCAAAATGACCGTCAGGCCGGAGCGTCCTGAAAAGAGAACGGACAACTTCAATATTGTGGTTGATGACATCCGGCCTGGCTTCGATGATTTTGTCCAGGGCCGGCAGGTTTCCCCGGAAATCCGGAATGAGAACTTCCACCCGGCTTTGCGGCATTATCTTTCTCACTTTTTCAATGCACGCCACAAATTGGTCTGCGCCGCCGTCGATAAGATCATCTCTTGTGACGGATGTTATGACAAGATAGCGAATCTCCAGGCGCCTGGCCACTTCCACCAGCCTTGAGGTCTCGTTTTCATCGATTTTCTCCGGCCTGCCGTAACCCACGTTACAGTAAAGGCAGTTCCGGGTGCAGATGTTCCCCATAATCAGAAAAGTGGCGGTACCCGACTGAAAGCATTCCATGATGTTCGGACAGCGTGCCTCCCAGCAGATGGAATGCAGGCGTTCACTTTGCAGAACACCCCTTATCCGGTTGAAACTCTGTCCTCCCGGTATGCGGACTTTCAACCATTCGGGTTTCCTCAAATACAGTTTTTTTTGAATTCTTACTTCACACATTTCAGGCTCTCTTCATGCAGACATCAGGTTCACGGGCGGCTTTCACGTCATCCAGACGTCTGACCGGTGTTGTCACGGGCGCCGATTTGACCCGAGAAGGATTCTCCTGAATCTCGCGGGCAATGCTGATCATCACATCGCAAAATTCATCCAGCGTCTCCAGGCTCTCCGTTTCCGTGGGCTCGATCATAATGGCCTCCGGCACCACAAGCGGAAAATAGATCGTCGGTGGATGATAACCGCAATCCAGCAGACGTTTGGCAATGTCCAGTGTATGCACCCCACTTTCTTTTGCCTGGCGTGCGCCCGAAAATACACACTCATGCATACAGCTCCTGTCGTAGGCCAAATCAAAATAGCGCTTCAGGCGTTCCTTGACGTAATTGGCATTGAGGACGGCAATCTCGCTGATTCTTCTCACACCTTCCGGTCCCAGCGTCCGCAGGTACGTGTAGGCCTTAACCAGAACATTGAAGTTTCCATAGAACGCTTTCACGCGGCCAATGCTGTCCGGGTAGTCGCAGGTCATTTCATATCGGTCATCCGTCTTGATGATCCGTGGCACCGGCAGGTAATCTGTCAGTTCCTTGCTGACACCAATGGGCCCGCTTCCCGGGCCGCCGCATCCGTGGGGTGTCGAAAATGTCTTGTGCAGGTTGATATGGATGATATCAAACCCGAGATCACCGGGACGGGATTGCCCCAGAAAAGCGTTGGCATTGGCGCCATCACCGTAAAGCAGCCCTCCCCTGCCGTGAACAATGGCGACGACCCGTTCGATGTTCCTTTCAAAGAGCCCCAGGGTGTTGGGATTGGTCAGCATCATTCCGGCGACCTCTTGCGTCATCAGTTCCTCAAGATGGTCGATATCCACGCCGCCTTCGGAATTTGTCCGGACGGTAATCGTCCGGTAGCCGCAAAGCGCGCACGATGCCGGGTTGGTTCCATGAGCGGTATCCGGTATCAGTATGGCCGTCCGCCTTTCTTTCTTTTTTTCAAAGTATTTTTTCATGATCATGATGCCCGACAGTTCACCGTGAGCGCCGGCGGCAGGCTGCAGCGAAAACGAAACCATGCCGAAGATTTCCGAAAAGTATTGCTGCAGCTCGAACATTAGTTGTAGATTGCCCTGTGAAAAACTGCCCGGAGTATAAGGGTGAAGCCCCGTAAAACCGGGCAGAGCGGCTACATCTTCGTTGATTTTGGGATTGTATTTCATGGTACAGGATCCCAGAGGGTAGAACCCCATATCGACGCCGAAATTGCGGCGGGAAAGCGCGGTATAATGGCGCACCAGATCCACTTCAGCAACTTCGGGAAGATCAAGGTCGCGGCGAAGAAGGTCATCGGGAATCAACCACCCGACCGGTACTGCCTCAACATCACATTCAGGCACACAGGCGCTTGAACGTCCCGGCCGGCTTTTTTCAAATATCAGATCCATCAGTAAAACTCCTTTATCCATCGATTCTAATCATTCGGTTTGTGCAATGTTGCCGGTCATCACCCCTTGATGATCCCGACAATTTTATCAATCTGCTCTTTCGACAGCATTTCCGTGGCGCACAACAGCAGGGTTCCTTCCAGCTCGGAATAATCTTTCCCCGCAAGATACCCTCCTACCATACCCGCATCCTGAAGCTTCCGGTTGACAGCGTGTGGGTCGGGGCAGCGCATGAGAAATTCGTTATAGACGGGCCCGGGAAAAACCAAACTCCATCCGTCGAGTTCTAAAAGATGTTTGCGTAAATACCAGGCCTTCTGTAGATTGATTTCAGCCAGGCGTTTGAGGTTTTTGCCCAGGCAGGACAAATACACCGCCGCGGCCAGGGCGCAGAGGCTTTCGTTGGAGCAAATGTTGGACGTCGCTTTCTCCCGGCGAATGTGCTGCTCTCTTGCCTGCAACGTCAGAACGAATCCCCTTTTCCCTTCCTGGTCCGTTGTCATCCCCGCCAGGCGTCCGGGAATTTTGCGCAGAAAATTCTTTTTGGCCGCAAAGATTCCCAGGTAAGGGCCCCCGAAATTCAGGGAATTCCCCAGGGCCTGCCCCTCCCCCGCAACAAAGTCCGCCCCCATTTCTCCGGGCGGTTTGAGGATTCCCAGGGCTGTGGCATCCGTAAATCCGGACACCAGAAGCGCCTGGTGTTCATGAACGATGGCGGAAATCGCCTGAATGTGTTCAATCACCCCGAAAAAATTCGGCGTCTGAACCACAACGGCAGCCGTATCCCGGTCGACGGCGCTTTTCAAGTTGTCCGGTTGAACCTGGCCTGTCGGTCCGTAATCCATCTCCGCAACCTCGTAACCATTCGCCCAGGCGTATGTCCTGACAACCTGCCGATACTCCGGGTGAACTGACTTCAGTAGAACAATTCTGGGACGATTCAAAACTTTTGCCGCCAAAACGGCGGCCTCGGCCATAGCCGACGCGCCGTCATACATCGACGCGTTAGCCACATCCATCCCGGTAAGACGGGCAATCATGGTTTGATATTCATAAATCGCCTGCAGGATACCCTGGCTGATCTCCGCCTGGTAAGGTGTGTAGGCCGTGTAAAATTCGGAACGGCCGATCACATGCCTGACAACGGACGGGATGTAGTGATGATAGGCCCCCGCCCCTGTGAGGCATACTTCGGGAACAACATTCCTGCCGGCCATTTTCTGCATCAGGCCCCAGACCTCCTGCTCCGCAAGTGAGTCAGGCAGGTCCAAAGGGCGTTTCAATTTCAGCGCCGGCGGGATGTCCGCAAAAAGATCATCGATTGATGAAACGCCAATAGCCTTCAGCATTTTATTGACATCGTCTTCGGTATGGGGAATATAATCCACGTTTTTCATGCTATACATCCTCAATGCGTTGTTTCGGTCAGCGTCTTTTCATATTCTTCGGCGCTCATGAGGGAATTCAGCTCGGTTGTGTCGACCATTTTCAGCCGGACAATCCACCCTTCGCCAAAGGCGTCCTTGTTGATCTGCTCCGGCTTGTTCTCCAGCAGCTTGTTGGCTTCAATGACCTCTCCGCCAATCGGTGAATAGACGTCCGATACCGATTTCACCGATTCAATGACGGCGACGGCGCCTCCGGCCTGAACCTTCCTGCCGATTTCCGGCAGCTCAACGAAAACAATGTCCGTCAGCATTTCCTGGGCGTGATCCGTAATGCCCAGCCATGCCGTCCCCTCACCATCGACCCTGATCCATTCATGGTCCTTCGAATATTTCCGGTCTGCCGGATTTATTTTTGACATATGCTTCTCCTTGTATACGATTTTTTATGTTTGCTGTTTTCCCGCCTCAGCAGACGGATTGTAATCGTCCCGGATAAATAGGAAACTGCTCTGACAGCTCCTTTACCGCCGCTCCTACGTCCCGATGCCTTTTTTCGTCGTTCATATGTGTGAGAACGTCCGCGATGAATCCCGCAATGTTTCTCATCTCGCCTTCTTTCATCCCCCGGCTGGTCAAAGCGGGCGTGCCGATGCGGATGCCGCTTGTCACCATCGGCCCTTTTGTATCAAAGGGAATACCGTTTTTGTTCACGGTGATCCCGATTGCATCCAGGGCCTCCTGCGCGTCTTTCCCGGTCACCCCCTTGTCCGTCAAGTCAACCAGCATCAGGTGATTGTCCGTGCCGCCGGACACCAGACGGAATCCCTTTTGCATCAGCTCATCCGCCATCGCTTTGGCGTTTTTGCAAACCTGCATCTGATACGTCTTGAAGTCATCGGCAAGCGCTTCTTTCAGAGCTACAGCCTTGGCAGCGATGACATGCATGAGCGGCCCTCCCTGTATTCCGGGAAATACTCTGCTGTTGATGACCCTGGCATATTCTTCCCGGCACATGATCATGCCCCCGCGCGGCCCGCGCAGTGTCTTATGGTTGGTTGTCGTGATAAATTCGCAGACCGGCACCGGCGAGGGATGAAGCCCCACTGCCACCAGTCCGGCAATATGGGCGATATCCGCCATGATGACCGCTCCGACTTCATCGGCGATTTTTCGAAATTTAAGAAAATCAATCGTCCGGGGGTAAGCGCTGGCTCCTACAACGATGAGCTTCGGCTTGTGCTTTCTGGCCTGATCCTCCACTTCGTCAAAATCAATCGTTTCCGTTTCTTTATTCACGCCGTAGGCGACGACCTTGTAAAACCGTCCGGTGAAGTTTGCCGGACTGCCGTGCGAAAGATGGCCACCGTGAGCAAGGTTCATTCCCAGGATGGTGTCGCCGGGCTGCAAAACCGAAAAATAGACAGCCATGTTAGCCTGCGAACCGGAGTGCGGCTGAACATTCACATGCTCCGCCCCGAAGAGTTTCCGGCAGCGGTCAATGGCCAGCTGCTCTGCGACATCGACATATTCGCAACCGCCGTAATACCGTTTTCCCGGATAACCTTCCGCGTACTTGTTTGTCATCACCGAGCCCAGTGCTTCCAGAATCGCTTCACTTGCAAAGTTCTCCGAAGCAATCAGCTCCAATTTATCCATCTGGCGCTTTGTCTCACGAAGAATGGCTTCTGCAATCTCCGGATCAACTTCCAATAAACAAGACATACCTTATATCCTCCTTTGCCGAAAAAGGCCGTTCATCATCTTGTGTAAACACTCACTCTATGCAATCACCGTCTCCAGGATGTCCTGATCGTTTTTGAGTTTTTCAAAGGCCGCATCGCTGGGCATCTTATCCAGCGTCAGGCAGCAGCAGGCCGCTTCATTCGTCTTGAAAATCATGTTTTGCATTTCCTCGACATTGATTCTTTCATCCTTCAGGATCTCCAGAGCCCTGGCTAGGACTCCCACGTGATTGTAGTGGCGGATGGTCAGGCACGGCCTTTTCTCCACCACGCTTCTCAAATTCACCGCATGAAGCGGTTGGCCGGTCTGCAGATACTGCCCGATAATGCGCAGCACTTCGGAAGCGATGGCTTTCTCGGCCTGCTCGGTGGAAGCCCCGATGTGCGGCGTGCATACCGCCAGAGCGGCAAGCTCTGTCTGTTCGAACGTTGCCTCGCTTTTCTCGGGCTCTCCTTCAAACACATCCAGCCCCACGCGCAGCCCTTTCGTTTTGACAGCCTCGGTCAGTGCAGCCGTGTCGACAACGTCGCCTCTCGACGTATTCAGAAAGATGGCCCCCTGTTTCATCGCCTGGAAAAACTTGTCGTCAATCATCTTTTTCGTATCTTTGTTTGATGCCAGATGGATTGATACCGCGTCGGATTTTGACGCAAGTTCTGCAGGAGAGGCCGCATAGCCGTATCCCAGCGCTTCCGCCTTCTCGGATGATAAGCTTCGGGACCAGGCAATAATCTTCATGCCTAAAGCCTTGGCGCGCCCCGCAACCGCCATTCCGATCTGCCCCAGGCCGACAATTCCCAAGGTTCGTCCTTTGATGCCTGTTGACTTTCCAAAACGCCCTTTCTGCCATTTTCCATCCCGTAAGGCATGGGTTGCATCGGCAATCCCACGATCAGTGGCAATCAATAAGCCAATGGTCAGTTCAGCGACGGCATCCGTGTTCATCCCCGGACAATTGGTGACGTAAATCCCTTTTCCTGATGCCGCTTCGAGATCGATGGTATTGACGCCGGCACCGGCCCGGACAATCAACCCCAGATGTTTGGCGGCCATAATCGTTCGTTGGTTGACTTTAGTGGAGCGGACAATGAGGATTCCGGCATCCGATATCGCGTCAGGCAGCTGATCCGCGGTCAGCTCCGGGTTCATCCTCACGTCCACGCCTGAAGCCTTGAGGGAGTCAATGAGGTCTTTGGAAACTTTGTCTGCAATCAGTATTTTTGTCATGTTTCACTCCTTAAAATTCGTTAATTTTTCCGGATGTCACTTTTTCCGCTTATAAAACGGCAGAGAAACGATTCTGGCTTTGGCCGGATGATTCCGGATAACAATTTCGATCTCCGTGCCCGGATCCTTGAACGTAGTCGGAACAAAAGCCAGTCCAATGCCGACCGTTAACGTTGGAGAATATGTCCCTGAGGTAACGCAACCCATCTCCCTGCCTTCAAGACTCACCTTGTAGCCGTGTCTGGCGATTCCCCGATCCTCCATCCTGAAGCCCACGAGTTTCCGATTAAACCCTTCACCCTTCAATTTCTGTAAAGCGGACCTTCCAACAAAATCTTTTTCCATATTGGTGACCCATCCATAGACAACCTCGTAGGGCGTGATTGTCTCATCCATGTCGTTTCCGTTGAGCATCATGCCGGCTTCCAGTCTCAACGTGTCGCGCGCACCCAAACCTGCTGGAATCAACCCGTCCCTGCTCCCGGCCTTAAGGAGAATGTCCCAGATCAATGTGATCTGGTCCGAGGCGGCATAGATTTCAAACCCGTCCTCCCCGGTATAGCCACTTCGCGAAATCAACACGGGCATGTCCGATATTCTGCTGCACTGTGAATGATAGAATTTCAGACCGTCGATAGCGTCCTCAACCACCGACTGCAATATGGATTCGGAGGCTGGTCCCTGGATATCGAGTTTTCCCGTCTGCTCCGAAATATCGGTAATCGTTACGTCGCCGTATTTTTTCGATTCTTTGAGTTGGAGAAGCCACTGATACACTTTGTCTTTTGTGGTGGCATTCGTCACCATGAGGTAGTCGTCTACCCCCATGAAATAAACGGTGACATCATCGATGATGCCGCCACTTTCGTTGAGCAGAAGCCCAAGTTTCATCTGCCCCGGGTATTGATCCTCAAGATTCCGGCTTAAGGCGTACTGCAGCAGATCGAACGCCTG
This sequence comes from Deltaproteobacteria bacterium, assembly GCA_036528635.1. Classification (GTDB taxonomy): domain Bacteria; phylum Desulfobacterota; class Syntrophia; order Syntrophales; family Smithellaceae; genus UBA8904. Next base: position 20,992 of record JAIGNE010000048.1, read on the forward strand.
ACGGCCCTGAATTTTCAGCTCGCCCATGTGGCAGATGTCAAAAAGGCCTGCCTGGTGCCTTGTCGTGTTGTGCTCTTGAATGACATTCGTATACTGCACGGGCATGGCCCAGCCGCCAAAGTCGACCATATTTGCCGACAGTTTTACATGACGATCATAAAGGGGTGTTTTCTTCATAGGATTGATTTCCTCCAGGTATTTTATCTTTCCGCTTTTGCGTTTTGACGGATTCTTTTTTCATATATTTTGGCCAGACCGCCCGTTGACGTTTCGCGGTAGAGATTGGGCAGAGCTTTGCCGGTTTCCAGAAGGACCTGCACGACGTCATCAAAAGATATTCTGTGAATGCCGTCCGACAGCAGCGCGAGATTGGCGCAGGTCAACGCGCGGATGGCCGCGTGAGCGTTTCTTTCAATACACGGGATCTGGACCAGTCCGCAGACGGGATCGCAGGTCAGCCCCAGGTGGTGCTCCAGCCCCATCTCCGCCGCATATTCAATTTGTCGCGGGCTTCCCCCCATCAGTTGCGCAGCCGCTGCCGCGGCCATCGCGCAGGCGGTTCCCACTTCACCCTGACAGCCTACGGCGGCGCCGGATATCGATCCATACTCCTTGACGATATTACCGAACAACCCGGCCGTTCCCAGTGCGCAGACAATGTCCTGATCCGTGCAGTTCATCCTGTTTTTGAGATAATAAATCACCGCGGGTACCACACCGCTTGCGCCGCAGGTCGGCGCGGTCACAATCCAGTGCCCACAGGCGTTTTCTTCGGCTACGCCATAGGCATACGCCGCCAGCACGGCGTCACGTGCGGAAACGGGCTCCATCATCAGGCTTTTACGATAAAAACAGCGGGATTTGCGCGAAAGCCCCAAAGGCCCGGGCAGCAGGCCTTCACTGTTGACGCCGCTTTCGACGGATTCCACCATCGCCCGCCAAATGTCCACGAGGTAAGGAATAATACCGGCGCCCTCATATCGTACAACGTAATCCCAAAACCTCTCCCCGCTTTCTTCGCAGTGCTCCAGAATCATAGAAAGCGTTTTCGGCGGATAGATCCTTGCGGATGCGGCATCGGAGAGAAGCGCGCCTCCTCCGACGCTGTATTCTTCCATGGATCCAATTACCTTTCCGGTTTGATCCAGAGCTTCGAACCGCATGCCATTGGGGTGTAGCGGAAGTTCATGGTCCGGCTTCCACGTAAATTCAACCTTGTATCCCTTCAACGATTCCAGAATTGCCCCATCCGTCCCATGCCCTCGGCCTGTGGCGGCAAGACTCCCATGTAAAGCGACCCCAAAAGATGAAGCATCGGGATATTTCTTCAGAAACCGGGCCGCGGCTACGTATGGCCCCATCGTGTGAGAGCTTGAAGGCCCTCTTCCGATTCGATAAAGTTCACGCAAGGTATTCATTGCCGGTATAGTCCTTCCTTCACGTCACGCCTCATCGAAATATTCCTGCCGCGTGACGATATGCCTTCCAAATTAGGTAGGAGGCGGGGTCACCCCCGCCGTCCTCCCACACCACCGGACGTGCGGTTCCGCATCCGGCGGTTCATTGAACACGCTGAAGTCGTCGCATCGTATCTTGCAGCGACACCAACCCTAA
>JAIGNE010000049.1:0-106567 GCA_036528635.1 Deltaproteobacteria bacterium
GCACGTCTGCCTTGCAGGCGCAAGATAGACGTGCGTTTTAAAGAAAGTGTGAAATTTACATTACCGATTTTGTTGCTCTTTTAAAAATCATTTTTTTCTCTTGACGGGAACATTATAGGATGTCCCTGATTCAATTTACCGCTGAGGGGTACGACCTGCGGGCGCTTATCAAAAAGCAGGATATCGCCGGCATGTCCTACATGAAAGCACTCATTCGCAGCGAGTCAGCAACACAGCCCGGGAATGGCCATGTTTTTCTCGATATGCTTACGCTCGCAGACGCCGGCGGGAAGGTATTGTACAGAGCGTCTAATCCGGCAATCAGGGGCGACAATCTCTTTTCCGATCCCATCGTCAGAAACTGCATAGAAAAAAAAATTGCCCTCGCCTCAACCGAACTTCTGTCCATTGAAGATATCTTAAGGGAAAATCCCGCACTTTCCAACCGGGCGCTGACGGGCATCATTAAAACGCCTTTGTCCGCCGAAATCAAGGAAGACAGGCTTACGGAAGGCATGGTGATGAGAGCTGCCTATCCCATCATGGATAGACAATCAAACCGCCTGCTGGGTGTTCTGGTGGGAGGCGTTTTGATCAACAAGGACAATGCGATCGTCGATAAGATAAAAGAGACCGTGTACCACGGCGAAAAATACAAAGGCCAGGAGATGGGCGTGGCTACTATATTTCAGGGGGGTGTGCGCATCTCCACCAATGTTATGACAAAGGATAACGAAAGGGCCATCGGCACTATTCTTTCCAGGGAAGTTTATGATCGCGTCATCAAAGAAGGAGAGGATTGGGTCGGCAGGGCTTTTGTTGTGAAGGACTGGTATATCACCACATATACGCCTATCGTCAACATAGACCGAAAGCGCATCGGTGTTCTCTACACAGGGATACTGGAAGCCAAATACCGGGATATCAAATGGGATCTGATCTGGACCAGCATCGGGATAACAACCCTGGGAATGCTCATCGCGTTTATTATTTCCCTGCGGCTGGGTAATACCATTATCCGGAGAATACGCATCCTGAAAAAAGCTACGGAAGCCATTGCCGCCGGCAACCTGGATTATCAACTATCGCACGATAAAATATCGAGCTTCGACATACTGGATGAAGCTTTCAATGACATGGCCAGATCCCTCAAAGACCGCAATGATCAATTGCAGAAAATGCATCAACAGCTCGCTAAAATTGAAAAACTGACGGCGCTGGGAGAGATGGCGGCCAGTGTCGCTCATGAAATCAACAATCCTCTGGGGGGGATCCTTTTGTTCAGCAATATCGTTTTAGAGGATCTTCCGGAAGACAGCCCCATGCGGGAAAACCTTCAGAAGATCATTTATCAGACAAACCGCTGTAAAGAAATTGTTCAGGGTCTGCTGGATTTTGCCAGAACACCGACCGGTGAGATGTTGCCGCTGCAAATCAATGAGGTGATCAGGACCTCTCTCAAACTGATAAAAGATCAGGCCATATTTCATGGGATAAAAATAGAAACCAGGCTGACTGAAAATCTTCCCGAAACGATGGGCGACCGGTCCAGGCTCGAAGAGGTATTTCTGAATCTGTTCATTAACGCGGCAGATGCCATGAAAGGCAGCGGGAAGTTGACGATCAGCACTAAAAAGAGATCAGATCATTTTATCAGAATTTCCATCACAGACACGGGTGAAGGCATCAATAAAGAACTTCTTTCCCGCATCTTCGAACCGTTTTTTACAACGAAAGCACCGGGTCAGGGAACGGGTCTGGGACTTTCCATCGCCTATGGCATCATTCGAAAGCACAATGGCACGATTGACGCAGAATGCAAACCGGGAAAGGGCACGACTTTTATCATTACCTTACCCGTCAACACCGCGGACGCAAATGCAAACGTCAACCCTGCCATCTGTACGTAAGCGACGCCAACGGTCCTTCGCCCATTCCGGCCGGCCGGAGACTTTTTCCTGTATCATCCGTGTTTCAGATCATGCGATCCCACCATTCAACGATCAGACAATCCGGGGCTTCCCGTACTCGACGGAAACCTTGCGACCAACCATTGATAAAACGATCCCATGCTGCAACTATTTTTAAGATGATGGATTCAGGCAAGGTGTCTTCACGTCTGCCGCACCAGAGCGGTATCATTGCCGGGACGTTATGTCAAATATGACATATATGGATGGAATTATTAACTTTCTGCCACTGGAAAAATGTGTTATTTATTTTTATAAACACAAACAATGATTATGAGGGGGCGAGTGAAAGAAGCGACAGCCCGGGGCAGAACGATTCTGATTATTGATGATGAAGAAGTCATCCGGGACGGGTGTTGCCAGATTCTTACGCGGGAAGGGTATGTTGTCGATTGCACAGGAGAGGCGGCCAAAGGTCTGAAAATGGCGCAGGGCGACTCTTATGATGTGATTTTGCTGGATGTCAAGATGCCCAGGGTGAACGGGATGGACATCCTGAAAAAACTCAAAGAAGAAAATAATATTTCCGCCAGAATTATCATCATCACCGGATACGGAAGCATCCCGCTGGCGGTTGAAGCGATGCGTCACGGCGCCTTCAATTTTCTGGCAAAACCCTATTCCGCAGCTGCACTCCAGGAGGCGGTAAGCTCCGCGATGACAGGGAATGGGGCGGATGATCAGGCAAAAGATATTTCTGTGCTGATCGGGTGCAGTGATTATATCAAAGAGCTTAAAGAATCCATCAGGCGCATTGCGCAGACCGACAGCACGGTTCTAATTACGGGACTGAGCGGAACGGGCAAGGAACTGGTTGCGCACACTATCCACCAGTTAAGCCGGAGGGCGGACAAGCCCTTTATCCCGGTTGATTGTTCGTCCCTGGCGGAAAGCCTGATGGAGAGTGAGCTTTTCGGTCATGTCAAAGGGGCGTTCAGCGGCGCTACGGAGGTGCATGAAGGCCGTTTCCAGATGGCGGACAAAGGCACTCTATTTCTTGATGAAATTTCCAACATCAATCTCAATATTCAGGCCAAGCTCTTACGGGTCATTCAGGAACAGGAAGTGCCCCGGGTCGGCAAATCTTCACCGGAGAAGGTGGACGTCAGACTCATTGCAGCGACCAATAAGGATATCCGGGCGGAGATCGAAGCGGGGAAATTCAGGGAAGACCTTTTTTACCGGCTTTCGGTCGTTCCGCTCGATTTAAAACCACTGAAGGAGCGCAAGGCCGATATCCTGCCGATCGCCGAACATTATCTCCATTATTATCAGAAAAAGTATCAAGGCAAGGTGCGGCACCTTTCTGAAGAGGCAAAAAAATCGCTGGTGTCCTACCAATGGCCCGGAAACATCCGGGAACTTAAAAACACCATTGAACGTTTGTGCGTCCTCAGCGATCACGAAACAGTCAATTTATCCGATATATTTTACTATGGTCAGGATGAACGGGCGAAAGCGCCGGTGGTGGATTCCTTATCCGGGAGGATCACCCTGGTTGATGTCGAAAAAGAGCATATCGAAAAAGCGCTGAAACACTTTCATTTTCAGATTAACAAAACAGCAGAATTCCTCGGTATCGATCGGAAGACCCTGAGAATCAAAATGCGTAATTACAGCATCAGAACAGAGCCTTGATGGCGGGGCATTTTGCCCCGTAAGACTATTTTCAAAACAGCCGTCAATAATAACATTATAAAAATCAATAAGATGCAATATGGCATTGTCTTTGCTTTTGTTAAAAGACAAAAGAACTATGGAGGTATATGATCATGACGATTAAAAAGAAAATACTCCTGATAGACGATGACAAAGATTTCTTATTCGCCACTAAACTAATTCTGGATAAGAACGGATACGAGGTGTTTCTGGCGGAAGATGGAAAAACCGGTGTGGAGATGTGGAAATCCATCAATCCGGATCTGGCCATCATTGACATGATGATGGAAACCTGGGGCGAAGGTTTCTCCGTATTGAATAAAATCCGATCCACCGATACGGGAAAAGACACGCCCCTGTTTATGCTGAGCGCAGTTGATCTCCAGGGGCCTTATCAATCCTTTGAACCGCCTCCGGAATTTCCCGTCGTCAACAAGGTCTTGCAAAAGCCGATCAAAGCTGAGGATCTTCTGCGATACATTGGTCAGGCGCTGGGCGTCAAATAACCATGGCGAATAAGACTGAAAAACCCCTGATCCTGATTATTGATGATGAAGAAGTTCTTCGGGACGGGTGCCGGCAGGTGCTGGAAAAGTGCGGCTACGCCGTGCTTACGGCCGGACAGGGGATCGAGGGGATTAATCTTGCGCGGGAACACCTGCCTGATATGGTTTTTATTGATCTTAAAATGCCGAACATATCGGGTATGGAAATTATTGAGATCCTCTCCCGCGACATTCCGGATATTGTTCTGGTGATGATTACGGGATTTGCGACCATTGTATCGGCCGTCGAGGCCATGCAGAAAGGCGCTTATGATTATCTGCCCAAACCATTCAACGCCGATCAGTTAAGGGCGCTCACGAAACGCGGGCTGGAACATCGCAACCTCAAAATCGAAACGAAGAAACTTCGGGAAGAAAAAGACCTGCTGGAAAAGAACTTCATTACTTTTGTGAGTCATGAAATGCGTTCGCCGCTGGTCGTTATCCGGCAATATATTGAGGCGCTCAACGCCATAGCCGGAGATCGCTTCGACCAGGATGTCAGGGAAATCATTGAACGATGCAGAAAACGCGTCCAGAACCTTGAGGACATGGTGTTACACTGGCTGGACATCAGCCGCATTGAGAATGGCACCCTGACGCACGAGAAAGTCTCTTTGAGCCTGGAATCCATCATCTCCCGGAGTGTGGAGGAAATGGCGCCTCTGTGCAGAAAGCGAGGGATTTTACTCGAAATAAATATTTTACAGACATTGCCCCGGATCACAGGAGACGAGGAAAGTCTGGTGCGTGTCTTTACCAATATTATCGGCAACGCGACAAAATATACTCCGGAAGGCGGCAAAATAACCATCGCCGTGAAAAATGACGAATACTATGCCACCGCCAGCATATCGGATACCGGCACGGGCATCCCGCCGGAAAAGCTCCCCCTGATTTTTGAACCCTTTTTCAGATGCGGCGGAAAAAATGAAAAACACACCGGGTCGGGTCTGGGACTGACTTTCTGCAAAAAAATAATGGAATCGCACAACGGTGGGATTGATGTATCGTCCAGGGAAGGCGAGGGGACGACATTTGTGTTAACCTTTCCGGTGCCGATCAATCCAGTGCAAAATACATCCGGTGACATTTCTTAAATAGCCGGGCAATAGAGTAGATTTTTTCGGGTACGACTCATAAAGGAATCAGGCTGATTTTCATGAAATACTATGATGAGGAAAGCTATCGTTTTCATAAAAGCGATGTTCCGGACAGATGCTTTTGCTGCAACCAAAACGCACAAAGATTCCTGGTTGTCCGGCATATTGAAAGTAACATGCTGGTTCACCTTTGCCCTGACTGCATGACGGAGCGCTGCGATGATTATTTGCTGGACAACACGAGACCGTGGCTGGGCGAGAAGAATAAAACCTAACATTTTTGATAAAAAAATACCCGCGGTGTTTTTAGCCGCGGGTATTTCTATTCAGGACAAGCAACGATTAAGCGTTTTTCCCTTTTGGTGCTTTGTAGACTAAAGCGATGATGAAACCGACAACGAGCAGCCCGGCGGCAATATACAACGCCTGGGGCTTGAAGGTTTCAAACACAAACGGTCCAATGATGCCGGCGGCGCTCCATGCAGTCAACATGAAGCCATAGACCTTGCCAATGTAAGCCGGGCCAAAAGCGTCGGCAGCGAAGGCGGGCATGGTGGCGAATCCACCGCCGTAACAGGCCAGCAGGTAGCAGGAAACCACGATGAACAGGTAGTAATTGGATATATAACCCATAGCGACCAGCAGGTAAACAACAGCCTGTGTGGCAAACATGATCAGGAAAACCATCCGGCGGCCGATATTGTCGGAAATTTTCGCCCAGAAGAGTCGTCCCAGACCATTGAAGATGGCCGCGACGGCAACTACGGTACCCCCGGCGGCGGCGACTATAGCAACTTGTTCCGGTGTTAGTTTATCAATCAAACCCATGGTTTTCTTGTAAATATCCTGGGCGAGTGGAGAATGCTGGGAAATAAGACCCAGACCTGCGGAAACGTTCAAACACAGCATGGCCCAAAGCATCCACCATTGGGGTTTTTTCACGGCCTCGCCGAAAGTGAAGGAATTGGCCGCCGAAACAGTCGTACCAGATGGTTTGAATCCGGCCGGTACCCACCCCTTGGGGGGATCTTTGAACAACTGTGCGGCGCCTGTCACGAGAATCAGGAAGATCACGCCCCAGATGTACCAGGTCATGGAAACACCGGAAGAGATCACTTTACCGGTGGCGTCAACTTCTTTGAAGGCAGCGATCATTGCCGGGGCTATTTTCCCCATGAAGAAAGCGCCAGCGCCGAAACCCATAACCGCAAGGCCGGTAACCAGACCGCGTTTATCCGGGAACCAGCGGATCAAAGTGGCAATGGGTGTAACATAACCGAAGCCGTTGCCCAGAGCGGCAACGACACCGAAACCAAGATAAAGCAGTGCGATGCTTCCCACCGAATCAGCGTACCCGGCAATCAGGGTACCGATACCGAACAGGATACCACCGATGGTGGCCACAAAACGGGGTCCTTTCTTGTCAACCAGCGTGCCACCAAATGCCGCTGACAAACCAATGATGAGCATCAACAGCATGAACGTGTACTGAACGGTTTTGCCGTCCCATCCGTGCATGTTCATCAAAGGCATCTTAAACACCGACCATGCGTAGACGGTGCCGAGACATAACTGAATGACGACAGCGGCTGCGGCGATCCCCCATCTTTTAGTTTCCAAATTCTCATTAGCCATATTTTTAATTCCTCCCTTGCCTTTTAAAAGGCTAAAAATGTATTTAGTGACATGTTAAGAAACTATTTCTGTGAACGGGAAAAGGTTTTTTATCATGCCGGTAACAACTAATAAATGACCGACGTTCTTATACATAAAGAATATGCCCCTGACAAGGGGCATATTCAGTTTTTCGTTATGTTTTATTTACCATAGTAATATCGGCTGCTGATGATCAAGCGACCGCCAATTTTACCGCGCAGACTTTGTATTCGGGAATCTTCCCTGTCGGATCCAGAGCCGGGTTGGTGAGTAAATTTACAGGCGCCTCAGTGAAATGGAAGTTCATGAAAATAGATCCCGGCGCGCTCTTGGTCGTGATGTGGGCCTTGGCCTCAACATTACCGCGCCTCGAGGTGACTTTGACCATCTGTCCATCGGCGATGTTCAGTTTTTCGGCGTCTTCCGGATTGATTTCAACCAGGCTTTCGGGACACCGTTCGACAGGTCCCTGGGCGCGCGTCGTCATGGTGCCGGTGTGGTAATGATAAAGGACGCGTCCCGTTGAAAGCAGGAACGGATAGTCCTTATCCGGCAGTTCATTGGGCGGGATGAATTCCAGGGCCGTGAACAGACCCAAACCGCGGGAGAATTTGTCTTTGTGCAGGAATTTCGTTCCCTGGTGCTCAACCGTGGGGCAGGGCCACTGAATCCCGCCTTTTTCCAGGCGTTCATACGTGATGCCCGCATAGCTCGGCGTCACGGTTCTCACTTCCTCGAAAATATCTTTGGCCGAAGCATAATTCATCGGATAGCCCATTTTATTGGAAATGCCGCAGATGACTTCCCAATCCGTTTTTGCGTCTCCCGGCGGATTGAGCGCCTTACGCACGCGCTGTACGCGGCGTTCCGTATTCGTGAAGGTTCCTTCCTTTTCGGCGAAGGCGGCCACGGGCAGGACTACATCGGCCATCTGCGCTGTTTCCGTCATGAAGATATCCTGTACGACCATGAGCTCCAGTTTCTGAAGTTCTTTTTGCACATGGTGCAGATCAGGGTCGGAAAGGAGTGGATTCTCGCCCATGATATAAAGCGCCTTGATTGCGCCGCTGCCGGCGCCGGCCATAATTTCCATCAGCGTCAGGCCCGCTTTGGGCGAAAGATTCGCGCCCCAGGCCGCTTCAAATTTTTTGCGGACATCCTCATTGGCAACCTGCTGGTAGGCCGGATAGACGTTGGGCAGAGCGCCCATATCGCAGGCGCCCTGGACGTTATTCTGGCCGCGCAGCGGATTGACGCCGCCGCCTTCAATGCCGACATTGCCGCAAAGCATCGACAGGTTGGCGGTGCTCTTCACGTTGTCCGTGCCGCTGATGTGCTGGGTGATGCCCATCGCGTAAATGATGCTGGCCCGGTTGGCCTTGGCATACATCCGGGCCGCCTTTTTCAAATCTTCGGCCGGCACACCGGAAATCTTTTCGACAAATTCCGGCGTATATTTGGCGACAACCGCTTGGAGTGCGTCGAATCCTTCGGTTCTTTCGGCGACGTATTCCCTGGCATAGAGACCTTCCGCGATAATCACGTTCATCAGGCCGTTGAAAACGGCCACGTCCGTTCCAGGTTTTTGGCGGAGCCAGATGTCGGCGTATCTGACCAGATCAATTTTCCTCGGGTCGATGACGATCAGCTTGGTTCCATGCTGTTTAACGGCCCGTTTGACTTTCATGCCGATGACGGGATGGTTTTCCGTCGTGTTGGTTCCCGTCGCCAGAATCAGATCCGTGAATTCCAGTTCATCAATCGAGTTCGTCATGGCACCGCTTCCGAATGTGGCGGCCAGACCGGCCACCGTTACGGAGTGTCAGAGACGGGCGCAGTGATCGACATTGTTGGTGCCGATCCCCGCGCGCATGAATTTCTGGAAAAGATAATTTTCTTCGTTGGTGCATCGCGCTGAAGACAGACCGGCAATACTGTCAGGACCGTTCGCTTTCTTCACGGCCGCCAATCTTTCGGCGATGAAGGCATAAGCCTCATCCCAGGTGGCTTCCTTGAAGTCCCCGCCTTTCTTGGCGCGGATCAGGGGTTTTGTCAGCCGGTCGGGATGGGACACGAAATCCATGCCGAAGCGTCCCTTGACGCAGAGACTGCCTTCATTGGGCTGGCCGTATTCGCGGTTGCCGTTGACCTTGACGATTTTGTTATCCTTCGTGTAAAGGTCCATCTGGCAGCCGACGCCGCAATACGTGCAGGTGGTGCGGACTTTGGCCAGTTCCCAGGGGCGGCCGGCGAACTTCGCCTGTTTGAAAGTGATTGCGCCGGTGGGGCATACCTGGAGACATTCACCGCAGAAAACGCAGGCGGAGTCAATATAGTCCGCATCAAAAGCCGGGCCGACTTTGGCGCGGGAGCTGCGCATCGCGAAGTCCAGAACTTCGTTCACCTGAATTTCATTGCAGGCGCGGATGCATCGTCCGCAAAGGATACATTTGTTCAGATCCCGATGGATCATGGTATTGCTGTCATCCTTCTCGTAACCCGGAGACTCGATGTGGAAACGCGGTTGATCAATTTTCAACCAGTAAACCAGATCCTGAAGTTCGCACTGGCCGTTCTGTTCGCAGGTCAGGCAATTATGGTCGCCGGATGACCATAACAGTTCGATGATCATCTTCTGGGCGGCGCGAACGGCGGGTGTCGTCGTCCGGACTACCATCCCGGGGGTGATTGGCATGCAGCAGGAGGCAACCAGGCTGCGGGCGTTTTCCACTTCCACAACACAAACGCGGCAGGCCCCCACGTTGGTTGTGTTCTGATAGTGGCAAAGCGTCGGGATGAAAATACCTGCGTTTCTGGCGCATTCCAGAATCGTTTGCCCGGGTTTTGCCGACACTTCCTGTCCATCAATCGTAAGCGTAATCATTTTTTCCATTTTTGTTCTCCAGTCTCAAAGGATCGTATCCGATGCTTTACTTATAAAAAAGCATAAGAGTTTATGCTGTTTTTAACGAAATGACTTATAGTCGTAACAGACCATTTTGTCAATTATGTCAATTATGTCATAATGTTATTTTAGCTGGCTATTTCCAGTTTTTGAATAAATTTCATGGGGCTGCCGAACGATAACTCAAGGCTGTTGTCAAACGGGAGAAATGTATTATATTACAGCTTCAAATTGTTGAAAAAGGAGTTGGTTATGGCATCGGTTGCGGGAAAACTGTCTTATCAGGAAAATGTTGAGAAAATCAGTAAGTTATCTTTTGCGGTGGGTGTCTACCGGCCGCCGAGCGAAGGGGGAAGTGCGTCGCTTTTATTGCGGATTACCGAGAACTGCCCCTGGAATAAATGCACATTTTGCGAGATGTACAAGGGGCATCCCTTTGTTTATCGACCCGTCGGGGAGATTAAAGCGGATATTGATACGGTCAAAATGATGGCGGATGAAATACGGGAAGTTTCCATCAAGGCCGGTCAGAAGGGAGAACTGAACAGGGAGGTCCTCCGCGCGCTTTTGAGCGTGAATCCTTATCTGAATGAAAATCCGTGCTTTTCCACCGTATTTAATTGGCTTTATTACGGCGGGAAGACGGCATTCCTGCAGGATGCCAACAGCATGATTATGCGGCCGAATGAGTTTATCGATGTATTGCAGCATTTGCGAAAAACATTAAACACCCTGACCCGGGTGACATCTTACACCCGTTCCAAGACGTTGGCGCAAAGAAAACTCGAAGAACTGATTGCCATCAGGGAGGCGGGGCTCGACCGCATTCATGTTGGACTGGAAACCGGTGACGATGAGCTTTTGAAAATTGTTCGTAAAGGAGTGACCGGCGCCGAACAGATTGAAGGCGGCAAAAAAGCCATGGCCGCCGGATTTCAGCTTTCCGAATACTGGATGCCGGATCTGGGCGGGCGGGAACGGTGGCGTCAGCACGCGGAAAATACGGCACGGGTACTCAACGAAATCAACCCCCACTATATCCGCTCGCGGCCTTTCGTGCCCCGTCAGGGAACGGAAATTTTCGAAGACTATGAACAGGGCCGTCTGCACATCTCATCGCCTCATGAACGACTGGAAGAGTTGAGGGTCATGATCGAAAACCTGAACGTGACATCGCGGGTTTGCTTCGATCACAATATGAATTCCTGGACCAACAGGCAGGGCGGCCTGCTTTTTTCACAGGCTTATGAAGGGTATAAATTTCCGGAAGAAAAACCGATCGTCCTTAGCTTGATTCAGGAAGGTTTGTCCGTCGATGAATCCCGGCATGTCGATGTTAAAGAACTCATTGCGATGGGGTCCTTATAAGAATGCCGTTAATTGGACACGATTGCCGGTCTGTTGATGTCTGCTGCGGTACGAAACCAATTTATTTCGGTTCTGGTCCAACAATGCCGGGAATAATGACCAATCATTATGTTATTTGCTGCACAACGGAACCAATCATGGTGTGGTTATTTTTTCGCCATATCTAAAGTATTTTTATTCCGGACCGATTTAATGTAAAACGCACAATCAGGTACAGGAAAACGGGAATGATGGCGAGAAAGCGAATCTTGGCATTGTAATGGCTGAAGTTCGTTTATTCGTCACAGAAACATCAATATATTTGCAAGGAGCAAAACATGAAGACAATGAAGCTCAGGTCTAAACTGTTGTGGGTATTAGCGATCGTAACGGTAACTTTTTTTATTATCGGCCTGGTTACACTGCTGACGGTTCGAAGTAAGGTGATTGACACGGCGCATGAAAAACTCGAAGGAGACCTGGCCATGACCAAGGTCTATATCGAAGACAAATATCCGGGTAAATGGTCTGTTCAGGAAGGCAAGCTCCTCAAGGGAGATACGCCTATGAACGATAATTTTGCCCTGGTGGATAAGATTGGCAGCAGTACGGGTGATAATGTCACGATCTTCATGGGGGATACGAGAATCGCGACAACTGTGAAAAGCGAGGCAGGGGCGCGGGCAACAGGCACCAAGGCGGCGGATAACGTCATTGAAAATGTCCTGAAAGCCGGGAAAAAATATATCGGAGAAGCGAAGGTGGTCGGCGTCTTGAATCAGACGGCCTATGAACCGATCATGAGTGAAAAAGGCGATGTGATCGGCATGTTGTTTGTCGGTATTCCCAATACGCACTATGATGAAGTTGTAAAAGTCATATCCATCAGAATCATGATCTTCGGGGCAATTGGATTTATCATCGTTTTTTTTCTGGGATATTTTATCTATACGTCCGTTGTGACACCGGTTGTTAAGGTTATTTCAGGCCTGTCGGAAAGCGCCATGCAGGTTTCTGACGTTTCCGAAGAAGTATTGTCGGCGGCCAGTCAGGTGGCCGAGGGTTCGAGTTCGCAGGCGTCTTCCGTGGAAGAAACATCAGCCTCTCTGGAAGAATTATCGGCGATGACAAAACAAAACGCCGAAAACGCCGTCCAGGCCAAAACGATGATGAAGGAGTCAACGGAGATCATCGACAAGGTCAACCATCATATGGATGATATGGCCAAAGCCATTACTGCCATAACGAAATCATCGGAAGAAACGGGAAAGATCATCAAGACGATCGATGAGATTGCCTTTCAGACCAATCTGCTGGCGCTGAATGCCGCGGTGGAAGCCGCACGTGCCGGCGAGGCCGGCGCCGGATTCGCGGTGGTGGCCGATGAAGTGCGTAATCTGGCGATGCGCTCGGCGAAAGCCGCTAAAAACACCAGCGAGCTGATCGAAAACACGATCCTGGCGGTCAAAAACGGCAGTCAATTGACCATTTCCACCCAGGAAGCTTTCAGGCACAATATGGCCTTCTCCGGTAAAATCAGTGCACTGGTTGATGAAATCGCGGCGGCGTCGAAAGAGCAGGCGGAAGGAATTCAAAGCATCGCCAAGGCCATCATGGATATTGACAAGGTCACTCAGTCATCCGCCGTTTATGCTGATCAGTCTTCAGGGGCGGCTGAAAAGATGAACAGGCAAGTGGAGAATCTTAAACTTCATGTCCAGTCTCTGACGGAGGTGGTGGGCAGCACAACCTAAGTTTGATTCCCGGCAGTCTCAGGACAAAAGCGATCAGTGCCGGGGAGACTGTAGAGAAGTTGAACAGGCCCTTATGCTGCGCTCTCCTGCTTCCCTGTTGCGCTCCGGATTAGGACTTCAGTGCAGAATGCCGTGATCTGACTTTACAGGACGGGTGCCCACGGAGAAATGAAGTGTCCGCCCAATGGATTGAAAATCTTTTCTCAGCAGGCCGATGATCGTCTCACCCGGGGCCACGTCTTTCCTGCCGGGATAAATGTCATACCGGCTTCTGTAAGTTTCCGGTGTGAAATCGGGCATGACAACATTTGCCCCCGCCTGAAGCGCCTGGAGTCTTCCCTGAGGATGAAGCGCGGCGAGTGCCGTGGTTGCCGGAATATTGGTGTTGCGTGTGAGCAGCCTGGCTATGGCGATGACACGCAGGGTAAGCTCCAGATCGTCGTTTTCAATTCCGTTAAGAGGTGTGTCCGGATGGGCGATGAAAGGGCCGATGCCCAGCATATCCGCATCGAGCAGTTTCATCAACAGAAGATCGTCAGCCAGAATTTCATATGTTTGCCCCGGCAACCCCACCATATTTCCGGTTCCTGTTGCAAACCCCAGTTCCTTGAGTGTCCGCAGGCAAGAGACGCGCTTGTCCAGTCGGCAACCGGGACGCAGATATTTATAAAGTTCCGGCGATGCGGTTTCATGCTTGAGCAGATAGCGGCTGGCGCCAGCCTGTCCGAAAGCGCGGTAGTCCTCAGGCGGCCTCTCGCCGATGGACAGTGTGACGACCAGACCGGTTTCCTGTTGAATGGTTTTCACCAACCGGCAGATATGCTGTGCTGAATAATGGGAATCTTCGCCGGACTGCAAAACAACGGTGGAAATACCGGCGGCTTTTACCTGCCGTGCCGTCTCCAGAATCTCGTTGTCCGTCATCCGGTAGCGGCTCAGTTTATCATTGGCTTTGCGCAGTCCGCAATAAAGGCAATTGCGTTCGCAGAAGTTGGAGAACTCGATGATGCCGCGCAGGTAAATTTCATTGCCGACTTCATTTTTCCGGACGCGGTCAGCGCTGGTGAAAAGATCTTCTGAATGTTCGCCGGGCATTTTGAGAAGTTCGATGATTTCATCTCTGCTGAGCGCTTTTCCGATTTCCGCCTTGAGCAGCAGTTTTTCAATATGATCAGATATAGACATCGCGCGCACCATCCTCGATTTGTTGCAGCCGGTTTACGGCCATTTGTTTGCGTTTTGTTTTGAAAGATTTTGCGAGTGTTTCCGAAATCAGTTTTTCACCGGTCTTGCGGGTTTGAGGGCTGGCATAGTCCATCAGGTATTCTTTAAAGGTGAAAAGAGCGTTGGTCTGACAGAATTTTTGAATCAGGCCGGGTTTGGCCAGATCCATGAAATCCTTACCGGTGCGACCCAGACGGTAGCAGGCTGTGCAGAAACTGGGGATGTGTCCATGCTGACTGATGTCGTAGACGACCTCATCAAGCGTACGGGTATCGCCCAGATTGAACTGCGCGGCGCGGAAAGCGTCGCTTGAATTATCCTGATAACCGCCGGGGTTGGTCCTCGAGCCGGCACTGATCTGCGAGATGCCGTAAGCGAATATTTCCGAGCGCAGCGCTGGATTTTCCCGCGTACTTAGAATCATGCCCGTGTAAGGCACCGCCATGCGGATAATGGCGACCAGTTTTTTAAAATCATGATCACTGACCGGATGCGGCGGCTTGATCGCTGTGGGCGCATTGAACGCCGGTTCCAACCGCGGAATGGAAATCGTATGCGGGCCGACGCCGCAGTCTTGCTCCAGCTGCAGGGCATGCAGCAGAAGCCCCAGTACCTCATATTTGTAATCATACAGCCCGAAGAGCGCCCCGATGCCCACGTCGCTGATGCCGCCTTCCTGTGCCCGGTGCAAGGCGGTAAGCCTTCTGGTAAAATCTTTCTTTGGTCCGCTGGGGTGCATAATTTTGTACGTCTCGTGATGATACGTTTCCTGAAACAATACAACCGTGCCGATACCTGTCTTTTTTAATTGCCGGTATTCATCAACTTCCAACGGAGCGATTTCCACATTGATCCGCCGGATCTCACCGCCTTTCTCCGTTTTAGTCGCATAAGCTGTTTCAATGGCTTCCATGAAATAATCCAGGCTGGAGCGGGTCGGATGTTCGCCGCAGAGCATCAGGAGACGCTTGTGCCCTTCGCGTTCCAGAACTTCCACTTCTTTTTTGATCTGCTCCATGGTTAATGCGACGCGATGGAGGTCCTTGTTGTCGCGTCGGAAGCCGCAATACAGGCAGTTGTTAGCGCAATGATTAGCAATATAAAGCGGCGCGAAAAGGACGAGACGGTTGCCGTAAATGTCTTCCTTGATCTTATGCGCCGCCTGAAGAATTGCACTGATGAGTTCATGATCTTCCGTCTGGAGAAGCACAGCGACTTCTTCCGGCGAGAGGCCTTTGAGTTCATAGGCTTTGTCGATGATTTCACGAACCCTCAACGGATCGGGAATTTTCGCCTGATCCAGAATGCTGTGAATCTGATGGTCGTCAATAAAATCTTTATAGTCTGTCATAAATATTTTCTTTCTTATCCGTTAGACTTTGGTCAGAGACGCGTTGACGGAAACGCCGGCCAGAGCGCCTAACTTTCCCGTCAACGCGCCGATCTCGTCGGTTGTTGCATGAACGATAAGCGCGATGATGTGCAGATCGCCTGCTGCGTGGGGCAGGCCCATGCGCCCGATGATCATGTCGCCGAAGTCGCACAGAATCTGGTTGACTTTTTGCGCCTGGCGGGTTCGGTCGGTAATAATAATGGTGATGGTGCCGATGCGTTTATCCATGGCTTTCTCCGATTCCCGAAAAATAAAAGGTTTGATCCCGGAAGAATCAAACCTTTGTATTTTAAAGACTTCAAACTTCCCTTAAGATCAGAACCTTCCTCTCTCTCAGGCAAATATTTAACTGGTCATAACCTTAGCTCTACCCTCCGATGTTTGTCAACACTGATTCTTGGAAATGGAAATAATTTCTTTTTCCACCCACTCAGGCGACATTTCCTTTGCTTCATCATAGAGAATTTTGCCATGCAGGATCATGGATTTGAAATCCTCAAACATGTAAATTCCAAGAAAAAGGTGAACCAGCAGGAACAGGGTCAGAACCCAGGCAAAGAAAGTGTGGAGCAGGCCCAGCAGCGCCGCGGTTTCCCTGGGGACAAGATGCGGGAATGCCCACAAAATCCAGCCGGAAAAAATCAGAACGGTTCCACCAATTAAAACGCAGATGCCGAACAGCTTCTGTCCGGAATTATATTTTCCCATTGGTGGGACGGCGACTTTCTTTCTCAGAAGAATTTTCTGCGGATAACCGCCCAGGACGGCAAACCATTTGACGTCATTCATTGAAAAATTAAAGATTCTCTTGATAAAGAGAACAACACGGTTGAAGCCGATCAGGAAAAAGGCGACAGCGTCGAATGTTAAGACAACGCCGGCTGTGACGTGAATTTGCATGGTAAGATTCATGGCGCTTTCACTTAAAGGTTTAAAATACAGGATCACCCCGGTGATGGCCAGGGGTAAAAAACTGAGAATCAAAAGATAATGAAACATTCTAACACTCAGGGGATGTTTTAAAATTGTTTTATCACGATGCATGAGCTAACCTCCTTCTAGGAAAGACCTTTCGTTCGATTGATGTACTGCGTGTGCAGCAACTGTTCGGATAGATGACCTAAAGGTTCGCCGCCGAATTCCTTGTAATAACGGGCCACGGATTGGTTGGCATGACTGACGCGGATTGAGGATTTTGCATCATCCTGATACAATCCCTTTGTCCGCGCCTTGATGTAATTGTTGTTCGATGACGTTGACATCTTTATCCAGACTGCGGGTAGGGCCAGGAAGGCCATAACAATACCGCCGATGGTGATAAACTCCCGGCGTGTTACGTTGAGCGGGTTTTCGATATATTGATAGCTTTGCTTTTCCATTTTTATTCACTCCTTACAGTTATATTATTTCCACGCTAACAAGGGTCTGATGGCTCCCAGCCAGGAAGAACCATTGCCGTAGATCGGTTGACCGCCGCCGTTAATACAGCCGCCCGGGCAATTCATTACTTCAATAAAATGATAGGGTGATCGGCCTGCCAGCACCTCATCAATAACTGGTTTGATATTCACAGATATATTGTGAACGACGGCAAGGTTGATGGTGACTTCTTTATTGTATTTAATATCTTTAATCTGAACGGATGCGCTTTTGACGCCTTTTAAGCCCCGGACGGGCTTGAATTCCAGGGGTTTTAACTCCGTGCCGGTTAAAACGGCGTATGCCGTGCGGACAGCCGATTCCATCACGCCGCCCGTATTGCCGAAGATGGTGCCGGCGCCCGTGTAATCTGACAAGAGTGATCCGCCTTCAACATCTTTTTCCTTGGATAGATCGATTTTGAGCTTTTTAAGCAGACGTGAGAGATCGCGGGTGGTCAGAACCGTGTCAACGTCCGGATAGGGGGGTGTGGATGCCTGATGATTCTTTCTGTTGTAAAGATAGGCTTGACTAAATTCCGGACGGGAAGCTTCCAGTTTCTTGGCCGTACAGGGCATGATGCCGACTGTGTAAATCTTTTCGCCAGGCTTATCCCAGACTCTCGCGCCGTATGTTTTCGCGACTGTTCCAGCCATTTGTTGAGGCGATTTTGCAGAAGAAAGATTAGGGATCAACGTCGGGTACTTTGTTTCGACAAGCCGAACCCAGGCCGGGCAGCAGGAGGTGAACTGGGGCAGCGGACCGATTTCTCCGCCATGTTCACACTTTTCACCGAATACGGCGTGGCGGGCGCGGACGATAAATTCTGTTCCTTCTTCCATAATCGTCAGATCGGCGGCAAAATTATTGTCGAAAATTTCAAAGCCTGCCTTTTTCATAGAACCATAGAGTTTGCCTGTGACGAGAGAACCGGCGGGAAGACCAAAGTCTTCACCAATGGCCACGCGCACGGCCGGCGCTATGATGCCGACAACGGCAATGTTCTTGTCTTTGAGTTTGGCAATAACATCGTCCACGGTGTCCGATGTTTCATAAGGTGCGCCGAAAGGGCAATTAATGAGACATTGTCCGCAGCTCAGGCAAAGTTCCACATCAATGCCGTGTGTCGCACCGAACGAGCCGGTGATGGCCCCGGTCGGACAGTGGCGTTTGCAGGCATCGCATCCCTTGCATTCGGATGCTTTGATCGCGATAACGCCGGGGATTTCCCCCTTCTGATACGTTTTTGCAGCTAGCTTCATTTTCCATTTTCCTTTCATTTATTAGTTAGGCTCGTTAACTATGTGAACCTTTGTTGTGATCATATATGTCAATAATGGCATAAGTTAAATAAAACATAATGTATTCATGATTTTCAGTCAAGTCATTTTTGAGCAAAAAATCTTGCGCTCGTACGAGGTAATAATTCAGGACGAGACCCATAACAGGCGTAAAAATATTTACGTTTGTGCTGGCCATTGGGATAATCGATTTGAAGGAAAGCGATTTCCGTTGACTGCCCTGCCGGGTTGACCTCAGGTAGAGTGAACGGAATTTAGAAAATCTGCGCTGCGGCAAAAACGGAAGGGATGGTTTCTTTGGACTCTACGAGTCCAGGCTGGTATCATCTTCGAGGGCGTGACGCGGGTAGGCTTCGGCGGTTGCCGTCTGTCATTTTGGTTGATGAGACTCCGGCATTTTTCCACCGAGATCCTTTACGAGTTTAGTGAAAGATCCCTGAGAATAAAGCAGATTGCCGGCCACTTCTCTTAATTTATCAACCTGTTCTTCCGGAAGGGTCAGGGCCGTCGGGATTTCCTGAAAGTATTCCCGCTGGGCCTGATCGGGAAGTGAAGCAAATGTGACGTGAACGATATAGATTTCAAAGGACCTCCCGGCAATCTCTTCGGCGTCATGAGCCCATTCAATGGCGTAACGGCGCAGCAGATCAATCGTCTCAAAATTATATTTACTGATCATGATGGTTGAAGATGCCCCGAGAATCGCACCCAGGCCCGGAATTTCGTCAATCAGTCTCCAGCGCGGCTTTTCCTTTGTCTGCGCGTCGACGATAACAAAGGCAACGCGTCGCGTCTTAGCCAGTTTCTCGTCTTTCATGATATCGCGGATACCGCCCTGAGCCACAAGGCTCTCCATGATGCCGCGAATGCCGAGATTGTCGGCAACACCACCGTCAATCAAATGGATGTAAGGTTTTGATTCCTGGTCCAGATAGGTTTTGGTCATCAGAGCCTTATGATAGGTGCGGCTCGCGGGATCCGGCCTGGCCAGGGCTTCGGCCATCCAGGCCGGCGTTCTGTGGGCGCACTGTCCTGAATAATTTTTAAGAACGATGGGGGTAAACGCACCCGGGAAGGCCGCCGATGCGGCAACGGCCCGGGCCAACGGGAACTTTTCGAAATCCGAGCAGATCAGGGAAAACTGGCTCGGAACAAACGGGAAGACGATGCCGTCATTGGCGTCGGTGGCCAGGATGCTGACGGCAGGACCCTTGCCGCTGGCCAGGTCGCCCAGCGTTGCGCCGTGAAAAATCATATAGTCGTAGTATTCCTGCGCCATGTCACTTCTCCCGAAACGGGGTGACCAGAGACGGACCCAGTTCAGCGGGTTGAACAGCCCCCAGATCAGACCGTTCTGAAGATCCTGCAGAAGGACTTTCTCCCTGAAGTCGTGAAAAGCGTCTTTGCCGTGCAGTCCGTAATATGCCGCGGTAATACTGCCTCCGGAAACTCCGGTGATCAGATCCACTTCATTAAGCAGTGTATGCCGGTCGGCACTCTGCGCTCCCTGCGCCGCGGGAATTTCGATTTTATTAAGGGCCTCCAGAACGCCGTAAGAAAGCGCCGCCGCCCGGGTCCCTCCACCGGAAAAGGCGAGAATAAGGAACAGGTCATCAGATTTATCGCCAGAGGAAAGCTTTCCCTGAAAGGGGTTGCTTCTTGTTTTAAATTCCAGCTTAGGGTTCAGTGCATACTGGGCGGTACAGGATAAGAGCATGAGCACGCAGGCGATACCGATGAAAATTTTCGTGAGCCGTAATAGAATATTCAATTTCATAACCCATTTCCCGGAAATTAAATGACGATTCAACCCGAACGGGTCGCTTTGTATTCAAAACTCGAGTTGTTTATCTGTGTCTTTTCATTTCATTTTCAAAGGCCAGCAGCGCGGAAGGGAAGGGCGCGAGGCTGCGCTGGATGACCCCCTGCAAAAAAGAAATGGCCACGCCGTAGTTGGTGACAGGAACGCCGGCTTCCTGCGCCTTGCGTAAACGGGTGAGCATTTCGCGACGGTTGATCATGCAAGCGCCGCAGTGGAAGATCAGTTGATAGTCTTTCAGATGATCCGGATAGTCGCGGCCGCAGACCGTATCGATTTGTAAATCACCCCCCACATACTGCCGGAGCCAGCGCGGGATTTTCACCCGGCCGATATCATCTTCGAGGGCGTGATGTGAGCAGGCTTCAGCAATCAGGACGCGGTCCCCGGGCCTGAGGCGATCAATGGCCGCCGCTCCCGCCGCCATGACGTTCAGATCGGACTTTCGCCGGGCGAATAAAATAGAGAAAGTCGTGACGGGAATGCCAATCGGAACGTCGGCGGTTACTTTCAGAATCGCCTGAGAGTCTGTAACCACAATGGATGGTGGATTCTTTAAGTTGGCCAGCGTTGCCGACAGTTCTCTTTCCTTAACGACCACGGCCGTGGCATCATTATCCAGGATGTCACGGATCGTCTGCACCTGCGGCAGAATCAGCCTGCCTTTGGGCGCTTCTAAATCGATCGGAACGACCAAAACAGCAAATCCGCCGGGTGGGAGCAAATCACCGATGAGCGACAGATTGCCCGCAAAATCCGCCGGGGCAACCTCCAGCAATTTCTGCTTCAAGGCTTCCAGATAACTCTGGCGCTTCGTTTCATCATGGCAAGAAACGGTTAGAACCCCTCCCGATTTAGATTGCAGAAATTTCAGGTGATCTGAGGATGGCTTACGCAGGTCGATTTTGTTGATAACCACCAGCAGTGGGATTTTGCGGTTTTGCGCTTCGGTTAGAACGGTTTCTTCGAAATCCGTCCAGGTCTCAGCTTCCGTGACTAAAATGATGACATCGGCGCGATCGAATACTTTGGCCGTCTTCTTCAGACGCGCGCCGGATAATTCCGAGATATCGTCCAACCCGGCCGTATCGAGAAACAGCACGGGGCCGAGCGGCAAAAGTTCCATGGCCTTTTCCACCACGTCCGTTGTTGTTCCGGCGATGGGCGAGGTGATGGCAATGTCCTGGCCGAGCATCAGGTTGAGCAGGCTTGACTTTCCCACGTTGGTGCGCCCCAAAAGCGCGATGTGCAGCCGGTTGGCTTTCGGTGTTTTATCCATTATTTTTTATATCCCAGCGCGGTCAGCGCGAAAGGCGACAGATGTTTGTCAACCATCTCCTTGCCGAGTTTTTGTTCCAGAAACCGGCGCATGTTATTTTCACCGCCTGCGGAAAATGCTTTGATCCATTCCGTTGCCCGATCATAACCGATAGCGGGCAGAAGCGCCGTAATGATCATCGGGCTGGCATCAAAATATTGCGCGCATTTTGCTTCGTCGGCGATGATCCCTTTTACATGGCCTGCCAGAAGCTTGTCCGTGTTGGCGAGCAGGTCCAGGGATTCGAGAAGCGCCTGCGCCAGAAGGGGCAGGAATTCGTTGATCTGTAGGGTGCCGCGGGAGGCGTTATCACCGATCAGCGCGTCATTGGCCACAACCTTCATGCCGGCCTGGATGACCGCTTCCGGCACAACCGGATTGATTTTTCCGGGCATGATGGAGGACCCGGCCTGCACCTGCGGCAGGCGGATTTCACCCAGAAGATTCATCAGACGCAGGTCATTGGAGATTTTGATAAGGTTCACCGCATGCGCCTTGAGGATGCCGGATACTTCAACATAAGCGTCGGTGTTGGCGGTCTCACCCATGACATTTTCACCGCGCGAAAGCCCCAGACCGGTTATTTCTCTTAATTTTTCAATGACCAGGAAAATATAATTCCGGGGCGCGGCAAGCCCGGTGCCCACGGCGGTTCCGCCAAGATTGACCACGCGCAGACGCTCTTCACATTTGAAGGTTCTCCAGCGGTCGCGGCCGACCGCCTCGGCAAACGCAGAAAATTCGGCCCCCAGCGTGATCGGTACGGCCTCCTGCATTTCCGTTCGGCCGATTTTAACGACGGCGGCAAATTCCTTTTCTTTTTCCTGGATAGCGCCCTGGAGTTCCGATACCGCCCGGGCCAGATCGCGCAACAGAAAAATGGCCGCCACCCTGACGGCTGTGGGATACACGTCGTTGGTGGATTGATGCAGGTTGACGTCTTCCAGTGGATGAATGAGGTGATAAGCGCCTTTTTCTCCGCCGGAGAGCTCAATCGCACGGTTGGCGATGACTTCGTTGATATTCATATTGGTGGACGTTCCCGCGCCGCCCTGCAGGGCGCCGACGGGGAATTGGTCGGAAAGTTGTCCCGACGCAATTTCCTCGCAGGCTTTCTCAATGGCCTGAGCTTTTTCGGAAGATAGAAATTCCAATTGAGCATTGGCCTGGCAGCAGGCTTTTTTCACAAGGGCCAAAGCCCGGACAAGCGATGGATTTACCGTGAGAGAACTGAGCCGGAAATTATCGATTGCCCGCCGGGTATGGATCCCCCAGTAGGCTTCCTGCGGAATATTTAACTCGCCTAAAAAATCTTTTTCTGTTCTTTGACCCACCATGGTTCCTTTTACCTTAAATGTCCCGACAAAAAAAGAGGTTTGTCGTGGGAGGACAAACCTCTTTCATGCGTCGCGCAATTTAAGAAAAGATATTATGCATCCTTTTTGTGAGGCATCTCCGCGCCCCTGTTGGTGTATTTGGTGTGCAGCAGTTCGTGCGACTTATGCCCCAGCGGTTCCTTCAGGAAATGGTCATAGAGTTTCTTCACCGATTCGTTTTCATGCGACTGACGTTTTTTCTGGACGTTGCCGTCATCGGCATACAGGGCCGCGGATCGTTTTATACGAATGTCGTTGTTTGTGGGAATGGGCTCGCCGCCGCCGGAAATGCAGCCGCCGGGGCAGCACATGACTTCAATGAAGGCGTAATTAGCCTTGCCTTCACGAATGCGATCCATCAGTTTGCGGGCATTGCCCAGGCCATGTGCGACGGCAATACTGACGTCTCCCAGAGCGCCGATTTTCACGGAGGCTTCTTTCACACCGGTGAGACCGCGGACGGGGGTGATGTCAAGACTTGGGAGATTATCTCCGGTGACGACGGCGTAAACCGTACGCAGAGCGGCTTCCATAACACCGCCGGTTGCGCCAAAGATGGTGCCGGCGCCGGTGTATTCGCCCATCGGAGCATCGTAATCTTCGTCTGCCAGATTTTCAAAATCGATACCGGCTTCCTTGATCATACGACCCAATTCGCGGGTGGTCAGAACGAAATCGACGTCGCGGTAACCGCTGCTCGCCATTTCGGGACGCTGCGCTTCGAACTTTTTGGCGGTGCAGGGCATGATGGAAACCGAAACGATACTTTTCGGGTCGATGTCTGCCGTTTGGGCGTAATAGGTTTTGGCCAGAGCGCCGAACATCTGCTGTGGAGATTTGCAGGTGGACAGATGAGGCAGCAGATCCGGATAGAAATGCTCGCAGAACTTGATCCAGCCGGGGCTGCAAGAGGTGATCATGGGTAGAGTGCCGCCTTCTTTCACTCTTTTAAGCAGTTCATTGCCTTCCTCGATGATTGTGAGATCGGCGGTGAAGTTGGTATCAAACACTTTGTCAAAACCCAATCGACGCAGGGCGGCGATCATTTTGCCGGTCACGAGAGAGCCGGGTGGCATGCCGAATTCCTCGCCAAGGGCGGCGCGAATAGCCGGCGCTTCCTGAACGATGACATGCTTGGTCGGGTCCTGGAGGGCTTTCCAGACTGAATCAACATCATCCTTCTCATACAGAGCGCCAACCGGACAGGCCAGAATACACTGGCCGCAGGCGACGCAGTTGGATTCAATCAAAGGAAGATCAAAAGCCGGCGTTACTTTGACATCGCTGCCGCGGTAGGACGGCGTCAAAACACTGACCGTCTGAATCTGTTCGCAAACCGTTACACAACGGTGGCATTCAATGCATTTGCGGCTGTCCCGAACGATCGAAGGGCTGGAACGGTCTATCAATTCGTCCTTCGGGAATGCGGAGTTGGGAAAACGCACTTGTTTCATTCCCACAAATTCGGCCACTTTCTGCAGCTCGCAGCTGCCGTTTCTAACGCAGAAATTGCATTCCTGCGGATGATTGGCGAGCAGCAGTTCCACAACCATCTTTCTGGCCTGACGCACTTTCTCCGTGTTGGTGTGGACGACCATGCCTTCAGATACGGGAAAAACGCAGGCGGCGATGAGCGATCGCTGACCGTCCACTTCCGTCATGCAGACCCGGCACGCGCCCGGTGTGTGATGAATTTCAGGCCAGGCGCAAAGCGTGGGGATTTTAATGCCGGCGATGCGGGCGGCTTCCAGGATGGTTGTCCCTGCCGTCGCCTCTACTTGACGATTATCGATAGTCAATTGAACAGTTGACATGAAAAATTCCTCCTTACTTTTTATGTAAATTTATCCTTTTGCCTTCATTTTTGAAAGCGAGGAGTGTTGAGAGTTTATGTGCTTTACTTTCAGAATTGGAGTTTTACTAAAAAAAGAGGTTTGTCCTTAGCAAAGGACAAACCTCTTTATGTTTTTACTCAACTCAAGAAAGAAATTTGAATCATCAATCAATTATACAGCCGCATCGCAACGCAGGCAGCGGCAGGCCTCTTTCATGGCGTCTTCACGGCTGAAACCCAGTTCCACTTCCGCGAAACTCATCTTGCGGGTTGCATGATGCATTTCGGGCATGGGCATCTGCGGCGCTTCCACCGATTCTTCGTCAATGACCAGCGGCACAAAGATATCTTCCAGCGCCGGTTTGACGTAGGCCGGTTCATTGTTGGCCACGCGGATGGCCGCGTCGATATCATCGGCTGCCTGATGGCCGGCGCCGATGGCCGCTATAACAGTGTCGGGACCCGTTTCTGCGTCGCCGCCCGCGAAGTAGCGGGGATTGGTGGTGCGGGATTTGTAGCCTTTTCCGACATTGTAGCAGTCCCACTTATTGATTTCGACGCCGATCTTTTTGTCAATGAAGCTCATATCTGGTACCTGACCGATGGCGGCGACGATAGCATCGACCGACAGCGTGAATTCGGAACCGGCGACAGGGACAGGTTTTTTTCGGCCGCTGTTATCGAAATCGCCCAGCGTCATCCGCTGGCAGGTAATGGAACTGACCTTGCCTTTGGCGCCGTCGATTTTGAGTGGAGCGACCAGGTATTCGATCTTGATGCCTTCTTCTTCGGCTGCTTTAATCTCTTCTTCTGCTGCCGGCATATCCTGTCTCAAACGGCGGTACAGGATGGTGACATCGGAGCCGAGGCGAAGCGCAACGCGGGCTGCGTCGATGGCCGAGTTGCCGCCGCCGATGACGGCCACTTTTTTGCCCAGGGTCTTTTCACCCTTGAGCCATTTGTCTTCGTTGTCGTTGAAGTCGCGCAGGAATTCCACGCCGCCGAAAACATTAGCCAAATCTTCTCCTGTTACGCCCATCTTTGTGCTTTTATGCGCGCCGGTGGCCAGATAGAAATAATCGAAATCTTTTTCAATCTGTTTGAAAGAAATGTCACGGCCAACCCGGGTGTTGAGACGGATCTCGACGCCCAGGGAGGTGATGTCGTCAATTTCGCTCTGTAAAATATTGCGAGGCAGACGGTAGGCGGGAATACCCCAGCGCAGCATGCCGCCGGCGTAGCTCAGTTCTTCGAAAACAACCACTTTGTATCCGCGAAGCGCCAGGTCACGCGCGGCGGTCAGACCGGCGGGACCGCCGCCAATAACGGCGATCTTTTCCTTGCGGGTAACGGGGACAGCATCCGTTTTGGGACGCGGCGCGTTGTCCGTGATGAAGCGCTTCAGGAATTTAATGGCCAGAGGCTCGTCCATGTTGCCGCGGCGGCATTTGGACTGGCACTTATGATCGCAGACGCGACCGCAAACAGAAGGGAAGGGGTTGGTCTGAAGTACAATCTTATAGGCGTCTTCGAAACGTCCTTCACGAACCAGCGCGATGTAGGATGGAATATCCATTTCAATCGGACAAGTGTGCTGGCAGGGTGATTTATACATGGCCGAGCAGACGGTCGCGCGGCAGCGGTGTTCATAAATATGCTCTTCGTATTCTTTTTTGAAATAACGGATGGTGCTCAAAACGGGATTGGGTGCGGTTTGTCCCAGGCCGCAAAGCGCCGCGTTCTTAATGACGCCGGCCATTTCTTCCAGAAGTTCAATGTCACCGGCTTTTCCTTTCCCCTTGGTAATGTTGGTGAGAATATCGAGCATGCGCTTGGTGCCCTCGCGGCAGGGGGTGCACTTGCCGCAGGATTCATCCTGGCAGAAGTCCATGAAGAATCGGGCCATGTCAACGGCGCACTTGTCTTCATTCATGACGATCAATCCGCCGGAACCCATAATGGCGCCGAGTTCCGCAACTTTTTCGTAATCAACTGAAGCGTTGAGATGCTGAATCGGAATACAACCGCCGGACGGACCGCCCAACTGGGCTGCTTTAAACTTTTTGCCTTTGGGAATGCCGCCGCCGATGTCATAAACAATGGTGCCCAGCTTGGTGCCCATGGGGACTTCCACCAGACCTACGTTGGCCACATCGCCGGTGAGGGCAAAAACTTTGGTGCCTTTGCTTTTTTCAGTGCCGATGGAGGCATACCACTTGGAGCCTCTTAAGATGATTTGCCCGACATTGGCGAGCGTTTCAACGTTATTGAGAATACTGGGTTTCTGCCACAATCCGGCCACGGCGGGGAAGGGCGGACGGGGACGGGGCATGCCGCGTTTGCCTTCGATGGAGGTCATCAAAGCGGTTTCTTCACCGCACACAAATGCGCCGGCGCCCTGATAGATTTCCAGATCAAAATTGAAACCCGTTCCCAGAATATTATCGCCCAGAAGACCGGCTTCTTTAGCCTGGCCAATGGCGACATTGAGGCGATGAATCGCCAGAGGATATTCCGCGCGGCAGTAGATATAACCTGAACTGGAGCCGATCGCTTTGGCCGCGATGACCATCCCTTCCAAAACAGCATGCGGGTCAGCTTCCAGAACACTGCGGTCCATGAACGCGCCCGGGTCGCCTTCATCGGCGTTGCATAATACGTATTTGACATCGCCCTTGGACTGCGCGGCAAATTTCCATTTCAGGCCAGTGGGGAATCCCGCGCCGCCACGACCGCGCAGACCTGAATCCAGCATTTCCTGGACAATCTGTTCCGGTGTCATTTCGGTGAGCGCCTTGGCCATGCCGGCATAGCCGTCACGGGCGATATATTCTTCAATTTTTTCCGGGTCGATCATCCCGCGGTTTTTCAATACCCGCAGCTCCTGATGAGAGAAGAAGGGAATATCCTGCATGGTGGGAATGATTTTATCCGTACCCGGTTCCCGGTATAGGAGTCTCTCGAGAATTCTTCCTTTGATCAGATGCTCTTCGACCAGTTCAGGAATGTCCGCCGGTTTGAGATTAACGTAAATCACGCCTTCCGGGTAAACGACCATGATCGGACCCAGAGCGCAAAAACCGTTGCAGCCGGTTTCGACTACTTTTATTTCTTCGGCGAGTTTCCTGCCAACGAGTTCTTCTGTGATGGCGTTTTTAACGCCGAGACTGCCGGAAGACTGACACCCGGTGCCCCCGCAAATTAACAAGTGTGAACGAAAAACTTTCATTGATCCAATATCCTCCTTAAAATAATCATGCAGGAAGGCGATTCCTGCATGACGGACAGTATCTTATTTGATGGTTTCGGAACCTTTGGCCAGGACAAAGGGTGTTTGAATCTCACCGGCCAGAATGTGCCGTTTGAAAATTTGTCGCATTTTGTTGGGATTGACATACTCATACTTAATGGGGGCCTCATTCAACATTTCCACGGTGACGAGCGGTTCGCGGCTGCACAAGCCCATGCAGCCGGATGTGGTGGCGATCACATCATGCACGCCTGCGGCTTCGATTTCCTCCATCAGGGTATCCATCACTTCCTTCGCGCCGGAAGCAATGCCGCATGTTCCCATATGTACGGTGACTTTGACGCGGCGGTCTCCGTCTCTTAAGGACATTTCATTATGCACTTTTTCTTTTATTTTCTTTAAATCATCGATTGTTAATTTCGCCATCAGCGTTTCCTCCGTTTTCTATTGTAAAAAATTAATTGTATTGGCTAAGGATTTCTTTAACTTTACCCGGTTTGACGCGACCGTGGACATTATCATCTACAACGATAACCGGTCCCAGGCCGCAGGCACCCAGGCAACGGACGGATTCCAGTGTAAACATCCGGTCTGCGGTTGTTTCGCCTTCTTTAATGCCGAATTGTTTTTCCAGGGTTTCAGAGAGCGCTTTGCCGCCGCGCACGTAACAGGCCGTGCCCAGACAAACACGAACGGTGTGTTTACCACGCGGAGTCATGGTGAAAAACGAGTAAAAAGTTACAACACCATAAATGCGGCTCAAAGGCAGATCCAATCCGGCTGCGATTCTTTTCTGCACGGATAAGGGCAGGTACTCGAGACTGACCTGCGCTTCTTCCAGTACGGGGATCAATCCGCCAGCTTTGCCCTTGTGTTTTTGAATAATGCTGTCCAGCTTTGCTACTTGTTCCGGTGAGAACTCTTTCAATAACTCTGTATCTTCGGCTTTCATTCAATTCCTCCTCGATCTTCGGGGCTTGCTATGCTTCCGGTTCGATCTCGCGCAGTCCTTCTTCAATAACGCCCCGGATATATTTTATTACCTCGGGATGATTAAGGGGCACATCCTCGATTTCTTTGCGAATTTCACGTGTGTCCAACCCGAACCGCCGGTCATTATGCCTGTGTTTGTAAAAAAAATCAACATCAGAATTAGAAATAATCAGAATTATTATTACGTTAATGATAACCCCCAGGGGCTGCCGGTCCAGATGATGCAAACCAAATGTGGCTTTGACCGTAGTTCCTGAATTTTCTTGAGATTCCAGATGAAAAGTTCCACCTGACCGTTCTGCGGCATCCTTAAGGAGCGGCAGGCCCAGGCCAACACGCCGGACGGTTTTTGTTGTATAAAAGGGGTCCAGAACTTTTTTTTGGATATTCTGGTTCATGCCATGGCCGTCGTCCTTAATTTCAATGGTGAGCAAATCTTTTCCGGAGTCTTCATCGATACTGATTTCAATAAGCTTCGCCCTCGCGCGCACTGAATTTTCAGCAATGTCCAAAATATGGTCGGCAAGTGTCAGCATAACGACTCCAGGATGTGACGGCCATTTTGCTTGAAAATAGCCATCTTCAATTCGGCAAAGGTTGGTTCTTCCAGAAGAATTTTTGTGGTTGATGTCCCGATATCCTTCATGAAATGGGCGTCGGAAGACGTTAAAAACGGATAACGGCCGAGATCGTCATACTTAATGCGGGCCTGCCTGATGCCTGTTAATTTAGATATTTCCAAAGCGTCGAAACTGGATTGGTCGTCAATGAAACCAAGTTGGCTCAAGATGCTGAAACTTTCCCGGTCAATATGCGCGGGGATGGCCAGACCCCCAAGTTGATGAATGGTGGTGACGATGGAATCAATGGCCAGGTCCGTTGCGCCGATGAGCATCTTGTTTTCTATTCCCTCAACTTCTCCCTGTTCATTGACAATGGCCTGGACGCCAAATCGTTTTTCATCGTTTTCTCCGAAGAGGTGTTGATCAATGACCGCCTGAAGTCTCGTAAGATCGGTTAACGTCTCCAGGAGAGCCAGGAGATGCACTTCTTCACTGGTCGTTATTTCCATAGCCGGTATGATGAGAATATTTTTTCCGGCGGCGGCCGCCATGACGAAGGGGACATTGGCAGAAGCGTTATGGTCGCTGATGGCCATGATGTCGATTTTTTTTTCAAGCGCTCTTTGGACCAGGGCCTTCGGGTGCATGTCCAGTTCGGCGCAGGGAGAAAGGCAGGTGTGAATATGAAGATCACAATTAAAAACTTTTAACATCGGTTCTTCACCGTTGGAAACCGTAAACTTAAACGCCGGGTATATGCGGAGGTGATGTTTTCAGATTCGCAGCTTTATGCTGTCAGTAAATTATAAATCTTTCCCGATATTTCAAAAGCAGGCAAATCGGAAACCATGATCGGAATCTTTTCCGCTTCGGCTTTTTCCAGTGTTTCCTGGGTTGGCTGACATGAATTAATCAGAATGATCCCGGCATGTTCCTTGAGACTGGCGACGGCAACGATATTCTGGTGCACCTGGCGGGTGATCCAGATGAAGCCCTCCCTGGAATTGCCCATGACATCACTGAGAAGGTCTCCGGTATAACCGCCTGTAACCTCTTTATCCAGATAATCTTTACCGCACTTGACTTCTAATCCCAACGTTTGAACTATTTTTTCAATTTTCATAATTGAATCCTTGATGTAAAAATTACGGCGTTTGAATCATCATTTTCAAATGTGTACCCTTGCCGACTTCCGAAGAGATGTGAAAATCATCGGAGTAATTCTTGATATTGCACAATCCCATTCCCGCGCCGAAGCCCATTTCGCGAATTCTCTGATCGGCGGTGGAATAACCTTCCTGCATGGCTAAATCGATGTTGGGAATGCCGGGGCCTTCGTCAATCACCTCGATTTGCACCACTCCGGGATTCACCCTCAAGTTAACGACGGCTTTTTTAGCGTAGGACACGACGTTGATTTCCGCCTCATAAGAGACGATGGCCGCTTTTCGCACGATGTCGCCGGGAATTCCTAATTTTTTCAGAATGGATTTAATGCTGGTGGATACAATACCTGCGGAATTGAAATTGCCGCCTTCAATATTAAAACTGCCCGAATACAGGTTATCGTTAAGTTCGCCCACTGGTATTTTCAACTTTTGGCAGACAGCCCACAATGCCCCTCATATAAAGCCGGCCCGCCGTTTCAAATAGAATATATTTTGTGGCAAGGATGGGAATTTTAAGTTCTCTGGCTAGCGCAATGGTTTCGGACGACGGCTTCTTACCGCGTACCAGAATAATAGCGGCAATATCCAGAACATTGGCAGTTCGAATAACCTGCGTATTCGTCAATCCGGTGAGCAGAAGACTGCCGGCTTTGGCAAAGGCCAGCACGTCGCTCATCAAGTCAGCCCCGAAGGCTGTTTTTACTTCCAGGTCAAGAATATCATCACCTACAATGACTTCCGCATCCAGAATATCTTTTACTTCACTCAGTTTCAAAGGCCACTCCTCATTAATCAGCAAAATGGTTATCGTACACGGGGAAACTAAATTTGCTGGTCACATCTTTTGAATCAATGTTTGACATTTATCATGGCCGATGATTTGATGTCAATAAGATTAAATGGTTTTGCACTTTTTATTTAATGAGGAAAATGTTATTCACGGCATCGGAATATTGAATAGGTTGAAGGGAGCTATCATTTTTTGAATGGTCTGAAGCTCAGGGGAACCAGTATCTTAAAAATAGTCGAAGAGAGCCTGGCAAGATTGTCCCGGCGGGAAAACGTCGATATCATCGTGAAATCTTTCCTTGAAGATGAAGCGGTATGGATTGACCATGAACAAATGGTCACCGTTTTTTTTGATTTGGAGCAAAATGCTATTGAGGCCATGCCGGACGGAGGAACGTTAACGATTACGGTTACGGGAGACGAGCGGCAGGTGATCATTGAACTGGCTGACACGGGCGCAGGGATAGCTGAAGAAAACATACCACTTCTTTTTACGCCGTTTTTTACCACCAAGCCGGTCGGTGACGGAACCGGCCTGGGACTGGCTTTGGCTTATGCCGCCGTTAAAACTCATCATGGCGATATTTCTATCGTTTCCAATGCCGATCTGAAAAAGGGGCTAACCGGAACGACGGTGAAGATCATGTTGCCCCGGAGGCAGGCCTTTCAGAAAGAACTTTCCAAAATTATTCTGCATGAAGAAGAATAGGTAATGGGTAATGGGTAATGGGTTATAGGCGATGGGTAATGGGCTATAGGCGATGGGCGATGGGCGATGAGCGATGGGCTGAAAGTTTAACTCCTTATCACCTCTCACCTCTCACCTCTCACCTCTCACCTCTAGCCTCTAGCCTCTAGCCTCTAGCCCATAGCCTATTTTACACCCTTTCCACCGTTACAATCTTGTTGCGGGCGTTGAGGTCGGCAACCAGTTCCCGGATGTAGACCATCCGCATCGGTTCACCCCGGATCAGGTCGGCGACCTGATTGGGATTAATAGCGGTTCCCACTATCAAATGAATATCATCCGCCGCCAAAAGATAGCGGGCCAGCCGGGTGGCGGCGTCGTTGTCCTTGGGCAGATCATGAATCGTCTTAGCGCCGCGCATAATTTCGAGTGCCTGGCCGATGGTTAAGATGCCCTCCGTGACTAGATTGATTCCCTTTATTGTTGCTGTGGGCGGCGAACCTTTTTTCTTGGGCTCTTCACTGGTGCGTTTCCAGGGAGGAACCCACTCCACTTCCAGCTTTTCGTTCAGAATACGAGCCGCCATCTGAGCCGTGCTGCCGCCGCAGATGATTTTGTCCCCTTCGCCAGCCATAAGTTGTGAGACCGCGAATTCATCCATATCTTTGTTGTTAGGCGGTCCTGTCAGAACGCAGACGGAAATCGCGGGGCGAACTTTCATGGAGATGACCGTAGCGTCGTCTCCCGGCTTGCCGCTGTAAAGCTTCATGCATGTTTTGGAGAGCGCTTCAGTTAACTTTACGGTATCCACGCCGGTCTGCACAAATCGCTGCACGGCCGCGGCCACGTTTTTCCATCCCCAGCCCATGCGATAGATGCCGCCCAGTCCCGCGTGCGTGTAGCCGTCGCTGATGAGGACCATGTAGTCATTATCAAAAAGTTCAAAATGCGCTTCCTGGATGGTTCGGCCTTTCACCTGGCGCTCTTCCATGTAGGGCATGAACACCGCGTTGTCCCGGATGAGAATCAACGGCGGCGAATCAAACAAAACCAGATTGGCGTCCCAGCCGTTGTCGACAATCAGCACGGCAAACGTGGCATAGGCCAGTTTGCGCACGGAGCATTCCGGAAGCGTTTCCACCAGCGTCTGCATCACGTCTTCGACGGTTCCGCCGGCTTCGAACATCCGGGCGGCGATTTCGGCGGTGAGCGACGACAGGATGCTGGCCTTGACACCGCTGCCCAGACCGTCGGACAGGACGGCGACAAAAGAATCTGGCTTTGTGCGGATCATGACCGCGTCGCCGCAGAGTTCCTCACCGGCCTTATTCAGACTGCTCCAGTTGCATTCGACGAGTTGTCTCACTTCGATTCTTCCTCTTCCAGAACTTTTGCCAGATGCGAAACAATCATTTTGCTTTCCGCCGTCGTTTCACCTAAAAGATGAGCGATCTCATGGGCCACACGCATCTGCTTCTGGACGACTTGACGGGTCTGTTCCAGTGTTTGTGCCCGAAGCTCATGAAATTTATGTTTTTCCGTTTCATGTTCCGTGATGTCGCGCATGATGGCGACCAGAAGGGACTGTCCTTCCACCCGCACGATGTTTTGCTCCGCGACAATGGCGTCATTGATTCGCCGGATTTTGCCGATCACCGGTTTTCCCGTGTCGCGGACGGCCACAAAATCGTCATAGAGGGGAATCAGCCGCGAGATATGCTTGCCTTTCACATCCGCAAGCGTACAGCCGAAAAGGTGCTCCGCGGATGGAGACAAGTCCTGAATGCCCAGGTGGTTGTCCAGGATGATGATGGAGTTGGGGGAAACATCCATGACGACCTGGCGCAGGGATTCGGCGCGGCTGCGCATATACGGAATGCACATGGTGACTTCCGCCATGCCCCGAAGCGTGGCGACGGCTTTTTCACGGCAGCTCCCATATCCGCAGGCGCCGCAGTTAAGTTCGTCATCCGGCGTGTATTTGTTGACGCGTCTGAGCACATCCCGAATCTGTTCTTCGCTGAATTCAGGGACAGGTTCTTTTTTGTCGGTATAGGCTCGTGAAATATCCGGCCAGTTTATTCGGGGAATCGCGGCATAAGCCGGGCGATGACGATGATAGTCGATAATTTTTTGCCGCGCCGCATAGATACCGCCTTCCCAGTCAGCCATGGCCGGGCCGTTGATACAGCCACCGGCGCAAGCCATCAATTCGACCAGGGACGCGTTTAACTGTCCGGCTCGAATATCGCCCAGAATATTCTGGCAGGTTTCGAGACCGCTGGCTACAATGAGTGAATTATTCAGCATATCGGTGCTGAGCCCCGCGGTTCCGATCAAACCTCCTTCCACCGGAAACAGTCGTGCATCTACCGTGGATGAGGGTTCAGCGGTGCCGTCGACTTTCTGAAAGATGATTCCCTCTTCCTTGAACCAGTCGGCCAGTCCCCGAAAAGTCATGGCCGCCGAAATCACACCCGCTTCTGACTCCTCGAGTATTTCCAGCTTTTTCGCGATGCAGGGGCCAATGAAGACAATGTAAGCGTCAGGCCCGTATTGCTTCGCCAGAAGCCGGCCGTGCGCGATCATCGGCGAAACAATGGGTGCCAGATAAGGGATTAAATCGGGATGATACTTTTCAATGAGATTAACAATCACCGGACAGGACGAAGCGATAACAGGCCGCCGCTCCGTCATTTGTTCAATGTAATCACGGTGGGCCAGACCGACGATTTCGGCGCCAACCGCGGTTTCCTCGGCTGCGAAAAAGCCCAGTTGTTTCAGTGCCTCCTCCATTTCGGCAAAATAATGAAAGCCGAAATACGCCGGTGCGGAAGGTGCGATCGACGCAATGAGCTTCCGGCCGTTTTTCAGCGCCTGTTTGACATCCTCAATCGCGCTGTGAACATCTTTGGCTTTTTGCGGGCAGGTGCGGATACAGGTGCCGCAAACAATACACAGTTCGGGCACCACCTGGGCCTGTCCATCCTGAACGCGAATCGCTTTGACATCGCAATGGCGGACGCAGCGGTAACAATCGCGGCATCGTGCCGGATTCGTGATAATGACCGGTTCATTCATGAGGGGCCTTCCTTTCCGCACGGGGGAGTGACGGCGGATTCATCGGTCTTGTGCGTCGTGAGCTTTGTTTTGACACGGGGAAGAACTTCTTTGGAAAAAAAAGCCTCCGCCTGTTCGGGGCGGATGCCGCTGAATTCCTGATCGCCCACTCTTACCGAAACGCCTTTCGAACAGGCGTCCATGCAGAAAGCGCCCACGATATCCACCAGGCCTTCGAGTTTTTCTTTTTCGATCAGACGAAACAGCGCCGTTGCCAATTCGTCTGAGCCACGCAGGCTGCATGAACTCCCGACGCAAATCGTTATTAAAAGCATTTTATTTTCCCGCTTCTTCCGGGGGGATCAGCGGCATCAGGTGCGTGTCGATAAATGCACCGGCCTGGTCCAGATCCTCCACGGAGATGATTTTATTACCGATGGCCACATTGGGTCCGCCTTCGCACTGGCCTGTGCAGAAACGCGCTTTCACGCGGAAACGCTCCGTCAGCCCCCGCCGTCTTAACTCGGCGGCTAATCCTTCGAGCAGTTTCCAGGAACCCTTGATGTAACAATTGGTGCCGATGCATACGCCCACATCGACCACCGGCAGGTCCTGCACCACGTCTGCCTTAACGTCCTGTACACGCATGGAGCGGCGCTTATACGTTGTATGCAGGGCATGATGTGACGTTTCGCTGTCCGGTTCGCCCAGCCAGTTCGTATAAATGGCCTGAACGGAAGGATTATCCTGGCTGGTGCGGATGGGCGATTCCTGATCCAGGCGGTAGAGGACGTCGAGGCGCTGTTCCGCGCCGCCTTTCAAAAGCGGTGCAGGATTGCCGGAGCCATTGATGCAGCCGCCGGGACAGGCCATCACTTCAATCAGATCATAGGGAGCGTCGCCTGATCGCATCCGGTCGATCAGCTTTTGGGCATTTTGCAGGCCGCTGACCACGGCCAGCCGGACCTGGGAGTTGCCCAGGGCAATGGTTGTTTCCTTGACGCCCTGAAGTCCGCGGACGCCTTCATAGTTGAAGCTTTCCATTCGCTTGCCCATGACGCGTTCCGCGGCCAGGCGAAGCGCCGCTTCCGCCACACCGCCGCTGGCGCCGAAAATAATTCCCGCGCCGGAGACCTTTCCAAAGAATGCGTCTACCGGAACAGGTTTGATCACGCGCGGATCAATATTTTTTTCGGCCAGCATGGTCATGATATCCCAGGTGGTCAGGACTTTATCAACATCCTGGAGATGATCCGTTTTGAACTCAGGGCGCATGGACTCATATTTTTTGGCGTTGCAGGGCATAATGGATACAAAGTACAGCAGTTCAGGTCGCATCTTGAGTTCCTTCGCAAAATACTGCTTCATCACCGCGCCGAACATCTGCTGCGGCGATTTACAGGAGGACAGATGAGGCAAAATATCCGGCGCCATTTTTTCGCAGTAATTCACCCAGGCCGGACAGCAGGAGGTAATCTGCGGTAAAACACCGCCTTCGGCCAGGCGTGACAGAAATTCCGTGCCTTCTTCCATGATGGTCAGATCGGCCGCCCAGCAGGTATCGAATACAAAATTAAATCCCAGTTGTTTCAGGCAGGCGCTCAAAACCGGCAGGACATCGGCGCCCTTGATACCGTATGCTTCGCCAAAAGCGGCGCGCACGGCCGGAGCGATTTGCGCGACAACCGTCAATTGCGGATCTTTCAGCGCGCGGTAAACGTCGGGTAAGGCCGGTTTCAGTGTGAGCGCACCGGTGGGGCAGACCATGGCGCAGTGGCCGCAGGCCACGCAAACGGTCAAATCCAGAGGCCGATGGTCGTTGGGGCCGATCGTTAAAACATCATTGGTTTCATAGAAGCTCAGTGCCGAGACGCCCTCCATTTCGCGGCAGACTTTCAGACACAAGCCGCACAAAATACATTTGCCGGGATCCCGTGTGATGATGGGATGGTTTTCGTCGATGGGCAGGGGTCTTGCCGGCTGCGTCAGATCCTGTTCGACGCCGTAGTCGCTGGCATAGCCCCTCAGTTCGCAGTCGTAGCGTTCCGTACAGCCGCAGGCAAGACAGCGGGAGGCTTCCGCCATGGCGTTCTCCTGATTCCAGGTAGTGGAGGATTCATCAAAATTCGTTTTCCGGATCTTTGGTTCTAAAACCGGCACCTCCAGGCGGTCGGCATGCTCGATGCCTTTGAATGTCTCCGCAGGCAGATCCTTCCACTTGCCCTTGGTGCAGGTATATGGTTCATCTTTGACAGTGACGGAGCCTGTTCGCACAAATTCATCGATGGATGCTGCGGCGCATTTACCCGCGCCGATGGCGGCAATCGCAATATCCGGGCCGGTGACGCAGTCGCCGCCGGAGAAAATCCACGGGGCGGCGGTTTGCAGGGTTTGCGGATTCACGACCACGTTGCCCCATTTGTCGATTAACGTCTTGTCTCCGATACAAAAGCCATCCACAGCCTGGCCGATGGCGGAGATGATGGTTGAAGCCGTCAGTGTGAATTCGGAGCCTTCCTGAGGGACGGGACGCCGCCTGCCGCTTTTGTCCGGTTCGCCCAAAGCCATTTTTACGCAAGTCAGTTGCAGAGCGTCCCCCGATGCTTTGATGGAAACGGGAGCGGTGAGAAACTGCATGTTGACGCCTTCCTCGATAGCTTCTTCAATTTCAACAGGCTGGGCGGGCATTTCCTGGCGCGTACGGCGATAGGCTACGATGACTTCCCGGACTCCCAGGCGAACGGCACTGCGGGCCGCGTCCATGGCGGTATTGCCGCCGCCGATCACGATGACGCGGTTGCCGAGGACGGGTTTTTCTCCGCGCGCGAGTTTTGCGAGAAAATCAAGACCGGACAGGACACCGGGCGTGTCTTCGCCTTTTGCGCCCATCAGGGTTGCTTTTTGTGCGCCAAGACCCAGAAAAACTGCTTCAAATCCGTCCCGCTTGAGCGATTCCAGCGTGAAATCCTGTCCCAGTTTTTTATGGTAATGAATATCAACCCCCAGGTTGAGAATGGATTGAATTTCCGCGTCCAGATCTTTTTCCGGAAGACGATAATAGGGAATGCCCCAGCGCAGCATGCCGCCTGCCGCTTCCTGCATTTCAAAAATCGTAACGGCATGCCCCATCCGCCGCAAAAACCAGGCGGCGGTAAGTCCCGCGGGGCCGGCGCCGATGATCGCGATTTTGTGTCCCGTGTCCGGCAGACATTCAGGCTCGTAAGGCTGTAACTGGAACGTGTCCCAGTCGGCGACAAAACGCTTGATTCCGTTGATATTGACTGCGGAGTCCAGTGCATTGCGGCGGCAATCGGCTTCGCAGGGGTGAGGACAGACGCGGCCACAGACAGCGGGGAGCGGGTTCGCGTCTTTGATGACGGCCAGCGCCTCTGCGAAATTTCCACAACTGACGTGGTAAATATATTTCTGGATGTCGATATGCGCCGGGCAGCGCGAAACACAGGGCGCGACACAGTCGCCCCAATGATGACGCAGGAGCGCCTGAAGGTAAATCTTCCGGTAGCTGTCGAGCGCTTCAGATTGGGTGCGGATGACCATGCCGTCTGCCACGGGTGTGGACGTTGCGGAGGCAAACCGGATCTTGACCCCGTCGGTTACTTCTACAAATGCGGCTTCAAAATTACTCGGGGGGCTGACACGTGGATCATATCCCAGAGAGGGGATATCGATTCCGTGAGACCGGGCAGCGTCGATAATCGTCAAGCCGTTGACTGTTAAACAGTCTTTCCCATCAATGTTTACAGTAATCATAAAAACGTCCTTCCATTTCCTTGTATGGTTTTATCCGAATAGATATCGGACTCATTCTGTCTTAAAAATTAAAGCCCAGAAATATTATCAGGCAACGTAAACACCTGATCAGAAATTTCTTTTTTACTGACCGTCAGTATAGGAAAAGCTCTCCGGCATGTCAATATAATTTGTCGGCAGGGCAGGTAAAACTTACAATTCTGACAGGCGCTGTGCGTTCATTGATCCATGGATGAAAAAGTAAGCACATCGGCGAGTTTGGCGCGAAACATGCATTAAAACTTCCTGGTAAATGTTTTAATCAGGACGTTCTGATTAATAATTTAATTATTCATCGCCAACGGCAATAATCCGCCGGTTAGACCTCAAGTATTTTTAAAAAAAGCCGTTATAGATTTTGAAAATACGGAAATGTGTCGAAAAAGTCATTTTTGAAAGCATTATAAATTGGAGGTATGCCAATGAAAGCAGCCGTTGTAGCCGACATGAGGGAAGAAAAAACAAATACCCGGGAGGGTAAATATTTAACATTCAGCCTTGCCGAAGAAGAATATGGCATCGGTATTCTGAAAGTAAAAGAAATCATCGGTATGATCACGATCACGGCGGTGCCTCAGACGCCTGCGCACGTTAAAGGCGTTATCAATTTGCGCGGCAAAGTCATTCCGGTCATTGATCTCAGGCTCAAATTCGGCCTGCCGGCCATGGAATATACCGAGCGGACCTGTATCATTGTTATTGAGATCGCCAAGGATAATGGACATATTCTGATCGGCATTCTCGTGGATTCCGTTTCCGAAGTTTTAAACATTAAGGGCGCTGACATTGAGGACACACCCAATTTCGGGACTCGTTTAAACACCGATTACATTCTGGGAATGGCCAAAGCCGGCGGCAAAATCAAAATTCTGCTGGATATCGATCGCGTGATGAACGCCGATGATGTGGCCGCTCTGGAAAAAACAAACGCAGCATCAAACGACATCTAAAAATATTGAGGAGTGAAATATGTCCGAAATGAAACT
The DNA here is from genome assembly GCA_036528635.1 of Deltaproteobacteria bacterium. Taxonomy (GTDB): domain Bacteria; phylum Desulfobacterota; class Syntrophia; order Syntrophales; family Smithellaceae; genus UBA8904. The sequence goes on from JAIGNE010000049.1 coordinate 39,932, forward strand.
AAAAATGAAAATTGTCAGTATGTTCATCATCACGGCCGTGATCATGGCTTTGATAGGCATAATCGCTCTTTATCAGCTTTATTATATCGACAGCACGGACATACCGGGCGTGAATACATATATGAGGATAACCGGTTTCTTCACGTTCATCGGCGTGATCGTCACGATTCTTTTGGGCATCTTCATCGGCCATAAAGTTGTTGGAACAACGGAAAAGGAAATCAAGGGACTATCGGAAGTGATCAGTAATGTTTCCTCCGGTTCCGCCCAGGTATTTTCCTCTGCCCAGCAGCTGGCTGACGGAGCAAGTACTCAGGCATCTTCTCTGGAGGAAACCTCTTCCTCCCTGGAAGAATTATCGTCCATGACGAAGCAGAATGCGGACAATGCTTCGCAGGCCAGAGCCATGATGCAGGAGGCGGGACACATCGTTGAAAAAGTGAACCGGCACATGGATGATATGGCCAAGGCCATTGCCGAAATTACCAAATCCTCGGAAGAAACGGGAAAGATTATTAAAACAATCGATGAAATCGCTTTCCAGACCAATCTTCTGGCTTTGAACGCCGCGGTGGAAGCGGCGCGTGCCGGCGAAGCCGGGGCAGGCTTTGCCGTGGTCGCCGATGAGGTTCGCAACCTGGCCATGAGATCGGCAGAGGCTGCCAAAAATACCAGCGAACTCATCGAGAACACCATGAAAGCCGTAAAAAACGGCAACGAATTAACCAGTTCTACGCAGGAAGCGTTTAAAGACAATATTGCTTCTTCAACAAAAATAAGCCAGCTGGTCGATGAAATCGCCACCGCCTCTCAGGAACAGGCGCATGGGATTGCGCAAATCAACCGAGCCGTGGCCGAAATGGACAAGGTTGTCCAGCAGGCTGCGTACAACGCTGAATCTTCAGCTGCCGCCGCAGAATCAATGAATGCGGAAGTGAATCAGCTGGAAAAGCGGATGGAAGGATTGGCCAATATTATCGGCGCTGATATTCATGTGGCCCATGCTGCATCCATAGGGAAATCACAGTTTGCGTCGTCAGGGAAAGTCGTTAAAAAAGCACCGGTTAAAACGATTCCCCCCCGCGGCAAGGCACTGCCCGGTCCGGTTGTTCACGGAAAGGATATCAAGAGAAGAGCCATCACCGCGCCGGCAGCAAAATCAAGGCCCGTAAGGCCGGAGCAGGTTATTCCCTTTGATAAGGATGAATTTAAAGATTTTTAGTCCCTTCCCCCTTTAGAATGTGCCGCTCCGGGAATGAACAGAGTCCCCCGGCGGCACATTTCTTTCCGGTCCTGTCTTTATTTTCTTTCATAACCCCGCGTGATGTAGAAAGTGGCCAGGTCGAAAAAAATGGTCATGCGCCTTTGAAGTTCAAAGGTCATGTAAAGATCCAGGTTTTTTTGCAGGGCGCCCTGGGCCAGGGCGACATCCCAGATATGCTTGCGAATCAGGCTCAGAGCGCTCAGCACTCCGCTGATTCTGACGCCCGCCTTCTTTCTTTCCCGCCCCAGTTTTGTATAAAAATTCTTAATGCGGTCGATATCATAGGCATGACCCAGCCAGAGGGTAATCTGTGAGATGATTTTATCGCAGATATTGTAGAGCACCCGGTTTTCATAAGGTCGGTATTCATCCGTGGACGGATTGGTCGTCATATCTTCTATCCACTGCCGGATCATTTTTTCCTTATTTTTCAGGATGACATTAATCAGACGTCGCGTCATCGAATTGGCTGCCCCGCGTGGCGGGCGTGTTTTGTCATTCCGATGCTCGAGCGCGTCCAGAATGGCCCAGTAATCCTTCTTGCTCTTGATATAGGTTTCCAGCGCGTGCCTGTTGGAGCGGAAGGCCAGCGGCGGAATCTCGTGAATCGGCCAGAATCTTGCCTGGGCGCTGTCGTCGCCAGCCGCAAGTTTTCCGCCGGCTTTATCCACGACGAAGGTCAAAAAGAGCAGATCGCCGTAAAAACGGCTTTTATAGGAATCAACATCCAGCAGCCTGCTGATGCGGCCCTTCAGACCCGTTTCTTCGTGCAGCTCGCGCAGGGCGGCATCTTCGATGCTTTCCCCCGCTTCCGCAAAGCCGGTCGGCAGGCACCAGTGGCCCTTGAAGGGCGCCCGGTCGCGTTTGACCAGAAGAATCTGCCGGGAATCATCCACGATAGCCGAGACAACCGGCAAGGGATTATCATAAAAAAAGCTATTGCAGGCGGAACAGCAGTCCCTGAGGACATGATCTTCTTTTTTCTTGGTGATTTGCCCCCCGCAGTAAAGGCAGAACTTACGTTGCTTCTTCATGGTTTTTCCTTTAAAAAATGGGGTTGTGAGCATATAAAAATGGCGTCGTCTTTACACATCGTAATGACTTTGTTCTGGGCGCCGATATCCTGCAGCTTGTGTAAAAGTTTATTCACGATATTTTTTTTCTCGGCGCCGGTTCCGACGAGAAAAAACGGGCTTTTAAACTGATAGTAATCGATAAAGAAGTAAATGTCCCAGGGCTGGAAAACCAGGGAATTTTTAAAATTAAATTTCCGGATCCGGCCGAAAAATGGCTCCAGCAGCCTTTCGCCGTTGTCAGCGGAAAATTGCTGGATGATGACTTCAATGGGCAGGAGATGGTTATCGGCCAGCAGGCGGTGTTCTTTTAATGTCTTGCGGGTGATGTGGATGAGTTCCTGCATGTTGCACAGATCATGCGTGATCGTGATGAAGATCCCATTCGTCTTCAAAACGCGGGCAATTTCCGGGATCATGTCGACAAAGAAATACAGGGCGTAGCTGCAAATGATTAAATCAAACGAAGCAGACGGGTACTTTTTTATGGTCTGGACGCCGGTCGACAGAAAGGTTCCCCGGTAACCGGCGCGCCCGCAGGATTCCAGAAAAAAAGGTTCGTATTCGGCAACGATGTCCAAACCGGTAATAGCCGCCTCCGGATGAAGCCGTCCCTTCAGGGATCCCGTAAATGCGCCAAAGGCGCAACCCAGCTCCAGGACGTTGCGGCAGCTGGAGAGATCAATCGGATCCAGGGCGTTGAGACGAATATCTTCCTTATTGGAAGAGAATTGGCGAATGAGCGTCTCAATATGCTGATGCTTCTGCACATTGCGGAAAACCTGACGGATCTTCTTTTTATCAAGCACATCAGCCATCGTATTTCCTCTGAATTCTGATTAAACAGAGTCACTCACATTCCGGCCGTTTGCCGGGCCCGGGATCGGCGTCAGGCCAGTCTTCTGCTTCCTTCCGCCAGTTCCAACAGTCCTTTTTTATTCAGAATCGAAATCGTGCGGGAATCCGCCTTAATCAATTTTTCATCCGCCATGCGCTTCAGGATGCGGGAGAGCGTTTCCGGGATGGTGCCCAAAAGACCGGCCATCTGATTTTTCGAAACCTCCAGCGCGATGACGGGCGTTGATTCGTTGCGCTCATCGAGGAAGAGCAGATAAGCCGCCAGTCTCCCCGGCACTTCTTTAAGCGACAGATTTTCGACCAGCAAGGTGAGTTTGCGCAGGCGCATGGACAGAAGGGCCAGCATGGAAAGGGCAAGCGACGGTTCGCGTGTGATCAGCTCGATAAATTTCTGCGTCGGGAAGAAAAGGACAGGGGTTTCGGACAGCGCCTGAGCCGAGGCGGGATAATGCTCCCCGGCAAAAACGGCGGCTTCGCCAAACGGTTCGTGATCTTCCAGGATGTGAAAGATCTGCTCCTTGCCTTCAGGCGAGAGTTTAAAAATTTTTACTTTGCCGGAAAGGATAATATAAAAGCCGATGGCGTCGTCGCCTTCCGAAAAAAAATTTTGCCCCCGTGAATAATATTTCCGGATGGCGATAGCCCCCAGCGCGGCGCATTGCCTGGGGGACAGGCCGGCAAACAGCGGGATCGAGGCAATGATGGATAGGATGTCCATGGTTTTTCCTTTCCCTGAAAAATATCACTGAAGTTTGACTTAAGTCAAGGCGCAACTATCTTACTTTAAATATAGTGCCTTCAAAATGAAGATCAAAAAAACTAAAAAATAAAAGGAGAGAGTCAATGGAAAACCGAGCGATGTTTTGTTATCAGTGCGAGCAGACGGCAAAGGGCGAAGGATGTATGAAAGGCGGCGTATGCGGCAAGGACGCGGATGTGGCCGCGCTTCAGGATATTCTGGTCTACGCGCTTCAGGGTTTGTCGATCGTGGCGGTCGACGCCCGCAAGGCGGGCATTAACGATCCGAAGGTGAATGTCTTTACGGCCAAAGCACTTTTTTCAACCCTCACCAATGTGGATTTCGATCCGGCGCGCTTTGTTGATCTCATTGGCCAATGCGTGAGCCTGCGCGATGCCCTCAAAGAAAAAGCTGAAAAAGCCGGGGCAACCATCGATGGAAAAACCGCCGCCGTGACTTTCAAACCGCAATCGACCATTGCCGGGCTGGTGGCACAGGCCCCGATCGCATCGCTCAAAGCGGATGCGGCAGCCAATGCGGATATTCAGTCGCTCAAACACATTTTGCTCTTCGGCGTCAAAGGTGTGGCCGCCTATGCGGACCATGCGCAAATTCTGGGGCAGGAAGACGAGAAGGTTTACACTTTCCTGCAGGAAGCGCTTGCGGCCATTGCCCGGGAGAACCTGGATCTGAACGGTTGGGTTGGCCAGGTTTTGAAGTGCGGCGAAATCAATCTGCGCACAATGGAACTGCTCGACGCGGGGAATACGACGGCTTTTGGCCATCCTGTGCCGACAAAGGTTCCGCTGGGGGCCAAACAAGGGAAGGCGATTCTGATTTCCGGGCACGATTTGAAAGATTTATCCGAACTGCTCAAGCAAACCGAAGGTAAGGGCATCAATATTTATACGCACGGTGAAATGCTTCCGGCGCACGGTTATCCGGAACTGAAAAAGTACCCTCACTTCTACGGACATTACGGAACGGCCTGGCAGAATCAGGCCAAAGAATTTGCCGAATTTCCCGGCGCGATCCTGATGACGACCAACTGTATTCAGAGGCCGCGCGACACCTATGCCGCGAATATCTTCACCACAGGCCTGGTCGGCTGGCCGGGTGTGGCCCATATCGACGATGGCAACTTCGGACCGGTGATCCAAAAAGCGCTGGAACTGCCCGGTTTTACCGCAGATACCGACGGCAAATCGGTCATGGTAGGATTTGCCAGAAACGCCGTCATGGGCGTGGCGGACAAAGTCATTGAAGCGGTCAAAGGCAAGGCCATCCGTCATTTCTTTTTAGTCGCCGGCTGCGACGGCGCCAAACCCGGACGGAATTACTACACCGAGTTTGTGGAAAAAGCGCCCAAAGATACGGTTGTCCTGACGCTGGCCTGCGGCAAGTTCCGTTTCTTCGATCAGGAACTGGGTGACATCGGCGGGATTCCGCGGCTTCTGGATATCGGCCAGTGCAACGACGCTTATTCGGCCATCCAGATTGCCGTTGCTTTATCGAAGGCGTTTAATTGCGGCGTCAACGATCTGCCCCTGTCCATGATTTTGTCCTGGTATGAACAAAAGGCCGTGGCGATTTTGCTGACGCTCCTTTACCTCGGCATCAAAGACATCCGCCTGGGGCCCACGCTCCCCGCATTCATCACCCCCAACGTGTTAAACGTGCTGGTGCAGAATTTTGCGATCAAGCCGATTACCACGCCGGATGAGGACTTGAAGACGATACTGGGGTAAGGTTGATGGTGATGCCAGGAAGAACAAATAACGACCCGTCTTAGTCATGGGGAATGAATAGCGGAGAGTGAGAAAAAATACCCCTCCTTCTCACTTCCTTTCAGCCGGAGTCACCGCAATCGATGACTCCGGCTTTTTTTGTAATGCGCACCTTCAGTTGGTCAGGTTATCAGTCCGGATTAAAAGAATGTCAGCAGTATATTTTTTCTGCATATTTTTTCTTGACTTATTTCTTTTATTTTCGGAACATTAGCCACGTTCCATTACTTGAATGATGGAGTCCAAAAAATTGGATGAATCGACGCACATCATATATCGCACCCATGCGGTTAAAAGAATGTTCCAGAGAAACGTTAATGAAACCGATGTGCGCAACATATTGATGCAAGGTGAAACGATTGAAGCATATGTTGACGACAAACCTTATCCAAGCCGTTTGATTCTCGGGTGGATCAGTGAGCGGCCGATCCACGTTGTTGCTGCGGACAACGCGGTGGATAATGAAATAATCGTCGTTACCGTTTATGAGCCGGATACAGAAAAATGGTCTGTTGATTTTAAAAGGAGAATATTATGAAATGTGTCATCTGCAGGCAGGCGGAAACCATTTCGGGAACCACAACAATCACACTGGAACGTGGAGAGTTGACTTATGTGGTCAAGGGCGTGCCTGCCCAGGTATGTCCGAACTGCGGCGAAGATTATGTGTCGGAGAAAGTTACGGCCGAATTGTTAAAGGCGGCCGAACAAATGGTCAAGTCCGGAACGCTTGTGGAAATTCGTCATTATCTGGCTGCATAGAATAAATATTAGGAAAAAAAATTTCCTGCCGGAACCATCATGCCGATGGCTCCGGTTTTTTTATGCTCGGTAAAGGGATACCAGAGGGGGAAAAGAAAATCAAAAAGCACAGTCAGCAAGACGTTAAATAATTCGGAAGAAAACTGATATTTCAAGACCCCAATTCTTAAAGGTGGCAGTTGAACCGGCCCATACCGTGAGCGGATTATGGCCGAAACGTTGTGGCGCGAGGCGTTGTGGAGCACCAGGCGGCCAAACTGTTTGAGCCGAAAGCGAGTTTTTGGCTGTCGCGCAATGAGCTGTAGCGCCACAGTCGAGGACATTGAGCAAAGGCAGGCCCCGGTTTCAACGGCCACCCTTGTAGATAAAGACTTCCCTTTTGCGGTCATTGATCAATCATTTATTCCATTGCAAAGATGTTCTGGTTTTGCCATAGTGTTTCTGCGCGTTATCACGGGCGTGATACTTCATCATGGGAGATACGGTAAAGAGTGGGGAGCCGGTGCAAAAAAAATGGCAAAAAGGGCATGGCCTTTTTTGCCCTTGTTGTTTTTTGCCTTCTTTTCGGATGCTCGGGTGGACCCGAAAGCAAACCCGTCTTACACCAGCCGGGGCAGATGAATTCAGCCGGCTATGCCATCGGCGTTCCGCAGTCCGCAGCGTCTACGACCTTTGTCGAAAAACAATTTCCGAAATGCAGAATTGAATATTTCCAGTCCATTGCCGACGGCTACCTGTCGGTCAAGTTTGGGAAAATCGATGCCTTTGCCTTTGACCGTCACGCATTACAGTATGCCACCCTGCGCAATCCCGACCTGACCTTGATGGATGGGAAAGTCGGTGACGAGTTCATCGTTGTCGGTTCCGCCCTGGGCAGGGAGGATTTGATTCAAAAAGTCAATGCGTTCATCAGGCAATACCGGGCGGATGGGACCTACCGGGACATGTATGAGCGCTGGATTCTGGGAAAGAACCTGCAAATGCCCGATCTGCCGGAGCCTGCTCACCCCACGATGACCCTGAAAATCGGAACGACGGGCGTGAACGAACCGATGAATTTTTATGCTAATGGCCGGTTGACCGGGTTTGATGTCGAGTTTGCCAAACGTCTCTCCTATTATCTCAATGCCAGGTGTAATTTTTCCATCATCGAGTATCCCGCCATCGTCGCCGCCGCCTTAACCGGGAAAATCGACCTGCTTATTGCCAATCTGAACGCGACGCCGGAGCGCCGGAAGATGATGCTTTTCTCCGACACCTATGTCGATTCGGAGATCTCTTTTCTCGTCCGCAAAGACCGTCTTCCGGCCGACTCCGCCAACTCTGCCGACGTCATCACACAGCTTTCTCAACTGGCCGGCAGGAAGGTCGGCGTTAAAACAGGCACGATCTATGAGGATGTTCTGAAGGAGGCCGTTTCGGACGCTATCCCGGTTCACTTTTCAACCATTACGGATGAGGTTGAAGCGCTCAAATCGGGAAAAATCACCGGGTTCCTGGTGGACGAAGTGGTGATCAAGTGTCTGGCCCGCCAGACGCCGGGTCTCACGTATCTTCCCCAAAGGCTGAGGGCCAACAATTGTGCGTTCGCCTTTCCCAGGAACAAGCCCGAACTGCAGGAAGAGGTCAACACCGTTTTGCAACGGATGAAGGACGACGGCACATTGAAGAGCCTGGACGAAAAATGGTTTGGTGCGGATGAACAGGCCAAGGTGCTTCCGGACATCAAGCTGGACGGCAAAAACGGGGTGATCCGGTTTGCCACCAACAGCGCCAGCGAACCGTTTGTCTATATCAAGAGCGGCAAAATGGTCGGATTTGATATTGAAGTCGCGATGATTATTGCTTCGAAGCTCGGTTATAAACTGCAAATCATGGACATGGATTTCGCAGCCATTATTCCTTCTCTGGTTTCGGGCAAAACCGACATGGCCGGCGACTTCATCGCCATTACTCCGGAACGGGCCAAGGCGGTATTGTTCAGTATCCCGTATTACGAAGGCGGGACGGTCGTTGTTGTTGCGACAGGCCGGACTGGCGGGGGTGAGAAAACCGGCAGCGGCGGTATCTGGTCGGGCCTGGTGCAGAGCTTTAAGAGGACATTTGTGGTGGAAGACCGCTACAAGCTGGTGGGGCAGGGTTTGTGGGTGACGGTGGTGATTTCCATTTTGTCGGCGATTTTCGGGACGCTGTTGGGGTTTGGTGTGTGCATGATGCGCCGGGCGAAGACCAGGTGGGCGAATATGCCGGCGAAGGCTTTTATCCGGGCGATTCAGGGCACGCCGATTGTCGTACTCTTAATGATTTTATACTACGTCATCTTCGGAAGCTGGGACATCAATGCGATCATTGTTGCGGTCATCGGCTTTTCCATCAACTTTGCCGCGTATGTATCGGAGATGATGCGGACGGGCATTGACGCCGTGGACAAGGGGCAGCATGAAGCGGCCTATGCCATCGGGTTCAACCGGGTGCAGGTGTTTACGAAGATCACGTTTCCGCAGGCGGCGCGGCATGTTCTGCCGGTATTCAAGGGCGAATTTATCTCGATGCTGAAGATGACGTCGGTGGTGGGGTACATTGCGATTCAGGATTTGACGAAGATGAGCGACATCATCCGCAGCCGGACGTACGAGGCTTTTTTCCCGCTCATTGCGACGGCCCTGATTTATTTTGTCATTGCGTATTTGATGGCTTACCTGTTGTCGCGCATTGAAATCCGGGTCGATCCGAAACAGCGCAAACGGGCGGTGAAAGGGGCCGCCGCCTGACAATCGGGATGTGATGAGGATGACTGTGATCAAGGAATTTGTGCGGGAAACGAAATAGCGTGCCGCCTTCTTCAGACGCAAATATTCCGTTGCAAAGATGAAGGCATTTTGCCATAGTGCGGCGGCGTTCAAATCGGCGTGCGGATCGACTAAAGGGGCATATCTCGTGAGAGGGTTTCGGGCAAAAAAAAGCAGGAAGAGTTTGGCTCTGACAGCATTATTTGCCCTTTTGATCCTGCTCGGATGCTCCTCTGATCACGAAGCTCGGCGTATCCTGTCCAGTCCGACTGAGCTCAACGCCCCCGAGTACACCATCGGAGTGCCGCAGGGCACGGCCGCCATGTCGGCGGTCGAAGCCAAATTCCCCCTTTCCAAAATAGAATACCACCAATCTCTCCCGGACGGATATCTGAGTGTCAAGTACGGGAAGATCGATGCCTTTGCCTTTGACCGGCACGCCCTGCAGTATGTGGTCGTCCACAACCCCGACCTGGCCTTGATGGATGAGAAGGTCGGAGATGAATTCATCGTCGTCGGGACAGCCTTCGGACGGGAGGCCCTGATTAAGAAAGTCAACGAATTTATCAAAAAGTACAAGGCGGACGGGACGTACCAGGACATGTACGACCGGTGGCTCCTGGGGAAGAACCTGACCATGCCCGATCTGCCGGAACCCTCGCATCCCACAATGACATTGAAAATCGGGACCGACGGCCGCAACGAACCGATGAATTTTTACGCTAACCGTCAGTTGACGGGTTTTGATATCGAGTTCGCCAAACGGCTGGCTCTGTTCCTCAATGCGAAGTTCACGTTTTCCATCATCGAGTTTCCGGCCATTATTGCCGCTGCACAGTCCGGAAAGATCGATCTGCTCATCGCCAATTTGAATGCGACGCCCGAACGCAGCAAAATCATGCTTTTCTCCGATACGTATGTCGATTCGGAAGTTTCGTTTCTTGTCCGTAAGGACCGGCTGGCCCCGAAGGCAGCAAAATCGATTACGGATATCGCCGAGCTGGCTGGCAAGAAAGTCGGCGTTCAGACAGGAACGACGTATGAAGACGTATTGAAGCACTCCATCCCGAAAGCTGTTCCCATGTATTTCACAACATTTACGGATCAGATCGAGGCCGTCAAATCGGGGAAGATATCAGGTTTTCTGGCGGACGAAGTGTTTGCGAAGGGAATGATCCGTGAGACACCGGGCGTGACCTATCTCAAAAAATGGCTCGCTTCCAATGAGTACGCTTTTGCCTTTTCCAAAAGTCAGCCGTCGCTGCACAAACAGGTTAATGCCATTCTTGAGCAGTTGAAAAGCGACGGAACATTTCAGAAACTGGAAGACAAATGGTTCGGCGGAAATGACGAGGCCAAGGTGCTTCCGGATTTCAATCTCGACGGCAAAAACGGAATCATCCGTTTTGCCACCAACAGTGACAGCGCACCGTTTGTTTATGTCAAGAACGGAAAACTCGTCGGGTATGATATCGAAGTGGCGATGATGGTTGCTTCGAAACTCGGGAAAAAGCTGGAAATTATGGACATGGATTTTGCGGCCATTATCCCGTCTCTGGTTTCCGGCAAAACGGATATGGCAGGCGATTTTATCACCATTACGCCGGAGCGCGCCAAGTCGGTGCTGTTCAGCATTCCTTATTATCAGGGCGGCACGATCGTCGTCATCGCGGCGGATTCAGCCGCAGGAGTTGAGAGCCCCGTTACGGCGCTTTCCGATCTCGCCGGCAAAAAGGTCGGCATCGTGACCGGCTCCGCTTACGACAGTGTGCTGAAAAGCAAGAATCCGCAGGCGGTTCCCGAGTATTTTAACAACTTTCCCGATCAGGCCGAGGCGCTCAAGGCCCGAAAGATCGCAGCCTTTCTGATTGATGAACCGATGGCGCGGGACATTATGAACCATACCGACGGGGTGACTGTCTTAAAAGAATTGCTGACGTCGGACGGTTACGCGTTTGCGCTTTCCAGGAGCCGGAGCCGGCTGCAAAAAGAAATTAATGCCGTGCTCAGGGAAATGAAGGAAGACGGGACACTGAAGAAGATCGACGCCCGCTGGTTTGGAACAGTCGAAGCGGCCAAGGTTCTTCCGGATATCAGGCAAGATGGAAGAAAAGGAATCATTCGCCTTGCGACCAACAGCGGCATGGCGCCTTTTGCTTATCTCAAAGACGGCAGGATCGTCGGATACGATATCGAGATCGCCACGATCATCTGTGCCAAACTCGGCTATCAGCTCGAGATTATCGACATGGATATCGCGGCGATTATCCCGTCTCTGATATCCGGGAAAAGTGATATGGCGGCCTGCGGCATCACGGTCACCGATGAGCGCGCCAAATCGGTCCTGTTCACCACTCCCAATTACAAAGGCGGCATCGCCGTCATGATTCGCGTGAGTTCGGCGCGCAAGGCCTTAATCAATATTCAGAATCTAGCCGAACTTTCCGGAAGGAAGGTTGGTGTCCTGACCGGTTCCACCTATGACGGTGTGCTGAATCGCCATAATCCTAAAGCGCTGCCGGAATATTTTAATAATTTTTCCGATCAGACCGAGGCGCTCAAGACCGGCAAAATTGCGGGTTTCCTGGTCGATGAACCGATCGCGAGAGACATCGTCAACCATTCGAGCGGCCTGGCAACCTTGAAGAAGCTCTTGACCTCGGACGGTTATGCATTTGCCTTCGCCAAGCCCCAGGCCGATCTTCATCGGCAGGTCAATGCCGTGCTAAGGGAGTTGATGAATGACGGCAGCATCAAAAAGCTGGAGGAAAAGTGGTTCGGCACGAATGACGCCGTGAAAGTTCTTCCGGATTTTAAACTCGAAAATAAAAACGGCGTAATCCGGCTGGCCACGAATGGCAATCTCGCTCCCTTTGCCTACGTCAAAGATGGCAGGATGGCGGGTTATGATATCGAGATCGCCATGATTATCGCTCAAAAACTCGGCTGCAGCCTGGAAATAACGGATATGGATTTCGCAGCAATCATCCCGTCTCTGGTATCGGGGAAAAACGATATGGGCGCGGGAGGGATTATTGTTACCGAAGAGCGGGCGAAGTCGGTATTGTTCAGTGTTCCTGATTATAAAGGCGGCGTGGCCGTCATGGTCATGTCAGCGGCCGGTGCGGGGAAAGGCAGCGGGGGGATCTGGTCGGGCCTGGTGCAGAGCTTCCGGAGGACGTTTGTGGTGGAGGACCGCTACAAGCTGGTGGGGCAGGGTTTGTGGGTGACGGTGTTGATTTCCATTTTGTCAGCGATTTTCGGGACGCTCTTGGGGTTTGGCGTGTGCATGATGCGCCGGGCGAAGACGCGATGGGCGAATATGCCGGCGAAGGCTTTTATCCGGGCGATTCAGGGCACACCGATTGTCGTACTCTTAATGATTTTATACTACGTCATCTTCGGAAGCTGGGATATCAATGCGATTATTGTTGCGGTCATCGGCTTTTCCATCAACTTTGCCGCGTATGTATCGGAGATGATGCGGACGGGCATTGATGCGGTGGACAAGGGGCAGCATGAAGCGGCCTATGCCATCGGGTTTAACCGGGTGCAGGTGTTTACGAAGATCACGTTTCCGCAGGCGGCGCGGCATGTTCTGCCGGTGTTCAAAGGCGAATTTATCTCGATGCTCAAGATGACGTCGGTGGTAGGTTACATTGCGATTCAGGATTTGACGAAGATGAGCGACATCATCCGCAGCCGGACGTATGAAGCTTTTTTCCCGCTCATTGCGACGGCCCTGATTTATTTTGTCATTGCGTATTTGATGGCTTACCTGTTGTCGCGCATTGAAATGCGGGTCGATCCGAAACAGCGCAAGCGCGTGGTGAAAGGGGCTAGCAATCCATGATCAGCGTGAAGCATTTATCCAAAAACTTTGGCGATCTCGCCGTTCTGAGGGATGTCAACGTCGAAATCAGCAAGGGGGAAGTCATTTCGGTGATCGGACCGTCCGGGAGCGGCAAAAGCACGCTGCTGCGTTGCATCAACCTGCTGGAGATGCCCAGCGGCGGCGAAATCATCATTGACGGAATCAATCTTCTTGATCGTGAAACCGATGTTTATAAGCTTCGCCAGCGAATGGGGATGGTCTTTCAGTCCTTCAATTTGTTTTCGCATTTTATGGTGATCGAAAACATCATGCTCGGGCCGGTCAATCTCTTAAAGATGAGTCGCGAGGAAGCTTTTGACGAGGGGATGAAGCTCCTGACGAGAGTGGGACTCGCCGAAAAGGCATATGCCTACCCCGACGAGTTGTCGGGCGGCCAGAAGCAGCGGGTGGCTATTGCCCGGACCCTGGCCATGAGACCGGAGATTGTGCTGTTCGACGAGCCGACGTCCGCGCTCGATCCGACCATGGTCAGCGAAGTGCTGGCCGTCATCCGCAAACTCGCCCTCGACGGGATGACGATGATGATCGTCACGCATGAAATGAAGTTTGCCCGGGATGTTTCAAAACGCGTTTTGTATATGGATGAAGGGATTATCTATGAAGAAGGGACACCCCGGCAGATCTTCGAGCATCCACAGCGGGACAAGACGCGTGCCTTTATCCACCGGATCAAAACATTCACATTTGAAATCCAATCCAGGCTGTTCGACCTCTACAGCCTCAATGCGGGGATCGAGATGTTCTGCGGGAAACAGTTCCTGCCCGAAAAGCAGATCTTCAATATCCAGCTGGTCCTGGAGGAGCTGGTCGTGAACAAGCTCATTCCGAATCTGGTTGAACCCGTCGCCATGACGGTCACGGTCGGCCATGCCGAAGAGAGTGGCGCGATCGATCTCGTGATCGCTTATGCGGGTGACGCCTACAATCCGTTTGCCGCAGGTGCCGAGGATGATCTTCCTATGACGATTGTGCGAGGGCTGGTGAAAAGCTCCGACTATACATTCGAAGCCCGGATCAATAAGCTGAGACTGGCCCTGTAATCGAAGGGGTCCGCTGTCAAACCATTTGTCCGCAGCAATAAAGCTGTCGTTTTGCAGCGGCCCCATTGACTATGCGCAATGGGGCATTAAAATAATCCTCAGAGAATCAGGAGGAGCAACGGATATGAAAACAAACATGAAATGGACACTGGTACTGTTGGGTCTGATGTTTTTGGTACAGGGCTGCGCCCTTTCCAGCGCGATCATTAAAAGCGAACCGATCGCGAACATCCCGGACCAGGTCTACGAGGATATTATTGTCTTGTATACCCCGGACAAGATGCCGCTGGAGCCGGCAGCCGGCTATGTTTATATTTTGCCGGGTGGAAAAGTAAAAACGGATTTTGCCCGGGAGATCTTTGTGAAAGATCTCAAGAATTTAGACAGGAATAGCCGGATCAGCCAAAACAACATGGGTCAATTTGCCATCAAAGACAGCAAAGGCAATATTCGCGGCTATTATGAGATCCTTTTTGATTATCGGGTCCACGTTTGGGAACAAGGGGAGAATGTCCTGCTTATGATTCTCATTCCCGAGGACAAGGAATTTAAGGTCGGCGGCCCGGGCAATGGAGGAGGCCTACCGGGCGGAGGCGGTAAATAACCGAACCCGCAAAAAGGTTTTGCACGAGTACAGATGTCAGCGCGACAAAACGATCATCCATTGCTGCCGTCTGAGATTGCGGCCCTCCGCATAGCGGCACCCCCTGGTCAGTCGCGTTTTTCCAGGTTGCCGGCGGGGATGCCTGTCAGCCTGACCCGCCGGTTCAGTTCCACCCGTTTCAGACAGGCAAAGGCCGTCTTCCGGAATGCTTCTTCCGATGTTGGCGTGCTGAAGCGAACAGGCACGTGAGACGGTGTGAAAACTATCAAAACGAACATTCAGCGTCACCGTCCTGGCTGAGTAACCGCTTTCGGCCATGTCCGTCGCCGCTTCTCTGTCCAGTCCCGCAATCGTTCGGGCAATCATCTGACAGTCTTGGACGTTTTTTGAAAAGTTTTTTCCCGGCTGATTGATTTGGGCTTCCGGTGGGTAACGATGGGGCTCTCGTCGATGCCCCGGGCCGCCTCAAAAAGGCAGCGGCCGCAGGAAACGCCGAATGCTTTGATCAGCGCCTCGAGGGGGAGAGCGGCCAGCTCACCGATGGTTTCAGCTGATGTCTTATTAGAAAATGAGCATCGTTCATTGGTTATGCGATGAGTCTGCCCTGCTATTGACATTCATTGGATCGGCATTCCATGAAAAGTAACCTGGATGAAACAAAACTTCTCTATGTGATGGATCGGAAAGAATGGCGTGCGTGGCTTACGAAGCACCACAAGTCCGACAGGGACGTCTGGCTTGTTTATTACAAAAAGCATACCGGCAAACCGCGTATCCCCTATAACGACGCGGTGGAAGAGGCCCTCTGTTTCGGCTGGATCGACAGCACCGCCAGGAGCATAGACGGGGACCGGTTTGCGCAGAGATTTACTCCCCGAAGACCCGGGAGTCCATACTCCCAGGCGAATAAGGAACGGTTGAGAAAGCTGGTTAAAGAAGGTAAGGTTATCAAGGATGTGCTCTCCGCGCTGGGGAATGTTCTGGATGAGCCTTTTGCAGTGCCGCCGGACATCCTGGCGGCTGTTAAAGCTGATCAAAACGCCTGGCGGAACTTTGAATCGTTCTCACCGGCCTACATACGGATGCGCATTGCTTATATCGACGGGGCTCGAAAAAGACCCGCCGAATTTGAAAAACGGCTGAGGCATTTCATCGCCATGACCGGGAAGAACAGGCTGTTCGGTTTCGGCGGCATTGAAAAGTATTATTGAAACCGCGTCCGGCAAAGGATGCAGGGGAAATATGACGAAATTATCATCCACATCGGCGCTTGTTTTGCTCTGGGCGGGAAAGGAGTGTTATCAGAGCGAAAGGGCCCAAAATTACCTGAGCCGGTTGGAGCTGGAAGAAGGCAGGGAGTTGTATGGACAGTGCCGCGACATCTGGCCGCACTATGACGAGGTGATCAAGAACCGGAAATTCGGCGTTTTTCGTTTAATTGAGGCATGCTGTTCCGATGAAGTCGCCGGTAGGCAGATGGTGATTGTCGGGGCGGGTCTGGATGCTCTGGGCATTGAGGTGGCCGAGCGTTACCCCCGCGTGACGGTATTTGAACTGGATCAGGAAAATATGGGTTTGAAATCCGGTTTACTGGCGCACCCGGGAGGCGTGTCCGAAAGCAAGATCCATTGCATTGAAGCGGACCTGCTGAATAGTGAATCCGTGGAGCGCGGCCTTACGGCTGCCGGCTGGGATGTAAAGAAGCCCACAGGATTAGTGCTGGAAGGCATCAGTTATTACCTGACGACGGAGTCGATCCAGAGTCTTGTGCGGCTGGTTAAACCGCAATGGGCCATCTTCGAATTTTTAAAGCCGGACGAGGATATTGCGTCCGGGCGGGCGGATATCCCCCGAAAGGTTTTCGGCACGATTGCCAGGCAGTGCAGGTTGCCGCAAATCAGGCGCTATCATCACAGCGACGTTGAAGAAATATTGAATATGGCCGTGGTTGACCGGTACAGCATGATGCGTCTCGAAAGAATGAGAACGGGGTCAAACCGGTATTTCCCCACGGAAGCAAGCGGCTGGATTGAGGTTTGTTTGCTGCAAAATCGAGAAGATCAATATCGCCGGAGGGTCTGATGGATCATTCAAAATCAATCATGCCGGTCAGCAGAATCAATGCCCTGTCGGATGGTGTTTTTGCTGTGGCGATGACCCTGCTGGTTGTCAACCTGAGCATTCCGGAAAACATCCGACTCACGGACACGCAACTGCATGTCGTCCTGATGAATCAGGCGCAGAAATTTTCCAATTATGTGATCAGCTTTTTGCTGACCGCCGTCTTCTGGATCACCCACCACCGTCAGCACCATTATATTAAAAGGACGGATACGATCCATCTCTGGATTAATATTTTTATTCTGATGTTTGTCGTCCTCGTTCCTTTTTCCACATCCCTGGTGGGCGACTACGGCGGGTCAACCACGGCGGAAGTATTTTTCGCCGGGAATATGATGATGATTGCCGTGCTTTTCCGCGCGAACTGGCTGTACGCAACAAAAAAGGGCCGGTTGATTGAGCCTGATGCCGACCAGGAAAAGATTCAGGATGGCATGCAGAGAAGCTCTTTATTTATCGCGGTATGCTTTTTAGCCTTCATCCTGTCCCTGCTCATTCCAAGATGGAGTTCGCTTACGTATCTGCTCTTCCCGATTGGCGTTTATCTGAGGCGATTCAAAAGATAAATGGGTAAAACGAAGTCGGGCCGGAATCCGGATGATCTCGTTGGGCCAAGGAAGGCAAACCGGCCGGCCCGGCAGATGATTTCCACGATTAGCCCGGATTTGAAAAAATAAAGACCAAACAACAACCCGGGCATTCCTGAAAAACAGATATCTCCTTTTTTAAAGAAGACAGCAATGCTTTGATCGATTTCAGCACTTGTCTTCGATGGCCATGATCTTATTGATTCTTCGTTCGTGCCGGTCGCCGGCAAAAGCCGTTGTCATGAATTTTTCAATCATCTCCGTCACCGGCACGCTGTACTTAATCCTGCCGCCGAAGGCGATGAAGTTGGCGTTGTTATGGGCCCTGGCCATTTCAGCGGTAAAAAGATCGAAGATGAGCGCGCAGCGGATTCCCCTGACCTTATTGGCCGCCATGGTGACGCCGATGCCCGTGCCGCAAAGCAGAACGCCGAACTCATAGCCGCCTTTTTTGAATTCGTTGCATGCGGCCAGCGCCACGTCGGGATAATCCACAGCGTCGGCGTTCTGGGCTCCCAGCACCGTGACCTCATAATTTTTCTTTTGAAAAAAACGGATAATCTCATTTTTCAGATCAACGGCGCCATGGTCACAGGAAATCACAACTTTTTTCATTTTTATTCTCCGGCTGGAATGGTTTGCGTTCCAAAATCTTGTACCGGCGCATGCCCGACAGGTTCAGGCCCCGAATACAAACCGGGCATTCCCCGGTTTTTTGGCAGCATCATTGCTTCGCTTATTTCCTTTCTACAAGATTGCGGATTATGTCAACAAAAAAACTTTACTTCACGGGCATATTTGCGTAAAAAAAGTCCATGCGGGAATTATTGGACCGGTACTACAATTATCTGCTCATTGAAAAGGGAGCGGCCGGAAACACGCTGGAAGCTTACAGCCGTGATCTGAAACGCTATGTTTCTTTCCTGGAGCAGAAAGGATTATCCGAGGCCCGCCGTGTCAGCTCTCAGACGGTGATCGATTTTCTTGTGCAAATCAGGGGAGAAGGATTGTCGGCCAATTCGATGAACCGCGCACTGGCGGCACTCCGGGGATTCTACAAGTATCTTCTGCAGGAAAAAGCGGTAGACGAATCACCGCTCGTCCATATTGAACTCGCCAAAGTCTGGATGCGTCTGCCCGATACGGTGAGCAAGGAGGAGATGAATCTGATATTGTTCCAGCCGGGCGATCAGACCCCCTCGGCGCTGCGCGACAGCGCGATGCTGGAGCTTCTTTACGCGACGGGACTGCGTGTTTCGGAACTGATCGGTTTGATGATGAACAGCATCAATTGGCAGGTCGGTTTTCTGGTCGTGATGGGGAAGGGCAGCAAAGAAAGGGTCGTGCCCATCGGCAAGACGGCTTACGACTGCGTGCGGCGCTATGTGGATGAGGCCAGGCCCAGGCTTTTGAAATCAAAGACGACGGATGTCCTGTTTCTGAACCGTTTCGGCGGGGCCTTTACGCGCCAGGGGTTGTGGAAAATGATTATTCTTTACGCGAAAAAAGCGGGCTTGCAAAAAAATGTGCATCCGCATACATTCCGGCATTCCTTCGCGTCTCATCTTCTGGAGGGTGGAGCGGATTTGCGGGCGGTTCAGGTCATGCTGGGACATTCCGATATCTCGACCACGCAAATCTATACGCATGTCACGCGGGAGCGGCTGAAGGAGATCCATCGGAAATATCATCCGAGAGGTTGAAAGGTTATGCGGAAAGACGCCGTGAAAAAAAAGGGGCCGGGAATCATTATCATTGCGGCTGCCGTGATCGCCGGGATGGTTATTCTGCTTCTGGCCGCGCTGATTTATTTCCATCCGCAGGCTTTGCGATCGAGCCTCTTCGCCGCTCACCGGGCAAAAAATGCGTTCTCATACTATGCCTTAAATGCCAAACCGCAATTCTATTATCTGCAAATTGAAAAAAACGGCAAAGATCTCCGCATCGGCGCCGGAGATGCATTGGATATTACGTATCGCGATGAATTTGTCATTAAGGACCTGGCCAGCGACGATTGGACCGGAAAATATACAATGGCGACCGTTGAAGGGACGGGTCGGGACAAAAATCATATCGGGGTGCTGTTCCGCGGCCTGGATTTAGTGAACGCCATCATGCAAAGCGATATCATGGCCAAGGGTCCTCAGGCGGTCAACATTTATAAAATCGCCGTTCATCATCAACATGAAAAAATTGCCGTCGTGCCGATACGAATTGTTATCACGCCACAGGACTGGCTGAGATTTGCGGAAAACTCCAGTAATGTCGGCGTGCAGATTGAATACCTGAAGAAGGCCATTGCCCAAAACAGCGAAGACGCCGGGGTGCGAAAAATTCTTGCGGGCATCTATCTCAGACAAAACCGCATCGACGAAGCCGCGATACTTTATGCAGATATTCTAAGAATTAAGCCCGATGATACGGCGGCCATGAAGGAACTGGCGCGCTGCTATATTCAAGGCGGGCGCGCTGATCAGGCCATCAGTACGTTGACGACCCTTATAAAAATTCAGCCAAAGGACGCCGAAGCCTATGCCATGCTCGGCCTTTCCTACGGCCAAAAAAATGGATGGGACAAAGCGGCTCAATCCTACGCCCAATCCATTAAACTGGACGGAGCGAATCATGCGATGAGAACGTTCCTGGCCCAGGCGTATGAAAAGGCGCATCAGCCGGACGCGGCAATTCAAGAATACCGGTATCTCACTGAACATGCTCAGACCCCGGATTCGGCCTGGCGCGCACTGGGAGATATCTACCTTAGAAAAAAGAATTACCGTCAGGCTGTCGAAAGTTATACGCAAGTCATCCGGATCAGGCCCAAAGACGCCGCGGCTTATGCGAACCTGGCTTCGGCCTATGCCGGTCAGGGCAACTTGCAGGAAGAAATGCAAAATCTGAAAAAGGCCCTGGCGTTGTCCCCGGATGATCCGGTCATCCACTTCAATCTGGCGGCGGCTTATGAAAGAAGGAAAATGACGGATGAAGCCATCCACGAATACCAGCTTGTTTTGAAAAAAAATCCGGATGACGCTGATGCTCTGGAGCGCCTGGCGGACCTGATGCTGAAAAATAAAAAATACGACCAGGCTGTGAAGCATTTAGAAAAGCTGGCCCATGCCCATCCGCAAAAAGCGTCTATCTTTGTCAGCATGGGATTTGCCTATGGTGAATTGAAGCAGTACGCCCCATCCGCTGAAAGTTATGAAAAGGCAGTCAAACTGGGCGTGAAGGACCAGACCATTTATTCTAATCTGGCCTATACCTACACGAAGCTGGGAAGAGAAAAAGAGGCCGTCGCCTACTTAGAAAAAATACCGCAGAACAAGAAAACCCTGAGCATGATTGCCCATTTTTATCTGAAGGAAAAAAAATACGCCGAGGCCATCAAAATTTATCAGAAAATTGTGAAACTCGAACCTAAAAAAGCATCTTCTTATTCCAGCCTTGGTTATGCCTACGCGGTCGCCAAGAATTGGGACAAAGCGATTGCCAGTTATTTAACCGCCTTGAAATATGACCGTGAGGATGACGAAATCTATGCCAATCTGGGCGACGTTTATGAAAAAAAAGGGCTTTACCCGGAAGCCTTGAAAGCCTATAAAAGCGCCTATGAAATCAATCCCGATACGCGGGTGGCGGCGCGAATTCCACGGCTGCGTATTCAGATGATGAAGAAATAAACCGGAGAGCAGGAGCAAACCATGAAGCAAGTGAAACTCAATGATTTTACCATCGGTGATCAGAGCGGATTTATTTTAATGGCCGGCCCCTGTGTCATTGAAAACGAAGCGGCCGCGATGGCAATCGCGGACACCCTCAAGCAGCTGACAACCAAACTGAAGATTCCCTTTGTCTTTAAGGCCTCATATGATAAGGCCAACCGGACATCGATCAATTCCTACCGGGGTCCGGGCAGTGAGGCCGGCCTGAAAATTTTAAAGAGCATCAAAGAAAAGATCGGTGTGCCGATTCTATCGGATGTACACCGCTTTGAAGAAATTGACGCGGCGGCCGGTATTCTCGATATTATGCAGGTCCCGGCCTTTCTGTGCCGTCAGACGGACTTTGTCGTGGAGATCGCCAAAAAAGCAAAGGTCGTCAATGTGAAGAAAGGCCAGTTCCTGGCGCCATGGGATGTTGCGAATATAATCGAAAAAATTAAAGCTGCCGGGAATGATAATATTCTGATCACCGAGCGAGGCGCGTCCTTCGGCTACAACAATCTTGTTTTTGATGTACGGGCTCTGCCGATCATGCGGGCAATGGGATTTCCGGTGATTTTCGACGCTACGCATTCGGTGCAGTTGCCGGGCGGCGCGGGGACAAGCTCCGGCGGCCAGCGGGAGATGGTGCCGTTTCTGGCGCGGGCGGCCGTGGCGGCGGGCGTGGATGGCATTTTTATGGAAGTCCATCCCGATCCGGAAAAAGCGCTCTGCGACGGAGCCAATTCGCTTTATCTGAATACGCTCGAAGAACTGTTGACGACGCTTACGGAAATTGATCGGATGGTGAAGAAAGGCTTGAAGGACTGATATCATGTCGGAAAAAAATATTCAGGAGAAACTGAAAAAGATAAAAATGCTGGTTCTCGATGTGGATGGCGTGATGACCGACGGCGGGATCATCATGGATAATGAAGGACGCGAAATGAAAAAATTTAATGTCCGGGACGGCCACGGCCTGATCATGCTGGAGCGATATGGTCTGCAGGTCGCTATCCTGACCGGCCGGACATCGCAGGTGGTTGAACATCGGGCCCGTGATCTCAAGATTACGGAAGTTTACCAGGGGGCCTTGAATAAAAAAGAAGTATTCGCGCAACTGCTTCTGAAAAACAATTTGGCGCCCGAGGCCGTGGCCTACCTGGGTGATGACATTGTCGATATCCCCGTATTGAAAATGGTCGGCTTTTCCGCGGCTGTTGCGGATGCTCTGGATATTGTAAAAAAAGCGGTTGACTGCGTGACGATCAGCAAAGGCGGGCAGGGGGCCGTGAGAGAAGTCTGCGAAATGCTGCTTGTGGCTCAGGGCTTCTGGGGAGAAGTCGCCTCCCGGTATGAGTTTACGGAACTTCTTTGATCGGGCAGAGGAAGCAGGATCTGCCTTAATTGCAGGACAGGGAAATGACATCGGCGTGGATTTATCTGCTCATCGCCGGCCTTCTGGAAATCGGCTGGCCGCTGGGCTTCAAGCTGTCTCAAACGACATCCTGGCGGATCACTTTTATTCTGATGGCGATCGTATGTATGGCGCTGAGCGGACTGTTTTTGTGGATGGCGCAGCGAACGATTCCCATCGGTACGGCCTACGCCGTCTGGACGGGAATCGGCGCGGCCGGAACTTTTCTGATCGGCATCCTGGCGTTTAATGACTCCATGGCGATGATGCGGATTTTGTCTTTTCTGCTCATTGTGGCCGGCGTGATCGGTCTGAGAGCAACCGGTTAGCCGTGCCTTGATCTGTTGCAGCGTCCCGACTGATCGTCAGACCTCTCCTGAATAACTCGGTTATCCGCGAATAGCTTTACACAGGCGATGGCGAGTGATATAAAGAATTGAAACCAGTTGAAAGCATCCGCAGGATGGGCCGTGAGGAAAGATGAAGCTCGGTAAAAAAGTAAAATTAATAGCCATTGTTCTCATTGCTGCCGCACTTGCGGCTGCGGTCATTTTCGCGGTTATGCAGGTGAGCGGTGAAAAAAAAGCGAGCATCATAAAGATATTGCCGAACGAAGCGGATGTCCGCATCCAGGATTTTGTTTTTACGGAAGTCGGCCAGGATGATATCCGCTGGGAAGTAAAGGCGAAAAGCGCTCAATATCAGAAAAAACAGAATCTCGCCCTGTTTGATCAGGTCCAGATCAGATTAACCACGAAGCAAGGCAAGGTATTCACCATGACCGGTGATAAAGGCGAGATGCAGACGGATAAAAAGGACGTTGAAATAAAAGGGCATGTGATCGTTATTTCCGATGAGGGTGACAAGTTCATGACCGAGTATCTTCGATACAGCGACGCGCAGAAAAAGATCTATACCGACGCCCCCGTTTCCATGGAAAGCAAACGCATAAAAATGCGGGGGACCGGCCTGTCTATTTTCATGGACAGGGGAGAGTTGACGGTTTCTTCCGGGGTCAACGCTCAAATCAACTGATCAGGACAACTTATGAACGTAAAAAATATATATCTTGTTGTTTTGTTTATTCTGCTCGCCGTTGCTGCAACAGCCCGGGCCCAGATGGGTTTCGACCAGAAAAGTATGTTGCAGAAGGGTGAGCCGATTGAGATTGTGTCCGACAAAATGGAGGCTTATCAGGAAAAAAAGATGATTGTTTTTTCCGGAAATGCCGTCGTGACGAAAGGCGAAATAAAAATTAAAGCGGACCGCCTGTCCGTTTATTACAAAAAATCAGGCGATAAGAAAGAAAAGATCGGGAAACAGGAAGTCGAAGCGGCGGGTGATCTGGATAAAATCGAACTGAAGGGCAATGTCATGATCTCGCAGAAAGATATGACGGCCACCGGCGGTGAGGCGGTTTATTATCACGACAGCGCGCAATTTGTCATGACGGGGGAGCCCGTTTTACAGCAGGGCAAGAATACGATCAAGGGATGCAAAGTTGTTATTTACGCGAATGAAAACCGTGGGAAAGTAGAAAAGTGCGAGGCGGAGAATTCAGGACGGGTCACGGCGATCATCCAACCGCAGGAAAAAAAATAAAAAAGCGGGCTCTACGCCAGGCCACCGGATGTCAGATGAGTCATTTAACAGCAAAAGGACTGATTAAAATTTATAATAAGCGAAAAGTGGTTAACCGGATCGATCTGGAAATTTCGCCGGGTGAAGTAGTCGGTCTCCTGGGACCCAACGGCGCGGGAAAAACAACCACTTTTTATATGATTGTCGGATTGGTCAAGCCCGACGGGGGGGAAATATTCCTGGATGGAGAGGATATCAGCCGTTATCCGATGTATAAGCGGGCGAGAAAAGGATTGAACTATCTGCCCCAGGAGCCGTCTATCTTCCGCAAGCTGACCGTCGAAGAAAATATATTGGCTATTCTGGAAACTCTTGATATAAATGAAGACGAAAGACGAGAGCGGCTCAAGGAACTTCTGGGCGAATTGGACCTTACCGCCCTGGCGAAAAACCATGCCTATTCCCTCTCCGGGGGTGAAAGGCGGCGGGTGGAAATCACACGGGCGCTGGTGACGTCGCCCAAATATATCCTGCTCGATGAGCCGTTTGCCGGTATTGATCCGCTGGCAGTGGCCGATATCCAGAAGATTATAGAAAAATTAAAAAGCAAAGGGATCGGAATCATCATTTCCGATCATAATGTCCGGGAAACGCTTTGCTGCTGCGACCGGGCTTATATTGTTAATGAGGGGGCGATCCTGGTCCACGGAGCGCCCGAAGTTATCGCGCAAAGCGAGCTGGCCAAGAAAATTTATTTTGGCGAAGATTTTTGTTTATAGACCGGCATGGATGTGTGACACTCAACTATGGCTTTTGAACTCAAACAAAACTTGAAGCTGTCCCAGCAGCTGATTATGACGCCGCAGCTGCAGCAGGCGATCAAGCTTCTGATTTTGTCGCGCCAGGAACTGGTGGATTCGATCAATCAGGAAATGGAAGAAAATCCGTTGCTGGAAGAAGTAACCCCGGATGAAGCCACGGCCGAGGAAGTGCGCGCCGATGTCGAGGACGATGTCCAGTCCATTGAAAAGGAAGAGAGCAAAGTCCCCGAACATACCGCTGAACTGACCGGCGAGGGAGACGGCCGCGAAGAATTTGACTGGAATAATTATCTGGAGGATTACGGACCGGTCGGCGTTTCTTACGACAGGGCCGATGGAGATGCTCCGACGCTGGATAATGTATTGACTGAAAGTCCGTCGCTCGTCGAGCACCTGATGTGGCAGATGAAGTTGTCGCCTTTTACGGAAGAAGAGATGCGCGTCGGCTCTCAAATTGTCGGCAATCTGGATCCGAACGGTTATCTGTGCGCGACCCTGGCCGAGATCGCCCAGCTGGAGAGTGTCAGTGAAGACCGGGTGGAAGAAGTTTTAAAGAAGGTTCAGGAATTCGATCCATCCGGTGTGGCCGCCCGCAATCTTCAGGAATGCCTGCTCATTCAGGCCCGCATGCTGTCCAAGGAAAATCCGCTTCTGGAAACGATTATCCGCGATCACCTCAAAGATCTGGAGCTGAAAAATTATGTTCATATTGCCAGAAAAATGAAGGTTCCGCTTCGCGAAGTGGAAATCGCCGTTCTGCTGATCAGTAAAATGGATCCCAGACCGGGAGCCATTTATTCGGAAGAGAAGGTTCAATCCATTATTCCGGATGTCTATGTTGTAAAATCCGGAGATGATTATAAAATTATTCTCAATGATGACGGCTTGCCGCGTCTGCGGATCAGCAACTTCTACCGTGAAATCATGGCCGGCATCGGCGGACGGGATCATGCGGAAGAAGAAAACGGCAAGAAATATATCCGCGACAAGGTGCAGTCCGCCACTTGGTTGATTAAAAGCATTCAGCAGCGGCAGAAAACCATCTATAAAGTTGCCGAGAGCATCGTCAAGCATCAGAGAGATTTCTTTGATTACGGGATCGATCATTTGAAGCCGCTGGTTCTGAGAAATATCGCCGATGACGTGGAAATGCATGAATCCACGATCAGCCGCGTGGTAACGAACAAATACATGCATTCCCACCGTGGAATCTTTGAAATGAAATATTTCTTCGGCAGTTCCATCCAGAGAACATCCGGTGAAAATATCGCCTCGAAGAGCGTTAAAGAAGAAATCAAACATCTGGTCGGCAAGGAAGATCCCAAAAAACCATACAGCGACTGCGAGATCGTCGATCTGCTCAAAGCCAAAGGGATCGATATCGCCCGGCGAACCGTTGCTAAATATCGTGAAATGATTGGAATATTGCCTTCGTCGAAGAGAAAGAAATATTTTTAAAGTCCCTACTTTAAAATGACCATTTCATGGATATATTATAATAAAATTCCGGTTGACTTTTGGCGGGGTCGCCACTATAACCACTAACCTTTGTCGCCGGCAGCAGTTGGATTTTTTCGGCTGCCTAATTTAATCAGGGAGGAAAAATTATGAACATTTCGGTAACTTTCAGAACAGGCGAAGGTGAAACCTGGCAAAAAACCTATGTTGAGGAAAGAATCGTCAGACTGAAAAAATATCTCGATGTACCTGCTGAAGCCCATATTATCCTTTCAACGGAAAAGTTCCGGAATGTTGCAGAAATAAATCTGAGCGCCAATGGCTGGAACATGAATGCCAAAGAAGAGGCCAAGGACATGCATCTGGCCGTGGACAACTGCATTGATAAAATTGAAAAGCAGCTCAAGAAGCAAAGAGAAAAAAACAGAGAACATAAACCCAAAAGCATCCGCCATGCCGTCGCCAAATCAGCGGAAGGCATTGAAGATGATGAAGATGCAACGGCTAAAGTGGTGGAAACCCGCAAGGTCGTCTTAAAGCCCATGTCGCTTGAGGAAGCGGTTCTGGAACTGGATGGCGGTAAAGCCCGTTTTTTGATTTACCGCGACACCGCTTCGGAAAAAGTCAGCCTCGTCTATCGGCTGGATGACGGCAACTTTGCGCATATCGAAACGAACAGCTAAAATGGACAATCTCTTACCTCCAACCGAGGCGTAAGATGATGGAATCTGATATAAAAGGC
This sequence comes from Deltaproteobacteria bacterium, assembly GCA_036528635.1. Taxonomy (GTDB): domain Bacteria; phylum Desulfobacterota; class Syntrophia; order Syntrophales; family Smithellaceae; genus UBA8904. Next base: position 67,174 of record JAIGNE010000049.1, read on the forward strand.
GGCATTCCGGATTTCAATGTCAGGTGTAACACATGCGACTGGATCAAATTTTTAAAAGAGAATTTCTCAGTGAAAATCTTTTGTCGGACAATAAAAGAGACGTGCTTGCGGAATTGATTAACGTCCTGATTGCCAGCGGTCTGAAAATTGACAGAGCCAAGGCGATCGATGTGTTGCAGCAAAGAGAAAAGTTGGGGTCTACGGGTATCGGCGACGGCGTGGCCATTCCGCACGGCAAAGTGTCCGACCTTCAGGACCTGGTTGTCGCTTTCGGGCGCAGTCATAAGGGTATTACCTTTGATGCCATTGACGGGAAACCCGTTCATCTTTTTTTCCTCCTCCTGGCTCCGGAGAACTCGACGGGGCAGCATTTAAAAGCCCTGGCCAAAATATCCAAAATGTTAAAGACGCCCAACTTCCGTAAAAAACTTATCGACGCGAAAACAACAAGCGATTTATACAAAGCGATCGTTGAACAAGATGAGTCTTGTCCCGTCTAAAAAAAATGCGCATCAGCAGGTGATCCTGGAAGGTATTCTGCGGGACCGCCTGCCTTCGTTGGACATTCATGAGATCATGTCGCCGCAGGGCTTGAAGAGAGCTTTTGTCAGGCCTTTCGTCAAATGCCGCCGGCGTCCGGTGATTTTTCATGATCCGGAAGGCGCGATACTCATCCTCTCCCCCGGGGCGGGCGAAAAACTGACGGCGCTTGCCGATCCCCTGCGCCGATCATTTATGGCCAACCTGGTTTCCTGCAAAACAGCGCTGGTTATTCTTGCGCAATGCCGGACATGGCCGGTGCCTCTGAAAAAAATATTCAAGCCTTATCCGATTCCGGCCATGATTTCTTCCCTTCATGAAAATCTCCTGGAGAGCCGGATCAAGGCGATCCTGCGGGAGAAAATTAAAAAATGCATAACAGTTCACGGGGTTGCCCTGGAATTTCAGGGCCGGGGGATTCTGATCAGGGGTGTGAGCGGTATCGGTAAAACGACGTCTCTGCTGCAGGCCATGCCCGAAGGCGGCATCTGGATCGCCGATGACCGGGTTGTGATTAAGAAGCAGCCAAGCGGTAAACTTCTGGTTTCCGGGCAGGGGAGAATTAAAAACTATTTTCATACCCGGGAGATGGGGATCATGTCTGTTGACCGGATGGTCCAGGCATCGCAAATCAAGGCCAATACGGAACTGAGGTATGTCATCGATGTGATCCGGTCGGATGCGGACCCCGGCGCCTGCAGCCTCCATGAAACCGAAATTATGGAGAGCCGATTACCCCTCCTGCAAGTCCATGTTTCCGGGACTGGATATTTCGATAAAAATCTGCTAACGGAAGCCATACAAAAGTTAACGAGGTCGGATCATTGAAAGATCTTCATGTCGTCATTATTTCAGGATTGTCCGGATCCGGTAAAAGTACGGCGCTTCGGGCACTCGAAGATATCGGTTTCTTTTGTGTGGATAATCTCCCCGTCGTTCTGCTGCCGAGATTCCTCTCCATTACCCTCCAGTCGTCTCCGGAGATCAAACGGGTGGCGCTGGTTATGGATTTGCGTGAAAAGCGTTTTCTTGAAAAATATCAGCGCATCTTTGAACGCCTGAAGGAAAAGGGGTACCGGATTGAAATCCTGTTTCTGGAAGCCGGTGAAGAGTCGCTCCTGCGCCGTTTCAGCGAGACAAGGCGCAATCATCCGCTGTCCACGCCGGGCTCCATTATGGATGGAATAAAGCTGGAGATTGAAAAGCTCTCCTCGCTCAGGCAGATGGCTGACACCATCATTGATACGACGACAACCAATGTCCATCAACTCAAGGATGCCATCCAAAGACACTTCCTGCCGTCCTCCGGTCAGAGAAAGATGATCATCAGTGTGATGTCTTTCGGCTATCGGTATGGTTTGCCGTCTGACGCGGATCTGGTGATTGATGTGCGATTTTTACCCAATCCCTACTATGTTGACGCTTTAAAAAACTATGACGGCCATTATCGGGATGTGGAAAACTACGTTTTGGATAATGCGAAATGCGTAGAATTTATGGATAAAGCGTACGAGATGCTGAATTTTATCATTCCGCTATACGAAAAGGAAGGGAAAGCCCGACTGACCATCGCCTTTGGATGCACCGGCGGCAAGCATCGGTCCGTCGTCATGGCCAACCGGTTCAGTTCACACTTTCAGGCCATGAAATACATCGTCCACACCTCTCATCGCGATATCAGAAAGAGCTGAAAAATAGCTGAAAAAATAGCTCATAGTTCATGGCTCGTAGCTTGCCCCTGCAATGTGGCTATGAGCTACGAGCTATGAACTTTTTTCAAAATACCATCTTTTTCATGACATTGTCTTCAATCCAATGCGGATCCCACCATTCCTGGGGATTGACAAACTGACCGCCGGCAAGAATGCTGAAGTGCAAATGGTCGCCGCCGGCCAGACCGGTCATGCCCGAAATACCAATCTTTTCCTCTTTCCTGACCGTTTTACCGACAGTGGTTTCAATAGAAGAGAGATGCCCGTATAAACTGAACAACCCCAGGCCGTGGTCAATGATGACGGCGTTGCCGTAAATTCCCAGCGGGCCGGCAAAAACAACGATTCCGTTATTGGCCGCCTCAATGGGCGCATGCGCGGTTGAGGCGAGATCAACGCCGAGGTGTACGGAGTTGCCGAAGGGTTTGCCCGCCACCAGGTAGGTACGCTGATCTCCGAAAAGAGCCATGGGCTTGGCGTTGCGCATCCTGAAAAACGGACCTTCCCATAATTTCCGGCTGATGGATTTGCTGCAGATGCCTTGAATCGTTTTCGTGTTTTCTTCACGCAGCGTCGTATTAACATGTTCAAAGACTTCAACGGGCGTTTTCCCCTGCAGTTGGGGAATCAATGACTGAAAGCTGGGCATGATGTTCTGGAGAAAAGTATTGCTCAGTTCAACTTTGTCTGCGCGGAATTTCTTGGGCTTGATCGTAAAAGGCATAGACGATCTGGCTTCGTTGCCGGCATCGTCACGGGCTAAGAGGGCTATTTTTGTTTTCGCGTTCGCGGCGTCGATGGGCAGGGCGAAGTAAACGACTGATGTGGGCCGGTTATTGATTAAAATCGTGTATCCGGCAAAGAATCGATCATCCACGAAAACACCGGTCAGGGAGGAGGGCTTCGATGTCCGATAGGTGATGAAGCCGGTGCCGCCCTGGTTGATGTAGTTGACAGGATTCAGAACGGATATCTGCGGAGGCACCGTATCGATTTTAATTTGCGCGGCGACGATGGTTTCATTATTGAATAGTGAACAGTCGGCGGCCTTCAGGGTAATAATGGCCGGACCATTTTTAAGTTTAAGGTCTTCGGAATTAATGGTGAGCTGAATGGCCTTTTGTCTGGTGCCTCTGGAGGGAAAAGACTCCTGAATCAGGATGCGCGGTTTATTGTCCTGGATGATTTCCACGGTCAGACGGGACAAACCGCTCGCTGCATCGGAAAATGTAATGCCGATGTCTTTTTTCTTGCCGATGGAAACGATGTCCTGGTTTAATTTAATGACCGGTTTTCCCCGATCAAGATAATCGGCAAAATAAAGCCAGCCTAACGCGCCGACCAATAAAATAATTACAGCAATCGCCACGAAAGCGCCTGTACGTTTCATTCTCTTTGCTCCTCGATTTGTGAATTGTGGAACCCGCGGCCTTCATAATGATTTTTGCCGATGTTTGCAAGAAAAATATCCTTTTGCGGTTGCAAGCCGGAAGACTTATGCCTTGATCTTGCTTTGAAACGCTGTTATATTCTCAAAAAATTATTAAAGCGGCCCGTACACATGCTGGAAAATAAAAAAATTGTTTTGGGAATTACCGGAGGGATTGCCGCGTATAAGGCGGCGGAGTTGACGCGCGCGCTGATCAAAGCCGGAGCCGAGGTGCGGGTGATCATGACGAAGAGCGCAACAGAGTTCATCACGCCGCTCACGCTGCAAACCCTCTCCCGGGGGCCCGTTTATACCGACATGTTTACGCCCTTGAATTCCAGCGAGATGGCACACATCGCGCTGGCGGACTGGGCCGATGCCTTTGTGGTGGCGCCGGCAACGGGAAACGTGATCGGGAAGATCGCCTCCGGAATCGCCGATGATCTTTTGACCACGACCCTGATGGCGCAGGACAAGCCGGTGCTGATTTGTCCGGCGATGAACGACAAGATGCTCGCCAGCCCGGCCGTGCAGGGCAACATCCTGAAGCTTACACAATTCGGCCATAAGGTGCTGGAGAGCGGCGTGGGTGAACTGGCCTGCAAGACATCGGGTTCCGGACGCCTGCCGGACATTCCGGCGATTGTGGAGGCCATTGAATCCCTTCTAACGCCCAAAGATTTTATCGGGGAAAAAGTTTTAGTCACCGCCGGGCCCACGGAAGAGCCGCTCGATCCGGTGCGCTGCATCACCAATCTTTCATCGGGGAAAATGGGCTATGCCCTGGCCGCGGCCGCGCACCAGCGCGGCGCGCAGGTGACCCTGATCAGCGGCCCGACGAAAATCACGCCCCCGTCGGTTGATAAAATCATTTTCGTGCGCACCGCCCTGGAGATGTATCAGGCCGTGATGGACCATTATTCGCAGGCAACCGTGATTATCAAGGCCGCCGCCGTGGCGGACTACCGGCCTAAATCCATGGCGTCGGAAAAGATAAAAAAAGACAAGGGGCTGACCGGCATCGAGCTGATCCCTAATCCGGACATTATCGCCGCCATCGGCGCGAAAAAGAAAAAAGGCATCCTGGTGGGTTTTGCCATGGAAACGGAGGATCTGCTGGCCAACGCCCGCCAGAAACTTTCCAGAAAAAATATGGACATGATCGTCGCGAACAGCCTTAAGGAAGAGGGCGCCGGCTTTCAGACGGACACCAATATTATTACCATCATGGACCGGAACGGAAAAACGGTCGCCCTGGATAAAATGACCAAAAAGGACGCCGCGCACCGGATCCTGGATCACATCAAGACCCTGAACAAAAAGAAAGGCCCTGGCAAAAAATAATGTCGGACGCGTTGCCGCCATCACCTGATCAGTTGCAGAAAGACTTGCTGTCTTTAGTGAAGTCCGTCAAGGGCCAGGTCTTAAACGCAAAAAATATGTATGTCGACGTCGATTGGAAAAAACCCGGGCCGATGCCGAAAAAAAAATCTGAAATGATTCTGCCTGAAAAATCAATCCACGATCTTTGCAAAGAGGTTGCCGGCTGTCAGCTCTGTTCATTGGCGGGGACCAGGAAAAAGGTCGTCTTCGGCGATGGCAACGTCAGGGCCGGAATCGTCTTTGTCGGAGAGGCGCCGGGAGCGGATGAAGATGAGCAGGGGTTGCCCTTTGTCGGCCGGGCCGGCCAGCTTCTGACCAACATTATCAAGGCCATGGGACTGACAAGGCAGGACGTCTATATCTGCAATATCCTCAAATGCCGTCCGCCCGGAAACCGCAATCCGCTGCCCGAAGAAATCCGCTTGTGCGAACCGTATTTGAAGCAGCAGCTGCAAATGATCTCTCCGCAGATCATCTGCGCTCTGGGATCCTTTGCCGCCAAGACGCTTCTGAAAACGGAAACGCCGATCACGATTTTGCGCGGGCGCTTTCATCTTTATGAAGGGATCAAACTGATGCCGACCTATCATCCGGCCTACCTGCTCAGAAATCCGGCTGCCAAGAAACAGGTTTGGGAAGATGTGCAGTTGATCATGAAAGAAATCAATCAGGGCGCCAGCGATGGTTGAATCCCGACGAGGTGACATCATGTTCAGAAAACTGATTTTCATGGTGCTGTTGTTCATCCTGGCGATGCCCGGATTTTCCCATGGCCAGGGCAAGAAGCCTCTGTTTCATGTGATCAATCTGGAAGGCGTTATTACCGCCCCCTCGGCGAAATATGTGGCCGATAGTCTGGACGAAGCGCAAAAAGCAGGTGCGGAAGGCATGATTATTTTACTGGACACGCCCGGAGGCCTGGACACGGCCATGCGGGATATTGCCAAAAGTATTCTTAACGCGCCGATGCCGGTCATCGTTTATGTCTATCCCTCAGGCGCAAGGGCCGCATCAGCCGGTGTCATCATCACGCAGGCCGCGCATGTCGCCGCCATGGCGCCCGGCACAAACATCGGCGCGGCGCATCCCGTGGCGATCGGCATCGGGGGCACTGCTGAAGTGGACAAGAACATGGCCCAAAAAATGGAGAATGACGCGGCGGCTTATGTCCGCAGCATTGCCAAAACACGCGGCCGCAGCGAAGAATGGGCGGAAAAAGCGGTGCGCAAGAGTGAATCCATTACGGCCGATGAAGCGCTGAAGCTGAACGTTATTGATGTGGTGGCTCCCAGCATTGAAAAATTATTGGCCGCGATTGATCAGAAAGAAGTGACCGTTGCCGGCAATAAAAGAAAAATATCCACGGCCCACGCAGTCCTGGATTCTAAAAAATTAAGCACGAGGCAGGGGATCCTGGCGGCGATTTCCAATCCCAACATCGCCTATCTGCTTTTGCTGATCGGTCTGGCGGGCCTGTACTTCGAGTTTTCCACACCGGGCGCGATTTTGCCCGGCGTCATCGGCGGGATATCCCTGCTTCTGGCATTTTTCGGTCTTTCCACGCTGCCGGTGAATTATACGGGCGTCCTCCTGATTTTGTTCAGCATCATTTTATTTATCGCGGAGATTAAAATCATGAGTCATGGTATGTTGACGGTGGGCGGGGTGATATCCCTGGCGTTGGGATCTTTCATGCTCTTTGACACGCCGGAACCGGCGCTGCGGCTTTCTTTGCAGGTCTTGATCCCGGCGGTGCTGGTGGCTTCCGGTTTTTTCATCGTCGTCATCCTGCTGGCGATTAAAGCCCAAATGAGGAAGCATTATTCAGGAACAGAGGCGATGATCGAGGGACAGGGTGAAGCCAGGACGGACATCGACGGCGAGGGGAAGGTATTCTTTCAGGGAGAATATTGGACGGGACAGAGTGATCAGTTTATCCCCCGGGGGGCAAAAGTCAAGGTCAAGAAGGTTGAAGGCCTGAAACTGATTGTTGAAGAAATCAGGACGGAAAATAAAAAATAATCGATCTATAAGGAGGCGTTATTATGTTAGGATCTTTACCGATACCCCTGTTGGTGATTGTCGTATTGGTGGTCATGTTTCTGGCTTCGGCGATAAAAGTGCTGAATGAGTATGAACGGGCTGTTATCTTCCGTCTGGGAAGAATACGCGATGTCAAAGGCCCCGGTCTGATCATCATCATCCCGGGCATTGATAAGATCGTTAGAATAGACATGCGGACCATCACGATGGATGTGCCGCCGCAGGATGTGATCACCAAAGACAACGTATCGATTAAAGTCAATGCGGTCGTTTATTTCAGGGTTGTGGATGCCAACGCCGCTGTCGTTAATGTTGAGAATTACCTTTTTGCCACCTCGCAGCTGGCGCAGACGACGCTCAGGAGCGTTTGCGGGCAGGTGGAATTGGACGAAATCCTTTCAGAACGGGAAAAAATTAATTTGCAGTTGCAGGATATTCTCGATCGCAGCACGGATCCCTGGGGCATTAAGATATCTGTGGTCGAAGTTAAACACATCGATTTGCCGGAAGAGATGAAGCGCGCCATGGCGAAACAGGCGGAAGCGGAAAGAGAAAGAAGAGCGAAGGTCATCAACGCGGAAGGTGAATTCCAGGCTGCACAGAAGCTGATTGACGCCGCCGCCCTGATGGAAACACAGCCCATGTCGCTGCAACTGCGCTACTTGCAGACCTTAAATCAGATCGCAGCTGAAAATAATTCCACAACGATATTTCCGATACCGATCGATTTGTTTAAGCCATTTTTGAAATTGGCGGAAAAACTGTAAAAAAGGCGGGCTTTTTGCTTCTGCCGACTATTAAATAAATATCATTGAAGGAGAAACGTATGCCAACTGAAAAGCGAAACATTCTTACCGGCGGACTTATTTTAATTACTCTCGGTGTCTTAATTTTTATCAGCAAGACCACCAGCTACAGCTTCGGCCAGACCTGGCCCATTTTGCTGATCGTGATCGGCATCAGCACGCTGATTTACAAAATCCGGGCCATCGAAGGCTGGTTTATCGCCACGGTGGGCGTCATCTTTTTGATCATCGAACTGTATGGCTTTGATCTTTACAAATATTCTCAGTATATCCTGCCGATCATTCTGGTCCTGCTGGGTATCTTTGTCTTATTGAAGCGCCGCAGACACTAACGCAATCATTGCGGCAGACGAAAATATTTTATCATGCTCTTTAAACAGAAGAAGGCACTGGTCATCACTGATTTTGACGGCACGATCTGCAGCGTTGATGTGGGCAACAGGGTTTTAAGCCGCTTTACGGAAAAAAGCTGGGAAGATATTGATCGTGAGTATGTCCGGGGCAGCATCGGATCCCGCGAGGCCTACAGCAGGATTGCACCGCTGGTGGCGGCCAATCCGGAAAGCCTCAACGCTTTTGTTTTGAAAGTAGCCAGGATCGATCCCTTTTTTGCAAAATTTTACCGTCTCGCGCAGAAAAAGGGGGTGGATGTAAAAATCGTTTCCGACGGACTCGATTTTTATATCCGCGCGATCATGGGAAAGCATCATTTGGAAGAAATCGAGTTTTATTCCAACACCGTCATCTTCGGCGGGAATGATACGCTGACCTTTGATTTCCCGGAAGCCAACTCCCTGTGCGGCCGCTGCGGAACATGTAAAAACAAGATTTTGAATGATCATCGCCTGATGTATGAAAAAATCATCTACGTCGGCGATGGTCATTCCGATATCTGCCCGTCGCGGTGCGCGGATTTTGTTTTTGCCAAGGCGGTGCTTTTGCGAAAATGCGAAGAAGAGGGGACCACGCCTTATCTGCCTTTTCAGGATTTCAGCGTGATATGCGACTATTTGAAAAAGAATTTTTAACGGTCTGAAACGTTCATACGGTTTGTTTGCGCCGGCTGGGGAATGGAACATGAGTATATCCAAAAAAATTAAAGCATCGATGTCTCAATCATCGGCCATCCGCAAAATGTTTGAGGAAGGCATCGCCCTGAAAAAAAAACACGGCGCGGACAATGTTTATGACTTCAGCCTGGGGAATCCAAATGTGGACCACCCCGAGGAATTCAAGCAGGAACTCATCAAAGTTGCCGACGAAGAGATTTTGATGAAGCATGGCTATACGCCCAATGCCGGTTATCCGGAGACGCGTCAGGCGGTGGCCAGAAAAATCAGTCAGACGACCGGCTTGAAAATATCGGCTGATCATATTGTGATGTCGTGCGGGGCGGGCGGCGCTCTCAATGTGATCCTGAAGTCTCTCTTGGATCCCGGCGACGAGGTCATCATCCTCAAACCCTTCTTTGTCGAATACCCTTTTTACATCGAAAATTACGACGGGGTCGTCAAGTATGTGCCGACAAAACCCGATTTTTCCCTGGATATCGCCGCTATTTCCAAAGCGATCTCCCGAAAGACAAAGGCCATTATCATCAACTCGCCCAATAACCCGACCGGCAGGGTTTACAGCAAAAAGAGCATCTCGGAGCTTGCCCGGTTGTTGAAAGAAAAGGGCCGGTTAAGCAAACGGCCGATTTACATCCTTGCCGATGAACCCTACGCGGAAATCGTGTTTGACGGGGTGACCGTGCCCAGTATTTTAAGGGCTTATCCCAACAGCATCATTGCCTATTCCTATTCCAAAACCCTGTCGCTGCCGGGAGAACGCATCGGCTATATCGCTGTTCATCCGAAAATCCATGAGGCGGACGACCTGGTCAGCGCGCTCATTTTATGCACGCGCATCCTGGGTTTTGTGAACGCGCCGGCGCTCATGCAGCGAATCGTTGCGAGGCTTCAGCACATCACGGTCGATGTTAAAATTTACCAGAATAAAAGGGATTTGCTGTGCAGGGGACTCGCGGAAGCGGGGTATGAATTTGTAAAACCGGAGGGCGCTTTTTACCTGTTTGTGAAAAGTCCGATCCCCGACGATGTGGCATTCGTCGAGAGGCTTTTGCAGAAAAATATCCTGGTGGTCCCCGGCAGCGGCTTCGGCTGTCCCGGTTATTTCCGCATTGCCTTCTGCGTCGATGACGCGACCATTGTCAGGTCCATGAAGGGTTTCGCGGCTGTCATCCAAACCGTGAAGCAATAGGGCCTGTTCAGCTGTCGAGGACTTCTCTGATGATCCGGGAAAATTCGTCAAGCTTGAAGGGTTTTTTCAGGAAGGTCCGCACGCCTTTGTCCATGATGGCCTTAACGGCGCCGCTCATGCTGTAGCCGCTGCACAGAATCACCCTGGCGGACGGATTGATCGCCCGGATCAGATCGATGGCTTCGCCTCCGCCCATGATGGGCATGACAATATCCATAATAACCAAATCGATGTGATCGCCGCGTTCCTGATAGATGGCGACGGCTTCCTCGCCGTCGGAGGCGATGATGACGTCGTAACCCAATGCCGCAAGCATGGAGCCGGTCACTTCCGTGATGACCTGCTCGTCGTCGACGAGCAGGATCGTTTCGTTTCCCGCGAGTGTTTTTGCGGCTGGAAATTCCTGCTTCTTTTTGTGCGGTGTTTTGGATGAAGCCGGAAGGTAGACATGGAAGGCCAGGCCTGTCAAAGGATCGCTTTCCACCTCGATCATTCCTTCATGGCTCTTGATCATGCCGTAGGCGAGCGACAGATCCAAACCGGTTGAACGGTCCTCATCTTTCAAAATAGAGGAGGGGCTGAACATCTGTTGTTTTGCCGACTCGTCGATCCACACCTCAGGCAGGGTCAGAGATATTCTGACATAGGGGCCCGGTTTGATGCCATGCCGGGCAACATGCGATTCCTCCAGCATGAAATTGTCCGTTTTCAGCAATAAAGACCCGCCACCCGGCAGGACACCCGCCGCGTTGGCAAAGATGCTCTGAAACGCCTGTTCCAGCAGGCTGATATCCGCTTCCACAGCCCAGACGTACGTTGAGTACAGTTCACTGATGTGAATATCGTTCCGTGAGCGGCCAATAAGGGACGCCACGCCGGCGATGAATTCGTTCAGATCAACGGTCTTCAGTTCAAATTTTCCGCCCCGCGCGCGCTCCAGCAGCTGCTCGGTTAACATGGAACCGTTTTTAATCTGAGCTTCAATGGCTTTCAGTTTTGAATATTGAGGGTCCGAAGGCAGCGTGTCCATCAGCATCAGGGATATATAACCCTGAATCCCCATGAGAATGTTATTAAACTCATGCGTTACACCGCCGGCCATCGATCCGATGGCTTCCATAATCTGGGTGCGCTGAAGATCGGCTTCCCTTTTTCGCTCATCCGAGATGTCGTTGCAGACAATCAGAAACCCTGTATTGTCCAGTTTCAGGGAGGTAAACTGAACATACTTTTCCTGGCCCTGGTTGGTTGTGACGGGAGTGGCGTAAGTTCTTTTTTCCCCAGCCTGGGTGAAAGGAATTTCAAACAGCAGGATACCCCGGGCCTGCTTTCTGTTATCGGCATTCGGAAAGGCAGTATTCAACCATTGGGAAAAACTGAAAGATTGCAGATGACCGGAGCCAAACATCTCATCAAATGGCTTGTTATGATATTCAATTTCCTGCCCGGGGTTAATCAGTAAAATCCCGAAAGGAATCATTTCGGTGATACGTGTGAAAAAATTATTTTGATCTGTTTTAGCGCCGCGATCCATAAAGTGTCATTACCGTTAAAAAAATTCGGATAAAATAACTGCATGCCATTTTTAAAAAATGAGAGGATGTTGATTAATCCAGCCCGCTAAACCAGCCTTCGCATATCTGAATAAGGTGCCGCAAGTCAAGAACATTATTGCCAACTTTTAATTTAAGCGGGGCTGATGGCCGCTGATGTCTCCCTTAAGGATCCCTGAGCGGGCCGCGCTGCCGGTATTCCGGATTGCTCAATAGATGATCTGCTCGATTTGCCGGATCAATTGTTGAAGCCTTTTGGGCGAAACCGGGTAGGGCGTTTTGAGCTCCTGGGCGAAAAGGGATACCTTGTATTCTTCGATCATCCAGTACAGTTCATCCGTTTTAGCCTTCTTTTCCGACGAAGCCGCAGCGGTCATGCCGGCCATGATGTCCTGGTACTGTTTTGCATAGATGGCTGCGTCCTGTAATTTCCCTTCCGTGGCCGACAGGTTCAGAACCCCGCGTTCCGACCGGATCGAGAGCGCTTTGATGTAGCGGGGGAGGTGACCGAGGCGGTCAAAGGAGTAAAGCGCCGGGAAAGTAACGGGGACCAGGGCAGACAATTCATTCAGCGTTGCTTTCAGGAATTTGAGCAGGGGATGATGAGCCCGGTTTTTTTGCATCAGATTCTGAAGCACATCCAGCGTCTCGGTGAAGCTTTTAAGAACCGGCGTGATGGCGTCAACGACCTGCCGCCCACAGGGCAGAATTTTCGTATCGACGGCCCGGGCGTGGTCCATGAACGATTCGAAAGTGCGCCAGGGCCTGTAAAACAAATCCTTTTGAACGCGATCGATAATCGCCTGTTCCAGCTGTTTGGGATTGCCGATGTTCGCGGCCCAATTTTTCAGTTCACCGCCGAGCGCGATATTTTTTTTAAGCTGCCTGAGTTTATCGGCGAAATAAAAGCCATAGAGCGCCGCGACGCCTTTATCGTGGCTTGCGGCGGCTTCCCGGGGATCGGCAAAAAGACGAAGATGGATGCCGCCATCCGCTGCCTGCAGGGCGGGATAGGCAAAGCCCGTCAACCCGTGCTTTCCCGTGAGTTCGATGCTTTCCGGCAGTGTCCCGAAATTCCAGCCGGTGAGGCCGTCCTTTTCCCATTGCCGGCGGCAATCGGCAAGCGAGGTGCGCCGGACCTGCTCGGCCAGCTCCTTCTGCAGCTCCCCGATATCCCGGCCGGTTTTGATTTCGCCGCCCTGGTCGTCAATGACACTGTAGCGGATGTTCAAATGGGCCGGCATTTTATCCAGCAGCCAGGAATCGGCCGGCACGGTTATCCGATATTCTTCCAGTAAAAACTTGCCGAGTGCCTGAGGCAGCGACGCGTCGTCCGGGGTTGCCTGTCCGCAGAATTTCCCGACCATCTGGACCACGGGCGGCAGTTTCAGCCGGATGTTTTTAGGCAGGGATTCCATAAGATGCAAGGCCTTCTCCTGCAAGAGCGACGGCAGATGCCTTTCCATGTTTTCAGAGGCGGCCCTGGACACCAGCCCCAGCGGGACTTTCACGGTTACGCCGTCCCGCGCTTTGCCGGGTTCAAAACGATATTCACAGGAAAGCGCCGCGCGGCCGATTTTAATCTGATCGGGATATTGATTCAGCTCCCCGGGATCGGGATCATGGGCGATAAAATCCTCTTCCCGGAAACGCAGGAATTCGTCGCTTCCCCGGTCCCTGATTAATTTCTGCAGGGACCGGATATCTGAAATCAGCGGCAGCCGCTGCTCATAGAGTCCGGCGATTGCTTCCTCATCCGCGACGATGCCGCGTTTTCGCAGCTTGTCCTCCATGGTTTTTGTTTTTTCCCATAAAGACAGGTTATGCTCCAGAAAGGGCAGCCTGTGTCCGACCTCTCCCGTGACGAGCGCCTCACGGATGAAAATCTTCTTGGCTTCTTCCGGATTGATTCGTTCATACGCAACGGTTCGCTGCTCAATAATGGTCAATCCGAACAGGATCACTTTTTCCAGCGCCACAACCTGACCGCGGTTTTTCTCCCAGTGCGCGGCCCAGTGGGTATAGCGGCAATGCCCCCGGCCCAGTTCTTCCAGCCATTCGCTCTTGATGTTCGCCGCGTTGCGGGCGAAAACCCTGGAGGTCAGGCTGATTTCCGAAGCAACGATCCAGGGCCCGCCCCGGTTGAAAAGGCCGGATCCCGGGTAAAGCATCACGTCGCGGCTTTTAGCGGCCGTGTAAAAATTTTTCTCCTTTTTTTGGGCGATGTTGGACAGGTAACCGCTGAGAATTGAGCGGTGAATCTTGTCGGCAATCGCCTGGTCGATTTCAATCTTCACGGGCTTCCTGTGTTTTTGAGCAATACCGCTGCCGCTCGCGATATCGAGGATCTGATGATAAATGTCGCGCCATTCCATCATCCGGCGGTAAGAGAGAAAATGATCGCGGCAGAATTTCCGCCACTTGCCCTGCGACTGCATTTTTTCAAGCGAATCGGAATAGCGGTTCCAGATCTGCAGGTAGGTGAGAAAATCCGATTCCGGATGCTGGAATTGCGCGTGGGCGGCCGCGGCCTGATCGATTTTATCATAAGGGCGTTCACGGGGGTCCTGGATGCTCAGCGCCGCCGCCACCACGGCCATTTCATTCAGGCAGCCTTCTTTTTTGGCTTCAATGATCATCCTCGATACCCGGGGGTCCAGGGGAAATTGGGACATGGTCTGCCCGATCGGGGTCAGCTTGAAATGCTCCGCTTCCGTTTCGCTTTCGTCGCGGGCGAGCGCGCCCAGATCCCGCAGGGTTTCGATGCCGTCGCGGATGTTTTTAGGATGCGGACGGTCGATGAAGGGAAAGGACGTGACCAGCCCCAGATTCAAGGACAGCATGCGCAGGATCACGCCGGCCAGATTGGAGCGCAGGATCTCCGGCGTCGTATAAAGCGGCCTTTCGGAGAAGTCTTCCCGGGAATACAGGCGGATGCAGATCCCGTCCTGGACCCGTCCGCAGCGTCCTTTCCTTTGTTCGGCGCTGCTCCTCGAAATGGGTTTGATCGGCAGTCCGGTTGTCTGGCTGCGGGGATTATATTCCAGAATTCGCGCCAGGCCTGAATCAATCACATACTTGATGCCGGGGATTGTGAGCGACGTCTCCGCAATGTTGGTGGCCACAACGATTTTCTGCTGATTGGCCGGGTTAAAAACAAGCCGCTGATTCCCTGCGGAGAGACGGGCGTACAGCGGCAAAACAAGACCGGAACAGCGTTTGGCCAGGCGTCCGCACACCTCCCGGATATCCTGCTCGGTGGGCAGAAAAATCAGGACGTCCTCGAAACGTCTTTCGCTTTGCAAATTTTCCACGCAGGCGACCGCCTCATCAACGTAAGTGGTCTCGCCTTTTTCTTCTTTGAGCGGATCGATGGGCCGATAGCGCAGTTCGACCGGAAACATCCGTCCGGACACTTCGATCACCGGGGCATCGGCAAACGCCTCGGCGAATTTTGACGTGTCAATCGTGGCGGAGGTAATGATCAGCTTCAGGTCTTTTCTTTTGAGAAGCAGGGTGCGCAGGTATCCTAAAATAAAATCGATGTTCAGGCTGCGTTCATGAGCTTCATCCACGATGATCGTGTCATAGGCCGTCAGATCGCGGTCCTGGACCGTCTCGGCAAGCAGGATGCCGTCCGTCATGACTTTGATGAGCGGTTCCGCCGACGTCTTTTCTTCAAAGCGGATTTTGTAGGCGACGGCCTCCCCGCAGGGCTGGCCGAGTTCCTGGGCGATGCGTGCGGCGATGGTGACGGCGGCAATTCTCCGGGGCTGAGTCAGTCCGATGATTCCGCGCAGGCCAAGGCCGGCCGCCAGGCACATCTTGGGGATCTGCGTCGTTTTGCCCGACCCTGTTTCGCCTGTAATGACCACGACCTGATGCTTTTGGATAGTGTTGATGATCAATGGCCGTTTGGCCGTAATGGGCAGTGCGGGAGAAAAACTGACTGCAGGAACGCCGCACCGGCGGTTCTGCACACGCCGGAGAGAGGCATCCAATCGTTTTTGCAGCTTGAATAAGGCATTCGCCGTCAGGTCCGCGGATTTGAGCGCCTGCAGAAGGTGGTGATAATCGGCCAGCATGACGTCATCAGCATGATGCTCAACATACCGCTTAAGTCGGCTATGGGGATGATTCTGGGGCAATACGTGTCTCCGTCACTTAATGAAACTGCTTATTTCACACCCGGACAGGGGATGTCAATGTTTGAAATAGCCCCAAACGCAATGACCGATTGACTTCAAATCGATTCTTCTATAAATGTACGGCTATCCCGATTGAGGTTGTGACATGCTGTCGATCACCCTGCAGAATAATAAGAGGAACTACCAGCAGTATAATGAATGGCGCAAACAGCAATTCCTTGCCAATTCTCCCAAAGACGCCGCCGTTATCCTGTACATGCTGCCCTGGCTGCTGAATGTGAACCAGCTGGGCGTTCCCGGCTACATCCGGGAAATGAAAAAAGCTTTTAAAGTGTTCAATATCGAAAAAAACATGGAAATCCTCGCCGGGGAATACCAGTTTAAAAAAGGGTTTGGCTGGGCCGATGAGCGATTTTCAGTGCGAAACTTTTCCGGGGACTATGAGATACAGGGGCTTTACACCATTGGCTCCGTCGGTACAATCAGCCAGACATCGCGGTCCGACTGTGATATCTGGATTTGCATCGATCGAAAATTATTTGATGATAAACATCTTAATTATCTGAACCAGAAACTGAACCTGATTAAAGGCTGGCTGGATGAACGCGTCAAAATCCCCGTCTATTTTTTCCTCACGGACGTTGAGGACATTCAGAAATGTAATTTCGGCAATATCGACTTTGAATCAAGCGGGTCCGCGCAGAAAAATGTTTTGAAGGAGGAGTTTTATCGGACCTCGATTCTCATTTGCGGGAAGATCCCTTTCTGGTGGGTCGCCTATGATCCGGCGGGGCCGGTGGATTATGAACAGACTTTCACGCAGAACCAGACAAGCGGCTTCCGGGAATTCGACGTGATCGATTTTGGCAGTCTGGAAAAGGTAAACCAGAGCGAATACTATGGCGCCGCTCTCTGGCAGCTCAACAAATCACTGACCCATCCCCTGAAATCGATCATTAAAATGCTGCTTTTGAAAATGTTTCTGGAGTCGCCGGAAGATGACTTGTTATGCAATAAATTCCGCGCCGTGGTTTTGAACCCCGACCGGCGGAAAGCGCCGCCTGATCCCAGTTTATTTACGATGCAGGAAGTTCTGGACTATTATTCCACCCGCGTTCGGGAAGACCATTTCGAGTTTATTAAAAAATGCTTCTATCTGCGTTATGATTTAAAATTAATGTCCAGGAAGCAGACCCATAAAGACGAAATGGCCGTCATCGTATTCAGTAAATATAAAATTGATCGCCGGGATATCTATGCCCTCAACGAATTTGATTCCTGGGATCTGGACAAGCAGGTCGATTTCGGCGGGTTGATGTTTGAGTACGTCACGGACATCTACCGGGACATCATCAGCATTCAGAAAGGCCTGCGCGGTGAGATCGCCAGGAATGATCTGACCATTATCGGGCGCAAACTGGCCTCTTCGATGTCCGTCAAGAACTTCAAAGTTCCCATTTTGCACATTTCGTCGGAAACGATAGCCATCCCCTCCTTCCTCTTTGCCTTCAAGAAGGGGATGTGGCAGGTCTATGCGTCGCACGATACATCATCACCCGTGATTGCCAATGAAGATATCGTTTATTGCCTGGCCTATATCGTCTGGAACGGTATTTTTGATCCCCTGCAAATCAGAATGCAGCCCAATCCGACTCCGGTCACCATCCAGGAAATCATCAACCTGGGAAAAATGATGCGGGACGTCTTCGGTACTTACGATATCGCGCAGGTCCATTTCAGTAAATTTCTGGCTGAAGAAACCATCAATAAAATGCTGGTCACCATCAGCTTTGAAGAAGCGTCGACGGGTATGGATATTCAGAACATCAGCATCATTTACAAGAATAACTGGGAAGAGATCTTTGTGCGCCGTTTTTCATCCCTGGAAAAAATGAAAACATTTCTGACCCGGGCCGGGAAAATATCCCCGAGGGTTGAAACGTTTTACTACATTCAGCGCAATAACAAGTACTACGAAAAGATCATCGACCGGACGAAAAATATCATCGCCCAGATCGTGATCGGCCGTTAGCCACGAGAGTCAAGCCCTCCGCTTTGCGGGATCAGTGAATCCAATTACTCTGCAGCGCTTTGCTTGCAGGGTCGGGGTTTCACTAACACTAATGCCGCCAGCCGAAATCGATGACCATGTCTTTGGGCGCCTCAAGCTCGACGCCGGTTTCAATGCTTTTCTTTTGCAGCGCGGGTAAATCCAAAAACCAGACAAATCTGGCGGTGTCTTTTTCCGCTGGTTCCGGGCGATGCTTGAAGGTCAGTTTGATTCTTTCATCGCGGGGCTGCGGAACCGGTTCTTCAATGCGCAGCCGGACGGGCGTACGGCCTGCGTTTTTGGCTTCGATCAGCCACTGCCATTGACGGGTCTGTTTACTCTGAAAAATTCTGGCGGCGCCGGATTGATCGGCGACGGTCAACGAACTGACGGTTATGAAAGGGCTGTTGCCGAAATAAATTTCCGCCTCCGTTCCGGCGAGAGCGAAATCCCGCTTGCCGATCATGGCGCCGTCAATGACGAAAGTCGCCTGCCCGGAGGGGATTTCTACGGGCTTGCCCAGTTTAATCTGCGCCTGAAGGAAGGCCTGCGGCGAGAGGCTGGGACGGGCCAGAAAAAGGAATTGGGCGGGCCAGGTTTCATCCTTGATTTTCAAACGCTGCCGGTCACCCGCTGCGACGGTTTTCTTCCCCAGCGACCAGACCGAATAAGTGGTCCTGGCTGTTTCCGCAGGCGCTGCGGCCGCGGAAACTTCGTCGTTTTCGGCCGATTCGAGCTCTGCCGCTGCGGACTTTGCCTTGCGCGCAGATTTGTAGATCACGGGTGTTCTCGGTTTGATAATCCAGGGGGGCAGGTCCCGGGGCGTGACGGTCCGGACCGGCTGCAGAGTCGCCAGATTGATCCGGGCCAGTTTCCAGTCTTCCCCGGTGGATTGCCAGATTTCCGCATCCCAGGAGAAGATGACGCTGCCCGATGAGGGCAGGGCTTCCAGGCGGTAAAAGGGCTGCCAGCCGCAGCCGCCCACCAGATAGCTATAGCTGAGAACGGCATCGTTTGGGACAGGGCCGGACAGGCTGACCGTGGCCTCCCACGCTTTTTCGGCTTTTCCGGCAGCCTGGTTCAGATTGTCCTGAATCTCTTTGATTTGCTTGTCGGCTTTTTCCAGCTCTGACTCAATCGTATTTTGTTCGGAGTAGATTTTGCGGCTGTTTCTGCCGATCGCCGCAGCCAGTGTATCCGCTTCCGCTACCGTTTTGGTCCTGGCTTTGGTCTGAGCCTGCCAGAACTGAAGCTGAATCTCCAGGGCCTTTACCCGGGCCTGCATGTCCTTTTTTTCATTCCGGGCTTTTTTTAACTGGGCGCGCAGCTCGGCAATCCGGTTTTCATCGACGCGCGTGACGGGTTTTATCTGGATGTCATCGATTCTGAGACGGCCGGTCTGAGGCGGGGAAACCATCAGGGATTCCGGGTCGGTCTGCGGGGGCAAAATAAAAACAGCCCGATTTTTGCCGGCGTTCGCGGATGGTGGAAAAACCTTTACGGTTTCTTCAACTCTGGCCGAGTCGGGAAACAGCGTAACTTCCTGGACCGCGGCCAGGGAGGCACGGGGAATCCATAACCAAACCGCCATGACCGGCAGCACCACAGCGGCAAGACGCATGGGTCTGTTCAGAAACATATCGTTCGTCCTTTCGGTTACATATTCATGCTTTTTTTAATTTTGACGGCAATGCTCCGGACTTCCTTCATCACGTCCGCCTCGGGGATCGTTAACAGCCGGCGGTTTTCCATAACCAGCTTGCCGTTGATGATCACCGTATCGACATCAGCGCCGCTGGCCGCGTAAACGAGCTGCGAGTATTCGCTGTAAAGGGGCGTTAAATGGGGCTCATTTAAGCCCAGGATAATGATATCGGCCTTTTTGCCGATCGCCAGCGAACCCACCAGATGATCCAGATTCAGCGCTTTCGCGCTGTTGATCGTTGCCATGCGCGTGACCGTTTGTGCGTCCATGACAGTCGGATCGAGGCTGGCGACTTTATGAAGTTTGGCCGCTGTGGACATTTCCTTGATCATGTCCAGCGTATTGTTGCTGGCGCAGCCGTCGGTGCCGAGGCCCACGGTGATGCCCGCTTTGAGCATATCCGTCACGGGCGGGATCCCGTTGGCCAGTTTCATATTGCTCGCCGGGTTGTGCGACACCTTGCAGCCGTATTTGGCAAAAAGCTTCATGTCAGAGGCGGTGAAATAAACGCAGTGGAAGGCGAGCAGCCTCTCATCGAGGTAGCCGATATCCTCCAGAAAAGACACAGCGCTCTTTCCGAATTTTTCCTGAAGCTGATTGAACTCCGATTGATTTTCCAGAAGGTGAACGCCCAGCATCAGGTGATATTCATCGGCCAGCTTTTTGGCCTCCTTGAGCAGGGCGGGTGAGCAGGTGTAGAGCGCATGCGGTTCGACCAGAATATTAATGAGCGGATCGTTTCGCCATTTGTCGGCCAGCCGGCGCGTATAGGCCAGGCCTTCTTCGGGGGATTTGCAGCTGGGAGAAGGAAAATCGAACAGGACTTCGCCCAGAAGGCAGCGCATGTTGGCTTCTTTTGCCGCGCGGGCGGTTTCCTCTTCGAAGATATACATATCGCAGAAGGCCGTCGTGCCGGATTTGATCATTTCGGCGCAGGCCAGCAGGGACCCCCAGTAGGCCAGGTGGGGATTGACGTTTTTTGCTTCGGCCGGAAAAATATAGTTGTTGAGCCAGTCCATCAGCTCCCGGTCATCCGCTATGCCGCGAAAGCAGGTCATGGCGGCGTGCGTGTGCGTGTTGACAAAACCCGGCATGACGAGGGAGTCTCTGGCGTCAATGGTCTTTTTGGCGTTGTATTTGGGGAGAAGATCCTCCGTTTTGCCGATCTCCAGGATGGTTGTGGCGTTGATGGCCAGGGCGGCGTTGTCCAGACAGGTATTATCGTCATCCATGAGCAGGGCTTTCCCGCCGTAAATGAGAAGGTCGATGTCTTGCATGTTTTGTCCTTTCGATGAGATATGGATGCTTATCACAAAACAGAGATGCGCTTCAAGGCACAAAACGGCTCTTTTCAGAGATCCGAAATCAGGTGAGCAAATCCTTGACACGCCAAATTAAAAATAATATAAGCCGCACAGTTTCTTGCAGAATTGAAACACGTGCCTGGGTGGCGGAATAGGTAGACGCAAGGGACTTAAAATCCCTCGTTGTTTGACAACGTGTCGGTTCGATTCCGACCCCAGGTACCAGTCCTTAAAAAAGGTTTTTGACGTCTGACGTTAAAAACCTTTTTTATTCATCCGGGAATACTTTTCAAAAACCGACCGTAATGAAAGGACAAACCATGAAACGGGTTATCTATCACGCGGTGATTCCGGCAATGATGCCTTTGCTGTTTTTTGCCGTAGCGGCCACACCGGTCCATGTCTTTGGCGGCCGCGGGCTGATTGCCCTGGCCGTCACGCTCGTGAGCGCCATCGGGGCCATTGTCACGGCGGTCCTCAGCGTACTTTGGCAAAAGGCAAAGAGAGGTTAAAAGAGGATCTAAATTTGTCCGTAAAGCGAAGCAGGGAGATATCCGATGAAAGAACAAATTAGGCGGCAGGTGGGGAGGATTGGAGACAGTGTCTTTTTATCGCCGGTCTTTCAGGCTCTGACCATCGGCATACCCTTCTGCGTATTCAAACTGCTCTTCGGCGTGCTTGCCCTGCGCGAGGGTGCGTCATCCACCGGCCTTTGCGTTTTCGCCTGGCTGCTCATCGCCTGGGCGCTCGCGGATCTGATCATGAACCTGGCCCGAGTCTATTTTCATCTGGCCGGCCGGGAGGCGCCCATTGAATACTGCACCATCGCCCAGGCAGGACGGCTCTTTAAGAGGCCCGGGCTCTTTTTAGCCATCGACACCCTGATCTCTTTTTCCATTATCTGTTTCGTACTCTGGTCCGGCTGGATAACGCTTTTAGGTCGTCAGGAGTCATATTTCTGGTATGCCGCGACCACCTTGAACTTGATCAGCGTATCGGTTGTCAATATCTGGATCGAGCTGCGTCGCGGATCGTGAGTTTTCGGCCTGCGATGAAAGAAGGTCTTTCCTTTAAAAAAAGGGAGGACTGGGCTTCGCTCCAATCCCCCTGAATCACTGTGCAATACCTGCTGATATTACCATTCCTTGACTTTAAGTGACTTGAAACATTCGTATCCCGGGGCCTGGACTTCCCGGCAAAAGTTGCGATAGGGATAGGCCAGGCCGGAAACGCCTCTTCCGAGGGCGGTATGCACCAGGGTCCGGCGGCGTCCCCACTTGGCCTGGTTGAACATCAGGCAGGATCTTGCCAGATCCTCCTGCCCCTTGGGCGTCGGGTCCGACACTTTTTTGCCATTAACTTCTTTTTCGACGCCATGATCCACCGCCATGAGGCCACTTACGTGCCCGAACTCGTGAAGGACAATCACGGTCTGTAGTTTGTCGGCAACGGTCCTGCGCTGGCTCTGGTTCTTCAGGATTGTCCAGGCCCTATAGGCGTCGTCATAGTTGATTTCCGCCGCGGGACCTTGTTCTTTCAGTTCCTTCCCCTCCGGCGAATCCGGTTTCAGGATGGCCGTGTTAAGCCAGGTAAAGTCCTCTTCAATACGGGACTGAATGCGCCCCGGAACAATCGTCACCAGGTGGTCCTCGGTGAATCCGGGCGCCGGGCTTTCGGAGGGTTCACCCGACCGGGAGACAATTTTTCGGGCAAGGACCGGATGGGCTCCGCTCTCCGGCGCGTTGAAGTTCACTTTAGGGCCTGCTGAAGGATCCGCGTTAGGCTCCACCAGCGCTTCGTTGAGACGATGTGTCTTGAATCCGCCGGTGACCTCCTCCCACCTGGCATCCGGGAAGATGCTTTCCGGATCGAGCAAGAACATTTCCTTGGTCCGGGCGCTGAGCCGCGTAAACTCACGCCCGCCCGTCCCACTCAGTACTATGATCCCCCGATATTCGTCATACAGGGTGATCCCGTCACCATCGGCTTTCTGTCCCTCGATGGTCTCACCGTCCCAGTCCCTGGCTTTGCCTTTGGATTCTCCGGGCTTCCATCCATCGGCAACGCGGTTGTCATCTTCATCGATGGGGATCTTCATTTCGGAGCCGGCTTTGCCGTGAACCTGGACATTCAGTTCTTTGCCGCCCTGGTCCAGCGCCTTGATTTTGAGGACGCCCCAGGCGCCGTAATCGAAGCTGGAGACAACCAGTTTGGTCTCGGTCACCGGCGAAAACGTTTCGGCATACAAATTGGCTTTTACGTCCAGGACCTTGTTCTCCTCCTGGAGAATCTGCAAATCGTCTTCGGCTTTCGCCTCAGATTTCGCCGGCCAGTTCATGCAGACGCCTTTTTCATGAGACACTCTGGTAAAGGAAAACTGAATACTGGCCTTGCGCTTCGCCGGATCGGCAGGCTTTCCTCCTTCCATCAGTTTGGCGGTTATTTTAATCGAGTTGCCGGGTTTATCGGGCGAATCCATATTGCCTTCGGGAACCCAATCCTCATAGTCTTCGGCGTCCACCCACACCTCGAGCGGATCTTCTTTTTCCCAGGGCTCGACACTCCATTTGAAGGTCATTGGTTTCTTGCAGTAGGCGGCCATGATATTGGGACAGGGCGTGGTAAAGGAACTTCCCCGGAGCGGCTGTCCTCCTCCGGGCAGCGTGCCTTTGATGTCGACCGGAATCGCTCCGTCGAGTGGCCCGAACGTGAAACCGGTGTCCATTTTTTGTTCACCCATCACGGAGTCGCTGACTGTCGTTTTACCCGCCGTGACATAGCCGTGAAGCCTGTATTCTCCGGTCCGGCTGTCGATGTCCAGGCGTCCGCTCCCGCCCGTGATCCCTCCGCCGCCCGCGGAGAGTTTATAAGTAGCCGGCGGGGACGTGCATCCGTCCTCTACTTTGTAATTAAAGTCATATTGAATAAGACCTTCGGGCATGTTGCATTTTTCAAATCGCCACTGATAGATGCCTCCCCGGGAGACTTTTTTCAATGTAAGCTTCAGGGAAGCACTGGCATTGACGCCGCCGTTGAAGGTGTGAAGGACCACACAGTTTCCTTTGGACTCGGGTCGGACCCAGCTGTCGCCCACAATCCAGGACAGACGGAGACGATAAGTTTTAACATCAAGATAGTCGCTGTATTTGCCGGAATCGGGCGCCGGCGGGGCGCCGGGAGACGGGTGAACAAAACCAAGAAACAGGGCGGTTGATACAAGGAAGCCTACCGCAATCTTTTGAAAAAATCTCATGATCTCCTCCCGCCGGATCGAAAAAATGATGCAGGGGCCGTGAACCGGGTCATCCTGTGCCTCCGGGGTAGACGGATCCCTGAATGTTTCGCTTTTTACCAGTAATGATACTGATTGACAATGCCGAATTCGGTCGATCCGAAGGCCGGGCAGGGCGCCCTTATTCTCTGAATGACAGACGTTATCTTCCGGGATAAAATATTTTCTCTTGATCATTCCGTATCACTTCATAGATGATGTTAACCAGATCAAGCCAATACATTTTGAGTATGGAAAGGATTCCCGAAATGAAATCGAAACGCGTCACCATTGCTGTGTCGGAGACGGACTCCGTATCCGCGATCCTGTCCGTTCCGGACCGGTTTGAATCGGCCACTGCCATTATCGTGGCCCACGGTGCAGGAAATGATATGAATAATCCCCTGCTTGTTTCTTTCTGCGAACATCTGGCCGCGGCCGGTTATCTGGCTGTCAGGTTCAATTTTCCTTACAAGGAACATGGCCGGAAGGCGCCGGACAGGCCGGACGTTCTGGGAGAAACATGGCGGCGGGTTCTTTACTTTATGAAGGATCAATCGGGTTATCCCCTTCGAAAAATCTTCGCGGCGGGAAAATCCATGGGCGGAAGAGTGGCTTCCGAGATGCTGGCCAGGGGGGCTTTGACCTCGGATGGCGTCATTTTCCTTGGCTATCCGCTTCATCCCGCGGGGAAAAAAGAGAAACTCAGGGATCAGCACCTTCAGCATATTACAGTCCCCATGCTCTTCTTTGCCGGCACCCGGGACCCGCTTTGCGACCTGTATCTCCTGAAAGCTGTCGTCAAACGTCTGGGGCTGCGCACAGAGTTGGAGGTTATCGAAGGCGGTGATCATTCGTTCAACCTGCCGAAATCATCATCCCTCACCGTCACGGAGGTCTATGAAAAAATTGCGGAGAGAAGTATTCGCTGGATAAGCGGGCACATCGCTACAAAGCGTTAAATTTTTATCCTTGAGATTCGGACGTGAATGGAAGAGATCAACGCTTGCAGGTAATCGCAATGCCGGCAAAGACTGGCAGGGGGAGCCGGATGTGCGTTATTTTCAGAACGGCTTTCCGTCGACGGATTGCGGACCCGCACCGACGGAAATGGTCATGCCGGGTGGTTTGTTCTTCCCGGCAAGGGCCGGGTTCAAATCGATCGGACGGCCCGGCATCGGCGTAAGAAAGGCATCGGGCGGCATGGTGCGTTTTTTCAAGTTTGCGGAAAGTTCGTTCACGGCATCGTCAAATCCATCCCAGCCGAGTTGAAAAACCTGAAAATGAGCGGCGATGCTGAGAGAAGCGCCAAGGTCAATGTGCGCCTGAACCGCTTCCGGGGGGCTCATGTGAATGGAGGTGTATGGCGCGGGCGGGGCAGGGTTCGAGGATCGCGCCCGGTAAGGCGATATCGGCAGCAGGGCCGCCCGGATCGGCGAAAAGCGGCGGGCGATTTCCTGAAAATGGGGTCCGTAGCCGGTATCGCCGGCATAGTATATATTCCCCGACGGCCCGGTGATGACAAAGCCGCCCCACAGGGTTTCATTGCGGTCCCACGGGCTCCTCGACGAAAAATGCTGCGCGGGCACCAGTGTAAGCTTGACGCCGTTGGCCAGGGTGACGGATTGCCACCAGTCCAGCTCAGTCACGTCAGGAATTTCCGCCCCGCTGATCAGTTCCCGATTGCCCAGCGGCGCAAGGGCGCGCGTCGTTCCCCTCGCTGCGAGGCGACGGAGCGTGGGAAGATCAAGATGATCGTAGTGGTTGTGGGATAACAGCACGGCATCAAGCGGCGGCAGGTCTTCGAATTGAAGGCCGGGCGGCTGGCGACGCCGGGGACCCGCCCAGAAGACGGGACTGCAGCGCTCAGACCAGATGGGATCGGTGAGGATGTTCACTCCGTCCATCTGAATAAGGAAGGTCGCATGACCGACGGGAGTGATGCGGATTGTTCCCCCGGTGATGCGCTCCGCGGGGCGCGGTCCGGGAGAAAGATGGATCATCTCCGGCCAATCGGGGCGGTCGTCGGAAATCAGCCAGCGCCAGAGATACCGTGAAATCCCCCGGTTGGACGGGCGCGCCGGGGCGGACTCCGAGGACGGGGGATCGGGTGGATTGAAGAAAAGCTCGCCGTCGAAGTGATCAGAGACCTGTCGTAATGACGGGGTGGAAGGGCCGGATGTTGATCCGACGGCTGCAATCAACAGTAAAACGACCATTGCCAGGAAAGCAATAAAAGCGCCCGCCCTCAGTTTATTTCCGTACCGCATAATCACATCCTTCTTTCTTCTTGATGATTAGTGAGATTTTCATCGAAAAGCAAACAAAATAAGTTCCGGCGTGAAAGGGGAGACAGGTGCCCGGCGCGAAGACAACCCTGTTGCAGGGGGGCACAACCGGAAAGGTTCATGGTTGACGATTGAAACGCCTTGTGTGATAAAGAAGACCTGTTGGAAGTATTTTATCAGGATAAAGGAGCGTGTGATGAAAGATTTAAACTACATGAGTGTAGCTGAAGAGGCGATCCGCCAAATCAAACGGGGAGCGTTTCTGACGGTCAGGGCGCAAGACAGGAAAAATACGATGACCATCGGCTGGGCGACGTTCGGAGTCATCTGGCAGAAGCCGATCATGATGGTCGCGGTGCGCGATTCCCGGCACACGTTCGGGATTATCGAAAAGGCTTCCGACTTCACGGTTTCGATCCCGTCAGGAGACATGCGCAAAGAAACGGCTTACTGCGGAACGAAGTCGGGGCGGGAGGTGGATAAGTTCAAGGAATGCAATCTCCAGATCGCAGACGGTCAACGTGTCGCGTCGCCGATCATCAAGGTGCCGGGGATTCATCTGGAGTGCCGGATCGTTTTCAAAGCCGCCATGGATCCGGTTCATCTGAATGAACATTACGACAAGACCCTTTATCCGCAAAAAGATTACCACACGCTTTACTTTGGTGAAATTCTGGCCTGCTACGAACTGGAACAGCCGGGATGACTAAAAGCTCCCACTGTATTTCACACGCCACCCGCAGGCGATTAAAAAAGGGAGTCTCTTTGGGAAGATGAAGATGATACGACGACACACTGCCACCGAATTAGGACGATTTTTCAAACCCGACAGCATCGCCGTGATCGGCGTTTCCCGGGAAAACGTGACCTTCGGGGGCACGAGCTTTCTGCACCACTGGCTCGAGGCCGGATATGCGGGGCGCCTCTACCCCGTTAACCCGAAAGCTTCGGAGGTTATGGGGATGAAGGCCTACCCATCGCTGCGGACCCTGCCGGAAGTCCCGGACCTGGTGATGATCGCCGTTCGGGCCGACCTGGTTCCCGCCGCGCTCGAAGATTGTGCCGGCGCGGGCGCCCGTTACATTCACATCCTGACCGCTGGCTTCAGTGAGATCGGCACGGAAGAAGGGCGACAACTGGAGAAGCGAATTGCCGCGATTGCCAAAGAGAATAATCTTCTGATCATCGGCCCCAACTGCATGGGCCCTTACAGCCCCTCGGTCCACCTGACGGCCTGGGGTGCCGTGCCGGGGCGCGACGGAAGCCTGGGGATCATCTCCCAGAGCGGCGGCATCACGCAGCGGTTTACGGAATACATTTGTTCGCTGGGCCTGGGGGTGAGCAAAGCAGTCAGCATCGGCAATGCCACCGTACTGGACAGTCCGGATTTTCTCGAATTCATGGCCGGCGACCGGGAGATCGGCCTCATTGCCGTCTACCTGGAAAGCATCCGCGACGGGGGCCGTTTCTTCGATCTGGCCCGCGCTTTGTCGTCCGGGAAGCCCGTGATCATGCTGAAGGGCGGTGAATCGAAACAGGGCGCGGCCACCGTCCAGTCCCACACGGGAAGAATGGCGGGCGATCAGGCGGTATGGAGGGCGGTTTTTGAGCAGACCGGCATGGTCTGTGTGACGAACATGAATGAATGGGTTGACACCTGCCTGGCCTTTTCGCTGCTCCCGAAAACCAGAGGGAAAGGCGTCTTCATCATCGGAGGCGGAGGCGGAAACAGCGTGATATTTTCCGACTCGTGCATCCGGGCGGGGCTGGATGTTCCGCCGCTCTCGGGTCGGAGCATGGAAAGGATTCGTCCCTTCGTTCCCGTGGCCGGAAGCATCGCCGGGAACCCGCTGGATTTCTGGGCGACGTATCTCAAGCCCGAATACCTCTTCGAAGTGCTGGATGCAGCCTACGCGGATGACGGCATTCACATGGTGATCATTGACCGGCTGATTCCGCGCATCGCTTTTCACAGTCCGGACATTACCATCGATCCCGTGCCGGGCATCGTCGATTTCATCAAAACGCACCGGCAGGCCAAACCCACGGTCTTTACCGTCGATTATGACGGGGGCGATCCCGATCTGATCCGGAAGGGATCCCTGATGCGGACCCGTTTCTGTGAAGCGGGGATACCCGCCTTCCCGTCCTTTGAGAGGGCCATCGGCGCGCTCGTGCGTTTTGAAAAATACCACCGGCGCATAATGGACGCTTCCGGATGTTAATGGTTCACGCGCGTTCGGGGAGCGCGCCCCGGATCATATCACGAAATACCCTGATGATTATTTTTACTTTCAGTGTCCCTGTTTTTCAGGGTCGCTGCTCAACATCCATACAAAATGAGGTGCTCTATGTGGGAACGATTGAAGGATAATGATCCCAGTGCGCAAAGCAGCCGGTTAAAAATTCCGGGCGGCTGGATCGTCAGAACGCTTGTAAAGTACGATACGGCGGAAGGTGCCAGCTGCGCGGTCGAACAAACAGTGGTGGATGATCCCCGTCACGAATGGGTGCCGGAGACGTGACGGGATGTGAAGGTCGGGGCCTGTGACAGCAGTCTGACAGGTCGCCATGTCTTCTGCCGGAGGTCACAGGAACCTTTCCGCCCCGGACGGGCGGGAATCAAGGGGATGGCCTTTATTTTCACCTTCACCCGAATCCTCTTTTCCGAGCGGATGAGTGAAGGAGTAAGGAGCTGCCGGTGACGGTTTCCGGAATATTTTTGATTCTCTTTATCATCCTCTCGATCGTCCACATTGCCTGCGAAGCCAGGCGGTCACTGGCGGGGCGCTACGTCACCAAACCGTTTCTCATGCCTGCGCTCGGACTGTATTACATGGCGTCAGCGGCGCAGCCTGATTTTGTCCTGATGGCCGCGATTGCCTGCGGCTGGCTGGGCGATATTTTTCTCATGCTGCCCGACCCGCGGAACATGAGCCGTTATTTCAAAATGGGCCTTGCGGCCTTTTTGCTCGGACACATCTTTTATATTGCTCTCTTCGCCGCATATCTTCCGGGTGCGTCCAATGTGCCGGTATGGGGGTGGATCTGCCTTCCGGTTTATATTGCGGCAGGCATTGCCGGATATCGGATCATCGCCCCTCACGCCGGATCGATGCTTCCGGTCGTCATGATATATATCGTCGTTATCGTGTTAATGGCGGCCAGTACCATCCTTCCGCTCGGAAATGTAAACACGACCGGTGCTGTAACAGTTATGGCGGGTGCACTTTTATTTATGGTTTCCGATGCCGTCAACGCCTGCAACCGATTTGTGGGGGAGCCCCCGCTGGAATGGTTGCTCACGATGGGCACGTATCTGGCCGGTCAGTTTCTTCTTGTGCAGGGGTACCTTTTGTTTTAGCCGCTTCTGTTGCTTCTTTTTTAAAGAAAGGTCAGGGAGGATTTAAAAAACATCCTCTGCAGGATGAATCAATTATTTTGCGGGATGGATCAGGTCGTACATCGCCAGAAACGATTCCATTTCCCGGAAAACGTTCCGCGCGATTACGCCGCGGACAATTCCGTGCTTGTCGAAATCAATCCAGACGAAATGCTTTTTGTCTGTGCCCAGACGTTGAAAGATTGCGGGGCCGCTTTGCGGCGCGACCTTGGGATCATGGGTGGCCTGGATGACCAGCGCCGGGATGCCGATGTCCGGAAGGGATCGGCGGACTTCCCTCATGAGCGCTTTTACCTGGACAAAGGCGCTGACGGGACAGCGCAGGTAATTGATGTGGGGATTGTCGGCATCGTTTTTCATAAACTCCGCTGACAGCCGCCCCACCCCCAGATGATGGCATATGCGGTTATACCCGTTCAGAAGCTCGGCAAACCGTGATGAAAACTTCTGGAATTGAAAGGGCGCGCTGACGGTAATTACGGCTTCAAAATCATGGGGTTTCAGGATCACGGATTGCAGGGCGAGGCCCGCCCCCGTGGAAAAACCTGCGATCAGGATTTTTTTGCAGCAGGTTTTGAGAATAGCATGACCCCGGTCAACGGAATCAAGCCAGTCCCGGTAATTGCGGGCCAAGAGATCCTGGGAAGACGTTCCGTGGCCGGATAATCTCGGCGCGTAAACAGTCAGGCCCCGGGCATGCAGAAAATCCGCCCACTCCCTGACTTCCTCCGGTGCGGCCATCAGTCCGTGAATGAGAAGCACGCCAGTGTTCGATTGCGGCGCGTTGAGAAAAAACGGCATTCCGATCGTGCGTGGTTTGCTTTCATCGGCCACGTGGTATTTTTCATATTCATGGAGAAACAGGTCTGTTTCGACCGCCAGGAGCCGGTCCGCAGCATGGCCTGATTTTGTGGACTCCGAAACGGTATGCATGGTTTAAGTGCCGTAGACGCCATAGATCATTGCGTAGTGCAGACCCCAGCCGATCAGCACCATGATGTGAAAAAGCTCGTGAAAGCTGAATATGCCCGGGACCATCTTTGGTTTTTTGATTGCGTAGATGATTCCGCCCAGCATGAAGGCAATGCCTCCCGTGATCAGGAGGACGCTCTGAGCTACAGACATGTTGGTCAGCATTTGTTTAATCGTGATCAGCGCCGACCAGCCCATGGACATGTAAATGACGGCGTAAAGCTTTCTGGGCGCCCTGGGGAAATAAATCTGCGAGATCACCCCCACGCCGACCAGGCCCCACTGCAGGGCAATCATCCACCATTTATATGAGCCATCGAGGCAAAAATACAATATCGGCGTCGACGTTCCGGCAATCATGAAAAAAATGGCCAGCCGGTCCATTCTTCGCCAGAAGGACAGCTCGTTTTCCTCCTTTTTGAAAACATGGTACAGCGTGCTTGCCGCAAAAAGGAAGACAACGGAAATTCCGTAAATAAGCGCGGTTACCAGGCCGGAGGCGGAATCGCTGGCGACGATGGCCAGAAAGACTGTGCCGACGATGGCGGCGATCATTCCGGCTAGGTGTGAGTATATGTTGAAAAGCTCCTGTGTCTTGACATTCATAACCATCTCCTCAGGAGAAAAAACATATTTTCAATCTCCATGGAGGATTTTATTCACAAATCCATTTTAAAAGCGAGAGATAAATAGCCCCCTTTTTGTGCCGAAAACTCATATGATCAGTGCGTTTTCCTGACGGATCAGGACGGGATGCCGGGGTTCAGGGATGGTATCGATGAGCACAGGTCTTTTATTTGCCCATCATCCTTCTGACAATCTTCGCTGCCACGGCAATAATTAACCGCGACGGTTCGGGCCGGGCTTGTCGATCCGACAGATAGAAGATCCCTTCCGCTTTGCCTTTTTTCTTGCTTTGAACAAAGGTTATTGCCATCCAATCGCGATTTTTGCGCTTGGATTCAGGTACTTAAATTCTTAGTCCACAAGATTGTGGAAAAGTCTGTGGATAACCGTGTTGATAAACTCGTCAAATGCGCAACTGCTGTGCTTTTAGATCATATTGCCCAAGGTTTAGGCATGTAATTTATTATGTTATATTAAGTACTTATGGACGTGGCTTTAATCATGGTCACTTACGGGTGACAGGTCCGATCAGATATTAACTCCATTGAAAAAAATGTGCCATATGAAGTGAAAAATTTGATATTTTAAAAATAAAAAAAGGGGTAAAATATCTTTAAGAATAACAGAGAGTAATCAGGGCCGGTCCGGGGTATCTCGTCGATATTTTACATGGCAGTTCACAAACACATTGCAGATTGCGGTTGACTATCGGGGGAGTTATTTGACATCATGTCGAAAAAGGCTATACTTTTCAAAAATTTTTTTCAGGATGAAGAACATGACAGATCTAATAGACGACAGTCAAAGACAAAACCGACTCGAAATGATCAGGCAGGCACTGAAGGATAAAGCGCCGCTGATGTATGATGAACTGGACTCTTCGGGTCAACTGCAAATATTTCTGGAGGGTCATGAAGAGGAAATGATGTCCAGGTACCGGGAGGCCAGTAAGAAGGCCTGGCAAGAAACAATGGACACCTTCCTGAGTTTTACCGATGCTTCGTATGATGAGTCGTTATCACCGATGGGATGAAGGCTATTGCGGCTCATCTCCGGCACTGCCGGTTTGCAAGGTGACAGCAAAAGATTATCTCAGTGCTGATTCTTTCGCCATTAGAGGATAACGTGCGCGGGTTTTAAACGAAAAGACGGAAATGGCTGCCCGCCATTTCCGTCTTTTCGTTTTTCCGGTTGCCCGTTAACTATTTTTTCCAGGGAAGTATGCCGGCCTTACGCTTGGCCATTTCTTCATATTTTTTCAACGGCGATTCAGCCAGAATCATCATCTTCTGGGCTTCCATTGATCCTTCGGCATGAACGGTGGTTACTTCGTGAAATGAGGATTCGTGAGAACAGACCTGACGCATCGTCTCAAAGGTCATCTGCATCCGCTCCAGTGTGCTGTATTTATCCGAACCGCCCAGATAATGCTCCAGATAATCATGAATGTCCGGGTTGTCCCAGTCTTTCTTGTCCGGTGCGGTGGCGATAATGCCGCCTGAGATATCCTGAATCAGTTTGACAAATTCATGATACTTGCTCGCGAAATGCAGTTTGGCCATATTGGCGATCAGCGGATTGGGCACGGCGATGTCACCATACATCACCGGATCCTGCGCCGCCGCATTAGCCAGTGCGCGCAGGGTTTCGACATAAGCCGCGACATCGGCCAGCTTATTGCGGATATGACCGACTTTATCCAGGCCGTTGTATTTAGCCATCGCCACGGCGCAGCCCGCCATGACTTCGACGGAGGGAACCTTATAACTGATGGCGGTAAAACGGTGGAATGTGGCAAACGTGTATGCCAACAGCATGGAATACTGCCATTCGCCGCACATGAATACGCGATCCCAGGGAACAAATACATTGTCAAACACGATCATGGCTTCCGTCAGTTCGCGGACGGGATTATCGCCGTGAAATTCATGATCGGTCCACGCGCCCCGGCCGTTGCGGCAGATAAACGTGACGCCTTTGGTGTTGGCGGGAATGGCGAAGCTTACGGCATAGTCTGCTTCGTTTTCCCTCATCTGCCTGGTGGGAACAACGATGATTTCGTTGACGGCCGGCGCACTGGTGATATGAATCTTTGCCCCTTTGACGAAAATGCCGTCTTTGTTCTTGTCCACGACATGGACGTAATAATCAGGATGCTTCTGCTGCGCCGGCTCTTTGCCCCGGTCGCCTTTTACGCAGGTCACCGCGCCGCAGGTGTGTAAATCGTGCTTGCGCAGATGCTCGAGGAATTTTTTCGCATTATCCTGATACTGCTTGTTGCCCATTTTGTCCGCCACGACGATGGCGGCGTTGAGGCAATCGGTTCCGATATCGCGTCCGAACGGCAGGCCGCCGGTCAATTCAATCGACCGCTGGATCATTTTCGTCCGGTTGGCCAGGTCCTCGCGGGTTTTCGGCGTGATATAAAAACGACTGATCGGTTCGCCGGTTTCCGGGTGCGGTGCAACAAAAAGATTGCGAATTTCCGGATCCTTCGACGCGGATAGCTCGTAGGCCGCGCCAATGGTGTCGCACGTAACACCCAATACCTTGTGTTTGGTAACGTCTTCCACTTTTTCCCCGCCGATGTAAACCCGTCGACCATCGCGCAGCGAGGCCTTATACTCTTCTACTGTTCGAATCGCCATAACCCGTCCTCCTATTTTTTATTTGATTGTTATTTACTAAATGGAATCGAACGCAATCTGCCTGTTTGTCGCCTTCAGGCGCTGTTTTGATACATTAGTGTGTCTCTTGTTCCTGAATTCAATGAGTAATTTATTGACGGCATGACGGATGTCAATCGTCTGTCCTGATAATAAAGAAGCATCCGGATGGCCCGGTTCGAATAAGCGGGTTTGTCAATTATTCAAAAGCAGCATTTAACGGTTGCATTGTTTTTTGAAAGTTGTAAGATGGCCGGCAATTCCAATCAATCTCCACTAAAAAACAAACAGGATGTATTCGTTTATAGCTTAAAGTTATCTCAATTCCCGGCGAGCCGTCATGAAAAAATGAATTCATACGCGCGCAAATCGAAAAGATGGAGGAGGCGACCGACATGGCTGAAAATGTTCACTCGAACCCGATCAAAAGCTGGCCGTCTGATGACCGGCCCAGGGAGAAACTGCTCAAACGCGGCGCGGGAGTGCTCAGTAATTCGGAGCTCCTGGCGATTCTTTTGCGAACCGGTGCCGAGGGAGTAAGCGCCATCGATCTGGCGCGCCGGATGATTGACAAGTTCGGCACTTTTCGCAATATGAGTCACACGGATATGCTCGAGTGGAAAGATTTCAAAGGCCTGGGACCGGCCAAAATCGCGCAAATCATGGCCGCCCTGGAAATCGGGCGGCGTTTTCGTGAAGATGAAGTCCTGAGCAGCAAGCAAAAGATTAATTCAGCGGGCGATGTTGCAGACATGGTTATGCCGCAATTACGCGATCTCAAGACCGAGGTATTCAAGGTCGTCTATCTCAACAGCAACAATGGTGTTATCGAAATTAACGACGCCGCCCGCGGAACGGTCAACCACGCCATGCCGATTGTGCGCGAAATCATCCATTCCGCCCTGCAAAAATTCGCGGCGGCGATCATCTGCGTGCATAATCATCCCAGCGCGAATATTACGCCGAGTCCGGAAGACAAAAAGTTTACGGGCGAGTTGTCCGCTGCCGGCAAACTCATGGGCATCAGGGTTCTGGATCATATCATTATCGGCGATGGCCGTTACTTCAGCTTTGCAGATTCATCCCTTTTATAAAGGGGCCTGAAAAAAATAGATGAGCGGATGTGAGCGATACCCGGCGGCGTCGCCCCAATATCGGGAAATTCGCCAGTGCATCATCAGGTATCGCTGAATGCGCATCGGACATTTTCCCGATGAAGATTCATGCCTGCTTCAGCGGTAATCCGTGACGTTTAAGGCATAGAGGTCCTTTTGTTCATCGAGATAGGAATCAACGATGTTCAAAAGCAGAATATCCTGATTGACTGCACCGAGTTGCGCTAATTGCTTTGCTTCAAATTGACGCACCCGGGCCATTTCTTTTTTTACGCTGGATTTCAATGCATAGGCCAGCTGTGCTCTTTTCGGGGAAAATTTTTCACAGTAGGTCTTCCGCGCATTTTGAATCCTTTGATGGTGATCGGCATCCCATTTTCTCTGAGCGGCTATGGAGCCGGTGGTCAGGGGTTTTTCTGATTCAATCGGGAGGACATTCTGCAGATAGTATTGTTTCTGTTCGCGGGAAAGTGCTTCTTTCTGCCGGTGGTAGTCCTCCAGATAAGCAAATGTCTTGTCAAGATGGACCTGTTCATTTCCGATTTCGTCGGCCGACGGCAACCGATTGGTTTGTCCGGCAGCGATCCGGGACGCCAGTGCGGCCGCTTCTGCATCGCTCATATTCTCGTTTTGCAGTTTCTCGATCTCCGACGCTGACAAACCGGTGCCCCCCAGATACTGTTTGGCAACTTTCTGCCGGGTGGCGTCGGAAGACAGCGCTTCCGTTCTGCTGTCGGCGTCTTTCTTGATTTCTTCTTTCAAAGCCTGAATTTTATCATGGAAACTCGTGACCTGTTCGAAGGAAGCTGTGCAAATGTTTTCAGGGATGGCCGGCGCCCTGTTCAAGTAACTGTCCGGGGGGTTCCCGGAAAAGGAATTTTGCGCTAAAAATAATACAATGGCTGATACATATAAAATCTTCTTCATGGTAACCCCCTCAATATTTTCTCATGCCGCAATTGTTTTCATGCCGTCTTCCAAGGAACGCAGTGCTTGAAATACTTTATGTGATCTTTCGTCTGAAAGGTGATGGCATTTAATGATGCGTTTTTTAACATGATCAAAACTGGAAATCTACCGAAAAAAAGACGCCGGACGCAGTTAACGCCGGCGTCAGGAAGGGGAGGTTCTACCCTTTTTCCTCCCAGAGTTCTTGGATGATCTTCACGGTTTCGTCGGCGGCCCTGCGGGGTTTCAGGGCGGTATCCGCCACTCCGGAAACAACACGCGTGATGTTGTGGTCAATGCCGGCTTTTGTCCATACGCCGACGGCTGGTGCGGAGATGTAGGCGGAAAACGTGTGATGCGTCGTACCGGGGCGTTCTCCGATGATATGGACGATCGCCCGGTGTTCCTGTGGATTGGTCAGCCCTCCGAACAGGACTTCCCCGATGCGGTATCCCACCCGAACCCGGCCGCTTTTAATCACCAGGATTTCCGGCAGAAGCGTCAGATTTTTCTTCTGTAAATTCTTCCCGAGCGCTGAAAGATACGGCGCCAGGTGGTCCGGGTCCATGATCGCATTGGCGTTCAGTCCATCCGAGATGATGACCTGCACCTGACCCTGCCGGTCTCTTCCAGCCTTTAATGATTGAAGCGCGTGCAGAGAGGGTTCATCCAGTTCTTCTCCGGTTTGCGGGTGTAAAATGTAATCGGTCCGGTCCTGCGAGCGTGTTCTCAGAGGTACTGCATTTGGTATCGTGGCGACAAACGAAGGTTTCAGTTCAACCCAGATGGATTTTTTGGCATCGGCATACAGGGTGCGGATTTCCCGATCAAGGCCGGGGTCCATTTTCCATATTTTGCGGTCATATCCATCCGCCAGGTAAACGCCGCGATCGCGGACTTCTTTCATCTTCTTTTTTCCTTCGCGGAAAATATCGTTTCTGGATCGCCGGTCTCCCTTGGCGCGCCGGTATTGATACCAGACCCAGAGCGGCTGTCCAAAATGGGACGAAGGCTCTCCCCGGGAATTGATAACCCCCAGCCGCTGGAAGAATTCCCACATCGGGTCATTGACCTTGAATCCGAATTTTTCGCGGAGACGCAAATGGTCTTGGAAGGCTGTCGTCAGGTAGCCCAGCATCGGATCATTCTTGGTGGGGAGCGCCATGAGGTAGGCCGGGTTGGCCGGCATGATCTGATTCTGGCACCAGTCCAGATCATCCAGTGTGATATCCATATGCAGTGTGGAGCAGATGTCCAGGCCGATGGTCAGGCCGTGGAGTTTGCCCATGACAATGTCCTCGAGGCAGCAGCGCACCAGCTGCTCGCGGGTACGAAAGACTTCCGGGCCGATGAATCCGGCCACGTCATTGAGATGCACCCACGGAGCAGGGGATCGGCCCGCTTTTTGCTGGGCGTCGGCGATCTTCATTTTCAGCAGGCGGGCAAATCCATATTTGCGCGATTCATGAATGACCATGTCGGTTCCCTGCCCGCTGCCGTTGGTGAAATCCGCCCCCTGTCCGGTTTCAAAATAAAATCCGTAGCGCCCCGTCCGCCTGGCGGCATAGGCGACCATTTTGTCCAGGGTAAGATCAAAGGTCGCGTTGGCTTTGTCGCTGCCGGCCAGGCTCTGGAACCAGACGCCCGTGCTTCCGGGTTGACGTTTTTCCACTTCCGCCTGAATGTCGATATGCGCGAGGACGCTGTGGGGTATGATGTCTTCCACCCCGAACGTGCGGCGGAGATCAGCGAGCGATTCTTCCAGGACGGCGACGGATTCGGGAAGGCTGCTCACGGGATTTACGCCCAGGACGACATCGCCTGTCGCGAAGGACCATCCGGAGAAGATCTGCCAGATCACGTCGTCGGGATGATCGGTCGGGGAGTTGGGCTGGATGCGTGCTCCCATGTATCCTTTGGCGCCGATGTGCGTGCCGGCCAGCGGATGGAATATCTTGTGTCCTATGGCAATGAGCTCATCATTGGACATGATTTTGACCACGCAGCCGATCACATCGCTGCACAGGCCGCTGAGGATCGGCTGAATGTCTGCTTCATCCCGGGTGAGCAGGAAAGTTTTCAGTTCCCCTACGGTCATGGGGTTTGTCTTCCTGATCGCCTCCGGGGAGAGATGGCCAAGCAGGGTGGTGTATAAGCGGTCTTCAAACAGCGGGTGCGAAAGGATATCTTCCAGACGGGTGTTAGACAAAAGCCGGCGCGCTCTTAACCGCACGGTTTCGTCGACGGCAGCGACGCCGAGAATCTGGTCGCCCTCCTTGAAGGCATTGGCCGCACCGATGAGCTGCTGATAGGTCGTGCGGTCAAATTTGCCCAGGGTGCGATCCATGAATAAAAAGAGATTTTCTTCGGGCTTGGTTTCCAGAATCCGGGCCTGCAAAAGGGGAGGAAGCAAGCCGGAACCAACCAGTGATCCCGCAACCATGCAACAAAATGACCGTCTGCTCATATGCTCCCCGCTTCCCTGGTTTAACTCGATATCTTTCATGGGTGTCTTTATGGCTCCTTTGTCTCCGGGAGACGTTGCTTTGGAGCGCCTTCCCAAGGCATAATACCCATGCGCACAGAAGGAAATCAAGCTGTATTGTATGACATCTTTTCCTATTGTATCGGGCGCGCCGCATTTGCTTTGGCGATGGATGCGGGATCAATCATCACCATGCAACAGGACTTTGAAAAATTGCCCGTGGACTGTGTTGGTTTGAATCCGGGCTCGGTAACCAGAAAGGTTCTGAAAAGACTAAGTTATATTTATCTTCGGCTTTTCGCAGATGATTGGTACTGCTCTTCGCGTCTGCGGCAAATGGAGCAAATCGGATGGCATTTTCCGCCTCTATCATGCGGAACGAACCTCTTTTACATTTCGTTCAAGCCATTGAACATTTCATTGAAAGAAAAACCTGAAAAAGGTGGTATCCGGGTTTTCACTCCCGGGCGGACATCGTAAAAATATTATATTAATTAAGTGCTTATGATTATTAATGGACCCTTTCGAAATTCTGGCACGGACTTTTCATTAATAGTAAGGCAAATAGACAAACACCCCCGAAGGAGGTAACAGATCATGAAAAAGACATTAGGAACCATCGTAGCGGCGGCAGCAGTTGTTCTCTTAACGGCAACCTTTGGATTCGCGGAATACGCGGCAGCG
>JAIGNE010000050.1:0-13127 GCA_036528635.1 Deltaproteobacteria bacterium
TAGGGTTGGTGTCGCTGCAAGATACGATGCGACGACTTCAGCGTGTTCAATGAACCGCCGGATGCGGAACCGCACGTCCGGTGGTGTGGGAGGACGGCGGGGGTGACCCCGCCTCCTACCTAATTCGTTTTGCTGAAGATTATTTCTTTTTGGCGGTTTTCTTTACCGCGGGTTTTTTAGCGGCTGCCTTCTTCGGCGCGGCTTTTTTGACAAGAACCTTTTTCGCCGCGGCCTTCCGGGGCGCTGCTTTCTTCACGGCGGCCTTTTTGGCAACCGGTTTTTTGACCGCGGCTTTTTTCGGCGCGGCCTTTTTCACAACAGCTTTTTTAGCGGCCGGTTTTTGTGCTGCGGGTTTAGCCGCTTTCTTTGCGGGCGCGGCTTTCTTTGCCGCAGCCTTTTTTGCCGGCGCCGGGTTTCTCAAGGCGGCCTGCGCTGCGGCGAGCCTCGCGATGGGCACCCGGAAGGGCGAGCAGCTGACGTAATTCAAACCGGTCAGGTGGCAGAACTCGATAGAGCTGGGTTCTCCGCCGTGTTCACCGCAGATGCCGACTTTGAGTTTGGGGTTGACGCCCCGGCCCTTGGCCACGGCCATTTCAACCAGTTTGCCGACGCCGCCGCGATCGAGGACGCGGAACGGATCGACCGGCAGAATTTTCTTCGCGATATAGTCCGGCAGGAATTTCCCGGCGTCGTCACGGCTGTAGCCGAAGGTCATCTGGGTCAGGTCGTTGGTGCCGAAGGAAAAGAATGCCGCTTCCGCGGCGATCTCATCGGCGGTGACAGCCGCCCGCGGCACTTCAATCATCGTGCCCACGGAATAATCGACTTTGATGCCCGTCTCTTCCATGACTTTAACGGCCGTGGCGACAATGAGGGCTTTCTGCGAGGCCAGCTCTTTCACGGTGCCGACGAGCGGAACCATGACTTCGGGACGCGCATCCACGCCTTCCCTGGTCAACTGACAGGCGGCTTCAAAGATCGCGCGCGCCTGCATTTCGGTGATTTCCGGATAGGTGATGCCCAGGCGGCAGCCCCGGTGCCCCAGCATCGGGTTGAATTCGTGCAGGGAATCCACCTTGGCCTTGACGGCTTCGGGGGAGATGCCCAGTTCATAGGCC
This sequence comes from Deltaproteobacteria bacterium, assembly GCA_036528635.1. Classification (GTDB taxonomy): domain Bacteria; phylum Desulfobacterota; class Syntrophia; order Syntrophales; family Smithellaceae; genus UBA8904. Next base: position 1,119 of record JAIGNE010000050.1, read on the forward strand.
ATTTCTCGCTGGCTTTCGACCTCATGCGGAACAAATTCATGCAGCGGCGGATCGAGCAGACGGATGGTGACGCCGTATCCTTCCATGGCTTTTAAAATGCCGTAGAAGTCTTCGCGCTGCATCGGCAGCAGCTTGGCGAGCGCCTTTTTACGCCCTTCCAGGTTGTCGGCCAGGATCATTTCGCGCACGGCCTTGATGCGGTCGCCTTCAAAGAACATGTGTTCGGTGCGGCAAAGGCCGATGCCCTGCGCGCCGAAGTTCCGGGCGACAGCCGCATCATGCGGCGTGTCGGCGTTGGTGCGGATGCCCAGCTTCTTGGCTTCGTCGGCCCATTGCATGATGATGCCGAAATCGCCGGAAAGTTCCGCGGGGCGGGTTTTCACTTCACCCAGCATGACTTCGCCCGTCGAGCCGTCGAGCGAGATGTATTCTCCTTCCAGGATCACGTTGCCGTTCACTTTAATCTGTTTGAGGGAATAGCTGATTTCGAGATCGCCGCAGCCGGAGACGCAGCACTTGCCCATGCCGCGCGCGACAACAGCCGCATGCGAGGTCATGCCGCCGCGCTGCGTCAGAATGCCCTGCGCCGCCGACATGCCTTTGAGGTCTTCCGGTGAGGTTTCGATGCGCACGAGGATGACTTTCTCGCCGCGGTTTTTCCAGGCTTCGGCGTCATCCGCGTTGAACACGACGCGGCCCGTTCCGGCGCCGGGGGAGGCGGGAAGGCCCTTGGTGACGACGTTGCGGGTTGCGGCGGGATCGAAGGTCGGATGGAGCAGCTGATCGAGCGACGACGGGTCGATGCGCAAAAGCGCCGTTTTCTTGTCGATCAGTTTTTCGGCCACCATGTCCACGGCGATTTTGACGGCCGCCGCCGCCGTGCGCTTGCCGGTGCGGGTCTGCAGCATCCAGAGTTTATGATCCTGGATGGTGAATTCGATATCCTGCATTTCCTTATAGTGATGTTCCAGTTTGGTGTAGACATTAACCAGGTCCTTGTAGGCGGCGGGCATGTATTCTTCGAGTGAAGGATATTTTGCGGCGCGAACCTCTTCCGCGACATTGTTGTCTTTCGCCCAGCGGCGGGAACCTTCGACTGTCACCTGCTGCGGGGTGCGGATGCCGGCGACGACGTCTTCGCCCTGCGCGTTGATCAGGTATTCGCCGTAGAACAGGTTTTCGCCGGTGGCCGGATCGCGCGTAAAGGCGACGCCGGTGGCGCAGCTTTCGCCGCGGTTGCCGAAGACCATGGCCTGGACGTTGACGGCGGTGCCCCAGTTGTCGTCAAAGCCGTTCATCTTGCGGTACAGGATGGCGCGCGGCGTGTTCCAGGACATGAAAACACCGCCGACGGCGCCCCAGAGCTGCTCTTTGGGATCCGTCGGGAATTCCTTGCCGAGCTTTTCCACGATCAGCTTTTTGAAGCGGGCGACCAGTTCCTTCAAGTCCGCGACGGTCATGTCCAGATCAGCCCGGATGCCTCTTTCGGCTTTCAGTTCATCCATGACTTCTTCGAACGGATCATGCGCGTCCTTGTCCTCCGGTTTGAGGCCCATGACGACATCGCCGTACATCTGCACGAAGCGGCGGTAAGAATCCCAGCCGAAGCGTTCATTGCCGGAGATGCGGATGATGCCTTCGACGGTTTCATCGTTGAGGCCCAGGTTGAGGACTGTGTCCATCATGCCCGGCATCGAAACGCGGGCGCCGGAGCGGACGGACAAGAGCAGGGGATTGGCGGGATCACCGAACCTGGCGCCCATCGTCTTTTCGACTTTTTTCAAAGCCGCTTCAATTTCTTTGTCCAGGCCCGGAGAGAATTGCTTGTTGTTCTTGTAAAATTCAACGCAGACATCGGTGGTGATTGTGAATCCCGCGGGCACCGGAATCCCCAGGTTGGACATTTCGGCCAGGTTTGCGCCTTTGCCGCCGAGAAGGTTCTTCATGTCGGCTCCGCCTTCATTGATGCCCTTCCCGAATGTGTAAACACGTTTAGCCATATTTTTATCTCCTTTAGAAAGAATTTTCTGATGGTGTAATTATTGAAACGCACAGTTTAATAAATGAAATACATGGCACTGTAAAGTATTTTTTCTTCCCCAAAGTAAAAACCCCCGCCAATGGATGCGCGGGGGCTTTTACTTCTGGTACTATATAGAGGGAAGGGTTTAGCTGATCAGGGTTTTCAACGCATCGACGACCGGCGCCGTGAAAATAGCGACCAGAATCGTATAAAGGGCAAAAGAACCAATTGCTTCGCTTAAATAGATTTTATCGTATTTGCGCTTCAGGGAAACAATGATAAGCCCGCCGATAATCAGGCAGCCAAAATGAAAATAGGGGAATGCGGCGTTGCCGGTGGCGCTGAACTGGGCAAAGCTGAAGGTCGCGGTGGTCAGAAGAATAAAACCAACTAAAAGGGCTGTTTGCATGACTTTTTTCATTGTTTTAATCCTCCTCAATCATTGAAAGATTAACTGCGCTTTTCAGAAATAACTAATGAAATAAATATGCCAGATCGAGAAAAAAAGAATAATATTTTTCAAGTAATTGAAATCACATGAGTATTATAAGAAACTCTAAAATTTCTTCCTGCCGGGGAGGATTTAATATTTTGTCGGATTTAAAGAAACGTTCAATGGTGATTAAAAAACGAATAAAACATTTAACTCCGGAAGCTATGAAATCGTGAGTCCGGTCCTCAGGTTCTCGGGCGGTCAGGGTATTTTGCACGGCTGTTTGCTTTGCTTTACCATTATTTGGCAATATGCTACAAGTCGGAATCATGAAAGAAAAGACGGCCAACAAGAAAATGCCATTCCGCCATCAGCATCCGTTTCCCGGTCGGAAACCCAAACGGCCGGAGGCATTCACCTTTATGAAACCGGACATCACGGCGTCCCTCAAAAGTGTTTTAACGAAGATCGGGAAGCCGCCTGCCACCCCTTTTGTGCCGGATGAATTTCAGAAAAATGCACTTGCCGCTATCCGGCAGAACGACTGCCTGGTCATCGCGCCCACCGGCTCCGGCAAAACCTGGATCGCCCGGGAGGCGATTCTGTCCGTCATGGAAAAAGGCGGACGCGCCTGGTACGCATCTCCGCTCAAGGCGTTGTCCAATTCCAAGTGGGTTGAATTCGGCCTGCATTTTGATCCCGAAAATGTCGGTATTATCACCGGCGACACCAAGGAGAATACCGAAGCGCCGATTATTGTCGGCACGACGGAAATCCTGCGTAATCAACTCTACGATGCCATGCACGAGGGGCTTGACCTGAACTGCGATCTGGTGATCCTGGACGAGGCGCATTTCCTGGGGGATGCCGACCGCGGCGTGGTCTGGGAAGAAATCATGATCTACCTGCCGGTGCGGGTGAACCTGCTGCTGCTTTCGGCCACCATCGGCAATGGCGATGAAATCGCTGCGTGGCTCTCCTCCATCCGCAGGAAAGTCTGCTCCGTGGTTCGCGAGGAAAAACGCCTTGTGCCTCTGTATCCGATGTTTTTGCATCCATCCGGCTGTCTGCATCCCTTTCTGGAGGGAAGAAAAGCCGGGCCGGCCGTCTGCGAGTTTTTGAAAAAAGACAAATTCCGGCACCGGGGAAGCCACCGTCCGCCGGATTACGCGGGAATCATCCGGGTCCTGGAGCGATTTAACCTGCTGCCGGCTATCTTCTTTTTAAAGTCGCGCGCGGAATGCGATGCGGCGCTGTCCAGCCGTTCCGGGCTTCCTCCCCTGAAAGCGAACGATGTTTTTACGGACGATCTCTACGACCTGCTGGACCGGTTTCCAAGCCTGGGCAGCCATCGTCAAGTCAAGGCGCTCCGGGCCGCGGGGCTTGCGGCCCATCACGGCGGACAGCTGCCCGCGTGGAAGCTGCTCGTGGAAGAAATGATGAATCGGGGGCATCTGCGGGTGATCTTTGCCACCTCCACGATTGCCGCGGGCGTGAATTTCCCGGCGCGGACCATTGTGCTGTTCAACTCCGACCAGTTCAACGGCCATGACTTTGCGCCGCTCTCCGCGACCGAATTCCGGCAGATGACCGGGCGGGCCGGCCGCCGTGGTCAGGACAACATCGGGTTTATGCTGGCGATCGCCGGCCGGTTTATGGATCTGGCGCATATCCGGAAAATGCTTCACGCCGAACCGGAGAATATTTTAAGCCAGTTGAAAAACGATTTTGCGATGGTTCTTAATCTGTTATTGTCGCAGACGCCCGCCGATGTGAAAAAGATATTTGAACGATCGTTTGCCGCCTGGCAGCAGAACAGAGCGGATACCGACGAGGCATCCGCCGCCGATCTGCTGTGGAAGGATTTTTCCCTGCACCTGGCTTTCCTGCAGCGGGAAGGTTTTGTGGACGCTGCGGGCAAGCTCACCGATGACGGCCGCTGGGCGGCGCGCCTGAGACTGGACTATCCGCTCCTGGTTGCCGAGTGTTTGCGGCAAAATGCTTTTTCCGAGGATAATGAAAAACTGCTCGCGTCCGTGGCGGCGGTGTTTGCGTATGACCGTGACGATGAGATGCAGCTGACCACGAAAGAATTGCCGCACAAGCTGATGGCCGCCCTTAGAAAAATGCTCCTGGCCGTCCGGCCGCTGGCGCGGCGGCTGGAGGCGGCGGGCTTTGTCAGTCCGAAGTTGTATTCGTCGGCGGGTGTCGCGATGTATTACTGGGCGCAGGGACGCAGCTGGGATGATGTGATCAGGGCCACCGGCATAGCCGAAGGCGATATGGCCTCGCTGGTTCTGCGCACGGCGGATAATCTGCGCCAGATCGCTTCTCTTAAGGATACGCATCCCGAGGCAGCGGCCTGCGCGTACCGGGCGCGGGAGGCGATATTGAGAGAACCGGTCCTCTTTTTGTAAAGGCTGTTGACCGGGACGCGCATTCCCAGAGAGAGGCGCAATTATTGATTGACGCCATCCTTGCCGGAAAAAGCCGAAGGCTTTACAACGCACCCATCTGCGGCGTTGCGCTGCAACCCGTGCCGTTCAACGTACATTAAAGTACGCCTCACGGCCCGGTTCTTGCGCGTCTTGCATCTGGGCACGTTTGAACAGTCCGTAAAAAGTGAAGGCGGCTGGGTGGGATCGGATCGGTGGCCTGAAAAATCAAGCCGGTCTCGAACAAGATGTTTGACCGCGTCTCTTGGCGAGCCTTGCATTTAGGCGCTCGCGTGCCCTCGTGTGACCTTTAGGTTATCAGAGTATTTGAATAGCCTTGATGATTCGGCGAGTATGGGCAAAACTATTTAAATTTGTCATTGCCTGGCTAGACCGGGCAATCCAGAGAATTCAACATGACAAAAACTTACTATGTGTAAATATTATCCAGTAAGCGAAATGGTACCTTATACATAGGTGTTACAAATAATTTGGAAAGACGTCTTTACGAACATAGGAATAATCTGGTTGAGGGGTTTACAAGTAAATATAATGTCCATCATCTTGTATATTTTGAAGATGTGAATGATATACAGTCGGCCTTGCAAAGGGAAAAACAACTCAAGAGATGGACCAGAAAATGGAAATTAGAGCTTATTGAGAAAGTCAATCCTGAGTGGCGTGATCTTGCAAATGATTTTAATCTTGGATGAAGAAATTATAAAATATTAACTGGCTTGCCTGGTCAAGCCAGGCAATGACACTATAAGGAGCAACAGAAATTATAAAAAATATTTAATAGATATTTTACGGTTTTCGCGGATAAGATGGAATAAACTTACAGAAGCCACATTGTCATTGCCCGGCTTGACGCGCGCCATGCAGGGTACCGGGCAATCCAGAAATCATTTATGGTTATCAGAATTATATGGAAAAATTTTCATTAACAACGGATTTTATTCCCAGCGGGGATCAACCTCAGGCCATCGATAAACTGACGCAGGGATTGGTTGATGGCAAAGGCCATCAAGTACTTTTAGGTGTCACCGGTTCCGGTAAAACCTTCACCATTGCCAATGTGATTGCGCGAACCGGACGGACAGCGCTCGTTATCGCCCATAATAAGACGCTGGCCGCGCAGTTGTATGAAGAATTCAAGGGACTGTTTCCCGACAACGCGGTGGAATATTTCGTCAGCTATTATGATTACTATCAGCCGGAAGCTTATCTGCCGACGACCGATACCTATATTGAAAAAGATTCCGCCATCAATGAAGAAATCGACAAGCTGCGCCACGCCGCGACTTACGCGCTTCTGACCCGCCGCGATGTCATCATCGTGGCGAGCGTCTCCTGCATCTACGGTCTGGGTTCTCCCGAAGCGTATCTGGGCATGATCGTGCAACTGGAAGTAGGCGCAGAAATTCCGCGCGAAGAGATTTTAAAGCGGCTCATTGAAATTCAGTATGAACGAAACGACATTGACTTTCACCGCGGCACATTCCGCGTGCGCGGCGACGTCGTGGAAATCTTTCCGCCCTATGAAGACGAGCAGGCGCTCCGGGTGGAATTTTTCGGCGATACCATTGAAGCGATTCACCGGATTGATCCGCTGCGCGGCAAGAAGCTCGGGTCGCTTGACAAAACCGCCGTTTACCCCAGCAGCCACTATGTGACCACCCGGGACAATCTCAAAAGGGCGACGGCCGACATTCGCGCCGAACTGGCCGTGACGCTGGCCCGCTATAAAGAACAGAATATGCTGCTCGAAGCGCAGCGCCTGGAGCAGCGCACGAACTTCGATCTGGAAATGATGGAGGAGATGGGCTACTGCCAGGGCATTGAAAATTATTCGCGCCATCTGACCGGCCGCAAACCCGGCGAGCCGCCGCCGACGCTCATGGAATATCTGCCGAAAGATGCTTTGATCATTATCGACGAAAGCCATGCCACGCTGCCGCAGGTGGCCGGCATGTATCGCGGCGACCGGTCGCGCAAGGAAACGCTGGTGAAATACGGCTTCCGTCTGCCCTCCGCTCTGGATAACCGCCCGCTGCGCTTTGAAGAATATGAAGCCCTGCCCAATCAGCGAATTTATATCTCGGCCACACCGGCCGTCTATGAAACAGAAAAGGCACAAGGCATCCGCGTGGAGCAGATCATTCGTCCGACGGGGCTCATGGACCCGGAAATCGAAATCAAGCCCGCCCTGCATCAGGTGGACGATCTGCTCGAAGAAATCCGCCTCCGCGTCAAAAAACAGGAGCGGGTGCTGGTGACGACGCTGACCAAACGCATGGCGGAGAATTTGACCGACTATTACAGCGGCCTGGGCATCCGTGTGCGCTATCTGCATTCCGATATTCACACGCTGGAGCGGGTCGGTATTATCCGGGATTTGCGCCTGGGCGAGTTTGACGTACTGGTCGGCGTCAATCTGCTGCGGGAAGGCCTGGATATCCCCGAAGTGTCGCTGGTGGCGATCCTGGATGCCGACAAGGAAGGCTTCCTGCGCTCCGAGCGATCACTCATCCAGACCAGCGGGCGGGCCGCGCGCAACGTTGAAGGCAGGGTCATCATGTACGCCGACAAAATCACCAAATCCATTCAGGCCTGCCTGGACGAAACCAGGCGCCGCCGGATCATTCAGGCCCGGTATAACGAAGAAAACAGTATCACCCCCGAAACCATCAAAAAATCGATCAGCAATATTCTGGGGTCCATTTACGAAGCCGATTATATGACCGTGCCGGTGGATGACAAAGGCAGAGCCATTCCCGCCCGGGAAGAAGACTTGCCCGCGTTTATTAAAAATCTGACCGCGGAAATGAAGCAGGCCGCCAAGAATCTGGAATTTGAAAAAGCCGCGGGATTGCGCGATGAAATCAAAGAACTCAACAGGATCCTGCTGGAGATGGGGTAGTAAAATAAATATTCGACAAATTTGAAGAATTGCGGTAAATTTTACCTGTAAATCGGAGAGATACAGCAAGGAGAGTGATTTATGAAACGATATACGGCAGTCATTGAAAAATGTTCCGATACAGGTTTGTATGTCGGCTTTGTTCCGGGGTTCCCCGGAGCACACACCCAGGCGGAAACCTTGGACGAATTGCAAAAAAATCTCCAGGAAGTGATCGAAATGTTATTGGAAGATGGCGAACCAACTCTGGAGACCGAATTTATCGGGACGCAAACCGTCATGGTGAATTGAGATGGGCTCTATTCCAATTCTCAGGCCCAGAGAAGTTATAGCAATTCTCGAAAAATTGGGATTCAAAGAAATTCGTCAAAAAGGTTCTCATAAACAATTTCGTCATTTAGATGGCAGATCAACAACTGTTCCATTTCATCAGGGGCGTGACATTTCCCCTATCTTGTTAAAACAAATTGCCAAAGATATTCACCTGACCATCGAAGAATTTTTGTCACATAAGTAGACCGTAACACTTTACCAGTTTACAGCATTGCCCGCAGCCTTTTTCCGGAGATCAGGGGCAAACGCCTGCCGCTGGAAATCTTTCTTGCGGTATCCGAGGTTTTCACCCACCTGCAGGTGCTGGAAAAAGACGGTGTGGTTGCATCGCGCGTCCGGCGGGGCAAGCGGTACTATTCGCTAACGTAAATGTGACGCCATTATTTCACGGATTGGCGGTCTGCAATATGATTTTGGAGATAGGGTTCAAAAGTTGACAGCTTCCCCGTGTTTCCTGCTGTTGCCTGTATATTTTGCGGCATCCATTCATCTGAAAAATCTTCTCGTCTGTTTAGTTAATGATCTCAGAATAACATGCCGATCTAAAGAAGCAGCTATCCGGTCGATGTATTGACCAGCCATCATCAGCCGCCGGGGCATTTTTAAAGTTATGCGTGAATATGTCCGATAAGCAATGCAAACTATTTTTATACAAGATCCGGGCATCCCGGATACATGATCACGCGAGTTAAGTCAGTTATCAGGCTTTCTATGTTATTAAAACGATCGGGAATGATTAAAGTGAAAAAAATATTACCTGTATCAAAACGATTTAATCCGACAATCTTGCACTTGATCCTCTATGCCATCACCGGCATATTCCTTGCGCCCGCCTGTCTATGGGCCAGTGAGGTTATTACCACCTATGACAAAAAAACCATCCGCTATCCTTCCATGTTTGTAGGCCAGATTTGGGCTAAGAGCGGAGAGACTCCGACGCCCGCTCGCGAAGGAGACGGAGAACGGATTTCGGCCAGTACCCGGGAAAAATCATCTTCCAATCTTCAAGCAGATCCTGTCATTACCGGGGCGCCCGTTGAGAAAAATTCGTCACCCGCAATCACGCAGAGTGGTCCGGTCATCAAAAAAGAATCAGTCCCGGACCCTGAAATCAAAAAGCAATTGAGGCAAAAACGTTTAAAGACAATTCAGGCGCTGGATAAAGGAAAAGCGAAAAAAACAGCCTCCAATCCATCATGGTCATTGCCAGCCTCCAGCAAAGAAAATCAGAAAACATCCGAAGGCAATACGATAAAGCAGAGAAACACAGCCTCATCCAGGGCAACAGGCTTCGTAACAGCCAGGGCAGCCCGCTCTGGAAAAAATTGGCATCATAAGCAGGAACTTTATGATGTGGAATGCAGCTATAAACTGGCAAGAGTTGTGGTGACGTATTATTTTGATCGCGAAGAAACGCTTCTTGGCTCCAATGTAACCCCTGATGCCGGGTGGTACCATATTTACCCCGGATCATTGGAGGAAAAACTGTATGTGGAATTATGTCACCCCAGCACGAATAGCATTCATTAGCATGCGGGGCTGAATTTTCTTTTCCGGAGCTTCTGCGCGACAAGATGAAATAGGCCCAATACAGGAAAAAACAAAAGAATGAGGTCGCGTATTTCGTGACCCCATTTCATTTCTTCTTACCGACTGCTTATCAAACCACGCCGCTGATTTACTTCGCGTCGGCTGCTGATGGATTGTTGCTGCCCGCGTTCGCCTTTAAAGAATTATTAAAATGGGTAATAAAATCCGTCACGGTTATGTCTGCCGTGTAAACGAACTCTTCCTTCAACCGCTTGAAATTGTCTGCTTTCAAAGTCTCATAGTCCACCCGCCGCAAACCTGATTGCCTTTCAAAAGGAGTATGGCGCGGACGCGCGCGCGGGGTTGCTGCTGCATGACGGCACGGAGATCGAATGGTTGACGCCCACCGTGCTGGCTGCACCCTGGTGGAAGGTGATTTGAAAAAAAATTGAAATGGCATCTTTTTCTCTATCCACCCTATCCGGCATCCACTCCGAAAAGTCTTGACTAATTCGGTATGCGGGAAGTGCCGATGCTTGAAGTCAAATAGATCGATGCCGAAATGAGCCAAGAAGAGACTTGTGGCAAAATATTCTTGACACACAAGAACACGTTTCTTATACTGCCAACAACAAAAAGGAAGTTCTTATCAATCAATTATCCTATGAAAAAGCTTATCTGCAATTTAGCGCTTCTTGTTTCGATAGTTCTAATCTCTTGCGGGGGAGATTCTAATCCTACTCCCAGAGAATACGGCATTCAGATAGCTCTTGACCAGTCGGATACTACTCTTCAACTGGTAGGACTCGATGTGAATGGAGGTCCCGTGCCCGCCACGGGAATCTTAAAGACTGTGAGCCTGGGGTATGGCTCGATTGATTATCTGATTAATCAAGGCTCGGTGCCCAATTGGCAAAGCAACGTCCCCCCGAGTTGTAAAAACAGAACTGACCTCGGAGAAAACGATATTGGCCCATGTGTTGTTTTTCCACTGCTTGATTTGCTGGTTCCGACTTTGGAATCTTACGGTATCGCGAAGAACAACATCCTGACTACAGTGTCATTCAATACAGGTGCTTACGATACCTACTCCTCATTGGCCATCGAAAGTACGGGCAAGACGCTGGACACTTATCTGGACAGCTTAGGATATGACGGAGCTTCAGGCCTCGAAGGCTATACTCATCCCGCCTATACTCACAAGGATTGGACCGGCAGATACCGAGCAGACTGGTTGGCTGATTTTCAAGACGCAGTCCTGCTCAGCAAGATTTCAATGCCCGGTACGCACGATACAATGTCATTCTACGGTGGAGACGCTGTTCAAACCCAGAGTATGAGCCTCAGAACACAGTTCATGTCCGGCATTCGGGCTCTGGATATCCGCTGCCGACATATCGAAAACCGATTTGCAATTCATCACGGATTTGTTTACCAGAAGGCAAACTTTGACGATGTCTTGCGACCCACACAGGAGTTTCTAATCCAACACCCGACAGAAACAATCATCATGAGGGTAAAGGAGGAGTACAATCCTACTGGTAATACCCGTACGTTTGCATCGACATTCAAATACTACCTTGACTGTTACCCCGGCCTGTTTTGGGCGTACAACAAGAATAACAACCCACAACTAAAAGATATTCGTGGCAAGATCGTGCTCCTGCAGGATTTCCACACCGAAGGGTTGGAATATATGGGCATCCCGTATCACATGGCCGAAGTCCAAGACGAGTACCATCTACCTACCAATTGGGATCTCTACAGCAAGTGGGAGAAAGTTAAGGCACATCTTGAGAAAGCCGCCTACGGTAATCCCAACCTAATCCATATAAACTTTTTGAGTGGTTCGGGCGGTTCCTTCCCGTATTTTGTTGCCAGCGGTAAGAGCTCTCCCGGCGATGACGCTCCCTTGCTGGCAACAGGGCGGACCCATCCAGGCTGGAAGTCGTGGCCGGATTTCCCGCGAATAAACTGTTTCCTGGGGATATGCACCATTGCCTTCAAAGGCACAAATCTCCTAACCAGCGATTACTTGACAAGGCATCGACGTATCGGAATTATAATGGCCGATTTTCCGGGAGATGAGCTGATTTTGAGGATCATATTGCAGAATTACCCTCCATTCGGGTAGCGGTTTGATCTAACTGTGAGGTGACCAGGGCGGAACAGCGGGACATCCTATAATGTTCCCGTCAAGAGAAAAAAATGATTTTTAAAAGAGCAACAAAATCGGTAATGTAAATTTCACACTTTCTTTAAAACGCACGTCTATCTTGCGCCTGCAAGGCAGACGTGCTGGTTTTAGTTCCCTGGTGCTCACTGTGCTTGG
>JAIGNE010000051.1:0-65458 GCA_036528635.1 Deltaproteobacteria bacterium
TTAGGGTTGGTGTCGCTGCAAGATACGATGCGACGACTTCAGCGTGTTCAATGAACCGCCGGATGCGGAACCGCACGTCCGGTGGTGTGGGAGGACGGCGGGGGTGACCCCGCCTCCTACCTAATTACCGGCGGGTGTCTCAGGAAGCAGCCGATTCCGGTGTGGTGTCCTGGCTGCCGATGTATATCATGAGCGCCAGGGCCAGCAGCGCGGCGCATACGCCGAAGCCCCACTGGTAGGCCGCAACGGGCAAAGCGCCCGTTGCCGACGGCGTCCAGTGCCCCATGATGATGCCCATCATATGCTGAAAGACGGCACCGCCCAGCATGAGAAAAAAATTCAGCGCAGTCAGAGCGGTCCCGGCCATGGAGAGAGGGAAGGTCTCTTTGACCTGGACGTAAAGAAGCGTAGAAGAAACGCCGGCAAAACCGAACAGCCAGTATTGCATGAGCAAACCCCATTGGGGTAATTGCAGGTTCATGGCGAGGCTGGCAAAGAGAAGCAGGGAAACCCCCTGCACAAACAGGATCAGGAATTTTCGTCTCTTCAGGATGTCGGACAAACGGCCCCAGAGAGGCGCGCCGCAAATGGCCCCGACGGGAGTTGCCAGCAAAATAAGGCTGGCATTCGTCTTGCTCAGGCCGCACACGTGCATCAGGTAAGGCCCGCCCCATAAGCCCAGAACGGTGATCATTGCTCCGTAGGAGGCGAATGAAAGCGGCGCAAGGCGCCAGAAACGGCTGTTGCCGAGAACGGTCAGGAGGCCGGAAAAAATATTGCTTATCGAGAGTGGAGTGTGAAGCCGCCCGGCGGCCGGCCGCTGCGGATGATCGCGCACCACCATGAAAATTGCGATGGCCAGAATGAAGGTTATCGCCGCCATGCACAGAAAAGCGCCGCGCCAGCCCAGGATTTCACTGAGCAATGCCAGCGGGGCGGTGGCGCTGATAGACCCCATGTTCCCCAGCGCGATCATGATGCCGGACAGGGTGGCGAACTCATGGGGAGAAAACCAGGTGGTAAATATTTTATAGGAGCCCATCAGGGCGGCGGCCATCCCGATGCCGATGCCTGCCCGGGCCAGTATGGCTATGGCGGCACTGCCGGAGAAAGCGAAGAGGACCGCGCTGGCCGCCCCGATGCAGGCCAGTGTTCCCATGACAGCGCGGGACCCGAAACGGTCGAGCAATGATCCCATGGGCAGCTGCACCAGGCAAAAGCTGTAGAAAAAGGCGCCGCCGAGCAATCCAAGACTCTCCGGAGAAAGGCCCAGGTCATGGCTCAGTTCATTGGCCACAACGGCGTTGGAGACGCGCCAGAACTGCGAGATAATAAAGATGGCAGCGCAAAGTGCGAAAATATACCAGCGGTAATGAGGAGAAAACGGCTTGTCCATAAATACTCACCCGGTATGGAGAAATTTCCGCCGGAGCAGCCCTGCCCCGCAGCTCCCGAAGATTCTGGCAGCCGCCGGGAGTACGGTCACTGCTTCAGCATTCGTAAAGTGCGATCGATGCGATCAATCCCGGGAGCATCGAATGCAACCGGCTTCTTTTCATCTGCACGCCGCTTAATTTTTGTTCACTATGCGGCGCGCCGTATTTCAGGTAGCACGATGACTGGCCTGAGGGCAATACAAAAGCGTGCGGACGATCAGATGCTGACGAGACCAACTTATTTAGGGTAACCTGCCGGTTAAGATTTCCTTGACAGGCAAAACCAGGTTTTCTACATTACACCCAATAATTGGATGGGTCATTCAGCGTAATGTATGCGTTAAACCGAAAACATTAAGGAGTGAAAAATGAAAAAGACTTTATTCGTCACACTGGCCATTGCGATTGCACTCTTCTCCTTCCCTGTCAACGGATTTGCCTTGAGTTGTGCGGATAAGGTGGTGTGCTTTCACATCACCCCTAATTTAGATACGGCTGACTATCATCGGGTCGGCGAAATCAACACCCCGACCTGCTGGAAGATATTTCACCACTGCAGACCCTGGCACTGCGACGGATACAAAAGCACCAACGACGAATATTGGAAAAATGAGTGCATCAAGAGATTCCCTGTCCTGCAGGGTAAAGAGGTACGGGTGAAATACCCCAACTAAAAGACAAAGCCTGATCCTGCGCCGGAGCAACCCGGCCGGTTGCTCCGGAATTTTCTGGTTCAATTGCAGGAAGATTGAACCAGCGCGGAAAATCTTTCCGCTTCAGCCTGACAGTCTAACAGCCTGTCTTACGTTTTCTCAAAATGATGATAATCCTTCGGCTGCTCGAAATTCCCTCCCCAGTGCCAGCCGCGTTTGATAAATTCCTCCACGATGGGATTTTTGGCGGTGAAGGTTCCGTTGTTATGCGGTCGATAGCTCGCCCCGGCCGGCGCGACGATGCCCGCGGGATAGATCACCGGGTTTTGTACGGGATTAATATCCAGGGCCCTTCCGAAGGAGTGCAGCGACAGTCTGTTGGTGTCCGCGATGACCCGGAAGTTGAAGGCGGAAGAGTTGTTGTCGGCCATGGAATCGCCGTCCTCCCAGTGATAGGCGATAATGGGAATCACTTTGCCCACGGGAAATTTTGATTTTTCGATCAGCTCAAATATCTCGTAGATGTCGTCTTCCAGCCGGGCGTCGGCAACAATCTGTCCCAGATGGCGCAAACCGTCAAAGGAGTAATAGGTGACATCGATGATCGACAGGGAGTCGATAATTTCGAGGGGCGCGGGGCTGCCCTCGATCGCTTCGGCAAAGCTCATGGCGCTGTCGATGATGATTTCTTCATTGGGCATTTGGGTAAAACTCCATTTCGGCAAGTATTTTTCCTTTTCTTTTGTTTGTGCTTTCGCGTCACCTCGTGTGACCTCGTGCCACCTCGTGTGACCTTCAGGTTATCAGGCGGTCAGGTTATCAGGTGGTCAGGGCATAAAGAGGGCCAGGGAGATTTTGTCAGAGAATAGCGTCCAGCGTCTTTTCCTCAAGCGATACTTCCCTGTACATGCTGCGAATTGTATCGCAATTCAGGTTTTCAAAATCTCTCAGCAGCGGTGTGATGATCACGCCCGCCATATCGATGGCGCCTGGTGAAACGAAAATTCTGTCTTCGCCATCGGCATAGTAGGCATCGGGACGATGCTTCCGCCGCAGGAAAACCGTGAGACGCAGGCGATCCCCATGGTAATCGCAAAAGACATTCACCGGCGTTTCATCTTTTGCGGCAGACACGTCCTGCGCGGATTTTAATAAGCGGATAAATTGCTCCTTCAGGGCTTCTGCATCTTCGGATTCCAGCACAACGAAAGCGCGATCAAAACCTTTTCCTGCGCGTCTTCGAACAGCAGCGCCGACTTGAACCGGCGGAATTTCATAAAGTGCTGCCAGGAAGGGAAGCGCATCGGACGGTATCATCTGAAAATGCAAATGATCGGGCGCGGATGCTCCGCAGGCCGGGCCATTGTAAAAAACCGTATACTCCGGCGATGCGTCCACGGCCAGTTGCAGGAACCGATCGAGAGAGGATGTAAGGTCCTGCGGCTGGTGTTCAAGCGCAGCAACGGTAAAATGCCGGTCGAAAATCGGCGCGGGATTGCAGAGGATCAGATAATCGTCGCGATACAACAGGGCATGCTGGTCGTCCGGACGATTTTTCGTACACAGAAAGCAGGGCCGCCTGCGGATCGATTCGGGATCAACAGCCGCGCTTCCGCTTACCTCGCGGGCGGGATTGTATTGCAACGTAATGGAATAGTTGCCGCACGCCATTTTTCGAATTCGCGTTTCCGCCAGATCACGGCAGGCGGCGGCCAGCCGGGGCCAGCTTTTCTTCTGGGATTCATAGAAAGTGTTGCACAGCGCGGGGAGCGGCTGATCATTTTCCCCGGTGTATTCGGCAAAAATCTGATTGCGTGAAAGTGACCCGTAGGGAACGGTTTCAAACCGTTCCCTACAAATCATTGCCTGTCGCGCTTTTATTTCGATGGTGCGGAGCTTATCCTTATAATAGTCATTGCGGTTTTGCTTCTCGACGGAAAGCCCGGCGTCGGTGTTGTCCGCCCAGCGGCGGCACAGATAGAGGCTTTCATAAATCCGGCCGATTTTGTATTCGCGCGATATCCTCAAGGCGACGGCGTAATCCTCGCCGTAGCTCACATTCGGAAAACCGAATTGCCGGACGACAGCCGTAGCAAAGGCGCGCGGTGCGCCCAGGCCGTTGACGCGCAGCAGATTATTATGGCCGTTGGCGGGCGTCCATTCCCTGTGGTCGATCAGGCCCGGCGGGGTGGGTTTGAGCTTTTCGCTGACCAGCGTGTAGGATCCGGCAAGCATCGCATAACGGCCGCGGCGCAGAGTTGTGACGATTTTTTGCAGGGTTTGCGGTGAACTGTAAAGATCATCGGAATCCAATTGAACGGCATAGCGGCCGCAGTGAGGCGAGTGAATTGCTTCATTCCAGCAGCCGCCGATGCCCAGGTCGCGCCGCGCCGGGATGATATGATGAATATGCGGATATTTCGCCGTAAATTTTTTCAGGAGGCCGGTTGTGCCGTCCGTCGAATGATTATCCACGACCAGGATATTGAAGGGGAAGTCCGTCTTCTGCTCCAGGGCGCTCGCGAGCGCGTCCGCAATCGTTTTCTTCCGGTTGAGCACGGGGATCACGACGCTGGCCTTCCACAGAGAACCCTCTTCGTCCGGGATGGTCGTTTTTGTCCTCGGGGGTAAATGCGCGCCGATCAGCTTCAGATAGTTCGTGGCGACCTTTTCCAGCTTTTTCTGACGGGCGAAATTTTCTCTGGCGACGTAGGCAAAGTGCGTTTCGGTCTGCCTTCCCGCTGATTTTGCCGGTTTCCGCTTCTGAGGAGACACGGTGTATAAAAACTCGGGCACATGAAACAGGGGATGATCGATGGACACTTTCAGGCGCAAATCATAAAGGGCGGCGTCAGGATCGGCCGGACCCGCGCCGTATTTTTGCAGGGCGCTCCTCACGACCGACGCCGAAAAAATAAAAAAATGGCCGAAGTTGAAATCGCTGCGAAGGGAGCCCGGCTGGCAGTCCAAAAGCGGGTGTCCGGTCAGGTGACCGCCGCTGTTGTCGAAGTAATCAGAATAAATCAGGCCGGCGCGGGTATCGCGGGCGACGGCCAGGAGTCTCTGCAAGGCCTGCCGATCACATGAAATGTCCGTCGCTGAATCCGCAACGAACAAATAATCGCACGGGAGGTCGGCAAACCACGGAAACGGCCGGCGTATTTCCCGGAGTCGGGAGGCGTCGACGGGCCAGGCCCTGGCAGCCTGCTCTTCATCCGCCGCGCTCCAGAGTAAAAAGCGCCCTGATCGATATGCCGAAGGTTTCATGGAGTCCCGCCCGACTGCTAAAAATTAGCCATCATCATACTAAAAGCTTTTTCCGCCGTATCGCGGGATAGTTTGGCCAGCGCTCTCTTCCGGGTGGCGGGCAGCAGATTAATGTCGTCCTGCAATTCGTAATCAACGGTTGAGGTGACATTGCGGGACGACCAGATCGTCTTGCCGCTGTCTTTATCCCGAAACGAGACCTCCAGGGTGATGCTCATCCGTTCTTCCGCGGCCAGGATGCTTTTCCGGTAGGACAGCGCGACGGTATTGAGGTTGAGGACTTTGCCGCTGATGATCGCGTCCGCCTGTTCGACTTCTGCAACAGTCTTAAAGCGGCTGTTCTGCAGGATCTGATCAATGAAGGCCGTCCGCATGAAATTTTCGATTTCGGCCTGGGCGGTTTTGTTGTCGAAAGGCTGAACGTAAATTTTTTTGATGCCGGGATCGATGTGTTCGCCCTGCGGCGCGAAGGCATAGCCGCAGCCCAGGAGAACCGAGATCAGCAAGGCGAGCACGCCCCATTTCATTCGCGGTGAAGCATTTAATTTCATCATAAAGTCAACCGTATCATTGAGCAACGACAATGTTCACCAGTTTTTTGGGAACGTAAATGACCTTCACGATTCTGGCGCCTTTAAGCAGCGCGATAATTTTCTCATCCGCCTGCGCGTCGGCCTTGATTTTCTCCGGGTCTTCGTCCACGGGCACGGTCATCCGGCTCCTGAGTTTGCCGTTGATTTGAACGACGATGGTCATTTCCTCTTCGCTGGCGATCTGCAAATCGAAGTCCGGCCAGGGCGCGTCGGCCGCGGATGTGGTATGCCCCAGCATCTGCCAGAGTTCTTCCGTGATATGCGGCACGATGGGCGAAAGCAGCAGCACCGCAGCTTCCAGCGATTCGCGTACGACCGACCAGGCGGCTTGATCCTCTTTGGCGGGCCGCTTGACCGCATAAAGCGTGTTGACGAGCTCCATCACCGCGCTGATCGCCGTGTTGAAGTGGAAGCGGTCTTCAATGTCCTGCGTGACCTTGCGGATGGTCTGATGTGTTTTTCTGCGCAGCGTCTTGAGATCGCCTTCCAAAGCCAGGTTTCCCGATGCGGACGGCACCGATTTGATGTCCTCCAGGTAATCGTCAAAGATCCGCCACAGGCGTCCCAGGAACCGGAAGGAACCGTCCACGCCCTGCTCGCTCCATTCCAGGTCTTTTTCCGGCGGCGCGGCAAACAGGCAGAAGATCCTTGCCGTGTCCGCGCCGTAGGTTTTGACCAGGAAGTCGGGATCGATGACGTTCTTGAGTGATTTGGACATTTTTTCCGTTTTGCCGATGATGACGTCCTGACCGCAGATATGACACTTGCCGTCGGCCGCCTGCTCCGGGTACAGGTAGCCGTGTTCTTTGCACTTCATCGTCTCCTTGCAGACCATGCCCTGCGTGAGCAGATTGGTGAAGGGTTCATCCACGCCCAGGATGCCGAAGTCGCGCAGCACCTTGGTATAGAACCTCGCATAGAGCAGATGCAGGATGGCGTGTTCGATGCCGCCGATGTACTGGTCGACGGGCATCCAGTAGTCCAGCGCCTTGCGGTCCAGACCGGGTTTGGTGTCGCAGTGCGGGCTGCAGTAACGATCGAAATACCAGGAGGATTCCACAAAGGTGTCCATGGTGTCCGTTTCGCGCGAAGCCTTGCCTCCGCACCTGGGGCAGGTCGTCTCAACAAATTCTTTGAGAGCCGCCAGAGGCGAGCCGCCTTCCTGACTGAAGACGACATTTTCCGGAAGCACAACGGGCAGATCTTTTTCGGCCACCGGCACGATTCCGCATTGATCACAATTGATCATCGGAATGGGCGCGCCCCAGTAACGCTGGCGCGAGATGCCCCAGTCGCGCAGCCGGTATTGAATGGTCCGTTTGCCTTTGCCCTGCGCTTCGAGAAAATCGGCGATGGCTTCCATGACCCTGGTGTTTTCCATACCGTTGAACTGGCCGGAGTTGACCAGGATGCCTTCATCCACGTAGGCTTCGGTCATCGTCGCCGGATCCAGCGTCCGGTCTTTCGGGGAAATGACGACAATCAGCGGCAGGTCGAATTTTTTGGCAAACTCAAAGTCGCGCTGATCGTGCGTGGGGACGGCCATCACGCAGCCTGTGCCGTAATCGGCCAGCACAAAGTTTGCGGCGTAGATGGGCATTTTCCAGCCGGTGAGGGGATTGAGGCAGTAGGAATCCAGAAACAGGCCCTCCTTTTCATAATACTCGGAGGTCCGCATCAGTTTGTCCTGTTTTTTGACTTTTTCCACAAACTGCCGGACATTGCTTTCGCAGGGCTTCCCTTTGGCCAGTTCCATGACCAGCGGATGCTCGGCGGCCACCAGCATGAAGGTCGCGCCGAAAAGCGTGTCCTGGCGGGTGGTGAAAACCTTGATGGCGCCCGGGCCTTCCGCCATGGGGAAATCCACCTCGCAGCCGTAGCTTTTGCCGATCCAGTTTTTCTGCATCGTCATGACGCGCTCCGGCCAGCCGGGGAGCCGGTCGCAGTATTCCAAAAGTTCTTCGATGTAGGCCGTGATCTTAAAAAACCACTGATCCAGAACTTTCTCGGTCACCTCCGTGCCGCAGCGCCAGCACTGGCCGCCTTCAACCTGTTCGTTGGCGAGCACCGTGTCGCATTTGGCGCAGAAATTGACACTGGAGCGTTTCTTGTAGGCCAGGTTTTTCTCGTACATCCAGATAAAGAAGAGCTGTTCCCAGCGGTAATATTCCGGTTCGCAGGTGGCGACTTCCCGGTCCCAGTCGTAGCTGAAGCCCATGCGTTTGAGCTGCTTCTTCATGTGATCGATGTTTTCATGGGTCCACTTCGCGGGATGAATCTTATGCTCGATGGCGGCGTTTTCAGCGGGCATGCCGAAGGCGTCCCAGCCGATGGGATGCAGGACGTTGAACCCTTTCATTCGTTTGTAGCGGGCGACCACATCACCGATGGTGTAATTACGGACATGGCCGATATGGATTTTGCCGGACGGATAAGGAAACATTTCCAGCAGGTAGTATTTCTTTTTATTCGGGTCTTCCGTGACTTTAAAGGCTTTTTCTTCTTCCCATTTCTTTTGCCATTTTTCTTCGATGGCGATCGGTTCGTACTTCATAAATGTGGTGTGCTCCCCAATGATATTAATCGGTGATTTGCTTAACATATCGACCGGGTGGTTGCAATGGGTTTGTAAAGTGCGAAGGCTGACCCCTGCGTCGGCCTGAATATCCCGCGCGGGGCGAGAGGTTAAAAAAGGCCATGGGGGGCACAAACAGAGAGGTTCAGGGATGATGTTTTGCAAAACGGCCGGGATGCGGCTGCATGGAAGCCTGGGATCAGCCGGGTCGTGATGCCAGTTTGATCATGCACGTTCTGGCCAGGTCGTTTAATACCGGTAGGTTTCCGGTGCGGGAGGTGGCCGTTACCAGGTTCTTGATTCCGGTAGCCGTGTGCTTGAGGAAATCCGGCTTGTTCTTCTTCAGTCCGAGAAAGCCATAGGCGCCCAGCGCCTGCATCAGTCTCTGGGCCGCGCCTTCCCAGAAGTAATCGGTGAATTGATCAAGACTGTAAGCCGGCTCCATGATCCGGTAATAAAAGGCAATCAGTTCGTTTCTTTCATCCGGAGAAAGCGTTACATAGGGATCGCAGATCAGCGAACCCAGATCGTAAAAAAGATTGCCCTGCCGCATTCCCTGAAAATCAATGAAGACGGGACGGTCATCTTTAATGACCAGATTCTGGGACTGGAAATCCCGGTGAATGAGACACGGCGGGATTTTTTGCAGACGGTCGATCAGCGCCCCGGACTCCTCCGCCCAGTCGCGTATCAGTGCCCCGGACAAGTCTATCTTGCAGACCGCCTCCACGAAATTCTCCCGGAAATAGTCGTGCTCCCACTGGTAGAGCGACCGGTCATACCCCCGGGCCAGTTGCAAATGAGCCGGGACATCGGCAGGAAGCACGCGATGCAGCCTGTGGATATCCGAAAGCGCCTTCAGGTAAAATGGACGCCGCTTGTGCCAGGGGAGAGAGCGCAGCATGTACACGTCAATTTCGCCCAGGTCTTCGAGCAGCAAAAAACGCTGCCGCTGATCGTAGGCGATGATCCGGGGCACCGGTATGTTCAGGTCATTTAAAAAACGGTTGATTTCCGTCCAATAGGTGTTTTCTTCCACCTCGGTTCCATAGTGCATGAAGATAAAACTTTTGCCGTTACTCTGCAGCAAACGGGAAAAGATCCGGTCAGAACCGCCTTTTTCGATCGGCTTCAGACGGAACTCGACAAGCCCAAGATGATCATTTAAAAATTTTTGTATGTCGTCGTTCATCGGATTATCGAATTCTTTCGCGTGTGAGCCCGCCCCATGTTTTCAGAAGCCCTGCTCAGAGAGCCTGTTATACTCTTCGATTGTTCCAAGATCGTACCAGAAGCCTTCATCTCGCACCATGCCGCCGACGGAGCGGGGATTTTGCCTGATGCTTTCCACGAGCGGCAAAACAATCGATTCTATCTTTCCGGCCGTGAGCTGCTTGAGGAATGCTGTTTCCATAATGTAAACGCCGGCAAAAAGGCAGCTCTGGACACCGGGATGATGCAAACTGTTTCTCATATCGCAGATAAATCCCCGGGAGTCAATATTGACGTTGGTGAGCGGCCCGTGGCTGCGAAGCGCGAGGGTGACCTGCGTCCGGAGTTCAAAATGGCGGTCAACGAGCGGCGCCAGCGGCAGATTGGTTATAATATCGCCATTGTAAACGATCAGGCGCTCGTCATAGCCGAGCAGGTCTTCGATATTCTTAATGCCGCCCGCCGTATCCAGAAGCACCGGCTCATGACGGAACGTGATCGGGATGCCCTGCCAGCGGCCGTCGGGGAAAACCTCCTGATATTTACCCGCGCAGTGATGCGTGTTGATGATGAATCTTTGGATGCCCGCGTTTTTCAAGTGCTCCATGGCATAGGTAATTATCGGCCGGCCGGCGATGGACAGCAGCGGCTTGGGTACCTTTTCCGTGAGCGGCCGGAGCCGCGTGCCCAGGCCGGCGCCCAGAATAAATGCCGTATGAATGGATTTACCGGTCATTGCTTTTTTAAGCCTGCTCGTCGGTTAAAGTTTTTTCCACGCTGCGCTTATGCCTTATACTATACCGGAGGCGGATATTGGAGAATAATTTTGCTCGAAACGTGAATCATGTCATCCCGACACATCCCTGGCTCGAATGGACCTGTTTTCTTCCCCATTTTGCTTCAGGATCGGCTCCGACGCTTACTTGAAATTTCAGATATCCGGAGTAGATAACCCGACCGACACTATCATCTTGACAAGCCAGCGGGGATTATTAGATACAATAAAAGGCCATTGCGGACGCTGCCAATGTTTTCCAACCGATTGCCTTAAGGAGGTTATGTATGAAAAAAATGTTCATCTTTGCACTTTATCTATTGGGTCTGTCTTTGATAGCCGTTCCCTGCCCATCATTCGCCTGGGGTCTCGAGGTAGGCGTGGGAGGAGCGATGCAGATGCAATCCGGTGAAATTGGCTACGAACCCGTATCCCCCACTGATTCCGTCGATCTCGGGACCAATACGAAATACCAGCCGTATGGACGGCTCAAAGCGGTCCTTCCTCTGTTTCTGCCGAATATCTATGTCATGGCGACACCCATGAATTTTGACGGATCAGGCAATAAAACCTTTAAATTCGGTGATTATACATTCACGGGCGCTTACGAATCAAAGCTCAAACTGGATCACTATGACCTGGCCTTGTACTACTCGCTTCCCTTCCTGAAGACCGCAACATTGGATGTTCTGAATATCGAACTCGGCATTAATGTCCGGGTGATTGATTTCAAGGCGGAAGTCAGGGAGGTATCAACCGGAAACTCGGTTTCCGAATCATTGGTCATTCCGGTACCCATGGCCTATGTGGGCGTGCAGGTGAAACCCATCAAGGCCATCAGTCTCGAGGCTGAAGGCAGAGGCATCGCTTACAGCTCCAATCACTATTTTGATGTCATCGGCAGGGCAAAAGTAACCGTCTTTGGGCCGCTCTTTGTCGCAGCCGGTTATCGCTATGAGAAGGTTAAGATCGATCAGAGTGATGTCAGGGCGGACGTTCAGTCGAACGGGCCGTTCGTGGAAGTGGGTCTTTCCTTCTGACCGCGGCAGTTTTGTTCATTTGCCTGCGGGTGAGCAGAGATTGTTTGACTATTGCAGTCAGTCTCTCCTGATTCCGTTCCATCAGGCTTGTCTTCGGAGCGTCCGGAGACAAGCTCTGGTTCTTTCTGCTACTTCTTCCCGTACTCCGGATCGATCTTCACCAGCGCCGCCACGATGAATCCGGGGATGGTCGTTATCAAAATCCAGTAATAGAAATTGATATAGCCCAGTTTTTCCTGTATCCAGCCGCTCGACATGGCCGGCAGCATCATCCCCAGCGCCATGATGCCGGTGCCGATGGCGTAAAAGACGGTTTTGTATTCACCCTGGGAAACCATGATCATGTACATGGTATAGGCCGTGAACCCGAAACCGTAGCCGAACTGCTCCGCGGCCACGGCGGAACCGATGAGCCAGATGCTGTCCGGCTGCGCGTGCGACAGGTACACGAAGATCACATCGGGAATATGCATGATGATCACCATCGGCCAGAGCCAGAATTTCAGACCGTTGCGGTAAATGACGTAGCCGCCCAGAAGGCCGCCCAGCATCAGCGCGACGACGCCGACCGTGCCGTAAATCCAGCCGACTTCGGCCGTGGACAGGCCCAGGCCGCCTTTCTCCCGCGCGTCCAGCAAAAAAGGCGCGACCATCTTCACCAGCTGCGCTTCGGCAAAGCGGTAAAACAAAAAGAAACAGATAATGAGGACAATGTCCTTTTGCCGGAAGAACAGGGTCAGAATGCGGAAATACTCGGACACCAGGCTCTTGCCTCTGGTGAGCGGCGCGCTGTGATCGGCTTCGGGACGGGGCAGAATAAAGATATGATAAAGGCAGAGGCCCAGAAAAAAAGCGCCGATGACGATGAAGGTGATCGACCAGGCGGAAGCGACCGGATAGCCGTGCTGTTGCAGGGTGCCGGCCAGGATAACCAGACCGCCTTTGGAGGCGATGGTGGCGACGCGATAAAAAACGGTGCGCACGCCGACGAAGGCCGCCTGCTCGGGGGTGGAAAGCCCCAGCATGTAAAAGCCGTCGGCGGCGATGTCGTGGGTGGCGGAGGAAAACGCCATGATCCACAGGATGGCCAGCGTGTAGCGGACAAAATCCGTAGCGGGCAGAGTCAAGGCCACGCAGGCAAAGGAAGCCCCGATAGCCAGCTGCATGACGATAATCCAGAATCGCTTGGTGCGGAACAAATCGACAAACGGGCTCCAGAAGGGTTTGATCACCCAGGGGAGATACAGCCAGCTGGTGTAAAGGGCGATGTCGGTATTGGACAGCCCCAGATTTTTATACATCACCACGCTGACGGTCATGACGATCATATAGGGAATGCCTTCCGCGATATAAATAGAAGGCACCCAGAACCAGGGATTGCGGATTTTTGCGGCTGTTTTTTCGTTCGGCACGGACATCATCCTTGAAGTTAGTTTTTACAACCTTTTTCCAGTTCATCATTGATGAACCATACTTTGATTTTGTAATATTCACAAAGCAATTTAGCGTATTTCAGTTTTTCCCGGTCACCGGACCGGGGATCCGCGATATAAAAGGCGACGGCCGGTTTCTTCCCGGTTTCTTTCGCGTAGTGCAGGGCCTGCCCGATGGCTTCATGAAAATGATCCGGGCTGTCCACTTCAATGGCATATTCGCCGGCGATCAGATCCACGCGGCCGTATTTCACCGGCACTTCCATCCAGGCCTTACCCTAGAAACAGGCCTTGTTGAATGCGCGCAGATAGTCGCTCTCCGAGCGCAGGACCTGCTTTTGCCACGTGCCGCAGGCGGTGATGAAGAGCGCCAAAAGTAAAATGAAAATGGCGCGAACCATTCTCCTTGCGCAGGGCCGGTTGCTCAATACAGCTTCCTCAGCAGCGCGCCGGTGAAGTAGTGCGCTAAAATATTTTCCGCTTTGTGCCCCCGGACCGCCATCACGGCCGCGCCGATCTGGCACAGGCCGACGCCGTGCCCCCAGCCGCCGCCCTCGAGCGTAACACGGGAGACGGCGCCGTTTGCCTCCCGCAGAAGGGAAACGACAAACGCGCTGGAGAGCAAATGCGTGGGCGAGAGCCAGCGGCGGATTTCCAGTTCCTTGCCGACAATGACCGTGCGGCGGGTGCCTTCGATCTTCAGGCGATAAATTCTTCCGGACGGTCCGCGCGCCAGCGGCTCAAGGTTCGAGAGCGTGCCGAAATCGATGCCGGATTTTGCTTTCATCGTTTCTTCCAGCTCTTCCCGGGAATAGCTCACGCGCCAGCGATAGAAATTCAAGGTTTCCAGATCAAACGCGGGCAGGATGCGCCCGAGGATGTCCTGGTCGGTCGTGTTGCAATAAGCGGCAGGCGATGAGCGAAGCCAGGCGGCCGCGGCTTCTTCCGTGTTGATCGGCGCGTATTCCCGGTCATGGTCGGTGATGCTGGACAGATAGGGGAAGGAAGCATCCTCCCAGGCGGTTGCAAAAACATCCGTCCGTCCGCCGCAGCATTTGTAGTAGCGCGCGTCGCAGATCTGGCCTTCACTCGTCAAAAAAACGCCGCGGGTGGCGTCGATGGCTTCCCGGACGCTTTTGGAAATGATTCTGGTGATCCCCTGGTAGCGCTGACAGTGATCGTCCGCGCAGACGTCAAATCCCTGATGATCATTCACGTCCTGCCAGACCGTGATTTCCGGGTCGCGCCTCGTCTGTGCCGCCCGCGGCGCCTGTTTTTTCGCGAGCATCGCGACAAGCCAGCTGCGCGCCGTGATGGCCTGAGCCTTGAGAAATTCCAGGGGGGCTTCTGCCGCCATCTCCGACGAGATGACCGAGGCAAGGTATTCTTCAAGCGAGATAATATTGATGAGATTCAAGGCGGGCCCGCCTGGCGAAATAAGCAGTGCGCCGCGAAAAGACTGCTCCTGGAGCCGCTGCCAGTGAAAATCGATCCCGATTTTTACATTGCGGACGGTGAAAAAGTTTTCAGTAGACGGGGCAGGCGAAATCATAATTTCATTTTCGCGGGCGATTTCCCCGCCGTTGAGATCCGTCAGAAGAATTTGCCCGCCGGCGGTAGCGGCGATCAGCTCGCCTGCAACAGCCCGGCCATTCGGTAAAAAGAAAGAGCCCTCCAGCCGCAGCCGGGCTTCAGGGGAATTTTGCAGCAGGGCTACTTTAATTTTTGGTTCGCCATCAATCATTCTGTCATCCGTGTGATTTAAAAGTCATTGGTTTTTTAGAAGCAATGCGAGGATAAGTCAAGAAAGTTATCGCCGTCCGCGGTGGCTCCTGTCACTGACAATCGCTCCCATTCCGGCAAAGATTCTTTCCGGAATTTCTTTCCGGTCCGGGGAGCCATTCGCCTTGTTGAACTTATGGCTTGAATATTAGCAATTTATCGTGTATAGAGCACAAAAAATATCAACGGATGGCTTATGGCACTTGTCTGGCCGATTGGCGGTGGTAAGGGGGGTTCCGGGAAAAGTTTTCTAACCAGTTCCCTGGGACGGCTTTCCGCGGAAATGGGCAAGAAAACGCTGGTGATCGATCTTGATCTGGGTGCCGCCAATCTGCATACCCTGGTGGGCGTTCCCTATCCGCAAAAAGGATTTTCCGATTTCATCCGTAAAAAAGTTGCGCAGCTGGAGGATACGGTTGTCCCGACGCCTTTTGCCGGGCTCTTTCTGATCAGCGGCGCGCACGACCATTTCGACATTGCCAATTTACCTTACGAACAAAAAATCAAAACACTCCGCGCCATCACCAAACTGGACTATGACTGTATCCTGCTGGATCTGGGCGCCGGCACGTCTTTCAATACGCTGGACTTTTTCCTGATCTCGCAAAACGGCATCTTCATTACCACGCCGGAGCCGACCTCCATTGAAAATGTCTACCGGCTGATCCGTTCCATCTATTTCCGCCAGATTCGGTACTGCTTCAACGCGACAGATTATAAACTGCTGGAAGCAGAGGTGGACTTCCGGTTCGGCGACGGTTCCGTCAACAAGCCTGAATGCATGATGAAGGCCATTGCCGAGACCTATCCGGAAAAATACAAACTGCTGCATGACGAATTCAGTACGTTTCGATTCAAACTCATTATCAATCAGGTGCGCAAGCATGACAACGCGACCCTCGGGCCGCAGATCTGCAGAATGATCGAGAAGCACCTGGGGCTGCACATTGATTTTGCCGGCAACGTGACGTATGACGACCATGTCCATGACGCGATTTGCCAGCAGGTATTTTTCCTGGAGCGCTATCCCTACACGAAAACCGCCTGTGATCTACGCGATGTGGGCAGACAGATCGTTCAGTCGGCAGGCAAACAGCTGATGTTTAATTACATGTGAGGAAGCCTTTTGAATCGGAGACACAAAGCAGCCCTGGAGTTTTTGCATGCCTAAAGGTTTCGCCCAGATGAATTATTATGAGATGCTGGATGTCAAGCCGGATGCGACGATGTTCGAAATTCGCCACGCATACAATACCGCCCTGCAGTTGTATCAGCCGGGTTCTCTCGCGAGTTATTCCCTTTTTTCGGGGGATGAAAGGAAGGAGATTCTTGCTCTCGTCGAGCAGGCGTATGCAACCCTCATCAATGACCAGAACCGGAAAAATTACGACCAGGCACTGGTCGCGCGGGGAGAAATGGAAGCCGGGAAAGACGTCTCATCAGTCGACAAAAAGCCGGTGAGTGTTTTCGATATCAGCCGCGGTCCGGCCGTCCGAACGTCCCAGAATAATCGTGAAGCGCTGAAAGACAGAATCAGCCAGAGCGCGACTATCGCCGATATCCTGGCCCGGGGAGAGATTTCCGGGGCGGACCTGAAAACCATCCGTACGGAGCTGGGGGTGATGATAGAGCATATCGCGCAGGAGACGAAGATCCGGCATGATCATCTGCGCAGTATGGAGGAAGACCAGCTCGCCCGTTTACCGGCCGCCGTTTTTCTGAAGGGATTTGTCAAAGCGTATCTGAATTGTTTATGCCTGGATCCGGTGGACGAGCTCAGCACCCGCTATATGAATTCGGTCGCGCGCCGGTTGCGAAAGTAACATTTGGGAAAACCGGTGAGATGCATTCTGTAAATCAACAAGCCGGGCAGGTGAATGATTCAACCGTCACGGCAAAGGAGGGGAGCATGCAAACCGATACGATTAAAACGTCGCAGGGTGATCTGGTGGTCAGCTTTCTGGGTCACAGCTCGCTGATGATGTCCTGGGACGGCAAGATCATTCATTCCGATCCCGTGTCGAGCGAGGCGGACTACGCAAAATTGCCCAAGGCGGACATTTTGCTGATCAGCCACGAACATTACGACCATCTGGACCTGAAGGCCGTGGCCCATGTAAAAACCGCCGCGACGAAAGTCATCGGCAACCCCGAAGTCGGAAAGCAGGTCCCGGGAACGATCGTCATGAAAAACGGCGATCAGCAAACGGTGGCAGGCCTGAAGATTGAGGCTGTGCCGGCCTACAATATCCAGCACATGATGGCCCCCGGAAAACCGTTTCATCCGAAAGGCGTCGGGAACGGCTATGTCGTGACCTTCGGAGACCAGCGCGTCTATCTGGCCGGGGATACGGAAAACATCCCCGAGATGAGTGATCTCAAAAACATCGACATTGCCTTCCTGCCCATGAACCTGCCTTACACCATGACGCCGGAAATGGTTGCCGACGCGGTCAGAATGTTTCAGCCGAAGATTTTGTATCCCTATCACCAGGGGGACACGGATACCTCTATGATTGCCGCATTGCTTAAAAACGAAAAAGGCATCGAAGTGCGCATCCGGGTTATGAAATAGCCGGAAACTTGCAGACGTGTCATTCCGTCAGGCGGATAACCTTGCCGGCCGGATGTCCGCTCCACCGTCCGGTATTCTCCCTATTTGCGATCGGGATCATTCATGGCGGCCAGTTCGGGACTGGATTGGAGAAGCTGCTGCGCCCTGTGGGCTTTCTCTTCCATGGGGATATTCTGATCTTTCTCCAAAGTCATTAAATGCAGCAGCTGAAAATTGAGTTTCTCTTCATCGGCAAAAAAAGCTTTTGCCACATCGGCGCCGAAATGCATGGCGCGCAAATCCTGCAGTCCCTTAAGTTGGTCAAGCGCTTCTTCCATGGTCGCCGGCTGCATGTCAGGATCATAGATTTGTTTCGTATGCCCGATGTATTGACCGAAATAACCGACCAGATTGACCAATTGACGATGCGCCGTGTCGGGTAATGCTCTGGAAATCTTCTGAAGTTTTTCCGCCCGTTCTTCAGGTGTATCGAGCGCGTACAATTTTTCAATGTTCAGACGGGTGTTTTCGTTCAGGATAAGATTATCGCGTCCGTCGGCCTGGAACATCTTATAGATATCATCTTTACCGGCGTTTTCATCTTTATTTTCGATTTTCACGGCGGCGACGACGGTTTTGCAGTCCGGCGTTCCGCACGCCGAGGGAATCACATCGACCGGCGTTTCCGGCAGCGTCGGAACGGCAAAGTTTTGCGCGGGATTTTCCGTTCTTTCGACAGGCTTATCCCGCAGTAAATAACTGGCCGCGGCAACCGCAACCAGCAATATGATAACGGCTCCAATAATTTTCTTCTTCATGATCGTTGCACCCGATGCCTGTTATTTGGACAGGTCTGATGGAATGACGGCGGTCTTTTGATAACATCTGCTCGTCTATCTTTTTCATCATCACGCGCCGGAACGCAAGGGTCCGCTCCGGCGCGTTTGCTGATGATTTCTAGTAGGGACAGTTGGAAAGATAGGTGTCGAAGCGCGAGCTTGTTGCATAGGACGTATGCTCCGAGCCGCACAGGAACGGGGTATAACGCGTATCGCCGTCCACAAAGCGTTTGGCAAAAGCCACGCCGTAACGGCCGATGCGCTGATCCGTGCTGTTTGGCGTGAAGTGCGTGGCGCCGTTCAGCAAGGCATAGGCCTTTTTGGTGGAGGTCGGGATGCTGTTGTAGAAGGGGCGCGCGTGAGAACTATAGGGTGCAATGGTGTCGCCGTCGGCGCCGAAAATCATCTGTGGTACGCGCACCGTTGAGAAATTGGTGCTCGTATTCCACGGTGTCATGGGAACGCCGACTTTCAATGTTGAATCCTGATTGGACGCGATGAGCGTGCCGCCGCCGCCCATGGAGTGCCCCGCCACACCGCGGCGGGAAGAATCAATGCGTGAGCGAACCGTGCTGCTAGCTGAATTGATCATGTAATTGAGCGCGGCGCGCAACTGCGTGGCCCGGCTGCTCGGCTGGTCGTAAATGCTGTTGGTGTTCATGGCGATCGTCACAAAGCCATGCGTGGCCAGTCTGCGGGCAAACCACGAAATA
Source organism: Deltaproteobacteria bacterium (assembly GCA_036528635.1). Taxonomy (GTDB): domain Bacteria; phylum Desulfobacterota; class Syntrophia; order Syntrophales; family Smithellaceae; genus UBA8904. Next base: position 18,873 of record JAIGNE010000051.1, read on the forward strand.
GACGAACTTGTGCCGGTAAAGCCCGGGCAAACGGCAATCACCCCATAGGACCCGGCGGTGCTTGGGTAATAGATGGTGCCGCCGCCAAACCCCGTCACCCAGCTGGAGACACTCGCGGACGATACGGCAAAAGTTCCGTCGCCGTTGAGCAGTGTGGATGTCGGATTGGGCCCGATTTCCACAGCCCGAGCCCCGCTCGCCGCAATCAGCATCATGAAAACAAACACAATTAAAATCTTTGCACTTTTCATAAAATACCTCCTTTCGTGAGACATCTAAAGTTGAAAAACGACTGCTTTCCGCTTGCTTCATTTTTTGCGAGATAGTCCGGATGCTTCCAGGTCAACTGATATTGCGCTATCTTTTGAGGATGAACCACGTACACAATATTAAGCCATTACGGCTTACAGATAGTGTGCCAGAAAAATAAAATTATGATAAAAAATAATCCATAATAATATCAATTGTGTTTTTGCGACCAGCTAATATGAAGCCGGGTGCAGGATGTGGCATGCCTCTTAGTCACAGCCACAATGCTGTGACATTGCACGCAAATATGATTCCCCTGATTACGAAGGCTTCATCATTTCCTTTCCGGCTGCCGATCGACGACCGGGACAGGGAAATAGATTAGGACCGCAGGACATCCTGATCATATTCCCGTCGGACCATTGTCCTTCGTAGAGAAAGATCATGAGCCTGTCACTTGGATTGAATGGGGGGGGTGGGGTCAAATCTTTACGGCCTGTTGCCCAAAGCACTTTTTCACAGCTTTTCTTGAGCGGGATGTTCATACCCGCCAAACATGAAACGAGGTTCTTTGTTGACACCGTTAATCATGTTCTGAAAGCTTAAAAACAAAAAAAGGAAACGGGAAGAAAGTCTTTTAACGAAGGATACTGCGCTTCCTTTTGCTATACCACGCTCTTTCCCATAGGATAGAAGCACCATGATGTTTTGTATGGCGGATATGAGATATTCCTGAATACTTACCCGCCATAACCTTCGCCAACGCGCCCTCTTGAAACCGTATCGCGTTGCACGGGCAAACGAACGCTCCATAAGATGTTGCCGGAGATGGATGTCTTGCTTGGATGTTTGCGATCGAGCAGAGTTTCGCATTTTGTCCAAATCATCCTGACGCCGATGCCGCTTAAGGGATCGGCCACTTTTTGATGCTGTGCATTGTTGCATAAGATGACAGGCAAGGCAGACTTTGGACGAACATTTATACTCAAAAGCATCTCGCTTCGGATTGTAGTTTCTTTTCTTTAAACGCTGCCCGCCGGGACACAGGTAAGTATCGGTTTCGGGATCATATTGAAACGCTTCTTCAGTAAAGATGCCACGGCGGCTTTCTCTTTCCTGCTGGGAGCAAAGGGGGGGTCAAATCTTTACTCTTGACATTTGGCTTATATTACTTTGAATCTGAGTGAATTTTTCCCCCCATTCCGGTTCATTTTGAATTTTTTGCCGTAATCTTTTTCGTGACTGACTTACTGCACTGTAATCAATCCCGCCCAGAAGTCTTCCAATCTCCGGCTGCGTTACTTTACAGAAACGATAAAGTAACTCCATCAACATTGCTCGATGTGTCGATTGTTTTCCCTTCGTGGTGAGGTCTTCTCGGTTTATCTTAATTAACTGCGTGTATCGGTCAATTAATTCCTCGGGTGTCATGATCTTACCCAGTTCACGAAGCGCAGGCTGTTCCCGCTGAGATTTTCTGTCTTCCTGATCCTTGCCGAACAATGCTTTGATCTCTTCGACAAAATCCTCTTTCCCGATAATCCCAGTTCCTTTTCCTTTTTCCAGGGGACTGGGAATATCTTTTCCCATGCCTTCAGCCACGAATTTCTTATAATCGTGGCTTGATTTTCTGCCGTCCCCGTCGAAGTAATTCAGAATAGTTGCGTAATGAACAAAGGTTTTCCTGTTCTTTTGATTAAGATAACCGGGAAGGCTGGTTGAATCGTTGATTAGCAAATCCTGCCATCGCTTATCTAAAGGTTCTTTTGATTTCATCCGCAAGGGATTTAAATGGATATACCGGCTGACTTCCAGAAGGTAATTGTCCGCATCAATCAGAAAAGATTTATAACGGCCCTGGTATAGGTGTCCTGATCGGTCATATGTCCGATTGAATGATCCGGTATAACTGATATTGAAATGACGCATGAATTCAGAGAGGTTGCTCTTCGGGGTGCGGACCAGCAGGTGAAAGTGATTGGGCATTAAGGCGTAAGCTAAAAGATGAACCTCAAAGACCTCAACAGACCTTGTCAGCAAACGCAAGAAAGCCGACCTGTCTTCCGAATCCCGGAATATCTCCCGCCGCTCATTCCCCCGGCAGGTGACATGATAATAGGCATCAGGGTATTGGATTCTCAATGGTCGACTCATGGTTGATTGCTTAGCTCAATCGGATTGAAATGTCAAGAGTAAAGATTTGACCCCTATTGCCTTCAGAGAGGTTGCTCTTAGGGGTGCGAACCAGCAGGTGAAAGTGATTGGTCATTAAGGCGTAAGCTAAAAGATGAACCTCAAAGACCTCAACAGACCTTGCCAGCAAACGCAAGAAAGCTGTCCTGTCTTCCGAATTCCGGAATATCTCCCGCCGCTCATTCCCCCGGCAGGTGACATGATAATAGGCATCAGGGTATTGGATTCTCAATGGTCTACTCATAGTTGATCAGCTAGCTCACCCGGATTGAAATGTCAAGAGTAAAGATTTGACCCCGATTGCTTCAACGTCGTTTTTAAGTTTGTCATTCATTCAAATGGGCCAAGACAGCGTGCGAAACTTATTTTCGACTTTCCTTCGCCATTTTCCCGCTATTGAATTTTGGAAGGATTGCTATTGTGAATAAAAATACAACAGCTTATTGTTATGGCCAGAAATTGAAACGTTTGGGCAACAGGCCGTAAAGATTTGACCCCGATTGCTTTTGTCCTGATCGGTCATATGTCCGATTGAATGATCCGGTATAACTGATATTGAAATGACGCATGAATTCAGAGAGGTTGCTCTTCGGGGTGCGAACCAGCAGGTGAAAGTGATTGGGCATTAAGGCGTAAGCTAAAAGATGAACCTCAAAGACCTCAACAGACCTTGTCAGCAAACGCAAGAAAGCCGACCTGTCTTCCGAATTCCGGAATATCTCCCGCCGCTCATTCCCCCGGCAGGTGACATGATAATAGGCATCAGGGTATTGGATTCTCAATGGGACTCATGGTCGATCAGCTAGCGCAATCGGTTTGAAATGTCAAGAGTAAAGATTTGACCCCGATTGCCTCCATACGCATACAGGTTAAAATCCCCACCTTTAAACCCAATCGGATCTCTGGTTAAGAACCTCCCCGCCTTCGGATCATAATATCTTGCCCTGTAATAGTAAAGCCCCGTCTCCGAATCATACTCTCTTGCCGTGTACGTGTATGGCTGAACGAGACTTCCGGATTGCGTAATCCGGCCGAATGAATCATAGGCATAGGTCTGGACAACGGCGCCGGATGCGTCAGTCAGCGCCACGACGCTGCCCAGACCGTCCGTGTGATAGTAATAGAGATTGGTACCCGTCTGATAGGCCAGCGGCTGATCGACGCCGGGGCCGTGGATGTATCTTCTTTTGTCATTTCCTGCCTGCTTGAACAACATTACCGATGAGAACGTACAATTTGCGGACGCCCCCTCCCACTCCCGGGGACGTCCCCTCCCGGCGCGCTCTGTTCTACTGGTTTTTGATCTCCTGCTACCGGCGTCGTATTCGCATCAGCTAAGGCAGTCGTCTCAATACAAAAATCCCGTCATTTGACCACGATGCCACAATATCCGGAAGGCCATCGCCTGTCACATCTGCCACTGTTAAGGCCTGATGGACACTCGTGCCGCCGGTGCTGCTGGTCGGCAGGAGATATCTTAAACCGTTCGAGAAGGTATGATTGGCAAGCTGGTAAAAGATATTGACAGAGTTGCCGCCTGTTAAAATGATGATATCATTGAGTCCATCGCCGTCCAAATCCGCAAGATCGACTTCATCCTGACTATTAACGGGTAATGTCAGAATCGTAGGCCCGACCAAAGCGCCGCTTGTATTTTGATAAAAGATATTGAGCAAAGGCATATTGGCCGGGTCGGCAACGACCATGTCGATTCGTCCGTCTCCATTCAGATCGCCAAGAAAAAAAGAATTGAATTCAGGCCAGTAGCTGGTTTGCACGGTGTAATAATCGGGATTGGCGCTAAAAACGCCGGAAGCAGTCTGCTTAATCACAGCCAGCTGCTTGCTGCCGCTCTGGAGGACAATATCATTGCGCCCATCGTTGTTCATGTCTCCGATATGCAATTCTCCATCAGTTATAACAGCAACATTTGTATAAGTAATCTCCGGAGCAAGAATGCCGCCTGCTGTCTGAAATAAGAAAGATAACACGCCCTTTCCGCCCGAATCGACGCCGGCGGCAGCGATTTCCGGCAGGCCGTCGCCGTTCAAGTCGGCAACCGCCAATGGGCCGACTGCTTCAGAAGAGAGCGCGTATTTCTGCGGGCTGCCGAGAGCATGCGTTACCGGATCCTGCAAGTAGACATTAATTCTACCCTCTGAAGCAGGGGCTTGTTTGTAAGTGCCGCTGATAATCAAATCAGCCAGGCCGTCATTATTCACATCAGCGATGGTTATTCCAGCGATTGTTCCATTCAGGTGGAGATCGGTGGTGATGATCTGCGCGGATTCAAGAATCCCTTGCGAGTTTTGATAATATGTAAGTATAAGCGCCCCCCACGCGATGACCGCAACGTCTTTGCGCCCGTCTCCATTGAGGTCTCCCACTGCGGTGTCAGCGAGAAAATTGGAAGCAGAAGTGTATTTTACGCCCTGCGCAAAACCGGGAACGATCTTTAAAGAAGTTGATCCGGAAATGCCGCCTAATGCTGCCGTTACGGTTATCGAACCGGCATCAATACCCGTTGCCAGTCCCGCACCATTGACCGTGGCGATATGATTGCCGGAGGATGACCATGTTACCAGTGTTGTCAGATTTTGCGTGCCGTTGTTCGGAAAGGTGCCGGTGGCTTCGTATTGTTGAGTCGCGCCTTTTCCAATAATCTGATTGCCAGGTGTCACAGCAATAGAAACCGGTCCCACAACCGTGTAATTCCTGTTCAGATGGTTGGAATGAGAACCGGCGTTATCCGCGACATAGAGTTCGAAGGTATAGATATCAGCAACAGACGTATCCGCATTTAAAGTCAAATTTAAGGTTGCGGATTTTATTCCGGCAGCATCCGGTATTGCACCCGTTCCGGTCGTTACCACATTGTGTGATGAGTCATAAACAGTGATGGTGACCGACGCGAGGTCGCCGCCACTATCAGTAACCTGAAGGGACATCTGAACCTGAACCTTGCCATTTCCTTCACCCAGGTTTACAGAACCGGGAGCTAAAGTTAAGCCGGAAATGGATGGGGCATGGGCTGCAGGACCGCCGTTATTGCCTCCGCCGCCGCATGAGGCAAGGGAAATCAATAAGAACATTGCTGAAAACAGACAGAAACTATTTCGGATTATTCTAAATGAGACTATTGCTTTCATGGATCGTCCGCCTTTCTTGAGTCAGATTCAGCTATACAATAATAGTGCCTGCTCAATTGAATCGGGCAACTATTAGCCTTCACGACCGCAAATACAATCAACGCTCAAGCAAACGGTTGCTTATGTGGAACACTTCTTTTTGATTCTTATCCCGTCAGGAACTTTGATGGTCCTGTTCCTAATCTCCGCCCTAGCGGTGGTAAAGAATGACCAGCCCGTTATTATAATCCGCAATGACGATATCTTTCTGGTTGTCGCTGTTGATATCACCGACTGCCATACCGTGGGGATTGTAGTGAGACGCATTCGGGATATCATACAAATTCTCATTCTGAAGACCGCCGGCGTTTTGTAAATAAACCCCGGCTTCATTCCACCCGCCGTGGAGGACGACAACCTCTGCCCGACCATCGCCGGTCAGATCCGCAATGCGCAAGGGTTCAGGGATATCGTAAGACGTGTAACTCACCACTGGCTGCAGTGTCCCCGAAGCGTTCTGGGTAAAGACGCCAATCCTGGAATTAGGCCGGTTGCCGCCATACGTTACCACAACGTCGTTTAAATTATCACCGTTCACGTCGCCAACGGCAACACCGTTCGTGAGGATATTAGCGCCGACACTGTAGTAGGCAGGATTGTCAAACGTGCCGTCGTTCTTCTGGATCAGAACGCCAAGATTCGGGAGAAGCGATTGCCCGCTCATGACAACAATGTCGGTCAATCCGTCTTGATTGACATCGCCGACATCAAGATCGTCATAGCCGCCATGGGTCACGGCATAGATGACGGCAGGTTCCAGCGTGCCGCCGTTATTTTGCAGCCAGACACTGGCCGTGTTCGTTCCCCATCCGATCCCCACGACGTCCAGGATGCCGTCATCGTTCAAATCGGCAATTCTGATTTTATTGGAATCGGCAGACGCATACACGACGCCGGCGTTAAGCGCGCCCGAACCATTCTGGAAAAAAACTTCGATCCCGAATCCGGAGCAGCCGATCACGACATCGTTTCTGCCGTCATGGTTGATATCGCCGATGGCTACCGTTGACGGCCGGCGAGTATAGCTGGCTCTGGTTGCGAACTTGACGGGCGCGGCCAGTGTCCCGTTGGCATTCTGGAGAAAAACGAATATTTTATAATCATTGGCCGGATCATTGGAGTCCCAGGTTGTCATCACAACGTCATTTCTGCCGTCATGGTTGACATCGCCAATCGCGATGGCTTCCGGATAGGAGCCGGTGGCTACGGCCGTGTAATCGCGGAAAAGATTCGTGTTATCGATAATAAGTGAACCTGCTGTGTCGCCGCCGCAGGCATTAATGAAGACAAAAGACATCGCGATTAAAAATAATAAAAATACCTGCCCCGTTCTCGCTTCAAAATTTTTCATAAAAAAGAACCTCCTCCAGTCGTTGCAAAAGTGTTAATGACTCAGCAGATACAGCTGACAAAGTTTGATAATCTCAATAAGAAAGATAAATAAAAAGATCTTTTGCGGATGGTCATCACAGCATATTCTCCAGGGCTGGCCGTAAGGCGCCGCCGCCACCGGTTGGGGCATACGCGGCCGGAATGATCATAACACTGATCAGGAAGCCAGGGATGAAAAGAAAAGGCAGGACATAAAATCTTCCGTTTTCCGGCATCGCAACACCTCAATGGTCACATGAAATACATTTTGAAGATTACTTATTGTTGCCGTTGGGCCATGTCTTTGTGAAAATGTGTTGGAATTGTTTATTCATATATTTCTTTCGGTAATTATTTGCAAATATTTTTTGCGGGCTTATTGCCGAAAATTTCCGATGGACATTTTATTTCCTGCAAAATCAGACGCCGCGATTCTCACCCGGCAAAGAAGGGCTTCGTAAGATCAACCGTCCGGATCAGCGGCGCAATCCTTTCTGCGGGCGTGAAAAGATCGACCCCGGAATCGGCGCGCTCACGTTTCGCATTTGCCTCGATGACGCGCTGGTTTCTTCCCGGTGTTTATTTTCTGATCACCGATTCATTCAGCCGATCCATCCAATCATCCCGATTTCACAATCCATTGAATCCTGCGGGAAAGTGTGTTAGGTCTTCCACACAATGATATTGAGATGATTTCTGGAGCACTACGGGATGAGTGTTTTTGAATACGTGGCATTGGATGAAAAGGGGCATGAACGCAAAGGGTTTGTGGACGCTCCCGGCGTTTCCATGGCCCGGCAGCAGCTCCGCGAGGAAGGGATTTTTCCCGTCGCGATTCATCCGGCCCGGGAGAAAAAACCTTCGGCCCTGAGCGGCGCGCTGGAGATCGGTTTTCTGCAGAAGGTTTCCGCCAAGGAGGTTTCGATTTTTACCCGCCAGTTGTCCACACTTTTGGGCGCGGGCATTCCCCTGGTGCCGTCCTTTTCCGTATTGCTGGCGCAGACGCGCAATCCGCTCCTGCAAAAAATTCTGGCGCAGATCCGGGCCGATCTCAACGAGGGGAAAAGCCTGACCTCCAGCATGGAAAATTTCCCCCGCGTTTTTCCGCCGTTTTACATCAACATGGTCAAGGCCGGGGAAGCCTCCGGCACCATCAACCTGGTCCTGGAGCGTCTGGCCGATTTCAGCGAAAACCAGCAGGCGCTTTTGAGCAAAATCCGTTCGGCTCTGGCCTATCCGCTGATCATGCTGATTGTCGGCTCGCTGGTTATTTTCCTGCTCATGACTTTTGTGGTCCCGCGGATCACGGAAATTTTTTCCGACATGAAACAGACGCTGCCGGTCATTACGGTGATTCTGATCGGGATCAGCAGTTTTCTGAAATCTTTCTGGTGGCTCATCGGGCTTGCCGTTGCCGCCGGTGTCGTGGCGTTTAAATATCTGACGGCGGGCACGGAGGCCGGCCGCCGCTTCTGGGACTCGGTGCGCCTGAAAGCGCCCATCTGGGGCTCGGTGAATCTCAAGATCGCCATCGCGCGGTTCGCGCGGACGCTGGGGACGCTGCTGCAGAGCGGGGTTCCGCTTCTGGCGGCCATGGAGATTGTCCGCAACGTGGTCAATAATATTTATATCGGCGAGACCATTGCCCGGGCGGCCAAAGATGTGGAAGAAGGCCAGAGTCTGGCCGCGCCGCTGGCCGCCAGCGGTCTCTTCCCGCCGATGGTGACGGAGATGATCGCCGTCGGCGAGCAGAGCGGATCGCTGGAAAAGATGCTGAACCGCATTGCCGTGTCGTATGAAACGGAGGCGCAATCCGATATCATGGTGATGACGTCCCTGCTGGAACCGCTGATGATTCTGGTCATGGGGTTGATGGTCGGCTTCATTGTCTTTTCGATTTTGCTGCCGATATTTGAAATGAACCAGTTGATCAAGTGATGAGGTGTTGCAGGGAACGGCCGTGTGACTTTCGGGTTGTCGCGACCACCCTTCGGGTGGCAAGACCGTTCCCAACGCTCAATGAGAGAGAAGGGTTGAAAATGAAAACAGAAAAAAGACAGAGCAGCCGGGAAGCGGGTTTTACGCTGATTGAGTTGATGGTGGTGATCGTTATCTTAGGCCTGTTGGCGGGTCTTATTCTGCCGCGTTTTATGGGCCAGTCGGACACGGCCAAACAACAGGCGGCCAAAACGCAAATGGCGCTTTTGGAAAGCGCGCTCAAGATGTACAAGCTGGACAACGGCAGTTATCCGACAACGGAACAGGGTCTGAAAGCCCTGGTCGAGCCGCCCACGGGAGGAAATCTGCCCAAAAACTGGCGCAAGGGAGGCTACCTGGAAAAAGGGAAAGTGCCCAAAGACCCCTGGAAGAATGATTTTGTTTATGTCAGCCCCGGCAGCCACAGCGATTTTGATATAACGTCCCTGGGCGCCGACGGGGAACCGGGCGGTGAGGATATTGATAAAGACATCAATAACTGGGACAGTGAATAAACGGGGGTTCACGCTCGTGGAGCTGATGATCGTCATTGCGATCATCGGCGTCGTACTGGCTCTGGCCGTTCCGGCAACGCGCGAAGCCCTGACCGTCAACAATGTCAAAAAAGCGTCGCGGAAGTTCATCGGACTCGAACGCCAGCTGCGCACGGACGCGGTTCGCGATCAGATCGATTATATCCTTGTTCTGACTATTCCCGGCGCCAGCTATTATGTCATCACGCCGGATATGACACCGGAAAAACTGCTGGAGATTGAGAAAAAAGCCAAAAAGCTGTCCGGCGATGTATTGATTCTGGATGTCGTCCGGGAAAAAAATGAAAAAATTTTAGAAGGCAAAGTCAACATCAAGTTCGGTAAAAACAATGTCAGTCCGCCGCTGGTCATCCACCTGGCTGAAGATGACGACCGCATGACGCTGGTGGTCAATCCTTTTTTAGGCGTGACCGCCGTCTATGACCGCTATGCTGATATTTCCGTCGATGACGGTTTGGGCCGCGTCACGGCTCAATAAAAAAGGGGGGGGGAATGCGCGCTGCAAACGCCGGCTTCACGCTGCTGGAGGTCATGGTCGCCATGTCCATTCTGGCGATTGCGCTGGTGGCCGTTTTCCATCTGCAGTCCCAGAGCATTTCCATGTCATCCTCGTCCCGTTTCATGACCACGGCGGCGCTGCTGGCCCAGAGTAAAATGACCGATATCGAGGCCGACAGGACACTGGCCAATACCAGCCAGAAGGGTGATTTTGCGCCTGATTACCCTGAGTACGGATGGACGATCCAGGTGACGGATACCAGGATCGCCAGACTCAAAAGAATCGAGGTCAACGTTTTCAATAAGTTCCTGGCCCGGGACGGCGGCTATCAACTCGTTTTTTACAAGGCGAGCGGGTTATGACCATGTCTCTCCGATCCTTTATTCATCACCGTGATTCGCGCGGCTTTACCCTGCTGGAGATTTTGATTGCCATCTTTATTCTGGGCATTGTGCTGACGACGATCTACGCGGCCTACAGCGGGACGCTGACGGTGATCAAGGAGCTGGAAACAGACGCCCGCGTTTATCAGATGGCGCGGACAACGCTGGAGCGCATGAACAGGGATTTATCCGCCCTGCAGCGCTTCGGGGATGTTTTTATCCTGCAATCGGAAAAAACAACAATCGGCAAAAATGAATTCGGCTCCCTGGCCCTCTGGTCGTCCGCCCATCTGGTTTTTGAACCCGATGAGATTCCGGGATCTCCGGCTTCGATTGCTTATGTCGTGAAGGAAGATAAAGACGGGGGCTTTTCGCTCTGGCGTTCCGATGTCGGGGAGGCCAGACCCTCCAGGGACCGCAAGGCCGAAGGCGGCGTGATTATTTGTGAGGGGCTTCAGGCGCTGAATCTGAAATTCTACGATGAAGGCGGCGTCGAGCACACGACCTGGGATACGGAGTCGCCATCAGGCACTCAAAAAGGCAAACCGCCCGTGCGGGTCCAGATCGAGCTGGTCCTGGCCAACAGCCGGGATGCTGAAAAGCCGTACAAATTTACAACCAGGATTTTTATTCCGGTGAAAAAATGAGACGGATAAAAAAAATATTGCAAAGCCAGACCGGCATCGCGCTCATCACCGTTATCCTGATCATCAGCATCCTGGTGGCGGCCGCCCTGGAGTTGAACCGGTCATCCCGCGCCGATATTTATGACGCGGCCAATCTCAGCGACGGCCTTAAATTGACCTATATGGCCAAATCCGGTTTTTACGGGGCGGTGGCCCTGCTCGTTAATTCCACCACTCCCTATGATACCCTGCGCGATGATTGGGCGCAGGCGGAGGTTTTGTCCGCCCAGTCCAAAGCTTTATTCACCAACGGTTATTTTATCGTCAGAATCGAGGATGAAACAGGAAAAATTCCTCTCTATAAACTCCTGACCGGCGATCCGGTGAAACCCGTGAATCCCGTCATGAAAGAAATTTTAGTCCGGCTTCTTAATCAACCGGAATTTGGTCTGGACGAGCGCAGGGTGGACGAAATCGTCGATGCGATCATCGACTGGATGGATGCCGATGAGAGGGTTTCCACCTGGGGAGCCGAAAGCTCCTATTACGCATCGCTCGAGAGACCCTATGCGGCGAAAAACGCGCCGCTGGATTGCATTGAAGAATTGCTTATGATAAGAGGCATCACCAATGAACTTTTTGCCGGGAAAAAAGATAAACCGGGCCTGGGACAATTTGTGACCATTTACGGTACGGGAGTCATCAACATCAATACGGCTCCAAAAATGGTTTTGCGCGCTCTTTCGCCCGACATTACGGCCGAAGCGGCGGACCGGATGGATGAGTACCGGAGAAATAAAAATAATAATCTGTCTGCGGCCAACTGGTATACAAAAGTTCCCGGCATCGGGAGCGTGACGATCAAAGCGGAGATGACGGTGAAAAGCGATTATTTCAAGATTTTTTCCACCGGCGTGGCCGATCGGATGGAGCAGAGTGTCGTTGGCGTTATTCAGCGGGCGCCTTTCCGGATCATGAACTGGAGGCAGGATTAATGACCGAGACGATTTGCGGTCTGGATATCGGGGTGAACGCCGTCAAAGCGCTGCTGGTGATTTCCAGGGGCCGGATGGATGCCCGCATCATCGCTTTTGAAACCGTGCGGCTGGAAGACGGCGTTGATCTGGATGCGGCCTTGAAAATCATGGCCGGGACGCTGAAACCCCTGGCGCCGTCCAGGATCCGCTGCGTCGTGTCTCTGCCGCCTTCCGATGCCATGTTCCGGCAAATCCACCTGCCTTTCCATGATGACAATAAAATCAGGAAAACCCTGTCTTTTGAACTGGAGCCGCTTCTGCCGCTGCCCGTCGAGGAAGTGGTTGCCGACTACATACACCTCCCGGAAGGCGGACTGCTCGCGGCCGCGATCGGCAAAGAAAGAATCCGAAAAGTCCTGGCCGCCGTGGAAACGCATTTAGGCCCGGTGTCCGTCATAGACATCGCCGCCGCGGCCCTCGTTTTGCCGCTTCTGGAGCAGAAAGCTTTAACCGGCGCGGGGATTCTGCTGGACATCGGCGCCGCGGCCACGGTCGCCTCCTTTTATGAAAAAAACGCGCTGGTCCAGATCCGTTCGTTTGCCTTCGGGGGTGACACGATCACCCGGGCCCTGGCGGAGGATTCAGGCTGCGACCCGGCCGAGGCGGAACAAATCAAGATCAGCGCCGCCTATGGAACAGGAATCGACAGTGCCCTGGCCGCCTGTCATGACTTTTGCGGTGAGCTCGCCAATACTGTCGAATTCATGCAGCTCAATGAGACCCTGCACGATCAACCGGCGCGGATCGTCGTAACCGGAGGCGGCTCTTTATTTCAGCCGCTCGGCGATGAACTGGGGAAAACGATGGGCCTTCCCGTGGAGATGCTCGGTTCGGGCGGCTTCGGACATCTGGAAATCGATGAAACGATGAAAAGCCGCTGTCTGCCGTCTCTCGTCAACACGGCGCTCGCGACGACGAAAAGAGCTGCGTCGTCGCATCCATCTTTTAATTTCCGCCAGGGGGAATTTGCGGCAAAAAGCGTCCGGAGTGATCTCCGTAGGGAATTGCAGTGGGGGGCGATGATCGCCGGCGTTATTATACTTTTAGCGGCCGTCGATCTGTTCCTTGGTTATCATTTGCAGGCGAAGCAGGCGGACGTTCTGAAAAATCAGATCCGGCTGATTTTCAATAAGCATTATTCCCCTTCCGCCGTCATGGTTGATCCAGTCAGTCAGCTCAAAACGAAGCTTGCAGAAGACCGGAAAGCCTACGGCATCGATGCCGGCGGTTCGGGCGTAACCGTGCTGGAGCTGTTAAAAGACCTGTCCGGTTATATTTCGCCCGCGCTGGATATTGCTGTTACCCGCCTGCACATTGAAAACAATGTCATCCTGCTCAAGGGGGAGGCGAAAAAAATCGATGATGTGACAACCGTTAAAAATGAGCTTTTGAAATCGAAATACTTTAAAACGGTGACGATCAGCCAAACGAGTCTGGCCCGGGAAGGCGTCAAGCTGAATTTTGATCTGAGGATTGAATTGAAATGATGAAAGCCTACTGGACAAAGCTGGATACCCGGCAGCGTTACCTGGTTGCCTTCTGCGCAGCTGCCGTGGCGGTTGCCCTGCTGCTGTCGTTTGTGGTGTTCCCGATTTGGGATGCCCAGACCAAAATGAAAAAGTCCTTTTCGTCCAATTCCAAAAAACTTGAGGAACTGGTTAAAATCGATGCCGACTTAACCGCTCAAACCGCACAAATATCAAGGATCAAGCAGGCGCTGGCCATGCGGAGACCCGACTTTACGCTGTTTTCTTATCTGGAGAAAAAAGCGGTTGCCGCTCATGTCCGGGGCAGTATCCGGCAGATGAATTCCATACCGGGCGTCAAGTCGCCGTCCTTCGAGGAAACCCTCATCGATCTCCGGCTGGAAAAAATCACGAGCAAGCAGCTCGCGGACTTTTTGTATCAGGTCGAATCCCCCGCGGAAATGATCAGGATTAAAAGAATCACCGTGGACAAAATGAAGGAAAGCCCGGATTTCATCAGCGCGCAGCTTTTGATCGCCTCCTATACGCCGGCCTCTCCGCATCCGGGAGGTCCCTGACGATGCGTTTCCTGAAGAATAAAATACTCTGGCTGACGGTTTATGCGATCGGTGTAACGTTCGTCTTTTTATATCTCCTTTTTCCCTCGACGCTGGTTCTGCAGCAGCTGGAGGCTTCCGCTGCTTCCGCCGGGTTTTTTCTGAAAGCCGCGTCGCTCGATCCCTCGCTGCCCCTGGGCATCAAGCTCACGGATCTGACGGTGGGCGCATCGGACGCGACGTCGGATGTTGTTTTTCAGGGGGAAGCCCTGGACCTGCAGGCAAGCCCCGCCATTCTTTTTCAAAAGCGCAAGAATATCCATTTTAGCGGCAAGTCCTACAGCGGCAGCTTTGACGGCAGTATGGGCTTTCCCTCGCTGTCTCCGCTGAATTTACCTGCCAAGGGGAAAATCAATTTTCAGAATATTGACCTGGCCCGGATCAACCCGTCCAGGTTCCCCTTTTTGAAAGGCATATCCGGCAAAGTGCGGGGGTCCACCTTTTTTATTCAGAACGACGCGGCCAGCCGGTATCCTCTGGGGAAATTATCGCTCTACCTGAGCCGGGGCGCCTACCCGCTGCCCGAGCCTTTTTTGGGTGTGAAGCAAATTGAGTTCGACCGCGGCGAGATTCAGGCGCAATTAAAAGACGGCCGCGTGACGCTGGATAAACTGGAGCTTTACGGGGCGCAGGTGAACTGTTTTTTAAACGGCAGCATCATGCTTGCGGAACGTTTGGAAGAAAGCCAGCTCAATTTAAAGGGCGTGCTGGAAATTGTCGGGAAGAACAAAATCAAGATGAACGTTACGGTGGGCGGAACATTAGCCAGTCCCGCCTTCCGTTACATATAACAACCGGGGTGCGGCCGCAGGGCGGGAAGCATGAATGAAATGTGGGCAAATATCATACGGATGATCAGACAAAGGATTGACCGGATCACGGGAATGCCGGCCGATTTAACAGCTCTGGCAGACATGGCCAGGCCTTTGCTGATTGTTCTCGCCGTTACCCTGGTGTCTTTCCTCGGCGTGGATATCCTTTATAAGGCGGTCAGTCTGCAGGTCGGCTATCACCCGATAGCCGGGAAGAGCCGGCAGGCAGATGCCGCTTTGCCCGGAATGACGGGGCAGCCGGCCGAGCGCTATCAAATCATTACGGAGCGTAATTTGTTCCAGACGACGCTTCAGGCGATCGCTGATAAAAATGCGGGCGGAAATGTTCTGCCCAGCGAAGAGTACACGGCCTTTGATTTGAAAGGGACGATTGCCGTCGATCAATCCGTCGGGTTCGCGATTGTGGAAGAAAAAGGCAAGGGCAAGCAGAAGCTTTACCGGATCGGAGAGATGATCGGCTCGGCCAAGCTGGTCCGCATTACACGCAACACGGCGGTGTTAAAAGGCGGAGAGCAGGAATATGTAATGAAAATCAAGGATACCGCGGAAGGGGCCCCGGCGGGGCGATCCGGCCGCGGACCGGGGAGCGGCATCGCCATCAGCAGGCAGGAGGTGACCCAAAGCCTGGGCGATTTGAAATCCATCATGAGCCAGGCGGTGGTCAGGCCTTTCTTTTCCGGCGGCGTGCAGCAGGGGTTTGTCATCTCCAATATAGCGCCCGGCAGTCTCTATCAGAAGCTGGGCCTCGTAAACGGCGATATTGTCCTGGACGTGAACCAGAAGAAACTGGAAAGCGCGGACGACATTTTACAATTGGTGAACGTGATGCAGGCCGGCGGCAGCATATCCGTCAATCTGATGCGCAACGGGCAGAAAGAAACCATTAACTACTCTTTTCACTGAAAAGATCGCCGGGGAGAGCGGATCTGACATGTATGCCGCATATTTCGGTTTAAAAGAAAATCCGTTCAAGCTGTCGCCGGAGCCGGGCTATCTGTTTTTAAGCGGACAGCATCGCGACGCGCTCAACTATCTGATTTACGGCATCAAGGAAAAGAAGGGGTTTGTCCTGATTTCCGGCGGTATCGGCACCGGAAAAACCACCCTCTGCCGTACTTTGCTGAATCTGCTGGACAAGGCGGTGGAAACCGCCCTGATCTTCAATACATCTGTTTCCGATGTGGAGCTTCTGGAGACGGTGGTCGCGGAATTCGGGATCAATCAGGCGGGCGTGGCCAAAACGAAAAAAGGTTATGTCGATGCGTTAAACGACTTTCTGCTGGCCAATTTCGCCGCGGGTAAAAACGCGGTGCTGCTGATCGATGAGGCTCAAAATCTTTCTCACGGCACGCTCGAGCAGATCCGGATGCTGTCCAATCTGGAAACGGAAAAAGAAAAGCTCCTGCAGATTGTTTTAATCGGCCAGCCGGAGATCAAAACCACGCTGATGCTGCCGGCGCTTCGACAGCTCAACGAAAGAATCACGGTTCGCTATGATCTGAAGCCGTTATCGGCGGATGAGGTCGCGACGTACATTGATCATCGCCTGGGCGTCGCCGGCGGACCGGGGAAAATACAATTTACCAGGGGCGCCTATCGGCAGGTTTTCGATCTTTCCGAGGGGATTCCGCGCCGGATCAACGCACTTTGCGACCGGGCGCTTTTGATTGCCTATACGAAAAATGTCAGCCGGATTGACCGCAGGACCATCCGTCATGCGGCGCGGGACATCGGCAGTGAGTATTTTCAAAAGACCGTCAGCCGCGGCAGAAAACTCTGGCTGCGCCTGACCACGTGAATGGAATGTGATACAATAGCCGCCGGGGAGTCATGAGTTACATAAACGACGCGTTAAGCAAAGTGCAGAAGGAAAGAAAGTCGCCCTACTCGGAGTATGGAGACGTTCTTTCGGCGGAAGGCAAAAGGCCTGCCCGGGGAAGAAAATGGGTTCTCGCCGCGGGCCTTATGGTCACGGTGTTTCTTGCCGCGGGTCTTGCCGCCTGGCATTACTGGCCGGCCCCGGTCCCGGCGTCCCGGGCGGCATCGCCTGTTTTGCAGCCTGTTCAACAACCGGACG
Organism: Deltaproteobacteria bacterium; assembly: GCA_036528635.1. Lineage (GTDB taxonomy): Bacteria > Desulfobacterota > Syntrophia > Syntrophales > Smithellaceae > UBA8904. The sequence goes on from JAIGNE010000051.1 coordinate 35,943, forward strand.
ATGTTGCGGTTCCATCCTTGCCCGGCGCACCCCCGGCCGCCATCGCGAAAGAACCGGCTCCACCTCCGGGTTCGGCCGAAATCGCTCCCCCGGCCCCGGCGCCGCTGGAAAGGGCGCCCGCGGCGGGCAAATCGCCGGCGCCGGAAGGCAAAGAAAAAAAGCAAAGTGCCGTCATCACCGGCCCCGAACCCGAACGGGAGTCTTCACCCCGGCCGGCCCCGGCCGATACGGAAAAACTATACGGGCAGGCCCTGCAAAAACAGCGTGAAGGACAGCTGGAAGAAGCCAAGGAACTCTACAAAGTGGTGATTCGCCGGGAACCGCGTCACCTTCAGGCTTTGAATAATCTGGGTGTGGTTTATTTGAAGATGAAACGATACCGGTGGGCAATTATCCGTTTTAACGATGCTCTGAACATCAATCACAATTATGTGGACGCGCATTATAATCTGGCTTGTCTTTATGCTCAAAAAAATGATACGAAACAAAGTCTATTTTACCTGAGAAACGCGGTTGATTTAAATCCGGAGGTAAGGCTTTGGGCGAGACAGGACGATGATTTGAAAAATCTTGCCAACCTCCCCGAGTTCAATAAAATATTGCAGGCACGGGATAAGTGAAATGGATTTCTTAAAGAAACAAATACGAGTACCCCTGTTATGTCTGGCGGCTGTTTTTTTGATGGGCTTCGCGACACCCGGATGGGCCGCGCGGATAGATGAAGGTTCGCCGGTTAAACCGGTCGCTTCGACGCCGGTGGCTGAGGTGAAGGCCAAGCCTTCCCCGGCGGATAACGGCAACGCAGCGGCTGTCGGGACACCGGCTTCCGTCGCCCCCCTGACGCCCCGGGAAGACTCCGAAACCTCACAGGCATCCGAAGTTACCAGGACCGGGCAAGCCGTCAGCGCACCCGGAGAAACCCCGCAGTCCAAAAGGCGGGAAACGTCTCCCGCCCCCGCGGCCGGACCAAAAATCCCCGGGAATCAGGAAGACGATAAAGCCTCTCCGGGAAAAACGCCCGCCGAACCTTCGGCCAGAATGGCTGCCGATAAGTATATCACGCTGGATTTCGATAATGTGAATATCGAAGTCTTTGTGAAATTTATCAGTGAACTGACCGGCAGGAATTTCATCATTGATGAAAAGGTCAAGGGCAAGGTCACGATCCTCTCCCCCAGGAAGATACCGCTTCGCGATGTCTATAAAGTGTTCCTGTCCGTTCTGGAAATCAACGGGTTTGCCACCGTTCCCGTGGGGGATATGATCAAGATTGTCCCGTCGACGGTTGCCCGGGAAAAGAGCGTGGAAACCCGTTATAAAAAAGACGGAACCGAGTCGGATGACCGGATGGTCACCCAGATTGTTGCCCTGGAGCGGGCCAACGCCGATGAAGTCAAGCGCGTCCTGGATCCGATTATTCCCAAATCCAGTTCGGTGCTTTCGTACCCTCCGGCGGGCATCCTGATCATTACCGATTACCTGTCCAACGTCCGGCGGCTGCAGGAAATTATCAAAGCGCTGGATGTGGAAGGGGCGGGCGAACAAATTACCTACCTGCCCATCCAAAACGCCTCCGCATCGGAAGTCACCAAATCTCTGGCGACCGTATTTCAGCAGAGACGGCCCAATATGACGCCGATCCGGATTGTGGCCGATCCCCGGACCAATTCCCTGATTATCTTTGCCAGTGTCGCCGATACGGAAAGCGTGCGTAAACTCGTCACGATGATGGATAAAGACGTGCCGCGCGGAGAGTCCAATATTCAGGTCTATCGTCTGCAAAACAGCATTGCCGAAGATCTGGCCAAAGTGCTCAATAATATTATCAAGGAAACGAGCGCGGCCGGCGCCGGCGCGGCGGGTACACCGGTGCAGCGGGCCGCTGTTCCCGTCGTGTCCCGCAACGTGCAGATTGTGCCGGACAAGGCCACCAACACCCTGGTGATCATGGCCGAGCGCGAGGACTACAAGGTTCTGGAAAATATCATCAAGCAGCTCGATGTGCCGCGGCCGATGGTTTATATTGAAGCGCTGATTATGGAAGTCAATACCACGAAAGACTTCAAGCTGGGTGTGGAATGGAGCGGTGTGAAGGACACGGGCTCTATAGCCGGGTATCCCGACAGCGGATCGGCGGCTTTTGTCAGTTCGGGCACCGGCGTTCTATCGAGTCTGACCAGCACCGCGGTCGGCACCAGCACCCTCCTGGGATTTCCCGCCGGATTTTCCATGGGCATTCTGGGAGCGGGGATCAAGATCGGCAACGTGCTCTTCCCGACGATCGGAGCAATGGTTCAGGCGTACAAGACCGATTCCGATGTGTCGATTCTTTCCACCCCGCAGCTCATGACGCTGGACAACGAGGAGGCCGAAATTAACGTCGGTTCCAATGTGCCCTACATTACCCGTCAGGATTCGACATCAACTACGGCTGCCTATCCGGTCAATTACAATACGTATGAGTATAAAGATGTCGGCGTGATTTTGAACATTACGCCGCACATCAATGCGGATAATTATGTCCGCCTCAAAATTTCCCAGCAGGTCACCAAAGTCACATCGGACCCGAAAAGCGCGACGCCGACCACTTTAAAAAGAACGGCCAAAACGACGGTCGTGGTCAAAGACAACGAAACCATCGTCATCGGCGGCCTCGTGGGAGACAGCACGGATGACGGGACAAACAAGGTTCCGGGGCTTGCCGAAGTCCCGATCCTGGGCTGGCTGTTCAAGGCCAAAACCGTGAAACGGGAAAAAACGAACCTGTATGTTTTCCTCACGCCGCATATTGTCCGCACGCAGAAGGACGCGGCCGTCCTGTATCAGGAAAAAAGGGAATCCATGGGTGAGGTTGTGGAAGGCATCATCAAGCTGGACGAACGGAAACAGGAGACGTATCCGCAGGCGGCTCCGAAGCCTGCCGAAAACAAAACTCCGGCCAATCCCTGAATCCCGAGGCGTTTTTCTTTATGTCCAAAATCATGACAGTCCTGAACACATTTGCGGGCCAAGATAAGGGCGCCGCTGTTCCCGGCGATCCCAGGTCCTCATCCCTGGATGAAAAATTGCTTGCCGCGGGCGTGTCCCCCGAGATACTGGCCGAAGCGCAGAACGTCAAAAACAAGAACGGCGCGGGCTTTTTTGAATTGCTCATCCGCAAGAAAGCCATTGATGAAATTCATCTGCTGAAAATTTTATCGGAGCATTTCCGCATCCCCTTCTGGCGGGAGCTGCCGATGGAGAGCATCAATATTGATTTTACGCAGAGCGTTCCGATCGCGTACCTGAAAAAGCACCGGATCGTGCCGCTCGTCACCACGGATTTCCAGGTGATCGCCGTCAATGATCCCCTGAATTTTCAGCCCGCCGACGATTTGCGGCTGCTTTTGCAGACGCAGAAGCTGCCGGTGGTTCTGGCCACGCAGGACGCGATTGCCGCCGCCATCAATCTGGCCTACGATATGAGCCGTTCTTCCGCCAAGGATTATTTTGAGGAAATGAACGAAGCCACGGCCGATGACCTGATTTCGGAAATCAGCGAGACCGCCGATCTGCTGGATGAAACCAGCGACGCACCGATCATCAAGCTGGTGAACCTGCTGGTTTCCGGGGCGATCAAGGACCGGGCCAGCGATATTCACGTCGAGCCCTATTCCGCGAACCTGAAAATCCGCTACCGGATTGACGGTATTTTGTATGATATTCTGAGTCTGCCGCGCCGGATTCAGTCGCCGCTGGTTTCCCGAATCAAAATCATGGCCAAACTCAACATTGCCGAAAAGCGTCTGCCGCAGGACGGCCGGATCGAATTAAAGATTGCCGACCGCCTGGTGGACGTGCGCGTCTCCGTTTTGCCGACGGCTTTCGGCGAGCGGGTCGTTTTGCGGCTCCTCGACAAATCCTCCAGCATCCTTTTGCTGTCGGATCTGGGCATGCACGATGAGCGCATCAAGCTCCTCGATCGCCTGATCAAGTCGCCTTACGGCATCATTCTGGTGACCGGTCCGACCGGCAGCGGCAAGACGACCACGCTCTACGCGGCGCTTTCCACGATCAACCGTCCCGAAATCAATATCATTACCATTGAAGACCCGATCGAATATCAAATCGACGGCGTCGGACAGATCCAGGTCAATCCCAAAATCGAACTGACCTTTGCCGCGGGACTGCGGTCCATTGTCCGCCAGGACCCGGACGTCATTCTGATCGGCGAAATCCGCGACCGGGAAACCGCCGAGATCGCCATTCAGTCCTCGCTCACCGGCCACCTGGTTTTCTCGACGCTGCATACCAATGATGCGGCGAGTGCCGTGACGAGGCTCATTGACATGGGGATTGAACCCTTTCTGGTGACGTCTTCGATTGTCGCGATCATCGCCCAGCGCCTGGTCCGCGTGCTGTGTCCGCACTGCAAGGAAGTTTACACGCCCGATGAAGAAACCCTGTCGAATCTCGGCCTGGATCAATCCGTGCTCTGCGACAACACCTTTTACCGCAAAAAAGGCTGTAATCTCTGCATGCAGACCGGATTCCGCGGACGGTCGGCGATTTTTGAGATTATGGTCGTGGACGATAATGTGAAAAGGCTGGTGTTGAAGACATCCGACGCCAACCAGATCAATGAACTTGCCGTTCGGCAGGGGATGATTACGCTTCAACAGGACGGTATCCAGAAAGTGCTGGCCGGCATTACCACAACCGAGGAAGTCTTGCGCGTGACGCGGTCACTTGCCCGCAAGGAAGACATCGTTCAGGAAACGTAGCGCGGTGCGTCCAATGCTTCTTTTCATATCTTGGTTTGTGTTGCATGACTATGGATTAAGAGCCGGATTTCCGAAAATGAAACAGGTGAAAAAATGAGCGGCGATCTATCGCATTCAATCAGCTTTTGCAAAATGAGCGGCAGCGGCAATGATTTCATCATTATCGATAACCGCGATTTGTCGCTTACGATTGTCGATGTGCCGGATTTTGTCCGCAGGGTCTGCCGGAGAAAAGTTTCGGTCGGCGCGGATGGCCTCCTGCTCATTGTGCCGTCCTCCCGGGCCGATTTTAAATGGCGCTTTTTCAATTCCGACGGCAGCCTGGCCGAAATGTGCGGCAATGCCGCCCGCTGCGTGGCCCGCTGGGCTTATATCAACGGTGTCACCGGCCCGAAGCTGTCTTTTGAAACACTGGCCGGCATCATTGATGCCGAGGTCACAGGCGAGTCGGTCAAGGTTCGCCTGACCGATCCGTCGCTCTTGAAACAAAATGTGAGCCTTGTTCTGGAAGGCGGCGAATGCGGTCTGGATGTCATCGATACCGGCGTGCCCCACGCCGTTTGTTTTGTCGGGTCCGTCGAGGATGCCGATGTTGTCGCCGCCGGAAGACAAATCCGCCATCATGACTACTTCCGGCCCAAAGGCACGAACGCGAACTTTGCTTCGGTTGCGGACCCTCATCGGATGAAGGTCCGGACCTATGAACGGGGCGTCGAAGACGAAACACTGGCCTGCGGCACCGGGGTTGTCGCTTCCGTCCTGGCCGCGGCGGGCCGCAACCGGGTTTTGTCGCCGGTGGACGTGATGGTGCAAAGCGGTGAAATCCTGCGTGTTTATTTTTCCCGGCAAGACGGCGTATTTGCGGAAATTTATCTTGAAGGGAAAGTAAAAATAGTCTATCAGGGAATGCTTTTTGAAGAAGCATACCAATAGAAAAATCCCGGGGAGGGACGAGGACTGTGCAAACTGCCGATCGATTAAAGAAAATACCGCCATACCTGTTCATGGAACTGCGCAAGAAGATCAACAAGGCCAAAAGTGAAGGGGTGGACGTGATTTCCCTCGCCATCGGCGATCCCGTGGAAGCCACGCCCAATTCCATTATTGATGAATTGTGCCGGAGCGCCCGTGATCCGCAAAACCACCGCTATCCCACGGATGAAGAGAAAGGCATGCTGGCGTTTCGCAAGGAAATCGCCCGCTGGTACGCCGAACGGTACGGCGTCAGCCTGAACCCCGAAAATGAAATTCTGGGCCTCATCGGCTCCAAGGAAGGCTGCCACCACTTTGTGCTGGCGCGCGTCAATCCCGGCGACATTGTGCTCATGACCGATCCCGGTTATCCGGCGTATCGATCCAGCATCCTGATGGGCGAGGGCGTTCCTTATAATATCCCCATTCTGCCGCAAAACAATTACCTGCCCGTCCTGGAAGACATTCCGACGGATCTGGCCAAAAAAGCATCCGCGATGTTTTTAAATTATCCGAACAACCCGACGGGCGCCTGCGCCACGATGGCGTTTTTAAACAAGCTGGTGGCCTTTGCCGGTGAGTACGACATCGCCATTTGTTACGACAACCCTTACAGCGAGATCGTTTTTGCCGGCCAGGAGCGCATCAGTTTCCTTGCGGCGCCAGGGGCCAGGGATGTGGGCGTGGAGCTCAATTCCCTGTCCAAGCCGTTTAACATGTGCGGCTGGAGAATCGGCATGGCCTGCGGCAATCCCGATCTGATTGCGGGCATCAGCAAGGTCAAGGAAAATACGGATTCCGGCATTTTTAACGCCGTCCAGTTTGCCGGCATAGCCGCACTGCACAACGAAGCGGGCTTTATCGAGGAAATGCTCTCCGTTTACGGACGCAGGCGGGAGCTGGTTTTAAAGACGCTCAAAAAAATCGGCATTGATTTCAATCCGCCGCGCGGCACGTTCTACCTGTGGGTGCCGGCGCCCAGAGGGCTGACGTCTCTCGAATTCACCAACCGCCTGTTTGATAAAACTGCCGTCGTGGTCGCCTCCGGCACGGCCTACGGCCAGTATGGCGAAGGGTTTGTCCGCATTTCGCTTACGGTGCCGGATGACCGGCTGAAAGAAGCGATGGGTCGAATCGAAAAAGAATTCACGAGGTAGCTTCCGTATCCTTCGGATAACTTCGTTGGCAGCTGCGCAGTCATCCTCGGCGTATTGCCATATACGCCTGCGGGGCCTGCTTGCTGCCGCCTCGTTCTCCTTCGACTACGAAAGCTACCGGGAAAAAGGCTGTTGCTCTTTGCGCGCCTTGCCTCCAGAGCCTTTTGCGGCGTTATGAAATTTGTAAGCAACCAAAATCGTCATACCGGCGGCGGCCGGTATCCAGGAAATTATTAACAATAAGTGCCTCGGAAATAGAACAGCAGTTTAAGCAAAGGTAGTAAAAAATGGAAATGGGTATTTTGGGCCTTCCCCAGAGCGGGAAGAGTACCTTGTTTGAAATCATGACCGGCGTGAAAAGCAGCCTGTCGCACAATGAAACGGTTGTACGCGGCCAGGCCTCCGTGCCGGATGAGCGTTTTGATAAACTGGTTGAAATTTACAAACCGGTCAAAGTTTCGCCGGCCAAAGTGCCGTTTTCCGATGTGCATGCCGTGGGCGAACACCCGTGGGAATCTATCCGTCAGAATTTGAGCGGCGCGGACGGCGTCCTGCATGTGATTGACGGTTTTTCGCTGCCGGACGTTTCTCTTTCCCTGGACGCGTACCGCAAACTCGAAGACGAACTGGTCCTCTCCGACCTGCTGATCATCGAAAAGAAACTGGAGCGCCTCGCCAAGATGTCCAAGAAGGCGATCTCGCCGCAGGAGACGGCGCAGAACGATCTTCTGCCGAAATTGAAAGATTGCCTGGAGGCGGGGAAGCCGCTCAGGACGGCGGGCCTCACACCTCTCGAAATATTTACGCTCCGGAGCTTTTCGTTCTGGACGATCAAACCGGAACTGGTCGTGATTAATGTGGCCGAAGACAATCTTTCTTTTGCCGATACCTTCGCGAAGGAGGCCAACCTCGCCTGCCCGGTGATGGGGATCTGCTGCAAGATCGAGGCGGAACTGGCGGGGCTCGATGCCGCCGATCAGAAAGAATTCCTGTCGTCCATGGGGATTGCCGAACCGGCGTTTGGCCGGATCATCCGCGCGGCGTTTTCTCTTCTGGGCCGCATCTCTTTCTTTACCGTCGGGGAAGATGAAGTGAAGGCCTGGGTGATTCCCGCCGCTACGAAGGCCCCCAAAGCCGCCGGCGCCATTCACAACGACTTCGAACGGGGCTTTATCAAAGCCGAAGTTATGTCCTATGACGATTTCGTCGCCCACGGCGGTTCCGTCGCGCAGGTCAAAGCCGCCGGCCGCCTGCGCCTGGAAGGGAAAGAATACGTCGTCGAGGATGGCGACATCATCACCTTCCGCTTCAATGTCTGATGAACCGTCCAGGCGGCGGGAAAATGCCGCTTGGATGAAGGTGACCGGACCCGATGTCCGGAGTAAAGATCCGGTTATCATCTGAAGGGTGATCCCGAATCACTCTCCCCGCATTAATATTGTTCTTCCTCCCAAATTCCTTCCATTGGCGCCAAATATTTATTTGCTGTTGATTAAGAATTCTTTGTATGGTATGGACGCGACGATTTTGCTGAAGTGCCTGCGAAATAAGGAAAATGTCATAAGGTTTGAAAATAACAAGACCTTACACGGATATAAGACCTCTTGATGTTTTTTTCGAAGAATCTGACTTTTTCATAGATGGCCACTTAACTATTTTTGTACACATTTGATACGCGGCGACTCTGCATCCTGAAGCTGATCATCAGCATCGTGCTCCGGGGTGAATGAGGAGATTGCTGATGCACAGCATTCTGATTGCTGATGAGGATACCGCATTGCTGGCGGCCCTCGGGCAATATCTTTTGAAGTTCTCGGATGATCTTGGAGTGTACACCGCTCGAAATGCAAGGGATGCTATACGCGTTTTGGAGACAAAACCGGTAGACCTGGTTATCGCCGAACTCCTGATGACGGAAACAGACGGCATTGAACTTTCTTCCTACCTGAACGAGCATTTTCCCTCTATCCCGATGATCATGATGAGCGGCCTGGTGACCTCCGAGACGAAAAAAAAGTTAAAAAAACTAGGCAGTCCCGTCTTTCTCACCAAACCACTGAAATTTGAAGATTTGAAAGATGCCATTTTCGCCAGGCTGGAACAGCAATCGGATATGGGTTCGATTGCGGGAGTTTCCCTGACAAGCTTCGTCCAATACATCAGCCTGGAGGGCAAGACGTGCCTTGTCGAAGCCAGGGCGCCCGGGAAAAAGCCCGGCTGCATTTATTTCAATAAAGGCAGGCCCTGGGACGCGATCTGGGAGGACATGCGGGGGAAGGAAGCAGCCGTCGAGATTATCAGCTGGGAGAAAGTTGAGATCAATTTCAAGATCATTCCCGCAAAAAAAAGCAAGAGAAGGATTGAATCAGAGCTGATCGGTCTCATCATTGAGGCTGCCCGATGCCGGGAAGAAAAAGCCGCGAATGAAAAGCTTGCCGCAGGCGACGGCATCCAGCCTTTGCCGGCGGCGTCCGTTCATCCCGATCCTGAAATGACGGCCATTCGTGAAGAGGATATTGCGGATGAAACTCCCGTGAAGGCCCTCTTGCCGGACGGCGATCAGGAGGCGCATGTCATCGGGCATGAGGACGCCCGGGATGATTTAGAAGCGGAAAAGCTTGCCGCAGACGACGATATCCAGCCTTTGCCGGCGGCGTCCGTTCAGCCCGTTAATGAAATGGCGATCATTCGTGATCCGGATATTGCGGATGAAACTCCCGTGAAGGCCCTCTCGCCGGACGGCGATCAGGAGGCGCATGTCATCAGGTATGATGACGCCCGGGATGTTTTAGAAGCGGTAAAGAAGATGGATGACGAAATAATCAAGAGCCCGGTTGCGTCCGACGCATTGGCCGGTTTTCTCAGTATACCGGGCGTAGAGGCTGTTTTGCTGATCGGAGACGACGGGGCTGTCGTCCAGTCATCAACGAACGAGGGCGGCATGAACATGATCAAAACCGGCACGTCATCGGCCCTGGTCTGGAGCGGCGTGGCGAAGATGGGAAACGAACTCGGCATCTACGGGTTTCATTCTCTGATGCTCGAGTCCGAAGATGTGGTGATCGTCGGCGCGCCGGTCAAAGGCAATCTGCTGGTGGTCTTGGCCCGGCACACCCAGCGACTGGGGATGATCAGGATGCGAATCAGGAAGCAAATACCCGATCTGGAAAAAGCAATGGGACGTCAGCAGAACGAAGGGACGGGATCGGCATAAATCGTACAACTTAACCAGGAGAGGAGATTGGATAATGGCGCTAAAAACGGAGTTCACTTTCGATGAAAAAACTTACAGGCGTTACATGAACGGCTTCTTGACGGTCATGCACTGCCACCACTACATGTCGTTGCTCAGCAAGCTCGCCATGGATTTTGACGATATCGGAGGCAGCCGGGTCTTATGCGAATCCGCAGAGGATTCCGTTCGTCCCATGATCGATGATTATTGCGCGAAAAATAATATTGCATCGTTCGAAGATAAACTGGATGTCGGCAGACAATACTATTCCGTGATGGGCATGGGGATGATGGATGTCACCGGGGACAAGTATCAGGGAAAAGCGACGTTGACTCGTTCCCATGTGGATCAGGGGTGGGCAAAAAAATGGGGGAACCATGACGCCCCCGTGAACCATTGGACGCGGGGTTATCTGGCCGCCATGTTTGCGGCGGCTGCCGGCAAAGCGCCGCGCAGTTATGAGGTTGTCGAGGAATCGAGCATTGTGATGGGCCAGCCGACGAGCACCTTTACCGTAAAACCCAAATAGAAAGGACCTGGAGATGACTGTTCAACGAGATACGGTTGTAAAGCAACTGGTGGAAATGCAAGTGCAAAGCGACGATGAGGGGTTGATTCCCGGGTTTAACGTATTGGTGAATATGCTCCCGACGGATTTTTGGAATACATTCACCAAGCGAATGATGGAGGCGGTTCCCGAAAACCGGCGCAAGGAACTGGAAGCCCGATTGGTGGATTGCGCGCTGGAATGCGGATACAATACCGGATATGGCATCATCACGTCCGAGGAGTTCAAGTCTGTCGTAGTACCGATGATCACCGAAGGGGCGAAGGATGTTCTGCGCGGCGCTTACGCTGTTTTTACCGCATGGGGATGGGCCAAATCCGGCATCGTTCAGATCAAGGAAGGCGAGCGGATGGTTGTCAGGGCCCAGGACTATTACGAGGCGGACATCGCCGGCGGTTACATGTGCGGCTACATGATCCGGGGGGTCAGTTCGGCGTTTTTCGATCTTGCCTATGGCAAGCCGTATCCCGACGGGATGAAAACGTTTACGTGCGAACAGACCAGGGGAACGGAGGTTGGCGATCCTTTTGGCGAGTTTGTCGTTACGAAATAACAGGACACCGGCGGATCGGTTTTTTTATGATGAAATTGACCTTAAAAATAATTCCAGACAGCTATTAAAAGGAGATGTCCATGGCAGACACAAGAACGACAACGCAGATACTTCAAGAAATGCTGGAAGTGCCGGGAATCAAGGCAATCCTGATCGTCGGTAAAGATGGTTTCGTCATCGAATCGGCGGGAACTTTCGGAAAAACGGATTTGGACAGCATCGGCGCCTCGGTGGCGACGGTTATCCTGGGTTCCGATAAAATGTCGGACGAATTGAAGATTCAGACTTTCAATTCCCTGACGTTCGAAGCGCCCGACGCCATGATCATTTGCCTTCCCGTCGGAGAATCGCTTCTGGTCCTGCTGGCGCCGGACAACAAAACCCTGGGGATGATCAGATTGCAGGTAAAAAAGATCATTCCCCTGTTGGAAAAGTTCTTTTAGTTCGCTGGTCTGTTTTTTAGAGAGCCCGGCGAGGCGTCGACAATGGCCCACGGAGATCCACGGGGTCGCGGTTTTTTTATAATGGGCGGAAAACACCGGCCTTTGTTTTCTGTCGCGCGTGGTCTATCGGGATTTCGGGGTGTGAAAGCCCGTTTAGTTCCGGGGCCTGCGTGCCTGGAAATGCTGTTTGGGGCGAAGAGTCTTCGTGATTCGTTGCGGTGACCTGTAACGCGCCCGCGATTTCATGAACGGGCGGTGCGAATTGATGATCTACTTCAATAACGCGGCGACGAGTTATCCGAAACCGGAGGGAACAGCGCAGGCGATGGGAAAATGCCTCGCCGAACCGCCGTCCAACCTTTACCGGGAAAATGTCACGCAGAAGTCATCCATAACCGGCTGCCGCGAAAAAATCGCCAAGCTGTTTCATTTTGCCGATCCGGCCCGGGTCGTCTTTTGCTCGGGGGCGACGGAGGCCTTGAATATCGCGGTAAACGGCCTGGCGCCGGAGGGCGGCCGCGTCGTCACGACGATCCTGGAGCATAACGCCGTTTTGCGGCCGCTTTATTATCTGCGGTCGTCGGGAGTCATCAAGCTGGACATCGTGCCATGTCGTCCACCCGGCGACCTGGCGATCGGGCGATTGGAAAAGGCTCTGCCGGAAGACACGCGCCTGGTCGTTGTGAACCACGTATCCAATGTGACCGGCGCCGAGTTGGACATCGCAGAGATCTACCGGGTTTGTGAATCCCGGGAAATCCCGCTGGTGATCGACGCGTCCCAATCGGCCGGCGCAATCGAGTGCGATTTTTCATCCATGCCGCTTGCCGCTGCCGCCTTTACCGGCCATAAAGCGCTCCTGGGGCCGAAGGGGGTCGGAGGGCTGATCGTGGGCGATCAACTTGATCTGCGCGTTTGGAAATCCGGTGGGACCGGTATACGCAGCGACTCGGAATCGATGCCCGAAGCCTGGCCCGTCAAGTACGAGGCGGGAACGCTCAACGAGCCGGGGATTGCGGGGCTTGAGTATTCCGTTGATTTTATTCTGGCCCGGGGGATTTCATCTTTTCAGAAGGAACGAATGGACCTGACGCGACATCTGGTTGCGGAACTGGAGCGGATGGAAGCGGTGACCATTTACTCGGAGCAGCCGGAAAAAAATCATTGTGGAATCGTTTGTTTTAACATAAACGATTGGCCAGCCGCGGATGTCGGGTACATCTTGAAAGACGCCTTCGACATCCGGGTCCGCACGGGTCTCCACTGTGCGCCCCTGATTCACAAGGCGATGGGGACTTTTCCCGGAGGAGCGATACGGGTCAGTTTTTCCGCATCCAACCACCATGGCGAGGTGGAAACATTTATTCGTGCATTGCGAACCATCACAGGGAAAACGTGAAAGTTCTGGAAACCAGAGTCGTTGAAGAATGTCTGGACGGGGTGGTCATCCGAGAAGTTCGTTTCGACCGCCCGATCGGTGCGGGTTTTATCCGGAGTCTGGAAAAGCTCGGCCGGCTGGAATATTTTCCTCACTTTCCGAAACCTTTCTTCAGGGTGCGGCAGAGCGGAAAGTACATTATCAAAGGCGTCGAGGGAAATGAAACCTGTCAGATCTTTTACATCCACTTTTCTGAGGAGACCCAGCAGTTGATTTACCGGAATTTTCAGACGGTCTTACCGGAAGAAGCATGATGAGAGCTGATGGATTTCTTCTTCCTTTAAATTAAAAAGAAAGAGGTTTGACTATGTTGAGACTCAAGACCGTTCTCCAGTCCATCGCAGACCAGTTGCCCGCTTTTACGGCATCGGCGGTGGTTTTGATCGAAGACGGAATTCCGGTCGCGACGTTAGACAGCGGTTCCGAAATCGATCCGTATGCCGTCGCCGCTTATTTGACCAGTATCGTTCAATCCAAATTGAAAGCCGCCCAGTTCATCGATGAACGCCCGTCCGTTGAAGACATCCTTATCGCCAGGGATGACTATTATTATCTGGTCCGCCTGAATCCCGAAAAGCATTATTTTCTTTTTGTGATGACCGGCCGGAGCGAATGGCTGGGCAGGGTCAGGCTGGCGGTGGACGAATGCCAATCGGAAATCGCGGAAATTATGGGATGAGCCTGCTGCCCCATGAACAGGGCCTGCGCAGGATTTTTGAAACCGTCCGCATATGCAGGGGAACTGAGCCGCTGCTTCCCCTGGAAAAAAATAGTCGGTGTCACAGCCTTGAGCCGGGACAGCGTCCGCGGTCAGGAACAGCATGCCGGAGCCTGAGGGAGGGAAAAGACCGATGCTGAAAGGTGGAGCGCTTTTAAAAGGCGTTGTCATTGTGCTGGCGGCTTCCATCGTTTCCGGATGCTGTGCCGGCCCGGCAAAAGAAGTGATCGCCACCAGCCGGGCGCCCGCCGCGATCGGCCCCTATTCCCAGGCCGTCAAATCCGGCAATCTGCTTTTCCTGTCCGGCCAGATTGCGATCGACCCCCAAACCAATCAATTTCTTCAGGGCCCCATCGAAGAGCAGACCCGGCAGGTGCTGGAAAACCTCAAGGCCGTCCTGGCCGCAAACGGCATGACCCTGGAGCATGTCGTCTCCACGACTGTTTTTCTCACGGATCTGAATGATTTTGCCCAAGTGAACCATGTCTACGGCTCGTTCTTCAAGAACAAGCCTCCGGCCCGCGCAACCGTTCAGGTATCCGGACTGCCCTGGGGCGCACGGGTGGAAATATCAGCCATTGCCTCCCGGTGACAACCCGCGACCGGCTATTTAAAAAAAGAAACCGCCATAGCGATGACCATGATCAGGAGCGCAATGATGATCAGTGTCATGAGCTGCCAGTGGGGAACGAAACGGATACCTGCCGGTGACATTTCTGCTCGGGCATCCGGAGAAGCTCCCGGGATGCGGCGGTTTCTGACCGTCCGCGCCAGAGCGGCAAGAGCCGGCAGGGCAAAGAGGAAGGCAAATGCGGCAAGAAGCCAGGCTCCGCCTGTATCTTCGGCGCAGATCGCCATAGAGACAAGATACATACAAGCCAGGGCGATCAGACTGGAAAAAGACACCAGGATAAAATGCATCAACCGCTCTCCGCGTTTTTAAGGAAATACCGCATCCCCTTCGGAGATGCCTTAATCGGTCGCCCCGCAAATGGCAAGCGTAAAGATTCGGGCCGGATACATTCGGGAAAATGAACAGCTTACCACTGCCGGCCGTCACCGTCTGATCCTGATAAATTCTTGACAATTCCAGCGGTCATGTTATCACAACGAAACAAGCTGTTCATTTGAACAGCGTAACGATTCATAAGGAGGGCCCATGCTTGAAACTTTAAAAGACAAAGTCTGTTGGATTACCGGGGCGGGAACCGGGATCGGCCAGGCGGCGGCTGCTGCCCTGGCCCGGGAAGGCGCGCATGTTGTTCTATCCGGCCGCCGACCGGCTATCCTGCAAAAAACAGCGGACTTGCTGACGGCAGCAGGCGGCCGGTCGTCGATTGAAGCGCTGGATGTTGCCGACGCGGCGGCGGTCCGCGCGACGGCCGAGAAAATCGCGTCACGCCACGGTCGGCTGGACGTCCTGGTCAACAACGCGGGGACCAATGTAGCCGAGCGGCACTGGTCGAAAGTCTCGCCGGAAAAATGGAAAGAGGTCATCGATGTCGACCTGAACGGCGCGTTTTACTGCGCGTCGGCGGTTCTTCCCGCCATGAGAAAACAGAAAGATGGTTTGATCATCAACGTGTCCTCCTGGGCGGGGCGTTTTTACTCGCATTTGACGGGACCCGCATACAGCGCGGCCAAGTTCGGCCTGATGGCCATGAATGCCAGCATCAACATGGAAGAGTGCATCAACGGCATCCGGGCCTGTGCGCTTTGTCCCGGCGAGGTCTGGACACCGATCATGGATCGAAGGCCTGATCAACTGGGCGACGACGTGAAAGCAAAAATGCTCAGATCCGAAGACGTCGGCGAAGCTATCTTGTTTGTCGCGCGTCTCCCCAAGACCGTCTGCATCAATGAAATGATTATCAGCCCGACCTGGAATCGCCTTTATATCGCTGATCTGATGCCGAAGCCTTAGAGAAAGGAGACCGTCATGACTCCCCAGGAGATGAGGAAAAAAGCCATTCAGATGATGGCGGTGGAACGGTTTCACTGCAGCCAGGCGATTGCCGCCGCAGGTCAGGAAAAACTCGGGCACGGAAGTGACGAGGTGATTCGCGCCATGGGTGCTTTCGGCGGCGGACTGGGAGGCAACGGTGAAGTCTGCGGCGCGCTGGCCGGGGGACTGGCCGTCCTCGGTCTTCGCTACAGCCGCGCTGCCGCCGGCGAAAAGGAAAACCCGAAAATGTGGGCGGCAGCCGAAGAGATGATGCGGAGATTCCGTGATGAAATTGTCAATCAGGACGGGACGATTTACTGCCGGGACATCGCTTGCGTGAACTGGAAAGACCGCGAAGACGCCAAATCTTTTTATCAGGGCGATAAAGTTAAGAAATGCATCCGCATCGTCGGCGAGACAGCCATGCTGGTCGGAGAAATGCTGGAGCGGGAGTGACGTACCTTGACAGGTTTTCAGGTCTAAAGAAAATATCGGATAAGATCAGTAAAAACTGGCGGAGAGAGCGGGATTTGCCCGGGAAGACTCCGGGTGTCGGGCTACGCCCTCCAAACCCGCGGCAGACTGGTTAATAGCGTGAGGAAAAACTGGCGGAGAGAGCGGGATTTGAACCCGCGGTACACCTTTAAAGGGCGTACAATCGCTTAGCAGGCGATCGCTTTCGGCCACTCAGCCATCTCTCCGCTGATTATTTCAGGCCTGTTATCTGAACAACATGACGGCAGCTGTCCTGCCGCGTGCTGTTATTTCTGGCGGAGGGAGCAGGATTCGCCCGGAAGTCTCCGGGTGTCCGTCATACGACGGCCAAACCCGCATGTAATCCTGATCATACCGCTTTTTCTATCTGGCGGAGGGAGCAGGATTCGAACCCGCGAACCTTTCGGTCAACGGTTTTCAAGACCGCCGCCATCGACCACTCGGCCATCCCTCCAGATTATTCAATCATACTTTCGATGATTCGTTTCTTAATGTCTTTCCTTCCGTCACTGCTTTTTAAATATTCTTCCCGCCTGGCCGCTTCTTCTTTTGTCGGATAGGCTTCATAGCACAATAACTTCATTGGCAGACGACTTTTTGTTGATTCTACATTTCCTCTCTGATGCTCTGAGTATCTTCTTTTGAGATCAGCCGTCATGCCAATGTAGAATTCTTTGTCGCTTTCACTTTGCAATATGTAAACATAATACATCATCAAAGATCATTTGAAGGTTTCGCCCGTCTTTCCGGGCGCCCGGCGGCTGCCGGGTCAAGACCGCCGCCATCGACCACTCGGCCATCCCTCCATTATGATATTTTTTCGATTATCCTTCAGATCATCTTAAGGAGTAATCCGTTCCAGACCTCTCATATAGGGACGCAGGGCTTCCGGGATGATGATGCTGCCGTCGGCCTGCTGATAATTTTCCATGACTGCTACAACCGTTCTGCCTACCGCCAGGCCTGAACCGTTTAAGGTATGGACAAATTCAACCTTGCCATTGTCTTTCCGGCGGTAGCGGATTGCCGCGCGCCGTGCCTGAAAGTCTTCAAAGTTGCTGCACGACGAAATTTCCCGATACGTGTTCTGTCCGGGCAGCCAGGCTTCCACGTCATAGGTTTTCGCCGAGGAAAAACCCAGATCCGCCGTGCACAGGCATACGGTTCTATAAGGAATGCCCAGCCTTTTGAGGACTTCTTCCGCGTTGGCGGTCAGTTTTTCCAGCTCGTCGTAGGATGTTTCCGGTTTGGAAAATTTGACCATCTCTACTTTATTAAACTGATGCTGGCGGATCAGTCCCCGTGTATCCTTGCCGTAGGAACCGGCTTCCGCACGGAAACACGCTGAGTAAGCCACCAGATATGTCGGCAGTTTTTCTTCTTCCAGGATTTCGTCCCGGTAAATATTGGTGACCGGAACTTCCGCCGTCGGGATCAGGTAATAGTCCATGCCTTCAATTTTGAAAAGGTCTTCCTTGAATTTGGGCAATTGGCCCGTGCCGGTCATGCTTTCGGCATTGACCATAAAAGGCGTAAATACTTCCGTGTAACCATGGCTTCCCGTGTGCAGATCCAGCATGAAGTTGGTGATGGCCCGCTCCAGCTGCGCGCCCGCCCCGCGGTAAAGTGTAAAACGCGCCCCGGTAATTTTGGCCCCGCGCGCAAAATCCAGGATATTCAGACTTTCGCCCAGGTCAAAGTGCTGCTTGGGCTCAAAGTTGAAAACCGGTATTTCGCCCCATGTGCGGACGACTGTGTTGTCTTCGGAACCATTGCCCTGCGGGACGGATTCGTGCTGAATGTTCGGCACGATCATGACAAAGGCGGTAAGCTCCTCTTCCGTGACGCGCAGGGTTTCGTCATATTCCTTTATTTTTGCCGAGACGTCGCCCATCTTCGCGATCAAAGCCTGCGCGTCCTCTTTTTTCTTCTTGAGTTCGCCAACCTGCTTGGAAACGCTGTTGCGCTCATTGCGCAGCATCTCCACGGCCTGTAAAATATCTCTTCTTTTTGCTTCAAGATCGATAAAACGGTCAAAATCAATTTTTTGACCGCGTTCGTCCATCTTCTTGCGGACCAATTCGATGTTTTGTCTTAAATACTTAATATCCAGCATAATTTACCTTCTCTGCCTTTTGTCGGTCATGCTTGCAAAAGACGGGAATTCCTATCACTTTGATGATTTGAAGTCAATGCTTTTGTCGGTCGGTTCAATCCCGGCCGCGGGCGAGCCTGCTTTTCAGCTTACCGACGAGCGCGTGAATTTCAGAACTTTTCAGCAGATAGGCCGCGATAAAATAAACACCGGCTCCCGCGACAACAGCGCAGATCAGGTAAATCAGCCGCGCTTTGAAACCGGCAGATGTCTCCCACGGCATGAAATACTCGATCAACCCGATCGCCGCCAGCATCAAGGCGGAGGATACGATAATCTTCAGCACGGATGTGAAAAAGGGGCGGTCAAGGTATGTCCCGATTTTTCCTCTCAGGACAATGGCCAGAATCAGGACGTTGACGATGGCGGAAATGGAACCGGCGAGCGCAATGCCATTATGTTTTAAAGGATGCATTAAAGCCAGACTGGCCAGCACATTGACGATCAGGGTGATGATGGCGGCTTTGAGCGGCCATTTGGAATCCTGCAAGGCATAAAAAGAGGAAACAAACACCCGGAGCATCGCAAACGCCCAGAGGCCCAGCGCATAG
Source organism: Deltaproteobacteria bacterium (assembly GCA_036528635.1). GTDB lineage: Bacteria > Desulfobacterota > Syntrophia > Syntrophales > Smithellaceae > UBA8904. The sequence continues at coordinate 54,936 of JAIGNE010000051.1, forward strand.
CAGAACAAGGCCTGACCGGTCAGGATGGCTGCGGGCGCGTCAAAGGCGCCGCGCTGAAACAAAACGGAGATGATCGGCAGATTCAAGGCCATTAAAGCCGCCATCGCCGGGATGGTTAAAAAAAGCATCAGCCTGAGCGAAAAAGAAATGCCGGATTTAAACGCATCCAGGTCGCCCGCAGCGACCTGCCTGGAAAAACTGGGGAGCGCCGCTGTTCCGATGGCGATGGCGAATATGCCCAGCGGGAATTCCATGATCCGGTCGGCGTAAAAAAGATATGTGACCGAACCGCCGGGGAGCAGCGAGGCCAGAATCGTCCCGACAAAAACATTGATGGTGCCCACGCCAGCGCCCAGGATCGCCGGCAGCATGAGCCGGCCGATCTGTTGGATTCCCGGATGCCGCAGGTTGAACCGGAATTTAAATCGGACGCCGAATTTCGCGAGGGCAGGCCACTGCATGGCCAGCTGCAGCACACCGCCTGCGAGCACGCCCACGGCGAGCGCCGTAATCGGTTGGGCAAAGGTGTCGTGCAGCACGAACGCCGCTGTGATCATGGCGATATTGAGCATCACCGGCGACAGGGCCGGCGACGTAAAATGCCGGAAGGAATTTAAAATGCCCATGCATAAAGCCACGAGCGCGATAAAAAAGATATACGGGAACATCAGTCGGTTTAAAAAAACGGTCAGGGCAAATTTGTCCGGATCGGCCATAAAACCCGGCGCGATCAGCCCTACAATGATCGGAGACAGGAGAATGCCCAGAACCGACACGGCGGCCAGAATCACAGCGAGGACGGTAACCGCATTGGAGGCCAGCTCCAGGGCTTCTTCCCTTGTTCTCTTTTGCAGGTACTCGGTAAAAACCGGAACAAAGGCGACGGTGAGCGAACCTTCGCCCAGCAGGCGTCGGAGCATATTGGGGATGCGAAAAGCCACCCAGAAAGCGTCGGTCATCCAGCTTGCGCCGAAGAAGCCGGCAATTACCATGTCCCGGATCACGCCGAAAACGCGGCTGACCATCGTCGCTGCGCCGACAATCCCGGCGGCTTTGGCTACTTTGACGTTTTCCGATTTCTCTGCTGGACTTTCCATTTTTAAAATTCAGTTCCCGCGTGTCTTTACTGACTGGAATGGATACTAGGAGCGGTCAATGGCCAGTTGATGGATTTTCTTTTCCAGATCGATCCTGCTGATTTCACTTACCAGGATCGTTTTTTTGCGCCCCCGGGCGCCCGCCCGGATCGTCATCTGGCTTTTCCGGAGGTCAAGTTTTTTAGACAGTAGCCCGAGGCATGCCTCGTTGGCCGCCCCTTCCACCGGGGGAGCGGTGACTTTGACTTTCAGCACGCCGTCCGCGATGCCGGCGATGCCGGCCCGCGACGCGTGCGGGTTGACGTGAATGTCAAAGGTCAGGCCGTTTTTTGTTTCATGGATAAGGAGCGTCTGGCTCAAGGTGCCGGCCTTTCTATAAACCGCGCGCGATTTGAATCATGGTCCCGACTAGAAAATACTGTAAAAAAATGATGATCAGCAGAACCACCAGCGGCGCAAAGTCAATGGGCAGGCTGTGCCGGGGGATCATTTTACGGATCGGACGGAGGACGGGTTCGGTGATCCGGTAGAGAAAAATAACGAGCTTGTTGTAAGGGTCGGGATTCACCCAGGAGATGAGCGCGCGGGCGACAATGATCCACATATAAACTGTGAGGACGATGTCAATGACTTTCGCGAGCGCGATAATCAGGTTGCTTGTGGTAATGGCAAACATGTAAATCGATGTCCTTTATATTTATTCGGTCTGAACGGTCCCGGACAGTGCCGCGGCAAAATCCCGAATGGCTTCGTTAAATTCCACCGGTTTTTCCATCATGACCATGTGTCCCGCGCCGGGAATGAGGACCAGTTTTCCTACTCTGATGCTTTCGGCGATCCGGCGCGAGAATTCCGGCGGCGTCATCTTGTCTTCCTCGCCGCAGATGGCCAGCACCGGCGCGACGATTTTCCCGAGTTGTCCCGTGATGTCAAACTTGCTGCAAGCCAGCATGTCGCCGGCCACAACATCGACATTGGCCTCACCGAGGCTGGCGCGCGCGGCGTCATAAAATTTCGGGCGGTTTTCCTTGGCCAGAGAAAATTTGCACATCATATCCAGGACGACCTCCGGCTGCTTACGGAATCCGTCGATGATGTTGGGATTGACCGGCATGGTTAAGCCGCCGCCTGCGGCCACTAACCCGCTTAAATCCTCAGGAAACGTTGCGGCAAATTCAAGGGCAATGGCCGCCCCCAGAGAGTGGCCGATGAGGATCGGACGCGTAAGATTTAACACCTGGATTATGTCCTTTAAGATCAGGACATAATCCCGGATGTCCTGTTTTCCCTCACCGCCGGATTTTCCATGCCCGGGGAGATCGACGGCGGCGATGTTAAAAGACGTGTGCAGCCTGGCATACTGCTGCAACCAGGCGCTGGAATTGCCGCCGGAGCCATGGATGAAAACAAGACTCTGCGCCTTTGCGCCAAAATCCTGCGGATTGATCCAGCAGGCCACTTTATTTTCTTTCACCTTGAAATTCTTCAGCATCGATCACATCCCTTTCGCCCGAATGATTATCACAAAAGCAAATTTTTATGCAATGGAAGATTCGGGGCCATGAGGAATTATATTGACAGGATGCGGGGAAAAAGTGCATGTATCTGACCATCATCACGGAGGTCTGACCAGTATGTTCACAGGTAAAAAAGTGGCTATCATCGGAGGCGGAAAAATGGGCGGCATCCTGGCCCGGGGGATGATTACCCGCAAAATTATTTCCGCGCAGCATATCACCGTGACGGATATCGATCCGGCGAGGCTTGAAGATCTGCGGAAGTCCCTGAAAGTGCAGGTCACGGCCGACAACAAAAAAGCGGTGAAGGATGCCGATATTATCATCCTGGCCGTCAAACCTCAGAATTTTCCGGAAACCCTGAAAGGGATCCGTCCGGTCGCCACGAAATCAAAACTTTTTATTTCCATTGCCGCGGGCGTGACAACGGATTCCATTGAAAAGGGCCTTGCCAAAACCCCGCGGGTGCTCAGGGTGATGCCCAATGTCAATGCGATGGCGGGCGAAGGCGCCGCCGCCGTGGCCCGGGGGCATTTTGCCGCAAAAAATGACGTGCAATACGCGCTCACGATTTTAAACGCCGTCGGTCTGGCCGTGGAAGTGGATGAAAAGCTCATGGACGCGGTGACGGGATTGAGCGGCAGCGGTCCGGCGTATTGTTTTCTGATCATTGAAGCGCTGACCGACGCCGGTGTCCAATTAGGCCTGACGCGGGATCTGGCCGAGAAACTCGCCGCGCAGACGATGCTGGGTTCCGCGCGCCTGTGCCTTACCGGTAATTTGCATCCCGCGCAGCTGAAAAATATGGTGACCTCTCCGGGCGGTACCACTGCCGCCGGGTTGAAAGTGCTCGAGGAGGGAAGAATCCGCGCCACGCTGATGGCCGCGGTGGAGGTGGCGGCAAAGCGGGCGAAAGAACTTGCCGGTGCGTGAATAACGCGGTGATCAGGTACAAAGACCTGTCGCCATATTATACACAAAGGAGGATCAGGGATGATGTCGGATAAAAGAGGGTTTAGAGAGCGTTCCGGTTCGCTGCCGTATGCTGTCCTGTGTTGCGCAGTGTTTCTTTTTCTCGTGTGGGGATGCAGCGGCGTTAAAAGTGCTCAGGCTCCGGACAGGGAGCAGCCCGGGACCGCGGTGCCCGCCGCAAAGGTCGAAACCGCTCCGGCAGCCGTGGAGCGCCAGACGGCAGAGGGTGTGGTGATCGGCGTGGAAAATGCCGCCACCCAGACCCATTCATGGAAAGCGATTCCTTACGCCAAACCGCCGGTCGGCGCGCTGCGCTGGAGAGCGCCCGAACCTGCACAAAAACGCGGGCAGCCTCTGAAAACCGACCGATTCTGCCAGCTTTGTCCACAGTATATCGACCATGACCGCAATCCCGCAACCGCACAGATGGTTGTCGGCAATGAAGATTGCCTGTATCTCAATATCTGGTCGCCGAAGAAAGCGACAGGCAAATTGCCTGTATTTTTCTGGATTCACGGCGGCGGCAACAGCATCCAGTGGCCTTTGCTTTCCCTGCAGGATGGTGGCTTTTTAGCCAATCGAGGCAACATGGTCGTGGTTACCGTTAATTATCGGCTGGGGCCCATGGGTTTTTTGAGCCATCCGGCATTGAAAAACGGTGATCCGACGGGCGATTCGGGAAACTTTGCCATTCTGGATTTAATTGCGGCGCTTAAATGGGTGCAGGCCAACATCGGTAACTTCGGTGGGGATCCCGGAAATGTCACGATTGCCGGCGAATCCGCCGGAGGTCAGAACGTTTATTGTCTGGTTTCATCGCCCCTGGCCAAAGGATTATTCCACAGGGCCATCTCCGAAAGCGGCGTTATCCGCCCCTCCACGCCTGCGCGCGGCGCGGAGCATATCAACGGTATTCTGGCCAGGCTGCTGGTGAAAGACGGCAGGGCTGCTGATGTTCAGGCGGCCGGAGCCATGCTGGCGGCCATGCCCGCCAGAGATGTCGAAGCCTACATGAGATCGAAGCAGGCGGCCGATTTTCTGGAAATGTATCCGGAAGGCAAAGCCATGGGAATGATCTCTTTCCCCACGGCCTTTGGCGATGGCGCCGTCCTGCCCGTCGATTTTTACGCAGCACTGGATTCCGGCAATTACAATAAAGTGCCGATGATTCTGGGCACCAATAAAGAAGAAGCTAAATTATTTATCAGAGGCTATCCGGTGTTTGCGGGCTGGCGCCGGGACGGATCCCTGCTGAAGGACCCGGCTAAAATGGAATTGTATAACCTGGTGGCGAAGTATCAATCCGACAGCTGGAAGGTCATGGCGGTGGATCAGCCGGCCAGAATCATGCGCGATCATGACGGCCAGCCTTTCATCTTTACGTATCAGTTTTTATGGGGAGCAGGCGGCGCGGCCAATAATGTCATGGCCTTTCCTTTGAATTTTATTCTGGGCGCCTGTCACGCGATGGAGATTGATTTTGTCTTCGGAACGGAAAAGGCATCCCTGGGCGCGATCGCGTTCAGCGATAAGAACAAGCCGGGCCGCGTGGCTCTGTCCAATGCCATGATGGATTACTGGTCGCAGTTTGCCTGGACGGGCAATCCCAACCGCGAAAAGTCCGGTCTTCCGAAATGGTCGCCATGGTCCAATATTCAGGGTTTCCCCAAAACACTTCTGCTGGATGCCGACCTGGAAAAGGCCAAAATGACAATGTCGAGAAGTGAATTAACCAGGGAAGACGTTTTCAACGCATTGAAGGCGGAACCCAGGCAAAAAGAAATTCAGCCCTTGTTTGAGGCGTGGCCCTATCGGCCGCGCCAGTAAAAGATCCGGAGATTAAAGATCTCCCGCCCTGCACAAGACCGGGCGAGGGGACAGAAAAGAGAGGATAGATATAATGGAAGTAGCAGGAAAAGTTGTTGTTGTTACGGGCGCGGCCTCGGGTATCGGCCGTGGATTGTGTTTGAGATTCGCCAAAGAAGGCGCCAAGGCGATCGTTGCGGCGGACGTTAATGAAGCCGGCGCAAAAGCGGTAGCCGCCGAAGTCAAAGGCGACGCCGTTGTCTGCGATGTGCGCAAAGAAGCGGATGTCATCCGCCTGGCCAAATTTACGGAAGATAAGTACGGCCGCATTGATTTGTTCTGCTCCAACGCCGGGATCATCGCCATCGGCGGTTATGAAGTGGACAACGAAGCCTGGCAGCGCATCTGGGAGATTAACGTCCTCGCGCACGTTTATGCGGCGCGGGCGGTCATGCCCGGGATGATCAAGCGCGGCGGCGGCGCCTTCATGATTACCGCTTCGGCGGCGGGGCTTTTGAGCCAGATTGGATCGCTCCCTTATTCCGTCACCAAGCACGCGGCGGTCGGAATGGCGGAAAACCTGGAGATCACTTATGGCGGCCAGGGGATTCAGGTTTTTGCCTTATGCCCGCAGGCGGTTGATACGGAAATGACCAAGATGAGTGAAGGCGGCGGTGTGGCCGGTGTTGACGGCCTGATGAAGCCCGAGCAGTTGGCGGACGCCGTCATGGAATCTTTTGCTGCCGATGAATTTTTGATTTTGCCGCACAAGGAAGTCAAAACCTACATGCAGAGAAAAGCAGCGGATTATACCCGCTGGCTTCAGGGCATGCGCCGGCTGCAGGATCGGTTTTTGTCGGGGGGGCCGCTGAAGACAAAATAATCAAATGCGGGGAACGGTTTGCCCCGGACCATGCGGGCAAACCGTTCCCTTTGGCCATCAGGAAGGGGAAAATCTATGAGCCCGAACGAGACATGCGCTGTCGTGGATAACCTTCATGATCTGGAACAAGCTCTCAAGGAAAAGGGCAGAGTCGTCGCCATGGTTTATGCGTCCTGGTGTCCCTTCTGCCGGAAAGCCCTGCCCGTTTTTGAAAAGCAGGCAGGCGACACCCGTCGTAATCTGCTCCTGGTGACCGACGACGAGGAACATGTGGCCGATTTATACGGGATTGATATTTTCCCGACGCTGATCCTTTTTGAAAAAGGACAGGTCGTCAAGCGCCTGGATGGCAAACCCGGCATTGGCCTGAATGATAAACAGATTGCCGATTTTATTCAGTCCTGCACTCCGGAGTAACCCGGTCAGGATTCGGAGTGTAACGAAGTTTGGATATTGTCGTTAAATACTGCGGCGGCTGCAACTGTCAGATCGACAGATCACAGATCATCACCGATATTGAAAACACGCTTACGGCCGGTCATCACCTGACGTCAAACGCGACCGTCGGACCTTTCGACGCCGGCATTCTGGTCTGCGGCTGTCCGGTGGCCTGCGCCCGCAAGCCCGAACTTGACGATTGGGCCCCGCGCTGGATTGTGATCGCCGGCAAGACCGTCGATATCCGCGAGATGCCGGAAGAGCAGATCGCAGCGGCAGTCGTTCAAATCATAGAAAAAATGAAAGATGGAGGAAGATAAGATGGATTTGAAATATTTATTGCTGGCAGTGGACGCGAACGTGGCGACTGTGACGATCAACCGGCCCGATAAAGGGAATGCGCTGGCACCGCAGGTGCTCGAGGAAGTTGCGGCTTTGTTTACATCGATTGCCGCGCGTGAGGACGTTAACGTCGTTGTGCTGACCGGCGGCGAGAAATACTTTTCTGCCGGGTTTGACCTCAATGAAATCCGTCAGCTCGAGAAAGTTTCCAACGAAGCCTACATTGATTTATTCCACCGGGCGTACCGGGCGATCCTGTTTTGCCCGCAGCCGGTCATCTGCGCCGTCGGCGGCGCGGCTATTGCCGGGGGCTTTGATCTCACCCTGATGTGCGACATCCGTTATGCGTCCGAACGCGCCAAATTCGGACAGCGCGAAATCGTTCTGTCGCTGACACCGGTGATGGACCCGCTGTGGCGCATCATCGGCCTGGGCCGCGCCAAGGAAGTTGCGCTCACCGGACGGATTTATGATGCCCAGGAAGCGGAGAAGATGGGCTACGTCAGTAAGGTATTTCCGGAAGGAAAGCTCTTGGAATCGGTGGGTGCCATAGCCCGCGAAATGGCGACCTACGACCGGGGCTGCCTCAAGGAAACCAAAGCTCTTTCCAATAAAGTGCTCAACGAAGATCTCGACGGCGCCATGCGGATTCAGGAATGGCTTTTCCGGACGTACATCGGTTCCGAAGACAACCATCAGCGCATCGATGCGCTTCAGGCCAAGCTGGCGGCGGCGAGAAAAAAATAAGGATCAAGGTTCAAGGTTAAAGGTGGAGCCCCGCTGTGGCGGGGCGGAATCCGGCGCATGCCGGACTGTAGACTGTTAGGCGGTTAGCCAAAACTGAAAATCCTATTAGTTAAAGAAGAGAGCCTTATCGTCCAGCCGGATGATAAGGCCCTTTATTGATGGGTGTAAGGTGTTGTGAAAAATTCAGCCGCTGCATGCCAGGCGTTGCGATCGGCGGTATTATCCTTTCAGATATGCCGTCATTCCCTCGCAGTCGGGAATCCAGGATCTTAATGTAATCTTATTGCCTGTCTGGAAAATGGATCTGTTACTAATTATTAGTAACAAAATCCTCAAAGGAGGCAGTTGCAGCGGGGCATGCCTGCGCTCAATGCCCTCAACTGCCGCGCTAAGCTGATTACGCGACATCCGAAAACTCGCCTTCGGCTGGCTTATTCTCCATTTCGCCGAGCGCCACAACGTTTCAGGCATGATTCGCTCAGTCACGCCCCGCTGTAACTGCGGATCTATCGAGATACTTAAATACTTGGGGGTATTATATCGTACACAATACAAGCATCAGGCGGCTCTTTCTGATGAACGAGCCGCTTTGGCATGTAACTTTATACCCAGTGCGTCGATGACTTTGAGAATAGTGTCAAACGTCGGGCTCCTTTCGCCGGAGAGAGCTTTATACAGACTTTCTCTGGACAACCCGGCATCTTTGGCTACCTGAGACATCCCTTTGGCCTTGGCAATGTCTCCCAATGCTTTTGCAATAAATGCCGCATCACCATTTGATTCCTCAATGCACATTTCCAGATAAGCAGCCATCTCTTGAGGTGTTCGAAGGTGTTCGGAAACGTCATATTTTGTTGTAACAGTTCTTGCCATATTTAACTCCTATAAATTCCTTGCCAGGCGAAGGGCAGTCTTGATGTCTTTGGCTTGTGTGCTTTTATCTCCACCAGCCAGCAAGATTATCATCTTGCGCTCACGGTTAATATAATAAACCCGATAGCCGGGACCATGATCAATACGCATTTCCGAAACGCCTTCACCGACCGGTTTAACGTCTCCGGGATTGCCCATAGCCAGCCTTTCGATTCTTGCCTGAATAAGCGCGCGCCCATGAATATCTTGCAGACTATCAATCCACTTGGCGAATATCTCGGTTTTGCAGATTTCAAGCATGTGGTTTTGTAGCCTATTGGATACATATTGTCAAGACTATTAAAGAGACAATTCTGTTTATTTCAACTTGATCTACTTAATAAATAGAACCGTCACCTTTCATCGCTCTAGTTCGACGTTGCATTCACTACACCGTAACTGACCCTGCGGTGCTTGTCTAACTGTTCGACCACCGTTTTAAATTTCTTTGTGTTTATTTGGGCAATACGCAAGGACCAATACGGAGTTAGTCCGAAAGTTGATGTCAATCTATGTTTTCGGCCCTTAAAGGGAATGGTCTTATAGAGGAGGTAATCATTTCCGATAACGGAAAACACATAGCATTCTTCGTCTACGGGCACGCTGACGGGAGTGGAGGCTCCACTCGACATAACATATTTCCTGATTCGACCTTGGTAATCCTGCATCACAACTGAAGACCCGTCTTTTGAAACCCGGGGATTCTGGCTGAAATGCAACTGCTTTCTGGACATGTCCTGCAAATTGAGCATCATTACAACCGGCGGATTTGGCCAGGTGACTATATCACTCCCGAAACCATCTTCAAATTGTGTTCTCAAATCTTCACTTATCTTGCCCGCGTGGTATCAATTCCACATACACGAGTCTTTTCCCGTCAGGAAACCAGTCAAGTCCGTTATCCAGAGCTTTGATATCCGTCGTGACAACGCTTCCTTTTTCAGTATCGACAATTTCTAAATCGCCGATGTGGGGATAACTATTTGGTATTAATGAAGGCATGCTTTTAAACATTCTGACAAAAGCCACTAATCCACCAGCAGCGGAGTAAGAGAAAGATTTTCCGTAATTCTCTTGTACGTGAGACCAAGAAGATCTCTTTTTGGAAAATATTTCAGTTTCCTTCGTCGTCTTCATATCCATAAGTTTTAAAGAATAAGTCTCCGAGTCATGGTCCTCGAGAAAAGCAATGCGGCTTTGATTATCCGGACCGCCCAAACTTTTGACTGGATCGCCAATACCCCAAGGTTTTCTGATGATCATTTCCGTGTTGGAAGGCAGCAATCTTGCGACGATTCCCCCTCTCGGCTTATCCATAATAATGTATCCTTCCAACTGGAGGAGCAGGTCATCCGTTTCCGGCGGATTGGTTTTAAACAAGTTCGACAGCCCTGAAGCACAGCTGACAGTGAACGCAACAATAAAGAGTATCAGAAGAATATTAATGAACTTCATTATGACATTCAGCATTATTTAAATCCCCTCTATTCTTTTATGTGTCGTTTGGATGTTTCCGATGATTTGGCTGCCAGCCTAATCCTTTTGTCGCAGAAATAAAAGTTGAAAAATCTTTTTAAAACGACTTCTTCGAGCGGAAAGTGTATTTGGGCAGCAAGCGTAAGTTTAGCAAAGACCGGTCAACCGTCGGACGCAAACCCGTCGAATCATCACCCTCGCCCATCAGAGACTGTGTCGCAATTATTTTTTGCGTCGTAAGATTTAACTGCTCTTTGACAACAGAATATTAGAAAATCATTTTGAAGACCGAAATCGGTTGAGAATCTGTTACGGGCAGATCGTTTTTTGAAA
>JAIGNE010000052.1:0-33129 GCA_036528635.1 Deltaproteobacteria bacterium
GGAAGACGCCGAGTATGGTTTACTTCGACTCACTGGCGCAGAAACAGGCTGCGGCATGAACATCAACCCAGGGCAGCTTTACACTTATAAAGTCCTGTGCTCTGTCCGAAGAGTCCAGACCACCTCAAAATTGAAAATGATAGATTCCCGCCTTCGCGGGAATAAGTGACCTGCATGGTTATAACGTAAAAGTTCAACGCCTGCAAACCATCCATCGGTTTGCAGGCGTCAATCAGAATCATTTGTCTTCAGATGAGCAAAGCCGGCCCAGCCCTTAAATTTATTCAAGGCCCGCAGCTTCCCTACTCATAAATCTTCTCTTCTTCTGCAAACGCTTCCGCGGCGTCGGCTTCGAAGTCGCGCATCTTCGCTTCTTTCTTTGCCCTCTTCATCTCGCGGTACCACTCATGGGCGATGATCATCGACATGACTTCGCTGGTTCCTGTCCAGATGGAGGCCAGGCGGACGTCCCGGTAAATGCGTTCGATGGGGAAGACATTCGTGTAGCCGATGCCGCCCACCACCTGCATGGAGTTGTGGACGATCTTCTGGCAGGATTCGGTGATGAATTTTTTCGACTCGGAAATCATCCGCCGCACGCGGTCGATGTTCATTCCCGAATCGATGGCCCGGCAGGTCGTATAACCCAGGGACCGGGCGGCATCCAGCAGCATGGCGCCCTCGGCCACCTGGAAGCTCACGCCCTGGAAGGTATTGATCGGCAGGCCGAACGCCTTGCGCCGCGTGGTGTAGTTCGTCGCAATCTCGAGGGCGACGCGGGCCGAGCCAAGCGTCATGATGGCCGTTCCCAGCCGCTCCGGCACCATCATGGTGTTGAAGACTGTATTGGCCCCGTTCACGGTTCCCAGAACATTTTCCTTCGGCACCTTCACATCCTTGAAGAGAAGGCGCGCCGTGCCGCCGCCGCGGCAGCCCATGAGATTATAAAGATACGACGTATCCACCCCGGGGCCGCGATCGACGAGGAAGGCCGTGATGGCTTCCTGGGACCGCACGCCGGGCTCAAAATTTGTCCGGGCATAGACAAGGAAATAGTCCGCGCCCTCGCCGCCGACGATGAACCGCTTCTGGCCGTTTAAGAGGAAGTAATCCCCGTGATCTTCCGCCCTGGTTGTGGCGCCGAAGAAATCAGATCCGCCGCGCGGTTCCGTCAGGCACTCGGCGGCAAAGAGATCGCCCTTCAGCAGCGGCCGGACATACTTCTCTTTTTGCGCATCGGTGCCATGCTGGATGATCGCGTCGCAGACCAGCTCCGCTCCGACGCCGAAGACGCAGGCGAATTCGTAGCCCAGGGTGCCGATCTCTTCCAGGATGGCCCCCGTGGTCACCCAGTCCATGCCGCGTCCGCCCCACTCCTTGGGATAGCGGCAGCCGAAGAGATTGCGGCGGCCCGCCTCCCGGAGGAATTCCTTGGGGAACTTGATCTTGTCGGCATCCATGTCGAGGACCATTTCGCGGGGGACCCATTTCACAAACTCGCGCGCCTCGTCGCGCAAGCTGATCTGTTCTTTCGTCAATAAAAAATCGAACATAAAACCTCCTTATTTTCCGTATTCTTCACGCAGCTTGTATTTCATGATCTTGCCGCTGGGCGTGTAGGGCAAGGTTTCCAAAAATTTGATGGTTCGCGGGACTTTATATTTCGCCATCTTGTCGGCGAGGAACTCCCGGAGTTTCTCTTCGGTGAGGTCCGCGTCCTTGCCCTTTACGACAAAGGCGGCAACGGTCTCGCCCCATTCCGGATTGTGAATCCCGATCACCGCCGCGGCCGCGACGCCCGGACAGGCCGCGATGACGTCTTCCACTTCCTTCGAGTAGACGTTTTCGCCGCCCGTGACAATCATATCCTTGGTGCGGTCCACCATGAAGAGGTAGCCGTCTTCGTCGAGGCGCGCCACGTCTCCGGTTTTATACCAGCCCTTCTCGAAGACTTCTTTGGTCGCCCCGGGGTCCCGGAAATATCCCTTCATCATGCTGTCCGCCTTGAGCCAGATTTCGCCGACTTCGCCCGGCTTCGCGACTTCCTGAGCATTCTTCATGACGACGATGTCGCAGCCGGGAAGGCCGGACCGGCCGATGGAACCGGCTTTGCGGACCTGGTCCTTGGGCATGAGCGTCGTTCCCGTGGGGCCCGATTCCGTCATACCATAGACCTGATAAAAACGGTCGCTCTTATATTTGGCCATGATCATCCGCGCCGTCTCGGCGCCGATGGGGCCGCCGCCATAGATCCAGGCGCGCATCGAGGAAAGATCGAAGGTGTCGAAATTGGGCAGCATCTGCGTGGGCATAATATAGGAGATGGGCGCGCCGAAATAGATCGTGCATTTCTCCGAGGCGACAGCCTGGAGGAAATGAAGCGGGTGATACTCGCGGATCAGGACCGTCGTTCCCCCGACATACTGAATGCCCGTAAACCAGTTGTTGAGCGGCGAGGAATGCCAGATCGGCATGGCCATCAGCAGCCGGTCGTCCTCATCCATCTTGATGGCCATGGCGCCGGTAATGCCGCTCATGACGACGCCCCGGTGCGTGTGCATGCAGCCCTTCGGTTTCCCGGTCGTGCCCGAGGTATAGAGGATTTCGGCCAGGTCGTCGTCGGCGATCTCGACCGGCTTCAATGGCGGTGCGGCATCCAGGAGTTCCTCGAACCGCCCGTGGGTTCCTCCGGGGCTGTCCATGGCCATCTTGTTTGCAGAAGAAGCAAGTTTGTCCGCAACGGTCACGAGGGACCCGTCAAAAAGGAAGATATTTGCTTCGCTGTGACTGAGGATATAGTCCACTTCAGGAGGCATCAGCTTGTGATTGACGGGAACGACAACGCCGCCGGCCATCAGAGCGCCGTAAAAGGCAATGACGAAGCTCGGCGTGTTTTGGCTCATGATGGCCACGCGATCGCCTTTGGCCAGACCGAACTTTTGAAAAAGTCCCGCCGCCTTCGCGGCCGTATCTCTGATCTCCCGGAATGAATAACCTTTGCCGCCGGCGCGGATGCAGTCCTTGTCCGGACTCTTGCGCGTATTGCTCTCCAAGATTGCAACCAGATTCATTGTGCTCCTCCTTTTTGATTTATTATTTTTCTACCTCCGCCAGGGCCAGGTCCTGGTAGGCATGGAAAAACGTGTGGCAGAAAGCGTCCCAGCGCCGACAGATGTCGATCGTTGCATCGTCCATCTGAAATAAATGAGGATGGGCGACAATCGCTTTGATTTCCGCCGCAAGCTCATCGATCAGCGCCTGATCCAGCCCCTGAAGAATATTGGCTACAAATTCCTCGGGTGGGTACCAGGCGGCCGCCTCACGCAAGTCGCGGTGCATCTGCGTGAGTAAAACATTGCGGGGGCCTTCCCACAGTTCATTGATGGCCGAATCCCGGTACAGGCGCGGCAGTGCGGAGAAGTCCTCCATCACGCCGTGGCCGCCGAAAATCGACATGGCTTCGCGGATAACATCAGTGCAGTCCCAGGAGGCGGCAATCTTCTGCAGCATGATCAGCTCCCGGATGTTGAAGCGGTTCCGGCGCGCGGGCATCGGTTCATCACTGCCCTGGCTTCCCTTCAAACCTCCTTCGAGGGCCAGGAAATCGCGGTACAGCTTGAACGCGCCGGCAATCGTCCTTTGGGTGGTCTTCCTGATTCTTTGCAGCTGGACGGCCACCAGGGGAAACTGGCCGACAGGCAATTCGAAGGCTGTCCGGAATGACGCGTATTTTTCAGCTTCGCGCACGGCGCGCGTCATGAACGCGGCGGCGGAAAGTCCCACCGTCAGGCGCGAATAGGTCAGAACGATGCCGACAACATTGGCGACGCCCTTGTCCAGAGGCCCCACCGGATAACCAACCGCGCCGTTGAAGGTGAGCTCGCCCGTGGTGAGTTCGCTGGTGCCCAGCTTCCACTTGATCCGGTCGATGGTGTAGCCGTTGCGGATCTCTTTTTCTTTATTCCCCGGCAGCCAGGAGGGTACCACAAACAGCGCCACCTTCTCCGAGCCCGCGGGCTTCGCGGTCACAACGGAATACTCCGCGTGCGTGGCGGAGCAGAAAAATTTGGTGCCGTAGAGTTTCCAGACGCCGTTTTCATTCACCGCCTCCAGAACGTTGGACGGCACATCCGATCCTCCCTGGATCTCCGACAGATACTGCGCGCCGATGGCATAGACGCCGTCGATGCCTTCCTTGCAGTGCTGAAGGATCTGCTTTGTCTGGGGCGTGTCGGCATATTTTTCAAGCAGCATCACCAGACCTTCCGTGCAGGTGATCGGGCAGGCCACGCAGGCTTCGCCGTTCTGATAGACGATAAACATCTTGATCAGTTTCACCCAGGGCGATGTTTTCTCCGCAAAGAACGCCTCGGAAAATATCTCCCGCTCCATAATCTCCGTGTCCAGCGGACGGCAGATCCGGTCAATGCGGTTATGGTGGCCATCATAATGAAGCATGAAGGGGCGCTCCTCCGGCCGGGCAATCCGGTCGGCCATATCCCGCCAGCGGAACGAGGCTTTTTGGGAAACGGCGCGCGCCCCGGCATCGACTTCTTTCCAGAGCCCGCCTACGAAATGCTTGACGACCTTCTGGATAAAGGGATCGTCGCGGTAATAATCGACGCCCTGGCGCCACGCCAGGAATTCGTTAAAGTTATACGGATTGTTTCTATCGGCAAACGACATACGGACCTCCTCAGGCAAATTCTAAACGCAATTCTTTTTTCAGGACCTTCCCCAGTGAATTTTTGGGAATGGCCGCAATGAACCGGACTTCCTTGACGCATTTATAGGCGGCCAGGTTCTTCCGGCAGTGGGCGATAATCTCTTCCTCCGTCACGGCCGCATCCGCTTTTTTGACCACAAAGGCCACGGGGATCTCTCCCCACTTGGCATCCGGCTTTCCCACCACGGCCACGTCGGCCACGCCCGGATGATGCACAAGGACCTGCTCGATCTCTGCGGGGTAGATATTTTCACTGCCGCTGATAATCATGTCTTTCAGGCGATCGACAACATAAAGGAACCCGTCCTCATCGATCTTTCCCATGTCGCCGGAGCGGTAATAGCCCTTGCCGACGACTGCGGCGGTCGCTGCCGGATTGTTCCAGTATCCCGCAAACACCTGGGGGCCAAAGCAGCAGATTTCGCCCACCTCGCCCGTGGGCATTTCCTCATCGCTCTCGGGACGCAGGATCTTGACCTGGCCATGAAAGACGGTCTTGCCTGCCGAGTTGGATTTCTCCATGCCCATTTCGGGAATCCAAAAAGTCACGGCGCCCGAATACTCCGTAATGCCGTAAACCTGTTCGACCTTGATGCCCATCTGATCATACGTGGCAATCAGGCTTTGCGGGACCGCGGAGCCGCCGCACACAATATGCTTGATTGAGGTCAAATCCTTTTTGGCGATGTCCGGCGCCCACAGCATGAATTGGAGCATGGCCGGAACAGACATCATGAAATTGATTTTTTCGGCGACGATCACGTCCCATATTTTTACCGGATCAAAGGCCGGCACAAAGAAGGTTGTGCAGCCGCCATGAACGTTGCCGAAGATCGGGGCCAGGCCGCCAATGTGAAACAGCGGCGCCACGGAAAGAAAGCGGTATCCGTGGGCCCAGTCAATCGTTGTCGTAAGGCCGATCGACGCCCAGAACAGATTGTCATGGGTCAGCATGACGCCTTTGGGACGCCCGGTGGTGCCGGAGGTGTACATCAGCACGGCCGGATCGGAGTTAAATCCTGCATACGCCGGCTCGGCGGGCGAGGCATCGGCCAGGGCTTTTTCAAAATCGTTGGCTTTGTTTCCGGGTTCGACGCCCAGATATTTTTTCACGGACGTCTGTGCCCGCAGGCCTTCCACGACCGGGGCGAATTCCGCATCATATAGCAGCAGGGACGCCCCGCTGTCGTTCAGGATGTAAACCAGCTCCGGAATCTGGAGGCGCCAGTTGAGCATGAGCGTGATGATGCCGGCCTTGGCCGCGCCGAACAGGGCCGTCGTCGCGTGCTCATTGTTCTTGCACAGCAGAGCAATCCGATCGCCCGACGTGAGGCCGCTTTTTTTCAAAAAAGCGCCGAAGCGGTTGGCCCGTTCATTCGCCTCCCGAAAGCTGAATCGATAGTCGCCCCCGGAGAAAGCCTCCATGCCGGGACTGAGGTAAGCGCGGTTGGCCAACATCTTGCCGATATTGATTTCCATAAATCTGACCTCCTGTGAAATGTATTGACGGAACTGTAAACGGTGGTTACTATACAAACCACTGGTTACAAATGCAAGTTTTTTTTCTGTCCGGCAACCATCTGTGATATAGAGGCCGCCTATGAAACAGAACAAAACTTTTTCCCATCTCAAGAGCGAGGCCAAGCTTGCCCGTCAGACCGTCATCATTGAAGCCGCCGAGCGCGTGTTTGCCGTCAAGCCGTTTAACAAAGTCAGCATCCGCGATATCGCCAAAGAGGCGGGGATTGCCCATGCCTCCATCTACCGGTATTTCCCGGACCAGCAGGCGCTGTTTGTGGAAGCGTTTTTACACGGAGCCGGAGAAATCAGCGTCACGCTTGCGGGGCTCGTCGCAAATACCAAAATCCCCGACATCGCCAGAATCAGCGATGCCTACATCACCTACCTGATGGACAACGATCAGTACTTCCGGATGATGACCCACTTCATGCTCGACGGCTCGCTGTCGGCGGAAATGATAGAAAAGCTGAATGCCGCGGAACGGCGGATTTTTGACCAATTTGACCAGCTCTTCCGGAAAATGAAGAAGCCCGAACCCGTGCGCCCGCTGTCTCATGCTTTTTTTGCAGCCTTAAACGGCGTGCTCATCACGTTCCGGAACTATCCCGGCCGCACAACCCGGGATGTTCGCCAGCACATGCTGAACATCGCCCGGGTCATTGCGCGCAGCTTCAGCGCTGCGGAAACAAAAATAAAAACCGTGAAGAAAGCGAAATAACCTTATCGTCTCACGCCACGCGCTTTTGCAGATGGTATTTTTTCACGACCGTCAGGTCGCACGTTTTGGAGGCATCATGATACGACGCGTCTTGTTCATTTGCCTGGCGGTCCTTGTGGTCGGTGCAAGCCGGGCATGGACGGCACCTGATGCAGCGCCCGCGCCGCCCAAATACGGCCCGGCCGGGGCGCCCTACGCCGCGCCGCTGTGGCAATCCCATGAATACTTTCAATCGGCGAAAAATCCGGCACCCGATTTCTGGACGCTCATCAATCATTACACGGGACAGGAAAGCAGCCTTTACTGCTCGGTGGCGTCCGTAACGATCGTGTTGAACGCCATCGCCCGAACCAGCGGAAATCTCCGGGCGGGTGACGCCAACTATCAGCAGGCTAAATTGCTCGACCAGGTCAGGGCGGAACACTGGAAGGAACGGTTGACCGGGAATGGTTGGAAAGACCGCAAGGGACTCACGCTTGCCGAACTGGATGACGCGGTTCGGGAGACATTCAAAATCTATGGAATCAAGGGATGGACGGTAGCGCGCCGGTCTTTCCCCGACGCCGCGCCCGCGGATCTCGGGGAGCTGCGCGCGATCCTCGCGGCCAACGAAGCCTCGGCGGACGACTTCATCATCGCGCACTTCGTGCAGGACAAGCTGACCAATGATCCCGGCGGGCCCTATCCGCACATTTCACCCATCGGGGCCTATGACGCCGCCTCCGGCCGCGCCCTGATTCTGGACGTGGACCGCGAGTATTACGGCCCATACTGGGTAAGCGTCGAGCGGCTGCTTGCCGCGCTTGCCGCCCGGACACCCGCCTTCGGCCACGGGGGTCTGCTCATCGTGCGCAGAATTTCCCGATAGCAAAACGGCCTCCGGACGGTCATGGCCCTTCGTAAGCCTTTATCAGTTTTGGAATATTGAACTTCTTCATCTTCAGGAAGGCGGCCGTTACCCGTTCCACTTTCCGGCGGTCTTTGTCCGTTATCATTTTCTCCAGAATGGCCGGAACAATCTGCCAGCTCACGCCGTATTTGTCCTTCAGCCAGCCGCACTGCTCGGCCTCCCGGACAAACGACAGCTTCTTCCAGTAATAATCGATCTCTTCCTGCGTATCGCATAGAACCATGAAAGAAACGGCCTCGTTGGGTTTGAATAACGGGCCGCCGTTTAAGACCATGAAGTCCCGGCCTTCTATTTTAAAGCTGACGGTCATCACCGACCCCTTTTTCTGACCGGAAATCGCTTCGGCCGCCTCCGGGTAGTAAGAGGTGCGGAGTATTTTGGAATTCTTGAATATCGAAACATAAAACGTCGCCGCTTTGTCCGCATCTTTTTCCAGCCAGATATGCGGAATTATTTTTTGAGCCGTCTTGGCCATTTCACCTGACCTCCACAATTTTTTTCAATTTATCGAGCCTGGACTGCCAGCCTTCTTTCATGCCGCTCTTCAGCATAGCATCCTGCTGCTCTTTTCTTTCCGGCCGGGGATAGATGATGGATAGTTTTGTTTTGTTCCGCCCGGCTTCCTCGAAAAGCACGGTGACGGTGGACTCTTTCGGAAAATCCGGATCCATTCCGAAATCGACCGGCGGGAGCATCTTTCCCTTCTCATCCGAGAAATAGTCCGTGACGACCAGTTTTTCTTTCGGTACGATCTCCTTATAAACCCCCGCGCTGTACATATCCTTGTCCCATTCTGACCCTTTCGGTCCGTGCATGGCATAGATGTATTTTCCGCCGACTCTTAAATCCACTTTAATGTCCGGCGCACTGAATCCTTCCGGCCCCCACCACTTCCGGATGAGCTCCGGTTCTGTCCAGGACCGCCAGACGGCAGCGCGCGACGCGTCAAAGACCCTTTCAATTACGATTCCCTTTTCGTCATTCATGTAAGCCACCTCGTCAATAATTTTTTAATATTGCCCGTTATTTGATCATTTATCAGCGCTAACTTGACGACTCCCGTCATGAAAAGCAATGAGAGGAAATAGGGAGGATAATGATGGGGAAAAACAGTCAGGCGGATCAAGCGGGACCCGCGAGCGCGAAGGCAACAGGAAGACTCGGAAAGACTGAACTTTATTATTTTGTGCCTTGCCAAAAATGCCTTCGATAGGCAGATTATGGTCAAATCATTCCGGCGGGAAAAAGGTTATGGACAAAAGCAAAAACAGATCCGGAGGCATGGAATCGAAGCAAAAACAGTTCAACGCGGCGATGGCCCTTTACGAAAAAAAGGCGCGCTATCGATTGCTGGGCGTCGGCGTTTCGATTGCCAATATCGCCCTGCAGATCTACACGCTGGTCAACGCGTTTGCGCTTTCCGTCGGTTTCGGGTGGCAAATCGCGGCCATCGCGGCCTCATACCTCGTCACGGACTTTGTAAACGGCCTCATTCATTTATACATGGATCACAATGACCAATACGAGTCATGGGCCGGTCCGCTCATTGCGAATTTTCATCTGCACCACAGAACGCCCCGCTACCAGGACAACCATGTGATTGCCGTCTATTTTTACGAAACCGGATCAAAGGTCTGGCTGGTTTTCTATCTGGCGGCCGTGGCTGCTTTATTTCATGTGCCGGGCATCAACGCGGTTCTTTTGTATACGCTGACCTGGATCGGCATTCTGTCTTCGGTTGCCGAAGTGTCCCACTATCTGGCCCACAACTCCATGTCACCCGCGGCCCTGTTCCTGGCGCGCATCAAGTTGCTGCTGCCCAAACGCCAGCACGCCACGCACCACCTTCAGGATAATACCAGTTTTACCTTTCTGAACGGCATCACCGATCCGCTCGTGAACAGGATCGCCAAACGGTTTTTTCCCGGGTATAAACACACGACGGATCTGCACTACGCGACGTACAGCGCAACCAGCCTGCCGCGGCGCTGAATGAAGAACCTCCCCCGTTTATCGCTCACGCCTAAAAAAATACAGCAGGCCTGGAATCGATCAGCTTTTTGGCAAAAAAAAAAGGGGCAATCAAAGCCATCTGACTTCCATTGCCCCTTTGCAGATAGGTCTTCCGGTTACGGAATGGGAACCCACAGATAGTTTTCCGGTTCTTTTGTTTTGCTTTTTTTCTTATATTTTTCAAATTCAGCCATGGACTTCGGAAAAGCCAGCATATAATACACTTTGCCGAATTTGCCGTTTTCCACGGTCTGAATGGCTCCCGGGGAGTTCATCACGCCGTTTTCTTCAATGCTGAACAACTCGCTGGGATATTTGTCGCCCAGAACGGGGAGTGCCTTGCCCACGGCCGCGCGAATCGCACGGGGATCATTCACGGAACCTGAAAGGACCATGGCTTCGGCGATGAGATGCATCGTGGTGTAGTTGAAAGCGGATTCCCAGGTCGGCGCTTTTTTATAAGTTTCTTTATAACGTTTGGTAAATCCCGCGATGGCCGGCATGGGCAGATCCGCAATGTTGGCGATGCCGACCGTTCCTTCCATCAATTTCATGTTATTCAATACACCGGCAATATAATCCATGCGGGCCTGATCGATCATGACAAACCCGCCTTTGAAACCCATGCTCCTGGCCTGCTCCACGGCCAGGGCGGTGGTTGCCGAGGGGCCGCCAATCAGCAGAAAGTCCGGTTTGGTGACCAGCGCGGAGGTCAGCTGCGAGGAAAAATCGGTTTCCGTGTAATAGTTAATCGGACAATCGGCAAGGATCCTGCCGCCTTTTTTCTCCCAGACCGTCCGGAAGCCTTTTCGCCAGGCATCGCCGTAAGCGCCCAGGGTGACAACCATGGCCCCGTTGCGGTAACCTTTTTTCCAGGCCACATCGGATGCCGCGGCAACGTAAGCAAGAAGGTCCGGCGTCGGATTAATGAGCAGTTTATTGTCCAGGTTATGGATTGCATGCGCACTGGTGTAGCCGACGACCAGGAATTCGCTGCCTTTCATTTCATTGATCCTCAACAGGGCGCCGATGGTTGTGGCCGAAGAGTTAAACACCACGGGGGCCTTATCCTGTGCTACGAATTTGCGGGCATTCATGACCGCCTCGGCCATCCCCGCCCGGTCGTCCAGGCGATGGAGTTTAAACGTGTAGTTTTTTCCTTTAACCGTGATCCCGCCCCCGATGTTAATTTCCCGGATAGCCATATCAACGCCATTGACGTTGTCCAGTCCATACTCGGCGCCGGGACCGCTCAGAGGACCGCTGTACCCAACGATCACTTCTTCCGCGGAACCGGCCGCGGCCCACGCCACAAACACCAAAACAATCATCGAACAACAAAACACTTTCCAGCTTTTCATTTTATCCCTCATCTTTCAGGTTTTTTAGCTCACGCTAAATTTTTTGTTCAATTTGCCTCCTCGCCCCGGCAATAGGAAGGATCGCGGGCGATCAGCGTTATTCGGAAAGCGCCGGACGTTTCCGGTATCTCCCCGAATGATTTTTTTGTGATTTAGTAAATTGGTTTTCCCGATTTTTTGATGATTGCCATCTCCGGTGCATCGATTGCTAACCGTCTCGAAGGCGGCCCCCGCCACGCTTGCGTTCGTGGCGGGGAGGGGATAAATCCAAAAACCGCCGAGTGGAAAGCAAACCATCCTAGTGCAGTCTCTATGCCAAGCCGCAAAGCATCCGTGATTATATTATAATATATTGATATTATTAACTAATAATTTCACCAGCGAAAAGATATTGGAATTTGTCATCTTTTCATGTAACGCATACGTAACATAATGTCTCATGATGCATCACAACTCTGATACATTTATGATACATTTAGTACCCGGACGGCAGGAGCGGGAAAATGCAGACCAATGATCAGGTAAGACTGATGCGTCCCGAGTGGCAGGACGATACGCGCCAGATCGGCACGGATTATTTAGCAAAAAAGTTTAAAAGGACACTGGAAGAATGGGATCATTTCCTCCATGGCGAGATGAAAATCGACCTGTCCATTGTCCCCAATGAAATTCTCGAATCATGGCTGCGCTGTCAAAGCCTGGGCGTGGACCCGATCATGCACCCCCAAAATGACATCCTTCCCGGCCGGGATCTGCAGACCCTGCTGGAGCATAATAAAACGTTAATTCAGGCAAGCCAGCCGTTCATGAACCAGCTTTACTACATCGTCAAGAGCTCCCGTTTTACGATCAGCCTGTTTGACAAGGACGGGGTGATTCTGGAAATCATGCAGGACGAGCAATACGCGAAGGAAAGCCTCGAAGACCATTGGGTGGTCGGTGCAAAGTGGCCGGAAAACATGGCGGGAAACAACGCCATCGGAACCACCATCTTTTACAAAAAGCCGGTGCGGATCTTCGGCACACAGCATTATTGCCGCGCCTTTCACAAGCGGGCCACATCCAGCGCGCCCATTTTTAATCCCGAAGGCGACTTGATCGGCGGCATCACGGTGATCGGCTACTATTTCGGAGCTCATCCGCACACGCTGGGCATGGCCGTCTCCGCCGCCCAGGCTATTGAAAATGAGCTCCGGACACAAAAAGCCCTGGCCGCCGCCAACAAAACCAGCAACGATCACAGAAATGTCATCTCCTCCATTCCGGAGGGCATTATCACGATGGACAGGCAGGGCTATGTCTCTTTCATCAACGACAACGCCCGGCAGATCTTTCACGTCGGCGCCAGACGCCTGGAAAGCGAGCAGGCGGGCAGCATCTTCGGCGCCGCCAACCAGCACCTGATCAAAATTATTGAGGAGAATGAATCGATTACCGACGCCGAGGTGCGCATATTTTCCCGGCATGGCAGTAATGATTATACGATGAGCTGCAACGCGATGTATTCTCAGGAGGGGGACGTGACGGGAAAAATCATCCTGTTCAATGAGCTGAAGCGCGCCCGGACCATGGTGACCAAGATGATCGGGGCGAAGGCAAAATTTCACTTTGAGGATATTTACGGCCAGAATCCGCTGTTTCTCAAATCCATCGAGCAGGCCCGCGTGATTTCCCAGAGCATTTCCAATGTCCTTCTCCTCGGCAAAAGCGGAACGGGAAAAGATCTTTTCGCGCAGGCCATTCATAACGCCAGTCCGCGCAATGACGGTCCGTACATCGCGATCAACTGCGCGGCCATCCCGCGGGACTTGATCACGAGCGAGTTCTTCGGATACTCGGAAGGGGCCTTTACGGGATCCCGCAAGGGCGGCAATCACGGCAAGTTTGAACTGGCCGACGGCGGCACGATTTTCCTGGATGAAATCGCCGAAATGCCTCTGGAGCTGCAGGCTGTTCTGCTTCGGGTGATCGAGGATAAATGCATCACCCGCATCGGGGGCACGAGGGTCCGGCCGGTTGATGTCCGCATCATTGCCGCCACAAACAAGGATTTAAGAGAAGAAGTCAGGAAGGGCGCTTTCCGGGAAGACCTCTACTATCGCCTCAATGTCTTTTCCATCAGCCTGATGCCGCTCAGCGAGCGCCTGGATGATATTTTACTTCTGGCCAACCATTTTGCGCGTAAATACGAAGCGACCATGAAAAAGCGCATCGACCGGATTCATCACGACGTCATCATGACCTTCATGCGCTATCCCTGGCCCGGCAACATCCGGGAGCTGCAAAACATCATCGAGCGGATGATGAATCACGCCCGCACCCATGAACTGACGGCCGACCTCATCCCCGAAGAAATCACCAGCTTTGCCAAAACGCTGCCCGCAGACGACCTCGCCGAATCCCCCGACGAGATAGAACGCAAAACCATTTTAAAGCTGCTCCGCCTGAAAGTCCCCAGAAATGAGATGGCCCGGAAAATGAATATGTCGCGGATGACCCTGTACCGGAAAATGATCAAACACGGCCTGACCGGATGAGGGAATAGACCGGGGGCCGCAAAAACCCGGGCGCCCCGGTTGGCGCCTGATCCATTTTACTGTTTTTCTTCAGACTCGTTTTCCTGAAAGGTTTTGTATTTCTCTTTTTTGCTTTTCGTCTATGGTGTTTAATTTTTCTCTGGTCGCCTGATACTGCTGCAAGGCCCGGTTGCCGGTCGCTTCGTCGATGACCTTATCGCCGCTCTCACAGCCGGTTAAGAGTCCGGGGACCGTCACCAGAATAATAAAGCTCATGAAAACTTTTCCGGCAATCCCCAAATGCATGGATGGATCTCCTTTCTTCCGGAACCGGACCATCAGACGAGCCCAACCTGATTGAATATGAACATGCACAGCCCGCTGACCAGCGCCGCCGCCGGTATGGTCACAAACCAGGCCAGCACCATATTTCCCGCAACGCCCCAGCGCACCGCGGAAAACCTTTTGGACGAACCCACCCCGAGCACGGACGATGAAATAACCTGCGTGGTGCTGATGGGGGCTCCGAACAATGAGGCGCTCAGGATGACGCCGGCTGTGGCGCTCTGGGCGGCAAAGCCGTGCACCGGCTGCATCTTGAAAATTTTCTGGCCCATGGTCTTGATGATTTTCCAGCCGCCGTTCAGCGTTCCCATCATGATGACCGTTGCGCAGGCAATCTTCACCCAGACCGGGATGTACAGCGTCGGAATCTGATGAAAAATAACCAGCGCCAGCGCGATAATGCCCATGGTTTTCTGCGCGTCGTTCATCCCGTGGCTGAGCGCCATAAACGCGGCGGCAACCATCTGAAGTTTTTTAAAAACGGAATTGGTCGACTTGTATCGAAACCGGCAGGTGAGCCATGCCAGGCCCAGCATGAAAAGATATCCCATGACAAACCCGGCCACGGGAGACAAAAACAGCGGGATAATGACTTTTTCCAGGATCGAACGATATTCCAGAGACTGCCATCCGCTGTAGACCACACCGGCCCCCATCAACCCGCCGATGAGCGCATGCGAAGACGAAGACGGCAGGCCGATATTCAAACTGAACAGGTTCCAGGTGATTGCGCCGGCCAGCGCGGCCAGCAAAAGCGTGTGACAGCCCACGATCATTTCCGGATTGACGATTCCCCTGCCGATGGTTTCGGCGACATTCGTGCCCAGAAACGCGCCTGCGAAATTCAGCACACCGGCCATGATCACGGCTGCTTTAGGGGAAAGAACCTTTGTTGAAACCACCGAGGCAATGGCATTGGCGCTGTCGTGAGCTCCATTGGTATAATCAAAGATCAGGGCAACCACGATAATGATAACGAGCAGTATCGGGATGTCAGGCATTTTTTATGCTTACCCCTTCAATGATGTTGGCCAGGACTTCCGCCTTGTCCAGCGCCTGTTCAATGCGGTCGTAAATCTGTGTCCACATCATGACATACAAAAGCCGGTCGGGAGATTCCGGGGCCGACTCATAAAGTTCGCCCAGCGCAACCAGCAGCTGCAGTTCCGATTCGTTTTTGATTTTATGAACCGTCCGGGAATGATCGTCCACCGGCTTCTTGCCGCCGAGCTTCCCGATCATCTTTTCCGTTTCCGCGGCGATCATCCGCAGATTTTCAACAAGCTCGATCGCGGCCCGCTCAAGCGTTTTAAACCGGTAAAGCCCGATGCGCGAGGAAATGGCCTTGATCACATTCAAAACATCTTCCCCCGCCATATTAATCGCGTGAATGTCCTCGCGGTCAAGGGGGGTGATGAACGTCATGGCCAGCTCAGTGGAAATCTCGCGCGAAAGCATGTCGCCTTCGGCTTCCAGTTTGTTGATGCGCTCACATTTGGCGGGCACATCGCTGAAATCGCAAAAAATGGAATCCAGAACAACGGCAGCCTCATGGACAATACCGCTCTGTTTTTCAAACAGGTCAAAGAACTTAACCACTCTGGGAAAGAAGCTGATGCTCATGTCAACCCCGTTTTTAGACTGTTGAACCCTTACACCTGACAGTGAACGCTGCCGGCCAAAGACGGCTTGGTGCATTTGTGAAAAACACCAGGGATCAAATCCTGATTCATGGCAAGTTCCGGCCACGTCGCCTTCCAGCGCTGCGGACCGTCACGCCCGGCTGTCGCCCCCGGTAAAAGGGGAACACTTTTCGGATCAAGTCATATTGATGGTGTGAAGCTTCAACAGAAAATCCTTGAATTTTTCCTTCGTTGTTTCTTTGACCGACTCGAGACGAACAACCACTGCCTTATTGTAAAAGGTATACCCGTTTTCGATGGTCTCCGGATCATTGTCGTCGTCGATGAAGCGCTCCATAAACCGCATGGCAAACTTTTTCGCCTCTTTTTCGTCCTTGGCCGTTATCAGATAATGATGCTGCTCCACATCATCATCCATTGTTTCGCTGATTTTAACCCTGTAGTCAGGCATGATTTTTTTCTCCCGTTATGAACATTTGATTTTGTATACTCTATTCGCTTCCCGAAGGCAATCATCCGTGATAAGTTTTTTGCCGGTTTTCCGGCGTTGAGACTACACTAATTTAACCAATTTTTAAACATCAGAATACCGGTTGATCATAAAGTTTTCAGGGCTGCCGGGCGTGACCCTGAATCTATTGCCGGTTCATCGTGATTTATGGGGCGCTAAATCAAACGCCTCGGGATAGCCGCATGGTCAAGGTTACCCGTATTCAATACCCTCCCGCCGGTCCGGACACAGTGAAAACCGGGCGGCGCCTTTTCCGATAGAGATTTGGTCCCTGCCCTTCCCTCAGGGCAGACCGGACTTTTTTGTCTTTAATGCGCCGGATGCCGGGAAAACGTCTTCAGCAAGCCGCAAGCTCATAGGTATTGGCTCCCGATCAACTTATAATAATCTCTCATTGCCTAAACATATGGCGCTCCTTATGATTCATTATAAAGTTCACATGAGGAAGTATTATATTTTTTTCCATTTTTCAACCGGGGAGAACGGATGGACCGAACACAGAAAGCAGCGGCCTGTCAATATTTCGGAATGGCCGGAAAAGGCAACTTTATTTCATTCTTTAGGGAGGACATATGTATGTATTAAGGCGCACAGCCATTCTTCTATCAGGACTGGCATTGATCTTGGCGATGATCGCGGGATGCAGCAGCAGCAGTCCTGATGCTCCGCTGCCGCTGCCGGGAACACCGCTGGATTCCAAAACAATACCCAAATATATCGAAACCATTTCATCGCTGGCGGGAAGCAACCTGGGAATTGTGGATGCAAGAGCCGGCGGAACGCTCACCGTGGAGATGGTGGAAACGCAGGCGAGGATCCTTCCCACGGCCATGTACCCGGGCCTGGGCAGCGCAGGCACTTACGTTTTTCAGTATAATGTTTCCGGGACAACGTATCAGGCGGCCCGCGATACGTACCTCGGGCCGGTGATCCTGGCCGGAAGAGGTGTTCCGCTTAACATCAGGTATATCAACAGCCTTGGAACAGCCGCTGCCAGCCAGGTGCTGGCCTATAAGAATGCGACCGACCAGACGCTGCACTGGG
Source organism: Deltaproteobacteria bacterium (assembly GCA_036528635.1). GTDB lineage: Bacteria > Desulfobacterota > Syntrophia > Syntrophales > Smithellaceae > UBA8904. The sequence goes on from JAIGNE010000052.1 coordinate 17,309, forward strand.
CGGACCCTGCTCACCAGCACATGTCCATGCAGCACTACGCGGGTCTGATCCCCGCCGTCGTTCATGTTCACGGCGCCGAAGTGGAATCCCGTTTTGACGGCGGACCCGACACCTGGTTCACCTCGGCGGCGGTTCCCGGTGATACCTATCAGGCTGTTGCCTTCAGTAATGTCGGCCCCGCCTTTTCCGGAGGACTTACCTTTACGGACACCTACACCTATACTAATGACCAGGAAGCCGCCCCGATATGGTTTCATGACCACGCGCTGGGCGCCACGCGCCTGAACGTCTATGCCGGACTTGCGGGCGCTTATCTCATCATGGACAATCCGGCAGCCACGACTTATCGGCCGACGACACCCTCCAATCTGCCTCCTCCGGTTCCACTGGTCATCCAGGACCGCATGTTTGATACGCGGGGACAGCTCTATTTCCCCAACGAGGGAGTCAATCCGATGATTCACCCGTTCTGGGTGCCGGAGTTCTTTGGAGATACGATCGTGATCAACGGCAAAAGCTGGCCTAAAATGAGGGTTTCCCCGAAACGCTACCGCTTCATCCTGCTGAACGGTTCCAATGCGCGCTTTTATGAACTTTTGCTGGAAGGCGGTCCTTCAATCTGGGTCGTCGGAACAGACGGCGGATACCTGGATCAGCCGGTCAATATTGCCGCTCCGAATAAACTGATTATCGCTCCCGGCGAGCGCTACGAGGTGATTATCGATTTTGCCGGCTTCGCCGGACAGTCCTTTATTATGACCAACACCGCGAATTCTCCTTATCCGGACGGGGACGCTCCCGATCCGCAAACGGTTGGACAAATCATGAAGTTTGAAGTCGCAAATACCGCTGTTGCCGACCCCAGCTGCTCCCCGGCGCTGGGCGGCTGCGGCAGACGGGCGGCCGCGCCGATTGTGCGCCTGGTCAATCCCGCGACGGGCGCCCTCAATTTTACGCCGCAAAACATCCGGAGATTGACGATCAATGAAGTGATGGGGATGGGGGGGCCGCTCGAAGCGGTGCTTAACAACTCCAAGTGGGACGGCACGTTGTCTTCCGGCATCGGTCCAAGCTTTCCCGACGGCGTGACCGAACTCCCGCAGGTCGGCGGCACGGAAATCTGGGAAATCATCAACCTGACCGGCGATGCCCATCCGATTCATCTGCACCTGACCCAGTTCCAATTGATCGGCAGGCAGCCCTTCGATGCCGACAGTTACACGGCGGCTTATGATGCCCTTTTCCCGGGCGGCAACAGCCCCGTTGCCGGGGTGGATAACCCTATCCCCGCCGGCCAGTATATACCGGGATACGGACCTCCCCGGGCTTACGCGTATTACAACAACCCGGCCAATATTCCGGCGGGGGCAACGCCATGGCTGGGCGGCAACCCCGATCCGACGCCTTTCTTCCAGGGAGCCCCGAGCCTTCCCCTGGCGCATGAAGCCGGCTGGAAAGACACGGTCATCATGTATCCCGGCCAGGTGTCGCGCATTGCCGTCCGCTGGACGACACAGAGCCTTCCGGTGGGTTCGGAAACCCCCGGGATCAATCAGTATCCCTTCGACCCGACATCAGGGCCCGGATACGTGTGGCACTGTCATATCCTTGATCATGAGGATAACGAGATGATGCGGCCGCTGAAAGTGAAGGCGACGCTCCAGCAGTAACGGATCCATCCGGCGGGAGAGGCAGACGGTAAATGCCGATCAGCCTCTCCCGTTCCGGTTTTGGCTAAAATTCAATGGCAAGACCTTTCTCTTTCCGGATAAAGTGTGGAAAAGAGAGAGGCTTTCGAAAATTCATTTCCAGCCGCGCCAGGCTGGAATGACCCTCCGGAACACGCTCGCAAAGGACATGTCCGTCATCATTCCTCCGGTTTCATCATTTCCGCCTGCTCCCATTTAGCAGAGACGACTTTCCAGTCCTTCCCTTCTTTTTTCAGGGACACATCGAAGTCCCAGGCGCCGAGTGACTGCGGAATCAGGTCGGTTACCGAACCGGTTTTTTCCCCGCTGGTCAGGACCGTTTGAAATACAGCCCGGGCCGATGTCTCTTCTACGGATACCGCAAGACCGTTGAGATAGATGGTCACTTTCGGGTACCGGAAAAAGTAGCCGACGAGCAGCCCGTGGATCCCTTCGTAGTTGAAACCGCGGGGGTCACTGTAAGTTTTCGAGAGGTTGTTCATGATCTTCCTGATATTTTTTTCTTCACCCGCCGCCTGGATATCGCCAATGACCTTCCTGACCCTGTCCTCTTCGGTCTCTTTGTGACAACCGAGAACGACCGCGGCTAACATGAAAACCAGGATAATCGTCGCAATTCGTTTCATGGCCTGTCCTTTCACCGGCAAACACGATCTTCTTGAAGCGTCGGGCGTCACAGCACTTTCTGCCAATAGCCGACATCGATCCATTTGCCGAACTTAAATCCGACTTCCCTGAAGTGGGCCGCCTTGCGGAGGCCGAATTTCTCATGGAGCGCAATGCTGCTTTCATTGGGCAAGGCGATGACTCCGACAGCGACGTGCACATCCCGCCTGGCAAGGGCGGCAAACAGCGCCTCGTAAAGCAGGCTGCCCAGGCCCTGCCCCCTTATGTCCCGATCCAGATAGACCGTCGTCTCGACCGTGAAGCGATAGGCCGAGCGGACCTTCCATCTGCCGGCATAGGCATATCCGACGATCCGGCCCGAATGCTCCGCCACCAGCCAGGGCAAAGGCACTGCCAGCACGTCACTGATTCGTTCCGCCATCTGTAGAGCGGTCACCTCACTCTCTTCGAAAGTAACCGCTGTATGGGCGACGTAATAGTTGTAGATCCCGGCAACAGCGCCGGCATCTGAGGGTGTGGCAGCGCGAATCATGGCAACTCCTTGAGGCCCGGTGAAATAATCAGCCGCGGCGCAGCGATCGGCTGAGCAGTCGAATGCTCTGCTTAAACCAGGTGGATATTCTTCACTGATTCAGGGGTCCATATCATCGTTGATTTTTTTGCGATCATCACTGGGCAGAGCTTTAAACGGCGCTGTTTTCTTCAGCACCGGCCGGACTTCCGTACGGGTTGGTGTTTGCGGCTTTGCCGGCGCCGGCAACTGTTTTCGGGGCTGCACCAGGGGCGCGGTTCTGGCTCCGGGGCCGGCTCCTTCAGGATCACGCAAGATAACCGGGCCGGCACCGACCGTGGCCGCAAGAACTCCGAGACACAAAATTGCGGTGACGATGGATAGAATAGTTTTCAAAAATATGCTCCTGCAGTTGAGTCGACCGCCGTGCTCCAATTCATGGCAGGCAACCATATCCCCGTTAATATTTCAATAGAAATGTAGCTATCGGATTGTATCTTTGCCCGTTATTTACCGGGCGACCCTGCGGGTGAACGGAAGATTCCGTGAATAGTCGGGACGGTTATCTATTCCTGCTTTCCTCTTGATCACAAAATAAACCTTCCTTTTTTGCGTCTGAGCCGTCTTTTCTGCGGGCGATATCATCGTAGGATTCCCCTATCAATATGACCTTACTTAACCACTATTGTTTACTCCGGAGTATCCGTTTAAATTACACCCACGGACAATACCGTAATTCACTATGGAGGGCTTAACATGAAACTACCAAACGTCGCAGGCAGCCTTGACTTATACATTGCCGAGATCAATCATCTGCGCCTCTTGACTCCCGAAGAGGAATTCAAGCTGGCCGTCCGACTGAAAGAATCCAACGACACACAAGCAGCGGAAAAACTCATTGTTTCCAATCTGCGCTTCGTCGTCAAGATCGCCCATGAATACCGCAACTACGGCTTCAAACTGGCCGACCTGATCCAGGAAGGAAATATCGGACTGATCCACGCGGTCACAAAATTCGATCCCGACCGGGGCTACCGGCTGATCTCTTATGCCGTCTGGTGGATCCGCGCCTACATCCAGAACTATTTGATCAAGTCCTGGAGCATTGTGAAAATCGGCACGACGCAGGCGCAAAGAAAACTGTTCTTCAAATTGAGCCAGACAAGAAAACAACTGGAGTCGATGTCCGGGAGCAACCCGGAGTTCAGCGAGATTGCCGAATCGCTGGGCGTCAAGGACACTGAAGTGGAAGAGATGGATTTGCGCATGGGCACCCGCGATCTGTCGCTCAACGAATTCATCAACGACGACGTGAACACCTCTCATCTTGATTTTCTCACGCACGACGGAGACAGTCAGGAGACGCTGCTGATTAAACACGAAGAGCGAAGACTCATCAAGCGCGACATCTCCGGCGCGCTGGCTAAACTGAGCGAAAGGGAATGCTACATCATTAAACATCGGGTCATGGCGGACAATCCGCTGACGCTTCAGGAGATCGGCAATAAATACAAGATAACCCGTGAACGCAGCCGCCAGATTGAAAAGCAGGCGCTGAGAAAAGTGCATCAGGCTCTTCCTTATTTGAGCGCGAGCATGTGAGCCTGTTTTCCCATGGCGCCGCCGACCGAAGATCCGATCGACGGTCTTGACAGGCAAGATTAAAAAAAAGAGCTCTTTCCCGTACGGGGAAGAGCTCTTTTGGGTTTTGTGAATTTAAATCAGCTCCAGCTTTTCTCTTTGACCGCGTTTTGTCCGGCAACACGGCCGAAGACCAGACAATCGATGGTGGCGCAGCTGCCAAGGCGCACCGCGCCATGCACGCCGCCCGTCAGTTCGCCTGCCGCGTAAAGTCCGGGGATGGGCTGATCCGTCATGACATCCAGCGCCTGCGCCTGCGCATTAATATTGACGCCGCCCATGCAGTGGTGAACTTTCGGCATCAGCCGCATGGCGTAGAAAGGCGCGGTCCCGATCGGTTTGGCGTCCTTCCAGAGATAGCGGCCCCAGGCCTCGTCTTTGCCTTTGACCAGCGCCTCATTGTATTTATTGATTTCTTCCATCATGGGGCCGAAGGGGACGTTATAGGCCGCCGCCATCGCCTCCAGTGTGTCGTACTTCTTGACGATGCCTCTTTCCATGAACTTGGGGATGGCGTCTTTCTGCAGCCGGGTGCCGTTTTCATCGCAGAAGGCCAGACATTTATTGCCTGCCTTGAGAATGGCATCGGCACGAATCTTCCGGTCCGCCAGTTCATTGACAAAACGCCGGCCCGTTTTGGTATCAATCCACAGACCGTATATTGCCGCGCAGCCCTGACCGAAGAAGGCGGCGAGCCCGAAACCTTTTTCATCCGGGCTTCCCCACGGACCCAGTTGAATCCAGGAAAGCTGCAGCGGGGTGCAGCCGATTCGCAGGGATTCGCGCAGCGATTCGGCGGTGGCGCCCGGCTGATTGGTTGTATCCACGTCAGCCGTCAGGCGGGGGTCTTGAATCGCGCGGAAATTAGCGTCGGCGCCGAAGCCGCCTGTCGCCATGACGACCGCTTTTCTGGCTTTAATGGTCTTTAACTTTCCACTGTCGTTTTTCGGGAAAACATATTTATCACGGATCTGAACGCCTTTCACCCGGCCGTCCGCGTCCCGATAAATCTGGGTCAGATAACTTTGTGTTTTCGGCACGACGCCCAGCTCTTTTAACTTGGCCAGCTGCGCCGTTACGATGGCTGATCCGCTTTGATTGTACGTGCTGTACATCCGGGGCACGGAATGTCCGCCCTCCTGGCTGACCCGGTCCTTGTATTTGACGCCGAGTTCATTAATGGTCCATTGGACCGTATCATTGGAATTGAAGGCAACCATCTTGGCCAGTTCGACGTGGTTTAAGTTCAGTCCGGCTGCCAGCATATCCTTGAGCAGCAGCTCCGATGAATCTTTGATGCCCTGCTTCTCCTGCAGGGGTGAGCCTGCCGCCGCGACCACGCCGCCGTTCACAATCGAATTGCCGCCGGCTGTCCGCATTTTCTCCAGGATGATCACGGAGGCCCCGGCCTTTTTTGCTTCATAGGCCGCCGCCAGTCCGGCGAATCCGCTGCCGATGATGACCACGTCATAGGTCTCATCCCATTTCTTCGGGATAGCCGCCGCCTCCGCGCTCCAGGGCGCAAGGCTCATTCCGCCTGTGGCCAGTCCCGCGACCGCGGCCGTGGCGCCCGCTGTCTTTAAAAAATTCCTTCTGGTCAATGTTTTCTTTTCTTGTTCAATCATAATGTTCTCCTCTTCAATGGTGCTTTCTTGATTAAATAAATATCCTTTGGACGCAAGCTGCCGCAAATAACGTCCTTCCTTTCAGTGTCGGCTTTTTCGGTTCTTTCCGCCCTCAACCAGTACGGTGCGGTCCAGAAGTCCGAACGGCTTAAGTCCTTCGAGAATAAGCATGGCGGTATCGCTTCCCTGCATCGGAACGGACGCCGTATCCCAATCAAGGATCAGGCTGAAGCCACCGGGCTGTGCCTGATGAAAATACACCGCCGCCGATTTCATTCCTTTATTTTTATGGACAGAATCAGCAATCTCCAGAAGAACCTCCATGACTTCCTCTTCCCTGCGCGGTTGAGTCCTCAACCTTATCTCTTCCAGCCATTTCATGCTTTTTTCTAAAGCATGCGGCGTGCCACAAAGTTAACAACGAAAATCAACTACTTAGAATAACGCCCTGCCGGCAATTATCACATACGGCAAAAACAGTTTGTCATATGTGATAACTTCATATAAAGTGCCGCATATGATAATGGGAAAGAAGCAGGGATGATGATTGACGAAAATGAATTTTTCCGGGAGGTTTCCGTTCGAATTTGCGGCAGCCTGGAAATCGACAAAGCACTGCTCGCGTGCTTCGAATACGTAAGCCGGGTCATGCCCGTTGATGAACTCATTATCACCATCTATGATCCGGCAATGAAATGCGTTAAGAATATTGCGGCGGCCGATGCTCAAGGCGCACATCTCGCCTCCGAAGAAATCCCGCTTTCGCCCTTGTTGCCGGAGGAAATTCAGGATACTGAAAAGTTCCCGCGTTTCCGGAAACTGGACAATGCGCTTGATGATCCCATCATCCGCCATCTGGCCCAAAGTGTGGAGTGGCCGCCTTCTTCGGTACTGATCAATCGCCTGATGATCGAAGGAAAATACGTGGGCTCTCTGCTGGCCGTCGCCCGGGGAGTGGGAAAGTACAGTGATGAAGATTTAAGAATTTGGGCCCTGGTAAACGAGCCGGCGGCGATCGCGCTCGCCAATCACTTACACTACCGCGAGGTCATCAGGATCAAGGATCTTCTCGCGGATGACAAACACTATCTCCAGAATGAACTGAGAAAGGGCATCGGCGGAACACTGGTCGGGGCCGATTTCGGCCTGAGGGAAGTCATGGAGAAAGTCCACAGGGTAGCTCCTTTATTGAGCCCGGTGCTTCTGGTGGGAGAAACCGGCACCGGAAAGGAAGTTATCGCCAATGCCATTCACGAACTATCTAATAGAAGCAGCGGACCGCTGATCAAAGTCAACTGCGGGGCTATTCCGGAGACGCTGATCGACAGTGAACTCTTCGGACACGAAAAAGGAGCCTTTACGGGAGCGATTGCCCGGAAGCGCGGCCGCTTCGAGCGGGCGGACGGCGGGACGATATTTCTGGACGAGGTCTCGGAACTTCCGCCGCAGGTCCAGGTCCGCCTCCTGCGTGTCCTGCAGGAAAAGGAAATCGAGCGCGTCGGCGGACAGGAAACCATGCAGGTCAATGTGCGGATCGTGTCAGCCACGCACACCGACCTGCAAAGCCTGGTGAACAAGGGACAGTTCCGGGAAGACCTTTATTTTCGTTTGAACATATTTCCGATAACCGTGCCGCCGCTGCGCGAAAGAAAGAACGATATCCCGATCCTCATTCATCATTTTATTCAAAAGAAAGCTCAGGAGATGGCGCTGTCCGACGTTCCGAATCTCGCGCCGGGCGAGATCGACCGGCTGATGCAGTATGAATGGCCCGGCAATGTGCGGGAACTGGAAAATGCCGTGGAAAGAGCGATCATTCTGTCCAAGAATAATTATCTGACGTTCGGCAGTATCATTAATTGTGAAGCGCGGTCGAGCGGGTCGGTCATGGCAGTAAGCCGGGAGACCGAGAGGCTCGATCAAATGCAAGCCCGGCACATTGAAGCCGTTCTGGAAAAGGCGGGAGGCCGGGTGAATGGAGAAGGAGGCGCCGCAGACTTGCTGGGCATCAATCCCAGCACGCTTCGGCACCGGATGAGAAAGCTGGAAATCCGGTTCGGCCGGAAGTAGTTCGCCAGGCTTTCCATCATCGCAACGGCGGCCGCGGCCGCCCGGCTCGGCACTGACGCCGCGATCATCGGATCGGCGATGGTCGGGCGGCATAAAAAGCAGAAAAAAGGAGGATTTGGTGAATAAGATAATCGGGTCTGTCTCGAAGGCGATAACCGATGCCGTTTTGCGGTTTCGGAAGGAAGGAAAACGTGAGGCCGGGGATATCAGGTCGCCGCTGGTTGCCGCCGTCCGGTCGGGGAACAGCACGGAAGTGGCGCGGCTGCTGGCCGGGCCGGGCGCTCGCTTAACACTCCGGGACAAGGACGGAAGAACGGTCCTGCACAGCCTGGTCCCGGAACTCGTAAAGCTTGCCGACTCCGAAAAGGCTCCGGCGTATGCCTGCATGGACCTTCTGCTGGCCGGGGGAGCAGATATTAACGCCGTCGATCATTATGGAAATACTCCTCTGATCGACGCGGTGAAACTCGGCGACGCAATGACCGTCGGGTTCCTTCTGAAAAACGGGGCCAATGTGAACTGCCGGGACAATAAAGGAAAGACCGCATTGCACGCGTTCTTTATGGTGAGCGGTCCCATATACATCAGACACATCAACCGTGAGGTCAATCTTACACAGATTGAAGCGCAGATAGCCGAAATGCTTGTTCGGAACGGGGGCGATGTGAACGCCGCCGACGAGCAGGGACTCACGCCTCTGGCCGACGCGGTAAAACTCGGCGATGCAAAGACCGTCGAGCTCCTCCTGAACAACGGGGCTGATGCAAACACCCGGGACAATGACGGAAGGACGCCATTGCATCTGGTTAATGCTATCGTGGCGGACAGATCCACCCCCGGACAAATCACCAGAATCACGGAAATGCTCATTCATAGCGGGGCGGACGTGAATGCCCGCGACAATCAGCAGAGAACCCCGCTGTTCTATTCACGCCTGGACTGCATGTGCGTCATGATCGATTGCGGCGCGGATGTGAATGCCCGGGACGAAGAAGGCAAAACACCCCTCTTCTGCGTCAAATCACAGAAATGCCTGGAAACGCTGATCGAGAAAGGGGCGGACATCGAGGCCGCAGACCGGGAGGGCAGGAAATATCGCCAGTAGCTGCGGAGGGTACGGAAGAACGAAAACGTTCAGAGGCATCCTTCTGAATTTTGTTTTTATTTCTTTCCACAATTAAAATGAGATTTATCGAGCGATAATGTTACATACCACGTACTGTCTGAATTCGCGGGTGTCTGGAAAGTGCAGGTCTTGTCTACCGAGCTCGTGATCGTCACTTCTTTAACGAAAAATTTGTGTCCGGTGCTTGGCACACATTTTACATATCCTGTTTTAAAGGAATCCAGGGTTTTGCTTACAGGGTTTGCGTCCCAGCAGTCACTCTCATTCCCCCATCCGAAAATTCCGCATTCAATGCATTTCGCATTGGCAGTAAGGGTGAAAGGGGTTACGTTGTTGATATAAACGACATTATCTGCGTCCGCGTCCGCAACGATCAGACTGCTCGACAAAAGAATCTGCAAAACCATCCATACAACCATTGCCTTCAGACAGTTCATCATCAATCCTCCTTTCAATTAAAACTTTTCCTGGCTCTACCAGGAACGGTTTACGATTTTAATTTTTTTCTGATGCGGACGGAAACGCTATTCCGAATTGCTTCCGCCCGGAAGGAGTAGAGTCGTGGGGGCGAGCAGCAGGGGTGTAATTGATATTTTGAAATGTGCCCTATCGTGTTGATCAGCACCTCCGAAATCTTCCTGTCCGGCAACTGAAACAATAAAATTTTTTTCTGAAATAACTCGCCAACAGGGATTCGGACAACCTGGCCTGAAAAATGATTTCGCGAAAACAATATCGGATACGCCGCCTTGATGTCAAGAGAATCGTTGCGAAAGATGGAAAGGAGATGAAATATTCCGATCGCCTGGCTCCCGGCGCTTCATGAAAAAAGGCAGGGCCATTCGACCCTGCCTTTTTTATCACCCATTCTGGTTCATCCTTCCGGCAATGCCCGCCAATCCAATCAGGCCGGAAGCAGATGATGGCAAACTTCATGGTCGCCGGTAATTTCCTATTCCGTGTATGGCGGTTCCCCCTGGACGGATTTTGTCAATTCCAGGGCCTTTTTAACCTGCTCCCGGGTTCCCCTGAAAACAATCCATACGCTCCCTTCCGCGCCGCTGACGCCGCCGGCGCTGGCCTGGAAGGCAGTTGCCCCCGTCAGTATTTTAATGGCTTCCAGCTCCGTCACAATTTCTCCGGTCAGCAGCCACATGGAAGGAATATTGTGTCCGGGGAAAAGCGCTTTCCAACTGCCGGCCGGGGGAGACAGTGTCTCCATCGGCTCGCGCATTTTCAAGGTCAGCTCCACGAGATCTCCCGCAACCAGCTTCTCCAGCCCGACCGGAATGACCAGGTGAGCCTTGCGCGCCACGATGATGGGCATGGTGGTCCCCGTCGTTCCGCCTTCCGGATGGAGGATATTGACCGCGGCTATCTTGTTCTTGTAGTCCAGGGCATTGGCCCCCTTGATAACGACATCTCCCCGCTTCAGTTTTTTCGCGGCATCTTCCAGGGAAATATCAAGGACCTTGCCTTTCTCCAGAATCAGGTGGTTGACAGGTTTCATCTTGGGCAGGTATTTGGTTCCTTTTTCAGGTTCAATTCTGCCCGTCACAAAGGCGGCATGGTTGGTTTTACCGCCGGCGATCTCCTCGGCCACGTAGGCATTGGTCGTCCCCTTGATGACAATGACCAAGCCGTTGGCAAGGGCATCTTTGACGATCGGCATCTGCGCCACGGCCTTGCCGATCAGCCGCTTGGATTCGGCCACTGTCAGAATCGCTCCGCTCTGGACGATTTTATCCGATCCCCCGCTTCCCGCGTCCGCCGCCTGCGAGATTCCCGAAAACAGCGATGATCCGCCAAGGGCAATGATAAACAGAAAAATAATCGCTCTTTGTACTTTATTCATGATGTATTCCTCCTTCTGGTTAAAGATTGATCCCGTTATACTGTTACACGTCACGCTCATCAAAACTTACGGTCGGCTCCCCTGATAATATGATGCCCCGGAAGCCAGCCTTTTCCGATCCTTTCATGGCTGCTGTCCCGTGAATGTAATCTATCACGACGGGTTTCAGTAAAGCAAAGGGAATGTTGACACGGGCGCCGAACCGGCGAGAAAAGGCTATTCTCACAGGAAAGGAGGATCAGACAGACGGCCGGCCTGGTCAGGATTGAACAAACATAAAATTTTAAAGATAGCCTTTGGGCTCTCGAATTTGTCCGTCACATGGAAAAACGAAAGAATTGAAAATTTTCCTGTCTGTGGTATGTTCAATCACATTTCTTCCATTTCCTGCTGAACGGATCATTCAAAATCAAAAATTGGGGAGGCAATCATGAAAAATAAGAAACCGGCCCTTGTTTTTCCGGCGGCGGGATAAACCACAAGGTGAAAGTCTACAACGAAACCACGTGCAATGTAGAGGTAGCGCTCGAGTTCGGAAGCGAGATGCTCGGGACGTCAACGAAAACGCATGCCATCCCTTCGCACAGTCATCATACGTTCGAGACCGGTGCAAAATGCCCGACAACCCTTCGCGGACAGGCGTGTGGCGGGAAAATAGTCGAGCGGTGCACCAACGGCGCGGAAGGGAGTCCGGTTTCCTGCGGTGTCACTGCTGGAGTTCCGACTGGTACGTGAAGAAATACACAGACGAGTTCCATTTCGTAAGGGAAAATTAATCGGGCAGCGACGGAACAGGGAAATGAGGATCAGGGTAGATTGCGGGCCCGGTCAGGATTGAAGAAGCTTAAAATTTTCCGGACGCCCCCCCGGCTCACTAAAGTTGGCGTAAAAGTGATCTGATTTTCCTGCACCAGCTTTCGTTCGATCAGAAGGTTTTTAAAATCCTGCAGCGACTGATACATCGTGAGGCCTCCTTTGATGAAATGACGTCATTTTCAGCGTTCCTGCCAAAATCCCGATTTGCGAAAAAAGGCGAACAAGCGCAGAAGCGGCATAAATGGCGGATTTTGAACATTATATATATTAATTGTTAACATAAAAAGGAGAATGAATATGAAAGAACAAAAACTTAAAGCTATCAGCAATTATTTCAAAACAAATTTTCCAAACGAAGATCATGCCGGGAAATTCGATTTTGACAGATTTTCTTATTTGTTTAGGATAACTACAAAAGATCATATTCTTCTCGCATCCGTTTCTGAAGAGTTCATAGAAGACAACTCCCAGGAAACAATTATTTCAAAATTAAAAGACATAGATATTTGCAAATTGCTAATCGAAAACCCAAAATTAAAAATATCAGTCACAGGTAAAGGTGTTTCTATTATCCCTAGAAATTAGCAATCGAGCAAATACGTATATGCGTCCATCACTTTCAATAATGCGCGGTTGTAATCGCCAGAAAATAGTTAATGGGGGTTCTTTATTAAAGGGTTTTCCCTCTGGTTTTTCTAGTTGCTTAAAAAGAACATACGCTTTAATCCATCGTGACCACGTAGAAGAAATTTCTTCTTTGTTATCTGTAATAAATGAAAATGTTATGTATGGTTCTCCGGTTACTGAATCACGCACGTTTGTTGAAGGGCCAATATTGCCAACTATTTTATTTGCAGCTTTGTAGAGCTTGTTTTGTAATGTGTGCATATTATAACCTCATAAAAAATATTAACAAATCCATCCACCCGATAGCGGGGTCAAGCCCCGCTCCGGGAGATGTCTGCGTTAGAAATTTTAATGAATAAACAGGACAGAAAAAGGGGAAGGTAATGTCAATTCTTTTTACTCCGTTTAATATCGGCAATCTTCAGATTAAAAACCGTTTTGTTCTTTCTGCCTGTGAAGACAGTTCTGCAACTGATTCCGGTGAAGTTACACAAGAGATCGTTAAGAAAAATAGCGCTTGGTCGAAGGGCGAGATAGGTCTTATAATCTCGAGCCATATGTCCGTTCATACATTGGGCAGGACACGCAAGAAACAACTGGGAATACATGACGAGGCGCTGGTAAAAGGACTACGAGAATTAACCGATGAAGTTCATCAGCATGAAGGGAAAATCGTCTTTCAATTGGGACATGCAGGTTTGCAGACTACAGCAGCGACAATAGGAAGGCCACCTTTAGGCCCATCTTCTGATAATCCCATGACTGAAGGCGCAATTCGCGAGGTCATCGCGTCGTTTGTTCAAGCGGCATCGAGGGCGGCGGAGGCCGGTGCGGACGGGGTGCAGGTTCATGCAGCACACGGATATTTGATCAATGAATTTTTATCACCCTTTTATAATAAACGGCAGGACCTATGGGGCGGTTCTGAAGAGAATTGTTTCCGGCTTCTCCAAGAAATCATTGTCGGCATTAAGAAGATATTACCCCTCAATATGATCCTCATGGTTAAGCTCAACTCTAATGACTATACCCCTAAAGAAGGCATTACTCCCACACTGGCAACTCATTATGCCAAGCGGATAGCTGATCTAGGCATAGATGGCCTAGAGGTTAGTTGCGGAACTTCATTGCTCTCTTCGTTCAATATGTGCAGGGGAGATGTCCCTGTTAAAGAATTATTACTGAGGTATCCTGAATCACAAAGGTCTCAAATGAAAGTGGTATTAAAGAACATGGAGGGTAAATATAAAAATTTTGAGGGATATAATGTCGAAGCATCAAAAATGATTAGAATTGTTATTGGGGAAACCGCTTTGTTAGCGGTGGGAGGATGGCGGCATGTTTCATCTATGGAAGAAGCAATTAACAACGGTCATACCGACTTCATATCAATGTGCCGCCCTTTTATTAGGGAGCCGTCCCTGGTAAAGAAAATAAGGGAAGGAAAAACCACAAAAGCTTCTTGTACAAATTGCAATAGATGCCTGGCCGCTCTGGCAAGTAATATACCGGTACAATGCTATGTTAACGGAATAAAAACGGATAAAAGTAATAATTTTAAAATACTATTCTAACGAGGGCAATACAGCCGATCGTTAAGCTCCGGCTTAGCTTGTCGTTAAACGAAGTGAATGATAAACAAGATATGGTTGAACATGGGCTTATGTACCGAGGTGAAGCAAAATGAATATATTAAATCCTGATACATACTGTGGAATCTACTGCGGAGCGTGCTCAATTGCAGCGTATAGCCAAACAGGCCGCACCGATGGGTTTGTCGCCTGTCTCGGAAGTGTGCCGAAAGCGGACCTCGCTTGCTGCGGCTGCAAGTCCGGCACCGTATATGCTGGCTGCAGCACATGTAGCCTTCGGCGCTGCGCGAGGGAGAAGAACGTCGCGCATTGCATCGACTGCGCTGATTACCCATGCAAAGACTACAGCACATGGCAAACAGTGGCGAAGTTTCTTCCGCACACCCACGAAGCTCCAGCCAGCCTGGCGGCTATTAAACGCTATGGCGTGGATCACTGGCTTGATGCACAGAAAAAACGCTGGTCGTGCCCAGACTGCGGCGCGCCTTTTTCTTGGTATGTGCCGGCGTGCTACAAATGCGGCCGCGAGCTTGCGTCAGAATCGTACAAAATATCCGGATGGAGGAAGCTCCTGTGCCGTTTCGTGCTCACTATGGCGTACCGGAAAGGAAAGGCGAAAAAAAAGTTTTACAAAAGCAACACAGCCGATCGCTAACGCTTCGGCTGATCTTTTCGTTGAACCTTTAGAAAAAGCCCATTTGAGCGTTTAAAATATATGAAACAGGACCGGGAATGTATCATAGAAATAGTCATCTCAATTGAATCCATGGCTGAGGAGAAGCCGTGGCCCGATATAAGCCGTATTGCTATGCTCAAGGTAAGTTCATTCCCGTCCATTTCGAGACGGTTGGCGCCCTCAATCATATTCTGAAATAGTCCCGCATATTATTTTGCCATTATTGCTGTTTCAAATAATTCATTGTGCTGTAATAATTTATAAGTCAGATCGCGGCGTAAAATTATTCACTTCTTCAATATTGATTTGGGAATTATATTTATATTCATTTGCTGCAATTTTTACATTTGAGTATGTTTTGGCAAAAGTGTAATGCACCATAGAAAAGCACAATCGGGTAGTCGAGGGGTTTTCTCCCCCGGCCCCCACATCACCCGGCATGCGGGTCCGCACCAGGCGTTCACAGAGATGATCCTTCACTGCATTCAGGACGCCGTAGCCGGGCAGTGAATGTTCACCCACAGGTCTTTTACAGACAACAACCCTTGATCCTTTAACCATCGATTGGTCATGCCGGTCTGTGTAGCCGGCGTCTTCGCCAGCCGCAACAGGGCTCCCCGGACAGGCGTGTGAACTGCCCCGATACAACCACAGCATTTACCCTGTTTCCTGATCCCGGGCTTTGTCATGTTGTCCCCTGAAGGACATGCATGCTGACTTACCCGGAGACCGGGCCTTGTATGCTGTTTGGGTTTCCCGGATCAGGTCCAAGACAGGCTTGTCTCATCGTTTCGCCTCCGGCTTCCTTCGGACGGTCTCTCGCCTATTGCCTCATAAATAAATGTTACCGAAAGAAGAGCGTGAGAGAGAAACGTTGCCTCATAAAAGATGTTACCGAAGTCGTGTAATCTTTTTGAGCTTCATTTCCATGATATTTCTTAGCTCA
>JAIGNE010000053.1:0-40439 GCA_036528635.1 Deltaproteobacteria bacterium
TTTCAAAAAACGATCTGCCCGTAACAGATTCTCAACCGATTTCGGTCTTCAAAATGATTTTCTAATATTCTGTTGTCAAAGAGCAGTTAAATCTTACGACGCAAAAAATAATTGCGACACAGTCTCCAACGGGAGGGGTCAGGGGAGGGTGAAGCACCGGAATGCGTGTTCATCATCCCCACTTGTCCTCCCCCACGTGTGCCCTTCAGGGTATCAAGGGGGGAGGAATCGGTGGCCTGCTGCAGGAATTGCAAATTTAAATCACGCCAGATCGAAGCGATCCAGGTTCATGACTTTGTTCCATGCCGCCGCAAAGTCTTCGAAGAACTTCTCCTGCGAGTCCTTGCATCCATAAACTTCCGCAATGGCCCTGAGCTGAGCGTTTGAACCGAAGATCAGGTCGACACGGGTGGCCGTCCATCGGGGTTCACCCGTCTTGCGCTCTCGTCCTTCGAACACGTCCGAGTCATTCGATGACGCCTTCCACTCAGTGCCCATGTCGAGCAGGTTTACAAAAAAGTCGTTGGTCAGCGTCCCGGGTCGCGCGGTGAAAACGCCATGCGGCGAGCCGCCGAAATTAGCGCCCAGTACACGCAGACCGCCGATCAGAACAGTCATCTCCGGAGCTGTCAGTGTCAGGAGCTGTGCCTTGTCCACCAGCAATTCCTCGGCCGAAACGGCATAGGCGGTCTTCTGGTAGTTGCGGAAACCGTCCGCTTTCGGTTCGAGCACGGCAAAGGAGGCGACATCGGTTTGCTTGGGCGAGGCGTCCATGCGTCCCGGCGCGAAAGGGACCGTCATTTTGTAACCGGCGTTTTTCGCCGCCTGCTCAATACCCGCTGAGCCGGCGAGGACGATCAGGTCGGCCAGCGATACTTTCTTGCCGCCTGCCTGTTCTTTATTGAAGGTCTTCCGGATGCGCTCCAGGGCCTTGAGTACTTTCGCGAGCTTTGAAGGCTCGTTCACTTCCCAATCCTTCTGCGGCGCCAGGCGAATGCGCGCGCCGTTGGCGCCGCCGCGCATGTCGGAGCCGCGGAAGGTAGAGGCTGAGGCCCAGGCGGTTGAAACCAGCTCCGGCACGGACAGGCCGGAAGCCAGGATCTTGCTCTTGAGGGAGGCGATGTCCTGCTTGTTGATCAGTTTGTGATTGACGGCGGGGACGGGGTCCTGCCAGATCAGCTCCTCTTTGGGGACCTCCGCGCCAAGATAGCGCGAACGCGGGCCCATGTCGCGGTGGGTCAGTTTGAACCAGGCCCGGGCGAAGGCGTCGGCGAATTTCCTGGGATTGGCCAGGTATCGCCTGGCGATCGGTTCGTAGATCGGGTCGAAGCGCAGCGAGAGGTCCGCCGTGGTCATCATGGGGCGGCGCTTCTTCGACGGGTCGTGCGCATCAACCACCATGTCTTCTTCGGCTACGTTCTTCGCCAGCCACTGATTCGCGCCGGCCGGGCTTTTGACGAGTTCCCACTCGTATTTGAATAAAACAGTCAGATAGCCCATGTCCCATCTGGTCGGGTTCGGCTTCCAGGCGCCCTCGAGGCCGCTCGAGATCGCATCACCGCCTTTGCCGGCGCCGAAGCTGCTTTTCCAGCCGAGGCCCTGCGCTTCGAGGCCGGCGGCTTCAGGCACCGGCCCCACATGGGTCGCGGGACCTGCGCCATGGCACTTGCCGAAGGTGTGCCCGCCGGCGACCAGCGCGACGGTCTCTTCATCATTCATTGCCATGCGCGCAAAGGTTTCGCGAACGTCACGGCCGGAGGCGACCGGATCGGGGTTGCCGTTGGGGCCTTCCGGATTCACGTAGATCAGGCCCATCTGCACGGCGGCGAGCGGATTTTCGAGATCGCGGTCGCCCGAGTAGCGCTTGTCGCCCAGCC
The DNA here is from genome assembly GCA_036528635.1 of Deltaproteobacteria bacterium. Taxonomy (GTDB): domain Bacteria; phylum Desulfobacterota; class Syntrophia; order Syntrophales; family Smithellaceae; genus UBA8904. The sequence goes on from JAIGNE010000053.1 coordinate 1,878, forward strand.
AGGTATCCTCGGAGCCCCAGTAGATGTCTTCCTCGGGCTCCCAGACGTCCTCGCGCCCGCCTGCGAAGCCGAAGGTCTTAAATCCCATCGATTCCAGGGCGCAGTTGCCGGCAAGGATCATCAGGTCGGCCCAGGAGATTTTCCTGCCGTATTTCTGCTTGATCGGCCACAGCAGGCGGCGCGCCTTGTCGAGGTTCACGTTGTCAGGCCAGCTGTTCAGCGGCGCCAGGCGCTGGGAACCGGACCCCGCGCCGCCGCGGCCGTCGCCCATGCGGTAGGTGCCGGCGCTGTGCCACGCCATCCGGATGAAGAGTCCGCCGTAGTGGCCCCAGTCGGCGGGCCACCAGTCCTGAGAGTCGGTCATCAGTTGATAGAGGTCTTTCTTCACGGCCGCGAGGTCGAGTTTCTTGAATTCTTTGGCGTAGTCAAACGCCCCGCCCATCGGATTGCTTTTCTGCGTGTGCTGATGAAGAATCCTCAGATTCAATTGATTCGGCCACCAGTCCCGGTTCGACGTACCGCCGCCGGATACGGGTCTGCTCATCTGGCCCGTTACCGGGCACTTGCTTTCTTCGGTCATGATGTTTCTCCTTTCTATCTTTATTCTGGAATGATTCTTGATTAAAAAATAAAAACTGCTCATCTTGCCTCTTTCATCCTCGGTTAGCAGGCCGACAGGCGGCAGGATGAGAAGCTTAGTCGGGTCGTTTGAGGCAGTCGCGGCAGTACCCGTAGAATTCCATCCGGGTATCCGTGACAACAAAACCCGCTTTACGGGCGATGTCCTTTGGTTCCAGGGTCGCAGGGATGTGGTAGTCGATAATCGTCCCGCACCGTTTGCAGATGAGGTTGATATGCTCGGACAGATCGCCGTCGTAACGGTTTTCCATCCGGTCAAACTCCAGTTGTTTGATCAGGCCGCTTTCGGAAAATTCTTTCAGCGTCGCGTAAACCGTGGACAGGCTGACGCTCCTGGCTTTCTTGCCGGCTTCGCTGTAAATCAAGGCAGCGCCGGGATGCGCGTCACGGTTTTCCACGAGCGCGTCGATGATCGCCAGACGCTGCGGCGTAATCTTGAGGCCTTTTTCCTTTAACTGACCGATCAGGTCTTCTTTATTGATCTTCTTCATTCGGAATCATTCCAGTTTGTTTCTCTCCATAACCACGGCCGCTCGGTCTTGTCAAGTCAATTTAATGAACAGCGAACGATTGTCAATAACGAATCATGAATATCAGACAGGCTCGAATCCTGAAAAAACAAAACAACCTGACAAATTCCTCTGGAAGCATGAATCCGGATCGTGTAGAATCAACGCGTACGGGGTTGGAGGGCATCTATGCGATGGCGTGTAAAAAACAAAAGGTCGGCTGGAGTGTGCCCGGTAAAAACCGGGAAGGGTGTTGATCTGCAGGGCGTCCGTCCGGGCGATCCCGTCGAAGATATCCTCGACGGTCCGCTCCCCGCGGGTTGAAGCGCTTCTCCCGATGGAGGAACGGTCCGTTTCTCAGACAAATATTTTAAAATCATCAAATCCATATTTCCCAAAGGCTGATAAATAACGCCGGTGCCATTATCGCATGTTGTGGTCGATTTCGTCGATCAGCGTCCGGGGCTGCTTCGGAAGCAGCGTAAGGCCCATATTTTTTCGGCAAATAATATTCACTGTTTAATCGATCGTGTCGTCCTTGTGGCAAAATGCCAGGACGACCTTGCCGCGGCAGCTTACCGGTAGCCGAACTTTGCCTTAATCTTTTGCGCCTCGCCCGAACTTAAAAATGCAACGAACTGCTCTGCCGCCTTGCGGTTTTGGGATCTTTTCAAAAGGCAGGCCGATTGAATAATATCCGGCGCTTCCGAAATCGCATAGAAACAGCCTTTCTTTCCTTCCACGCTTACCGTGGCCGACAGCGCGCAAAATCCGGCGTCAACCGCCGAAGTTGATGCATACTGAAACGTCTGGGCAATGGTTTCGCCATAAACCAGTTTTGTGAGAAGCGCATCCCACAATCCGGTTTTCCGGAGCACTGTTTGCGCAGCGGTTCCGTATGGCGCGGTAACGGGATTGGCGATGGCGATTTTTTTGATCAGATCGTTCTTCAATGCATCCTGCCACTCTTTTGCCTTACAGAAATTTATGTTTGCCGACCACAAAACAACCTGACCTCTGGCGTAAACAAACGGTTGATCAGCAAGTCCGTCTCTGTACAAAATGTCAGGACGCTTCTCATCGGCGGATAAAAAAATGTCGTATGGAGCGCCGTTGGTGATCTGACTGTAAAGATTTCCCGTGGAGGAAAAAGTCCCTTCGACCTTAATCTTTGTTTTTGTTTCAAAATCGGCCGCCAGTTCTTTAAAGGCCGCAATGTAGTTTGCCGCAACAGCGACCGAAATCTTTTCCTGGCCCAGGGCGGGGAATGAACTCATCAAAAGAATCAACACGATTGCGACAGCAATTTTGCAGTTTTTCACAGTGGCCACCTCGTCTATGTTTTGTGAAGCATATATTTTTCATAGCATATGCATCGCAGGGGTCATATGTCATTAATGACATACATGTCAAGGGAAATTTAATCAGATAAGCGTAGAAGTTTTGGATGCAGACTGCGGGTGATGTGTCGGCACCACCCGCAGTCTGTTGGCAGTTGCTGGTTAATCGTCAAACGCTGAGCTGGTTTTCCAGACTTCCCAGACGCGGCCCACGAGATCCGGGCCGGGTTTGAGTGTCGGTTTGCCGGGTTTCCAGCCGGAAGGTGTGGCCTCGGCGCCTTTGGTTTTGCGGACATGCTGGAAGGCCTGAATCTGCCGGATGCTTTCCATGACGTTTCGTCCCACCGGCGGGGTGAGAACTTCAAGACCCTGGATGATGCCGTCAGGATCGATGATAAACCGGCCGCGGGCTTCCACGCCCGCGTCTTCTAAATAAACGCCAAAGATGCTGCCCACCTTGCCGCCCCCGTCGGAAAGCATCGGGAAGGGAATGCCGCCTTTGACCATTTTAGACAATTCATGATCGTCCCACATTTTGTGGACAAAAACGCTGTCCACGCTCATGGAAAGAACTTCGACGCCCAATTTTTTAAATTCGGGATATTTCTCTGCGACCGCAGAGATTTCGGTGGCTCAGACAAACGTAAAATCGCCGGGATAAAAGCACAAAACGACCCATTTCCCGAGGTATTCGGACAGTTGAACGGAAATGAACTTACCTTTTTGATACGCGGGTGCCGTGAAGTCCGGCGCTTTCTTGCCGACGGTAACCATGCTTTTTCCCTCCTTGATAATCGGTTCCTGCGGAGTTTCCTGTTTCGCCTTCGGTTTTTCTCCGACCGGTCCACCCGTAGGACGGGCGCAACCAGCCTTGATTTTCTCAGTCATTATTATTTTACCTCCTTTCCATATTTCGGGTTTTAAGTCTGTTCCTGCTCTCTTTACTCATACGCTCATGTTTGATGATCTTATCGGTTAGCCAGTCCATCGCCGCTTATTCAGGTTCTTCTATAAAACCAATCAAATTAAAGAAAATCCGTCCACGATGCTTCCGTCGTATCAAAGCGGCAGATACGGCGGAAGCAAACGGCTACTTTTTCTTCCATGTCGCGAGTTCATTAGATGTCCAATCCTGCAAAACCTTGTGAGATCCGCCGGGACCGCATCGCATGATCTGGACGGCATCGGTGCCCTGACGTTGATTTTTATTCCATGTTACAGGAGCGCCAATTCCTTTCCAATTTTTAAATTTGTTCAGTTCATTGATAACGGCGTCGGTGCTCAAGTCCTTCCCGGCAAGTTTCATTGCTGCCACAAGTGGCTCGGCAAAAGATATCCCCGCTATAAAAAGCACGCCCCAGCGCTCTTGCGGCGCCAGTCTTTTTGCCGCCTCCCGATATTTCAGCATTAACGGATCATTAGACTCGGGCGTAGGAATGAAAGCCGACGTGATAACGCCTTCAAAAAGGCCGTTCGTTAGTTTATACATGAGAGGATAATCCGAAAGACCGTTAAAGGCAATCCATTGCGGTTTAAACCCGAGGCTTGCGCTCGTTTTGAGAGTTATAATTGCCAATGACGGACTTACCCACATCAGTACGGTTTCCGCCCCGGCGCTCTGAAGCCGCAGAATCTGAGAAGAAAGATCAGACGCCGTTGGTTCCGCAGGAAGCTCGGCAACCAGTTGAAGGCCGTAGGTAGACAGCCGCTGTTTGCATCCGGCCAGGCCGGCCTTGCCGAAGACATCATTCTGGTACAAAAACCCCACTTTTTTGTGCCCCAGTTTTTCCACAGCATACTTTGTTACAATACTTGCCTCATCTTCAAACAGCGGGTATGAGTGAAATCGATAAATACTGGGAGGAGTGTGAACAGGGTTTAATGCAGCGGTGCCCGGGACAACCCAGAGAATTTTATTCTGCTCCAGATAATCTTTAACAGCGTGGCAGCCGGAACCGGATACCCCGCCTGTAAAAGCGAAGATGCCCTGCCGTTCTACCAGTTCCCGTACTTGCGCGACTGCCTGTGTAGGATTATATTGATCATCCCTTATGAAATAATGGATCTTCCTTCCGTGGATTCCTCCTTCTTCGTTAACGAAGTCAAAAAGAAGTTTGGCTCCCCTGGCGACAGCGCCCCATGTCGCAGCCGGCCCTGTTTGAGGACCAAATTGAGCAATTCGAATTTCGCGATCGTCGAAACCTCGTTCGCCGGAGAAACAAGTGCCCGCCGTTAAAAAAAATCCCACCATGAGTGCTATTGCCGCAATACAGGAAACTTTTTTCAGATCCATGTGCATTCCTCCCTTGGGGTGATGTTAGTTTAATGAACCGATTTCATCTTTCAGATTTTGCGTAAATTATTTTCCTCCTTTCTTTTTCAAACTTAAGTTCTCTTTATCGCAACGTCTGCTATATGGGTCATTCCTCTATGTTTTCTTACCTACCACATAGTCTCGCAGGGATTTGTGAAATGTGTTGGCGGCCAGAAGCGCGCAATGCTGCGAATCTTCGGGCATGCCGCCCAGATGTTCCAGAATGCCGCTCTGGTTGATTTTAATGCACTCCCGAACGGGTTTGCCCTTGGCCATGACGGTGGCGGCCGTTCCTGCGGCATGGGAGGTCATGCAGCCGTCCGTCGTGTAGCTGATATCGTCAATTTTATCATTTCTGATTTTCAAGTACATTTCCATGGTATCCCCGCAGGGGCCGGTGATCCTGGCATAGCCGTCGGGTTTGTCCAGATTTCCGTAATTTCTCGGGTGGGTCCCGTAATCAACAACCTTTTCGGAAAGACCGCCCGTGATCTTTTCCATAACCAGATCGATCATCTCCTTTTTGATTTGTTCATCGTCCATAGGACAACTCCTCATAAAAATAGGTACAGATGTTCATGAATATTTTTGCTCCTTTATTTCTCTCGCGAATACGGCCAGGCCATGATGCCGCCTTCCATAACCTTGACATTTTTCCAACCGTTGCCTTCGAGCGCGAGCGCGGCCTCGTAGCCGCGCAAAGAAATCTTGCAGTAGCAGATGATTTCGCGGTTTTTGTCTTCCGGAATCTCTTTAAGGCGTTTACGCAGCGCACCCAGAGGAATCAAGGTCTCGCCGATGCCCAGGCGCATTTGTTCAAATTCATCCGGGCCTCGCGTGTCGATCAGGAAAGGTTTCTCCCCGGCCAGTATTTTCTCATGAACTTCCCTGCAGCTGATACCTTTCATCCTGTCTTTCATCTTGTTCTGCATGATGTGAGCCGTGGCAATGAAATGATCGATGGCCAGCGAGAAGGGCGGCGCGTAAGGCAAATCGGCGTTAATGAGGTCCTCAACAGTCAACTTTCCCTGAATGGCCATGGCCCACTGGGCGATTTGTTTACTGACGTTGCCCGGTCCGATACATTGTGCACCGAGCATACGGCCGGTTTTGGAATCGGCGATGAGCTTCGTGATCAGCAACTTGCCTGCCATAAATCCCGGTTTGTCGGGGCTGGCGTTGATGACCGTGACAATGTCCGAAAGACCGAGCCGTTTAGCCGCCGTTTCCGAGAGTCCTGTGGAGCCGGCAGCGTAATCAAAGACTTTGCAAATGCCGGTCTGAATGGTTCCGGGAAAAGTCACGCAGTTTGTTGAAGCGGCGTTTTCGCCTGCCACGCGTCCCTGCAAGTTGGCGAGATCGCCATAAGGCGCCAGTACTTTCCTGCCGGTAATCCTGTTGACGGTTTCGACGCAATCACCGACGGCATAGATGTCGGGATCGGATGTCTGCATGTATTCATTGACGTCGATGCCGCCCAATTCACCGATTTTCAAGCCGGCATGTTCAGCCAGGGTGACGTTGGGGCGCACGCCGATCGCCACCACCGCCAGTTCGCACGGCAGTTCCGTGCCGTTTTGCAGTTTCACGGCCGTGAGCTTTCCATTTTCACCTAAAAAGGCCGCAATGCCATTGTCCGTGATGACGTTGGCCCCTTTGCTCTTGACATGATTTTCCACAAGCTTCGCCAGTTCCAGGTCGAGGAAGGTGAGCAGCTGCGGCAGAAGCTCGATGACGGTGATTTCAATGCCCGCCAGCTGCAGGGCTTCGCACGTTTCGATGCCGATGAGGCCTCCGCCGATGACGACGGCTTTTTTAATTTTGCCTTCGTCGCTGACCTTCCGCAGAAAATCAGCGTCTTTCATGGACTGCAGCGTGGTAATGCCGTCGAGATCCGCGCCGGGAACAGGCGGTATACGCGGTACGGAGCCGGTGGCAATGATGAGCTTGTCATAGGCCAGTGTGCCGGTTTCCCCCGTCGTAATATTTTTAAACGAGACGGCGCGGCTCTTCGTGTCGATAGCCGTCACTTCGGTATTCACTTTGGCGTCGATGTCCTTGGCGTTCAAGTAAAACATGGGGCTGCGCACAACACCCGTGGGCGTGCACAAAAGCTGGTTGCGGTCGTCGAAATAACCGCCGACGTAATAGGGGTAGCCGCACGACGCCATCGAAAGATCCGCGTCTTTTTGCAAAATGACGACCTCGGCATCGTTGTCAATCCGTCGGGCTTTTGCCGCCGCTTTGGGACCGGAGGCCGATCCGCCGATCACGATAATGTTTCTTCTTTGGGTCATAAAGAATCTCCTCTTTTTCCATGGATGTTAAAAATTCTATAATGCATCAACAGACTGGATCAGTCTTCGATACAGATCTTTTTATTTTTCATGGCCGCAAGCGTCATGACGCTCAACAGGCTGATGATCTAAATCAACACATTGTATTTATCTTATAAAAAGAATTCCGGTTCCCGGCGCGGCGAAGTGAATGCTGCTTCCAATTCCTGTTTGTGCCACAGGTAATTGGCGTCATTAAAATATTTTGCCTCTACCGGACAGTTTTTGAGGCAGGCGCAGCATTTAATGCAGATTCCCGTTATTCTGGATTCGTCCTCCGAGTCAATGGACCCCATGGGACAGAGGCTGACGCAGAGGCCGCAGTGGACGCAGTCGATGCTGGTTTTGGGGATCACCTTGTGTATGGCAACCAGGTTGCCGTCTTTATCTTTTGGCCGATAATAAGCCTGGTACGGCTGTTTTCCCGGCACGGATATAGTTTCCAATGTATTTTGTGCTGTCATCTTTCGATAAATCTGCCGCGCAAACTCCGTGAAGAGTGACATATCCTGTGCATCAGGTCTGTTCTGGCCCAGGATTCGGGAAAAAGAGTGTTCGCCAATAAACGCACCGGCAGCAATGACTTTGAACCCTCTTGATTCCAGAATGTCCCGCCATTCGATCAGCGCATCGTCATAATGTCTATTTCCATAAACCACCACGGCTATTCCCAGGGCGCCGTTTCCTTCGATGGTATTTAAATATTTTAACAATACATTGGGAACCCTGCCCGCATAAACAGGCAGTCCGGCAACAACAATATCCTGCCCGGTAAAAGACGCCGGTTCTTTTCTGGCATCCGGTAATGTAAAATCAATATTTTGAGCTGTTTTCCCGCCCGAATATTCAGCAAGTTTATCGGCTATGCCGGTCACGATTTTCCTGGTGGTGCCTGTGGCGCTGAAATAAAAACTTTTAATATGACGGTTCAAGATAAAATATCTCCTTTACTGCAAATCAATGAAGGGTAATTTTTCAGAGCGCTATTTTTTCAAATCAGCGGGCTTCATATTCTCCGGAATCTGGACGGCGACGACTTCGCCTGTTGCGCAGACTTTGCCGCAGGCGATGAGCCGCGATTCCACGATCACTTTGCGCCCCTTGATTTCCTTGACCCGGCTGCGGATTTCCAGCGGTCCGCCCATTGGTGTCGGCGCGAGATAGTTCACATGGAGCGACGCGGTCACGAAACGAAGCGCCGGCTCAGAGCCCAGTTCCCGGTTTTCCGACCGGCATTTGGCCGCGGCGGCCGTGCCCATGGAGTGGCAATCGATGAGCGATGCGATCAGACCGCCGTAGACGTTTCCGGGCGCGCCACCCGTGTGAAATGCTTTCGGGATGTGAACGCAAACGGCTTCTTCCCCGTCCCAGTAACTTTTGATTTGCATGCCGTCTTGGTTGAGTCGGCCGCAGCCGTAGCAATGGCTGAAGTGATCCGGATAATAATCCTGAAATGCTTTTTGTGTCATAAAAAACCTCGTATCTCGTAATTTGTAGCTCGTATCTCGTAATTCGTATCTCGTGAAGCGTAGCTCGTTACTCGTCACTCGTTGCTTATATCGCGCAGCTTGTCGCTCGCATCTCGTATCTGGCAGCTGATGGCTAACAGCCTATCGCCCATCGCCCATCGCCCATCGCCTATTTTTTTACTACGAGCTATACACTACATACCATTTTCGCCCATTGCCTCTCGCCTATAGCCCCTCACCTTTCGCTCTACGCGAAGGTGAGCTTCGTTCCCGCCATATTCAAAATAAACTGATCCGGCATTTCTTTCTCCATAGCCATGATGGCTTTACGGCCTGTGCAGTGTGTCGGGATGACGTAAGCCGGATGAAATTTCTGCAGTTCCTGCGTGGTACGTTCAATGATCGGTTCAAATAAAGGTCCGGACAAGTGAAAACCGCCCATCACCACGTGTACCTGATCAATGCCGGTGACCTCTCTTGCGTATTGGATTGTGTTGATAATGCCCGCGTGCGCGCAGCCGGAGAGAATCACCAGGCCTTTGTCTTTCAGGTGCATGACGATGGAGGTATCGTCCTCAATGGCGTCCCAGATTTCTTTGCCTTGTGTCAGACAGTGAGCAATCGGGAAGCCTTTTTCAAAATCCGTCTTGTGCGGAATACCGCCCAGAAAAAGAATGGTATCGGAAAGCAACAAGTGGGGCGTCTCCGATTCCATAACAGAAAAACCTGCGGCTTGAATCATTTCGCGTGTCAGTTTGGGAAAATAGATTTTGAAGTCTTCGCCCAGTTTCAGGTAGCGCGGGGATTTGAACGCGGACGGATGGACAACCAGCGGCAGGTTCTTTTTGCCGATGGCCGCACCGAAGGCCTGTAGTGCGCCCGTGTGGTCGCTGTGGCCGTGGGACAGGGCCGCCGCTTCAACTTCGCTTAAGTTAAGCCCCAGGGTGGCCGCGTTTCGGGCCGCACCATCTTCGGAAAACCCAAAATCAAAAAGCAGTGTATGGACCGAGCCCGCTGAGGTTGTTTTGACCAGGGCAGAAAAGCCATGTTCGGCCAGCAGGGAAGCCCTGATTTCACCGTCCTTCAAAGGTGCGGCTCTTGTAACTATGGCGTTGTTATCCATCGCCGTCATCTCGATGTAGTTGTCCTGCAACGTCATAATCTCGACTTTGTCCACTGCTTTCAGGGATATGTTTGCCATGGTATCGATACTCCTCTTAAGAAAAGGTTGCGATCGTGATTAAGAACGAACGATGTGTCAACCGGCGTCCGGATTATACATTATTTATCCGGTCCGTCAAATTCGAACCGATTGCCGGTTGTTTTTTATATGACAACCGTTGTTGTCAGTGGTCGCAGGCATTTTTGCCGGTCTGCAGCGTGCCCGTGAAAAAGTCCGCAATCAGTTTTTCCGGCGCCTCTATAGGTGCACCGACCACCACCTGGATGCCCTCACGGGCAAAAAGTTCCTGGGCGCGCTGGCCCATGCCGCCCGCGATGATCATGTTTGCGCCTTGCCGGGCAAGCCACGGCGGCAAAAGCCCAGGCTCATGCGGCGGCGCGGCGATGTCTTCACGTTTTAATATTTTCTTTGATTGGTCATCCACTTCGACAATGGCGAAGCTCGCACAATGACCAAAATGCATGGTCAACTTTCCTTCCGCTAACGGTATTGCGATTTTCATGGTGTTTTCTCCTTATGAATTCAGTTTATTTGTTTTATCCGGATCGGTAATCTGATCAATGATATCCTGCATGATCTTCCCCGTCGGTGTTTCAGACGAGTGATAAATGAACACGCGGCCGCTATCGCCGGATTGGGCGATGGCCGGGTCCAGAGGAATTGCGCCCAGGAAAGGCACTTTCATGTCCGAGGCAATCTTTTTCCCGCCGCCTTCGGGAAGAACCTGCGTGAGTTCGCCGCATTTGGGGCAGACAAAGCCGCTCATATTTTCGACCACGCCCAGTACCGGCACGTTGACCTGCTGACAGAAGCTGATGGATTTGCGGACATCGATTGCCGCTACGCGCTGCGGTGTTGTGACAATGACCGCGCCGTCCAGCGGCGAAATCAACTGGCACAGTGACAGGGGTTCGTCACCGGTGCCCGGAGGGGCGTCCACAATCAGATAATCGAGATCGCCCCAGTTTACATCCGTCAAAAACTGTTTGATGACGCCCATCTTCATCGGACCGCGCCAGATCACGGCATGATCGGGGTTTTGCAGCAGAAAACCGATGGACATTACTTTCAGCCCGCCAAATTCCACCGGCTGGAGTTCTCCTTCAGTGCCCTTGAGGGTTTCATTTTCCAGCCCCAGCATGGTGGGCACACTCGGGCCGTGAATATCGACGTCCAGCAGGCCCACGCGCAGGCCGGAGAGCAGCGCCAGGGCCGTGGCCAGATTGACCGCGACGGTGCTTTTGCCCACGCCGCCCTTGCCGGAGAGGACCACAATTTTATGTCCAATACGGCAAAGCCTGGCCTCCAGACGGCGGCGGTCCGCATAATCCTCTTTGCTTTCGTTTTGACGCTGATTTTTGGCGGAGCAGCTTGAATCTCCGCACGACTCACATGTTTTTTTACTTTCCACTTCTGTATCCTCCCTTTATTTTTTATTAACGTGAAGCAGTTCCACAACTATTTCATCCCTTCTGCAAGGTTTAGATTTTTCCAAAGTTGCCTCATATCGTCTGCTCCGGGCGTGTCAAGTTCGACGACGGCTTTCTTTTGTATTTGCGCCCGGGTAACCGATGCGTCGTAGCGGATGCGTCCGGCAATGGTTGCGCCCGCGCTTACGGCTCTGTCCTCAATTCGCTTTGTCATTTCCTCATTAATATCAAATTTATTGACACATATCGCAGCGGGGATTTGAAAGTGACGGGCCAGCGACAACACCCTTTCCAGATCATGTTCACCGGAAACGGTTGGTTCTGTCACCACCAGAATCTGAGATGCACCGGTAAGAGATGCAATCACCGGACAGCCCAGCCCTGGGGGACCATCCACAATCATCATGTTCAAATTTTCTTCTTCAGCCAGATGTTTGGCTTCCCGGCGCACGGTGGATACCAGTTTGCCGGAATTTTCGGCAGCCACGCCTAGGCGCGCGTGAACCATCGGGCCGCAGCGAGTGTCCGACACAAACCACTGGCCGCAACGCCGCCGGGGGAAATCAATGGCGCCTTCCGGGCAAAACCACACGCAAACGCCGCAGCCTTCGCAGGAAACCGGATCAATGGAAAACATATCCACCGTGTTGGAAATCGCGCCGAAACGGCACAGATCCTGGCAGATGCCGCAACCGGTGCAGTCGTTCTGGCGAATGACCGCTTCATGACCGCTTTCGAATTCATGGCGTTCGCGGATCGTCGGCTCTAAAATCAGATGCAGGTCCGCCGCGTCCACATCGCAATCGCACACGACGGGTCGGTCAGCCAATACGGCGAAAGACGCCGTGACGCTGGTTTTGCCCGTTCCGCCCTTGCCGCTGATGATCACTAATTCTTTCATTGCCCTTTTTCCTCTGTCTTATAAACACATCGTGTTCCGTACGCATCGTCGTAATCCGCTTTTCGTCGGCAAGTATTTTCAGCTTTTTGGCTGCGTCATGCGGATGCAAACCCAGCCCCGAACAGATTCCGGCAAGCGTGCAGGGCCTTCTGGCCAGCAGGGAAACAATTTCCTCGCCTGCGGCATCTTTTGCGGCAGTGACAGAAAGATCAGCGGATTCTTCATCGCTGATGATATCCACCGCCCCCGTAAAGAGACTGGCAAGATTTTTCATCTGGTTTTTTCCCACGGCGCAGGCAAACTCTTCCTCCGCCGGACGGCAAACTGTATTGAGCTGCACTTTTCGGGCGCCAATTTTCTGTGCTAAGATGGCTATCTTCTCCACATCCGCAGCCATGCCGGTTACGCCGGAAATCAGCAGGACCTCCAGCCACAACTGTCCGGGAAAATCCCTGGTGAATTCAATCAGGCCGTCGGCCATGTTATCGAAGGAAATATCCGGATGCGGCCGGTTGACATATTGAAACATCTTTTCATCGCCGGCATCGAGCGATGGAATCACCAGATCCGCCCGCATCAAAGCGGCGCGAACTTCCGGCAGATAAAGCAAAGAGCCGTTGGTCAGAACGGCCAGGGGAATGTTGGTCATGTTCTTGATCATGCCAATGAGTTCGCCGATATAAGAATGCAGCGTCGGCTCGCCGGAACCGGCGATACTGATGTAATCGGGAGCTTCTCCCGACGCCAGTTTTATCTTCAACTCATCGAAAATATCCTTGACGGGCGCGTAGGAGCGCCGTTCCATGGTTTTATTCGTCGTCCGCCCCAACTGGCAATAAATGCAATCATATGTGCAGGTTTTGAAAGGTACCAGATCGATCCCCAATGAGCGTCCCAGTCTGCGGGAAGGAACAGGGCCATAAAGGTATTTATAATCGCTTGAACTCATTTTCTAATCTCCACAATGCGATTCGCCACACCGCCGGCTTGCTCCGCAGCAGGTTTTGCCGGTTTCTTCAAGCGAGCAACTCTTTGTCGAATCGCGGCGGCTGGAGGACTGGCCTTTCATCAAAAAACCACTGCCGCCGCTCACCAGTCTTTGGACAGCGCCCTGGCACTCGGGACATTCTTTAAGCGGCTCATCTTTGATACTTTGCTGTTTTTCGAAGTGCAGTCCGCAGCAGCTGCATTCATATTCGTAAGTTGGCATATTTACAAACTCCTTGTCTTTCCAAATGTCGTGACTTTTGCAATCAGGCTTTGAAACAGGTTTCGATATTCAGGCAGCGCATCGACTATCAGAATTCCCCGTGAATAGCTCTCGGCGATCTTCCGGTCGTCCGGTATTTCCAGCAAAAGGGGAATGTTTTCCTTTGCGCAGTAAGCGTGTATTCGGTCATCCCCGCTGCCCATCCGGTTGACGATGACACCGAAAGGGATATGAAGTTCGCGCACCATGTCCACGGCCAGCGACAAATCATTCAGGCCAAACGGTGTGGGTTCCGTGACCAGCAAGACCAGATCCGCATCCCGAATGGCCGCAATGACCGGGCAGGATGTCCCCGGAGGCGCATCCAGAACCGCCGGTAAATTATTTTGCAGTCGCTTTTTGACCGCCCGGATCAGCGGCGGCGCCATGGCCACACCCACATCCAGACACCCGCCAATGAGCGTGATGTTTTCCGAGCGCCTTGTTTCCACCACGCCGATGCGCCGGCCAACCTCTGAAATAGCTTTGGGAGGACAGACCCTTGTGCAGCCGCCGCAGCCGTGACACATTTCCGGGAAGATCAGCGGCGCCTTTCCAATCGTGATGATGGCGGAGTATTCGCAAAATTTGCCGCATTCGCCGCAGCCGTCGCAAAGCGCTTCATCCACTTGAGGAATCGGAATCGTGACGATTTCTTCCTTGACCTTGTCTCCCGCAAGAAAGAGATGCGCATTGGGCTCTTCCACGTCACAGTCCAGGAGCTGAACCGGTACACCCATGGTGCGGGCCAGATTGACGGAAACGGTTGTCTTGCCGGTTCCGCCTTTGCCTGAAGCAATAGCTATTCTCATGTTACATCTCCATCGGAAGCGGATATCCTGTGTGCGCCGTTGCCGTTTTCTTTTTTAATCCAGAGCAGGGGGAAAACAATGTCACTGGTGCAGCAGGGCACCCAGACCGCCAGAAACAGAAAGACGGCAATCAATATGGCGGTAACGACATCAATGGACGTTCCCACCGCCATCAGAATGTGAAACAGCGACGCCCAGGTGCTGAGCAGCACATGGCCCGCATGGGGAATTTTAGTATGGGATATGACATAGCCCAGCGCAATACCGGCCAGAGCCAGCGGATTGACCAGCCACCATTTTTCGATAAAGCCCAGGTGAAGGCCGCGATAAGGCAGGTTAAGCAGCCATTCTCCGGCAAAGGGAATGAGAGAATCGCTCAACGTGGCAATGCCTATTGATCCAACATACCCGATCAGAACCGTTCGCCAGATGCCACCGCCGGAATGCAGCCGGTACATCGCCGTGGTCACCAGAGCGCTCGCCAGGACATGCAGCGGATGCATCGCCCAGAACAGTGTGGACGAAATATCCCGTGGGATCCGGAATTGAATAAATGCGGCCATGATGACAATGCCCGTGATGGTTCCAAATGCCGTAAAGGGAGCATGCGATCGAAGTTCGGCTGCAATCAAAGGCGGTTTCATGCTCGGCTATACCCGCGCTTTCCCCGCCTCTGGGCAGTATGTTCGTCCACCTCGTCCTGCCAGCCATTCTTCTTGACAGGGTGAAGATCGAATTTAGCCGTGTAGGACTTGATGTCCAAAAGCGGTGTGCCGTCCAGGATATCCACGTTGTTCAGATGCAGGATATTGCCTTCAATGCCGAGAAGCTCCACGACACTTAAGCCGATGGAATTGGGACGAAACGGCGCGCGTGTCGAAAAAATGCCGCGATCCACATCCTGCAGGAACGGCTTTACAATCAATTTGACCTCTGACGCTTTGTGGAAGTGATAAATCAGGTAAATATGCGAAAAATCATTCAGGTCTTTCAGGCCGCAGGCAAATTCCGGCCACAGCTCAACATGTCCCTTGCAGCCTTTGGCGTAAACAGGCTGGATGGGTGTCTTTTCAGCGATCGTGTGTTCGCTGTGGATGACGCCGATGGGGCGATACAGGATATCACATGGATTCATACCCAGTGCCCTTCCACGTCGGCGTTCGTCGATTCGGCCAGCTTGCCGGCAACGTAAAGTTCCAGCGCTTCGGATACGATTGCCGCGGAGGTGTTGTAAATTTTGATGCCGGCCGCCTGGAGAACGCGGAAAGCCTTCGGGCCGCAATGCCCGGTAACGAGCGTTGCTACGCCCTGCCTGGCAATGTTTTGCGCGGACTGAATGCCCGCGCCCTGCGCCGCGTTCAGATTCTGTTCATTATCGACAATCTCAAAGGTTTTGGCTTCCAGATCGTAGATTAAAAACTTCGGTGCGCGTCCGAAACGGGTGTCGAGCGGCGCATTTATATCGTTGCCGGATGTGGTGATAGCAATTTTCATAATCTCATTCCTCTTTCTGTGCTGCAGGAAACGGTTGCGACCGTTGCCTATTCGTTCTGCAATCGGTGGCGGAGACGCGAAGCGGCTGGAGACGCGCCTCCGCCATCCTGACGCGGATAGAATCCACGCCTATGTCCAATATCCCGCCAATCGTTATTTGATCCGGAAAGTAGCGGCGGCAGTGTGAAGCTTGAGTGAAACACACCGCCGCCGCCGGGCATGGATGAGCAGCGCCATGCCTTTTTGAAATTCCGGATTGCCGGAATTAATTTGCCGGGGCTTTTGCATTCAGTTCGTCAAGCCGCGTTTTGATCGCGTCAATTTCAGCCCGCAAATATTCGGCCTGATGCTTCAATGCCTGCTTTTCCGTTTCCGGATCGGCTTGTTGCAATGGCTCCCCAAAACTGCCGAACGGTGTTCTTCCCGGCACGCCGGCGGCAAAAAAGCGATTACGCCGTCTTAATCCGCCGCCTCGCCCTCCGAAATTAGCTCCACGTCCAAAACCTATTCCCATACCGCGCCCGCAGGCGTTGTTTAAATAACCAGGCCTATTGTAGCCGGCACAGTATCCCGCCTGGCGACCTGTCATTGGTCCCATTCCCATGGGGCCTGTTGAATTTCCTCCTGGCATGATAAAAATCCTCCTTTCCGGCGATTGTTAATCTATTCCCGAACCATCGCCGTCTTGCATTTCGGGCACTGAACCTGCGTGCAGGGAACGCCTCGTTCATGCGGCTCTGTATGGCCGCAATGGGGACACCGGCAGGTGCCCGCCGCGCCGCCGGCAATCGGTCCGCCCTTACGGCCACGGCCGCCACCCATTCCCTGACCGCCGCCATTTCCTCTTCCGCTGCGATTTGCACCATTCATCAGTATTTCCTCCCTTAACTTTTGCTTTCAGAAAACAAAAACCGCCGCCGCCAGCACCGTCGTGTAATCCCCGGTTTTCAAAACACACGATTGTGTGGTGTTGCGCGTCCCGACGATCTTGCCGCTGATCTTAAAGAGCTCTTTCTTTTCATCCCAGCTTTCATCGACATCGAAGTCGATGCCCAGCGTTGAGGCCAGCATGGCCGCCGCCAGATCTTCCGCGTAGTCGCCTGTCTGTCGCTCGGTGTAGCCGAAGGCGTGGTGTTCGCTGATGTAGCCGTAAGCTTTTTTATCCACGGGAATCGCGCAGCCGACCGACGCGGAAATCAACCGTTTGGGTTCGTTGCTGCAGCACCGGCTCATGACGCAGAATGTAATGGCGCCTGGTTGAAGTTTCTTTAATCCTTCCGAACGCGAAATGATGCGGCAACCCGGCGGCATAATGCTGGAGACTTGCACCAGGTTGCACTTTTCAATGCCCGCGTCGCGCAGCGCCAGCTCAAAAGAATGAAGTTGCTCCTTGTGTGTGCCAACGCCTTTGGTAAAAAAAATCTCTTTTGGAATATACGGGTTCAATTTACTTTCTCCTTATGGTTTTATGCCTGCTGTTGCTTTCATTCTTCTAAAACTCGTTTATTTCCAGGGGCATCCTTTGCCGCGTCGTCTGCCCTGGCCCGCGCCCATTCCCCGTCCCTGACATCCCGGCAGCGCGAAAGCCGCTGTATGCAATTGGCCGCTCTCATATGCCGCGATGATCTCCTGCACCGGACCGCGCACAAACGGATGAACGGTAATCCCGGAGGCCGTAATTGCCGCTTCCTGCGGTCGGGAAATCGCGCCGCAAATCAGCACATTGATTTCCATCTCCTTAAGCTGCATAGCGCGCGTTGCAGCATCGGCGGCATTGAGCCGGACAGGCGTGCGTTTCAGCGTGCCGTCACCGTCTTTTTCCACCAAAACCAGCTGATCCGCCGCGTCAAAAACCGTGGAGATGCAATCTTTCCATACCGACAGGGCAATTTTCATAAATCCTCATTTCCGATTCTGGAGGGCGTTGCGCCAAGCCATTCTCACCCGGAAGCTTTGCAGGAAGAATGCCAGCTGCTGTTTATAAGAATAACCATCTATCATTGAATAGATAGCGCTAATGTCCCCTGGTTGGCTTCATCTGGAAGTCGCAATAATGCGACTTCCAGATGGAACACGGTCGCATTATTGCACACATGAATACTGATTATTGCGGAATGGAAAGCCCGAGGGATTTGATCTTGCGGTAGAGGGTGCTTTTGTGCATGCCCAGTTGTTTTGCGGTTTTCAGTCGGTTCCAGTTGTTTTGTTTAAGCGCGGACATCAGACAGGCCGAGGCTGCATACCGGAGTGATGCCGACTCATCCTGGATTGACAAATTTGCAAACAGGGATTCCGGCAGGTGCTTCTTCTCGATCAGGCCGGTTTTGCAAAGAATAAAAGCCCGTTCAATGATGTTCGCCAATTCGCGAATGTTACCGGGGTAGGCATAAGTCATCAAAGCGGTTATCGCGTCATCACTGAAGCCCGTGATATCTTTTTTTTGCAGGGTGTTGAAGCGGGCGATGAAGTGTTCCGCCAGCAGCGGAATATCTTCCATACGCTCCCTCAGAGGCGGCAGGCTGATTTTAAAAACATTGATTCGATAGAAAAGATCTTCGCGAAAATGTCCCTGATGGACAAGATCCTCCAAATTCTTATTGGTCGCCGCAATCAGGCGCACATGGTGTTCAATGCTTTTTGTGGCGCCCAGCGGTTCATAGGTTTTTTCCTGCACAACACGCAGCAGCTTCACCTGCATGGCCGGCGTGATGTCACCGATTTCATCGAGAAACAGCGTGCCGTTTTCGGCCAGTTGAAACCGGCCGGGTTTATCCTTCTTTGCGTCGGTGAAAGCACCCGCCTTGTAACCAAAAAGTTCGGACTCCAGAAGCGTGTCCGGCAGCGCGCTGCAATTGACAGCGACAAACGGCTGGCGTTT
Organism: Deltaproteobacteria bacterium; assembly: GCA_036528635.1. Lineage (GTDB taxonomy): Bacteria > Desulfobacterota > Syntrophia > Syntrophales > Smithellaceae > UBA8904. The sequence goes on from JAIGNE010000053.1 coordinate 20,432, forward strand.
TCTGGGGCTTAAGTTGTGGACGGCGCGCGCGATGAGCTCCTTGCCCGTTCCGCTTTCGCCATCGATGAGCACCGTGCTGGCGCTTTCGGCAATGTCCGGCAGAATGTCGAAAAGACGAAGCATCCGGTGATTCTTGGAAATAATGTCCGCGAAGGAATATTTTGCCCGGATGGCTTTGCGCAAATCCTCTTCGACACTGATGTCCCGGAACGTTTCCACTGCGCCCAGGAGCTTGCCTTTTCGATCGCGCAAAAGCGCCGTCGAAATGCTGATGGGAAGACGGCGGCCCTGCGCGTCGATAATAAAAACATTTTTATTGACGATCGGATCGCCGTTTTTCATGGTGGCGCGCAGACAGCAGCTTCTCTCGCAGGTATCCGCTTTCAGAACGTCTTTGCACAATTGGCCGATGGCTTCATCGCGGGTTACGCCGGTTATCTTTTCCGCCGCACGGTTGAAAGATGTGATGTGCCAGTCCTGATCCACCGTGAACACACCATCGGCGATGGAATCGAGGATGATATTCTGCTCATCCCCGTGATTCAAAGATGAGGTTTTATCCGCCGTTCCGGTTTTCATATCGGAGTCCGACGTCCGGAATTAATGCTCATGGCAGCCATGTTCATGCTGCGCGCAGGCAAGGCCATTATCCCGGACATTACCCGCAAGCCAGTTTTCCGCAACATCTTTCACATTTCCCGAGCAGCCGCGCAAAACCTGGATTCCGCTCATTCCCAGAACATTCACGGCGCCCTGGCCCATGTTTCCCGCCAGCATGTATTTCACGCCCATCCCAGCCAGTATCGACGCGATGTTCGATTTGCAGCCGCAGCCGGCGGGCGGGGTGATCGTTTCCTGTGACTGGATTTTGTTCTGGTCGTCGATCGTGAATACGGTAAAATACTCACAGTGGCCAAAGTGTTCGTCCACTTGATCCTGACTGGATGGTAATGCGATTTTCATAAATGACTCCTTTTTAAATTTGATGGTCTTTTTTGGTTCCGCGGCCCTTCTCCCGGCCGCACAAAACGGTCTCGTTGAAAGTAACTTTCCCGCCTTCAATTTTCAGTGCTTTGGCATTGATCAGAACGTCGGCGATTTTTTTGTGCGCCGTGTCGATGATCCGGCCGAACGTCTGGCGCGAAATATTCATCCGGCCCGCCGCTTCTTCCTGATAAAGCTGTTCATAGTCCGCCAGGCGAATGGCTTCAAATTCATCGAGGCTCAGAACAACTTCCTGCAGATCGACCGAGGGGATCCCCCGCGGCTTGAAATAATTCTTATCCGGAACTCCGCAGATCTGGCGGTTGCATTTGGGTCTGCTCACTGGCTTGATCTCCTTGCGGGTAGTTATAAGCATATGCTCATAATAAGTCAAGTCAAAAGATTATGAAATAAATGCATGGACGGACGCAATTTGTCCATTTATAATGACGAACCGGGATTGATGAAAGGAAAGCTATGAAAAAGAAAGAGAAAAGCCGCCGGGCAGACTGCGCGCATTGCCTGCTCACTCCAATGGATAGAATTTGTATGAGCCCCGGGGGGAAATCGTCCGGAGGGTGCCCGACCGTATCGGGAAAGAAAATCAGTGATGAAGCCCGCAGTTTTTATGCATCTCCCGCAATTCATGAATTTGCAAGGCAGGCATCCATCCAGGAAGGGGAGTGTTACGCGGGGAAAGATCAAAAGCCCTTTGTTCTTCATCCGGTCAAAACAAGAATCGAAGAGATCTGCGAGTTTGCTCAAAAAATGGGATACGTCCGTCTGGGCCTGGTCTTTTGCGTGGGGCTTGCGCGCGAAGCCGGGATCGTGGCCGATATGCTGGAGCGTCGCGGGTTTGAAGTGGTTTCCGTGATCTGTAAAGTGGGCGCGGTCCCCAAGGAGGACATCGGTCTGAAAGACGAAGAAAAAGTCCGCGCGGGCAGGCATGAGTCCATGTGTAATCCCATCGCCCAGGCGATGATCATGAATGATGCGCAGGTTCAGTTCAATATTCTGCTGGGCTTATGCGTCGGCCATGATTCCCTGTTTTTCAAGTATGCCGAAGCGCCGGTGACCGTCCTGGCAGTCAAAGACCGTGTAACGGGCCACAACCCGCTGGCGGCCGTTTATCTGGCGGACAGCTATTATGTCCGTTTAAAGTAATAAACGGGTGGTGTATAGTGCGTCGGAAGTTCTTTTATATAGATTCAGGAAGCCTGACAACAGAACAAGAGGGTTGCAACCCCCTGTCCTGATCGGATTTACGGCAATCGCTGAGATGAGAAAGTAATCTGAAGAAGCAGTAGACGCGCTACCCTGGCGATTCGGTTATCGTGGCAGTCTCCTGCCGGGTTTGTACCGAACCGTTTAAAAATTAACTGTTCAAAGAACGCTCAATCGTGTAAAATCGAAGCAAAAATGGGGGCAGGGACTATGATGAATTCCTCTTGGATGATAACGGATCTTAAGTCATACAGGCGCGCCGCCCTGGCTTTCGGCCTGCTGGTGGTGCTGCCCTTTGTTTTAAGTCTGATGAATCTGACCTTTGCCGAAAGCTGGAAGATTCACTTCTTCCCGGCGGCGATATTTCTCGCGGCCGCAAGTTTCGGCCCGGCGGGCGGCCTGGCTGCCGGCGTGACCGGTTCGCTTTATGCCGCTGTCTTTCTCGGCAATCCCTATCTCATGGTTGGCAACGCCCTCCTGGGATTCATGACGGGCGTCTTTTTTCAAAAAACCGGGAAAATGCTTCCTGCGGCCATGCTCGCCTATGCCTGCCAGCTTCCCTGGCTCATCGTGTCCGATTACTTCTTCGTTCATCTGCCTGCCGGATTTATCGCCCGGCTGGCGCTTGTTCTGCTTTTAGGAAATATCCTGTGGGCGCTTCTGATCGATCTGATGATGAAGCCGATCAAAAAATATTTATGCTGATTCCTGATTTTACCCGATATTCCCTGGCTCTCCTGGAAGGCGAAACGGTCATTTATTCTGCAGGAGGCGCAGGCCTCCGTCCCTTATGGAATGCCCTGGAAGAATTTCAAGGCCGGTCCGGATTAATTCTGCACGATAAAGTGATGGGGCTTGCCGCCGCGCGGCTGATTGTTTATACGGGCACGATCGCAGAAATATTTACAGCGGTCGCGTCGCTGCCCGCCCGGCAATTCCTCAGGAATCATGGCATTGCTCTGACGGCTGCTGCTCTTGCCGACAATATTTTAACCCGGGACAAAAGCGCCGTTTGTCCCGGTGAAGTGATTGCACTCGACACGGACGATCCTGCCGCCTTTATGCAAAAGATAAGAGCCATGATGGATTCATCCGGCTCGAGTTTCGTGAACGCTTCAAAAATCACCGGTCATTCTTAACAGATGTCCCGGTCTTCTTTTTCATCCGTTTGTTTTTCCGGGGGTAATCCCTTTTTTGCGCCGGCCACGCGCACGATGACGACGCCGAGCACCACGAATACGATTCCCGGGATGAAGAAAAAATAAGCAAGGGCAAACATCAAGCCTCAGGTCGGCAGACTGGCGATGCCCAGAAGACAAAGCACAATACCGATTATCACCGAAACCAGCCCAAAACCCTGAAGAATCGTCGCATCGTTTCTCCCTGTGCCGGAAGAGGGCCTTTCTTCGTGTTATACTATCTCTTCCTTGCGTTTCTAAAAACCCATGGTGAACGGCTTACATATGCTGATCCAGCCAGTTCCTCAGATCGGCGAGCACTCGGGCCCGGTCGGCGGCCAGTTCGTTGTAAACTTCATGCCGGAGACCGTCGTAGCATTTGAATGTTTTGTCCCCGGAGCCGATCAGGGCAAAGAGTTCCTTCTGTCCGGAAAAGGCGGTATCCCGTGATCCGAGCTGGATGAGAACCGGTATCTTGATTTCAGAGGCGTTTTGGGCGCCGATCACGACATACCGGTTCATTTCATGAGCCAGCCGCGGGGTAATGACGTTATAGACCAGCGGATCGTCAACATAGGCTTTGACCACGTCCGGGTCGCGGGAAATGAATTCCGGCGGAAGCGGAGACTTCACGTGCACGGCGGGCAACAGCGTGGAGAGAATTTTCGTCGCGATGAGCAGGACCTTCGGGATGTCCGTTCCCGGCTGTGATCCCGTGCCCGATAAAACAAGCCCCCGGATGCCGGCCGGATTCTGCTCCGCGTAATTCATGGCAATAAGACTGCCCATGGAATGACCGAGCACAAAATAAGGGATATCGGGAAACCGCGTCTTGATCACGTCCCTGTAAAACTGCCTTTCATCATCGATGTAGTCCTGAAAGCTTTTGACATGACCGCGTTTCCCCTCGCTCCTGCCATGGCCCCTGTGGTCATTGCCGATAACGGCGTATCCCGCGGGGAGCAGCTCGCCCGTGACATTGCCATAGCGCTCAATGTGCTCCGCATATCCGTGGATGACATGCACCAGGGCTTTGGGGGGATTGTCGGGAACGTATTCCTTCCAAAAGATAGTCGTTCCATCCTGGGCCGCGTATGTTCCGGATTGGGTCTTCATCAGTTAGTCCTCCAATTGTGACGTATTCTGCCGGTTGTGAAAACGGGATGATCCTTTTTGACTGTATGGGCGATTTTGGAACGCCTGGAATCCCTCCGGGGATCTATTTTTTCAAAGGCGGTTCCGACGGCGCTGAGACCGGCCCGGGCGACAGGGCGGCGGCTTCCTCGGCGCAATTGCGGGTCGGCCCCGGCCCTTTGCCCCGGACAGCCGCAACTTCGGCTTTGGCCGCTTTTAAATCGGCAAGAAAGTCAGGACTGGTGTGCAGACGGGCGACAACGGCCGATGCCATGAAGCGGCCTTCAACGACGTCGCTTGACCAATGGACATTGCAGGCCAGGCGGCTTTCTCCGAAAGCCCGGCCCCGCGCGAGGATAGCGTCGCCATGTTCAGGATCGATTTCACTCAGGATAAGCGCCCAGGTCCAGCCGATGGCGCTGTGACCGGACGGATAGGAACCGTCATTTTTCAAGTCCTTTTCCCAGCCGGGCGAACAGGTGGATGTATTGTGGGCGGCAAAAGGGCGAATCCGTTTATAATGATTTTTGGCCTTCAGGGTCGAAATGATGGCGTCGGTAAAAGAACGGCGGAGTATTCTGTATAAATAAGGCGTATCCTGCTCGGAGATCCGGATATTCATCGCGCAGGTAAATGTTCCGGCCGCCAGGGGAAAGTCCAGCTCGGCATCCTGCGCCGCAAGATTCCAGCGCGCCGAACCCCTCTGCGCTTCATATTTGCGGCGGATGTCCTCATCCAATTGGGCGGCTGCCGATCCGGCGGCGGGAGGCGGCGGAAGGAGCGTCATGCTGTTGGGAATGGATGGAACAGGCAGATACGGGGCCAGGATTCCCGGCCGCACTTCAGGAACGCTGGCAGGTTTGCTTTTGAGCCCGAGATTCGTACATCCTGTAAAGATTAGAACAAAAAGAAGAAAAATCAGTGTCCGGTTCCGGCGTTTGTCACGGGTCAATTTGATCATGAGGAAATAATCCCTCCCTTTATTATTAAGCGGATCTTCGCGGATCAAGGTCGTAATCGTCAGTGTGCAAGAAAATGATTTAAGGCAGCATCAGGACCCCGCCTATGCGTTTCCCTTCCTGAGTTTCGCAATTTCGGCAAGCAGACGGGAACGGTCAAAATACACTTCATTGCGCCTGATTTTTCCCGCATCGTCCAGCTGAACAAAGCAGACGCCGATGATCGTCAGCGTCGTCGATGCCACCGGAATCTCCGCCTGCCACTTATTGAGAAAGCCATCTTCCAGCGGAATGCCTTCAACTTGCGTCCAGACCCAATCGGGGTTGACGGCCAGCAGCTTGCGAAAATATGCCAGCAAGTTGCTTTTTCCGCGAACCCCGTCGGGAATGCCCGGATCCAGATAAAAGGCGTCTTCCGAATAGAATCCGGCCAGCCTTTCCGGATCGTTTCCGGACCAGGCCGGCAGCCATTGTTGTGCAAACTGTTTCGCTTCGAGAGCCGTAAGATATTTCATGCCCAGCCCTTTAAGAAAAAGTTACCGGTGGTCGATGGCCGACAGCCGGGGTGCATCATTTCCTGATGAAGCGATAGATGACCAGAAGGACGATCGCACCGACGATGGCCAGCCCGAAACTGCCGATGTTGAATCCCGTGACTGTTCCCAATCCCAATGCGGTTCCAATGAATCCGCCGACAAAAGCACCCGCTATGCCTAAAAGAATTGTTGTGATGATCCCTCCGGGGCCCGTGCCCGGCATGATCACTTTGACGAGGATTCCAACGATTAACCCCATGACGATCCAAGATAGAATTCCCATTGATAGCCCCTCCGTGAAGTTGTGGTTAAACTGCCGTCTACATCTTTTCCGACCGCGCCTGTTTGCCCGAAACCGATACGCTTTCACTGTTCATGATGTGTGTAAGCTGACTCGTTTCTTATCAGAAAATCAGTTTTGTTTCACGCTGAATTGTGAACACCTAGCGATGGAGTCTGATCCACGAAGACTTTCCGGATTTCCTCTGATATCGTCCGGGGAGGAGGACAGACCGCCTCATCTCCTTCACCGGATGACGGCGGCGTGCGGTGACGCCGCTTAGTAAGGCAAAGGCATCAGTCGCTGCTAGAAAGCAATGGCTTCGATCTCCAGACGAATCATTTTGACGTGTGTGCGTCCCCCGGCATCCACCGGGTGCAGCGCGCCGAAGCTTTGCAGCACCTCGTCGAGAAAATCATCCCGCCGCTCCGGCGGCAGGCGGTCCGTGTAGGGAAACCACGTAGTTCTCATCCATCCTTTTAATCCATCCATACCTTCATGCTGCATGTCTTTCGGGATCAGTTCCACCCGCGTGGCGGAAAATCCGGCCGCCGGCAGCCAGCGGTTATATTCCTCCGGGCCGTAAAAAGAATAGGGCGGCGTAAAGTCCTGAAAGTAATTCTTCCACTGGGGGCGCTCCATGACGTCCCGGACGGCGTCGATGATTTCAGCCGCGTTGCCCCGGCCGCCCATCTGGAACAAAATTTTTCCGCCCGGCAGAAGGCAGGCATGGATGCCGCGTAAAACAGCCAGGTGATCGCTTACCCAGTGCAGGGTGGCATTGGAGAAGGCGATATCAAACAGGTCGGGAAGACGAATGTCGGTTGCGTCCATCTGCAGGAAGGACAGATTGGGATGACTCTCCGGGGGATATTGCCCGTGAGCGAGACGAATCATGCCGGGCGACAGATCGATGCCGCAAACGCGTCCGTGCGGCAGCAGCTCCGCCAGGCGGGCCGTGACTTTTCCGTCACCGCAGCCGATGTCCAGAAGGCGTTCGTTTCCCTTCAGGGACAGCGAGGCGATGAGTTCCAGAGCCCACTGCATCTGGACGGATGAATTCCCGGCATAGTCTTCGGCATTCCAATGGTCTTGTTTTGCTGTCATCGGTGATCCTCCTTTTGTGATGCGTTACAAATCCTCTGGTTGGATGGATAATACGCTATCCCCCGGCAAGGGCTGCCACCACCGCTTATGGGCGGCCAGACTTCTTGTTCCAGGCCGGTTAGAAAATGTTGCCGAAATACAACACCTGTTATCTGTCAGGAGGCGTCAGAAGCGCTGCCCGTGCGCTTTCTTCTCACTCTGGCGTCGGCCGGTTTTCGTGTACTCTTTTTCGTCTTTTTGGGCTTGGGCGGCGGCAATTGTCCGGCCGTTACCCGGATGAGTCCGCTGATCCATTCCGGGTCCTCATAAGCCTCTTCGATCAGATAATACATCTTTGCCCCGGGGTAGGGCGGCGCTTCGCAAACGCTGCCGATGTAGGATTGGCCTTCCGCTGTCGGCTTGACGAACAGTTGATTGTCACAAATCAGCGCGACAACTTTGCCGTCGCAATAGAGGGCGTACTCGCCGAACATTTTCCGGTAAGTGATAGCGCCCGCCGCGCTCATCTGGTCTGCTGCAAATTCCACAAAGCTCTGGTCGGAAGCCATGGCCTTCGCTTTCTTAAATTTTGAAAATGCCCCGGTCGTAAACGATGAGCTTTTTGCCGCCGGTCAAATGCGCCGTCACGGTTTTGGGCTCGGTATTGACCAGATCCCAGTGCAGCGCCGAATCGTTGAAGCCCAGTTCTTTCTTCCGCGCCGGAGTCAGCTTGGCCGGGTCGCCGCTGAAGGTATCGCTGTAGGAGGAACCGAGCGCGATATGGCAGTTGCCTTCTTTCCCGCCGAAGTTTTCATCAAAGAGGGTTTCCGCCATGAAGCGGTCGATTCGCGAAAAGCGCTTGTCCGTGAGGGAATATTCTCCCACCCGTCGCGCCCCCGCGTCCATGGCGAGCTGCTTTTTCACAAATTCTTCACCCTCGCTGGCTTCGACCTTGACGGCCTGTCCTTTCACAAAAGTAATGCGGACGTCCTTGACGTAGTTGCCGCTGCGGAAGGAGGGGAGGTTGGCATAATAAACGCCTTCGGTTCCGCGCCAGTCCGGGGAAATGAAGATTTCGAAGCTGGGCACGTTATGGCCGGAGACGCCCGCCCATTTTCGCCGGTCGCCCGGGGTGATCCGCAAATCCATGCGGGCCGATTCCATGTGGAAATATTTGACGGGAAGGGCGCTGAGTCTTCGTTTAATAGCCGTGACTTCTTTGAGAATGCGCTGCCACTCGGCGACGGGATTGCCGCAGTCCAGGTAGCAGCCTTTAATCAGCTGAGCCGTATATTGCCTGAGGGACATCTTCGCCTGTCGGGCCAGTTCCTCCGTGGGGAGGATGCAGAGCGTCCAGCTGTATTTGCGCCGTTCTTCACGCTGGTCGAGGATGTCTTTCAGGGCTTTGCGGGCGACGATGGCCTTTCCGATCCTGGCCGGGTCGATGTCTTTGAGGTGCGTGAGCGACTCGGGCGCATGCAGGAAGATCCGGCCGTTGATGTTATTGTAAAGTTCCTTGTCGCCCGGGGCGATAAAGGTCAGCTGCTTCGGATTGGCCTTCCGGTAGAAGCTGAGCTCCATGCCGAACGTTGAAATCATCCGCTGCACCGGATGGATGCCCATGTCGATGAGCCGTCCATAGAGGATTTCAGCAAGCCGGAGCGCAGGCCGGTCATACTGGATGAGGACGATCTCATTTTTCTTTAAGGCGGCTTTTTTTGCCGTGGCCAGCCCCCAGAGGAGCACATCCGCGTATTTTTCGAGATTATTTTCGGTGAGCATAATTCTTGTTATCCTTCCGTTAGTTAAGGCATTTGATTGCCTTTTTACTAGGAAATTTGCTGCAAGGCAAGTGTTTCCTCGCGGCCTATCGTCCCCGCCGGATTGTCCGCGGCGGGGCTTCGATCGCGACCCTGGTTTTTACCATTTCTTCTGAAAAATGGTGTATGATAAAAAGCCAGAGTTCCTAAAGAACCAATCAGGAAAAAAGACGGCTTGCGCTTGGATCATTGTTCGCAGCGGCGGCGTCCATTTTAAGAGTAATAAAACTTAAGGAGGAAAATATGAAGCAGTGGTTGCAGGCAGCCTTAGTGTGCGGAATTTGTATGATGATTATCGGAGTCACTGCGTCTTTTTCCACAGCCGGCGGGGTGATAACGTACAAATTGAAAATCAAAAACGATACAGATGACGCCATTTGCTCCTTGGATGTTTATACCTATAAGGGATGGAAAGAAAGGGTACAGTTTCTCCATCCCCATGATTCCAAAACGGTTGAAACCAATGGAATGGACTGCTTTGTCAGCCTTGCTTATGGCTCGTGTTTTGTTACCGGTGCAAGCCATAATGATATAAAAACAAAATGCATTGTGGGAGGGCGGGAAACATCTTCTCCAAACGAATGCCTGGCGGTCGCCTGCTATAGTTCAGACTGGTTTATTCGGAGAAGCTCCGACGGCACCTACCATTTTCACAGGGAATAGGTGTTTTATCCTATCGATGATCTATAAAAACACAAGGTGAATGATGCAAGACGCGGCCAATCGCTGCCGGTGGCCCAGGGATGCTGAATAATTTATAATCATATTTTTGTTCAGTCCTTCCTGCATTCGATAAAATTAATATCTCCTTCGACAGGCAAACTTTCGAATCGTTTCAATAGCTGATTTATTGACCCAAGACAGCACTTGATTAAAACTTCGGGCGCATGTATTCTACGCCGCGAAACATCCTGCGTAAGGCGTTAATAATCCTGTACGAATCTCAGGAGATTATAGCATGCCGGAACTGTTGCGCATTCTTATTTTAGAAGATAACCCGGCCGATGCCGAATTAATTCAGTTTGAACTGCAGGATGCGGGAATCCTTTTTTCGCCAATCGTGGTCGTGACTGAAAAGGATTATGTCCACGAATTGCTGGAATCTTGTCCTGATCTGATTTTATCCGATTACGATCTCCCCCACCACTACACTGGCGCTATGGCGCTTGCAGAGGCAAATAAAAGTTGCCCTGACACTCCCTTTATTCTTGTCACTGGAGCCGTCAGTGAAGATCGAGCCATCGAAATCCTGACCCAGGGGGCCAAGGACTATGTGCTGAAGACGCGGCTTCAGCAACGGCTTGTACCGGCCGTCCAAAGAGCCCTTGCCGAAGCGGCAGAGCACAGGGCGAGAAAGCAGGCGGAAGAGGACCTTCGTGAAGCGCACCGAACACTGGAGAGGCAGGTTGAAGAGAGAACGAAGGCATTGCAGCTAAGTGAAAAGCTCTACCATTCGTTATTTGAGAATATGCTGGACGGATTTGCTTATTGCCGGATGATTTATGATCGAGGGTATGCGCAAGATTTCGTATTCCTGGATATCAACCGATCGTTTACATTATTGACAGGGTTGGACAATGTTATCGGAAAAAGGGCATCTGAAGTCATTCCCGGCATTCGGGAGTCGGATGGGGAGTTGTTTGAAACATACAGCAGGGTAGCTTTGACCGGCAAATCCGAGAAATTTGAAATATACGTTAAAGCCCTGCAGATGTGGTTTTCAGTTTCGGTATACAGCCCTGAAAAAGAATATTTTGTGGCCGTATTCGACGTCGTCACCGAACGCAAACGGGTCGAGGAGGCTTTGCGGGAGAGTGAGGGGCGTTACCGATTGCTTGCGGAAACGTTGCTGCAGGGTGTGGTGCATCAGAATGCGAGTGGCAGGATCATTGCCATGAATCCGGCAGCGGAACGTATTCTGGGCAAGAATCTCGAGGACTTTCTCGGCAGCAGTTCGGTTCAGGAAGAACACGACACCATCCGCGAAAACGGGGAACGCTTTCCCGGTATCGAACATCCGGCCATGGTGGCACTGCGGACCGGACTTCCTGTAAACGGCGTGATCATGGGCGTGTTCAATCCGAAGCTGGGTGATTACCGCTGGATCAGCATCGACGCCGTGCCTGTATTTCGTCCAGGCGAGACACATCCATCGGAAGTTTACACGGTTTTCGAGGACATTACCGAACGGAAGCGAACAGAGGAGGAGCTGCGGCGGAGCGAGCACCTCTACCGCGCCATTGGTGAAACGATTGATTATGGCATCTGGGTGACTGATTCGAACGGCCGTAACATGTACTCAAGCAAGTCTTTGCTCGATCTTGTCGGTTTGACCCAGGAGCAGTGCTCGAATTTCGGATGGATGAAAGTGCTTCATCCGGATGATACCGAGCGAACGATAAAGGCATGGCAAGAATGCGTCCGCACCGGCAGTAATTGGAATATTGAACACCGCTTCCGTGGCGTGGACGGGCAGTGGTATTCCGTATTGGCCCGCGGCGTTCCCGTACGCAACGAAAAAGGCGAGGTCATCTTCTGGGCAGGAATCAATCTGGACATCAGCGAGCTTAAGAAGGCAGAAATGGTCTTGAAGGAACGGACACGGCAACTTGAAGAGGCCAACCGGGAATTGGAAAGCTTCAGCTACTCCGTCTCTCACGATCTTCGGGCGCCCCTGCGGGCCATTAACGGTTTCTCCCGGAAGCTCGAGCGCGAATATGGAGACAAGGGCGATGAGAAGTTTGCAAGAATGATCAACGTCATTCGCAGCAATACCAGGGTTATGGACGCTCTGATTGAAGATCTTCTTTCTTTTTCCAAGGTGCAAAATACCGGCATGAACATCGCTGTCATTGACATGGCCCGCCTGGTCAGCGAAGTATGGGATGACATTCTTGCGGCCAATAAGAAACGTGAATTGAAATTCAGGACAATCACGATACTGCCCGGATATGGAGACCGGACGCTCATCAGACAGGTGTTTTTCAATCTTCTCTCCAATGCGGTTAAATTTACCAGGGATAGAAGACCGGGCATCATTGAAATAAGCAGCCATGTCGAGTCCGACAAAATTGTCTATTGCGTCAAGGATAACGGTGCGGGTTTTGACATGCAATATTATGACAAGCTCTTCGGCGTCTTCCAGCGCCTGCATAGCCATGAGGAGTATGAGGGAACAGGCATAGGGCTCGCTATTGTCCAAAGGATAATTAAACGTCATGGCGGTCATGTTTGGGCGGAAGGAGAAGTGGACATGGGAGCAACTTTCTGTTTTTCACTGCCTTCAAAGCAAACACCATAAGGCGCTTGTTTCGCTAAAATATCAGCCTCCTTCTGATCAGGATAGACGAACGCCCGGGAGGGGTAGAGGGACATCCCATAATGTTCTCGTGTTTCCTCTATTCTTTAACAGATAGGGAAAAATGAAGATTGGCTTTTGACGAAATAACATGGAATTTTATGAGCGGCCGTTTCAGGCATGATTCGCTAAAGCCGCGCCCCGCTGCAACTGCGGGTTTTTTGCTTTGTATGACCCTATTGACTATTTATGCTTATCGACCTTGCGTCGGCCCTGTGTGAGGAATTTTCAAAAACAGGATCAAGGCGTAGGCAACAAGCATGGAGATGAAGAATACCGTGAAAACGTTGTGATAGGCAGCGAGCGGGTAGGCCGCGCCGTTCCGGCCGACGGCATCCATCAGATAACCCGTAAACGGCTGGAAAAGAGCCGCGGCCAGAAAACCGGCCGGATTCATGAAGCCGACGGCGGTGCCCGTAAGCCTCGGCGGGAAAAATTCCTTGAGGATGGTCATATACAGAGATAGCGATCCCCCGCCGAAAACGCCCATCAGAAAAAACAACGGAATGACGAAGGCGCTGCTGACTTTTCCGCCCGAAAGAAAAAGCAAACACCAGAAAGCTACGGAGGGAAGCAGTGTCAAGAGGAGTATCTTCTTTCGCCCGATACGCAGCCGATCGGCCAGAATGCCGATGACAGGCGACCCGATGATGAATCCCAGCGGCAGGGCCATTAATGTCCCTCCGGCCTGAAGCCGCGTGTAACCATATACGTCTATCAGGTAGGGGACCGACCATAGCCCTTGAAAGCTGAGGCCCGGCCCGCTTGTGAAAAAGTAGGAAAGGGTGATCATCCAGAAGCCGGAACTCTTGAAAATGATCCCGAAGCCCTTCCCGGCAGACGGGTCGGCAGGCAGCTGTGCGGCAGCCGGAGCGGTTTGGAGCGGGTGGGGGACGATGGGCGGCCAGCCTTTGTCTTCCGGCCTGTCACGAAGGATCCACCAGGCCATGACCGCAAGAGGAAGGGCAACGCCCGCCATGGCGATGAAAGAAAAGCGCCAGCCCAGATGCATGACCAGGTAGGTGAGGGGCAGCGAGCCCGATAGATTCCCGAGGTTTCCCAGGGCCAGAAAGATGCCGGTCACCGTGGCGAATTCCGTGGGTTTGTACCAGCCGGAGAATATCTTGAGCCCCGGGACAAATATGCCGCCCACGCCGATGCCGACCAGGCCCCGGCCCACTCCGGCCATGAACATATTGGGAGCAAGGGCGAAAACCAGGCTGCCCGCGCAGGCGATGAGGGTGAAGATCGTCGCCACTTTGCGGGGACCAATCCTGTCCGACAGGATACCGACGGGGGGCTGGACGGCGGCATAGAGATAGAAATAGGTCGAGGCCATGAGCCCCAGGGCCGTCGCATCGGCCCCGAATTCGAGGACCAGATCCTTGGCGATGATCGTGGGGGCGATCCGGTGAAGGCAGGCCATGAAATAGATCAGCCCCAGGATGCCCAGCATCAGCCACCGATAACGAAACGGATCCTTATAGAAAGCCATCATGCGCATCCTGATTAAACCTGATGAACTTACCGGGAGTTCAAATCAGTTCTTCTTTGCCGGGTCAAACGGCGCGGATACTCGACAACGATTCGTGATCTTCTGACCATGAAAGGTTTTTAAGACTTTCTTCCTCACCGGTCAAGAGAATTAAGTGTTATTTCCCCGAATTCCCAAATGCAGATTGTCAATGATTGACGTGTGTGCGTGGTGAGCATTCGCGAAGCCAAGAGGTTTCAACCTGGTCGGGAGTTAAGTACAACCGTCCCGATTATTTCCCGCAGGGTGGTTAAAGTCCTCTTTGCCGTGCCTTGCAAACTGATTGCCTGTAATATCAAAAGATGGGGCAAGGCCCATTTTGCCTTTTTCAAAGGTGTTCTTCAGTGGTTTCTATCCATAGTGGAAACTCTTTTTAAAAATGGGCCGGCGTCTTTGCTCGAAAATCATTTTGCATACGCATGACCGCCTATTTTAACTTCAAAAAAGGGGGCTCATTTCTCAGGGATCATTTCTTAAAGGGTGTCCCGCACGGGGCCCTTATTTCCCTTCAACCATTCGGCGCGACGGATGAGATGTGTCAACGCCCGGACAGCCCTCTCGATGCTTGTGAAAGAAGGTGCCCCGTACTTGGTGCTGAGTTGCAGAAAGTTCTGCATGGCATAACCGTAAGGTGGTACGGTCAGAATGGGCTTCTTGATTTGATGGGTCATTTTACCGAAGAAACTGGCAAACTCATCAGCATGATCATCATTATTCGGATATATTGCGCATATGATAGCGTCTACCCAGGGCGCCATCAATTCCAGACAGCGACCGATAATTTCCTGCTTCTTGCTGGCGGGAGCCCAAACGAGGTCTATGGGATTCGAACTCCCGGCAAAAGGCGGAAGGTACTGCTTTAAGAAATCAATCAATTTTTCGTGGACATTATCGGGGAGCCTCGGAATTTCAAGTCCCGCTGATTCGCAGGCGTCACAGGCCGCAACACCGATGCCGCCAGTCGAAACGATGATACCAACTCTTTTGCCGTGAGGAAGATAGCGTGAATTAAATGCAACCATAGCGTCCATCGTATCCTCAATATCGATTGTTGCCGTAACCCCAACTTGATTGAGAACCGCTCTTCCAATTATTCCGTTGCCCGCCAGCGATCCTGTATGAGACTCGGTAAAACGGGCTCCGGAAGCCATCAGTCCGGCTTTCCAGATCACAACGGGCTTGCGCCGAGCTACTTCTTTGGCAGTGGCAATGAAACGCCTACCATCTTTGAATCCTTCAACATAAGCACCTATCACTCTGGTTTTCGGGTCAAATCCAAAATAATCAAGGTAATCGGAAATGCTCAAATCTGCCTGATTGCCGACTGATGCCACTGTGCTAAACCCAAGGCCCCTTTCAGTACCCATTGCCAGGATGTATTCAGTTGCCCATCCGCTTTGACCGGCGAAAGCCACTTCCCCTTCATAGACTTTGGGAGAATGCGCTGTTATCATATTGATCCCTGATGATGGTGACGTGACCCCCATGCAATTTGGTCCAACGATCCGCATCCCCGAAGACTGCGCTACTCGAGAGATGGCATCCTGCTGGACCCGCCCTTCGTCTCCAAGCTCTGCAAACCCGGCACCGTGGATGATTGCGGTCTTGACTCCTTTCGCAGCGCAGTCCTCAATCGCCGAAATGACGAATCGGGATGGAACGAAGATCACAGCGAGATCCACAGGGTAAGGAAGGTCCAGGACAGTTGCGTAAACCTTTTTGCCGGGGATTGCCTGGGTGTTCGGATTGACTAAGTAAACATCACCCTTATACCCCAGCATCTCAAGGACTGCGACAACCAGCGTACTGAATTTTGCTTTATCTGATGATGCTCCTATAATTGCAATGGCCTTGGGATGAAACAGGGGCCTTAAATCAATTCTCATGAATCAATCCTTTCGATATGAACAGGCAGAAAATTTTGAATGATGCTTAAAGAAACAGTCCCGACCTGTCAAGCGGAAAATCAGGAGTGTACATCCTTTCAATCGTGCCTTCAACTCAAATGCGGCAACCCAAGCGCCTGAAAACCAGTCTGGGCGCGGCTTGAAAATGTTGCCCGGAGAGCTTTGCAAATATTTAATCTACTTTCCAGTTCCTCAAAATGCCCATAATACAAGCATCTGGAGGATTTTATGATTTTTGAATCAATTGAAAGAACGTGCAAGAATGGGGTAAGGTCAATCAGACCCCACTCACGTGCTTTTTGAGGCTTGCCGAAAAAAAGGAAAAGGTTTACACCAGCGTAGCGATGTCGTTTTAGCTTTTTATCAAGTATGTCCATAACCAATTGGCATCTGTAAAAAGGAGGATACAATGAAAGCAACATTATGGATGGCTGTGGCGTTCGCGGTATGTGGATTGGCGTTGCTGGGTTTCGCGGACATTGCCCACGCTGGCGGAGGGGTGAACCACAAGGTTAAGATCGAAAACCGAACCGACTTTAACTGCTGGATCACGGTGGGTTACGGAGGTTCGATGAGCAATCGACAAGAAGAAGATCGCACCATAGCCCCCCACAGCTCCACAACCGTGGAGACCGGTGCCCAGTGCCCCCGTTTTATTGAGGGAAGGTGCGGCGGAACATTCTATAACGTCACGATCCACGACTTTCAGTCCCGCTGCACGCTGGGGCCTGAATGCAAAGAGGGCTGGAATTGCTCGACCTCCTGTTGGAGTTCCGATTGGAATATCACGTGCAAGAAAACGAGGCAGCAGATTCCACTGCAGGACGGAGACTTCACGCTGAACAAATAAAGGCACTTCAGGGACATCCTATCGTGTTCCCTCTTACTGAAGACCGCCGTCACTGAGAGCGACGGCGGATGATGGGTAATTCGAGGGACACTTAATTGCCGTTCTGAGCAATTCAAGGACGTCCCCTAAATGCCTCTGGATGTCCCCCGAATTCGCCACCCCGGCACAGGTCAGGAGCGGCGGCGACAAATATCCTGTCGCCGGAATCCGACGCTATCTGCTGACGATCTTCCAGCTCGTATCGTCAACGGAAGGAACATTGGCGTAAGAGGTCCTCGTCACTCCGTCCATGTACCAGACCATGTTCTTCCCGGTCGTGGTGTTTCTCCACAGGATGTCTGTCTTCCCGTCACCATTGTAATCATTGATCCCGACAATCTTCCAAGCCTGGTCCGTGTTCGTCGTTACATAAGCGGAAGAGGTCTTCGTCACCCCGTTCATATACCAGACCATGTTCCTCCCGGTTGTGGTGTTTCTCCACAGAATGTCCGGCTTCCCGTCGCTATTGAAATCGCCAGTCCCCACGATGGTCCAGGCCAGGTCCGTAACGCTGGAAAGATACACATAACCAGTCTTCGTCACTCCGTCCATATACCAGACCATGTTCCTCCCGGTCGTGGTGTTTCTCCACAGGATGTCTGTCTTCCCGTCCTGGTTGAAGTCGCCTGTCCCGACAATGGTCCAGGCCAGGTCCGTCACGCGGGGAAGATAGGCGTAAGAGGTTCTCGCCACACCGTTCATGAACCACACCTGGATTCTGCCGTCGGACGTATTTCGCCAGAGGATGTCCGGCTTCCCGTCGTTGTTAAAGTCGCCCGTCCCCACGATGGTCCAGGCCAGGTCCGTAACGCTGGAAAGATACACATAACCAGTCTTCGTCACTCCGTTCATGTACCAGACCATGTTCCTCCCGGTCGCGGTGTTTCTCCACAGGATGTCTGTCTTCCCGTCCTGGTTGAAGTCGGGTTTGGCAGACGGCGCACTGACCAGATCGTAATAGAAGCTGCTTTCCGCTGTTGTACCGTCCCAGCTATCCTGCTGATGTCTGATTTTGATGGTTAAGTTAGCGCGATTCATCTCTGCGGGGATGGGTATAGGGTGACGGTACCAGGTCTGTCCGTCGCTTCCAGTGGCCTGGGAATCACTCGTATTCTGATAATTCCCCGTACATCCTTCGCCATTTCCCCAGGCGACGCAGGCCAGCTCTATGGTGCTCGTGTTGGTCCCATCGGATAGTTCTACATCGAGCCGCCAATAGTAACGAGAGGACGTTGTGTATGATACAGCCGTTCTCCAGAGATAGAGTTTATCCGAACTGGTAGCGAAATGATTTACGCTGATCAGATCGTGGGTAGCATGACGGGTATCCGTATCTCCTCCTCCACCACCTCCTACATTCCTGAGGAATGAATAGAGAGATTTGCTGCCGGAGTATGAGCGTGTTGTTGAAATATTGAGTTGATGAACCACGTTGGGGCCGGTTCCACGGGTACCGCTGTCGTTCATTGTATAGAAATCAAGTTCCCATCCGGTAATATTTGGCGGTACGGTTCCGTCCGGATCAACTTCAAAATCATTGTTCACAAATATCCCGGATTCGTACGCGCCGATGTCGCAGTGCGTCCCTGCGCCACGGGTATAACCCCGCTGGTCAACGCCATTTACCGGAGCTGCCCTGCAAATTGCGTCGTCTCCGGCGTTTATGGCCGGAGAACCGACTTGCAGAGCCATGGTTTGCGTCGGCCCGCCATTGCTGGCCAATGCACTCAGCAGCGGATTGGTATTCTGCAAATCCCCGGCGCCTGAGAAATTGCATGAGGTGCCGCTTTCCAGATTATGACTGGTTGATGTGATGGCTATGCTGACACAATCAGCGCCAGAGGCCTGGTTCGCCACGATGGAGTTGGCGGCGGTGAGCGTGGCGGCATAAATACCACTGCCGCCGGGACCCGCAGCCGAATTTCCGGTGATGGTAGAGTTGGTGAGGGAAAGATTGCCGCTGTGCATAACACCGCCGCCGGCCCAGCCCACCGCCGTGTTGTTGCTGATGGTGGAGTTGGTGATGTTCATCGTGGCGTAACTATGGGTGCCGCCGCCGTCCCAGCTTGCCGTGTTGTTGCTGATGGTGCAGTTGGCGATGTTTATCGTGCCGCCGTTATTATTGAAACTGGAAATACCGCCGCCGGAGCCCGCAGAGTTATTTCTGATGGTGCAGCTGGTAACAGTGAGCGTGCCGTTACCGTTCATCCCAATGCCACCGCCCCAGTCTCCTGGCGCGGTGCCGCCGGTGATCGTGACGCCAGCGAAGGAGACGATATAATTTCCTGAAATAAGGAAAACCCTGCCCTTCCCAGCGCCATTTATCGTGGTGGTTCCAGCCCCGGCTCCCACAATGGAGATGTTTTTCGCTATGGAGTACTGGCTGCTGACGGTGGTGTACGTCCCCGCTGGAATATTTACCCTGTCACTGGTTCCGTAAGTGCGGGTATGGACGCAGTCAGCATAGGTGGGGGCGCCGTCGTTGATATTGGCTATGGCCTCGCGCAGGGAGCATTGGCCATCTGCTCCGTTTAGCGTGTCGGTGGCGCTGGCTGTCACGTTTATCGTCGCCGCACAGGCGCATTCAATACCGGCGGACAAAATGATGAACGCCGCAAAAACGCAAAAAAACCATCGGACTGATTTAACGCATATCATTTGAGTCTCCTTCAATGTTCTGGGGAAAATTGTAGATGAATGTTTTTGATGTGTCATGTTCACTCTGCGCTTCGTTTTGAGGACAATGCAACCGACAAGTTTTACGGTGATGCTTTTTTTAAAATCCGGGGCAAATTATACAATTTCATGAAAGCAATGCAAGAATAAAAATAGCTTATAGTGGATAGCAGATTTGGGTTCACCCTGAACCTGAAGGATCGCAAGGTAAACATCATAAACATCATTTATTGTTCGAAAAAGCGAACCGTCCCCTTGGCTCCCATAACGCCTGAAAGCATAACTGGCAAGGGTTTCATCTGTGTCTCGCAGGAGAAAGTTAATACCTGAATCCTGCACGCCATTGTCAAAAAAATGAATAAACCATCTGGGTGACCTGTTGTATAAAGGAATACGCCAATAAACCCAAAACAACAGGGGGTACCCAGATGGTAAAAAATCAA
>JAIGNE010000054.1:0-15315 GCA_036528635.1 Deltaproteobacteria bacterium
GCCATGCGTCATCTCCTTTGTGAGCGTTTTAGCACATCAATATGGTTGTGCAACCAATTTTGCCTTCTTCTAATATTTTATTGTCAAAGAACAATTTATACCTTAATTATGACACAGTCTGGAAAGCCGGCATCCAGACCCAGTCCCCGCCTCGCATGCACGGGGTAAACATCCGGTGGTGTGCCATTCATTATATTCCTGGATTCCGGATCGCGCTTCGCTTGTCCGGAATGACGCAGATGGAGGACACCACCATCCACCATCCACCATCCACCATCCACTATTCACTATCTCCTCATATCCGTCATTTCCGGGAACGCTCCAGTACTTCGCCGATGCCCAGCACTTCCAGTTTATCCTCGAGGTTTTCCATTTTCACCGCGTCGGTGAGCATCTTGGCGCAGTTGGGGCAGGCGACCGCAATGATTCCTGCGCCGGTTTCGAGCGCTTCACGCACGCGCACGCGGCTGGCGCTGTCTTCAGACGTTCCCAGGATATCGGTGAAGAAATTGCCGCCGCCTCCGCCGCAGCAGAAGGCGTTTGCGCCACTGCGGCGCATTTCGACAATCTCCGCCTTGGGAATGGCCTGGAGAATTTCCCGCGGGGCCTTGTAAATATTTTGATGCCGGCCCAGGTAGCAGGGGTCGTGATAAGTGATCTTCACAGGCCATGCTTTCAGCTTTATTTTTTTCTTTTTGATCAGGGAGGCCAGCACCTCGGTATAATGCAGGACCTTGAATTTTCCGCCCTGCGCGGGATAATCCTTTTTGAAGGTATTGAGAGCGTGGGGATCCAGCGTTATGATTTTCTGGACGCCTTTGACCTTGAATTTCTCAATGTTGTCCTGGGCCAGTTGCGTGAACAACCCCATTTCTCCCAGGGCTCGTACATCGTTCCCGTCGCAGGTTTCTTCATTTCCCAGAATGCCGACAGATACGCCGGCGTGAACGAGCAACCGTCCCACGCTTCTGGCCATTTTTTGCCCGACTTCATCGTAGGAGCCGACCGAGCCCGCGTAGAAGAGATATTCCTGGTTTTCGTAGGGCTTCAGTCCCGTGCCGCGCGCCCAGTCGCCCCGCTCGGACTGCGGCAGCTTGTAGGGGTTGCCGCTCACGGCAATGGCCTTGAAGTAGTCGCGCACGCCGGGTGGAATTCGGCCTTCGCTGACCAGTTCGGCGCGTGTCTCCTGAAAAATATCCGTCAGGAAATCCTTAAACTTCGGAAAGACGCACTGGGTCTTGCAGTTGTCGCAGGTCACGCACGAAAACATGATTTCGGCAAAGCGGGGACTCGTTTCCAGTTCACCTGTTAGCCAGGCGCGGGTCAGCCACATCCGGCCGCCGGGCGAATAGGTATCCCAGCCGAAAGCTTTGTAGGAGGGGCAGTTGAAATCGCTGTAGTCCGCGGGAAATTTGCAGTAACCGCAGCGGAAGCAGCGGTGGACGATATCTTCATGTTGTATGTGGCGTATGTAGGTCATGCGTTCACCTCCCAGTTGCCGGGATTCATGATCCCGCAGGGATCAAGGTTTTTCTTGATCATCTGGAGGAGCTTGAGGGCATTGGGTTCCATCTTCTCCATCACCATTTTCTGCTCCATGTAATTGGGCTTCCAGGGAACGCCGCCCATCTCCAGCGCAAAGGCCGTTGCTTCATCGAGCGCTTGTTTGACCCGGGTCATCATGGCCGGATCATTGCGGTTGAAGGCAAACGAAATGCTGAACATCATGCAGTGGCCGCCGGAAATGAGCCTTGCGGAACTGGCGTAAAGGACGTTATATTTTTGGGCCAGTTCCACGACTTTGGCGGCATACTGCGGAAAATGCTCGATGATCGTGATCGGCCCCGAATACTCGAAGCCGCCGCCTTTGGGCACATCCGCAAAATCGGCAATGTTGCGGCCGGGCATTTGCAGAAGCGCTTCCTTCATATACTGGACGCTCATGAAGCCGCCGTCTTTGGAATCCATGAATTCCTGAAGGGTGTCCCAGATCATCTTTCTTTTGAATTCAATTTCTTCTTCCGTATCGCCGGTAAAATAAAGGGTGATATGAAAGTTGCCCAGAAACATCAGCGGCTTGGGCTGGAACCAGACGTTGACGTCTTCGAGCATTTCCAGATGGGTCAGCTTGTAGAGAATGTGAGGCACCAGATCGACCCGGTCGGTGACAAACAATTCCACTTCCCGAATCTTTTTGTTGGGGAAAAGTTTCATGCCCACCTTCGTGATGATGCCTGTGGTGCCGAGCCATCCCAGAAACAATCCCGAAAGATCGGGAAGCGTCGGGCTCTTGGAAAACCAGTAAGGCCCGACAGATGGAGAACCGATCCGGCAGACATCGCCTGTCGGCAGAACTACTTCCAGTCCCGTCACCATGTCGGAATTGAAGCCGTATTGATTGGTGAGCCGGCCCTGGCCGTGGAGGGCGACGTTGGCGGCGATGGTGGTTGTGGGGGGCGCGTCGGGCAGACTGTGCCGCAGGGTGGGATGTTTTTCCTGCAAATAGCTCTTCAGTACACCCTGGGACGTTCCTCCCTCCACCACGGCGTAGCGGGCCATGGCGTTCACTTCCAGGATTTTATTCATCCGCTTCATATCCAGAACGATGCCGCCCCTGAGCGGAATTACCAGGCCGGTCAGAGACATGCCGTTCCCCATCGGTACGACGGGGATTTTTTCACGGCAGGCGAGCTGAACAATTTTTTGCACTTCTTCGGTTGTTTTCGGCGCCACCACATAATCAGGCAGGTGCGGCGTCAGAACGCCGGGGTCGCGCGAGTAGAACCAGAGTTCCTCCGGGGCATTGGAAACGCCTTTTTCTCCGACAATTTCGATCAGGGATGTGAGAATGTCGCTCATAATGCCGCCTCCCTTTCTTTCTCGCCGATGGCCATTTTGCAAAGGTCGATGATATGCACCGGCTTCAATCCTCTTTTCGATACTTTCTCCGACAGGGACGACTGGCAGGCCGGGCAATTGAAGACACAGTATTCGGCGCCCGCTTTGAGCATGTCGTCGATGTTGCGCTTTTGCACATCGTCCGCCAGTTTGTAGCCGGAAACGGAGCGGAGGATTTCCGCGCAACACAGAGCGTTTTCGTCCTGGTAGAGTCTTTTGGGCGCTTTTACGCCGATGAGCTTGAAGATTTTTTTCACCAGCGGCAGCTTGTCGGGAATGAGGCGGTTGGAGCAGGGGCGCTGATAAGCAACGGTGATATTGAGCGGCTTGATTTTATCTTTGAGCTCTTTCATCCGCTCGAAAAGATAATCCATGTAGTAAACCGGCTTGAAGGGCACCTCCATGCCGTAGGCTTCGGCAATGGATGTCAGCGTGCCGTAGCATTCATCATGCAGGCAGATGACTTCCTTGACGCCCAGCTTGCGGTAATTTTCGATAACGACAGGCAGGCGCTCTTTGATCACCGACATGCGCGCGAAGTGTGTATGGACGGCGGGACACATGAATTCCGCGCCGAAAACGCCGGCGGAAGCGACATCCTTGAAGATTTCACCTGTGCCCAGCGGGCCCAGATCGGGGATGAAGCAGCAGGACAGCGCCTTGTCCTTCACGTCGCCTGCCAGGCATTTGCCCTGCATCGCGGTCATGTTGATCCATTGATTGGTAATGGGGCGCGGCGCGGTGAACATGCCTTTTTCCTCGCGCTTCTCCGAGATGAGGTAGAAGGGATGATTGCCGCGGGTGCAATACTCCTCGCAGGCGTAGCAGGTGACGCACTCGTCAAGCACGCGGGAATCCTTACCCTTCATGACCTTCATCATTTCCCCATGCGCTTCCTTGTGCCCGTCAAAGGTCATGTACTGGCACTTGAGCAGGCAGTCGGCTGACCGGCAGCTTGCGCAGGATTTTTCATTGAATTTCAGTTGATGCATGAATCACCTCCAGAAATAAAACATCCGGTTGACGGACGCCGTTTTGGCCCTGTCCGTTTTGATTGGCCGCCCCCTGTTGAGGGTGTGCGACTACTATACAAACAAAAGCTTTTTTCCGTTACTGCAGGGAGGCCAAAATCACTTTGCTGTGCGGGTCATTCAAGGTCGACGGATTATGCCCGTAAGCCTCCTTGAATGAGGATGAAAAATGGGACAGATTTTCAAAACCGACCTCCAGGTAAACATCGGAAGGCGCTTTGTTTTTCTGCTTGATCAGGTAATAGGCGTGTTCCAGTCGCTTTTTCTTGAGCCAGCGGCTGGGCGGCTCATCAAAGATTTTTTTGAAATCTCTTTTAAAAGTGGAAAGGCTGCGGCCCGTCATTTTGGAAAAGGTTGAGAGCGGCACATTGAAGACGAAGTGCTTGCACATGAAGTCTTCCAGATCGATCTTGCCCGGTTCGGTAAAATGAAACAGGGAGTGAAACAGCGTCAAATCCAACTGCCGGATCAACAGGACGGATTCACGGGTTTTAATGTCGCTTAATTCGTTGCCCAGAGTCATCCCGGAATCAAAATAGAGCTTCAGGGAGTTAAACAGATTTTCCATCAGCGGCGAGGCCGGCAGTTTTTTCACCCGGCAAAAAGCGCCCGTGTGATCCGGCGGGCCGGGTTGGATATTCTCGCGGGTTAAATAATCCTGAAGGAACGATTTCCGGATGAAAATGCTAAGGGTCTTGAACGGCACGCCGTTCTCCTCCGGATACTTGGTGAATTTGGCCAGCGTATTGCGCCGGACGAATAATGTATCTCCCGGGGTGAAGGCATGACTGGAATCGGCCTCAACAACGGAAAGCCTTCCGGAAAGGACATGAATCAACGCGTGCGCCGGCACAAATTGTTCCTTTTCCGTCATGGTATTGGTCCGGACGGAGCAGAAGATGCTCTGGCGTTTTACACTGAAACCTTCGGGGTCCATGGTATGTCTTTCCAGCCGGCAAGCGGCTTTTCAAAAAAATTACTTATCCGCTTTCGGCGTTTTATTGTTTGTTGTCACGGGCGCGCCCGTGTCCTTTGTCCATTCCTGCATGGAACCGATGTAGAGTTTTACATTCGGATAGCCCACGACCTGTTTCATCAGATACGACCAGATCGGACAGCATTGCCCCATGTCGCAGTAGGTGACGATCGCTGCGGAGCGGTCTTTGCCGGCGGCCGCTTCAACGATGGCGGTCAGTTCCTCTTTGGTTTTGAAGGTTTTGTCTTCGTTGAAAGCGCAGGAGGTCGGCATATTAAACGCGCCGGGGATGTGTCCCCGCAGGGGAACGCAATCCATCTTTTTCTCGCCGGAAAAAAATTCGCGTTCACGGACGTCCAGGATGATCAGTTTGCCCAGTCTTTCCTTGACATAGTTTTTGTCTGCAAATACTTCACCCGTATATTTTCCCTGGAATTTTTTTGCCTTGCGCCGCTCGATCTTTGAGGACAGGGGTTTCTTTTCCTTGATCCACTTGTTGATTCCGCCGTCGAGGAGTGCGACGTTTTCGATGCCCGCATACTGCAGCGTGCAGGCGACACGGGCGCTTTGGTAGCTCAGGCGCGGCGTATCCATACAGCCCGTTACCACTACCCAGTTGTCAAAACCAATGCCCACGTAACTGATCGCATCGTCAATGTCGTCTTTCTCCGGCAGAGATCCGAACAGGTCGTCTTTCATGTAAGCCCAGGAACCGTAAAAGGAACTCATCGCCCCCGGGATGTGACTTTCGCGATAGTCTTCTACACGCCTTACATCCAGTACAATCAGTTTGGGATTTTTAATATTGGCCATCAGCCAGTCGGTGGAGACGACCGGCGGTATATCACGGGCCTGGCTGATTGCAGGTAATAAAAAGATTGCCAGAAACAGTAGGAGGAGTTTGAAAAAAACGTTGTCTTTCATATTGTGCCCTCCAAAAAAGTTAGATGAGGATTTATTCACCATGACGACAATGCATCGCCGCTAACATCTCTCATGGCCTGTATACCACACTCTGCCGAAAAAGAACCAGTTGAATGTTCTGAACGCCTGCCGGCAATTCTTAACTTGCCCATTGAAAGAGCTTGATTTCACTTCAGATCATTGATCGTGATGCCGCCGGGAATCGGCGCGGGGAAAAACCCGGGGCGGGTTCAATGAGACAGGCTTTGATGGTTTTGCGGGCTGGAAAATCAGCAACGGGCGAGGGAATAAAGGCAATACTCAGTCTGCAGCAGACAGAAAAATCGCTTGAACCATGTCCATCGCTCTTTTCCCTTCATGCAAAACACTTCATCTGCTTATCAGGCATTTTGATTTTTATTATCTATCACGATCAACGCGAGATTATGAAAATCCCGCTTGACATGCTTTGCAATAAATTATATTGCACGCAATGCAATTTGATACAAATTGTAATTGAGCTCACTCAAAAAGGAGAATAAAAATGAATGAAAACGGTCAAGAAAAGCAGAATGAAGGCCAGCCGGACATCTCAAAATCGTTTCGTTTGATGTGGGATAGTTTTCCCCATCCGGTATTACTGCTGCAAAAAAACCGGACGATTGTCGATTCCAACAAGCTGGCGCGCGATCTGGGTGTGCCGGCGGGCGTCAAATGCCGCGACATTTCCCCTTATCCGGAGAAGTGTAAAAAGCACTGTCTGGCGGATAAGGCGCTGGCTTCCGGCACGTCCGAGCGAATCATCAGCCGCGAGGGGAATAAAGTGTCGGCGACATACTGGATACCGCTAATGTCGCACCAGGGTGATCTGTATCTGCATTTCGTCATGGATTTCCCGGAGGCGATGATTCAGGAGCAAGGCAAAGCAACATGAAAGAAGAAACTGAAGACTCAAGCAAATTTGCCAAGTAATCAATAAAGGAGGAAAGGATGATGTCTCAAAGTTTAATGGAATATTTCAACAAGCAACCGCGACTCGGAATGCTGAGCACCAGCAGCAAGGCAGGAGAAGTCGATTCCGCCTATTTCGGATCGCCGCGCATGATCGACGAATCAACGGTTGTGGTGGCCCTGGGCAAAAATCGAACTTATGCCAACCTCCAGGAAAATCCCCATGCCTGCTATATGATCATGGAGCCCGGGAAAAGCATCTTTGAATGGAAAGGGCTGCGCATCTACCTGAAGATGACCAGGTGCGAAACATCGGGCGACAACGTTGACCTGATGAAAAAAATGATCAGCGAAAAGGCCGGAGAAGCAGCCGGCAAGATGATTTATGCGGCGGTAACGTTTTCCGTTGCCGGCATCAGACCGCTTGCCGATTTCGGGCAGGGGTGGGAGAAGTCTATCTGATCCGCCAGGGTCTGCAAATGAAATGCATCAAAACGATTAAATAAACCAATACATAACAGGAGGAACACATGCATAACATCAAGAAGGTCATTTTAATGATGGTGATGGCGGCAGCATTGACGGCCTGCGCATCCATGGATGTTCAAAAGACAACGAGTGCGCGGGATTCAGCGGCGCATGATTTTACGCTGCCCGATCAGAACGGGAAGTTGGTGAAGCTAAGCGATGTGCTCAAAGATTACCGCGGAGCGGTGATCGCCTTTTATCCGAAAGACGACAGCAGGAATTGAACATCGGAATTTGTTGAGTTTCAACAAAACATGAATCAATTCGAAGCACGCAAAATTAAAGTTCTCGGGATCAGCAAGGATTCGGCCCAGTCCCACCGCGATTTTATTGCCAAGCACGCACTCGCCGATATGACTCTTCTGTCAGATGAAAAAAGCGAAGTCATCAAACTCTATGGGGCGGACCACTGGCTTTTGCCTGTTTCACGGCGGGTCTATATCATCATGGACAAACAAAGGAACATCGTTTACAGAAAGGATACGGGGTTCGATCTTTTGCCCAATCAGACTCAAACGCTGGTTGGAGAAATCGACCGTAAAATTCCATGAAAGCGAGTTTGTATGAAAGAAGACGAATTTCTGAAACTGGATAATCAATTGTGCTTTGTGCTTTATGCCGCATCCAGGGTGCTGACCAAGCTCTACGGGCCTTTTTTAGCCAAACTCAATCTTACGTACCCCCAATACCTGGTCATGCTGGTGCTGTGGGAGCATGAGAACTTGAGTGTGAGCGACATCGGCAGGTTTTTATATCTGGATTCGGGCACGCTCACGCCTCTGCTCAAGCGTCTGGAGGCATCGGGTTTGATTACCCGGAATCGGCTTTCGACGGATGAGCGCAAAGTCATGGTGGCGCTCACACCGCAGGGCAGCGCCATGAAACAGCAGGCGGCAAGCGTCCCCATGGAGCTTTTCTGCCGCAGCGGTTTGACGGTTGAAGAATTTCAAGCGATTAAGCAAAACGTCACCACGCTTTTAGAGCGGATGAAAGCGGATGTGAATGCTCCGGACCAGTGTGCGGATACAACCGGCCCCGATGCCGGTTGATCCGTCCGGAGCGTTTGCTTTAAATGGAGGCGGCCGTATGCGATGTGCCCCTGTTCCACAGATTCGGTTTATTGCCGTCTGTCTTCCGACAAAATGCAAGTGGTCCGTTGCTATCTCCACCAGTGCATGTTTTGATTTGACGTACGCCACCGATTACGCATAGAACAAACATGTACACAGAGGTTATTGCAATTGGCGGCGGGACGCGCTTCCGCGCTGGCAAAGGCACTTCGGAAAACTTATTTTTTCGTCAAAAAAACATATCAGGTTGAAATATACTTCTTGATGTGCAAACTTAATGGCATTCTTTTTCAGGAGCTGCCCATTGAAAAAAAACGATTCATCCGTTTATCATCCTGTCAGAGATTCAATCGAAATCAATTTCCTCATTAGGGACGCCTGCCTTTCCGAAAAAGAAGTTATGCAAAAAGCCGAACACTTGACGGGAATGCAATGAAACGAATAATTCTGGCGCTTTTGTTGATCGCCCTGCTCATGACACCCGCGCAGTCAGCAGCGCCAAGTGAAATCAATGTCTCGTTTTCTTCGACGTCTCTTGCGGCGGGCGGTCTTGTGCTTTTGACCATTCAATCAGGCGAAATGGAAAAGCCGCATGTTACCTGGATGGACAGAGACATTCCCCTGATCTACGATTCCGAAGCATCTTCCTGGCGCGGCTTTCTTTCCGCCGACCTGAACCAGAAAGCAGGTTTCTATCAGGCCGTCGTCCGGGGTTTCTCCTCGGGAACGATAAACTATTATCCTGTTTTGGTCATCAAGAAGAATTACGGCGTACGCGTTTTAAAATTTCCGCCCGGCCAAGCTGGACTGAGCAAGGCGGATCTCAAACGGGTAAAACGCGAAGCAGCGGTTGTGAAAAAGCTCTGGTCAGCGGGTTACCGGGCGCCTCTGTGGAATGACGGTTTCATCCTGCCCGTTAACAATACCATTGTCGGAACATTCGGAAAGCGAAGCATTATCAATAAACGCAAGCGTCATCCGCACTCGGGTGTTGATATCCGGGGCAAGCCAGGCGATCCCGTTTCAGCCATGCATCACGGGGACGTGATGCTGGCGGCGGATCATTTTTTCACGGGAAAATCGATTTATCTGGATCACGGCGGCGGCATGGTCAGCATGTATTTTCATCTCGACGATATTCTGGCCGAAAAGGGTCAGCGGGTTGAAAAAGGGCAGATCATCGGCACGGTGGGGGCGACAGGGCGCGTTACCGGCCCGCATCTGCACTGGGGTGTCCGGGTAAACAACGCCAGGGTCAACCCGCTCGAATTGATTGAACTGAGCCGGGAGATGGAACAACAAAGCCCATAGCGCCGGGGTGAAAAAACGCTTTATCTTTTGGCCGTTTTATATGATATTCTTCACTATCTTCATCTCCGGGGGCGACGGATCAGCGTGATATCTTCTGCATGCAGCTTAAGAAAAAAACCGGAAAAAGCCGTCGCTGATTTTACGCGATGGCCTTCTTTGCGATTTTGGAGGCGAACATGACCGTCGAGATGCTGATCGTTCTGGGCGTGATTGCGCTGGCGATTTTTCTTTTCGCCTCGGAAAAACTGCCGGTGGATCTGACGGCGATTCTCATCATGGCCCTGCTGCTTTTGTCCGGCATCGTGTCGCCTTCCGAAGGTTTGTCCGGCTTCAGCAACACCGCCACCGTTACGGTGGGCGCCATGTTTATTCTCAGCGCGGGCCTGCAGAAGACCGGGGCCGTTTCGTTTCTGGGCGGGCTTTCTGCCAGAATTTTCAAATTCAATTTCTGGGTTGGACTTATCGGCACGATGATTCTGGTGGGCGCCGCCTCCGCGTTTGTCAACAATACACCGGTCATGGCCGTTTTCATCCCGATTTTGCTGGGATTAGCCGCTTCCAACGGGCTATCCCCCGCGAGACTTTTAATGCCTGTTTCGTTTGCCTCGATGTTCGGCGGCGTCTGCACGCTCATCGGCACGTCCACCAACATTCTGGTCAGCTCGATCGCCGTACAGCACGGTCTCCCGGCGCTGGGCATGTTCGATTTCACCAAAATGGGGCTATTCTTTTTCGGCGCCGGTCTGCTTTACATGGCCGCAATCGGTGTGCGCCTGATCCCCGTGCGTCATGTCGAAGGCGATCTCACGGAGAAATACCGGATGAAGGATTACCTGACGGACATCGTCTTGCTGGCCAATGCCAAATCGGTGGGCACAAGGGTTGCGGACTCTCCGCTGATCCGGGAGCTGGACATCGACATTCTGGAGGTCATCCGGGGCGGTCAGCGCCTCTCGGTGCCGGTGCCGGATATTGTGCTTAAGGAAAACGATCTTTTGCGGGTCCGCTGCGATATCAAGCAGCTTCAGGCGCTCAAGGAACGCATGGGCATTCAGATGAAATCGGACTGTCAGATGAAGGACGGGGATTTTTCCTGCGAGGCGCTGGCGCTGGCCGAAGCGGTCATCGCGCCCAATTCCCGGTTGATCGGCAAGACCATTAAGTCGTCCGAGTTTCGCAATGTCTTTAACGCCACGGCGCTGGCGATCCGCCACCGGGGGCAGCTCATGAACGCGGGTTTTGCCGATACGCCGCTTACGGCCGGCGATGCCCTGCTGGTGGAAACAAGGGAGGAGCATTTCGAGGCGTTCAAGAACAATAAAAACTTCGTGATTGTTTCGGATATTGAAACGCCGCAGTACCGCAAAAGCAAAATCATTCCCGCCGTGCTGATTGCTCTGGCCGTCATTGTCACGGCCGCTCTGGGGATTTTGCCGATTACCATCTCCGCGATTTTCGGCGCCATCGCGCTGGTGATGGCCGGCTGCATCACGCTGGAAGAAGCCTACGACGCGATCGACTGGAAAGTCATTTTTCTTCTGGGCGGCATTTTGTCGCTGGGGGTGGCGCTCGAGAAAACCGGGGCGGCGGGTTATCTTTCCGACGGGATGATCCGATTTTTAGGCGGGTGGGGACCGGTGGCGATGGTGGTCGCATTGTACTTTGTGACGTCGCTTTTGACGGAGCTGATGTCCAACAACGCCACGGCCGTGCTTTTGGCGCCGATTGCCATTGCGGCGGCCGGATCGATGAACGTGAGCCCCACGCCGTTTCTGATGACGATCGCGTTTGCCGCGTCGGCCAGCTTCATGACGCCCGTGGGATATCAGACCAACACGATGATTTACGGCGTCGGGCGGTATAAATTTTCGGATTTTATGAAAGTGGGTGCGCCGCTGAATCTGCTCTTCTGGATTCTGGCGACGCTTTTGATTCCCGTTTTTTTTCCGTTTTAGGAGGACCTCATGGACCGCATTGCAGAATGGTTCCAACAGATTGTTGAAGCGTTCGGGACACCGCTTTTCAAGGTTGGCGCCGCCGCCTTCACGCTGTGGACGTTGGTTTATCTGATCGTCGCATTCGTCATTCTGGTTGCCGCTGCTTCGGCGATCAGCAGGCTCATCGCCTACCGCCTGCTGGCCCGGAGCCGCATGGAACTGGGGGTGCGCGTTGCCTTCGGTTCCATGGTCAAGTACCTGTTGCTGGTCGTGGGATTCATCGTTATTTTCCAGACCGCCGGAATTCATCTGAGCAGTCTGACTATTTTACTGGGCGCCCTGGGCGTTGGTATCGGTTTCGGTCTGCAGAATATCACCAACAATTTTGTCAGCGGCCTCATTATCTTATTTGAGCGGCCCGTCAAAGTGGGGGACCGCATCGAAGTGGCCAGCGTGGCCGGCGACGTGGTGGATATTTCCATGCGGGCGACCACCATCGTTACCAACGACAATATTTCCATTATTGTGCCCAATTCGCAGTTCATTTCGGAAACGGTCATCAACTGGAGCCATACGGACCGCAGCGTCCGCTTCAACTTTCCCGTGGGTGTTTCTTACCGGGAAGATCCGGATGTGGTTCGCAATCTTCTGCTGGAGATTGCGCTGGCCAATGCCGGTGTGCTCAAAGATCCCAAACCGGACGTGCTGTTTGCGGACTTTGCCGACAGCGCCATGATGTTCAACCTGCGCATCTGGACGCGCGAATACATCAACCGGCCCGGCGTCCTCAAAAGCCAGCTTTACTATGAAATCGCCCGGCGCTTCCGCGAACAGGGCATTGAAATTCCGTATCCGCAGCGCGACGTTCATATCAAGCAGCCGCCGCAGGCCAAAGAAAACGGAGGGAAAGCATGATTCAGAAAATTCTCCATGCGCTGAAACTGGACCAGGATCTGGACGACTACGACGTCATCCATGCCACCATTGAAAAAGACATTATTTTCAAAGGTACGAATCTCTGGATCCTGGCCTTTGCCATCGTCATCGCGTCGATCGGGTTGAACATGAATTCAACGGCCGTCATCATCGGCGCCATGTTGATCTCGCCGCTCATGGGGCCCATCAACGGCATGGGTTACAGCATTGCCACCTATAACATGCCGCTTTTTCGCAAAGCCTTGAAGAATTTGAGCTTTGCGGTGGTGGCCAGCCTCATTGCCTCCACGCTGTATTTTGCCATCAGCCCGGTTTCCACCGCCCACTCCGAACTGCTGGCGCGGACCAGCCCGACCATCTACGACGTATTGATTGCGCTCTTCGGCGGTATGGCCGGCATTGTCGCCATCAGCAGCAAATCCAAAGGCAACGTGATCCCCGGCGTGGCCATTGCCACTGCGCTCATGCCGCCTCTGTGTACGGCGGGCTATGGCCTGGCGACAGGACAGTTCAACTTTTTTTTCGGCGCTTTTTATCTGTTTACCATCAACACCGTTTTTATTGCCCTGGCGTCGATAGCCGCCTCCCAGGTATTGAGTTTTCCCAACCGGACACTGATGGACGCGGCTCAGAAGCGCCGCATCAACAATATGATCACCGTGGTGATTCTTGTAACCGTCATTCCCAGTGTGTATTTCGGTTACGGTCTGGTGCAGAAGGAAGCCTTTATGGACCGCTCCGCGAAGTTTACGCATAACGTATCCATTGTGGAGGGAACCTATCTGCTCAAGGAGGAAGTCAACCCGGAGGACAAGACCATTACATTGATCTACGGAGGAAATACGCTCACGGAGGGGCAGAAAAAAGCCATCGGTGAAAAAGCGAAAGACTTTTCGCTTGCCGATGTCCGGCTGGTTTTCAAACAGGGATTTTCCATCGATGACGTCAAAGGCCGCGAAACCCAGAGGGAGAGCCAGATGGATGCGCTCAAGGCGGAAGTCAACCGTTTGCAAATGGCGCTGAGGGAAAAAGACCGGCAGGAGGAGGTCCGTAAAAAAGAAACCATGCTGGGCGGCCGTCTGCTTTCCGAAATTCAGGCGCTGTACCCGCAAATCGTCGCCTGCACCTACGGGAGGGCCGCCGCTTTTCGCAAAGGGATTGAAGGGCCGAACGAATCCGATGTTGTCGTATTCAAGATGAAGCCCCGGTCGCTGAATATGGCGGACCGCCGCAAAATCAAAAACTGGCTTGCCAAACGCACCGGCCGGGGAAATATTCAGGTTTTTTACGAAAACTGACGGGGCGAATCCCCGCGGCACTGATCCGTGGGGTGCGGCGTCTTGCCTTAAAAAATTTGATCGGCCGGGGTCTTTCGCAGCAGGGCGGTCAAAAGCCAGCTTCCCGCCAGAGCCGTCAGGAAAACCGTCACGAATTTAATCCACGGCGGAAAAGACAGCCCCAGCAGCATGAACTGAATCCAGATCACGAAGGCATAATGAAAGACATAAATGCCGTAGGCGTTGGCGGTCAAGCTGTCCGCCATAGGGCGGGCCTTATGGACAAAAGTGCGGGCAAGGCCCAGGGCGGCAAGCCCCGTGAACGTGCAGCAAAGGCAATAAAGCGTCGTCATGGTGATGCTCGTCAGCCACGCCGGGGCGGTCGCCGGACCGATCACATGAGTTTCGATCAGCCCATGGGACAGATAGGTTATTGCGCCCAGAAACAGCCACAGCGGCCACGGTTTGAGATTCTCCCGTGAAAGGGATCGGTCGGGATCGGCGCTGCCCAGGGCAACACCCAGCAAAAACCAGGCAAAGTACAAAAGGAAGCGCCAGGCATGAAAATATATGGGGCCCGTGATATGCGCCCAGTAACCGGGCTCGACAAACAGCCGCAGTGGAATCGTCGTTGCCAGGCTGGCCAGGAGAAAAATCAGGACCAGACTCCGGGGCGATGTGGCCGTCCAGGATAACTTTTTCATGGGACCCGGGGTGAACCGGTAAGCCAATGCGACGACGGCGCCATAGGCCAGCAGGACCCAGATAAACCAGGCAGGCCCGCTTGCCCAGCCGTCGTTCGTGAAGAAGCGCTGCAGGTAGCCGCCCTGGCCGGCTTCGTCCGTTAAAAGCCATGACGGATAGTAGGCCAGCGGAGCAAGCAGGAAGGCGGAAATAATGAAGGGGATGCCGAGACGCTTGGCCCGGTCGACCATGAAGCGGCCGGCGCCTTTCCGGTTCAGGGACGGCACAATGAAGAGTCCGGATATCAGGAACATGAGGCACATGAAAAACATGTCGTTCCAGCCGACGAAGAAGTCCAAAGGCAGAAAGCGAAGCGTATCGACGACGGGGGTTGAAGATTTCATGTAATCATGGGCATCAAGGTAGCTGCCGGTGTTGTAGGCCAGAGCGGCGTGATGGGCGACCACCAGCAGGGTGACGCCGCTGCGCAGGTAATCGATGGCAATATCGCGTTTCAAAAAAGTTCCTCCCGGACGGCCATTGGTGTACTTTGTTTGGCGGGGACCGGCTAAAAGCCGGATCTCCGG
Organism: Deltaproteobacteria bacterium; assembly: GCA_036528635.1. Lineage (GTDB taxonomy): Bacteria > Desulfobacterota > Syntrophia > Syntrophales > Smithellaceae > UBA8904. The sequence continues at coordinate 15,090 of JAIGNE010000054.1, forward strand.
GCGGCGGCCGTCTTATCATCGTCAGCGTTCCGGCGGGCGCCGGTTTTGACGGATGCGCAGTATAGGTAATTTGCACCGGCCTGTCAACTGGAACGCGGCGATCGAATTGCCTCACATAAAATGTTACCGAAGGGGAAGACAAAAGAGGTTCGTTGACTCATAATTCGATGTTACCGGGAAGAGATTCGGAAACGGAGGATTATTTATGAGTCCGCAAGCCAAAGAA
>JAIGNE010000055.1:0-14001 GCA_036528635.1 Deltaproteobacteria bacterium
TTCAAAAAACGATCTGCCCGTAACAGATTCTCAACCGATTTCGGTCTTCAAAATGATTTTCTAATATTCTGTTGTCAAAGAGCAGTTAAATCTTACGACGCAAAAAATAATTGCGACACAGTCTCCTGGGTGGGAGGGATTAAGGGCGGGTGAAAATCTTATCCGCCATTCCAGCTCATGCCCTGAAGGGCACAAATGCGGGAATATAGGAAAAGAATCTACAAGGTCGCAGTTGATCCGGGGCATCCCGCTCGCTCAGAATGCCCTGCAACTGTGGCTCTAGGGCTCATTACGCGACAGCCGAAAACTCGCCCTGCGGGCTCAAACAGTTCGACTGTCTGATGCTCCATTTCGCCAAGAGCCACAACGTTTCGGGCATATTCGCTCACGTGACGCCCCGGATCAACTGCTTTTTAATCTTGTTCCCCATCGCCTAATACCCATAGCCTATCACCTATGGCACTTGCCTATCTATTCTGAATCAATGAATAATAATTGACATCACCTGTACTTTAGGATTATTGTCTTTTACAAAATCAAAGCGTGGCCAGCATTACATTTGTGAGTTGATTAACAAGATAATACTCGTAGTGTTAAGTTCACAAGGCACAAAATCAGTAATTATTATAAAGGATAAGTGCAAATCTATGGAAACCATCGACCACAACGTACAATTAAAATTATCAAATATCTTCTCAATCTATACAACTTCGCGAAGGGACGAGATGAAAAAAATAGGTGGTCGATTTGTTCATTATACATCCGCAGAAAATGCCATAAAAATACTCCGATCAAAAAGAGTATGGATGCGAAATGCAAGGTGCATGAATGATTATAGCGAAATTGATCATGGACACGACTTACTTTTAAAATCCTTTAATGATGTTAATTTTAAAAGGATGTTCTACGAAGTTTTAGAACCATGTGGAAGCGAAGTTCATCAGAGAGCTTTAGACTTATTTGATCAGTGGTGGCATAATATTCACAATAATACATTCATCACTTCTATTTCAGAACACGATTCCGAGGAAGACTCTAATGGCAGACTCTCTATGTGGCGCGCTTATGGCCAACAATCAGCCAAAGCAGCTATCGTTTTCAAACCAACATTTGATAATACATTATTAAAGCTCTTTTTAGTACCAACAGCATACTATAGCCAAGCTAAATTAAACGAAGAGCTAAAAAAAGTAATTAATAATATTAAAAATGATCAAGACTTTCTTGCTTCCCTTGATGATCAAACAATTATTAATGCAATATTTGGTATGCTGTTACTAACCACCGTTAGCTTGAAGCATGAGGGCTTTAGAGAAGAAAGAGAATGGCGGATTATTTACTTACCGGAAATGATGCCGTCAAAATTGATGCTGCATACTATCGAAACAATCAATGGCATACCCCAGAGTATTTACCAGATACCACTTGATGATAATCAAATAGAAAACGTCGACACACTTACGATTCCGAAGTTATTCGAAAAAATTATCATAGGACCAAGTGACTACCCTTTATCATTGTATGATGCATTTAAAAAAGCACTGGAAGAAGCAGGGATTGACAATCCTGCATCCCGTGTAATTGTATCAAACATTCCGCTCAGAGCATGATTTTGAATTGTTTGTCACTCATCAAACCACCCCATAACAAAGAAAGGATGAACGTATGAATTTTCACATCAGTCTGGCTCCGGTCCTGTCGTTGATCGCCGGCATTGTCATTTTCATTTTCCCCAAGTTTTTGAACTATATCGTCGCAATTTATCTGATTATCATGGGGATACTGGGACTTTTTGGCTCCGGGAGCGGTCGTATTAACCTGTAATACACGGTATGGTTTAACCCTGCATGACGAAGACGAGGCAAATGATGAAGACTCTGAATGTCTATCTTTTTGTTTTTAACAGTCTGTCCGATTGGGAAGCAGGCTATGCGATCGCCGGAATCAACAACCCGCAATTTCAGAAAACACCGGGCCGGTATCGTGTGCGCACGGCGGCGCTTACCAAAGATGCTGTTTTAAGCATGGGCGGAATGCGCATCCAGCCGGATGTAACACTCGACAACATCTCCCCGGCGGAAAGCGCCATGCTCATTCTGCCGGGCGGCATCGCCTGGGATGAAAAGAAGAATGCCGAAGCGGTCGAATCGGCGCGCGCCTTTCTGAATGCGGGGGTGCCGGTGGCCGCCATCTGCGGCGCCACGGCCGGCCTTGCCCGGGGCGGTCTGCTCAATAACAGGCGTCACACCAGCAATGCAAAGGAATATCTGGCGGAGACGGGTTATTCGGGAGAAGCGCTTTATGATGACGCACCGACCGTCACGGACGGCGACCTGATCACGGCTTCCGGCATTGCGCCCGTTGATTTCGCCCTGCACATTTTTCGCCGGCTGGATGTCTATGCCGCACCGGTGCTGGACGCCTGGTACGGGCTTTTTAAAACCGGCCGCCCTGAATATTATGAAGCCTTGATAAAAAACTGATCATCGGATTTACCCCCCGACGGCAGGGGCAAAGGGGGTGGTTTTGGCTGGCGCAATCGCAGCTTTTTTTAGTGTTGTCTATCTGTAAACCACCTCCGTCACTTTGTGACACCTCCGCCGGCGGAGGACAGGAACCGGCAATATCGGCCATTGCGACACGGTCTGTCCGCCGGAATAACAAAGAAAGCTTTTTCTGCCATGGATCAACTCATCATTGCAAAGGCTGCCGGAGACGACCTTCCCGCCATTCTGGATGTCCAGAAGAAAGCCTTTCTGGAAGTGGCGCGGTTTTTCCATCTGAACACTCTGCCGCCTTTGGAACAAACGCTCGAGAGTGTAAGCGACGAATTGGAGAAGGGCGTGATTCTGAAGGCGACTCTCACATCTGCCGCAGACATGAAAGACAGACAGAATAAAACGGCGTCACTGCAACGCGTGCCCTCGTGTGACCTTCAGGTCATCAGGGCAGGAAGCGAAACAACCGAAGCAGTCGCACACGATCCACAGATTGCCGCGCTCCCGCCGGGAGCTTGCAATGACAAGATAATCGGAAGAATTGTCGGTTCGGTGCGTGCTTATCAAAAGGACGACACCTGTTTCATCGGCAAGCTGGTGGTTCTGCCCGGGTATCAGAATCAGGGCATCGGCAAGGCTCTGATGCGAGAGATCGAAAAGCAATTCCACAACGCCGTAGCACGCTACGAAATCTTTACCGGCTCCCGTGATCCCCGCAACCGGTATCTGTATGATCAGTTGGGTTACAAACCTTTCAGGACTGAAAGGATTAACGAAGAACTGACGTTTGTCTATATGGAGAAAAGAGCATAGAATAAAAACCAGTTCATCGTTGATAGCATACGGGAGGGAAATAGCAGAGATGTCCTTCAAAATATCAATCCGTAGCATATCAACGCCTCAGTACCATGCGGCCGTTGTATAACTCGTCAGTCGCAAAAAAATTTGACAGTTCCCATGGTTTTGCGTATTGAAAAAACATGCAGACAAATTATCCGGCCGCTACCGATCGCGAATTTCGGGTTCATTTGAACCGTGCGGCAGACTATATTCAGGATCATTTTGCCGATGATTTGAGCCTTGAAAAACTTGCCGCCGTTGCCCATTACTCCAAGTATCATTTTCACCGTCTGTTTCGTGAACATTTTGGTGAGACGGTGAATGACCGTATCCGGCGCGTCCGCCTGGAGCATGCCGTGGACAGGTTGGCAACGGAGTTAAATGCCACCGTGGACGAAATTGCTTCATCATGCGGGTTTTCCAGTTCGCAGAATTTTGCCCGCACGTTCAAAGCGCAGTTTGGATTTCCTCCTACTTCGGTGCGCAAACATCCCGGCCATACCATAATCGGCAAAAGCGCAAGCAGGGGAAACAAGACGAAGAACCAGACACCGCTCGACGTTGAAATTCGGGAGTGGCCGTCCTGCCTCGTTGCCTGTATCCGCGCTATCGGGCCGTACCACTCGGAATCCACTGACCGAGCCACTGACCGAGCCATTGAACGACTGTTTCAGTGGGCCGCAGCCGCCGGGTATGTCGATTCAAGCGCAAGATTAATGGGCGTATACTGGAGTGATTTCGAAACAACTCCTCCACACGAATGTGTCTTTGATGCCTGTTTGACTGTTCCGGCAAGCGCAAAAGGAAGCGGTGATGTCCGCATCCAGACCCTGCCCGGCGGGAAGCTGGCCGTCCTTCATATTGAAGACTCCTGGGACCAAATCCCTGCCCAAAGGAAACGGCTTTTTCGGGAATGGCTGCCCGCAAGCGGCTGCATCCGGGACAAAAGGCCTTTCTTTTTTATTTATTATAACAATCCCCATATGAATCGGCGCAAACTGGCCATTATGGATATGTGCTTGCCGATAGAATCATGAACAATCGGATTTATACATTATGCAGATGATTCCTGATACGGTGGCAGGTTCTTATCGGACGGGATTGGCGCGTGTCCGCGCTTTTGTTCGCGAACATTACGCCGAATTAATGAATACGGCCGACCTGGCGAGGCTGGCCGGTTTTTCGAAAGCCCACTTTCAGCGTGTGTTTCATGAAAAATACGGTGAAACGCTGCGCGAGTACATCAAGCGCATCCGCCTGGAAAAGTCAGCATGCCAACTGTTGACCGCCAAAGATATCTCCATCACGGATGTAGCCTATGCCTGCGGATTTTCGAGTTCTCAATCGTTTGCACGCGCTTTTAAAGCCCACTACGGCATCCCGCCCACTTGTGTGGGATCGAACAACAATAGAGATTTTATCTTCATGAAAAAATGGCAAAACATGCAAATCTCTTATGGGAGAAAATACCTGCTGCCGGGAGAAATCAGGCCGGACGGCACTTTCATCCGGATCCCTTCCTGGAACAGCACGGAAAAAGATTTCCTTCAGGATCTGGAAGTCGTGGACATGCCGTCTCTGAGAGTCGCCTGCGTCAGAACGGTCGCCCATCCCGGTTCGGATGAACTTATCCAGGCCAAGTACCGTCTGGCTGCCTGGGCGTTGCCCAGGGGGCTTTTCACGGGCGATTCCCGATGGTTTAGCGCTATCGACCCCAGTCCCGATGAGGAGGGGCGCATCACTTGCGACACCTCCATTTCGGTTCCGGAAGGCATTGAAGCAGAGGAAGAAAGCGGTGTAAATATCCGGTATCTGCCAGCAGGGGAATACGGCGTTTATCATGCAAAGTTCTCATCCGTGGCTGAGATTCTCGAAACATGGAAGAAATTGATTAGCGGGTGGTGGATATCAAGTTATTTCTGCCGGGAATGCCGGCCTTTTTATGAAGTCTATTACAATAATCCCGACATGCATCCAGACCAGTCATTCATTATCGATCTTTGTCTGCCGATCACAACACACCGCACAAAATAACTTTCCTGGAAAAAACAGCAAGATTTGAAACAAATTGCGCACCGGGTGGCAAGCAATTAACTGCATCTTCGGTATAATTGAATCCGAAAGCGATATCAGATTGTATTGTTTGGATAACTATGTTGGCACAGCTTGCTCCGCCGCAGTCCGGGTCGTCGACTTTCTCGCTTTCCAACTGGAAATATTGAAATTTCAATCATCAGGAGATGATTATGCAAAATCCGTATATACCCATGCCGGTTGAGATCTCTGGAATTGTGGATGAAGTTGACACAAAAGACATCAGAACCTTTCGCCTGACTTTCATCAACAAACAGGACGAGGAAAACTTCGAATATCTGCCGGGCCAGTTTGCCGAGCTTTCGATATACGGCGAAGGCGAGTCCCCGATTGGAATATCGTCTTCGCCGACGCAGAAAGGCTATATCGAGTTCACGGTGCAGAAAGCCGGTGTTGTGACCGGCAAGCTCCATGACATGGAAGTCGGCAGTTTCATGGGCGTGAGAGGTCCGCTGGGAAATTCCTGGCCCATCGACTACATCGAGAGCAAAAATGTCGTCATCGTTGGAGGCGGATTTGCCTTTTCAACATTGCGGTCACTTTTAAATTTCATGATCGACGGAGAAAATAGAAAACGCTTTGGAAAAATTACGGTCTTTTGTGCCGCCAGAAAACCGGGACTATTGATCTACAAGGATGAATTGGAAGCGTGGGGAAAAAGACCGGACCTGGACCTGAATTTGACGGTCGACAAGGGAGACGAAAACTGGCAAGGCAAGGAAGGCCTCATTACAGCCCTTTGCGAGGATGTTGCGCCAAGTTGTGAAAACGCGGTTGCGGTGATCTGCGGCCCCCCGGTGATGATCCGCTTCACCCTCCCGGTCTTCTTGAATCTCGGATTTTCGACGGAGAACATCTTTACGTCCCGTGAAGCCAGGATGAAATGCGGCATCGGCAAATGCGGCCGCTGCAACATCGGAAGCAAGTACATCTGCCAGGACGGGCCGGTGTTTTCACAGGCCGAACTGGACCGGCTGCCCAAAGAATACTGATCGATTTCACCATTGAAGGACGATCTCAAAAAGAATTGGGCAGAGCGGATTGCATCCGGTAAAATCGACAAACCAATTGCAAGTATTTAAAATTATTTAGCTGTCTATCGTCATTGGAAAATTATCTTGACAGGAATATTCCGGCTCATATATATACTTTTATATATAAACTGGAGAATATGAATGTCCATCAAGTACGCAATGCTCGGCATCCTGGCTGAAAAAGATCTGCACGGGTATGAATTGAAAAGCATTTTTGATGAAAAGGTGGGTGATTTCTGGAGTCTGAACTTTGGCCAGATCTATTCCACGCTCGATCGTCTGGAAAAGGAAGACCTCGTTGCCCATGATCGTCAGGTTCAGGATCGACGCCCGGATCGGAAAATTTATCATATAACCCCCAAAGGCCGGGAGGAACTGGAGGAGTGGCTTTCAACGCCGGTCAATAAGGTCCGGGCACTCCGCGATGAATTTTTCATCAAGCTGGTCTTCATGGATAAAAAAAATCCTGCGCCTGTTCTGCATCTGATCGAAAAACAAAAAGCCTTGTATCTTAAACAGATGAGCCTGCTCACCCGGCAGAAGATGACTTTAAAAAAGGAAGTGACCGATCTGGATACTCTGATCAGCGAATTGCTCATGGACGCCAGCCTGTCCCATGCCGAGGCAGATATCAAATGGTTAACCTTGTGCCAGATGAAAATTGAGGCCGCATTAAAGAAAAAATGAGGTGAATCGTGATTGAAGTGAGAAATGCCAGTAAAAAGTATCAGCAAGGAACACAGGAAATTTATGCTTTGCGGGATGTTTCTCTCAACATTAAAAGTGGTGAGTTCCTCAGTATCATGGGATCAAGCGGAGCGGGCAAAAGCACCCTGTTGAACATCATGGGTGGACTGGATCAACCGACCGCGGGTGAGGTCTTTTTTGATCAGAAGCCGCTCCATAAAATATCAGATTATGAACTGACAATCATCCGGCGGAGGCGGATCGGATTTATCTTCCAGTTTTTCAATCTCCTGCCGATGCTTACGGCGGCTGAAAATGTGGGACTGCCTCTCCTTGTGGACGGCCTTCCTTTCTCAAAGGTCAAACCTAAAGCCGAATCTCTTCTGCAAAAAGTCGGATTAGGCAAACGGACCGGGAGCCGGCCCGGACAGCTATCAGGCGGAGAAATGCAGCGGGTAGCTATTGCCCGGGCGCTGATTATCAATCCGGCTGTCATCCTGGCCGACGAACCGACCGGCAATCTCGATTCGAATGCCGGCGAAGAAATTCTGTTTCTTCTCCAATCCCTGAGCGAGCAAAATCAGACGATCGTCCTGGTGACCCATGACCCCAAAGCTGCGGCCTACGGCACCCGGATTATTACAATGAAAGACGGCGCGATTTCCGATGATATTTCCCTCAGCGGGGAGGATTCATGAACCCCTTCAATCTTTTCCGGCACATCAGTTTAAAATCTATCAGATGGCAGAAAGCCCGATTGATCATGTCATTCGTCGGAATCTGTTTGGGTGTAACCACTCTGGTTGCCATGGATATTGTCATTCGGAGTGTCCGTCATTCCTATGAAGATTCCATTAACCAGGCGGCCGGACGCACGGCTCTTGAGATTTCCATCGGAGAGAGCGGTTTTGCGGAACAATTTCTTGAACAGGTTCAGAAGGTACCCGGAATTGCTCATGCGGCGCCCGTGATCGAGGCCCGGGCCAGGCTCAGCACTGGAAGCGCACGAACGCTGACCATCCTGGGGGTGGATGTGCATCAGGATCATCAGATCCGCGATTACCGCATTTCCGGACAATCGGCCGATATCCGAACCCCTCTGATGCTTCTCACCGAACCAAATACTATCCTGATTACCCAGGCCCTGGCTAAGCGGGAAGGAATAAAAAAAGATCAGAACCTGCGCTTAGAGACCATTTACGGGATGAAAACCTTTAAAGTCGGCGGTCTGCTCGATCCAGTGGGACCGGCCAGAGTGGCGGGAGGCGACATGGCCGTTATGGACCTTCATACAGCCCAGATGGCCTTCGGAAAGGCAGGACGCATCGACCGCATCGATCTCATCCTGCTTCCCGGTCAAACGAGTGACGAGGCAAGGAATCATCTGCGGCAGATACTGCCGGAAGGATATCAGGTGGAACCCCCGGCCTTTCGGACGGGGCAGATCGTGGACTCGCTCAAGATTTTCTTGCTTAATTATTACAGCATGGGCTTCTTTGCCCTGGTCGTCGGCCTATACCTCATTTTCAACTCAGTCTACGTCTCGGTTGTTCAACGTCGAAAAGAGATCGGTATTCTCCGGGCCCACGGAACCACGCGAGGGCAAATCATCTGGCTATTCCTGAGTGAAACCCTGGTCCTCTCCTTCTTCGCATCATTATTGGGTTTGGTTCTCGGCATCTTCTTCGCAAAATTTACCTTGGATCTGGTGCGGATCGAGGACCTGAGCGCTGTTCATTATATGAAGACCTCCCTCGATGGTCTCCTTATCGACCGCTGGGACATGGCCAAGGACGTCGTTATCGGGATCCTGGCCAGTCTTCTGGCCGCCACCTTCCCGGCCGTCACCGCTTCCCGCATCACCCCGGTTTCGGCCATCCGCCTGCTTCCTTATTCGCAGGAAGGTTCCTGGTTTGGAAATAAAATGCTACTGTGGTCCATCGTCTTTTTCTTTTTGTCTTTTCTGGTAGCGGTGCTCAACTACCTGGTTGCGTTTAATACCCTTTTCTTTTTATTGCCTGCCATTCTTTTTCTCCTGGGTCTGTCCCTTTCCTTGCCCTCTTATTTAAGGTGCTTCATTTTGATTTTCAACCGCATATTATCAGGTCCGCTCGGAGCACCGGGCAGGCAGGCCTGCCTGAACCTGCAAAAAAATATCTTCAGAAACGCCGTTGTCGTAGGGGCGATTGCTGTCAGCATCGCCATCTTTGTGTTCGGAACACACATGGTTAACAATTTCAGAAATTCCGCCCTGACCTATTCGGATGCATCCCTTCAAGCAGATCTGTATGTCACGACCGGCGGAATATCGGCGGCAAAGATCACTCCGATGCCCGGCGAAATGGCAAATGAGATCAAAAAAATCCCCGGAGTGCTGTCTGTCGTACCAAGCCGGAACATCAGATTGATATTAGAAGGCCGCCATGCAGAGCTCGCTTCCTCCGATTTAACGCAAAGATTGATCCATATGCCATCGACGTGGCTCACCCAGAGCCAGCGTCAAGATCTGCTTTTGCTCCTGCCCGATCAAAATAATATTATGATCACTGATGTCCTGGCCGCCAGCTACCGCCTGGAACGGGGCGAATCCCTCACCCTGCCCACACCTCAAGGCCCGGTTCGCTTTGGCATCGCCGCCATTGGCCCTCTATTGGGCCGTTCCGGAGGAGATGTCATTTTAATGGATAGCCGCACCTATCAACGCTACTGGCAGGATAATCAGGCTGATTCCTTCGCGATAAAGCTCCATTCCAGGAATGAATTCTCATCGGCCCGTCAGGCTATAACAGAACGATTTGGAAAAGACAGAAGGCTTTTTGTTTCTTCGGCCGATGATTTAAAGGAAGAAATGAAGAAAAACATGTCCAGTGGATTTCTGGTTTTCAAGGCGATCACCATCATTACCCTGATCATTGCCTGCCTCGGCATCCTCACCACCCTCCTGGCCTCCATCCTTGAGCGAAGACGGGAGATCGGTATCCTCCTGGCCACAGGCATGACCAGGACGCAAATCACCGGCATAGTTATCATCGAGTCAACACTGATCGGCGCTGCCGGGGGGCTGCTGGGCTCGGCGGTCGGTTTGCTGATCAGCTGGCGATACTGGGAAAGTCTGGTGCATCCTCTGTACGGCGGGAGTCTAACCTATCACATTCAATATGCACCCCTTGTCTGGGCTTTCATATTGTCTATTGGACTTTCAATCCTGGCCGGCCTTTACCCTGCACGACAGGCCGCCGAAACCAATATTGCGGAGGCCTTGACCTATGAATAAATTTCGGTGAAAAAAGCACGCATTGAAAAAGGAAAAGTAAACTATAAAGGATTCGCAGCGATCCTGTCTTACAAAGGAAGAAGGAGGAAGGACCATGAGAACCATCTTTAAAGGTGCCGTGTACCTGTTTATTTTTATTTTGGCATTATCAGCGATGCTGATATCGTGTGCAAAGGCAGTGGAGACTGAATTGTTTGTCCATAAATCACCTGATTTCACTTTAACTGTTCCCAAATGGATTGATCAAAAATCCAAGAATCCCAATGCTGTTCTTCTGAGGGTATTCAAACCCGGCTCGGCTCCAACTCTTGAAGTCACGGCAGCCGATCTTCCCGCTGGCTGGACTTATAAGGATTCGGCGCCTGCATTTATCAAGAGCCTTGAGAGCCAGTTGAAAGCCTCCGATATTAAAATCCTTTATGAAAGAGAGATTAAATTGAAGGATGGCACGCCGGCCTACGAGTATGAGGTGAAATGGAAATATGGAATGTGGCCTGTACGTTCCTATGCCGTAGTCGTTTTAAAAGACAAAAAGAAAATCTGGGCTTGCGTCAGCGATGTGTTGTGGGTCGGAGACAACCTGAAGCAGTATCCGCTCTCTCTGACGTTGAAATAGAGGCTTAAAAAAAAATGGAGCGAGTTGAGGTTTAACGGACACTTCCAGGGACTTCCTGTACTGTCCCTGGGTACTCGATAAGTCATTATATGAATGCAAAGAATAAGGAGGATACCATGAAAGTTCTCGCACTCAATTCCGGTCCGCGACCCGATGCGGAAAGCTACACATTCAAGATGCTCACCCCCCTGGTCGAGGGAATGCGCGAGGCAGGAGCCGAGGTCGAAGTCGTGAACCTGCGCGAGAAGAAAATCCGCAACTGCATCGGCTGTTTCACCTGCTGGACCAAAACGCCGGGCAAGTGCCTTCACCGCGATGACATGACCAGCGAACTTTACCCGAAATTTCTGGCTGCCGATCTGGTCATCTATGCCACGCCGCTTTACTTTCACACGATCAACGCGGCGATGGCCGCTTTCATGGAACGGACGCTTCCCGCGGCTCTTCCTTTTTTCGAGGAGGGTGAAGACGGGAAAACATACCATCCCATGCGCCACAAGGTTCCCGCCAGTGTTCTGCTTACCGTGTGCGGGTTCCCCGAGGCATCGGAATTTGATGCGCTGCTGGAATTCTTCATCCGGACCCGCCACAAGAGCGCAAAGCCCGTGGCCGCCATCTGCCGGGCCGGGGCCTCGCTGCTCAATGCGCCCCCGCTTAAGGACATAGCCAAAGATGTCCTCGACGCCACCCGGCAGGCCGGACGGGAAATCGTCAAAAATATGAAAATTGAGCCCGAAACGATGTCCCGCATAACTCAGCCGCTCAGCAATGCCCGGTCTTTCGCCAAAATGGGGAACATGTTCTGGAAGACCTGCATTGCCGAGGGCGTGACGCCCAAAGAATTCGACGACCGAAAAATGGTCCCGCGGCCGCAAACCCTTGAGGATTTTATGTTTGTATTTCCCTTCGGCCTCAATGCCGGAGCCGCCGGCGCGAAAAAAGTCCAGATGCAGATCAACTTTTCCGGGGACGTCAATGATTCATGTTATTTCGTAATTGAAAACGGGATGGTGGATGCGAAGCAGGGCGTCTGCGGGAAGGCCGATCTTACCATTGACACGCCCTTTAATGTCTGGATGGACATCATCACACGCAAGGCCGACGGTGCAAAGATGATGATGGAGCAGAAATATCAGGTGCAGGGCGACCTGATGCTGATGATGAAGCTCTTTCAGAGTGCCGGGAACACCTGAACGGGGAAAGCCCATCCTATTGATCACGGAATATGGAGTCAGCATTGAACCATAAAAAGGAGAAGACAAATTATGACTTGCAGAAATCTCTTATTTCTTTTCATCACCCTGATCCTCATCGCGGGATGCGGCGGCGTCCGGCAGGACACTAAGGTGAAAGCCGATGAAACCCGAACCCCGGCGGCCACAGCCCAATTTTTTGAAATCAAGAATTCCGAGCAGATGCTTGTCATCTTTACGGCGCCTCCGGCCGTCGTGAAAAATCTCGCGCCAGCGCCCCTGGTCGCGAGCCCCTATAACCTCATGGTCGTCTACGTGTCCCGCACCCCCACGGACAAGGGCTTCACACAGGACATGACGCTGGGTGTCATAACTGGATATAAAGGAAGAATGTACCTGTATCCGGTCTACCGCGTGGTGGACAATAAAGAGGCGAGCGAAATAGGGCGCATGATCACAGGTTCGCCGACCAGGATCGCGCGAATCAGCCTGGAGAAGAAAGATAAAACCGTCACGGCTGCTGTTGAACGGGAAGGTAAATTTCTATTCAAGGCGACCATGGCGCTGGGTGAGCCGGGCGAACCGATCGACAGTTCCCCCGTGGTTAATCTGAAAATGGTCCCGGGAGCACAAAAGGATGCACCGCCTGAACTCAAGCAACTCGTCATCGGGAAAATCGACCCGGTTAAAGTCCATGAGCTGATCGATGGGGAAGTTATTATGGAATTTGACCAATCCCTGACCGATCATTTTCCCAAAGTATCCGTCACGCAGATCTATCGGAGCGTCTACCGGAGAGCAGACTACAGGTTGACCGACATGGGCGTTCTTTACGATTACCTGAAAGCCGACTGAAGAGGGGAGGCGTAAACTTGTGACTAAGGGAAACGCTAAGAATGATGAAAAGCTGTCGCGGCGAACGTTCCTGAAAATTTCCGGCGCAGCGGCTGCAGGTTTAAGCGTCGGCGGCATTTTATCCAGCGTCATCTGGCTTCCCGATGCGGTAGCCGCCATACCTGTTTCCGAAGGGTATCTCCTGGTGGACACCAAAAAATGCCAGGGTTGTCTCTCCTGCATGCTCGCCTGCTCTCTGGTGCATGAGGGCGTGGAAAATCTATCGCTGGCCAGAATCCAGATCATGCAAAACTCTTTTGGAAAATGGCCCGACGATCTCGCTATCGAACAGTGCCGGCAATGCGTGACGCCCGCCTGCGTCGAGGCCTGCCCCACAGGGGCGCTCCACGCCGACGCCCGATTCGGCCATGTCCGGAGGGTAACGACAAAAAAATGCATCGGCTGCCGGTCATGCATCAGGGCCTGTCCTTACCGGCCGGCCAGTGCGCTGTGGAACCCGGCCGGAAAACACGCTCAGAAATGCGATCTGTGCGCCGATGCCCCTTACCACTGGGACAAGGCAGGAGGGGGCCCCAAAGGGAAACAGGCCTGCGTGGAAGTCTGTCCGGTGGCGGCCATCAAATTCACAGCGGAAATTCCGGAGCAAAAGGGAGACAAGGGATACAAGGTTAATCTCCGCGGGGCGGCCTGGAAAAAATTGAAGTATCCGACAACGGATTAGGAGCGATTTACCATTTCATCAACTGGCGATTTATGGAAGAAACTTTAATTCCCTCTCCCTTGAGAGACTGTGTCGCAATTATTTTTTGCGTCGTAAGATTTAACTGCTCTTTGACAACAGAATATTAGAAAATCATTTTGAAGACCGAAATCGGTTGAGAATCTGTTACGGGCAGATCGTTTTTTGAAA
>JAIGNE010000056.1:0-49101 GCA_036528635.1 Deltaproteobacteria bacterium
CCGGCGTTCCGCGCCAGTCTCTCCTTGTTGGTCCCCACTTGCTGTGGTGCTTCTGTCTTCATTGACTGTCCATGTGGTCCCATAGCCTACTTGCGGCTTTCAATGTTCGGCCCTTCAGCCCATACCGGCACCTAATATGGCCTCTGCTGACTTCCGGCAGTCCATCCCACGACCTCTCGACCGTGGTAGCACAAATCGGCAGACTGCCGGATATCCCCGGGTATGACGCACAGACCTTCGCGCTTATGCCTGTCGGATTTACGTTACAGCGTTCCGTGCAAGTACCGGGCTTTGACGATAATCGCCGTCTTACCCCGCTTTAACGCCTCGTATCCGCTTCCTGTTCGTCAGGCCAGCGCTTTGCCTTCGGCTTCCTCCAGATTCGCAGTCGCCCGCGACACCCTTGCCGTTCGGCTAACTCTTCCCCTTGCCGGGTGAGTAGTGGACTTGCACCACCAAGTCTGTGCGCCCTGCCGGGCGCACAATAAAAAGCCCCCGCGGCTGGCATGCCTCGGGGGCTTTTTTTAACTATCAACTACGAGCTATGAGCTATAGCCTATAGCCGTTTTACTTCTTGATGACATAATCAGCCGCTGCTTCTACACGACGGTTCTTCGCACGTCCTTCTTTCGTGGCGTTGGATGCAACGGGTTTCTCCAAACCGAAACCGACTGCGCTCAGACGATTCGCGTCAATACCCTTGCTGACCATGTATTTCTTGACCGCATCCGCGCGTCTCTGGGAGAGTTTCTTATTGGATGCCGCACTGCCTACGCTATCCGTATGCCCTTCGATCACCACGTTGAGTTCCGGATAATTCTTCATGACGTCAACCAGAGCATCAACATCTTTAAAGGAGTTCTTTTTGATAATTGACTTGTTGGTATCAAACAATACGTTCAATGTGGTTCTGCCCTTTTCCAGGATTTCCGGAGCCGCGGCCGCTTCTTTCTTTACTTCCTGAACAACCGGCGGAGGACAGCCATTCCGGTCCACTTTCACGCCGGCAGGCGTGCCGGGGCACTTGTCCAGATAGTCGGGAACACCGTCTTTATCTGAATCCAGCGGGCAGCCGTTCTCATCTACCGCAACGCCGGCAGGCGTACCGGGGCACTTATCCGCGTTATCCGGTACACCGTCTCTATCCGAATCCAAAACAACCGGCGCGGGAGCCGGCTCCGGAGCGGGTGCAGCCTTCTTTGCCCCGCCAAAGGCAAAGGTTAAACCTACGGTGCCCAGCAAATTGTGGTGTGTATCAGCAAAAGGAATGATATGACGGACATCAGCGCGCAAGGCAATGTTTTCCGAAAGAAAATACTTCACGCCGGCGCCGTAATCCGCCGTGACTTTATCACGCTTATTTTCGGTCGTCCTCTCAAAAGCGTTGCTGTAATGAGCGCCGCCAACTCCGACCGCGATAAACGGTACGAAAGCGCTGTTCGGCAGAAGATTGACAATACCTTCAATACCGTAGCCAACAAACTTGATGTCCGAATTCGGATTGCCACCGCCCCAGACGATCGCAGTGGGCACATAGTGAGCATAGCCTTCAATGCCGATATACTTGGTAAAAAAATAGCCGGCGCGCAGACCGAGGGCAACCGTGCTTTCCAGATCCTCATTACCTTCAAACTTATAAAAACCTATGGTCGGTGTAATGTTAACCGACCCCGCGTTCACCTGTGCGTATCCTGCGGTGACAATCGTCATCAACATCAGGATTACAAATACTGAAACCATTTTTTTCATAATCTTCTCTCCTTTTCCGTGTTTAAATTAACTTAAGATTGATCCTTCTGTTTCAGAAAAATCAATAACCAATTCACAATAAAGAATACCGCACCCGTGAAATATGATTTAGAATACTCATTTAACAATTAATATATAATCAATCACCATTCCCCTGTCAATACCATTAAAGTTATTTAATCATGGACTGGATCATGTGCCTACCGGCCTTTTCGCACAATAATAATTGTTTTTACTTGATATTTCAATTTACCCCGCTTATTTTACAAACATCGATTCAGTATTTCCCGCATCATCTCCAGTGTAACATCCTTGTTTTCACCCATGTTGATCATGCCATGCGCGGCCAGGAGTCTGGCCACCTGCTCAATATCAACATTCGACAGACCATACCCGCTCAGATATGTGGGCAGCCCCATGCTTTCAAAAAACGCGCGGGTTTTCTCTATGGCAGCATCGATGCGCGACAATTCGCTTCCTGAATCAATTCCCCAGATGCGGTCGGCATACTGCAACAGTTTCTGCCGTTTGCCCTGGGCGCGGACCTTGAGCATCGCCGGAACCAGAGCAGCCAGTGTCCGGGCATGATCCAACCCGTATAAGACCGTCAATTCATAGCCCAACCGATGTGCCGACCAGTCCTGCGGAACACCTGCGCCGATGAGACCGTTTAATCCCAGCGTTGCGGCCCACATGAGGTTGGCGCGCACATCATAATTTTCAGGCTCCCGAAGTGCCTGGGGCCCTTCTTCAACCAGCAAAAGCAGCAGGGCTTCGGCCAGACGATCCTGAACCTTTCCGTTAACCGGATAAGTCAGATATTGTTCCAGGACATGAACAAACGTATCGACGACCCCATTGCCGGTTTGCCTCGCCGGCAGCGGATAGGTCTTGGTGGGATCCAGAACGGCAAACCGCGGAAACAAAAACGGATTCATGATGCCTCGCTTCATCATGACCGCTTTGCGCGAAATGATCATACGGCTGTTCATTTCCGATCCGCTGGCCGGCAGCGTAACAACTGCGCCGACCGGCAGGGATTGGACGATGGCACTGCCTGCGTTTTCCAGTAAAAGAGATGGATCGTCCTTAAAGGGAATGGCGGCGGACATGAATTTTGTTCCATCAATGACGGAGCCGCCGCCAATCGCCAGCAGATAATCAATCTTTTTTTGGCGCGCCAAAGATATTCCCTTCACCAGCATTTCATATTCCGGGTTCGGCTCGATGCCCCCGAAATCTGTGAGTTCGCAGCCTTGAAGGGCGGCCTTGACTTCATCGAGCACACCATATTTTTTAGCGCTCTCCTGGCCATAGGTTATCATCACTCTGGCATTCCGGGGAATCTCAGAGGAAATCAGTTTTATCGAATCCTGGCCGAAAATAACTTTTGTAGGGTTGTGAAACGTAAAATTGAGCATTTTGTTACCTCAGATGATTTGCGATTGTGCGGGATGAACTTTTATTTCAAACTGGTTTATCATTAGGAAAAACGCCCTCCCCTGTCAACAAAAAACTGTTGATGCCGCTGCAGTCCCTTTTGCAGCAACCGGTTTTTTACCCTTTGATATTGACCCCATCGCTCTTTCGTGATAGTTAGCCGCTGTAAATTTGACGGTACGGATTCACGCGGCGGGTCTGCACTTCTTATCGGCAAACACCAAGGAGGATATTGTGACTTTTCAGGAATTAATTTTTGCGCTCGAACAGTACTGGCATTCTCAGGGCTGCGTTATCCAGCAGCCTTATGATATGGAAGTCGGTGCGGGCACGTTTCATCCCGCAACCTGCCTGCGGGCGCTGGGCCCGGAACCATGGAATGTAGCCTATGTGCAGCCGTCAAGGCGTCCCACCGATGGCCGCTATGGCGAAAATCCCAACCGCCTTCAGCACTATTACCAGTATCAGGTCATCATGAAGCCGTCCCCCATGAATATCCAGGAACTCTATCTCAATTCACTGAAAAGCTTCGGCATCGATCCGCTTGAACATGATATCCGTTTTGTGGAGGACGACTGGGAATCCCCGACGCTGGGCGCCTGGGGACTGGGTTGGGAAGTATGGCTCGACGGCATGGAAATCTCGCAGTTCACATATTTTCAGCAGGTAGGCGGTTTTGATTTGCACCCGGTATGCGCCGAGTTAACCTATGGTACGGAACGTATCGCCATGTACATTCAGGGCATCAACAACGTCTATGATTTGCAGTGGACGGACAAGGTCAAGTACGGAGACGTGCATCACAAAGGCGAGGTGGAATTTTCCACCTACAATTTTGAAGTGGCGGATATTCCGATGCTGCGCAGGCTCTTTGACACCTACGAAGAGGAAGCGCTGCGCATTGCCGAGAAAAATCTGGCGCTGCCTGCGTACGATTACTGCCTGAAATGTTCCCACACCTTCAATCTGCTCAATGCCCGCGGCGCGATCAGCGTGGCCGAACGCACCAGCTACATCGGCCGGGTCAGGAATCTGGCGCGCCTCTCCGCCGAACTTTACCTCAAGCAACGAGAAGAACTGGGATTTCCTCTTTTAAAGAATAACTAGATCATGTGGAGACAAAATGAGTAAAGAATTGCTTTTTGAAATTGGAACCGAAGAGATTCCCGCTGCGTTTTTATCCAAAGCCGTTTCGGACATGGAGGAGATCATCCGCAAGTCCTTAGCGGAAAAGCGTATCGGTTTTACCGGAATCAGGTGTATGGCCACACCGCGCAGGCTGGTTCTCTATATCGAAGACGTTCTCCCCAACCAGGAAGACCAGACCATCGAAAAGCTGGGCCCGGCCAAGAAGGCGGCTTTCGATGAAAGCGGCCAGCCGACGAAAGCCGCCCTGGGGTTTGCCCGGGGACAGGGCATGGAAATCTCCCAACTGGAAACCATCATCACCGAAAAAGGTGAATACCTGGGAGCCCGCAAGACCATTGCCGGTCAGCCAACGGTAACCTTATTGCCTGAGATTCTGACCGGTTTTCTTCTGGCGATCCCCTTTCGGAAATCCATGCGCTGGGGAAACTGTGAGTTGCGTTTTGCGCGACCCATCCACTGGATCATGGCGCTTTATGACGGAAAAGTCATTCCCCTGAAGATTGAAGATATCGAAAGCGGCAATCAATCATCGGGCCATCGCTTCATGAGCCCGGCTTCATTTGCCGTTTCCGGCTTTGAAGATTATCTGGCCAGGACCAGAGAAAATTTTGTCATCGCGGATCCTGCCGAAAGGAAGAAGTTCATTCTGGAAGAAGCTGAAAAAGCGGCAGCCGAAGTCGGCGGCAAACTCTATTATACGGAAGATCTGCTGGAAACCGTCAGCTTCATCGTGGAATATCCGGTGATTGTGCGCGGCGGTTTCGATGAAAACTATCTAAAGATCCCCAAAGAAGTTCTGACAACGACGATGATCTCACACCAGAAATATTTTCCCGTCGTCAATAACGAAGGGAAACTTTTGCCATACTTCATTGCTGTGAGCAACACCCGTCCCCGCGATATTACCGTGGTGGCGAGCGGAAACGAGCGCGTGCTCAGGGCCCGCCTGGCCGATGCGTCGTTCTTTTTTGAAGAAGACAAAAAAGTTCCCCTGGAAGACCGGGTGGAATCGCTGAAAAAAGTCGTCTTCCATACACTTTTGGGAACGTCGCATAAGAAAGTTGCACGTTTCCGCAAGCTGGCGGTCAAAATTGCCGCCAAAGTAAAACCATCCGCGAAGAAGAACGTTGACCGGGCGGCACTCCTGGCCAAGGCGGATCTGGAATCGCTCATGGTCGGTGAATTTTCGGAACTCCAGGGCATTATGGGACGGGAATATGCATTGCTGGCAGGCGAAAAACCCGAGATTGCCAATGCGATCTACGAGCATTATCTGCCGATTGTCGCGGGTGGCGAACTGCCTCAAACGGATGAAGGCGCGATTGTCGGTATCGCCGACAAGATAGATACGATCGTCGGCTTTTTCGCGGTCGGAATGCCGCCGACCGGAACAGCCGATCCCTATGCCTTACGGCGTCAGGCACTGGGTGTTATCAATATCATCTTGTCACGGCAATATGCGCTCGGCCTGAGCTTTTTAATTGATGAGAGCCTTGCCTCTCTCAAAGATGTGCTGAAGAAACCGGCCGAAGACATTAAAAAAGATGTTCTGGATTTTTTCAGAGGTCGTCTGCAAAATCAGTTGATCGCCCAGGGTTATGCTTACGACACGGTGGATGCGGTTCTATCAACGGATATTGACGACCTCGTTTCGGTGATCGAAAAAATTCAGGCCCTGCAGGCATTCCGGCAGAATCCGGAATTTGAGCCCATCTCGGTCGCCTTCAAACGGGTGGACAATATTTTAAAAGATTTTCGCGAGGGCCAGACGGATGTCAACCTGCTGTCCCATGAGGCGGAAATTAAACTATTTTCCGCATTGGAAAACATAAAATTGCGTGTTGAAAAGGGTATTGCCGAGAAGGATTTCAACACCGCACTCAACAAACTTGCCGCTCTGCGTCCTCCTGTGGATGCTTTTTTTGATTCTGTCATGGTTATGGATAAAGATGAAAAAATCCGTTACAATCGCCTGTCGCTTTTGTCCGAAATATCAGCGTTGTTCCATAAAATCGCTGATTTTTCAAAAATTGTGACCGCCGGCTGATTGTTGGCCGCCTGGATTGTCATTCTTCAATTTTTTCAGGCATATGGCATGAGAATCAGTTTTATTGACATTCATCTCGGCGCTTGCTAAGATGCGGGCACTTTTCATTGAGACAAGCCCGATGGAGACAGTTGTCTGATGAGTTTTCAGTTTAAACCTGATTCACTGACCAGTATGGACGAAAAACTGCGGATCCGTAAGAATCTGCAGGATATAACCAACCGTATCCATGCGGCGCAAAATATTCCCCAAATCCTGGTTGATTTAAAAGAAGGCATTCTGAATTTATTTCAATCCGATTCGATCACCATCTATGTCGTCGATAAGCTTCGCAATGAAATTTACTCCATGTTTCTGGCCGGTTCACAGTTGAAAGAAATCCGCGTTCCGATCAGCAATCAAAGCATCGCCGGCTATGTGGCCAATACGTATAATATCGTTAATATCAGTGACGCATACAATCAGGCGGAACTCAAGACCATTGATTTTGAACTCACGTTTGATTCCAGCTGGGATAAAAAATCCGGATTCCGGTCCAGGCAGATTCTCGCGGCACCGATCTTCTACGAGGATCAGCTGATGGGCGTCATCCAGATTCTCAACAGAAAAAAAGGCGACAACAAATTCAGCGAAGATGAAGTCGGGCTGGCGATGGAAATCGCCGAGGTTCTGGGCGTCGCCTTTTATAATCAACAGCGCTTTGCGCGGCGCCGCAAAACGCGCTTTGATTTTCTGATCACGCGCGGCTTGATCAAAGAGGAAGAAATGGAATCCGCCTGGGAGGAAGCGCGCGATCAAAAGGAATCCATCGAGTTTCACCTGATGCGTAAACATAGAATCTCCAAAGATGACATCGGCCATTCTTTTGAAGAATTTTATCGCTGCCGTTTCATTGATTATAATGACAAGGCGGTCATTCCCGGAGATTTAATCAGGAATTTGAAAAGGGACTATCTCTCACGTGAATTGTGGGTGCCGCTCGAAACCATTGACGGTTACATTCATGTGGTTGTCGATGATCCCAACAACATCCTGAAAAGGGATGCCATCGAGAATCTTCTGAAAACAAAAAAAGTGAAATATGATGTCGCCCTGCCGGAAGATATCCTGAAATATATCAACCTCTTTTTCCGCACAACCGACGGCGAGCATTCCTTCACCGAGCTTTTAGGCAAGCTGGATGATGAAGAGCGCAGCTACGATGATGAGGAAGGCTCCGAACTCGTCACGGAATCGGACAGCGTTATCATGCAGCTCGTCAATAAAATCATTAACGATGCCTATGCCCGGCGGGCGTCCGATATTCACGTCGAACCGAACGTCGGAAGAAAAAATGTGGAGATCCGGTTCCGCGTTGACGGCGACTGCTCCGTTTACCAGACCGTTCCCTTCAGTTACCGCCTGGCGCTGATCTCCCGGATCAAGATCATGTCGAATCTGGACATTACCGTGAAGAGACTGCCGCAGGACGGCAAAATCAAATTCCGCCGGAACACCGGCGAAGAGCTGGAGCTGCGTGTCGCCTCGATTCCTACGCAGGGAGGGGTTGAAGACGTCGTCATGCGGCTTCTGGCCAAGGGCGAAACCATGCCTCTGGAAGACATGGGCATCGAGAAACGAAACTATAATGAGCTGCTCAAAATGATCACCAAGCCCTATGGGATGATTCTGGTCGTCGGCCCGACCGGTTCCGGTAAAACCACCACACTGCACGCCGCGCTTCGTCATATCAATCGTCCGGACCGCAAGATCTGGACGGCGGAAGATCCGGTGGAAATCACGCAATATGGTTTGCGTCAGGTTCAGGTCCAGCCAAAAATCGGTTTTGATTTCGCAGCGGCCATGCGATCATTTTTGCGCGCTGATCCGGATATTATCATGGTCGGTGAAATGCGCGATTTTGAAACCGCCAAAATCGGCGTCGAAGCATCCCTGACGGGACATCTGGTTTTCAGTACATTGCATACAAACAGCGCTCCGGAAACAATCGTCCGGCTGCTGGATATGGGGATTGATCCGCTGAATTTTGCCGATGCCCTGCTGGGGATTCTCGCGCAGCGCCTTGTCCGGACACTTTGCAAAAGCTGTAAAGAACAATACCATCCATCCCAGGACGAATATGACGAGATCGCTGAAAGTTACGGCAAAGAAGATTTTGCCAAATTAGGCGTTGCTTATAATAAGGATTTCAAACTTTTTCGCCCCAAGGGATGCGACCTGTGTGATAAAACCGGCTACAAAGGCAGGATGGGCATCCACGAGCTCGTCGTAGCCAGCGACGGCATCAAACGCATGGTGCAGAAGCACGAAACAGTCGAAGTTATGCGCAATAAATCCATGTCCGAAGGCATGACGACGCTTCTTCAGGACGGCATCTTAAAAACACTCAAGGGCTTTACGGATTTCAAGCAGGTTCGCCGGGTCTGCATAAAATAAATGTATCCTCCCCAATAAAAAGGGTGAAACCGCTTAAGCAGTTCCACCCTCCAATTTTGGAGATGGGCCTTCACTTTAATTTTGAACCTGGGCCGCAAATTCCTTTCCAAACGCCAATGCCAGCGCCAGTTCATCTTCACCCGGCTGCCACATCGTCCGGAGGCCGTCGCCTGCAAGTTCGAAGCCGGCTTTGACCAGGAGATCGTTTAGAATCCTCACACTCTCGCCGCTCCAGCCATAACAGCCGAACGCTGCGGCCTTTTTGTTTTTGAATTTGAGGCCGTTAACCATTTCAATCAGCGCCGCCATCGCGTTCAGAATCCCTTTGTTGATGGTGGGCGACCCCAGCAGAATCGCTTTGGACTTAAAGATTTCTGTTACAACGTCATTGATATCGCTGCGGGAAATATTATAGAGTTTAACCGTTACCTTATCATCTTTAAGCTTGATCCCTTTGGCGATGTTTTCGGCCAGCATGCGGGTTCCGTCCCACATGGTGTCATAAATCAGTGTGATCTGATTTTCCTGGTAATCCGCGGCCCATTGCAAATATTTTTGTGCGATCTGGAGGGGATTGTCCCGCCAGATGACGCCGTGGCTGGGGCAAATGGCATTGACCGGAAGATTGAGCGCAATCACTTCATTGATTTTCTTCGTCACCAGCGGAGAAAAGGGTGTAAGAATATTGGCGTAATACTTCGTCGCTTCCTCAAAAAGTTCGGACTGCACCACCAGATCATTATACATATGCTCGCTGGCGATATGCTGGCCGAACGCGTCATTGGAAAACAAAATCGCGTCACCCGTGAGATATGTCATCATCGAATCCGGCCAGTGCAGCATCATCGCTTCAACAAAGACCAGTTCTTTCTTCCCCAAAGACAGTTTATCACCCGTTTTGACCACCTGGAAATTCCAGTCCTGATGATAATGGCCCCTAAGCGACTTGACGCCGTTGGCCGTGCAGTAAACAGGCTTGTCGGGAATATGGCGCATCAACTCCGGAAGCGACCCCGAATGATCCATCTCCGCGTGGTTGGCAATCACATAGTCTATCTTATCGAGGTCGATCTCTTTGGCCAGATTATCGACAAACTCTTTGGCAAAAGGCCGCCAGACCGTGTCGATGAGCGCGATCTTTTCATCCCTGACCAGATAAGCGTTATAAGACGTCCCGCGATGCGTGGAGTATTCCTCGCCATGGAATTTGCGCAGCTCCCAGTCAATCTTGCCTACCCAATCGACATTGGGTGCAATTTCAAATTTCATACACACCTCCTTTGTATTATTTAATCATGACTAACAGCATCTTGTATCGCGTCACAGCTTTGAGCGCATGCGGTTTATTCGCCGGCATGATGATCATTTCACCCGCCTTCACGGCATGAGGTTGGCCATCGATGCGGATTTCCGCTTCGCCCTCCAGAATATAAACCACCGCGTCAAAGGGTGCGGTGTGTTCGCTCAAGCCCTCACCCTGATCGAAAGCAAAAACAGTTATGGTCCCGGCGGGCTTTCGGATGATTTCCCGGCTGACGACGGAATGCTCCTGGTAAGCAGCCATGTCTTTGAGCTGGAAAGTCCGGGTCAGGTCACCTATCTGCGCAAAATTATCTTTCATGTTTTTCTCCTTTCTTAAGCATTAAACATGAAAATACATTAGTATCTTTTTGGACTTTGTATAGTCTGAATTGCTAACATTGTAATTGACTTAAGTCAAAATTTGTTATTGTGTTGATTTATCGAATATATAGACTGTGCCTGTCTCGACCGTCGGTCACCATGAAGGCATTACAGTTTAAATTTCTTGAGAAAAGACCTCAATGCTGGTATGAAAGTGCAGCATTGAGAAAATTTATTTTAAGGATGGTTATGTATGTTAAACCCAAATTTTAGTTCCGGCCCCTGCAGCAAGAGGCCAGCGTGGAGTATCGACGCGCTGAAGAGCGCGCCGGTCGGCCGCTCACACCGTTCCGCGTTGGGAAAAGAAAGAATCGTCAAGGCGACTAACGATACACGAAAAATATTAAACATTCCGTCAGATTACCTTGTGGGCATTTTGCCGGCTTCCGATACCGGCGCTTTTGAATGCGCCATGTGGTCACTGCTGGGTCCCAAACCGGTTACCGTATTGGTCTGGGAAAGCTTCTCGGAAGGCTGGGCCACGGACATCAACAAACAGCTCAAGCTCAATCCTACCATCATTAAAGCTGATTACGGCAAGATTCCCGATCTATCCAAGGTGGACTGGAAAAGCGATGTGGTTTTCGTATCCAATGGAACCACCAGCGGCGTGAGAATCCCCAACTGGGATTGGATTCCCGCCGACCGCGAAGGGCTTTCTCTTTGCGACGCAACCAGTTACGCATTTGCCAACGAGGTTGACTGGAGCAAAATCGATGTTCTGACGTTCTCGTGGCAGAAATGCCTGGGCGGCGAAGCCGCGCACGGCATGATGGTGATGAGCCCCAGAGCCGTCGCGCGTCTTGAATCCTACACCCCGCCCTGGCCGATGCCGAAGATCTTTCGTTTGAAAAAAGGCGACAAAATCAACAAGGCGATCTTTGACGGAGATGTCATCAACACGCCTTCCATGATCTGCGTGGAAGACTATCTGGACGCCCTGGACTGGGCAGGCAAGTTCGGTCTTGACGGACTGGTCAAGAGAAGCAAGGCCAATCTGAAAGTCGTTGAAGACTGGGTCGCCAAAACCGACTGGATTGAATTTCTGGCCAATGATCCCAAAGTCCGTTCCAACACCTCCGTGTGTCTGTCCGTGACGCATCCGAAAGTAGCGGCGCTCGACGCAGATGCAAAAAGCAAGTTCCTCAAAAGCATCGCATCGGATCTGAGCAAGAAAAATATCGCTCATGACATCAACTCATACAAAGACGCGCCCGCCGGTTACCGTTTCTGGTGCGGCCCGACTATTGAAGAGTCCGATCTCAAAGTGGCGCTTGCCGAACTGGAAAAAGTTTTCAACGAAAAGGTGAAAAGCCTTTAATTTAAGAACATCCTGGAAAATGTTATGAAGCGAGTATTAGTCAGCGATGCCATGGCTTCCGAAGTTGCCGAAATTCTGGGCAACGCGCCGGGTGTTCAAGTTGACGTCAAAACCGGCATGAAACCGGATGAATTAAAAGCAGTCATTAAAGACTACGACGCGCTGATCGTCCGTTCGTCCACCAAGGTCACGGCGGAAGTGATTGAAGCGGCCACGAAACTTGCCGCCATCGGCCGCGCCGGTGCCGGTGTCGACAATATCGATATTCCGGCCGCCAGCAAACGCGGCATCGTCGTCATGAACACGCCGGGCGGCAATACCGTCACCACCGGCGAGCACGCCATTGCCATGATGCTGTCGCTCGCGCGCAAAATCCCGCAGGCCACCGCCTCGATGAAAGCAGGCCTGTGGGAAAAAACAAAATTCATGGGCAACGAGTACTGCAACAAAACTCTGGGGATCATCGGTTTGGGGCGTGTCGGCGCCGTTGTGGCCGACCGCGCCAAAGGCCTGAAAATGAATGTCATCGCCCATGATCCGTTTATTTCTCCGGAAGTTGCGGCGCAGATGGGCGTGCCGCTGGTCAGCCTTGATGAGCTTTATGCCAATTCCGATTTCATCACGGTCCATTCGCCGCTCGCCCCCGAGACCAGAAATCTGATTAACGCTGAATCTTTTGCCCGGATGAAAAAAGGCGTCTTTCTGATTCACTGCGCCCGCGGCGGCATCGTGAATGAAAAGGCACTCTACGACGCATTGCAATCCGGCAAAGTAGCGGGCGCCGCCATTGACGTATTCGAAGAAGAACCAACCAAAAACATGGACCTGATCGGACTTTCCAATGTCATCTGTACACCGCATCTCGGCGCATCCACAGATGAAGCCCAGACCAACGTGGCTATCGCCATCGCCCATCAGATTGCCGCTTATTTCGCCACCGGAGAAATCAAGGGCGCGGTGAACTTCCCCTCCGTAAGCGGCGACGTGATGGCTGTCATCAAACCCTACCTGGATCTGGCCGAAAAGCTGGGCACCTTCCAGGCGCAGCTTTTGACCGGCGCGATTCAGGAAGTCAATATTGAATACAGCGGCGAGATTCTCAACCACAACGTCGCCCCGATCACCATTTCACTGATTAAGGGCCTTCTCGACCCGATTCTGACCGAGACCGTCAATTACATCAACGCCCCGGTCATCGCCAGGGAACGAGGCATCAAGATTGTCGAGGTGAAGAGCTCCGAGACCAAAGATTACACCAATATGATTGCCCTGACCGTCAGGACCCCGAAGGAGACCAGTCAGACGGCAGGCGCTGTTTTTGGTAAAAATGACCTGAGGATCGTGCGGGTCAATGACTTTTCAGTAGAAATTATACCCGAAGGCTATATGCTGGCCGTCTCCAACGACGACCGGCCCGGCGTTATCGGCAACCTGGGGACCACGCTGGGTGACCATAACGTCAATATCGCCCGCCTGCATCTGAGCCGCGATGCCCGGGCGAAAAAGGCGCTGGTCGTCCTGAACACGGACTCTCCCCTGGCATCGGACGTTCTGGACAAATTACGGAAATTACCGCACGTGGTTTCCGTCACACCCATAAAAATGTAGGAAAGAATAGACTCATGGCCAATGTTGCGGTAGTAGGCACTCAATGGGGTGATGAAGGCAAGGGAAAAATCGTTGACCTTTACACCGAGAAGGCGGATGTTGTCGCCCGTTTTCAGGGCGGAAACAACGCGGGACACACCCTGGTCGTTCGCGGCCGGAAAACCATTCTGCATTTAATTCCCTCGGGAATCCTGCATGATCACAAAATCTGCATCATCGGCAACGGCGTCGTCTTTGACCCCAAAGTTTTTCTTCAGGAAGTCGACGAATTAAATGAAGGGGGGCTGTTTCCTGCTTCCACAAAGCTTTATATCAGCGAAAAAGCCCATGTCATTATGCCCTATCACCGCAGCATCGATCAGGCGCGCGAGGCCCGCAATTCAGGTAAAAAAATCGGCACAACCGGCCGCGGCATCGGCCCGGCCTACGAAGACAAGGCCGCCCGTACGGGAATCCGCGTGGGCGACCTCTATGAAACCGAGTTGTTCCTGGAGAAAGTTCGTTACAGCCTTGAGGAGAAGAATTTCCTGCTCAAGAATTACTTCGGCATTGAACCGCTGGACGGCCGGGCCATCACTGATGAGTATCTGGCTTTTGCCGAAAAAATCAAACCGTTTGTCGCCGATACATCACTGATCCTGGACCGGGCAATCAAGCAGGGGAAGAAAATTCTTTTTGAAGGCGCACAGGGCTGCCATCTGGATGTCGATCATGGAACCTATCCGTATGTCACCTCTTCCAACACCGTTTCCGGAAACGCTGCCTGCGGAAGCGGCATCGGCCCCGGCTCTATTTCCACCGTGGTTGGCATTTGCAAAGCTTATACGACCCGGGTGGGAGAAGGTCCGTTCCCCACCGAATTAAAAGACGCCGTCGGCGAACACCTGCAGCAGGTCGGCCAGGAATTCGGCGCGACGACCGGCCGCAAGAGGCGCTGCGGCTGGCTCGATATGGTCCTGGTACGCCAGGCTGTTCGTGTATCCGGTATTTCCACCCTCGCCATCACGAAGCTGGATGTCCTGACGGGGCTTGACAAGCTCAAAATCTGCGTCGGTTATAAAACAGCGCAGGGCGAATTCACAGAAGCGGTTCCCGCCAGCTTAAAAATGTTTTCCACCTGTGAACCCGTTTATGAGGAATTGGACGGCTGGAAGGAAAACATAGCAAGCGCCCGGGAAATCGCTGAACTTCCCGTAAACGCACAGAAATACATCAGTCGTTTAAAAGAATTATCCGGCGCCGGCATCGCCCTCGTGTCCGTAGGCGCCGGCCGTGAAGAAACCATTCAGATGGAAAATCCTTTTGAAAGTTGAAATATATGAGTTTCTTCTTGACAGACCCTCGATGAGTTGCTAGAGAGCCTTGTTCTTAAGTAACGATCATCCAGTGGGCCGTTAGCTCAGCGGTAGAGCAGCGGACTTTTAATCCGTTGGCCGCGGGTTCAATCCCCGCACGGCCCACCAAAGTCAAGGGTCCCCCTGAGGGGACCTTTTTTTTGATATCCATGACCATCCGCATCAAATCATAAAACTCATATCTTTCATTCTGGAAAAAAGATTTTCATCATTAGCGAATTCTTCAGCTTCACTCTGTCATCAATGCGAGCTGCGTTAGACCCGTATCGTCGCCGCACACCCGTCTGCTTCGGCCAAGATTTCCTTGACACACAAAAACGCCCATTCTATACTCCAGCCCGCAAAACGTTCGTTCTTATCCAAAAATAGCATAAGGACAGTTTGTTTTGGATGATCGCGACATACAAAGCAGGTATTCCGTGTTATCGGAATACCCTCTAATAAAAAAGATATGGAAAGAATAGGAGGTATTTTATGTATCGGATTGATCTGTTGAATAAAATTTCGGAAAAAGGATTGACCCTTTTTTCAGACAAGTACGAGTACCGAGCTGATATTCCTGATGCTGACGGC
The DNA here is from genome assembly GCA_036528635.1 of Deltaproteobacteria bacterium. GTDB lineage: Bacteria > Desulfobacterota > Syntrophia > Syntrophales > Smithellaceae > UBA8904. The sequence continues at coordinate 15,362 of JAIGNE010000056.1, forward strand.
ATTCTGGTCAGAAGCAAGGAAATGAAAGACATGACGCTTCCGTCCAGCGTGAAAGCCATTGCCCGCGCCGGCGCCGGTGTCAATAATATTCCCATCGACAAATGTTCAGAGAAGGGCGTTGTCGTTTTTAATACCCCGGGGGCGAACGCCAACGGCGTGAAGGAACTGGTCATCCTGGGCATGATCCTGGCGGCGCGTAATGTTGCGGCAGGCCTCGTCTGGACCAAAGGCCTGATCGGCGAAGGCGACAAGGTGCCCGATCTGATCGAGAAAGGGAAAGCAAAGTTTGTCGGCACCGAAATCCTGGGCAAGACCCTGGGCGTCGTGGGCCTGGGCGCTATCGGCACCATGGTGGCCAACGCCGCCGAGTCCCTGGGCATGGAAGTATTGGGATATGATCCGTTCCTTTCCATTGAAGCGGCCTGGAAGCTGTCCCGCAATACCAAGAAGGCACCGAGCCTTGACAAACTCCTGGCAGAATCCGATTACATTACGATCCATGTCCCGCAGAACAAAGACACCAAGGGCTTCATCAACTCCGACAAGTTCGCGATCATGAAAAAGGGCGTGGTAATCCTGAATTTCGCCCGAGGCGGTCTTGTGGACACCGCGTCTCTGAAGAAAGCCGTTGCCGACGGCATCGTAGGCTGCTATGTGACGGACTTTCCCGATGAAGAAGTCATCAAAACGGATAAAGTTATCGCCATCCCGCATCTGGGCGCCTCCACCGAAGAATCGGAAGAAAACTGCGCCATCATGGCGGCCATGCAGCTGATGGACTTTCTGGAGAACGGAAACATCAAGAACTCGGTCAATTTCCCGGAATGCACCCTCGACCGATCCGGCAAGCAGAGAATCACCATTGCCAACAAAAACATACCGGGCATGATCGAAAGAATAACGAAGCTTCTGGCTGAAGGCCAGCTCAACATTGCCGATATGATCAATAAGAGTCGCGGCAATTTGGCTTACAACATCATCGATGTGGAAGGCAATGTCGGTGACGATCTGGTGAAGAAAATTCAGACCACAGAGGGCGTTGTCGCCGTCAGAGTTCTGTAATTCTTCAGCGAAGCGAATCTTTTCTTTCAAGAGTGCCTGATCCGCCGCAGGCACTCTTTTTTTACTTCCGCCGTTTCGACCGTGATCAAACGCAAACCGCAGAAACATTCTCATTGTCCGTTGATAGAGCTGAAACAGGCTTGGCAGGTTCCCCTTAACCGCCAAGCCAAAACGCCTTCCGTCCTGCAATCAGGTTATACATCATTTCTTTTCGGATAAGTCGTATTTATCGATTTTTCTGTAAAGGGTTGCTCTGGAAATCTTCAGCTTCTCGGCAATTGCCATTTTATCAAATTGGAGTTCCAGCATTTTCATGATCAATTTCTTTTCTTTTTCCACCGGCGATTCCATCTCGATGTCCGGATCAGCCGTTTCTGCTTTCTGAATGATTTCTTCAGGAATCAAATCGTACGACAATTTATCGAACTGCGCATAGTTCATCATTCGCTCTACGACATTTTGCAGTTCCCGAACATTGCCGGGCCAAGAATAACGTGCAAAAGCCTCAAAGATTTGATCATCCACATGTTTTATTTTTTTTCCCAGGCTGTCTTCATATTTTTTAATAAACCATCGGGTCAAATACGGAATATCGTCCGGTCTATCGCCAAGAGGAATCAGCTCAATGCTGAATACATTGATCCGGTAAAAGAGATCCTCGCGAAATGTCCCTTTGGCAATTTCATCGCGTAGGTTCTTATTCGTGGCCGTGAGAATGCGCACATCAATCTTTCGAGCCCGCTTACCACCAATGCGGGTGATGGATTTGTCTTCAATCACACGTAAAAGCACGGTTTGCAGGTCGAGGGGTAGTTCAGCAATTTCATCTAGAAAAATCGTACCTCCGTCGGCCAGTTCGAATTTGCCCTGATTGCCGCCCCGGCGCGAACCAGTAAAAGCCCCTTCTTCATGGCCGAACAGTTCACTGGCGATCAGATCCCGGGGAATGGCACCGCAATTAATGGCGATATAAGGACCTTCCTTACGACTGCTCGCATTGTGGATTGCTTGGGCAAAGATATCTTTTCCCGTTCCGCTCTTTCCCAAAAGCAGGACATTGGAATTGTTGCGGGCCACCATTTGAGCCTGTTCAATCGTCACCAAGAATCTGGGATTTTGACCGCAAATATTTTCAAAAGAATACACGGCGCCTGCGCCCAGCATTTTCGTAACCATGGTTCGTGCTCTTTTGATCTCGTTAAGGACGATGATTTTTCCGACGTGACGACCTTCCGCGGAAATGATCGGAGTCAGGGTCAGTGTATAATCGTTCCAAGTGTTTCGCGAAAAAATCCGCACCTCCTTATCCGTAAGTCGGTCATTATTTTCGATTAGTTTCAGTAGTGTCGCATTTTTTCTGGCCAGAACAGCAGCAAACGACACACCCTCCAAACGGGTCGTTTGTAGAGCAAACAGTTTTTGTGCTGGATCGTTGATCAAGGAGATGATTCCGGAATTATCAACCGCAATCATTGCTTCCGTGATCGATGCGATAACAGTTTGTTGATATCGGTAGGCGGTTTGACACTCGGCAAATGATTTTCGAATCTTAAGTTCATTCACTATGGCATACGCGGCGGCTACAACCATGCCCAGCGTATGCGAGTTGACACGGAAACACCGCGCATTCAGAGTAATTCCTCCCAAGAATGTCCCATCCGGTGAAAAAACGGGAGCGCCGCAACCGGTTGAGCCGTGATACGCTCTGACATAATGCTCACTGCCGAAGATCTGAATAGGTTTTTTCACCTTGATGATTGTTCCGGAAACATTGTGACCGCCTGATTCTTCATTCCACAGCGCGCCGACGACACCGCCACGCGCTTTAACAATATCAGCGGCATCATGATCACCCATAATCTCTAAGAGATAGCCCTCATGGTCAAACAGGACCACATCAAAACCGGACCCTTTCAGAAACTGGTAAAGATTCTTCAAAAAAGGCCGGCTGACATCGATAAACTCCCGTTTTCTCAAAAGCAGTTTTTCCAACGCCGTACCGGTCAAGATTTTTTTAGACGGGGCCACTAAAGGATCCATGCCTAAATTACGGCAGCGGACCCAGGCCGCAAGAACTTCAGGAGGGACAACATCTTTATCAACATCGTCCCCACCGTCAACAAATTTCTTCCATTCCTTAAGCGTTCGGCGATATTTATCTTTATAATATTCAAGCTCCGCCAATTTTGTCTCAGTGAAAAGCTGAAGCTCACTGGATTTTTTTGAAGCCGCCGCCATATTTTCCTTTCTCCCTTATATTCTCAGACTTGTCTCAACATTAATATCATGAGACGTCTTTGATACATAACTTTCCAAAATACACAATAGTCAAAATAAAATCTAATATAAATTACTTGCGGATACATCATGAGGCCGATACCATAATAAATGGTACAACTATTGCGTTATTTTGTTAAAACCCGCAAAATCAGGCTATTTACTTATGGATTCTGCCTGTCGGAAAGGAAAATTTTTATGACTGCCAAACCAACCGATCATTATCAACCCGTCAACGCCCAAGAAAACAAGGCGGTCGTTTCGATCTCACCGAGAGTCGAGAAATTACGGGAATACCACTTAAAATTAAAATACGACGGCGCTTCCATTGATCGTCTGAAAATCGAAACCCGAGTGATGCGGGAAACCGAGGCAGAGTCCATGATCATGCGCCGGGCTAAAGTATTTGCCGCCGTGGCCCGCGAGACCCCCACCGTGATTCTACCCGGAGAACTCATTGTGGGCCATGCCGGAGTAAAGCCTCTTTATGAAGATATCATACCCGACGACGTGCCGGTTCTTCTGGCCGGCAAAAAAGTTACACCAGTTAAAGAACAGGTCACTTACGCACTGAAAGATTTCAGCCCCGAAGACCAGCGCATCCTGCAAGAAGAGATCGCTCCCTACTGGAGAGGAGACGGCGACTGGGCAAAAACGCAGCTGGGCGGCAATATGAAGGTTCTGCCCGCCTATTTAAAAGAGCTTCTGCTGACCGATGACACGGTGTTCCCGCCGAAGCGGTCGATGATCTACACCTCATTCATCAAAGGTGGCCACTACGGACATAATTCCGCCAACTATGAAAAGGTTCTGGAAAAGGGACTGCGCGGTATTGCCGCAGAAGCGAAAGAAAAGCTTGCATCCCTGCCAGCCGGAAGCACTAAGGAGGCAAGCTTTTTAGAAAGTGTTCTGGTCGCCCTGGAAGCCGCCATGATGGTAGGCGACAGATTCGCAGCCGAAGCATGCAGGCTTGCCGAATTGGAGAGAGATGAAAAAAGAAAAACAGAACTTCTGAAGATCGAGAGGATTTGCAGCCGCGTTCCGGCGGAACCGGCGGAAAGTCTGCACGAGGCGCTGCAATCCATTTATCTCCTCCAGGTCCTTCTGTACTGGGAATCGCCGCGGAGCATGTCTCAGACGCCGGGAAGAATTGATCAATATCTCTACAAATACTACAGAAACGACATCGATTCCGGCAAGCTAACGGTCGAGCAGACGCAGGAATTATTGGACTGCTACTTTATCAAACTCAGTCATTTAAGCTACGGCAGCCACATCTCGGTGGGCGGCTATCAGCCCGACGGGCGCGACGGAGCCAACGAGCTGTCCTACATGCTGATTGAAAGCATGAAGCATGTACGTCTTGTCGAACCCTTCTTCAGTATCCTGGTGCATGCCCGCACTCCGGATAGTCTCCTCATCCGGGCGGCTGAACTGTCATCTCTCGGATCGGGTCATCCCGTCTATCTCAACGCGGATACACTGACCACCATGATGCTGGCGCGCGGAACATCGGGGGGACCCTGCATCACACTGCCGCAGGCACGCAAAGCCACCCCTGTCGGGTGTTATGAACCCGTCATTCCGGGACAGGATTCCGGATATATGTTCGGTGGATTCTTCAATATGGCGGCCGTTATGGAACTAACGCTCACCAACGGCTATAGCCGTTACTATAAAAAGATAATCGGCCTGGAAACCGGCGATCCAGCCACTTTCGCGACTTTTGAAGAATTCAAGAATGCATACTCTCGTCAGCTTTCACACATGATGAAGCATTTCAATGACGCATCGAACCTTTTCGAACGCGTCTTTGCCGATCTGCTTCCGACCCCTTTTGAATCCAGCGTGATTGAGGGATGTATCGAGAAAGCCATGTCTCGGGAAGAAGGCGGCGCTTTGCTCAACTTCAAACAGATGGTTGGCGCGGGCGCGCCTGATGCGGGAGATTCGCTCACAGCCATCCGCAAGCTGGTTTATGAAGACAAAAGCATTTCCATGAAGGAACTTTGCCACGCTCTGGACTGCAATTTTGAAGACCATGAAGATCTGCAAAGGCAGTTGCGCCACGCACCCAAGTTCGGCAATGACGATGACTATGCCGATGAGCAGGTAGCATGGGTCAGTCACATTTTTGCCCGGGAAGCGTCCAGGCAGCCCAATACCCGCGGCGGATTTGCAATTCCTCTAGGCGCGCCCCTTCAGTATTATATGTTCGGTGGCTGGGTGGTGGGCGCCCTGCCCTCAGGAAGGCCGGCCTGGCAAGCACTTTCGGATGCATGGTCTCCTTCCGCGGGGTGTGACACCAAGGGGCCGACGGCGGTACTGTCCAGCATGGGTAAAATAGACAATGCCGAGCTGACGGCTGGCGTGACGCTGAATTTGCGATTCGATCCCGCTTTTTTCAAAATGAAGGACGGACTCAGGCGCTTCACACACTTTATCCGGTCTTTTGCGGACCAGGGTATTTTTCATATCCAGTTCAATATGGTCAGTGGGGAGACGCTGCGAGCGGCCCAGAAACATCCGGATCAATACCGCGATCTTGTGGTCAAGGTTGCCGGATACAGTGCCTATTATACACGGTTGCTCAAACCTTTACAGGACGGTATTATTGCCAGGACCGAGCATCGCTTTTAATTAACAAGAAAGCCAATGGAATTGCAGCACAGAATTGAAGTATCCGGCCGGAATGCCTTGACGGGCCTGACTTCTTCAACGTAAACGTTTTCCGGTGGAGGGTGTTTGTCGGTGCGGCTTCCTCCGCGACGGGCACCGGACGACATATCTTGGACACCTTTCACCGGAATCCTATTTAGGATGGGTATTGGTCCAGGATGGTTGCGGTGATGGTTCGGACGGAATGAATTCCATAGCGTCACCAGTTAAATTCAAAGAGTCTTTTCTTCCCAATGCGGCGCCTGATCAACCGGCCCCAGCGGCCAATGAATAAATTTGAAGATGCTCGGGTATTGCATCGGGCATCTTCCACAAGATAAATACAATCCACTTTGTATCTCCTTTTTAAAATTCAATTGATCTGGAATTTTTTATTCTCATCAATGATGCCTCCCACCCGGATATTTCTCACATAAATCTCACATTAATGAATTATGAGACACATATGAGATATTATAATTAAGGCCACACAAAAAGATAATCCAATTTAATAAATAAATACAATCTCATGCAAGACAACAGAGCAATTAGAAAGATTGGTACAATAGTTGCTGAGCTTTCGGCTTAATAATCTCCGGAGATTATGTACAACTGTAGCATCGTTTCAAAATGGAGTGGCCTGTTTCATGGAACCTTTATTTTTGTGTAACAGGCACGATTTCTTAACTCAATTCAATTTCAGGAGGAAACAATGAAGAGATGGTGGTTAGTTCTGCTGTCACTGGGGCTGATGATTGCCTTCAGTACGCAAGCAATGGCCGTTGATGTTAAATTCAGCGGCCAATATTATATGGCCGGTATGTACATGGACAAGGGCGCGTTGATCAAAAACACTTCGCTGACAAATACCAGTACCGCTTTCTATTTCCAGAGACTGCGTCTGACGACAACGTTCATCGTTGCTCCGGGCCTGTTTTTAAACACCCGCGCCGACATCATGGAAAGGGCCTGGGGCGCTGCACGCAGCACTCCCGGCACCGCTGCGGATACGGCTTCATCGGGAACCAGAGCCGAAAATGAAAACATAGCATTTGATTATGCCTCGTTCACTTATAGCTCCCCCTTCGGCATGTTAATGGCTGGTATCATGTCAAACGGCGTTTGGGGAACCACATTCGGCAATACTGAAGCACCGTTGGGAAAAGTTCAGTACTTCGGGATCTTCGGTCCGATCCAGGTTGTTGCTTACATCGGTAAAGCCTACGAAGGCAGCCGGACAGCAATAAATCCTGCAAACGCTACAGATAGAGACTATGATATCTACTGGGGGTCCGCAACTTATGTGGGCAGGCAAATCCAGGGGGGGCTGGGAGTGGCCCATATACGCAACGCTTCGACCCGAGCCTTGGGGTATAAAGGACAATACACCAATGTCATGCCTTGGGTCAAGACGACACTGGGGCCGGTCGCCCTGCAGGCCGAAGTGAATTATTTTTTCGGCAAATTCAGAGATTATGATGACGAGGCTACACCGGACATCGACGTCAGCGCTCTTAGCGCATACCTTGACGCAAACGCCGATTTCGGCATGTTTTATGCCGGTGCTTCACTCGCATATCTGAGCGGCGATGACCCCTCCAGCACAGACAAGATGGAAGGCGGCATTAATACCGGCGGACTCGATTGGAATCCCTGCCTGATCATGTTCAACAATGATATGACCTATTGGCAGGGCGGCCAGTTTGGCGAAGTGACGGCCACTACTTCAACAAGCAACAGAGGTCCGATGACGAACGCTTATTTCGCACAGGTGCGTGCGGGTGTAAGACCGGTTGACAAACTGGACATTATGGCGTCCGTATCCTTGGCCCAGGCCGATAAGACTTTGGCCAGCCAATGGCAGGGCCGAGGTTATGGCTACGAGGTGGATTTGACGGCGACGTACAAAATCACCGACAATCTGTCCTATATGCTGGGGGGCGGCTATTTCTTCACGGGCGACTGGTATAAAGGTATTAACGCCAGTGGCACTAACGAAGTTACCAATCAATTCATAGTCATCAACAAGCTGACCCTGACTTTCTAGACCTTATCCCTGAAGGGGATGCAAGGCTGTAGACTGTTCGTTTGTTAGATTACGAAGAGGCCCGGCAGGGAAAGACTGCCGGGCCTCTCTTTGGCCAATGGCCCATGAATCAGCGAAGAGAAAGGGAGGTAAATGATAATCGTGAATATCTGTCGAATTAGACTGCTGAATAAAATTACAGAAACGTTACACGCGAAAATAGATTTATTTCATTCAATGTAAGTAACAAGAAATAGCGCTGCCAAGTAGGACCGGGTTAACACGATATCAGCAAGGAGAAAACAGACGTAATGAACTTTGAAACATTAAGACGGGAACTGGAAAGCGCGGGACCGAGCGCTGTCCATAAATTATATGAATGGGCCGAAAGAAAACCGGCCCGGGATCTTTTGTATTATGGAGAAGAAGACCGGTCCATGACCTACGGGGAATTTAATGATCTGACAAACAGCGTAGCCAATTTTTTAAAGACTAACGGCATCTCCAAAGGGGATAAAGTATCCGTCTATCTCTACAACCCGATCGTCACGGCGCTGGCCATGTTCGGGATATGGAAAGCGGGAGCGGTTTTCAGCCCGATCAATTACAATTATAAGGGACGGTTGCTCTCCTATCAGCTAAACGACACGGCTCCTAAGCTATTAATTACCGAGCAATCCAGGTTGCCCTTCATCAATGACGTTAAATCCGATCTCCCCGGTTTGAATATTGTTGTTCGAAAGCCGGGCCGCGATGAACACGATTTTACGTCGGAAGCGGATCGGTTCGGATTGGACAAGAAGTTTCAATCGTTCGATTTTGACACATTGCTGAAGGGGAATACCTCTCATCCCGACACGGAAATCAATTACTGGGATAGGGCGAGTATCATTTACACTTCCGGCACAACGGGCGCCGCCAAGGGCGTCGTGCAGTCCCACCGCTGGATCGCTCAATACACTTTTACAACTAGGCGGGTTACGCACGAAGATGATATCGGATACAGCGATGTTCCCATGTACCATATTTCGGGAGCATACGCGGGATTTGCCCGGGTCGTCTGGACGGGCAGCAGGATTGCGGTCTGGGACCGCTTCAGTCCGAAAGATTTCTGGAACAGAATCAGAAAGAGCGGTTCGAGCAGCTGCGCGCTGATGGACGTGATGATGCCGTGGCTGATGAACGCCGGGGAGAAGCCAACGGACCGGGACAACAGTCTGAAATGGGTGCACATGCAGCCCCTTCCCCACTACCACAACAAGATTGCCAAACGGTTCGGTTTCGATGTCGTGACCGTCGGGTACGGTTCGACGGAGACGGGAAGTCCGATCGGGGCGATCATCGATGAGCTGGGAACGGAAAAGGGGACGCCTCCGGAATTGTACAGGGGCTATGCAAAAGAATGCATCCTGGAGAAGTTCCGTGAATGCGGGTACCCGGTCCTGTCGGGCACCGATGAAATCAAAAAAGGTTTCATGGGCCGAGCGTTAGTCCTGGAACCGGCTATTCTCAATGAACATGATGAAATCCTGGGTCCGGGTGAATGCGGGCAACTGGCTTTCCGGAGCCGGATATCATATGGGTTGCCCTCCGGTTACTACAATCAGCCCGAAGCGACCCTTGAGGCAAACAGAAACCATTGGCTTCATACGGGAGACGCCTGCTACCGGGACGAAAACGACATTTATTACTTCGTTGATCGGATGGGAAACTTCGTTCGGGTCAGAGGCGAGAACATTTCGACCTATCAGATCGAGGATGTGATCAACAGTCACCCATCTGTTGAAATTTCAGCAGCATTTCCTATCCCCGCCCTGGAAGGTGAAGAGGATGATCTGGTCCTCTACGTAACTCTCAAAAATGGTGAGCATTTGGATGAAGATGCGCTAAAAAAATGGATTGCCGGACAAATGCCCAAATTTATGTGGCCCAAGTATATCCGCTTTAGTGATGCATTACCGCAGACGGCAACCAGTAAGATTGAAAAATACAAGTTGAAGGAGTTGATCATCGCGGAGTTAAAAAGAATGAAGTAGGGAGGAGCCCTCGGTGGATGAAGGTCGGCCGCCTTGTTCGGGGTGCTGTGATGATGGAGGCCATATACAATTAAGCAAGGAGTTACTGATGAAAAAAATCCATAGGAGTAGTTTGGCACTGATGTGTTGTTGCTGTTTATTCTGTTTAACCGTTCTTGGTCAGCTAACGGCGGATGCGGCCAAGCCCCGGTCCTCCGACATGATTGGCAATGTCAATGCGTCTTTTGATGTTGACAAGATGGGCGATATGTCTGGTTTCGATCCATCCAATCCGGTCGTACCCACGGGAGATACAATCAAGATCGGTATTGTTCTGCCTTTTACCGGCCCGGCTGCTGTGGTTGGAGATTCATATTATCTCTATCTTCAATGGGCCGCGCATGACTTTAACAAGCGTGGAGGGATCCTGGTGGATGGCAAAAAGAAACTGATCGAGGTCATCAAGGGAGACCACATGTCCAGGCTGGACACGTGCAAGAAAGTATCCGAACGACTGGCCCTGCAGGATAAAGTTCACATCCTGGTCGGCGGAGACAGCACGCCCAATATGAAGGTCCTTCAGGATACCGCCGACAAGTATAAAATCATCGCCGTCAATATCGGGGCGCTCTCCGATGACATTATGAGCGCAGAAACGTTCAACCGCTACAGTTTCCAGACCGTCTACGACACCTCCCAAATCGGACGCAGCCTTGCATATTACTACGGACAAATCCGGAAAAAGGAAAAGAAGTTTTATATTCTCTGCCAGGATTATTCTTACGGTCATTCAGTCGCGGAAGCTTTCAAAAGTGGTCTGAAAGAGTATTATCCGAGCGCCGAGATCGTTGGTGAAGACTACCACAAACTATTTCTGACGGATTTTGCCCCTTACCTGACGAAGATCAAGACGTCGAAAGCAGAAGTCATTGTTACGGGCGACTGGATTCCCGACTTATCCAATCTTGTCAAGCAGACAAGACAGTACGGGATCACGATTCCGATTGCAGGCAAGGACATGGACAATCCCCCGATGTTGCTTGACCTCGGTGTGGATTTTTCGAAGAACATGGTTTCATTAGGTGATTACAACGGCACCAACCCGGTTTTTAAAACAGCCCAACAAAAAAAGTACCACGATTTATGGCACAATCTCTGGAAAACAAAATGGACCAAGCCGCCATACAATAGCAAACTCTACATTTACGGAGAGCAGATCACGGGCCGTACCGTCATGCCGATCTATTGGTTGATGAGCGTTATCGAGCGCGCCGGGAGCACCGATCCCGAGAAGATCATCAAGGTCTGGGAAAATGACAGATTTCGCACCTTAAGCGGGAAAATATTGACGATGAGATCGTGCGATCACAAGGTAATTCAGGACATGGCTGTCATTGAACTAGTGCCGCCGGACCAGCAGAAGGTTTCCTATAATATACCTCCGTATCATTGGTTCAAGGAGTGCTCCTTTACTGGACCGGTATCCGTGATACCGCAGGCAAAAATCCTGCCTTGGATGGATCAGAAGCTGGAGCGATGCCGGGGAAAAAACGGCTGGGGCAAGTAGTTCCTGATGAATGCAAGGCATGAGAAAATAATAAATCCTATCGGAAAGGACTAATATCATGAGTAAATGAACCAGAAACAATTAAATGAATTGACTGAAAACACCAACCAACAACCTTTTGTCATGCTCAATTTGCTGAAGTTTAAGAAAGACGGTGGACGGGAGGCTTATCATCGTTACTTAAAGGAATCATCACCATTCGGCGCGGATGTCGGAGCGACGGTTGATTACTTCGGCATCCCCAAGGAGCTTCTCAATGGCACGGAAGACTGGGATTTGCTCATGCTGATCCGGTATCCGTCGCGCAAAGCCTTTCTGGAATTGATCAACAACCCCGGCTATCTGAAAACGCACGAGTGGCGCGCAAAAGGCGTGGAACGGGCAGTGCTCTATGCGACGGACCCCGTAAAATTCACAAAAATCCTTTAGGCGGATCTCCGGGGAAATTTTCTACAGGGGGGCTTGTAAGTCTTAAGAGAAAGGATAATCAATGACTGCAAAACCATGGCATAAACTTTATGAACACAATGTACCTCTTACGATTCGGTATCCCCGATATCCCGTTCAGCAAATGCTGCATATCAGCGCAGCGATGTTTCCACACAAGGCGGCAACCAACCTGTACGGATCGGAACTGACATTCGGCCAATTACGAAACCAGGTACTCAGGATGGCCAACGCCCTTACCCGACTGGGCATCAAGAAAGGGGACCGCATCGGCATGGCCATGATCAACTGTCCGCAATTTGTCATCGCCTATTTTGCCGTGCTTTCGGCAGGCGGCATCGTCGTCAATATGAACCCGATGTATACGCATGACGAGCTCAAGTTCATGATGGAAAATACGGGGATGACGGCCATATTCACTTTCGACGGCGCACTGCCCGTCATGCGCCCCCTGGTCAAAGAGGTGGGGCTGAAACATGCCATCGTGACAAAAGTCTCGGATTACCTTGACGGCACGGTGAAAAGTTCAGCCCAAAAGCTGGAGCTGGAACCGGGCTGGCATCATTTTACGGAATTGCTGGACAGCTGCGCCGACACCCGCATTCCACGCATAACCTTCAGTCCCGCCGATCCGGCGCTCATCCAGTTCACAGGGGGAACTACCGGCCTGCCGAAAGGGGCGGTCCTCACCCATGGAAACATTGTCTGCGCAACCTTTCAGGGCAGCATCTGGGGCGAGTCCATCAACCAGTATGTTCCGCATGAAAAAAGACTGGTCATTGCCGCGATTCCTTTTTTTCATGTGTTCGGAAATATCGGCTGCATCAACTGGTCGATGTTTAATGCCGGTACTCAGATCATCCTGCCGCGCTTTGATATCGATGAAGTGCTCGGCGTCATCGCCCATACGCCTGAAATCACCTACTTCCCCGCCGTGCCGACCATGGTCACGGCCATGGTCAACCATCCCCAGGCCGAACGGGTCCGGATCGGCGAACACATCCGCTTTCTGTCGAGCGGCGGCGCCCCGATGCCGATGGAGCTGATCCTGAAAGTGCAGGATATGGGGATCTTCTTTTGTGAAGGATGGGGGATGAGCGAAACTACGGCAGGCGGCATCTCGAATCCCATTATGAATCCCAAGGTGGGATCGATCGGCGTCCCGCAGATCGACTATGATGTGAAACTGGTGGACGTGGAAAACGGAGAAAACGAAGTTCGTCAGGGAGAACCGGGAGAAATCCTCATTCAGGGCCCGACGATTATGAAGGAATACTGGAACAACCCGCAGGAAACCGCCGAGCAACTAAAAAATGGCTGGCTGCATACCGGCGATATCGCCCAGGCCGATGAAGACGGATACCGCTACATTGTCGATCGGAAAAAAGATATGATCATCGCGGGGGGATTCAATATCTATCCCCGCGAAGTAGATGAAACTCTCTACCGGCATCCGAAAATCGCCGAAGCCGTGGCTGTCGGCGTTCCCGACGCCTACCGCGGGGAAACCATCAAGGCCTTTGTTGTTCTGAAACCCGGCCGGCAGGCCACGTCTAAAGAAGTGATCGATTTCTGCAAGGAAAAGCTCGCGCCATACAAGGTGCCTAAAATAGTGGAGTTTCGTGAATCCATCCCGAAGTCAAGTGTCGGGAAAATTCTCCGCAAGATTCTCAAGGAAGAAGAGATTGCGAAAACAAACAAATAAGAGTTGGCGGGAAAGATAAATTCGGAGGAGTAAACTACAAATGAGATTGTTGCGAACACCTGACAAGCGGTTTGAAGAACTTGAAGACTATCCTTTTGCCCCGAACTATTGCGAGGTTGACGGGATAAGAATCCACTATATCGACGAAGGAAGCACCGACGGCGCGGAAACCGTTTTGATGCTGCACGGCGAGCCTTCCTGGTCCTATCTGTACCGTAAGATGATTCCAATCGTCGCCGGCGCCGGATTCCGGGTCATCGCGCCGGATCTGGTCGGTTTCGGCAAATCCGATAAGCCCGTCGAGATGGACGATTATTCTTACGAAAAGCACATCAACTGGGTTGCAGGGTTCGTGCAGGCGCTGGATTTGAAAAACATCACTTTGGTGGCGCAGGACTGGGGCGGCAATATCGGCCTGCGCGTCGCCGCTGAAAATCAGGAGCGGTTTGGGCGCATCTGTATTTCGAACACCACCCTGCCGATTGGTAAGGGATCGCCGACAGAAGCGTTTCTTCGGTGGAGGACGTTTTCACAAAAGTCGCCCGATTTTGACATCGCCACCGTTATCAACAATGCATGCCTGCGATCGCTTGCACCCGGAGAACTTGCAGCCTATAACGCGCCCTTCCCCGACGATTCCTATAAAGCGGGAGCGCGTGTCTTCCCGTCTCTGGTCCCAACAACCCCCGACGATCCGGCAGTTCCCGGCAACAAAAAAGCCTGGGACGTGTTTTCGGCTTGGAACAAGCCTTTCTTGACGGCGTTTAGCGATTCGGATCCGATCACCCGGGGATGGGACGCCATTTTCCGGAAGAAAATCCCCGGTGCACAGGGCCTCGAACATGTGACCCTGGAAAACGCCGGTCATTTCGTTCAGGAAGACCAGAGCGAAAAATGGGCGGAGATTATCGTAAAATTCATCCAAGATACAGGTCTATCAAAAAATCAGGAGGCATTATGTTTGAACTGAGAACGAAGCCGCAGTGGCTCGAACCTCTCTTCCCCTGGGAACAACATTTTCTGAAAGTGAACGGCCGTTACATGGCCTACATTGACGAGGGCGTTTCTAAAGCGCGTCCCGTCTTGTTGCTGCATGGCAATCCCGTATGGGGGTTTTTGTACCGTTTCTTTGTCGATCCGCTTGTGCAGGCGGGTTATCGGGTGATTGTACCGGATTTTATCGGCGCCGGATATTCCGAACACCCGCGAATCGATTCACGGCTGACACTCGCACACCACATCGCCGATCTGGTTTCACTTATCGATCAACTGCGGCTCAAAGGATTTGTAACGGTCGGTCAGGATTGGGGCGGGCCTCAGAGCATCGGCGCAGCCCTGCAACGTCTGGAGCGCCTCGAAGCGATGGTTCTCATGAACACCTGGGCGTATGTCAAGTATCAGGGCAAGCCGCTCACGCCACCCGCGTGGTGGCTGACGCCCCAGCAACCCCTGATCGGCCAGTATTTCATGAAACGTCACAAGTTGTGGTCTCACGGAGGTCCCGCGCTTACGACCCAGCGGGGGCTGACGGAATCGGAAGCGCGGGGTTACCATCATGTCTTTGATGAAACCGATTCGGAGCACGCCGTTTTGTGCTGGCCGCGCACGCTGCCGAAACGTGAAAACGACCGGGGGTGGCTCGACTTTGTCAATATCGAAAGCCGCCTTCCCGAGTTGGCCGACACACCCATTCTATTGCTCTGGGCGCCTGGCGACACTACCTTCCCGATCCAGTTTGCGCATAAATTAAAAGAATTGCTGCCGCATGCGGAAGGACCTCTTACCTTCGACCGCGCGGCGCATTTTCTGCAGGACGACCGGGGGCCGGATCTGGCCCGGGCCGTTGTGGAATTTTTAGATCGAAAGGCAGGTGTATCGCTATGAAATTTATCATTCCTTCTTCAGATGAACTGGTGAACCTCCGGGAAGACCCGCTTTTGTGGGAACAGGAACTCGACGTTGTGCCGCGGGTGGCCGAGGCGGTGGAAAGAGCAACGGGACTGCGCGCCGGACGCGTTTACTGGCGCTCGGACCATGACTACCTTTATGCCCTGGAGCTTGCCGATCTGGGCAAGGGCCGGCCGTCCATGGCAACGCTTTACGGATTATGGGATCGGTATGAACCCCGGCCTTTAGAACATGAAATTGAAGCGGATATCATCGATTTTCTGCTGTGGTTTTCCGGGACAACCGAAGAGATTTCCGTCGAAAACGTCACCAAGCTCATTGAATTTGCCCGACAGCGCGGCAGATGCCGGACAACATGGCCGGAGGGCTCCGTCTTGCGAACGCCCGAAGAACGTTTTGCCCATCTGCCCGGTTTCAACTATGAGCCCAAGTATGTAGAGGTCGAGGGTCTGCGCATGGCCTATGTAGAAAAGGGTTTGGGAGATCCCATCCTGATGCTGCACGGCGAACCCACTTGGGGATACCTGTACCGCAAAATGATTGAGCCGCTTGCCCAGGTCGGACGGGTCATTGTGCCCGACCAGATCGGTTTCGGCCGTTCGGACAAACCCGTTGATATTTTCGCATACAGTTATAAATCCTTTGCCCGTTGGATGCGCAAATTCATTCTGGAACTTGATCTGTCACGCATCACGTTGGTGTGCCAGGACTGGGGGGGGCTGATCGGCCTGCGGGTGCTTTCCCAAATCCCAGAAAGATTTATCCGCCTGGTGGCTTCGAGCACCGGTATTCCTTACGGCAGAGGCGTCGGCGGTAATAAGGGGTTTCTCCAGTGGCGGCGCTACGCCCAGCGGCAGGACTATCTCGACGTGCCGGCCATTTTGCAGTCGTATTCAGACCGATGCGTGCTCACAGAAGAAGAAGCAGCGGCCTACCGGGCCCCCTTCCCGTCAGCGGAATATCAAACGGCGGCATTTACCTGGCCGCGTCTCGTGCCGATTCGTCTCAATCATCCCGGCAACTACGACAACTATGCCGCAGTTCAGGTGCTCAAAACTTTGAACATTCCGGTTTTTCTGCCCTGGGGCGATCGGGATGTTTTCAAGGCGGATGAAGCCGCACTGCGTAAAATTTTCAAAAACTGCGCACCACCTTTATCGATACCCAATGCGGGGCATTTCATTCAGGAGGCGGGCGATGCGGTCGCCGAACCCATTCGCAAATGGATTCTCACGACCCCAGTTTCGTGATTCGCAGTGATAAAGCGAAGACCCGGTCGTGAAGAGTTGTCCGGATGTATCTCATGTCCGTCTCACAATTATTTGCAACGAGACGGATATGAGACTACCACCCGGGTCACCGCAACAGGAAATATAAAAACAAACAAATATATCAGCATTATAAGAGATCAAAACACTATGATTACCATTGGCACAACAATTGCTGTTTGCATCCCACGATAAGTGTTTGACGCGGACTTCGATCCGGCAAACGCCGGATGAAATGTTTATTCGTAGGAAATGCAGATGTTTTGATTCTCTGTTTTAAAAGTACCCGTACCTCCTTCCTGGCTGGATCGTTCTCATCCCCGGCGATCCGGCCTTCTCTCTTTTCAAGAAATCAAACGGCAATCATACCGGGGAGAAGACAACAATAAAAACCTCCACACCGACGGCGTGGATGGATCCAACCGTGTCGTGATGCTTCCGCATCGCGACCGGATTATTTTATCAAAAGGGGGTTGTGTAATGAAGAGGTGGAATGGAATATTGTATGTTGTTATGGTTTTCTTTTTTATGGCCTGGGCGGCGATCGCTTCAGCGGATGAAATTGTGGTCGGTTATTCGGGACCTCTCTCCGGTCCAGGCGCCGAGTATGGTCAGGACTGTTTCAACGGCATTGATATGGCCGTCAATGAACTCAATGCTTCGGGCGGCATAACAGTCAAAGGGAAAAAACACACTTTCCGGGTGGAAAGACTCGACGACCGCTTTGACCCCACGTTGGCGAAAAACAACGCCCTGCGTTTCGTCAATCAGCACAAGGCTATTGCCGTATTCAACCCATCCGTCAACACGCTCGGCGCTATTATGGGAATCAATCCGCAAAATTTCATTATCGGCGCCTTCACAAGTATCCACACGGTTATGGATAAGGGACATCCGATGATCATTACACCCGTTCCGAATTTTGTAACCTATGCGCAACTGTTTGCCGATACGGCCTGGGAAAAGGGCTGGCGTAAATGCGGAATGGTCGTGACGATGGGCGGCTACGGAGATGCCTGGCGCAAGGTTTTTACCCATCAGTGGATCAACAAAGGTGGGCTTGTCGTGGCCGATCGCCCGGCCAACTACTACACTGAAACGGATTTCTCCTCTCAGCTGGCCGCGGTTCTGGCTCAAAAACCCGATTTTCTGCTGGTCGGCGGACCATCGGGCCCCACGGTTTTGGTCATCGAACAAGCCCGCAACATGGGATTCAAAGGCGGATTTGTCCTGATCGACCAGGCCAAACCCGATTATGTCGCCAGAGTCATCAAAGACATGAACCAGTTGGAAGGTATGATCAGCGCAGGCGCCATTATGTCGCTGTCACTGCCGATTCTGGAATCCTTTAACGCCAGGTATAAATCGGCATATCACAGAGAGGTTACCTCGGAAGGCTGCCTGAACTACAACATGATGATGGTCATCGCCCGTGCGATTGTGGCGGCGCAGTCACTCGATGCCAGGATGATTCGCCGCAATATCCCTAAAGCCCTGCCGACCACCGGCGATAAGTATCCCAACGAATTGTTCGCTATGAATGACAGCGGTTTTATATACTGCGGCCTGCTCATGCAGCAGGTGAAAAACGGAAAATTTACAAAACCGGATTATTTTCTGGCGTTTCCGAAAACACAGGCTGAATTTGAAAAATACAAAAAGATGAGCAAATCACGCGACCCGCAACTGATTCAATGGAAGCCCATCCAGTAATCTTTTGTATTAGATCTGCTTGATTTACTAATAACATTCTGATTGATGTTTATAGCGAACTTCCGCTCTTTCCAAAAAGGGCGGAAGTTTGTAAGATCGGAGCTAAAGACTATCGATCCATGCCACTACGTTGATAATTTTTACAGGAGGCCCTCAATGCGTGAAATACCGGATTATGAAAAGTACCCGCTGGGCGATGAAGAAATGTGCCGGCGCTTCAAAAACTGGACGGAAACCCTGGCGGGCCAACTGGTCATCATGTATCGCGTCGGCAAGAAGTATGGCGGAGAAAAATTCGTTAAAGAAATGAAGGAAGAGTTTTTCCAGATCGGCAAGATGACCGCCCGGAGGTGGATAGCCGCCAATGGAATCAAAGAGGAAGATTCTCCGGACTGTACGACGCTCGCCAGGGTTCAGGACTTTATCGATGATCGTTATGCCAATTTTTGGGACGGCTACATTGAATGCACGCCCCGGGCCTTTGAGAAAGAAATCAAAACCTGCCCGATTACCAAGGCCATGTCTGTTGATCCCGAATATTGTGAAGTTTTGGTGGCTGAAAGTTATAAAGGCCTGCTGGCTGGTCTCAATCCAAAGTTCAAAACAGACGGGTGGCTGAAATTGCTTCCTAAGGGTGACAAATGCTGCCGGCTTCGTGCGACGCTGGAAGATTAAAAAGAAAACAAATTCAGCAATGCCGATCTTTCCTGCGGACATGGTATCGCCACGTATTCTCAATGCGATCTCAGATGCGTTATCTGCGAGACGAATATGAGATGACCGAATGGACAGTTCGTCGCCGAAGAAAGTCATAACCTTTCGATAAATCTTGCTGTATTGGCCATCAGATCCGGATTTATTTGTTGGTACGATAATTGCTTTTTACAGCTCATAAGGAATTTACAAAAAATGAGTCTTCACAAAGGTCTGATTTCCAAAATCGAACATTTTTCCCTTCACGACGGACCGGGCATCCGGACGCTGATCATCATGAAAGGATGCCCTCTGAATTGCTTGTGGTGCTCTTCGCCCTATACCCAAAGCCCGCGACCGGAAATTCTATACATCCGTAATGCTTGTCAGGGCTGCGGTCTGTGCATCAACGCCTGTCCGCAACAAGTCGTCTCGGGAGGAGCCAACCCCGGACACGTGACGACGGATCGCTCCCGGTGCATCAGTTGCGGCGCGTGCGTTGCCGCCTGCATCAATCAGGCACGGGAACTTTCGGGAACATATTACTCCCCCGAAGCGCTTTTCCGGGAAGTCGAAAAAGACGCAGCCTTTTACCGGCGTAGCGGCGGCGGCGTAACCGTCGGCGGCGGCGAACCCACGCTGCAGGCGGAATTTGTCGGGAAATTCCTCTCCTTGTGCCGCTCTCATTATCTCTCGACGGCGATGGAAACGTGCGCGTTTGCCCCTTGGGAAAAACTCGCACCCCTGCTGGATATGCTCGACCTGGTCTACATCGATCTCAAACACATGGATGAAGGGCTCCATACCAAATGGACGGGCGTGTCCAACCGAATGATTCTGGACAACATCCGGCATGCCGCGCGGCAAAATCAGATTATCTTACGTATTCCCGTCGTCTGCGGATTCAATGATTCTAAAGAAAACATCGGCCGGAGCGCTCAATTTGCCAAAGAGCTGGGAGCAAACATGCTACGCCTGGAGCTCTTGCCCTATCACCCTTACGGTATTCACAAATACGGCGAACTGGAAAGGGAATATCCCCTTTCTTCAATCCTGCCGCCCTCAGACGAACAAATGGCGAATTTGCGAGATCAAGCCCAGGCGGTTGGAATCGAGGTTGAAATTGGCGGTTAATTTTGTTCGAACAGTATTTTAGGAAAAACATCATGACAGAGGATACGAACGCAACTCAATATTCAGCAAATATTGCGCGTCCGGTATTGGCGGATGCATCGGCGATTCCGGTGACGGAGCGAGTGGAGCGCTTGAGGCAGCGTCATCTTCATGCCCGGTACACCTCGTCCATCGACCGGCTGCGGATTGAAACACGGGTGATGCGACAAACCGAAGGCGAGCCGATGGCGTTGCGCCGCGCAAAAGTCTTTGCCGCCGTCTGCCGGGAAATGCCTATCGCGATCTGGCCGGATGAACTGATTGTGGGACACGCGGGCGCCCGTCCCCTTTGCCGGGATGTAATCCCGGACGATTGCGCGGTGCTCTTGAAAGGCCAGCGCCTGGCCTCTCTCATGGTGGATACGATTGAATACGAATTGAAGGATTTTGATCCAGCCGACCAGAAGGAACTAATTGAAGAAATCGCTCCCTACTGGCGCGGCGGCGGTAATTGGGAAAAGACACAAACCGGCGCCAATCTCGCTGCTCTGCCGGAATATTTGAAAGATCTTCTCATTTTGGATGGCAGCGTCTTTCCGCCGAAGCAGTCCATGATTTACACGCCTTTTTTTATTTCCGGAGGGCATTACGGGCACAACTCAATTGCCTATCCGGAAGTTTTGGAAAAGGGTCTTTCCGGTATCCGGAAAGAAGTCGAAACCAGACTTGCCGCGCTTACCCCGGAGGACAACGCTTCGCGAAGTTTTCTGGAAGCGGCGCTCCTCGCCCTTCAGGCGGCGGAAAATGCAGGCCGGCGCTTTGCGGATAAAGCCAGAACACTTGCCGCAAATGAAGAAAACCCGGCACGCCAAGGTGAGCTCATCCATATCGCCTCAATCTGTGAACGCGTCCCTGCCCTTCCGGCTCGCACGTTACATGAAGCGCTGCAATCTATCTTTCTCACCCAGGTGTTCTTAAACTGGGAGACACCCAATATTTTTTCACAGACCGCGGGCCGGATCGATCAATACCTGCTTAAGTATTACGAAGAGGACGTGCGACAAGGGACGCTCACGGCGGAAACCGCTCAGGAACTTTTGGGTTGCTATCTGATCAAGCTCAACCACGTCAACCGCGGCAATCACCTGGCGGTTGGCGGTTACCGAGCCGATGGCCGCGACGCCACCAATGCGCTTTCCCACATGTTGATCGAAAGCATGAAGCACATCCGGTTTGCGCATCCTTTTATCAGCGTGCTGATTCACGCCCGAACGCCCCAGAAGCTGCTGATCAAGGCGGCTGAACTCTCCGCCCTGGGAACGGGTCATCCGGTCTATCTCAATGCCGATATGCTGACCATTATGATGTTAGCCCGCGGAAATAGTGGCGGCCCGGCGGTCACGCTTGCGCTCGCCCGGAGCGCTACGCCAGTGGGCTGCTACGAACCGGTTATAGCAGGGCTTGATTCCGGTTATTTTTACGGCGGTTATTTTAATCTTGCAGCGGTCTGCGAGCTTGTCCTCACCAACGGTTACAGCAGGCGCTACCGGAAAAAGATCGGACTCGAAACCGGCGATCCGCGGACCTTCGCCACTTTTGAGGAATTCAAAAAAGCTTATGCAGCCCAACTGTCCCACATGATGCGCAACTTTTCCGCGGCATCCGATGTCTTTGAACGGGTCATGGCGGAACTTTTGCCCACTCCGTTCGAATCCAGCCTCATCAAAGACTGCATTGCGTGCGGGAAATCGCGCGAGGACGGCGGCGCGAGGTTTAATTTCCGAACCGTGATCGGCGCCGGACCTGCCGATGCCGCCGACTCGCTAACTGCCCTCCGCAAACTCGTCTTCGATGAGAAAAAAATCACAATGGATGACCTGTGCCGGGCTCTGGCGGCTGATTTTGAAGGATACGGAGATATCCGCAACCTGCTTTGCGCGGCACCGAAATTCGGCAATGATGACGACTACACCGATGATGAGGCGGCCTGGGTCAGTCATCTGTTCGCCGAAGAAGTTTCCCAACAAAAAGATACGCGGGGTGGACATGCCGCACCGATGGGCGCTCCTCTGCAATACTACATGTTCGGCGGCTGGGTAGTGGGCGCGCTGCCGTCGGGAAGAAAAGCCTGGCAGCCGCTCGCTGATGCCTGGTCGCCCCAGGCGGGCTGCGATGTGAACGGACCCACGGCGATTCTCGGCAGTATGGGAAAGATCAACCATGCGGAACTGACCGCCGGCGTCACGCTTAATCTGCGCTTCGATCCGGTCATTTTCAATAGTCGCGACGGCATAGCGCGCTTCGTCAGCTTCCTCCGGGCTTTTGCCGACCAAGGCGTCTTCCAGGTTCAGATCAACACCATCGACACGGAAACGCTGCGGCAAGCTCAGTTGCAACCCGAGAAATTCCGCGATCTGGTCGTTAAAGTCGCGGGCTACAGCGCGTACTTCACGCAATTGACCAAACCGCTCCAGGATGGTTTGATCGCGAGAACACAACATTCTTTATAAGAATCAAGATCAGGAGACAAGACATGGCAGATCTGCTAAACAAATTTATCACCATTCCACTGACCGAACGGACTAAAAGGCTGCGGGCTTTTTACGTCGAAAATTCCCAACGGACGGAACCCGTTTACACTATCTTCTTCGACCGCGCGATTGCCCGGACGATGAAGGAAACGGAAGGCGAACCGATGGTGCTGCGCCGGGCGAAAGCCTTTGCCGCCGCGGTCGCAGCCTTTCCCGTGGAAATCTTTCCCGATGAACCCTTTGTCGGCTGGATCGGCGGCTCTCCCACCGCAGTTCCGGTCGGAGCCGAGCAACTCGGAGCGCGCCTGGAAATCGAAATCGACCATTACACAAACATGAGCGAAAAAGACCGGAAAATCGTCAAAGAGGAGATCATACCTTACTGGAAGGGCGAAGGCGACTGGAAACGCCACTGGTTTTATCAGAACTACCAGATGCTCCCGCCCGAAACGCGCAATCTCCTTTACGGCGACCCCGATCCGGACCTGAAGAAAATAGGAATCATCACCCGGTCGAAACCGCCCGCGATGCCCCGGGTGAATATGAAAGAAATTCCGGGTAAGACCGATGGCCTCGGACGCGGGCTGATCAGCGACGGCATGGCCCGTCATCACATCGGCCACAGCTCCTTCGGCTACGAAAAGATCCTGAAAAAAGGATTCCTAGGCGTAAAACATGACGCCGAAGACCGGCTGGACAGACTGGATTGGAACGACACTGAAGAACTGCGCAAGGTTCCTTTCCTCCGCGGCGTGATCCTGGCGATGGACGCGGCTGCTCAAATCGGGAAGAAATTTGCAGCAGGCACCCGGGAGGCGGCCCAAAAGGAAAAAGATCCGGCGCGCAAAGCGGAGTTGACAAAGATCGCCGCAATTTGCGATCACGTGCCCGCACACCCGGCCCGGACTTTTCACGAAGCTCTTCAGTCCGTCTGGTTCACACAGATTCTGAACTGGTGCGAAACCCCGATCACCTTCGCCATTTCGCCGGGCAAGGTCGATCAATACCTCTATCCCTATTACGAGAAAGACATCCAGGAAGGCCGCTTGACGAAGGAAGAGGCCCAGGAGCTGGTTGATTGCTGGCTCATGCGCTTTACCCAGGGCGTGTCACCCTTCATCCCCCAGGCAGGCGCTGCGTATCACATGGATGTCGGCGGCCTGAAAAAAGACGGCAGCGACGCCACCAACGATCTGTCATTCATGTTTGTCGAGGCCATGATCCATACGCGGATGGTGGAACCGAACTTCGGCGTTTTCGTCCACAGCAAGACCCCGGAGGACTTTCTCACCAAGGCCTGCCAGCTCTGCGTTCTGGGAACGGGGCATCCCATGTTTCTCAATAACGATGTCTTTGTTGAAAACTTCCTGGCGCGCGGAACCCTTGGAGGACCGCCGGTCCCGCTGGCGATGGCCCGGGTAAGCGGTGCGATCGGCTGCAACGAACCCCACGTGACCAATTACGATTCGGAATTCAACGTGGGACCCTTTCTGTTACTGCCGCAAATGCTGGAGCTGACGCTTTCCGACGGCTGGAGCCGGTATCACACAAAATTCATGGGCCTGCGCACCGGCGATCCGAAGTCATTTAAAACATTCGAAGAGCTTAGGGATGCGTACTTAAAGCAGTTGGCCTACTTTACCCATCATTGCGAAATCGCCAACAAAAATTCTGAAATCACGCTGGCCGAGCGCTATCCGACGATTTACACCTCAGCGCTGATCGAAGATTGCATTGAAAATGGCATTCCGCGGGAGGAAGGCGGCGCCAGATTTAATTTCGGCCCCTGCATTGCCACAGCCGGCGCCACGGACGTCGGTGACTCTCTGGCGGCCATTAAGAAGCTGGTCTTCGACGAGAAAAAGATCACCATGGCCGAACTGATCGATGCGCTGGAAAAAAACTTCGAGGGATACGAACCGCTTCGCGAAGAACTGCTCAGAGCGCCCAAGTTCGGCAACGACATCGACGATGTGGATGATTTGGTCGCGTGGGTTATGAAGACCTATTGCGATGACGTTGTCCACCATCAGAACACGCGCGGAGGTAACCTGGTTCCTTATCAAAACCCGCTGGTCTGGTACGTAAGCACCGGAAAACTGGTGGGAGCGCTGCCCTCGGGCAGAAAGGCTTGGGAACCGCTCTCCGACGGGATTTCGCCTACGCGCGGCGTAGACGTAAGCGGCCCCACGTCCGTGTTCAACTCGGTGGGCAAGATTGACAATGCCGCTATCTTCTTCGGACAAACCCTGAACATGCGGCTCAACCGCGACTTTTTTGGAAATGATGCCGGCGTC
The DNA here is from genome assembly GCA_036528635.1 of Deltaproteobacteria bacterium. Lineage (GTDB taxonomy): Bacteria > Desulfobacterota > Syntrophia > Syntrophales > Smithellaceae > UBA8904. Next base: position 40,642 of record JAIGNE010000056.1, read on the forward strand.
CGAAGGCTCGCCGCAATGATTCGAACTTTTGTCGATCTGAAGATTCATCATTGCCAGTTCAATCTGGTTTCCTCGGAAACCCTGCGGGCGGCACAGCAAAAGCCGCAGGACTTTGCGGACCTGACTGTCCGGGTGGCGGGCTACGTCGCCTATTTTACGAGGCTGGGACGCGACGTTCAGGACAGCATTATCGCCCGCAACGAACACGGCGCGTAAGCTGCATGGATGGCATTGGCTAGGAGGCGGGGTTACCCCCGCCGTCCTCCCACACCACCGGACATGCGATTCCGCATCCCGCGGTTCAAGAAACGCTCTGGGGATATTGCTCTGTCGCGAGCAGCCGTGTCTCCGCTTTCGCCCGCCTTCAGGCCGTCGCGTCCGCCTCAGCGCCAAACAGAGCACTACCAAGGTTCCGCCCCGGTTCCTCTCTGTCGGAAGTAATTGTTCGCATCGAAGACATCATAATCAGTAGACCTGGATTGACCGGTCCTGAAAACCTCTTTGAATATTTCCGCTATTATGTGCGACTGTTGCAGCGTTGCCGAGTAATCACGATGACTCTTGCCGAGCAGAACATCTTTGGATGGATTGCCCAGTTGGCTGACCGACCGCTTCGTTGATGAAAGCGCCTCCTAACTCAGACGGTTGGAATACGTAAGCCGTCCCGCAAGATCCGTTTCAACACAACCGATGATCTCCGAATCTTCGAGGAAGTCTCGATACCGTTGATTTTCATCCGCTAAGGATCGGAGCTTCTCTTCACACATCTCAAGCTTTTTGCCTTGTGCTGTCACTGCTTCCAAAAGCCTTCCGGTGTCATTGTCGTTACATCCGCCCTGGAATAAACTCCGCATCAGAGAAACGGGGATAATAATTATGTTTACTATTGCGTCAATCCTGTACTATCATTTCGACCGAAGGCGTTAGCCCGGCGAATGCCGGGGAGCAATCTTAAAATCCCTCGCATACGCCCGGGACATGTATTTCTCAGCCGTGAAGACTCCTCCGAAATGACAGAGGTGATGTGATTTAACACTACATCAAATCGAGGTGTAATAATTAACATATCAGATCAACGGTTTCCATCCCATTTTGAACGATCGTATCCGGTAATACTAAAAATCAGGATACGGAAATAATGATAGACATTCTAAAATAAAAAGAGAAAATAATTTGATACTGATCCAATTGCCATTATATTAGGCGAAGAGGCCTTTGAGTCTCGAAGGATCGAAAAAGGGACAGATTGAAAACGGTGAATGGGAATCCGGCATGACCGGTACTTCTTTAAACAGACTGCCGGCTTGCCGTTTAGCGAATGAAGATGACCTTGCCTTGGAATTTTGAATAGCGTACGGTGAATTCCCACAAATGTGGCGGAGAAGGAGCATAAAATGACAAAACACGATAAAAATGAAAAAATTGAACATGGCGACTTCCGGGTGGCCAAAGAACCTTTTTATCTGCCTCAAGGCAGGGAAATAGAGATGTTTGAGGCGGCCCATGCCAATAAGCTGCCGGTGCTCCTCAACGGCCCCACCGGGAGCGGCAAGACCCGCCTGGTGGAACATATGGCCTGGCGTCTGAACCGGCCGCTTTACACGGTTGCCTGCCATGATGATCTCAGCGCCAATGATCTGACCGGGCGTTACATTATCAAGGGCGACGAAGTGGAGTGGATTGACGGCCCCCTCCTGATGGCTGTGCGGAACGGCGGTATTGCCTATCTGGATGAAGTGGTTGAGGCCCGCAAGGATGTGACCGTCGTGATTCATCCCCTGACGGATCATCGGCGTTACCTGCCCGTGGAGAAAAAAGGGAAAATATATCATGCCCCGGATGGATTCATGATGGTCATCAGTTATAATCCCAATTATCAGAGCGTCTTGAAAGAGCTGAAACCCAGCACCCGGCAGCGCTTCATATCGATCAATCTGGGCTGGCCCGCGGAAGACCTCGAAGTCAGAATCGTGAGCCGGGAGGCGGGCGTGGATGAACCAACATCCGCAAAACTGGTCAAAGCCGCCAACCGGATCCGCAATCTGATTCACCAGGGCCTGGAGGAAGGTGTCTCCACGCGCGAGCTGGTTTATGCAGGAACACTGCTCAAAAGCGGGATGCCGGTTCAGGATTCCCTGCGCGCCACCATGATTGAGCCGCTCACTTACGACAGCGACCTGAAAAAGAGCATCGAAGAGGTGCTGAAAAACTATTTCAACTTTTAGCCGGTGACCCAATGACTGACGATCGAATGAAAGACGCCATCAGGAATGCCGGCCTCAGCGCCGGCTCCGGGGAGTCTGAAGATGCCGGATATGAACTGATGACCCGATTGGGTGCGGCTCTGGTTCCCGTCGTCGAGCGTTTCGGCGAAGGGAGCGCAGATGTGATTCTGACCACGATCACCCGGATCGCCGAAAATGATCGCCGGGCGGCTTTTTTCCTTCTCGAAGAATGTCCGGACATCATTGACAAACTTCTTCCGGCGGGCCATGAAACAGTCCTGAATATCTTCGATATCGCCAATCAGATGATTCCCTTCGGCGCTGCCCTCGCCGTGCGATTTCTGGAAGTAAGCCCCACCCTGCTTTCCGAAAATGACGTCGAAACCCTGACCCAAACCGCCGCCCTGGGATGCAGCATCGCCCGGATCAATGTCCGGACGGCGATAAGCATCGTCGGGGAAAGCCCGGCCATTATTCACCGGATCGGCTTTGACGGTTTGCGCCAGGTATCCGCCTTCGCGGCCGCGACCGCTCACGCGAGCTGGGCTCATTCCATCAAGATTATTGAGGAGAGTCCCTTCCGGATTGATCAGATGCTGGAAACGGGCGCGGACAGCGGCTCTCCGCTGACCGTCTATCATCTGGCCTCCCTGATGGCCCGTGACGACTACAGTATCGCCATGGACCTTGTTGCAAAAATGCCGGACATCATGGGGCGACCGGCTGTTCGCGGACAGGCCCAGCGGCTGGCAATGCTTTTCGATCATGCTGGAGAAACATCTTCATTCGGCGCAAGGATGGTCTATGCATTCCTCGAAACCGCCCCGGCGATGATTGACCGCCTCGGGCCGGATGGCGCGCGGGATGTCTGGCAATGCGCCTTTGCCATGGCTAAGGACCATCCCGAAAATGCCGTCACGCTGCTTTCGAAAAGCCCGGAAATATTGGAACGCTTGCAAAGCCGTTTTGGCGAAATGCGAACGGGAACTATTTACCATCTGGGACAGAAACTCTCCGCGGCCAGTTCGCGGGTGGCGCTCCGATTTATCAGTGCCGGCGTCGAACTGGCGGAGCGCCTGGACGACGACGGCCTCTCTCAGATTGCGGACATAGCGAGCAATTTGGCCGGCCTGAGCCATAACACGGCGTTGACATTTCTGGATATCACTCCGGCTATCCTGGACCGGTCCGGCATGGAAGGTTTGACAAAAATCGGCGCCCTGAGCATCGATACGGCCCGCCTCAGCTGGGAAACAGCTGACCGGCTTCTTCTGAAAAGCCCCGACCTGATTGACCGCATCGGATTTGATGGTTTGAAAATGATCGGGGACTTTGCCTCCCTGCTGGCCCGGGAAAGCTCGTCTGTGGCCGTAGGCCTTCTCGATAAATGCCCGGCGATCATCGACGGACTCCTGAAACTGGGAGACCCGTCGCTGATCACGAAAGTCTGTCATCTCGGAGGCCGCATTGTTCAATACAATGCCCGGATGGCTTTGAGTCTCCTGAACCGAAGCCCGGAAATCGTAAAACTGATCGGCTTTGACGGACTGGAAAAGATCGAGGATATGGCCCACCAGGCAGGCACGGAGAGCTGGACCACCGCAGTCAGCCTGCTGGAAACAAGCCCGGCGATCATAGAGCGGGTGGGCTTTTCCGGCCTGGAACAGATAGCCGCTCTGGCCCGTCTGATTGCCCGCCAGAACAGTTACGGGGCCGTAAGCCTCCTGGAGAAAAGTCCCGACCTGATCGATCGCCTGATGGCCCATGGCGGCGCGCCGCTGGCCCTGCGGGTCTATGCGTTTGCCGGTGAAGCGGCTTCCGCCGATTGGATGCTGGCCTCGACGCTTCTGGAAAAAAGCCCCGGATTGCTGACCAGGATCGGCGCAGACGGGCTTTCCAGATTATTCGCCCTGATGAACAAAAATACCACGAACAGCGGGAAAATCGCTAATCGGCTGCTGGACGTAAGCCCTGCGATCATCGATAAGATGGGTTTTGAGGGGCTGGAAATTCTGGTCGTGTGCGCATCGACCATCGCGGAAAAAGACTGGCCGGCCGCGATCACTGTCGTGGAAAAGAGTCCCCGTCTGATCGACAGACTCAGCCACGCGGGAGACAAAGCCATCGCTTACGGCGTCTATCAAATTGCCTCGCTTACGGCCCGAACCAGCGCAGCTATTGCCGTGAAGCTCCTGGACAAAAGCCCCGAGTTCATCAACTGGGTGGGATTGGAAGGATTCGGCATGATCGCGTCGTTCGTTGAAAACACGGCGAAAGAAGACGAGGAAAAGGCTTTGTCTTTTCTGACAGGCAATTCTCCCGCCTTCAGCGACTTTATGGAAGGCATCCCCAAAGGTCTGGAACTCAAAACCATCAAGCATGTTCTTGCCACCTATCTGCGGGCCCTCCTGGGCCGTCGCGTGGAAATTGCCGAGGCCGAAACGGTCTATACGGATGGCCGAAAAATCTATCTTCCGGGACGAATCAAAGATTTTCAGGACCGGGAGGACAACTTCAGGCTCTACAAAGTATCCGCCACCCATCAGGAAGCGCACTTGGAATACGGAAGCTACGAGTTTGACATCGCCAAAATGAATGAAACAACCCGGAGGATCGCGGCGCATTACGGAGAAAAGGAAGCCGTGGAGGATGAAAGCGACATCGACCGTTTTGTCCATTTGTTTCCGGAAACGGAACTGGCTCGCGATCTTTTTAATCTGCTGGAAGACTACCGGATTGAATGTATTCTGAAACGCGAATATCCGGCCCTGGGCGAAGATATCGCCGCCATGAATCACCACATGACCATGAAACGGCGCTCTCCCGGCAAAATGACCAACCCCAAACAGCGAACCATGGAGATGATTGCCCAGTCTTTAATGGCGGGAAAAGAATTCTCCGATGCCCATGATCCGGCCATTCCGATCCTGCGGAAAACCCTGGATGGTTCCCTTGTCCTCAAAAATCCGGAAGCAGACGTCCACACGGCCGCACGTCTGGCTGCTGACGTGTACCGGATGATCGATGAGGCTTTCCGCGAATCCTACCGGGCCATCAAGCCTACCTCCAAGCCGCTGGATCAGGATATGGTCTCGCAAAACATCGGCAGTTTCGGCAAGACATCGCAGCAGATCCAGAATCGTCTCACGGGCCAGCAGTCGGCCCGGCAAAGATCGCCCGGCTCGCAGGTGGAAACCGAAAGCAATCCGGAAAGCGATACAACACCGACCCAGACGCGGCCTGCCACTGAAAATGTCTCCGAAAGGCATCACCGGACGGGTGAGCAGCAGCAAAGTTTCCGCGGCTCGCCCTCCGGCGGAAAACCCGAAGCTGGTTCAGAGGAAAGCCATGGGGACGATGCCGGCGCCACCGACCATTCCATGAAATACGATTCACCGGAAAAAATCGAGCGGCTGCTTCGGGCCGTGTATCATGAAAAGGGAATCACACCCCGGGAAATCGAACGGCGAGTAGAGGCGCTCCATCCGAATGACATCTTTCTTTTCATGCGCAGCCTCGAAGCGTCCCTCGATAAAAAAACGGAACTCCAGAGCGAACGGGGAACATCGCTCTATAATGAATGGGGCGAAGATGTAAACGACTACCGCGCGAACTGGGCCAGAGTACGCGAGCAAACCCATGCGGGCAGCTCACTGGATTTTTATCGGGATACGGCCGAACGCTATGCGGGCTTACTGAAGAAGATCCGGCGTGAATTCCAGATGCTCAAGCCGGAGGGTTTCACCAAACTCAAGCGCCAGTATGACGGCGACGATATCGACCTGGACGCCGTGGTGGAATTTCTCGTGGATCGTAAGGCGGGCATTTCTCCGTCCGAAAAGAATTATACCCTCATCCAGAAAAGAAAACGCGACATCGCCGTCGCCTTCCTCATCGATATGAGCCGCAGCACCAAGGGTGCGACTATCGAACGGGAAAAGGAATCATTGATTATCATGTCGGAGGCCCTGCACGAAGTCGGCGACGCCTTCGCCATTTACGGATTTTCCGGCGACAACCGCGACAATGTCGATTTCTACCGCATCAAGGATTTCGACGATTCTTACGACGATAAAACCAAGAAAAGGATTTCCGCCATCGAGGACCGTTTCGAAAACCGCGACGGAACGGCCATCCGGCACACGATCAGCAAACTCAGACGCAGGCAGGAAAGGACAAAACTGATGATCCTCTTAAGCGACGGCAAACCGGTGGACAAGGAATACTCCGGAACCTATGCTATCGAGGACACGCGGATGGCCCTGAAAGAAGCCCAGCATTTCGGAATCAAGACCTTCTGCATCACCGTCGATAGAACCGCCGCTGAATATCTGCCGCGCATGTACAGCCACAGCAGCTGGACCGTCATCGACGACGTGGTCAAACTGCCCGAGAAAATTACCCGGATATACCGGATGCTGACGGCATGAAGAAGGAAAAAAGTGGTTACTCTGACCTGTCCGAAACCGTCAGCGTCAGTCGGCAAACAAGGCTTCAAAATTTCGCGGATTAATGATTACAATATCCTTATATTTCTTGAGGATCAGCAGGTCTTCATCACCGGTAACGATGTAACCGGCCTGCGCATCTAAGGCGCAGGCGATAATCATATTGTCATTCGGATCTCTGCAAATATTCGGAACAGAGCTCAGATCATGAATAATTTCAGACGCTGCTTCTGAAACAATGGCCGATATTTCGGAAATATCAGCCGGGGTGATTTTGAATTTTTTTCTCAGGATACCTTCAAACTCTCGGATAATATCATCGCACAGAACGAGGCTGAAGGCCTGTTTGCGCGCCCGGATCATCAGGCCGGAGCAAAGCCCTTCCGTCAGAAAGGCGGCAATCAGAACATTGGTGTCCAATACCGCCTTCACGATATAACCTTGAAAACATCGTCATCCGTAATCAGACCTGACGCCTTCGCTTTGGGGATCAGGCTCTTCTTCATCTTGCGGAATCTGGCCTCCCATAAAAACACCCCCAGCGATTCTTTCACGATATCGCTTTTATTTCTTCCTGTTGCACGGGCAATGGCATCCAGTTCCGACGCCATTTTCTCCGGCAGACTGACAGACAAAACGCTTCTCATCATGCACCTCCTGCACTACAATACACTACAACACAACATGATTCAAGTTAGAAAATTAGATTCATCCGGGTAGAATTTCACTTTGTCGATTTCTATCCGATTGATATTTTCGAGAACGTCCCTTAATATTCTGGCGCTCAAAGAAGCACAGCATTTCGGAGTCAAGACCTTCTGCATCACCGTCGATAGAACCGCCGCCGAATATCTGCCGCGCATGGAAAGCCACAACAGCTGGACCGTCATCGACGACGTAGTCAAGCTGCCCGAGAAAATCACGCGAATCTACCGGATGCTGACGGCGTGACAAGCGGGTGGCAGTCACAGGAGAAAGACAAGTACGTTGTTTCCTTGTTAACTTTCTCGATCAAACATTTGAAAAAAAGCAGTTGCACCGGGGCATGGCTTCAGCGAATCATGGCCGAGACGTTGTGGCGCTTGGCGCGGCATAGCGTCAGACAGCCGAACTGTTTGAGCCCGAAGGGCGAGTTTTCGGCTGTAGCGGAGCGAGCCTAGCGCCACAGTCGAGGACATTGAGCAAAGGACAGGGACTCCGGCGCATGCCGGATGCCCCGGTGCAACTGCCACCTTTTAGAATAAAAAACAAAACAGATTGCCACACCCGTTGAGAACATGTACGCAATGGCATACAGCATTATGATACCGGCCTTCGAGACTGCATCGGAATAGTAAAAGTGGTCATTCCCGCGAAGTCGGTAATTCAGAACTCTTTTATGCTTCTGGATTCCGGATCGCGCTTCGCTTGTCCGGAATGACAAAAATGTGATTGTGACACAGGTCCAGGATATTGAAAGAAGACGTGGCCCCGGTGTAACTGCCACGTTTTAGAATAAAATATAAAACAGATTGTCACACCGGTTGAGAACCGGTTACCCTGACCACCTGGAGGTGGCACGATGGCACGCGTCGCAATGACATACAGCATCATGGATACCGGCCTTCGTAACCTAATACCCTGAAGGGCACGCGAGGTCACAAGCCGGTATGACGAAGAGAAAATTAGGTAGGAGGCGGGGTCACCCCCGCCGTCCTCCCACACCACCGGACGTGCGGTTCCGCATCCGGCGGTTCATTGAACACGCTGAAGTCGTCGCATCGTATCTTGCAGCGACACCAACCCTA
>JAIGNE010000057.1:0-105018 GCA_036528635.1 Deltaproteobacteria bacterium
CCGCTTCTCGAAAAACTGGCGAAGGAAGGCAAAGGCTTCTACTCCAAATAGCAGGATTCGAATAACCCCGCCGGGCGCTCATTTTGCGTCCGGCGGGACTTTTTACTTCTTCGGACAACGGGCGTTCTGGAAGGGTCAACCCAGGTCATTGCGGCAGGTCCCGTGGCCTCTCAGGAAGCCATCAGGGAAATCGGCACGAACGGAGAGGCGGCTTTTTTAAGGCCAGTGCCTCGCATCCCTACCGTTTGGAGAACGGATGTCAAATCATCCGGAAATGAAAATTTCGATTCTTTCGGTTTAGGCGGTTAGGCCGCTGCCTTAAAGCCGCCCGCGGACTGAATTTTTTTAACCGCAGCATTCTGTTTTCTACTTTACCCGCGTCCAGTAGTGACTCTCACACAGGAAAAATAAACAGGCTGTGACTTTCAGCTTGTCCGGGCCAATCTGCGCCAGGGAGCATTTGTATTCGGAGCCCTCTTCGACCTCATAAATCTTTCCGTCAGCATACCGGCCGGCTTCTTTTTTCAGGTCCCAGAGGATCAGCATTCCCATCAGGGGCTTATCTTTTCTGTCCTTTTTGCATTTTGTACAAAGCGTATTGGCGGGGACGGTGATCAGTTTAACAATTTTGCCGTAGTAAACTCCGTCTTTTTCAAATATCTCGACATGGGATCTTTCTTTGCCTTTATCTTTGCCTTTAAGAATCGGCAGGGACCATACACCGACAATGGATTGATCAGCCGCCTGTGATAAACCGGAAAAAGCAACCAGAGCCAGAACCGCTGCTGCGAAAACAAACACTTTTTTCATCATACCCTCCAAAAAGTCAAAACCATCCCGATAAAAACAGTTGAGATTGCCGGTCAAGTATATGGATTATGCCGACCGAGCGCAAGGGGAAAAAAGGCTATCGCCTTTCAGGCTGTTAGACTGCAGGCTATTAGACAGTTAGGTCTATTTTGCGGCTGATGGATGGTGAGACTTCGGCTTTCCTTATTTTTTTCATTGTCGGCGCTTTTTGCGCCGCACCTCTTAACCCAATAGCCTGCAGTCTAACCGTCTAAATACCTGCAGGCTCATCTAATCATATCGTTTGAGTTCGAACAGTTTTTTATTCTGCGTGGAAACAATGTGATAGAAACGGTCCTGGGGAATATAGATATAAGGGACATCCACGTCGCGCCGGTAAAGAAAATGCGACAGGATCAACCGGTTGACCGCCTGGTGGCCGACGATCATAATATTGCTGGCTCGCCGGTTGAGAAAAAAAGATTTTTTGATTCCCGCTTCGATTCTTGACTTCATCATCGCATAGCTCTCGCCTTCAGGATAAACATAATTGTATTTATGGGCCTCGCGCGCGCGAAAGACCTGCGGCATCATTTTTTCAATCTCGGCGTACGTCATGCCTTCGCAGATGCCGGCGTTGATTTCATCAAATTCTTTGAGCGCGATAATCCGGCATCCCTCCTGCGTTCGGGCAATGGCCTCCGCCGTTCTTTTTGTTCTTAATTTGCTGCTGGTGAAGATGTAGGAAATTTTCTTCCCGGTAAAAAAAAGCCCCAGGGCGTCAGCCTGCTCTCTGCCCTTTGCGGTGAGGCCGGCATCGCCGCCGATACGGTTTTCCAGGTTGTACGCCGTCTGGGTGTGCCGGATCAGGAAAAGATTCTTGACCTCATCCGTCACCAGATAATCCCGCAGCCGGGCATACAGGGGAATCGCATCGGTATGTTTTTCTTCCATGATCTTATTCTGCAGAGAATCGAGGCGGACATAATTTCTTTCCGCTTTCAGAGGAGCATAGATCATTTTGTAGTAATCTATTCTTTTCAAAAACTCCGCTTTGGCTTTTTTGCTTTCCAGATGATTGAATTCCGGCAGTTTCGTCTTTTCCAGGATGCTCAGATTCAGAATATCCTCATCGTCATTGACGCACTCGATAAAGAAGAGGGGGTGATCGTTGAGATAGTCCTCGATCATCTTCCGGCGGCTGCGTCCTGCGTTGGTCGCATCCAGGATAGCCACCTGCCCGGAATTGCTGAGATAGGTCCGGGCCCTTTCCATATTCATGCGGGTGAATTTTTTTCTCAGTTCCACGGCGGCCGGATTGTCCGGAGAATAAAATTCGGCGCAGGATGTTTCCGCAAGCGGCCGGTAAATCCGGCGCAAATTGCCGTTGTTGAAAATTCGCGTATGAATGTGATCTTTGTGGAAAGCCTCCCGCAAGCGCACGGCCAGCGTGGATTTGCCCCGGGCGGGCAGTCCCATCAGGACAATGTATAACTTTTCATCGCTCATCGACTTAACTTTACCGGACCATTTTACGGCCGATTTCAAAAGCCCTCTCCAGAAGTTCCCGGTTTCCGGCCGCCGGCTTATCCGCGCTTTCGGTGTGAAGAATTTTCCCGACAACCGTCATGCCCAGCCCGCTTCCGGTCATTCCGGTCAGATACGTAATGGATTTTGCGTATTGCTCGGGACCGGGAGCGCCCTGGGATATCGCCAGCGCGTAGGTTTTCCCCGGCGGCACCATGGATTTGTAGCCGCCCTCGGGCAGATTGGCATAGAGCGAATAAATGCGGTCCACAAAGAGTTTCATCTGTCCGGAAATGCGGTACATGTAAATGGGGCAGCCGATGATCACGCCGGCGCAGGTCTTGATCGCCTCCAGGTAAGGGCTCAATTCATCCTTCGCACTGCAAAAACCCGGATTCTTGCGGCAGCCAAGACAGCCCAGGCATCCCTTGAAATTAATATCGTGAAGACGAACTTCCGACGTTTGGGCGCCGCGCGACTGCGCGCCCTCCAGCATGGACGCGACAATGGCGGATGTATTTCCCTTCGGGCGCGGGGAACCGTTAAACGCTAGAATCTGCATGAAACCCTCCTTTAAGTCGTATCTCGTGAAGCGTATCTCGTCGTTCGTGGTACGCCAAAAAGGGAATGGTTATAAACAGTCCCGTGCGCTTCACACTTCACGGATCACGCTTCACGTTTTCAGTCTTTTTACTCTAATCATGTTCGTCGCTCCCGTGGCGCCGATCGGGTGGCCGACGGTAATGACAATCAGGTCTCCCACGTCGGCCTCGCCTGCTGCCAGCGCGGCCTGGGAAGCTTTTTCAATCATCTCATCCGTACTTTGCATTCGTCCGATCAGGCGTGGACGGCAGCCCCAGCTCAAAGCCAGGCGCCGCACGGTCTTCACATCGGGCGACAGGGCGACAATCGTCTGCCGGGGGCGGAAGCGGGCAATGTAACGCGCCGTCATGCCGGATTGCGTATGGGCAACGATCGCCCGGGCCTCCAGATGATTGGACAGGATGCAGGACGCATGGGCAACGGACTCGGACACATCCTTCCCGGGAAGCATGGCCAGAAATTCTTCAAACGGGAAACCGCCCTCCGCGGCAGCGACCAGACGGCTCATATACATCACGGCTTCCGCGGGATAGTCCCCGGAGGCCGTTTCTTCGGAAAGCATTACCGCGTCGGTGCCGTCCAGCGCCGCATTGGCCACATCGGCGGCCTCGGCGCGGGTCGGGCGCGGCGAAGCAACCATCGAGCGCAGCATTTGCGTCGCGGTGATCACCGGTTTACCCGCGGCGTTGGCTTTGGCAATCAGCCTCTTTTGAATAAGCGGCACGTCTTCCAAGGGTATTTCCACGCCCAGATCGCCGCGCGCGACCATGATGCCATCGGAAATGTCGATGATGGCATCAATATTTTCCAGCGCCTCGTGCTTCTCTATTTTGGCAATGACCGGCGTCTCCCTGCCCTCGCCTGCAATGATATCCTTGACTGCCTTGATGTCGTCCGCTGTCTTCACAAACGACAGAGCGATGAAATCAACATCATTTTCCAACCCGAACAACAAATCGCCTTTATCTTTCGTAGTCAGGGAAGATGTGCGGATTGTGCCTGTCGGCAGGTTGATCCCCTTGTGCGACGTCAAAAGGCCTCCCGTAACTACTTTACAGATAATATCCGTGTCATTGGACGATTCAACCACAAGCTCCATCAGGCCGTCGGCCAGAAGCAGCCGGTCGCCGGCTTTGACTTCACGGGGCAGATCCTTGTAGGTCAGCGATACCGCATGGACGTCGCCTTCGATCGGGCGACTGGTCAAAACAAAGTTATGGCCCGGCGTTAATGTAATACCGGGGTCGGGGATCGTGCCGATGCGGATTTTCGGACCGGCCAGATCCAGCAGAATGGCGATCGGACGGCCGAGCTTTTCGGACAGCTCGCGAATGATTCCGATCTTTTGCCGATGGCCTTCGTGAGACCCGTGGGAGAAATTCAGACGCGCTACATCCATGCCGCTCATAATGAGCGCCTGAATGGTCTCAGCCGATTCGGATGCCGGTCCGATCGTGCAGACAATTTTAGTTTTTTTCATAGACTCCTTTTAGAGAAACAGGCTATGGGCGATGGTTATAGGCTATAGATTGGCGTTGGGGGTGCGCTGCGCCTTACTGTATTCCATCGCCTCTCGCCTTTTATTTTTCCTAACAGATTTACAGGGGAACTTCAAGAAGCTCCAACTTGCCGCAGGGGCTGCCATGGAATATTCCATATTCGCTAAGCTATTGTCTGTAAAGAGAAATGGGTTAACAAGTCCCGGACCTTTGTCATTTTCAAAATCACACCACATTTCTTTCCTGTGCTTCCCTGCGGTAAAAAGAATATCTTATTGATCCCAAATAGCTTTTGTTTATATGTTCAAATATTTTTAGACCTAAATGTTTGCTTGATACATTTCATTATTTGTGCAAGATTACAATAGTTTATCAGTGATCCCCCGTTGACTGATGAAAACTGACTGAATGGTTTACAAACTTCTGGATGAAAAAATCAATCTATCACTTTTCCCATCTTCAGGAGCGTGGAATCCAATAGACGGCCGATAAAGATGAAAGTAACGAAAGATAAAGATAAGAACATTAAAAAAGCCATACTTGATGAGGCCCGTGAGATATACATAAAGGAAGGGCTAGAAACACTCTCCATGCGCAAAGTGGCGCAGAAAGTGGGTATTACTGCAGGCGCTATTTATTGGCATTACCCGAAGAAAGAAGCCTTGGTGGCCGAAATCTTCATTGATGGCGTCAAAACATTCTCAGAATATATGCTTCGATCGCTTAGTGGCAAAACACCTTCGGAACGATTGACCATATGCATGGAAGCCTTCCTCCAGTTCGCGCTGGAACAGCCGAAGCACTTTGAAGTTTTTTTTCTAAAGCGCCCTGACATCGTGGGGACCGAACGGTATAGAGAATTCGATAATCAGCGTCTAGTCGCCTTTCGCATTCTCATGGATCGTGTACGCGAATGTATGGATGACGGCTTAATTAATAAAGGGTCGGTCTATGATTATTCTCTACTGTTGTTGACCTCCTCTCAGGGACTGGTAACCCTTTACCTGATGGGCCAATTGGGGATTGACAAAACCGAATTTACTGAATTGTTCCACAAGAACTTCCAACTGCTCTTAGAGAGTCTGTCACCTTGAATGATGTATAACCAAGCCTATCCATTGCTTCTATTCAGTCACAATCCTCCTGATACAAACCCCGTCGTTACCTTACCCCTTTCTTCTGCATGATTAGTGCACCCGTAACCTCCAATTTGCTAAATGCATGTTTAATCGTATATAATATGATTTAACTTAATATGTAATTAAATATTGACTTATTTATCATAATTTATTAAACATATGTTTAATAAATTATGTCGGTGAGGAGATCGTATATGAAGAAAGCCCAAAGCTACAAGAAAGCTAACCTACCTGAATCATGGGATGCCATCATCATAGGTTCCGGCATCGGCGGACTGACACCTGCCGCCTTTCTTGCCAGGAAAGGTCAGCGCGTGCTTGTCCTCGAGAAGCATAGCACCGCCGGTGGATGCACCCAGACGTACACCCGCAAGGGATATGAGTGGGATGCGGGCCTTCATTACGTTGGCGAGGTTCATCGGCCAGGCGGCACTATGCGTAAAATATTTGATCATATTACAGATGGCCGGCTTGAGTGGGCACCTATGCCGGAGGTATACAACCGCATCGTTATCGGCAACCGGTTTTACGAGCATGTAGCGGGAATGGAGCGCTTTAAAAAACGTATAAAAGAATACTTTCCCTCGGAACAGGCAGCCATCGACAAGTATATGGATCTCGTCATGGACGTAACAAGAGCCGGCAAGACGTTTTTTGCCCAGCAGGCTCTGCCGGGAGACATCGATGATGAGCTTTATACTAAAATGAGCGGACAATTCCACACCTTCTCTTGCCGCACGGCACGGGGGGTTTTGCGGGAGATTACAGACAACGATGAACTAATAGCCGTCCTGTGTGGAAATTGCGGGGATTACGTCTCTACACCGGGCCGTGTGTCCTTTGCCATGCAGGCGATGCTTACCCGACATTATCTTGATGGAGCGAATTTCCCCATCGGAGGAGCAGGCCGTATTGCAGAAACCATAGGAGAAGTCATTGGCAGTGCCGGAGGTTCTATCCTTGTTGACGCTGAGGTCGCGTCTATTCTTGTAAAAGATGGTAAGGCCTGCGGCGTGAGCATGAAGGAAGGCGGAGAATTTCGTGCTCCAATTATCATCAGCGATGCAGGCCTGAGAAACACCATCCTGCGCTTGCTCCCGAGCGACCTCGGCCAAGTTGTTGGCCTGCCTGATCAATGCAGAGGAATGGAACTATCCGATACCTACGCGGTTCTGAATATCGGCGTCAGGGAATCGAACAAGACACTGGGGCTCGACCCGGCAAACCTGTGGGTTCACCCTGGTTCCGACATCGACGGCAATGTGGATGCCTATGAGAAGGATCCCATGAACACGCCAATGCCCATCCACTTTATCAGCGTACCATCCGCAAAAGACCCCACGTGGGAAGATCGTTTCCCCGGTCGCACTACCATTGATGTCTGCAGTTTGACAACCTGGTCGATCTTTGAACCCTTTGCCGGGACTCAGTGGAAACAGCGGGGGCATGAATATGAAGAGCTGAAGAAAAAAATCAGTCATGAAATGTTATCACAGGTTCTGCGTTTTTATCCAAACCTTGAAGGGAAGATCGATTATATGGAGCTGGCTACACCGCTTAGCTTCAATCACTTCCTGGGCAGGGAGCAAGGCGAAATCATGTCACTGGCTCATACACCGGAAAGGTATCAAAAACGCTGGTTGCGGGCAATATCACCCATACCGAATCTTTATCTCAGCGGGCAGGACGTCACTTCCGGCGGCATCGTTGGAGCTATCGGTGGAGGCGTGGCGGCTGTCTCTGCCGTTTTAGGAAAGAACGTTGTGCAGGATTTGAGATAACAGAATAATCCCTGAAAATGAACCTTACCTTTACTAAACATGAGCATAGAAGGATATCTCGACCATGATAGAAGCAGGGGTGAAAAATGATTAAAGTCAGTATTCTCTATCCCAACATAGAAGGTGCGGCATTTAATTTCGATTATTATTGCAATCTGCACATGCCGATGATCAAGGCAAAACTGGGAGATGCCTGCAGGAATATAACCGCAGAACGAGGACTGATCGGCGCCACAGCAGGGTCTCTTCCCGAATACACGGCCATGGGACATCTGTACTTCGAATCAGTAGAAGTATATTGCTTAGCGTTTGGCCCTCATGCAAAGGCCATTGCAGATGATATCCGCAATTATACAGACATCAAGCCTTTGATCCAAGTGAGCGACGTCCTGAACATTTCATAATGTCAATTCCTGAATACCCATTGAATGGCGACATACATGTACACACGCCAAGAATATTGAATACGGCAAATTATTAATTAATCCTGGAATCTAACCAATGGTGTTGATGAAAAGTTAATTTCAGCAAACACTTCTTCTCAATCCCCCGCCGGGGAGAAATGGATTGACAACCCCTGAGCTTTTGTTTAATCTTTTCCATCTCATAATGGAGGAGGAAAACATGGCTGTACGGATTGCAATCAACGGATTCG
Source organism: Deltaproteobacteria bacterium (assembly GCA_036528635.1). Taxonomy (GTDB): domain Bacteria; phylum Desulfobacterota; class Syntrophia; order Syntrophales; family Smithellaceae; genus UBA8904. Next base: position 7,994 of record JAIGNE010000057.1, read on the forward strand.
GTAGAATCGGCCGCCTGGTATTTCGGGCCGGTTACAAAAGCAAAGATGTGGAATTCGTCGCAGTTAATGACCTGGCCGACGCCAGGACACTTGCTCACCTGCTCAAGTATGATTCAATCCACGGCATCCTTGATGCTGAAGTGAAATCCACCCCCAATGCGATCGTGATCGACGGCAGGGAAATGAAGGCTTTTGCCGTGCGTGACCCGGAGACACTGCCCTGGAGAGATTTAGGCGTCGATGTCGTCCTGGAAAGCACGGGGAGATTCACCGACCGCGAAGGCGCGGAAAAACACCTTAAGGCGGGCGCCAGAAAAGTGGTCATCTCCGCCCCCGCCAAAAACCCGGACGTTACATTCGTTTTCGGCGTCAACTCCGAAGATTACGACAAAAGCAAGCACCACATTATCTCCATGGGATCCTGCACCACCAACTGCCTGGCGCCGATCGTGAAAATCCTGCACGAAGAATTCGGCGTGGAATACGGCTTGATGACGACAATCCATTCCTATACCAACGATCAGGTGGTGATCGACGAAGCGCATAAGGATTTGCGCCGTGCGCGCGCCGCCGCACTTTCCATGATCCCGACCACAACGGGCGCGGCCCGGGCCATTGCCGAAGTGATGCCCGAAATGAAAGGCAAACTGGACGGTCTGGCGATTCGCGTTCCCACACCGAATGTCTCTCTCGTCGATTTTGTCGCCACGCTCTCGCGGGCAACCAGCAAGCAGGAGATCAACGAAAAACTTAAAGAATATTCGCAAAAAGCGATGAAGGGCATTTTATTGTGTTCGGAAGAAGAGCTGGTTTCCAAAGATTTCAACGGCAATCCCCATTCATCCATCGTGGATTTGCCCAATACCACCGTCATCGGCGGCAACATGGTGAAAATACTTTCATGGTACGACAACGAATGGGGTTTCTCCAACCGGATGCTCGAACTCCTGTCGTTCATCATGAAATAAAATACGTGAAAAGAGGTTATGGACATGAAGTACTTGGATCAAATTGATGTAAGCGGAAAGAAGGTCTTGGTGCGGGTAGATTTCAACGTGCCGATGGACAAGTCAGGCAAAGTCACCGACGATACCCGGGTCAGGGCAAGCCTGGCCACGATCAATTATGTCCGCGAAAAAGGGGCAAAGGTCATTGTTGCGTCCCATCTCGGAAGACCGAAGGGCAAAAAAGTTGAGGAATTTTCTTTAAAGCCGGTCGCCCCGATTCTGGCCGGACTGCTGAAGATCGATGTTCCCTTCATCGATGACTGCATCGGCGAAAAAGCCTTGCAGGCCGCGGCCGGCATGAAAGCGGGTGATGTGATTCTGCTGGAAAATCTGCGTTTCTATCCGGGCGAAGACAAGAATGATGATGCTTTTGCGCAGGAACTCGCCAAACTGTGCGATGTGTATATCAACGACGCGTTTGCCGTGTCGCACCGCGCGGCGGCATCCAACACCGCGATCACCAGATTTGTCCCCGTGTGCGCCGCGGGCTTTCTTCTGAAAAATGAAATTGAATACTTCAAGAAGGCGATGGACAATCCTGCACGCCCGCTTGTCGCCATTATCGGCGGAGCCAAGGTGTCCGACAAGATCAAGGTTCTGGAAAATGTGATTGATAAGGTGGACTGCCTGATTGTCGGCGGCGGCATGGCCTTTACCTTTCTCAAAGCCCAGGGCATGAGCGTCGGCAAATCCCTGTGTGAAACGGACATGCTCGATCTGGCCAAAACTATTCTGGCCAAAGCCAAAGCTAAAAATGTGCAGTTCCTGCTGCCGGTGGACGCGGTTGTTGCTAAGGCGCCGGCGGCGGACGCAGAAACAAAAGTGGTTGCCGTCGGGGATATTCCCGATGACTGGATGGGTCTGGACATCGGTCCCGCAAGCATCGCGGCGTTTTCCGACGCGGTCAAAACCGCGAAGACGATTGTCTGGAACGGCCCGCTCGGCATGTTTGAACTCGCGCCTTTCAGCAAGGGCACCTTCGCGCTGGTGGACGCGGTGACGGACTCCGGCGCGCTCACGATTGTCGGCGGCGGCGATACCGATACCGCCATTCACAAGACCGGCAAGAGCGGTAAAATATCCTACATCTCCACGGGCGGCGGCGCGTTTCTGGAACTGCTGGAAGGCAAAACCCTGCCTGCCGTGGCCGCACTCGGTTAAAACGGAGGACCGCATGAGAAAATGGATCGTTGCCGGCAACTGGAAGATGCACAACACAATTGCCGAATCCGTCGGGCTGGCTTCCGCAATTAAGGAAGGAACAGCCGGCTTGAAAAACGGTGAGGTCGTTGTGGCTCCGCCGTTTACCGCCCTAGAGAGCGTCGGCGCAGCCCTCAAAGGCTCCGCTGTGGCTCTGGCCGCGCAAAACATGTATTTCGAAGACCAGGGGGCCTATACCGGGGAAGTCTCTCCCCTGATGCTCAAAGATGCCGGATGCGCATACGTCATTATCGGCCACTCCGAGCGCCGCAAACACTTCAATGAAAGCGACGAGCAGATTAATTTGAAGGTCAGAAAAGCGCTGGCCACCGGACTGAAGCCGATTATCTGTGTCGGCGAAACGGATGGAGAACGAAACAACGGCGTTACCGAGGCCGTCGTGAACCGCCAGGTGCGCAAAGCGATGGCCGGTATTGGCGTTGATAAGATCAATCCTCTTGTTATCGCCTATGAACCGGTCTGGGCGATCGGTACGGGCAAGGTGGCCACGCCCGAGCAGGCCGAGGATGTTCACGACTTCATTCGCCGCCTGCTTGTTGAAATATACGGGTGTGCCGGCGCGGATGTCCGCATCCTTTACGGCGGCAGCGTGACAAAAGACAGCATCGGCGAACTGATCGCCATGGAGGACATCGACGGCGCGCTGGTCGGCGGAGCATCTTTAAAGGCCGATGCGTTTTTGGGTATCATCACTAAAATGCCGTAAAAGAGGTTATGGGTAAGAGGTAAGAGAAAAAAGTTCTTGCCACCTGTCGCCTATAGCCTATAACCCATTACCTATGGCCTGTTTTTAGTTCTATGACCAAAATACTCATCGTCTATCATTCCCAGACCGGACACACCAGGCAGATGGCCGAGGCCGTCGGCGAAGGCGCGAGGGCCATTGACGGTGTCGAGGTCATTCTGAAGAAAGCCTCTGACGCCGCGCTCGACGACCTGCTTAGCTGTGACGGTCTGGCGATCGGCACGCCGGAAAATTTCGGCTACATGGCCGGCATGATCAAGGATTTCTTCGATCGCACTTACGGGGCAGCGCAGGATAAAGTCTTTCGCAAGCCGTATGTCGTTTTCATCAGTGCGGGCAACGATGGGACAGGCGCGCTTCGCGCGGTCGAGCGCATTGCCCTGGGATATAAGTTCAAAACGGTTTTCAATCCGGTTATCGCCAAAGGTAAAATCACAGATGAAGTGCTGGAGCAGTGCCGCGAATTGGGCGGCACGCTCGCCGGCGGTTGCGCGATGGGTATTTATTAACGACCTTTTTGATCGAGTACGGATCTTCATCGAAAACCCGTCATAAGGATGGTTCGCCTGAAACGGAAAAAGACGCTGATCCCGGCCGTGATGGCGGCCGATCGGTCCTTTGATTTTCGCGCGCGGTCTCTTCATCAACTTCCTTCTGCAATGGACACGATCTCACTTCATGTGGTAAACGAATGCCCAAATCTTTTCGCAGAATTGAATTCTTAAAAGAGAATATTCGTCGCACGTCAATTCGTGAGCGGACAATAACTTCCCCTGAGGAGGAGTGATGATTGATCTGGAAGCCGGATCATCCAATGATCGAAGGTCAAATGTTGCCAGTTTCTTTCGGAAGCGGTTACACGTTGTTGCGGAAGTAATCCTGCTCCTGTTGTGCACCATGGCCGGCTACATCCTCCTTCTTTATGCCGTAAAATACTTGTGGTTCATGTATACTTCGACGCCGATCGGACAGGCCTATGGTCGCTATTTTTCTGAGAGTTATCATCTGACCAATGGAATACTGAACAGAAATTTTATCATTTTAGCCGCCAGGATCACTCTTCCCTCGTTTGTCATCTGCCTGATTGCAGGCGCTCTGTTTCAGTTTTTTCATCTCACTCGCTATTTATATTCCAACCGCGGATTTATCGGCAAAATTATTTTCTTCGGCCTGCCCTTGTCTTATCTTGCTGCCGTTTATTTCTGGCACATAGGCGAATTTTCTCATCTCGACACATCCCTGATTTTAACTGCTTTCCCGGTTCTCTGCGTTTTTATGGGTGCCTTCAAATTAGCCGCAGTGTGGATACCGGAATTTTCTGACTTAAAACATCGTTTCAGTAAGAATGGGCAATCCGGCACACCTGCCCATGAACGGAAAACGGCAATGGAAGACGCAAAACATTTGCCGAAAACCTTCTGGATTTTCGCTGCAGGTATTTTTGCCGTCGTGATCGTCATTTCTCTGGTGACAGAATTCGGCGGCCGGCAGAAGGTGATCCTCGATGATGCTTCCGCAGTTCTGACACCCGCTACCGCCTATCAGGTGAAAGAACGGGAGAATCTGGAGAAAAGACGGGAAAAGGAGGAGCTGGAAAACCTCACCGCAAAATATAAATCGTACCTCGACGCGCAAGAGCAGCTCAGCCGGTTCAAAGTATTGTCGTCGCGTCTCTACCTGCGCAGGACTGAGATGCAGGAAGACAAGCCGGTTGTGGAAATCAAGGTAAAGAATGAAACCATTTTTTCGGTCCACCGCGTCCATTTTGACTGCAACCTGAATGTTTCGGGCGTCACAAATGACGGCAAGCGGCTGGACATGCAATTCGATATCCCCGGCGGACTGAAGACGGGACAAGTCATGAACAGTTACCTGTCCCCGGATGCATTTTCCAACTGGCGTGCAGCAAGACTCCCGAAAAAATCGAGTTTGAATGTGTCCATTACCCGCATCGACGGTCCGGACGGCAATGCGCTGTTTGCGGCGCAGGAATTGAGCGAACCGGAGATGAAGCGTTTAGCGGAACTAAAATTAAAACACGGCGGAAACTAGCCGGGAAGGTTATGCTCCGCACGTTTGATTGCTGTTCAAACATTCTGCTTGTTGGATGTTTCAAATCTGCTAGAATAACACTGCAAGAAACACATCGTCTGAAACACAGGAGGTGCAGCCGCAGAAATTCTCTACATCACAAAACCACAACCCATCAGCCGAGGAGCGATTTCATGACGAATGCGAAAAATGGCAAAGCGCGGACGATCGAGGGGCAAACGGTTAAAGCGTCGGGTAACGTTCCGGAGAAATATTTTGTGGTGGACACCAGCGCTCTGGAATACGGCATGGATGTATTTGAAAAACTGCGTCAGGCCGGCCGCAACTGCGTCCTGATTCCCTACGCAACCTGGGAGGAACTGGACAGTCATAAAACCGGCAACGACTTCAAGGCGGATATCGCGCGCAGCGTCATTCGCAACGTCCGCAATTTGTTTCGGGCCAAAGATCACTCCGTCCGCTTCTTTCATTACGATTTCAAGCTGGCCAAAAACGCGGATCTGAAAACAGACAAAAACGATCATTGCATCATCGCCACGGCGCTTTGCGCGAAAAAGAAACTCCCTCATGAAAAAGTCATTCTCGTGACCCAGGACGCCGCGCTGGAAACCCTGGCGTTGAACTTCGGCATCGATGTCCAGTCCGTGAAGATGGACCAGACCGAAATCAAAGAGCATCACCCATCCCGCACCACCATTAACCTCCAGCGGAGCTGGATTTCCGAAAAAACATTCCCCCTCAAGCTTCCCGAAACCAAGCTGGCAGCGCAGCTGGGCCAGATCCGGCAGAACGAAGGAATCGTCTGTTACTGCGACATCGACGGCGCCTGGGGCCCCGCGTTTGCCGCCGTTCGCAAAGGCGACCATTTCCGCATCGTCGAGAAGGATGTTCATCTGCTGGGCGTGAAACCCCGGTCGAACAATGGAGACGTCAACTGGGCCCAGTTCATCGCCATGGATTTGCTGCGCGATCCGTCTATCCCGCTGGTCGCCCTGACCGGCAAAGCGGGAACCGCCAAAACCTTTCTGGCGCTCCTGGCCGCTTTTCAACAGTCCTCTCACTACCGGCAGATCCTGGTCAGCCGTGCAACCATCCAGCTGGGCAACAAGGACCGGCTGGGTTACTCGCCGGGCGACATCGACGCGAAAATGAAACCCTGGATGCACCCCATCTATGACAATATCAACGCGATCAAGGAACTCGTCGACGAAAAGATGAAAGACAAAATTAATGAATGGCTGACCAACGGAAAAATCGAGATGATGGACCTGGACAAGATCCGCGGCCGCTCTATTCAGAAGTGTTTTGTGATCGTGGACGAGATCCAGAACCTGCCTCCGTCGCACGTCAAAGCCATTGCGACGCGCGGCGGCGAAGGCACGAAGATGGTCTTTACCGGCGACTTTTCCTACGACCAGATTGACGTTCCCTGGCTTGATGAGCGCTCCAACGGACTTTCCGTCCTTAACGCCAAAATGAGCGGCAGCCGTCTTTTCGGAAGCGTGTACCTGGATCAGGCGATCCGCTCCGAGCTCACCAGGGAGATCCTGGAGAGATGGTAAGGGTAACCAGGCTTTTAGACTGGTAGGCTGCAGGCTGTTAGTAAAAACGACCGGTGATGGATAGCTGCTTATGAGGCGTGAAGGAGGACTTTAATAAAACCGCAAAATCCCCCCAACCCTCCTTTTATGTCTTCCCTATGAGACATAATGTAAAATATACTTGACATATTATCAAGTATGCATTACATACATCCCATGATTGAAAACAAGCTCAAAATCGCCCGGGTCACCAACGGCAATTTGACTCAGGCGGAAGTAGCCGAAAAAGCCGGCTGTTCGCGCCAGACGGTTAACTCCATTGAAAATAATAAATTCATCCCTTCTGTGGAGCTGGCGCTGCGCATTGCAAAGCTGCTGCATGTGCGCGTTGAGGATATATTTTTTCTTTCCCGGGAGTAGAGCCATGACATTATTACAGATCGATCCGATGTTATCAGGGAGTGTTCTATGGATGAAATAGCCATCATGCGCGTCATTGTGATCATCACGACGTTGATCTATATTGTTTTTTACCTGATCGACAGGCGGACCATCGTCGATGAGCGGGAATCGCTCATTCAGCTCAAAGCCGCCAACCTCCAGCAGCAGGTTGCGCTTTTCGGACTGATGGTGATTGTCGCGGTTTACCTGTATCATCCGTCCATTAACGCCATGTACCCGATCCTCGTTTTCGCCCTGTCATCGATCTATACGTATATGGTTGGCGTGTATTACTACCGCCGGAAAATGTAGAGGCTCAAAAATGATTTATCTGTCTGCTGTTCTGATCATCAGTTTGATCATCGTGGTTCACGAACTGGGACATCTCCTCGCAGCGCGGCTGGTCTCGATCCCGGTCAAAACCTTTTCCATCGGCTTTGGACCGCGTCTGATCGGCTTCACCCGCAGCGATACGGATTACCGGCTTTCGCTGGTTCCCCTGGGCGGTTACGTCGAACCGGCCATATCGTCAGAGGAAGAATTATATGCCATTCCTCTTTTCCGGCGCGTTATTTTTACCCTGGGCGGCGTCGCCGCCAATATCATTTTTGCCGTCCTGATGCTGTTTATTTACCGGATGCAGAGTCAGTATCTTCCGGCTGCCGCCGCGCTTGTTCTGGCCGGCCAAAACGCCGTCTCGTTCATGCTGCTCATCGCTCAGTCGATTCCCTCCCTGTTGACATCCGCAAGCGACCTGGCCGGCGTCATCGGCATTGTCCGGCAGGGCGGATCCTTCATGGCCGGCAGCTATCACCAGATATTCAGCTTTGCCGGAATCCTGAGTCTGAATCTGGCGGTGATGAATCTGCTGCCGCTGCCGGTGCTCGACGGCGGTAAAGTGGTCTTTTACATCCTGGAAAAAATGGCGCCGCCGCTCAGAAAAATATCGGCAGGTTTGTCCATCGCCGGATGGATTGTCATTCTTGGTTTGACGATCCTCGCGACATCCAATGACGTTGCCGCATTAATCAGCTGAAAAACCTGTTCGGTTTGATCATCCATAGAAAGAGGTTATCCTGTTATGAAAGAAAAAAAAGCGACACCGGAAAAAACAAAATCGAAAGTCAGAGAATTCATTGAAGCGATCCTGACGGCGGTCCTGATCGCCGCCTTCATCATCTCCTTCGTCGTTCAGGCGTTTAAAATCCCGTCCGGTTCGATGATTCCGACCCTGCTCGTCGGCGATCATCTTTTTGTCAACAAGTTCATTTACGGCGTCAAAATCCCGTATTTCCGGAAAACGATCATTCCGCTCACTGACCCGAAAAGAGAGGACGTGATTGTTTTTATCTACCCGCAGGACCGGTCCAAGGATTTTATCAAACGCGTCATCGGTGTTGCCGGCGATAAGATCGAAATGAAAAACAAAAAACTCTTCATCAATGATCGGGCCTATGCGGATCCATTCGGCGTTTACGACGATCCGGCGATTTATCCGGCTCATGTGCAGCCGCGCGACAACTTCGGCCCGGTGATCGTTCCGCAGGATTCTGTCTTTGTGATGGGCGACAATCGTGACCACAGCCTGGACAGCCGCTTCTGGGGATTTGTCGATTTGAAGGATGTTCAGGGGAAAGCTTTTATTCTTTACTGGTCCTGGAACGCTGAGGAAAGAAATGTCCGCTGGGGCCGCATCGCCCAGTTGATCAAATAGACGCGCATTTACAGCGCCTGCTGAAAAGCCGGGGGACTCGTTCCCGCCGGCTTTTCTTATCTACAAACCGTAGGGAACGGTTTGAAATAACCTAAAGGTCACACGGCCGTTCCCTACAATAATTCACTTCTTCCCGTAGCCGATTGTCCTGGCTGATTCCGCGATCGCCGGCAGAACCGCCGGATCGTCGATGGTGGACGGAACAACATACTCCTTGCCGTCCACGATTTTGCGCATCGTGCTGCGCAGGATCTTGCCCGACCGTGTTTTGGGCAGCGCTTTCACCACCGCCGCTTCCTTGAAGCAGGCCAGCGCGCCCAGTTCGCTGCGCACCATCTGCACCAGTTCCGCGATGATGTCTTCGGACTTGCGATCCACGCCGGCTTTCAAAACGACAAACCCGACCGGCACCTGGCCTTTGAGCTGATCGTCCGCGCCCAGCACGGCGCATTCGGCGACATCTTTATGTTTGGAAACAATTTCTTCCATCGCTCCCGTGGAAAGCCTGTGGCCGGCCACGTTGATCACATCATCGATGCGCCCCATGATATAAATGTATCCGTCCAGATCAAAACGGCCGCCGTCTCCGGTAACGTAATAACCGGGCCGCTCGGTCACATACTCCAGATAGCGCTTGTCGTCTTTCCACAATGTGGGCAGGCAGCCGGGGGGCAGCGGCAGTTTAATGACCACAGCGCCTTCCTCGCCGTTGGGCAGTGTTTTACCATCAAAATCCTGGATCTGGACGTTATAGCCCGGCACCGGCTTGGTGGGGGATCCGGCCTTGATCGGGAAAGGTTCAATGCCCATGCAGTTGGCGGCGATCGGCCAACCGGTTTCGGTCTGCCACCAGTGATCGACGACCGGTATTTTCAGCATATCGCTCGCCCAGTGATACGTGTCGGGGTCCAGCCGCTCCCCGGCCAGGAATAAATAACGAAGGCAGGCAATGTTGTATTTTTTCAGATAATCGCCTTGGGGATCTTCTTTTTTGATGGCGCGAAACGCCGTCGGCGCCGTGAACAGAATGGACACGCCGTGCTGGGAAATGACGCGCCAGAACGCGCCGGGATCGGGGGTCCCCACGGGCTTCCCTTCATACAGAATCGTTGTGCAGCCATAGAGCAGCGGCGCGTAAACGATGTAGGAGTGGCCGACCACCCAGCCGACGTCGGAGGCAGCCCAGAAAACTTCGCCGGGTTTAATGTCGTAAATGTATTTCATCGACCATTTCAAAGCGACGGCATGGCCGCCGTTGTCGCGCATGACGCCCTTGGGCTTGCCGGTGGTGCCCGATGTATAAAGAATGTACAGTGGATCGGTCGCGGCAACCGGCACGCAGGGAACAGCCTTCGCGCTTTTGGACAATTCTTCCCAATCCAGATCCCGGCCGGCCTGGAGTTCGGCCTTCACCTGCGGCCGCTGGTAGATGACGCATTTCTCGGGCTTGTGCGCCGCAATCCTGATGGCCTCATCCAGCAGCGGTTTATAGGACAGCGTCTTTTTCCCCTCGATGCCGCAGGAGGCGGAAATCATGACTTTGGGCCTGGCGTCATCAATGCGGATGGCCAGTTCATTGGGTGCAAATCCGCCGAAGACGACGGAGTGCACGGCGCCGATGCGCGCGCAGGCCAGCATGGCCACCATCGCCTCGGGAATCATGGGCATGTAGATAATCACCGTGTCGCCCTTCGCGACGCCCAGGCCGGCCAGCGCTCCGGCAAACGAGGCGACCCGGTCGAGGAGTTCTCCGTAAGTGATCTTTTGAACGGTAGCGGTGACAGGGCTGTCATAGATGACGGCAACCTGATCTTTTCTGCCCGATGCCACCTGAAAATCAAGGGCGTTGAAGCAGGTATTGAGCTCCCCGCCGGCAAACCATCGGTAAAAGGGTTTGTTGCCGTCGTCGAGAACCTTATCCCATTTTTTCGTCCACTGGATGGCTTCAGCTGCTTTGCCCCAGAAGACATCGGGCTCGTTAATGGACTGAGCGTAAACATCTGCATATTTCAACGAATTGGACATAACCCCTCCTTTATCAAATAGTTTTCGTTATAAGCGCTAGCAAAAGCCTGAAGCGCTGTCAAGAATTACCACGCCGGCCGGAACAGGCGGGCGGTAAAGCATAAAAAAAGCGGTTGAAGCATAACGCTTCAACCGCCCGGCATCCCTATCCATTCCCATTGTCCAGCCGTATTGGGAATCAGCTTATGGATCGATCGAACAATTCCCTGATGGCCTTTTTGCCGTTTTCTTCCAGGAAGCGCGTACCGCCGCCGGCAAAATGCGCATGGGTAATAACCGGTTCATCGCCTTTCTGACGTTCGATCCAGTCCAGTTTGTTCCAGGTGAACCAGGCATTTTTCTTCTGATCGAAGACGTTCAGCGTCTTGTTGCAGATTTTGCTGAACTCGGCGCCCCAGCCGGTGCCTCCCTTGACGGTTTTATCCGGCAGAATCTCACCGATGATAAACACTTCCTGTCCGTTGTTGATCTGATACCAGATGGTTTGCAGGATTTTACGGAAGGTTGCGTTGTCCGTGTAACGGCGGTTCATCAGGCGTGAAATATATTCCAGCGATACATCGCCGTTTTTCAATTCTTCGTGGTTCAGCACGCGCAGGCCCCTGTGGCGGACAATGGTGTGTCCCTCAAAGGTAAAATTGACTTCCTCCAGGCCCAGGCGCTCGGCATTGGCGCCGAATTCCGCTTCCGCGCCCTGCGCCCCGCCGCTGAATAAAATACAATCCTCTTTCTTCATTTTTGTCTCTCCTCTATTTCTTTTATTGATGAGTTAACCAGAAAATCTAACGATGCGAAAAAACAGCAATTAGTCTATCCGAGTGTGTCGCGCACCCTGTCCCATAAACGATTTTCTGTCAAGCAAAAAAAATTAACGATAAACAGCGATATTGCCAGGCAACCGGGTATGCGATATACACCTGTCCATGACCAACGATGCTGACACGATTAAGAAACTTTTGAGCCGGCGACTCCTTTCCTGGTACGCGCGGCATCAGCGATCGCTCCCCTGGCGGGAAACAAGCGACCCTTACCGTATCTGGATTTCAGAGATCATGCTCCAGCAAACCCAGGTCGATACGGTGATTCCCTATTACCGGCGATTTTTGAAAGCCTTTCCCGATGTTTATGCTCTGGCTGCAGCACGTCAGGAGCACGTTCTGAAATCCTGGGAAAATCTGGGCTATTATTCCCGGGCCAGAAACATGCACGCCGCCAGTCAGATCATCGTCGAACGCTTCGACGGCCGGATTCCCGATACACCCGACGCCATTAAGACGCTGCCCGGCATTGGCCCATACTCGGCCGGCGCTATTTTGAGCATCGCCTATGGGAAGCCCCTTCCCGCCGTGGACGGCAACGTCCGCCGGATTCTCGCCCGTGTTTTTGCCATCCGCCGGCCGATAAACGATCCCCGGGAACAAAAGCAATTGTCGGAACTGGCCACGGCGCTGGTTCCCGGGAGACATCCCGGTGATTTCAACCAGGCGCTGATGGATCTGGGCGCGACGATTTGCAAACCGAAAGACCCCGATTGTCTGGTCTGCCCCATTGCGCCGCTCTGCTTAGCCCGGTCAGAGGGTTTGCAAAACAGCCTGCCTGTCACCCGGAAATCCCCGGCCACTCCCCGCAGGCTCGCAGCCGCGGCCATCATCCGCAATCGAGAAGACAAACTGCTCCTGGTGCAGCGCCCGCCCACCGGACTGCTCGCTTCTTTATGGAAGCTGCCCGGGGGTTTTATCGATGATGCTGAACGAACAGAAAGTTGCCTGAAGCGCAAGGTGAAAGAAGAAGTGGGGGTAACCGTTCGCATCGGGAAAAAGCTGGCTTCCGTCAATCATGTCTATACCCACTTTCGCCTGACGCTTTCAGCCTTTGATTGCCTCCTGTTAAAAGGCGCTCCGAAACCGCTCGGGTGTCAGGATTGGCGCTGGGCAGCCCCTGCCGATTTAAAGAAACTGCCTTTATCTAAAATTGACCGGATGATTATCGCGGCTATTTCATCTCTTTCAAGATGATTTGAGATTCACTGCAATATTCTCAGGCACTGAATACAAAGAGATCATGTAAATTGCCCTATTGTTATTTCAGATACAACGACACTGCTAAACTTTATTTCTCCAATTCCAATAATGTTCATGGCTAGTATTGAATAACAGACCACCCACTTGTTTCAGATTTTTATGGTCTAATAGCGTCTATAAGTCGTCATCAGGTATTTCAATCAACCTGTCTCAACGAAGGATAAAAGTCATGGTTCCCGGTCTGCCATCGGCCGTCAGCCATTTCCCCCATGGATTGTGGGCTGTGCAGAATGAAGATGCTTTGAAACACCTCGTGCAGTATGCTGTAGAACAAGTATCACACATCTTCCAATTGTTTGCCCCTTGCTTCTCTGCCCCGGTCACACCGCATCCAGCACATTTCACAAATTTTCCTGGTCTTTCCACTGCCATAATCTTTCCCCCTTTCCATTGCATTGGCCGTATATGCATCCAAATAGACTTGTCATATAGTCATTTCTACCAGCAACCAAATGTACCAAGCTTACTGCATCTTCACAAATCTATTTCTCATGAATCTTCGTCGGGCTATACGGACAGCCAGGACCAGCGGCAGTAGAACCGCACCATTTGCATTTATTACCACCTGATCCATGCCGATGTTTTTTTTCGGAATTATAAGGACATCCAAATCCATAACCTGACGAACCACAAAACACGCATGCCTTTTCGTTCCCGTCATGTTCATGCTTCTTGTGGGGACTGTATGGACACCCAAAACCATAACTCGCTGAATTACAATACTTACATTTGCTCATTTTCATCCCGCCTTGACTTATTTTGACGTTCCCTTTATTGATCCACACTCAATAGTACACCGCAGCCCTGTCGCACAAAACGCACTTATCCAATCTGATTATTCAAGTCAGGTAATTTGCTGTCTTCTCTCATGAAATGAAATGTCTGCAAATACACTTCAAGTAGTGACGATAGTTCTTTTGGTTCTACAACTATGGCTGAGACCGTGAACTTACCTTTTCGTATTTTTTCGCGGGTGCTAGGCTTATAGTTTTCAGTAACCCAGGGACTATTCAAAAATTCCGGAGTATCAGTAGGTGTTTTGAGATGGTGCCATATTCTGTGAGCAAGGTTCCCTGATGCAGCCTTGCCTATATAAATCACCTTATCTTGCTCATCACAGAACAGGTAAACACCACTGCTATATCTATGCTCAGGTGACGGGTCGTCCGTTCGAAAGCAATCCTTGAAACTTTTCTTATACCTGATAAATGTGATGCAGAAATTTAGCATTGGACTCTTTTCCTCAACAATATTTTTAAAATGCTCCGCAGTTTCAAAAATTTCTTTCAGTTTCATGTAATACCTCTTTCTTGAGATTAAATTATTGCAATGCTTTTATTTATAACGATTCTTCATCTTGGTAATTTTTGATTTCAATTCTTTGATTAATCGAATTGGTTTTATTAATTTTGCCTCTTCGCCAAAAGAAAGCAGCCAGCTGATTAATTCCGTCTCTGAAGAAGCAGTAAATTTAAGGATAACCTTATTGCTTCCTTTTTTCACGATCTGTTGTTTTGAACTCCAACTTCGCTCCGCAACATAAGTGGCAGCCCAACCACTGAAGACCACTTCCACTTCAAATGTTTCGCCTTTGATAACACCGAAATGCTGATTGAATGTTTTATCAAAATCAAATTTTTCAGATTGGAAAGAAACATCCGTCATCACAACCGACTTCATGCGGTGCACAACCAACAGCGGATCAAACGCCTGCGTCCGGTAAGCTTTGCCTGGCTCTTTGGCCTTCTGCGCGTGAAGATAGATCGCATCATGATAAGAAAAGAGTTTCAGTGGCTTAATGTAGAATGTTTTCGGGTTTTGTGCTTCTATGGCTAGATATGTGACTTTACAGACCTTCTGTTTTTCCATCGCTTCAATCAAAGCATGGATGATTTGATGTTGCGGTGTATAGTCGATGGTACCGGGGCGAAATGCGGCAACGTGGCACTTGTCTACCTGCTGACCGTCGGCAAGCGCGGTCTTGCTCTTCAAAATGGCCTGCGTTGCTTCCTCATAGAGCTTTTTACCGACAAGGTGCTCTGTAAAGGCTTTGCAGAGCTGCAACGATTGAAGTTCCGATTCTGTCAACGGAATATTTCGGAGTGAGACAGCCGGTTTCTTAATCCGATAAAAACATCTGTTGCCTTGTTTTGTCTCTTCAATGGCAATGCCATAGGATTTTCGAATATTGCCAAGCAATCGCAGGACGGTTTGCTTGGAACAATTAAGTGTCAGCGCCAACTCCGTTAATGAATGACGTTCCCCCGAAAAGAGCAGGCGCACAAACAGACTGATGAGCTTTTCGCCATAGCTTTTGTAAAGATCACGTTTTGCAGGCATGGCACCTCTCTTATTATGGCTATAGATTGCTGCAGCTAAGATTTAGTTAAACATTAAGGCATCGTGTCTTTGATGTAAAGAAATAAATCAGAAATCATACCGCAGTATGGAACGATGCTGTGAGATATTATCCCCCGATTTACAAATTTATTTTACATCATGATGAATGATCCATGCGCGGAAAGGATCGAATAATAACGGTAAATGTAGCCGGTCAAATCAAAAAGAATAAGAAATGTCCTGTCTAAATAACAATTGTACTTTCGAGTGGTTTGTTGTCGGATCTTGCAATCAATTTGCCCACGCCGCATCTATTGCGGTGGCCAGCAAACCGGCCAAAAGCTACAATCCACTTTTTATTTACGGAAATTCAGGCCTGGGAAAAACGCATCTGCTCAATGCCATTGGCCTGATCATAATGTCTTCTCAACCAGATTGCAATGTTATGTATTTAGCAGCAGAAGAATTGATGAATGAGCTGATTGATTCCATTCGCAATGACCGCATGCTGCTATTCAGAAGAAAAATATCGCACAGCTGATTGTCTGCTTATTGACGATGTTACAGATAATACTGTGACTGTTAACGATTACAATCCTTATACAAGGATTCTTACTTATGAAAAGCAGGAGAAATTTTTTGAAGTCAGCCATGCGCCTTCTAAGTGTTAGTTTGGTATCATCTTCTTCAAAGCTTGTTTTGGCAGCTGACGCAATCGCCGCACAAGAAAAAGATCACCCCATTGCTCCAACTAGATCCGGAATCACATGGCGACGAAATATTTTCTGCCAGTTTGACCATGATGGTCTCAAGACAGCTATAGAGAAGTGTGCAATTGAAACAGATTGTACTGTTTCTTTTGGGGAAAGCGGAACCCCTGATATACATGCATGTCCGGCTTTTGTCATGATTGTGGATAGAAACGCCGTTGGTATAGATTTATGGAATGAATATGTTGAATATTCAGATGTTAATGGAGATGACATCCCTTGCTTCATAATCGATAATATTAGTTTCTTGCCATTGCCCCAAAAGAAATATGTATATCAATTTAATCTTAACAACAAAACATCAATACCAACTATCGTTAAAACGATTAAAGAGATGAAAACTGAAATGGACAGAAGACTGCCCACGCTATTTAGGGATAATTACCTCAGCTTTAAATAATTTTAACTCAGAGAACTGGCCGTGGCGCTGGTTCCCGGGAGACATCCCGGTGTTTTAAATCAGGTGCTGATGGGACACAGACAGTATTATTATTTCCTTAAATTGAATCGTCCGGCCAATTGATCGGGTGCCGGATTCAGACCTGGGGTCTGCCGGACATTAAGCTGCTTTGCTTCATCTTCGACCTGCGGTTTGATGTATGCATAGATTTCACCGAGATTCCGTTTCCCCGTCTTAATCGCTTTGAGAAAATAATAGGTGAAAACACCATGCCCCTTCTCCGGCGAGGATGTGGAAATCTGGTGCCCCTGTGTCGCGGTCAAGACCGCCATATTGGCGGGCAATGATGACGTCTCCGCTGCCATGACCAGGGGCCTTGCTCCTTTGGCCAGAACGCTTCTTCCTCCCGCGCCGGAGAAGCAGGCATCGAGAATCACGACAACTTCCTTCACCGGCAGCCGTCCCAGTCCTGCATACAGCTTCTTCAGGGAATAACCCGTCACAGACAGATAGTTTGGGTCTCCATCAAATGGCACCAGATACGCTTCTCCGGACACAGGATCAGGGGCGCCATGACCGGAATAATAAATGAACACCCTGCTGTCTTCCCTGGCTTTGTTCGGAAGCCAGGCTTCCAGGGCTTTGGCAATACCTGAGAGGGTCGCCTTTTCGTCTGTGATCAGCTCGATATTCCTCTCCTTGAAACCCAGCGCTTTGAGATAGTCTTTTACCAGTCGGGCATCGTCATAGGAATAATCGGATTTTGGCAGATTCTGGTATCCCTCGATTCCGATAATCACGGCCAGGTCATTCTCTCCCATGATCTGATCGGCCGGACTGAAGTCCGGTCTCGCGATGTCCGATGAGACCGCTGCGGGTTTCGCGTCTTTTTTTTGCCCCTTTGCCGAGCCTTCCATGGCCTCCCGGAGGATGCTTTTCAGATCATCCCGGGAAAGCGTTGACGCAGATGCCGGCCCCTGCTGAATGAACTTCTCAATCATTTTTCTGGCCGCTTTCGCCTTGTAGGCATCCGAGTAATGAGAAGGGTATGCTTCCAGTTTCGCCATGGCCATATCCGCGTTCGCGCCAGCTTCCATGATGGCTTTAACAGTCTCTTTATGACCGAAGAATGCCGCTTTCATCAGCGGTGTCCATCCTGCAAAATCCTCCGGATCCAAGGCAGCGCCCCGCTTGATCAGCAGATTCACCAGTTCGGTTTTCCCGGCACCGGCGGCAAGGGACAAAGCGGTTGATCCATTGCGGTCGCTCGTGTTGACATCATACCCTTTATCCAGCAGGGCATTGATCGAATTCACATCGCTTTGCCTGACCGCATCAAAAAGCGGGTAGTCACGGCCCGTTGCCTCGGTTGTGAGCAGGAATAAAACCAGGAATGGCAAAAACATTGCTTTCAAAACATGCTTCATCTCATCACATCCCCGTCGAAAGGAGCATCCCTGCGCCTGTTAAAACCTCGCATCAAAAGAAACACCTGCTCCCATACAGCAGATTGGCAAATGCTCAGGCAGCCGCTCCACCGCCCGGGCCGGTGACAAAACCTTTTGACGGCGCTCCGGTATCGGCGGGCGTGCCGGCGATCTGCGCCAGATAAGCCGCGCCCAGTTTCTTGATGTGGTCGCTGACGTTGTCGAAATAATTAAAATGGATCTGTTCCTCATCCGTGATGGTTTCAAAAAGCTTCATGCTGATGCTGTCGCCGTTCTCGCGGCACACCAGATGGAATTGATTATAGGCATCAATGGTATCGTCTTCCAGTTTCGCGTCAAAAGGAAAAACCAGATCAAATTTCTGGGCTTTCTGGACTTTGGCATCAAGGTCCGATGTCGGTTCCCCGCCCAGTTCCTTGATGCGTTCGGCAAACATTTCCGCGTGGCGCATCTCATCTATCGCGATGAGCTTCACTTTGGCAGCCAGATCGCCATAATCCATGTCGTCAAGATTATAATGCTGATTCATATACTGATGAATGGCAAAAAGCTCCATGGATCTTGCCTTGTTCAATACATCGATGATCTTCTTTTTCTTTTCCTCACGCGACTTTTCCGTCATGGCGGACCTCCTTTTTTATTTTAAGATATGATTTCAAAATAGGCATCCGTTATCCCATCCAAAAGTTGAACAGCGCTGATTTTTATAACAATCATTTCGGTATCGGGGTCATTGAATATTTTTTTCAGGTCGGCATGCTTCTCAAACAGCCGTTTACGAATATCGGCCGTTTTATTTTCGTCGATGTCACTCTGGACCGTCCCCGAAATCGTCAGGGCTTTTGTGGGGGTCGAAGGACCGGATGCACTCTCCTGCCGGGAATCCACAAGAAGGCTGACGTAAGGATTGGCGGTTAAATTCCGGTATTTTTTGGTTTGCTTATGGGTTGCCATATAAATTTCCCGGCAATTTTCATCCACCGCATAGGACATCAATGAACAATGCGGCTCCGCCCCCGACACGGTGGCCAGAACGCATATCTTGTTGGCTTGAATCAATTCCTGAATATCTTGGCGCATTAGACGACTCCTTTATGACGGGGCAGATTTGTGACGGGATTTTAACATAAGATCATCAGAAATTTTAAAAAATTTTTTAAGACCCTTCGCCACGCTTTTTCCGCCAATCACCCTGTTGCTATAAATGTTTTGAGATTATAATATATGCACATTGAGTTATTTTGGCAAATCATGATAATGATAATGTTATTGAAATGATTGCGGGGATTTATAGAATGAATGGAAATAATCGCGCTGCCATTAAAACAGGGGCGCGCGTAAAAATTGTGCAAAAGCAGGACCAGCCGACCGGCCGCCTGACCGAAGGGATTGTTTCGGCGATCCTGACAAAATCTGGCACACATCCGCACGGCATTAAAGTGCGTCTGGAGAGTGGTATTGTAGGCAGGATCAAGGAAATCCTGTGAGGCGCTGTCACACATACCCGTGAAAGGTTGGGGTGGATATGAAAACCTTGATTTTAACCGGGCGGGACGTTGAAAAAATAATGACGCCCGCCTTGGCCAATGAAACAGTGGAAAAAGCCTTCCGGGCTTACGGCAAAGGGAACATCGAAATGCCGCCCAAGAGCTATCTAAATTTCCCGAAGGGCGATCTCCGGTCCATGCCGGCTCATATTTTCGGAGAAGGCTTTAATATTGCGGGCATCAAATGTGTCACCGTTCATCCGCAAAACGCGCTGTATCATTTGCCATCCGTCATGGCGGTTATTATTCTGAACGATCCGGAAACCGGTTTTCCGCTGGCCGTCCTGGACGGCACCTATCTGACCGGCATCCGAACCGGGGCCGCCGGGGCCGTCGCCGCAAAATACCTGAGCCGGGGAGAATCGGAAGTTGCGGGATTCATCGGCTGCGGCGCTCAGGCCCGGTCTCAGCTCGCCTGCCTGCTTGGCGTTCGCAAAATCCGTAAAATCAAGATATGGGAATTCAAAAACGATAAAGCGTGCGCACAAGATTTTCGGCGCTGGGTGCAGACGACCTATCAACTGGAAACATTCGTGTCTCCCCGCATCGATGCGGTGACTCTGAAATCCGACATCGTTATTGCCACCACGCCCTCCCGTAACCCTCTGGTGTACCGGGTGTCGCCGGGAACCCACGTCAATGCCATCGGTGCGGACGCGCCGGGAAAGCAGGAAATCAATCCGGCGATATTGAAACAGGCCAAAGTGGTCATTGATGACTGGGCCCAAGCTTCCCATTCCGGCGAGATCAATGTGCCCATCCGTCAAAAGCTGATCGGCAAGAAGGATATCTACGCCCGGATGGGAGATGTGGCCGCCGGAAAAAAGAAAGGAAGAACTTCGGCGGGGGAAATCACTCTTTTTGATTCCACCGGTCTGGCCATCCAGGATATTTCCTGCGCTTATGTCGTTTACCAGGCGCTCAAAAACAAGCGCGGCATCCGGAGCGTCAAACTCTTTTAGACCGTCCCTGCGCATTGTGCCAGGACAGGGCCAATCTTCCTGCTGCGCCTGACCCTGATACCAATTGACGCATAGACGCGGCTGTGCACATAGGAAACGGAGGTTCCATGAAGATATTTATTGATGCGGACGCGTTTCCAAACGCGATCCGGGACATTCTGATCAAGGCATCCCTGCGCCTGAATATTCCCCTGATCTTTGTGGCCAATAAGCCGCTCCGCCTGGAGAAGCTCGCCAACCTCTCCCTGATTCATGTTCCGGAAGGGCCGGATGTGGCCGACGACCGCATCGCCGAACTTGTGCGGCCCGGCGATCTTGTGATTACCGCCGATATACCGCTTGCCGACCGGGTTGTGGCAAAAAACGCGTTTGCGATGAATCCCCGCGGCATGCTCTACACGGAGCATAATATCAAGGACCGCCTGTCCATGCGCGATTTGCTGTGCGAGCTGAGAGACACCAACGTGATCACCGGCGGTCCGGCCGCCTTCAGCAAGAAAGACCGCCAGGCCTTTGCCAATCAACTCGATAGTTTTTTAGTGCGGCAGCTTAAAATCGAAAAACCGGTTCATAAAAATCCCTGCGCCGGATCATGACAAAAAAGCGAATAATCACATCCACCATCCCCCGTCTTTCCCCGTCCCGGCGGCTGGATCGTTACTGCGCCGACCGCTTTACCTATCTGACCGAAGATCAGTGGCAACGCGAGATCCTTGCCGGCAGGCTGTTCCTCAATAACGAGATCGTCCTTGATGCGGGAACCACTCTCCGGGGCGGTGAAACACTGACCTGGGACGGCAGCGGAATCGTTGAGCCGGAAGTTGATCACGGCATCACGATCGCCTATGAAGATGAAGCGTTTGTCGCCGTCAACAAAACGGGGAATTTGCCGGTTCACCCGTCGGGCCGCTACTTCAACCATACGTTGACGGCCATTTTGGAAGAACGCTGCGGACGAGAGGTGTATCCCGTGCACCGGCTCGACCGTGAAACATCGGGAATCATCCTGCTGGCCTTTGACAGGAAAATCGTGCATCAACTGGCCCGCGCATTATCAGGGGGGACAAAAGAATATCTGGCCTTGGTGCATGGCTATTTCGCCGATCAAAAAATATCTGTCGATCTGCCTTTGGGGCGAGACGGCGAATCGCCCGTGAACAAAAAGAGAAGGGCCTGGCCGGGGGGCACCGAATCGGCTGTGACCTGTTTTTCCAAAATTCTGTCCGCAGGAAATTTTTCTCTTGTCCGGTGTTTTCCACAAACAGGAAGACTGCATCAGATACGCGCCCATCTGCAATCGGCAGGGTTTCCGATCGTCGGTGATAAGCTCTACGGCCGCGATGAAACCACTTTTCTAAAATTCATCAGGCAGGGCTGGACCCCGGAACTGGAAGAGACGCTTATGCTGCCGCGATGCGCTTTACATGCCGCCAGACTGATCTTCGTCAACCCGTTTACTAAAAAGAAGATGATGCTCAGCGCGCCTCTGCCGGGGATGTTTGCCGACTTTATCCGGAAACAGCGCGCCTGCGGCCGTTAGGATCCGCAAAAAACAACACGCGACCCTTCAGGTTGTGAGGGGGATAACACCGCTCCTGAAATTCATCTTTTGATATCCAGCATTGTCTTGCGGCAACCGGGAGCGCCGCACAGGCAGGCATGGTCCTGTTTGACTCTCGCGGTTTTGCGGCCTTCGATCATCAGGCTGTAGTCGTAAAAGAGTTCTTCGCCGGGATCAATATCGCGCAGGGCTTCGAGAAAGACGCGGCTGCCGTCCTGGCGGGCTTCCAGATTAGGGGCGCAGGAGTGATTGATCCACTTCGCGGTATTGCCGTTGTACCTGGCATCGATGACATGGCCATCGTCCAGATGAAAATAAAACGTATGGTTGGGCTGACCGGGGTCATGCGGATGACGCGCCTGGGCTTTGCGCCAGGTGATAATTTCCCCTTTGTATTCCAGCACCGTGTCACCTTCCTTAATCGGCCGTACGGCATAGACACCCTTGCCATGGACACCCGATTCACGGACCTGCGTGCGGCGGCCCCGGGCTGACGACTTCACTTTGCTTTCCGTTTTCATCTTTGCTTCAGACCCCTCATGTCAATTGGTGCGCGTATATACAGGGAACACCTCTCCGGGTCAAGAGCCGTTTCGCGATATTTTCCAGATGGTGACGCTGTTCTTTTCGAAGCGACATTGGGACTTCTTTGAACAGCCGAAAGAGAGGAGCTTTTATTGAAAAGCATTTTATGTTAGGATCATTGCCAACTGAATCTATCTGTCATCGGCCTGCAGAACTCCCGGTCCTCCGAACGTTCCCCCGCGACGCGGTCGAGATGAAATATGTTTTCTTTTTCTCACCTGCAACAAAAGATTAAGGCGTCACGTTCATAAACGATTAGTCAGACGTTTACGCAAAGTTCATAACAACCGCAACTTTCATACGATAAGGGGAAGGGAGACCATGATGAATATTGCCAGACTCAACGAAGACAGAGCCCTCGAGAAACCCGACTGGATCAAAATCATTTACGAAAACCGCCAGCTGTCCAACATGGACATCATCCGCCACAGCAGAAAGCTGGCCGCCGTTTTAGCGAATCTGGGCGTAAAGCGCGGCGACCGTGTCATCATACAAACCTTCAACTGCCCGGAGGTTTTCTTCGGGTTTTCCGCCGCCTGGCGGCTGGGAGCCGTAATCGTCCCGATCAACTATATGATCGGCGAGGAGGAAACCGCCCACATCTATCGGGATTCCGGCGCCAAAGTCGTTATCAGCAGCAAAATGTTTCTGCCCAAGATCCAGGCCTGCCGTGCCAAAGTCCCGACTATCGAATCCGTTATTCTCCTTGAGGATGACGCGCCGGAGGGAACGTATTCCTTTCAGGCGCTTGTGGACAAAAGCCCCGAAGAAATGTCGATCGCGGATACGGCTGATGACGACATCGCCGCCCTGATCTACACCGCCGGCACCACCGGCAAAGCCAAGGGCGTCATCCACACTCACGGCACGCTATATGCCAATGCCTGTATGCAGCACCATACGTATCCGCCTACCGACGGCATGACCTATATCAGCATTCTGCCGCTCTGCCATTCCTACGGCATCGCCTCCACCAACATGAGCCTGTTCCGAACAAACAAAACCGTCCTTTTGAATACCTTCGACGTAAATGCCATCTTCTCGGCCATTGAAAAATATTCGGGCAGCATCCTGGCCGCCGTGCCTACCATGTATGTATACATGCTCCTCTATCCGGAGCCGAAAAAATTTAACCTGAGTTCCATGAAATACTGGGCCTGCGGCTCCGCGCCGCTGGCCGTGGAAACCTGGAACAAATTTAGAGACATGTATGGCTTTGAAATCATCGAAGGCTGGGGGCTCACGGAGGCGGGAGCCAACAACTCCTGCAATCCCTGGGAGGGTTTGAAAAAAATCGGCTCCATCGGAAAACCGATGGCCGGCACTGAAATGAAAATATTCGATGATCGGGGCCAGGAGCTGCCGGCGGGAGAAAAAGGCGAAATCGTCATCCGCGGCCCGCAGGTCATGAAGGGATACTGGATGCGGCCCGAGGAAACGGCCGAATCGCTGAGAAATGGCTGGCTGCATACGGGTGACGTCGGTTTCGTGGACCCGGACGGTTATTTCTGGATCACCGACCGGAAAAAAGATCTGATTATCAAGGGAGGCGAAAACATTTCGCCCCGGACCATTGAAGAAGTCCTCTACACGCATCCGCAGGTCTCGGAAGCCGCCGTGATCGGCGTAAAGGACGAAAAGTACGGCGAAGAGATCAAGGCTTTCATCGTTCTGCACCCGGGTGAAAAAGCCAGCACCGAAGAAATAATTGCTTTTTGCAAGACCAGGCTGACCAGCTTCTTTACCCCCAGGCATGTTGTTTTCCTCGAGGCCATGCCCAAAAGCCTTGTCGGCAAGATATTAAAGACGGAACTGCGGAAGATGTGACCCCGGATTCTTTAAAAATCATCAATCTGCCGGTATAAAATGTTTTGACCGGGGCCGAAACCCGAAATCTCCGGCGTTTTTCGCTTCTTTTCCATGAAATAAAATTATTTGACAAGCTGCCGATCCGTGTTATTATATACCCCTAGGGGGTATAATAATGGAAGAGCATCGGAAAAAGGTTTTAAACCGCTTAAAGCGCATTGAGGGACAAATCCGCGGGCTGGAGCGAATGGTGGAGCAGGAAGCACCTTGTGCCGAAGTACTTACCCAGATTTATGCGGCGACTGCCGCCTTGAAGAAAACAGGCGTGACAATTATCCATGCCAATATGAAGCGATGCCTTCAGGAAGCATCAGGTGATCGCGGGAAAAGCATTTCTGATTTTGAGCACGCGCTGACGCGATTTATCGGCATGTCATAAAAGGAGAGCATTATGGAATCGGGCCAGAAGTCTAGCATAAGCCGCCGGTCATTTTTAAAGATAACCGCGGGCGTTGCCGCTTTGTCGGGAATCAGCCTGCCCAAAACGGCAGAGGCCGGGTCGGACAAGCAATTATCCACACTCATCGATTTAAGTCTTTGCGACGGGTGCGTTGATCGTGAAACACCTGCCTGCATCAGCGCCTGCCTGGGCATCAACAAAGACAAAATCCCGAAAGTCGTTGATGACATTCCCGAACCCTGGCCCAGAAAAACGATTGAAGACTGGTCTAAAAAGCAGTCTGTCACAAACCGGCTGACCCCTTATAACTTCATCTATGTGCATCAGGCCGAAATCGAAGCAGCGGGCCGCAAACAGACCGTCTTTGTCCCGAGGCGCTGCATGCATTGCGATAATCCGGCCTGCGCGACGATCTGCCCGTTTTCCGCCAACCACAAAAAAGAAAATGGCGCCGTGGTTATCAATCAAAACCAGTGTTTCGGCGGCGCGAAATGTAAAGACGTCTGCCCGTGGGAAATTCCGCAGCGCCAGTCCGGTGTCGGTATTTATCTCCATGTCCTGCCCGGTTTCATGGGCAACGGCGTTATGTATAAATGCGATCTCTGCAATGACAGACTGGCCCAGGGAAAACTGCCGGGATGCGTTGAGGCCTGCCCCCGCAAGGCCATGCTTATCGGCCCCAGGAAAGATATTGAGGCCCAGGCGCAAACACGCGCCCGTCAGATGAACGGTTATCTTTACGGCAAGACTGAAAATGGCGGAACATCAACACTCTATGTGTCGCCGGTGTCTTTTGAACTGCTGAATAAAACGATGTCTAAAAAGCCGGGACAGCCGGATATGAAGCCGGACATCAAGCGCCGCATGGTCGGCACGGACCCCCTGGGAAAAGCGGTGCTGGCTTCCCCCGTTCTGGGACTGGCTGCCGCCGGAGTCCTCGGCTGGCTGACCCGCCGCAAAGAACTGGTAAAGAAGGAGGAGAAAGACAATGGCTGAAAAGATTCTTTCTGAAAAAAATCTCATTGTCCGTCACAGTGCGATCGAGCTGATCGAGCACTGGGCCATCGCCCTTTCCGGCCTTCTGCTGCTTTTGACCGGCATATTTGAACTCCCCGTGGCCAAACGATATTATCTTATTACGGTTCCGGGATTAGGCTGGTCGGCTGATTTTATTACTTCCTTATATATCCACTATGCCGCGGCTCTTGTCTTTACGGCTGCGGGAATATTTCACCTGGTCTATCATGGTTTTCGCGGCGAAAAGGGAATGATCCCGCAGAAAGGCGATCTGGCTGCATCCGTCACGGTCGTGAAGAGCCTGTTTGGCTTGGGCAAAGAACCGCCGATGCATAAATATCTGCCCGAGCAGCGCTGGGCGTACGTGGGAATGGCTTTGATCATGGCGATGCTGATCGTATCCGGCCTGGTTAAAACCTACAAGAATATTTATTCGCCGGATATGTCCCTGGCGATTGTCCTTACGGCAACCTGGATTCATAACATCTTCTTCGTTCTATTTTTTCTGGCTTTTCTGGCTCATATGGCGGCGATCATTTTACGCCCGAACTGGCCGATGGTGCGGGGCATCTTTACCGGCAAAGTCCGCCTGGACTATGCCCGGCACCGCCACTCCTTGTGGCTGACCGGCATCGAAAGCGGGGAGGCCGTTCAGCCGCGCGAGCCGGCGCTTCTTTCCGAGGAACCTCCCGTTATGGAAAAAGCACAAGCCGGCCCGGCGCTCGAAACATCAGAAAAACTGGACAAACAAGAATGAATGATTTGTTGATTTTACTTTTAATTTTTGCCGTGTGGGTTTTTGTACAGGTGTGGTTATTGCCGCGCCTGGGTATCTCCACGTGAGTCAGGCAGGCTTGTCCGGTCCAGGACAAGAAGAAAAATCATGAAGGGAATAGCGATCGGATCATCTGATCCGGATTCAGGAAGGTTAGATGGTAAAGGCGTCAACATACAGATAGAAAACAACAAAATTAAGGAGGTTGTATTTTATGAGAAAATTGGTTTGGTTAAAAGCGGTTGCATTGGCTGTCATGTTTTTACTGCCCTTCGCGGTCACAGCGCCCGTGCAGGCAGCGGCAAGAGGTATTGATCCCATTGTGTCCACGGATTGGCTTGAGAAAAACCTGACGAACCCGAATCTGGTCATCGTCGATTTGCGTAAAGTCGAGGATTACAAGGCAGGACATGTTCCCGGAGCCGTTAATGCTTTTTACGGATCCTGGGCCATCAAAAAAGGGGAACTCCTCAACGAATTGCCTTCCCGGGATGATCTGGCGGAGGTCATCGGCGGCGCCGGAATCGGTGCGGATTCCCTGGTCGTTCTGGTTGACAAGGTGGAGAAAGTTCCCGATCAGTTCGGCATGACCCGTGTCGCCTGGACGCTGAAGTACGCCGGTATCAGCAATGTCGCAATCCTCGGAGGCGGCCAGAACCAGTGGGACAAAGAAAAAAGAGCATCGTCGCAGGACATGGTGAAACCCAAAGCGAAGCCCTACAAAGCGGCCTGGAACAATAATCTTTTTGTGGATAAGACCACCGTTCTTGCCAAACTGGGCAAGGCCGTTATTGTGGATACCCGCGCGCCCGGCTTCTACGAAGGAAAAGAGAAGCTTGCCTTCGTGCCGAAACTCGGACGGATCAAGGGTGCTGTTAATCTCCCGGTAGGCCAGCTCTATACGCCGGAAGGTCTTTACAAAGACAAGGCGACGCTTGCGGCATTGGCGGCAAAAGCAACGGGAAGCGACCTGGACAAAGAGTATATTGTTTATTGTGACACGGGAAAAACCTGCACCTCCTGGGCCTTTGTCATGACGGAGTTGCTGGGCTACAAAGATGTCAAGGTATATGACGGGTCCTCTATGGAATGGCTGGCTGATCCGAATGCGCCGGCGGAACCATAAATACCGGAGGTTGTCACAGAGGTTTGTCACAACGATTCATTCAAGCCCGGCGCTCACCCGCCGGGCTTTTCTTTTCCATGCCGCCCCTTTGCGAATCAGCACGAAATGCATCCGCTGAAAACATCGGCAACAGCTCATTCTGAAGGCGACCCAAAAAAGAAAAACGCAATAAAAAGCCGGAAAAGGACGACTCGCTTTTGAATCGCTTCTCCGGCTTTGTTGGAAAACTTCAGGCAAAGTAAAAATGGTTTGCGATGCCTGCCTCTCTCAACGAAGCTGAATGCTCACGGGCGGAAAGAAAATGCTGAAGACCGGCACATGAGGCCTGGCTATGTAAACAACCGGCCGGCGAAAATGGTCCGGCGCCCTGTGGATCACAACGGGCTGCCGGTGGCGCCACCGTTCGTCCTGATGGAAACGATCGTCGCGGTCATTGTACCGATCATGCGGACGCTCATACCTGTCCCGGTTGTCATATCGCGGTCCATCGGACCAGCCCGGATTGGCGAGAGCGGAAGCAGCCAGTCCGGCAACCATGATCACTGTAACCAATATCATTGTCATTTTCTTCATGTTCCTATTCTCCTTTCATTAGCACATCACTGTTGATTGCCTGTGTCGCATATAACGTGCCACTCAGGGATTTTCGTCGCATGTCATCGATATGACTATACTGTATAAGAAAATTCTTTTGCCGGTTTGTTTTAAACAGGACACATCAGGATAAATGTGATTCAAAAAGATTCAACCGGGTATCCAGTTGGATAAAATGTATCCAACGGCTGATAATAAATAAGTGGGTGGAAAAGCTTTGACCGTAAGCAACTGCGTGATACGCAATTAATCCCCGTCGCTGACGAGTGCGCGCAGCACGTCGGAGACGGCGTCCTTGTGTTCGACCAGAATAACTTTAATGCCGGAGGTTCTCCCGGTGATCCATTGTCCCAGTTTTTTGCTGTCAATGTCCAGCCGGCATCCCAGGATTCGGAGCCGGTGTTCCGTCAGGGTCTGTTCGACGTGCCGATAGAGCCGCGGGGCTCCGTCGCTCGAAAACAGAATCAGGCGGGAGATTCGTTCATTTTGATCCGCCTTCGTCTTTTGCAGCAATGAATCAATGCCTTTTTTTTCAGCGGCAAGCTTTTCAAAAATTTCATCAAACCCGAAGCGGACGCGTCTTTGCAGTCTGGCCTTTTTAATCGCGTCAATCAGCGCTTCGCTGACCGTCAGCACGGGCACTTCCATTTTGCCGTCCGGCCACAGCCTGGTTTTCCGCGTCACCAGCGCCTGAAGAATTTTCTCTTTACTGCCGTCCGCCTCCAGTTGCCGTGGAAATTTCATATCTGATAAATTCATGGAAGATCCTCGCCGCCGGCGCAGGTAACCCGAGCGAGCAGGCAATAGTCAGGGTACAGGGCTCGATGAGGAGCGTCAGGGTCCATTTTTCTAACTTGCAAATTTAGCCGCCAATTCTTCCAGCTCGTCCCAGCGGTCGTAGGCCGCGGTGATCTCAGCCTCCAGGGCCGCCAACTGATTATTGACATCCAGCACCCGGGCGGGATTATTGGTCTTATACAAATCCGGAGAATTCAGCAATTCAATAAGCGAGGCTTTCGTTTTCTCCATTTTTTCGATGGTCCGGGGCAACTCCTCACGCTCCTTTGTTTCTTTGAAAGATAATTTGCTTTTTTCTTTGGGTTGTTTTTCCCTTCTGGCCTTTACCTCTCTCGACGCGGCCCGGGATGTCTCCTGAATGGCCGCGCGCTGTCGGAGCCAGTCATCATACCCGCCCACATATTCCAGCAGACATCCCTCTCCTTCCAGCACAATCGTGGAGGTGACGACGTTGTTGAGAAATGTCCGGTCGTGGCTGACCAGCAATATCGTGCCGCCGAATTCCAGCAGACGGTCCTCCAGAAGCTCGAGGGTTTCCGTGTCCAGGTCATTGGTCGGCTCGTCGAGGATCAGGACGTTCGACGGCGTGCAAAATAGTTTGGCCAGTAAAAGCCGGTTGCGTTCGCCGCCGGAAAGAGACGCCACCGGAGCGGAGATCTGCGCGGGCGGAAATAAAAACTCCTGCAGATAGCCGACCACATAGCGCGGCACGCCATTGATGAACACGGTGTCATTGCCGTCGGCAATGTTGTCCCTGATGGATTTACGCTCGTCAAACCGCGCGCGCAACTGATCGAAATAGGCGATGGCGATATGGGTGCCGAGTTTGATCCGGCCGCCGGCAACGGGCAGTTCTCCCAGGAGAACCTTGAGCAGCGTGGTTTTTCCCGATCCGTTGGGACCGATAATGCCGATCCGGTCGCCGCGCAGAATCCGCGTAGAGAAAGAATCGATGATTTTTTTATCCCCGTAGGCAAAACTTATTTTTTCGGCATCGACCACCAGCCGGCCGCTTCGTTCGGCCTCCGCAATGGCCAGCCGGACGTTCCCTTCCCGCTCGCGCCTGGCCGCGCGTTCTTCGCGCAGCGCCAGAAGCGCGCGCACGCGGCCTTCGTTGCGCGTGCGGCGGGCCTTCACACCCTGCCGGATCCAGACTTCTTCCTCGGCCAGTTTCTTGTCAAATGTCTGCCACTGCTTTTCTTCCGATTCCTGCATCGCCTGCCGTCTTTCGAGATAAGTTGCATAGTCGCAGGGAAAGGAAAACAGCTGGCCCCGGTCGATCTCCACGATGCGCGTGGCGATCTTTTGTAAAAACGTCCGGTCATGGGTCACAAACAGGATGGTCTTTTCGAAATTGAGCAGAAACTCTTCCAGCCAGAGGATGGAGGCGATATCCAGATGGTTGGTCGGTTCGTCCAAAAGCAGAATATCCGGATCGCCAACAAGCGCGCGCGCCAGCAGCACCCGGCGCTTCAGCCCCGCCGAGAGCAGCCCGAATTCGGCATTTTCATCGAGTCCGACGCGCGACAGGACCGCTTCGACTTTTTGATAAAACTGCCAGGCGCCCGCTGTTTCCAGTTCGTGCTGCACCTTTTCTATTTTTCCAAGCAGGCTTTCATCCCTGCCCGATGCCATTTGCCGGGTCAAATCATGATAGGCGCCAAGCAAATCCAGATGCGCCTGGCCGCCCGCGGCAACGACATCATAGACCGATCCCGGCAGATCTTCGATATCCTGGGGCATCATGGCAACACGCACATTTTTATCGAGGATGATTTCACCCCGGTCGGGCGTAAGCTCGCCTTGCAGCAGTTTCATCAGGGTCGATTTGCCTGAGCCGTTGCGCCCCAGAAGCCCGA
The DNA here is from genome assembly GCA_036528635.1 of Deltaproteobacteria bacterium. GTDB lineage: Bacteria > Desulfobacterota > Syntrophia > Syntrophales > Smithellaceae > UBA8904. Next base: position 38,872 of record JAIGNE010000057.1, read on the forward strand.
TGCGCTCGCCCGCCTCGATCTGGAGTGACGCGCCATCGAGCAGTTGCGGCCCGCCAAAACTCATGAAAACCCTGTTGATCCAAAGTAAAGCCATTCATACTCCCCCGCGGTTCTTTCGCGATCAGGTTTCCCTGGTCCACTGATGTGCTTCGTCTATCAAAATAAAAGTATTCCGTCGATTTAAATAATTATTTCATAAATAAATTCCTTTACAAAATGGTTTAATCATCTATAAAATTAAAACACACATATATTATAATACGGATGAGTAAATACGCGATATCAGAATAACATGAATAAAGCCCTCAACATTCTTATCTTGGAAGACTCTCCGGCTGACGCCGAACTTGTGCAGTTTGAACTGGAAAATGCCGGGCTGGTCTACACGGCAAAAGTCGTAATAACAGAGGGTGATTTTGTGCGGGCGCTTGACGAGTATCATCCGGACATCATCCTCTCCGATTATGATCTTCCCCGCTATACCGGAGCCCTCGCGCTCGCCGAAGCCAAAAAACGATGTCCGGACGTTCCCTTTATCCTGGTCACCGGAGCCGTCGGAGAAGACCGCGCCATCGAAATCCTTACCCAGGGGGCCGTGGATTACGTTTTAAAGAGCCGCCTGGATCAGCGGCTCGTGCCGGCAGTCAAAAGGGCCCTGACCGAAGCGCAGGAGCACCGGGCGCGCAAGACCGCGGAGGCGGAACTCCGCAAGGCCCACCGGAATCTGGAAAAACAGGTCGCCGAGAGAACAGCCGAGCTAAAAAGGCAGAATCAGCGGCTCGAGATGATGTCCTATATCGCCGGTCGTCTGCTGGAAACCGATAACCCCCGGCAGCTGATGGAAGAACTGTGCCTGAGAGTTATGACATTTCTCGATTGCCAGGCGTTCTTCAACTTTCTTGTCGACGACACAGCGGGAAGGCTGCATCTGAACGCATGGTCCGGTATTCCGAAGGAAACCGCGGCTGAAATCGAATGGCTGGACTTCGGCGTGGCGGTCTGCGGCTGCGTGGCACAAGACGGCCACAGAATCGTCGCCGAGCATATTGGCGAGACGCCCGATATCCGGACGGACCTTGTGAAATCCTTCGGCATCCAGGCTTACGCCTGTCATCCGCTGATGGAAGGAAGCCGGGTAATCGGCACCCTGTCCTTCGGCACACGCTCCCGCACCACCTTCAGCGCCGACGATCTGGCCCTGATGAAGGCAGTCACCGATCAGGTCGCCATTGCCATGAATCGCATCCGGCAGGAATCCGCGTTGCGCGCCGCCCATGCGAAACTGGAAACCACGGTCCGGGAAAGAACGGCCGAACTGATAGACACCGTCGCTCATCTGCAGGATGAAAAGCGCCGGTTCAACGATGTTCTCGACATCCTGCCCGCCTATGTCATCCTGCTGGCGCCGGATTATCATGTCCCGTTTGAAAACCGCTTTTTCCGGGAGCGTTTCGGCGAAGCGAAGGGACGACGCTGCTTCGAGTTCCTGTTCGAGCGCACCGAACCCTGCGAGGTCTGTGAGACTTATAAAACATTGCAGACCATGAAACCTCTGGAATGGGAGTGGACCGGCCCGGACAATCGCAATTATTATATCTATGATTTTCCCTTCACGGATACGGACGGAACAACGCTCATCCTTGAAATGGGACTCGACGTTACGGAGAATAAACGGACGGAAGCGGAACTGGAGACTCACCGTCATCATCTGGAAGAACTCGTGGCGCTGCGAACGTCTCAGCTGGCCGAAACCAATCGTGAACTGGAGAGCTTCAGCTATTCCATATCGCACGACCTGAGAGCCCCCCTGCGCGCGATTGACGGGTTTTCAAAAATAATCCAGAGGGATCATGGCAATGAACTGGGCGGCAGGGCCGGCCAGCTTTTGGAAAAAGTAAGGGACAGTGTCCAGATCATGATCCAGCTGATCGACGACCTCTTGAATTTTTCCAAGCTGGGGAAACAGGCCCTGGATAAGAAACCCATCGACATTCGCGAAATCGCCGAAAACAGCTGGCAGGAACTGCAAAACGCCTACGCGGATCGGAACCGGTCGCTTACGATTCACGGACTGCCGCCATCCTGGGGAGACAAATCCATGATAAAGCAGGTTTTCGCCAATCTCCTGTCCAACGCGATCAAATTCACGGGAACCCGGGATACGGCACGAATCGAGATCGGCGGACAGGATACAGGAAACGAAACCGTCTACTATGTAAAAGACAACGGCGTCGGCTTTGACATGGCGTACCACGACAAGATGTTCGGCGTCTTCCAGCGCCTGCACAGCGCATCCGAATATGAAGGTTCGGGCATCGGCCTTGCCCTGACGCAGCGGATTATCCATAAGCACGGCGGGCGAATATGGGCTGAAGGAGAGGAAGGTAAAGGCGCCTGCTTCTTCATTGCCTTACCCAAAGAGTCCCATTAATATTCGGGTCTGCGGGCACTGCACCTCCGTATCCCGGTCACTGCACCCCATGGTCATCAATCAGTCCCGGATCTTCTCAGTTGTTCCGGAATAGACGCCAATGGAAACGTCTTTCACCGCGGGCGCTTCGATCATGAATCATTGCTGCGGCCTTGCGAATCTCCGCCGGATCTCCTCCACGCGTTTACGGTTAACGCCCAGATCGGAAGAGCCGACACGGGAGGCTGACCGCACATGAATTACTTTTCCCGAAGCGGAAAAAGCGAATTCGACATCGTCGACAAAACGAAAAATCAGTGATCTGGCCTCAGCGTGGATATAATCGTCCTGATCGGCAACGATGGTTGTGCGCTTCATTTCCGTAAGGACCTTAAGCAGCCGGGCTTTGGCTTCGGCACGGCTGTCGGAATAAGTGAGCGGGGCAATGGCATGTTCAGGATCATCGGCCTGCGACGAAACGCAGTTCGGAGTTTTCGGACACGGCTTAAGACTGCCGTTCCCTCCGCCGGGAGGGAGACGTCCTTCGGCAAAGCACGCTCCTCCCATCAGGAAAAATGCCGACAGGGAAAGCAATAGCGTTCTCATAGCGACCTCCTTTAAATCGTTGATGGATTCTGCGGTATTTCACCGGCCTTCATTTTCATCATCTTCTGGATTTTAAAAAGTTCATGACCCGTGACGGCCTGGTTTGGTTTTCATTTCTCATCAGATATTGTTGAAGATCGTCCGGATCATCAATGTCTGACCATTCGGGAAGTTCGGCTGATATCAAACCGGCTTCCATGATGCGCCGGCGCGTTTCCGAAAAGACGCCGGCCGTGCTCCAGGGTATATGGGAAAAGAAAGTCCGGCGCAGGCTGTCCCGGTTGCACCCCACCAGATAATATCCGCCATCCGTGCTCGGTCCCAGCACGACATCCGCGGAATCAAGTTTGGCCAGGGCATCATTCACAAATGCCGACGGAAGATCGGGAATGTCGCTTCCCATCAGCACGCACCGCTCAAATCCTCTCGCAAAAACATCCTGAAACGCAAAATACATGCGTTCGCCGATGTCGCTCCCCCGCTGCCGGATGCACGCGACCCCGGGGAAATCGGAAAACACGGCGCCTGCCGGTCCTGAATATACAATCATCGGCTCAGCCTTTACCTCGCGAACCACTGCCGCAAGATCCTCAAGAAAAAATGTATAGAGTTCACAGGCCAAATCATCACCCAGCACATCGGCCAGGCGCGTCTTCACCTTGCCCCGTTCGGGATACTTGAGAAAAAGGATAAAAGCGCTTTTGATCATCACCCGAAAACCTCGATAGCGTTCCGCCCGGTCGGTTTGACGGCGCCGGCTGCCGCGCCGTAATATGCAAAATATGTATGCCCCTGTTCACCGGCCCATTTGCCGATATTGGGAATACCGGCAGGATCTTTCGGCTCATCGCCAATCATATCCACAATCCTCTCCAGCACGATTAATGTTAAATATATAGCACTTTTACGAAGATATTGAAACACGATGACCGGACGATAACCTTGTCACTTACGTATCAGCGGAAAGAATACTTCCGCAAATGAATAATAGTAATAATAACGGCTTGGTTATAACTATAATGAATTGGAAATCGACTACTAAATAAGCTATTGGCAACAGGCAGCAAATCAAGCGAGATGCGAGATACGAACGACGAGATACGAGGTGAAAATGAGTAATATTAAAATCGTCAACGCGACGGGGCTCGCGTGTCCTGAGCCGGTAGTTCTGGCCCGGCAGGCTATTGAAATGGACGAGCGGGTCCGGGTGATTGTCGACAACGACACAGCTTTCGAAAATGTCCAGCGCCTGGGGATGAAGCTGGGCTGTGAAGTGCAGACTGAAAAGAAAAGCGACAATACTTATGAAATCGATCTGACCAGAAAAGCGGGTGTCATCGCGCCGAAAGAAGACTTTGTTCCATCATGCTCCACACAGGCGTCTCCGTCCGGACCTTTCGTCATCGTCTGCGCCGAAGACAAAATGGGGCGGGGCAATGATGAACTCGGTTTTGTTTTAATCAGAGCTTTTCTTCATACGATCTGTCTGCAAAAGGAAAAGCCCGACGTCATGATCTTTTACAACACCGGCGTAAAGCTTGCTTTGCAGGGATCGCAGACACTGGAAGATTTAAAGGAGCTGGCGGCCACCGGGGTGGAAATGCTCGTCTGCGGAACCTGTCTCAATTATTTTGAAGTGAAAGATCAATTAGGCGTCGGCGTTGTATCCAACATGTATGACATTGCCGCAGCGATGAGCAAAGCCGGCCGGTTACTGACACCATGAGCGCACAGACGTCGTATTATGTGATTCTCTTTAAATCGGTAAGCTACGCCCTGAAAGCGGAAAAGATTCTCAAGGCCGAGAAACTCCCGCACAAGTTGATTCCCGTCCCCAAACAGATCAGTTCGGACTGCGGCATCTGCCTGCGCTTCGAGCCGGCCTTTCAGGATCAAATCCAGTCTGCGCTGTCCGATAAAGTGGCCATCGAAGACATCAGGCCTCTGGCACATGAGCCATAATCTTTCAACGAGGTTCATGGCGATGACCCCGCACAAAGGGCGTAATTGATGATGAATGATTCTTTATTAAATGGCGAAACAGTATCCGGAAATATTGATTTGGAGACGATCAGATCAACCGCGGAGGCGTATTACCGAAGCGGTGATTACTACTGTTCGGAAGCCGTCGTCAAAACCATCAAGGATGCTTTCCATATTTCCGTGCCGGATGCGGTGATTTCCGCGGCTTCCGGTTTTCCGGTCGGCATGGGTGGAGCCGGATGCACCTGCGGCGCCCTGGCCGGGGGGGTGATGTCCCTGGGGCTGGTATTCGGCAGAACCGCGCCGAAGGATATGAGAGTGGACAAGGCCATGAAGCTGGCGCGCGAACTGCATGATATTTTCAAAAGACGTTTCAAATCGACATGCTGCCGGAAGCTTACCCGCTATATGATCATGGGATCATCCGGACAAATGAAGCAATGCATCGCTTTCACCGGTGAAGTCGCGCGGGAAACAGCGCGGATCATTCTCAGAGAGCAAACCATAGAAAAATAATCGTTTTCTTCATCGCGTAAAATCGTACACGATCCCTGCCTGTCCATTCCCTGTAAATAAGGAAGAGTTGCCGCTGATGCCGCCGGAAAAACTCCCGCTCCGGGTGGGCATATAAACGACGGATTACCGACTATAAGATACGGCAAGGCTCAAAATAACGGACACCCTTGGCTTGCCCCGGGCCGCTCGCAACGATCACCGGACCTCAATTCTGGCCCCTTCCGTCAGGGCGCCTCCCAGGCCGATCTCATTGCCCATTTCATCATAGACCTTCTTGCCCTGTTTAATCATGGCTATCAGCCCTGAAGCCGTGAGGGCGTGCTTCACGGTCATTCCCGGCGCCAGATCGACTTCCCGATCATTCACATAGACTTTCATTCTGCATCCTTTCTCAGTCCTGGAGGCAGCGTTGACGGATTTCGCCATGTTCGCGCCTGCCCGGGATCCGGCTATCCCACCAGGTCCCGGTTACCGCACCTCCCTGATCCGTCCTTCAACCTTCGCAGAAACCTTGTTCTGAGTTTTAATGAAGCCGATGACGACATCCCGCAGCCATTTTCCGGGGTTGCTGTAGACAAGCTTGTCGCCTTTCATGGCGCCGCCAATAACGGCATAATTTTTTGACGACTTCACGGCATCGCCGAATGCCTTGTACCCGTCGCCGCCGGCTGCCAGAAAATCATTGGTCGCCACGGAATACTCCCTGTCGGCCGCAAGCGGTTGACCCCCGATCAACACCTCTTTCACCCTCGACCCTTTCGGGGCCAGCCGGTCATAGGTAAAAGCCAGACCGGAAACCTGGGGGAATCGACCCTCGTCATCTTCGACCGCCGAAACACCGTGCTCCAGCGTGTCACGAATCTGCCGCCCGGTCATTTTGATGGCAACGATATAATTGTCAAAAGGGACAACCGCATAGACATCGCTCACTTTGATCGGGCCCCGTCTGATGCTGGTTCGAATTGTCCCCCCGTTGATGATCGCCGCATCGGCCCCTGAAGCCTTGCGCATCATATCGGCAATCAGGTTGCCCAGATTTGTCTCCCGCAATCTCACGTTCGCCCCGTCCAGGTCGGCGAGCGCTTCACCCACCGTGTCATTCATCACGGCATCCACGCTCTGCTGGTATTTCGCGACAATCGCCGCGACTGCTTCATTTTCTTTTCCGGCCGGCCTGACAGGCTCCAGTCGACTGGAGGCACGAACAATGCTGCCATTTTTTACGGTGAGATCGAGGACCCCGAGGACTTTTCCGTGCTCAAAGGCCTGCCCGACGAATGTCCTGCCGATCATCACCGGCTTATCAACCTTTGTATGCGAGTGACCGCCGATAAGGACATCGATCCCTTCAACTTTCGCGGCCAGCCCGGTATCGGCGGCAAATCCGATGTGGGAAAGAACGACGATGATATCGTTTTTACCCCTGAGTTCCGCGACATATTTTAAAACGGTATCCTCGGGAGAGAGGAAGTTTAAACCCGCTACATTCCGGGGAAGTGTTGTGACCGGCGTATCGCCGGTGACCACCCCGATGACCGCGATGGAAAGCCCGTCAAGGTTTTTAATGATGTATGGCCTGAGCCGTCCCATCCCGAGGACATTTGCCCCGAGAACAGGAAACTTTGCCTCCCCGATCCTCTCATTGAGGACTGCCTGTCCGAAATCGAACTCATGGTTTCCCACCACCATAGCATCGAAATTCATGGCATTCATCGCCTCAATCGATGACTGGCCCTGAAAAAGGTTCGCCCAGTTATTGCCCTGGATCATGTCGCCTGCAGAAAGGAATAACGTGGGTTTCTCGGCCCGCAGCTCCTGGGCCCGCTGGGCAAGGTATGCCAGCCCTCCCTGGGCCTCATCGGACCCATACGGTTTATAGGCGACGGCAAATCCGTGAAAGTCATTCATATAAAGGATTCTAATCTCACGCTGGGTCGCACAGGACATGAGTACGGCTGCGACAAACAGAAAAAGGCCAGCCATCAGCAATGGCTTGAACCTCCCGGCATGCATAAATGGAGTTTGCTTTTGCATGGTTAAACTATAGAAAGTCCGGTCCGGCCTGTCAAGAAAATCGTGACCCAAACGGGGTGATGCCGCCGATTGCGACCTGCAATCATTTTCACGATCATGCTTCTTTCCGTGCCAATGATGCTTATTTAAAAAATTCTGATTTTCATATTTGATTTTTCTAAAGTTCATGATACTTTTGCCATTATGAATGGTGACTTTGCGATTCACGCCTGGACAGGCGCCAGGGTGATGATGGATGGTCACCTGCACGACCAGGAAAGGCTTCTTGATACAGGAGAATAGGACATCATGCTTTCCGATATTCGACCAAACGACGAAATCTATTTGCGACTGGCAGCGGAGGATGTTCGTCGATCAAATTTTATCAAGTTTTTGGACGATAACCGGATAGCCGTTGAACAAACCAGGCCCGCCATAGCCAGTACGGATGTCATGTCCCTTATTTTCTTTACCTACTGCCCGGAAAAACAAAAAAACCATCGTTTCGGCTTTCAGGCCAGAATCGAGAGTATCACCCCGGATCAGATGGTTTTTTTGAGGCAACTCACCAAACCTTTTGTCTGCGATCTGCGCTTGTGGCCGAGAATCCCCGTTGACGTGCTGCCCACAGTCCATGCTTTCTTTGGCCCTGAGGAAATTCAGGTCATTGATATATCCGGGGGTGGAACCCATCTGGCGCTGCCGGAGAGTGACAACGCCGCCCCGGCAGTTGGGTCTCTCGTCCAGGTGAAGTTTGTTTTCGAACAAGGGGAGACAACGGTTGACGGCAGGATTTTGCGTTCCTGGATGGATGTTCAGGGATTACGCCATGTCGAGGTCAATTTCATCGGCGAATCCAGGATTCGCAGCTTTATATACAAGTAAACCTGCCTTCGGCCCGATATGGCTTCACCGGGACAAAGCACCCCCGATGCCGGTAAGCTCATATTCCCCTAAGGCCGGAGAAACTGCTTTTCAATAAAATCGGCAATCGCCCTCGCATCATTAATGTCCAAGCAGGGCACATCAAGATCCAGTTTGTCGTCCGCGGCGACCGCGATCAAGCCGTCTTCTTTTTTGCTGATGAGTTCACGCTTCAGCTCCGCGCGATACACTTCGATTTTGGGATAGTCGTTTACTTTGAAGCCCTCGGTCAGAATAATATCCACACCGGAAATAAACTTGTCCCGGATTTCATCAAACGAGTAATCATGATCAACATCGGACACCAGCGCCAGTTGATGCGGCGATGATACGACCGTCATCTGCGCGCCCGCCTTTTTATGCCGGTAACTGTCTTTGCCTTCATGATCAATATTAAAACCATGCTTGTTGTGCTTGATGGTAGCCACTCGCCAGCCTCTGCCGACCAGATCGGAGATAATTTTCTCCAGAAGGGTTGTTTTGCCGGAATTGGACTTGCCGACAATGGATACGATGGGTATGGTCATATTTTCCTTGCATTTTTCCGTTCTGGGAAAATTGCATAACATATTATGCAGCGCATGCCAATTTTTGATTCATCCCCATACTGATTGCTTGACATCGCCCCGGAATATGATATAGAACGTACGTTCTATTGATAAAAAGATGATTTTTGGCGAAACGGGGCGTCATCAGCAAGAATTATTTGACGCCCTGCAAAAAAGAAGTTAGATTTCCAAAATCTAACCCACTGAAAAATAAAAACGATTATTAGAGGATCCCTGTGGCGGCCATTCCAAAAGGCAAGATCATCAAGATACTGGCAACGGGTTTCGGATCAGGCCTGTCACCCGTTGCACCGGGGACCGCCGGCACCTTGGTCGGCATCGTGATTTGTTCGCTTTGTTATCCGCTCACCTGGCCCCTGCGCGTCCTCTTTGTGGTTGCAATATCGGCCGTCTCTATTTATGTTGCCGGACAGGCGGAGACCCTCTACGGGAAAACAGACGACCAGCGAATTGTGATCGATGAAATTGCGGGCGTTCAGGTGGCGATGCTGCCTGTAGAAATTACCGTCCTCCATCTGTGCATGGCATTTGTTCTCTTCCGGATTTTTGACATCTGGAAACCTTTCCCGGTGAACCGCCTGCAGAATCTTCCCGGGGGCTGGGGCGTGGTGGCCGATGATCTCGGCGCGGGCATCTACGCCGGACTGGCATTGCTCTTATTGACCTTTACAGGTGTGTTATGAAGATCGGAATATTAACCATCGGCAACGAATTGATGAACGGGCGCACCGCCGATACGAATTCGTCGTTCATCGCGCGGGAGATTAACCTGCAGGGCTGGTCCATAGAAATCATGATGTCGGTCGGCGACGATTTCGCCACCATCAAAAGCCGCCTGCATTACCTGCTCACTTTTACCGACGCGGTGATCTGCACGGGCGGTCTGGGCCCGACGGCTGACGACATTACCACGGCCGCCATCGCCCAGGCCTTTGGTCTGCCGCTCATCACGGACGAAAATGTTTTAATCGATCTGAAAGCCAAATTTGCCCGATACAACCTGCGCTGGACGGAAAACAACGCCAAGCAGGCCCTGTTCCCGCTGGGCGCGGAGATCATTCCCAATCCGGTCGGAACCGCCGCGGGATTCGCGCTGCCCGTCAAGGATAAACTGATTTTTGTCATTCCGGGCGTTCCGTTTGAAACGCGCAGGATGTTGCCGGAGGGCGTGATGCCCGTCCTGCGCCGGTATTTTCCGCAGCCGGCGCAGCATGCGCTGAAACAGACGATTAAAACCTTCGGCCTTTCCGAGGCGGCGGTGGATGAAAAAATGGCCGAGGTCAATTTTGCAGCCCTGGGCGTGACGGTCGGCTTTTATCCGGTTTTCCCGGAAAATCATCTGGTGCTGATTGCGCGAGCCGACTCGCAGGAGCAGGCGCAGAATCAGCTGCAGGCGGCGCAGGATGAAGTAACGGCGCGCCTGAAAGACTATATTTTTGAATACGGAGAAAAAAACCTGGAGGAAGTCATCGCCGCAGCGTTCGCGGAAAAGAAACTGACCATCGCCGTGGCGGAGTCCTGCACCGGAGGACTGATCGCCAGCCGCCTTACCGATGTTTCGGGCAGTTCCGTCTATTTCGAACGCGGCCTCGTCACCTACAGCAATGCGTCTAAAATCAGCATGCTCGGCGTCCCCGCCGGGACCATCGAAAAACACGGGGCCGTGAGCGAAGAAACGGCGCGCCTGATGGCCGAAGGCGTGCGTAAACTTGCCGGAACCGACCTGGGCCTGTCCTCCACGGGTATAGCGGGGCCCACCGGCGGAAGCCCGGAAAAGCCTGTCGGCACCGTTTACCTGGCGCTGGCGGATGCGCAGGGGACCGACTGCCGCCATTACGCCTACCGCTGGGACCGCAGACGGAATAAAATGGTTTCCGCCGAAGCGGCGCTGATGATGCTGAAAAACTATTTGCAGGAGAAAAAATAGTTTATGCCGGACGAAAAAAACATCCGTGCTTTTCTCGCTCTGGAAATTCCGGAAGATATCCTGAACACTGTCTCCCGTCTTCAGGAAAAATTAAAGCGCGACATCAGCGGCCGGATCAGCTGGACCCGACCGCAGGCGCAGCATCTGACTTTGAAATTTTTCGGCGATGTCTCCCTGGATGACGTACAAAAGATATCTGCTGCCGTGCAAAACAGGGTGGCGCCTGGATTGTCTTTGAATCTGCAGATTGAGAAACTGGGCGTATTTCCGGACGCCCGCAAACCGCGGGTCCTCTGGTGCGGAACATCGGGTAATATAGAGAAACTGGCCGCTCTGCAAAAGCAACTGGACGCGGATTTTGCCCTCATCGGTTTCTCCAAAGAAGACCGTCCTTTCCAGGCGCACCTGACGCTCGCCCGCATCAAAGACCCACGCGAGGTGTCGGGAATTGGTGAGGCTCTGACCAAACAAACAAATTTTTCCGCCGGGGAATTTCATATCCGGGAGCTGATTTTATTTCAAAGTAAACTGACGCCGCAGGGTTCGAAATATACAAGGCTGTCGACGTTTCCGCTGGCGGGATAATCCGGAAATTGAATATAAAAACAAGCTAAAACAGGAAGAACCGGAAGGGGGACGTCCGTAAAATACTAAGTTTCTCTGAGTTGAGCAGACGATGAAAGCGATGAGTAAACCGGAGAAATAAAGCGAATTAAACTAAACGTTTTCATTTAAAGAAATAAAATGAACTTCAAATCATTAGTAAAATTAATCAACGAAGCGCATAACACGCTTCAGCAGCAGGCAAGTAAAGCTGTGAATCTGGGATTGACTCTGCGGAATTGGTTAACTGGTTACTATATTGTGGAATTTGAGCAACATGGAAAAGACCGGGCTAAGTATGGCGCTGATCTTTTAGGGAAACTGGCGGATTCCATCCGCATTAAAGGCCTGACTTCACCAGAGTTGTCACGCTGTCGGCAGTTTTACAAGATATATCCTCATATCTTTGGGGCGCTGTCCCAAGATTCCAAACAGCATTTCTTTCAAATATTATCCGAAAATTTATTGCCGCCAAAGATTCTTGGGACGCCGTCCCAAAAATTGGATGTGACGGACGTAACCGCAATGCCATGCGAACGTCCCCAAAACATCACCAGTCAAATATCATATTCCCATTTTACAGAATTGATAAAAATTGATGACGAGACGAAAAGGAAATATTACGAATTACTCATCATTAAAACCAATCTTTCCGTTCGTGAGTTGAAAAGACAAATATCGACTCTCAGCTACGAAAGATTGGGAATCTCTAAGGATAAGGCAAAGGCGTTAGAACAAATTAGTCGTAAAATTACGCCGGGTACTCCCGAGGATATTATTAAATCGCATTATTTATTTGAATTTCTCAATATCAGCAAGCCGCATCTGGTCGAGGAATCGGAACTGGAGCAGGCCCTGACGGATCATCTGCAATCTTTTATCATTGAAATGGGTAATGGATTTTGTTTTGAGGGGCGGCAAAAACGGATCCTTCTTGGTGATGAATATTTCTTTATTGATCTTGTGTTTTACCATCGGATTCTAAAATGCCATGTCCTGATTGAATTAAAAGTTGATTCATTCTCTCATGCCCATGCCGCTCAGTTGGTGACTTATTTAAATTACTATAAATCCAATATGATGGAAAAAGGAGATCATCCACCGATAGGCATTTTGCTGGTTACGGACAAAAACAAGACTCTGGTTGAATATGCCACGGCGAATGACCAAGACAGGTTGTTTGTCAGCAAATATAAGCTCCGTCTTCCATCCGAAGAAGAATTGAAGAAATTTATTGAGAAGGAGTTGAAGGAGAAATGATTTTGATTTTAGGGGAATGCCCGTAAAACACTGAGCCAGCACAGGGTGCAGAGGCGCGCTTTTATGAGAACTGGACAAGAAGCAGATGGCTGAGTACAAGGCTTAAAAACCGTGAGCCGGCAGCGACGAGACACAAACTGTTTAACCACGAACTACGAGCCATGAGATGAGCTACAGGCTATATAAAAAAACAACGGGGTGAAGGAGGATATTGTAATTATGTGCGCAGATATGGATAGAACGAAGGCTGTGGATTTAGCAATTACGCAGATTGAAAGACAGTTCGGCAAGGGATCGATTATGAAGCTGGGCAGCCACGACCGCGTGGCGGACGTGCCGGCAATATCCACCGGATCGCTGAGCCTCGATATCGCGCTGGGGACGTTCGGCGTTCCGCGCGGCCGCGTCATTGAAATATACGGACCGGAGTCCGGCGGAAAAACGACGCTGGCGCTGCACATTGTGTCCGAGGCGCAGAAAAAAAACGGCATCGCGGCTTATATCGATGCGGAGCATGCCCTCGATGTCACTTATGCCAAAAATATCGGCGTGAATACGGACGAATTGCTAATCTCTCAGCCGGACACGGGCGAACAGGCCCTGGAAATCGCGGAGACCCTGGTCAGGAGCGGCGCGCTGGACGTTCTGGTCGTCGACTCCGTGGCGGCGCTCGTGCCCAAAGCGGAGCTGGAAGGCGAAATGGGCGACGCCCAGATGGGTCTGCAGGCGCGCCTCATGTCACAGGCCCTGCGCAAGCTCACCGGCGCGATCAGCAAATCCAAGACCACCGTTATCTTCATCAACCAGCTGCGCATGAAAATCGGCGTCTTTTTCGGCAATCCCGAAACAACGACCGGCGGGAACGCATTGAAATTTTATTCATCCCAGCGGCTCGACATCCGGAAAATGACCTCCATCAAAAACGGCCAGGACGTGATCGGCTTCCGGACCAAGGTGAAAGTGGTCAAAAACAAAATGGCACCGCCCTTCCGGGAGGCGGAATTTGATATCATTTTCGGCGAGGGCATTTCGCGCGAGGGCGACGTGCTCGATCTGGCGGCTGAAAACGGCATTATAGAAAAAAGCGGCGCCTGGTATTCTTACAAGGGCGACCGGCTGGGTCAGGGACGCGACAACTCCCGCGTATTTTTGAAGGAAAATCCGGACATCATGACAACCATCGAAGGCGATGTCCGCGCCAAATTAGGCATCGTAGCCAAGGAGCAGGAAGAGTAAGGTGAAAGTCTTAGATCCGGCGGCTGCCAGGCAAAAAGCGTTTCGTCTTTTGTCTTTGCGGCCGCACTCCGAAAAAGAGCTGGAACAAAAGCTGCGGGAGAAATGTTTTCCCGCAGCCGTTATAAAAGAAGCACTGGAAAAACTCCGCGATTTGAAGTATCTCAATGACGCGTCCTTTGCCATTCAATGGGCGCGCAATCTGGCGGTAAACAAGCTCTGGGGCAATCGTAAAATCATCGCCAGCCTGCAGGAAAAAGGCATTCAGACAAGGCTGATCGATGATGCCGTCGCTTCGGCCCGTCAGGAACTGTCGGAAGACGAAGCGATCGTAAAACTCATTAAAAAAAAGACAGCCCGCAAAACGCCGGCTGTCTATGATGCCAGAGAAAAGCAGAGAATATTTCAAAGCCTGATGGGACGGGGTTTCCCGCCGGGCTTGATTTTAAATAAACTGGGAAAGCGAGCGGAGGAAGAATTTGATGGTTAAGAAAGGCGACGCGATACGGGAAAGTTTTTTGAAATTTTTTGAAAGCAAAGGGCACACACGGGTGGCGAGTTCATCGCTCATTCCCAAAGACGATCCCACGCTGCTTTTCACCAACGCCGGTATGGTCCAGTTCAAGAACGCGTTTTTAGGCCTCGAAAACCGCGGTTATACCAAAGCCGTTACCTGTCAGAAATGCGCAAGAGCCGGCGGCAAACATAACGACCTGGAAAACGTCGGCGTCACCGCGCGTCATCACACTTTCTTTGAAATGCTGGGCAATTTTTCCTTCGGCGATTATTTCAAGGAAGATGCCATCACCTGGGCGTGGGAATACCTGATTGACGTCGTGAAACTCCCCAGGGAAAAACTCTGGGTGACTATTTTCGAAAACGACGACGAAGCGTTTAAAATCTGGAATGAAAAAATGAAGGTCCCGGCGGACCGCATCGTCCGCATGGGTGAAAAAAGCAATTTCTGGATGATGGGAGAAACCGGCCCCTGCGGCCCCTGCTCCGAAATTCTTTTTGACCAGGGCGAAGGCACGGGCTGCGGCCGCCCGGAATGCGACGTCTATTGCGACTGCGACCGCCACCTGGAGATCTGGAACAACGTTTTCACCCAGTTTGACCGGGATGAAACAGGCAAGCTGACGCCGCTGGCCAAGCCCAGCATTGATACGGGAATGGGGCTCGAACGGCTCACGGCCGTCATTCAGGGCGTCAAAAGCAACTACGATACGGATTTATTTGCGCCCATCATCCGCTTTGTTGAAAAATTCTCCGGCAAGACTTACGGCAAAAACGCGGAGAATGATATTTCCATCCGCGTCATTGCCGACCACAGCCGCGCCGTCACTTTTTTAATCGGCGACGGCATTATGCCCGCAAACGATGGCCGCGGCTATGTCCTGCGCCGCATCCTGCGCCGGGCGGCGCGTCACGGTAAAATGCTGGGTATCGACAAACCGTTTTTAAATGAATGCGCCCAGGTCGTCATCGGCATGATGAAAGGCATTTATCCCGATCTGGTGGAAAAAGCCTCTTTCATCACCAAAGTCATCCTCAACGAAGAGCAGCGCTTCATGGAAACCCTTGACGCCGGTCTGCGTATTTTGCAGGAGGAAACGGCCGCGCTCAAGAAAGAGGGCCAAGCGGTCCTGCCCGGCGCGCTGATTTTTAAACTCTATGACACGTTCGGCTTCCCTACGGATCTGACGGCGGACATTGTTAAAAAAGACAAGATTACACTCGACATGGAAGGCTTTGAAGCCGAGATGGAGCGTCAGCGTGAACGCGCGCGCGGCGCCTGGAAAGGCAGCGGCGAAGAAGCCGTCTCCGAATGCTACCTCAAGGCGTCGAGCTCCGGCATTATCACTGAATTCTGCGGCTATGAAGCCGTCCGCAGGGATGAAGCGAAAGTCACGGCCATTTTTGTGGATGGCCAACCCGCGGACCAGGCGCGCGAAGGCCAGAAGGCAGAGATCGTTTTGGACAGCACGCCTTTTTACGGAGAATCGGGCGGGCAGACGGGCGACACCGGTTACCTGGAAGGAGAGCGCTTCAGTTTTACCGTTGAAGACACGAAAAAGCCCATCGACAAGTTCATTGTCCATAAGGGCGTTGTTCACGCAGGCGAAATCAAAATCGGCGCAACCGCAAAGCTGGTGATCGATCTGGAGAGGCGCAAAGCCATTGCCGCCAACCATTCCGGCACGCATCTTTTGCAGGCGGCGCTCAAGGCGGTGCTGGGCGATCACATCAAGCAGTCCGGCTCGCTCGTCAACGCCGAGCGGCTGCGCTTTGACTTTACCCATTTCTCCAGGATCAGCGATGAAGAACTTCTGCGCGTGGAAACCATCGCCAACGATATGATCCGCAAAAATCTTCCCGTGCAAACGGAAGTCTGCGCGCTTGAGGACGCGCTCAAAACCGGCGCAACGGCCGTATTTGACGAGAAGTACGGAGCAACGGTCCGCATTGTCAAGATGGGCGAAATGAGCATGGAGCTGTGCGGCGGCACGCATGTGGAGCGGACCGGCGATATCGGCCTGCTCAAAATCATGCATGAATCAGCGATTGCCGCCGGCGTGCGCCGACTGGAGGCCGTCACCGGAAAGGAAGCGCTGGCCCATGTTCAGAAGGCGGAAGGAGAACTGAAACGAACCGCGGGATTGTTTAAAGCCGCTCAATCGGAGGTCTATGATCGAACCGAAAAACTTCTGAAGCAGACCCGTGAGCTGGAAAAAGAAATCGAAGCCCTCAAGGGGAAACTTGCCGCCAATGCATCCGGCGACCTGATGAGTCAGGTGAAGGAAATCGCCGGCGTAAAAGTGCTGGCCGCAGAAGTCAGCATTGCCGACGCCAAGACCCTGCGCGACTTCGGCGACAAACTGCGCGATAAGCTGGCCTCCGGCGTGATTCTTCTGGGCAGCAAGGCCGATGACAAAGCCCTGCTTCTGTGCATGGTCACCAAAGACCTCGCCTCGAAATTCCATGCCGGAAACATCATCAAGGAACTCGCCCCGCTCGTCGGCGGCAAGGGCGGCGGCCGCCCCGACATGGCCCAGGCCGGCGGCACCCAGCCGGAGAATCTGGAAAGAGTTTTCCCGGCACTGGAAAAGCTGCTGGCGAAATAGCTTTAGCTGTTAGAATCGTTTATTAACGTACGTAAAAAGCCAAAGAGAGGACAGATCCCCTTTTCATGATCACCATCATCGTTCCTTTAAGACACATCATCCTCGATCCCGCAAAACCCGTCGATCTGTCCACGCTATCGGAACGCGATGCCATCGATTTAATCAAGGAATCCTATGGCTTTTTATCTCCGGCCATTGACGTTTCCATTTCGAATGGGATGGCCACTATTACATTGCAGGAGCAGCGGGCAGACAAAATCAATGAGGCCATGAAGTCTTACCAGAAAGGCGTAAAAGAAGCGCAGCAAGGCGCATATGCCAAGGCGATTAAACATTTTGGCAAAGTGATTGAAGTCATCCCCCAGCATGTCGATGCGCGCCGCAATCTGGCGATGGCTCACCTGGAAACCGGCAACATTGATCAGGCCAGGGAGCTACTGCGCCAATGCCTCAAAATCGACCCGACCGACGCCTGGACCTACGTGCTGCTGGGCAATATTGCAACCAAACATGAACGGGCCGTTGATGTGGCTGAGTTTTATTATGAAGCCGGTCTGAACATTAACCCGAATGACAACATCCTGTTCAACAACTTTGCCACCTTGCAGTTGGAACAGGGCCATTTTGCCAAGGCCAAAGAACTTTTCAACAAAGCGCTGGCGATTGATCCGACATATCCCAATACGTATTTTGGCCTTGCCCTGGTAAGCCGGATGACCGGCGCTCCTGAAGCGGCTTTGAAAAGTCTGGAACAGCTTTTTGAGCAACCGGCGTCGACGGATATTCGCAGTGCGCCGGTTTATAAAAATTCCCGCAAACTTTATCTGGAACTCAGCACGGAGCTTGCCCGCAGGGATTGCCGTATGCTTATGGACTCAATCATGGCGAGGAAAACGGCACTGGAGATCGCAACGGGGCATTCCATCGTTGTTGAAGAGGACAATTCACTCGAATACATTTCCGCCGTTTCTCAGATGGCGTGGAAGCACAAGCGTAACGAGCATCGCGTGCGTTATCGCATGCGTTCCGAGGCGATGACGCCCCATCTTGTCGCTCATGAACTGGAGCATATCGTTTTGGAGCAGGAAGCGCGCCAGATCAACCGAAACCGTTTTTTTGCAACAACGGCTAAAACCAGGGAATACGCAGTCCATGCCATTTCCGATCATATTACAAAATTGCAGCGGCAGGGATATGCAGAAGACCGCATCAGCGACATCGCGCTCAAACTCATCCAGGGCCTGACGGGGCAGGTATTCAATTTGCCGCTCGATATGCTGATCGAACGTAGCATCTATGATAAATATCCGGATCTTCGTCATTCGCAGTTTGCGTCACTCTATCAGATGCATATGGAAGGACTGCACACGTTCGTTAACCCCGAGATTAAACAGCTCACCCCCCCCATCATATTTCGTGCCAGCGTAACACTTAATTGTGCTTATGCGCTTTTTATTGATGATCTTTTTTCGGGTCTGACCGATTACGCATCCGTCTATCGCAAGTCTGAATATTTTTCGTATGGCCAAAACCTCTTTGATATCTGGAAAACATGGATGTCCCAACATACGCCGGGGGACGAATACGACGTGGTGGATGAATTTGCGCGTATCCTCAAGATCAGGCCATGGTATGACTGGCAGATGGATACAACCTATCTCAACGAAAAACAGGACACCGCCGACACTGGTTTGTCAGAACCGCTGAAAACCGATAAACCCGAAGCCTATACGTACTGCCTCGACGCCCTTCGCCGCTTCGAAGGTCAATCCCGCGACGGCATCTTTTCCGTTGTCTCCGAGATCAGTCTTCTCGGCATGAACGGTATTGACCACACCACCCCCGGCAAAAACTATACCATCAAGGCGTACCCTGGTGAGGCATTTTCGGGCCTGCATCTGCTGTGTCTGATGTATGTGGGCTTCAAACTCTACGATCCATCCGTGAACTGTGGTCTCGATTTTGCCGAAGCTTACAAAATGGCGTTAGAGACGCACAAAGCAAACATTCATTAAGTCAGGTGATTAAATGCATGACCTCATGAAAAAACTCAGTTTGTTTGCCAAAGAACGCGACTGGGAACAATTTCATTCACCAAAAAATCTTTCCATGGCTCTTGCCGTCGAAGCATCAGAGATCATGGAGCACTTTCAATGGCTAACTGAAGAACAAAGCCGGAATCTCGATCAAAAGACACTTGAAAAAGTGAAAGATGAAGTTGCCGACACCCAAATTTATCTCGCACGCCTTGCGGACCAGCTTGGCATTGATCCAATAGCAGCGGCAAATGAAAAACTAATAAAAAATACAGATAAATACCCTGTTGAGAAAGCAAAAGGGTCGGCTAAAAAATATACGGAGCTTTGAAATGCGATTATATTCCGGGATGTCTCAGGATTTCATTCGTGCTGCCGTCCATAATCAGATTGCCGGCAAGCTTTCTGATGCGTTTATTAAGCATTACCGGTATAAACCTTCTCCCAATGAAGTAAATTCCTGGCGCAATTCTCTTCGCGCAGTTTCTGGTGTCTTTCAGGAAGCGAATTTAAGTGATCATGGTGTAATACTGGAATTTCAACTCCCTCTTACGTCAAGAAGGCTGGACTGCCTTATTTGTGGCAAAGACAGCCATGCGCGTGACAATGCCGTTATTATTGAATTAAAACAGTGGGACAAATGCGGAAGGAGTAATGGCGAGAATTTGGTTTCCACCTGGGTCGGTGGAGGAGAAAGAGATATTTTGCATCCATCCGCACAGGTGGGACAATATCACCACTATCTTGCGGACAATCACACAGCTTTTCATGAAGGCCCAGCGCCTGTTCAACTAAAATCCTGTGCTTACCTTCATAACTATTATGCCGAAGAAGGTGATCCACTTCTCGATGATTCGTTTAAAACTCTGATCAAGCAATTTCCAACCTTTATGGCAGATGACGTCCCGCTCATTAAAGATTTTCTCATCAGCGGCCTAGATGGTGGGCGTGGTCAATCGGTTCTGCGAAAGATCGAAGAAAGTAAATACCGCCCAAGTAAAAAGCTGATGCAGCATGTTAGTAACGTAATTCAAGGGCAAAAAGAGTACATCCTTCTTGATGAACAATATGTTGTTTATAATAAAGTATTAGCTTGTGCGAAAGAAGGCTTCCATGATCGCAAAAAAACTGTCATTATCGTTAAAGGTGGCCCTGGAACAGGAAAGTCAGTTATTGCCATTAATTTAATGAGTGACCTATTATCAAAAAGTCTTAATGCACATTATGCCACCGGTTCAAAGGCATTTACTGAAACGCTACGGAAGGTTATTGGTCTTCGTGGATCAGCTCAATTCAAATATTTCAATAGCTATGCACAGGCACAATCAAATGAGATTGATGTCTTGATTTGTGATGAAGCACACCGCATCCGCAAAACGAGCAACAGCAGGTTTACTCCTAGAGTACAGCAGAGTAATAAAACACAGATTCAGGAGTTGCTTGATGCTTCCAATGTAAGTGTATTCTTCATCGATGATAAACAGGTGGTGCGGCCAGATGAAATCGGTTCATCCGGTTTTATCACGGAGCAGGCAGAAAAAAACAACTGCCGTATCTTCGAATATGAGCTTGAGGCCCAATTCAGATGCGCTGGTTCGGATGGATTTGTGAACTGGATCAATAACACCTTGGATATAGAGAGGACGGCGAACATAATCTGGGAGGGAGATGAATCATTTGAGTTTCAAATTTTTCAGTCTCCGGAAGCGCTTGATACCGCCATCAGAGAAAAAGCCGTTAATGGTTTCACTGCGCGTTTGACGGCAGGCTTTTGTTGGCCTTGGTCTAATCCCGACAATCAGGGAAATCTTCTGGCAGATGTGCAGATTGACGCCTATCAAAGACCATGGAACGCAAAACCCGATGCGCGAAGACTTGCCATGGGGATACCGAAAGCCCCTTTGTGGGCTTATGATCCTAATGGAATTAATCAAATCGGTTGCATATATACAGCACAAGGATTTGAATTTGATTACGTAGGTGTAATTGTCGGTACGGATTTGACTTATAACCTTGATGATCAAAAATGGATTGGTCATCGGGAAAATTCATATGATAGTCCTGTCAGAAGGGCTCAGGATAAATTCATCGAGCTGGTAAAAAATACTTACCGTGTCCTGTTTTCACGTGGTATGAAGGGCTGTTATGTATACTTTATGGACAAGGACACTGAACGATTTTTTAAGAGCCGTATGGATCTGCCCGCAATTCAAAATAAATCTTTACCCGATCAAGAAACAACAGCATCACAAGTAGAGTTGTCTATTCTTCCATTCAGACGCTTGTCGCAAAAAGAGGTGAAACCATTTACCAATTGTGTCCCACTATACGATCTCAAGGTTGCGGCAGGAAAATTTAGTGATGAGCAAAATGTAGTTGAATGGATAAATGGACAAAGTGAAGAAGAAATTGATAAAATAGACTGGGTTGAGCTCCCCGATTCTTTTCGCCACCATCGCGGCCTCTTTGTAGCACAAGTCATTGGCGAATCAATGAATCGCCGGATACCAAACGGTGCATGGTGCCTTTTTAGATTGAACCCCGAAGGACCGCGCCAGGGACGTATTGTTCTCGCTCAACACAAAGATATTGCTGATATAGATTCTGGTGGACAGCATTATACTGTAAAAGTATACACGAGTACTAAAGACATTCGTCAGGATGACACTTGGCATCACACATCCATTATTCTTAAACCTGATACATATGCATCAGGATATGAGCCCATAATCTTTACCCGTGAGAATGCAAAGGACGTAAAAATTATAGCGGAATTTGTTTCTGTATTGGGATGACATACCTTCAAGCTAATCTCAATGGGGTCGTAAATGACGACTAAAGCACTGAAAAACAAATACGAAGCTGAACAGGTTATGCCGCGAGTGCCTGTACAGATTGCGGTCGGTCAGAAAATCAGGTTTTCACCGGATCGTCGGAATGTTCTCATAAAGAAAGTCATCAGGGATTTCTGCTCCCTGTACACCCCCGGCGGCCGGATGATTTATGTGGGCGATACGCAACTGAAATGGGCTTACTATGATTCAGACATTTTGTCATCGCTTGGCGTTACAATCGAAGAACATGGCAAGATGCCGGATGTGGTGGTCTATCATGCTAAGCAAAACTGGCTGCTCTTGATCGAAGCGGTGACCAGTCATGGGCCGGTAAATCCGAAAAGAAGAGCAGAGCTGAAAGAATTGTTTGCCGGCTCAAGCGCCGGGCTGGTATTTGTGACGGCCTTTCTCGATCGACACGCCATGCTGAAATATCTAAGCGACATCTCCTGGGAAACAGAGGTCTGGGTTGCCGACTCTCCAACGCATCTGATCCACTTCAACGGCGAACGTTTCCTCGGACCCTATAACGACTAACCGAATCCCGATTCTTCAGTCTATATCGATATGAGATGCAATTGGGAGCCAACATGATCATCAGCTGCAGCAGGCGTTCTGACATACCCGCTTTTTACAGCGATTGGTTTTTTCACCGGCTAAGCTCGGGATACGTGCAGGTGCGCAATCCGATGAATCCCAAACAGGTGAGAAGAATTTCACTTGCACCTGCGGATGTTGACTGTCTTGTCTTCTGGACCAAAGATCCGGCCCCGATGCGCAATCGGCTTCAACTGCTCAAGGACTTTCCTTTTTATTTTCAGTTCACACTGACGCCTTACTGCCAAGACATTGAACCACACCTGCCGCCGAAGGCCGAAATCGTCAACACGTTTCTGAAGCTTTCCGAAACAATCGGGGCTGAAAGTATGATCTGGCGTTATGATCCGATCTTGCTGTCGCAGAGTTTGACGGTCGATTATCACCTGAATCACTTCGATGAACTGGCACGGCGCTTGTCCGGTTATACCGACACGTGCGTCATCAGTTTCCTGGATATGTATCGTCATATCCGGAGCAGGATGGCTGATCTCTCCGTCAGGCCACCCGATAAATCGGAAATGCATCTGCTGGCAAAACAGTTCGCGCGGATTGCCCGAGGCCATGGCATGTGCATGGCGACCTGTGCGGAGAAGATCGATCTTTCCGATCTGGGGATTGAGCATGGCCAATGCATCGACAATCGCCTGATTTCAAAATTGACCGGCGCAAAACTGAACATGGCAAAGGATAAATACCAGCGGGAGGGTTGCGGGTGCGTCGCCAGTGTGGATATCGGCGAATACAACACGTGCAGGCATGGCTGCTGCTACTGCTACGCCAATGTCAGCCAAAAGAAGATTGAAATAAACCGGTCCCTGCATTACACTCAGTCACCCTTGTTGATTGGAGACCATTCATCATGCAAATCTCAGTAATTCTTGCCCATCCCGACCCCTTGAGTTTCAACCACGCCATCGCTTACAAGGTGTTGGAAGTGCTGAAACTCAAAGATCACGACGTTTTCTTTCACGATCTTTATAAAGAAAAATTCGATCCGTTGCTTACCCGAATAGAAATCGCCAAAGACGCAGACTTGCCCGCCGCCATCCGGCAGCAGTGTGAAGAAATTTCCCAGGCGGACGGCATCGTCATCGTTCATCCCAACTGGTGGGGACAGCCTCCCGCCATGCTCAAGGGCTGGGTGGATCGGGTGATTCGCCCCGGCGTCGCCTACGAGTTTCTGGAAGGCGATGCCGGTGCAGGCGTTCCCAAAGGGTTGCTCAAAGCAAAGACCGCGCTGGTTTACAATACATCCAACACGGAATCGGAAAGAGAGAAAAACGTTTTCGGCGATCCGCTGGAGGCCATCTGGAAGCAGTGCATCTTCGGGCTTTGCGGCGTGAGCAGCGTTTATCGACGGATGTTTAATGTGGTTGTTGCAAGCTCGGAGGCCGACCGCAGAAATTGGCTTGACCAGGTTAGCCGGGATATTGACCGGCTGTTTTGAATTAGGAATACCGTGTGAAACGAAATCGCGGGATGAGATTTAAATATTAATAAGGATGATCATTTTCAAAGGAGGCCTGATGAGAACCAGGCCCGATCGTCAAGAAATATTTTAAGGGCAAATTTGCCGCGGGCATAGGCCAGGCGGATTGAAAGCCGGGAGGTACGCCATGGGATGCAGTATTCGCGAAGGCGCACGGGATGATATCGACATCCTGGTTGAGGTGATACGCAGTGCGTTTTCTGATGTGGCCGAACGATTCGGGCTCACGCCGCAGAACAGTCCGACCCATCCTTCCAACTGCCGCCCCGAGTGGCTGCTGCGCGAGATGAACAGGGGCGTCACCTTTTATCTCCTGGAAAGCGACGGTCGGCCGGCAGGCTGCGTCGCCCTGGAAAAAATAAACGATGAAGTCTGCTATCTGGAGCGTTTGGCGGTTCTGCCGCAAGAGCGCGGAAAGGGATTTGGCGAAGCGCTGGTGAAGCATGTTTTATCGAAAGCCCGGCTTCTTGGCGTCTATCGCGTACAGATCGGAATCATCGCCGAACAGCAGGAATTAAGAGACTGGTATGAAAAGCTGGGGTTTGAAGAAGTGGAGAGCAAAAAATTCCCCCAGCTTGTTTTCCGGGTCACCTTTATGGCTTACTATTTCAACTAAAGGTGCGGCAAGGCAACTGCCGCACCTTTAGTTGATTCCATGATTACCTTGTATTGGTCTTGGCCAGCGCTTCGCGGTCGCCGCCGCTCATGCCGGCAATGTACTTCACCAGCTTCTTGCGTGATTCGATATCATACTGCGTGGTAATGGCGATCTGCTCCATGATGGGTGATCCGCCGCCGTTATAGGCGCCGATGTTGCGGATGCCGCCGGTTGCCGAGCACAGCACGTCGCCGAGATAGCGCCAGAATTGCGCCTGATCCTCGGCGGGCATATTGGGATTCCGCTTCGTGTATTTCAGCAGAAGATCGCCCGTTGCCGGATTCTTGAAATCCTCCTCATGCGGGAAGGTCGCTGTGACGCCGCCGGAGATATCGCACAGGATTTCGGCTTCACGGAAGACCGCCTCGCCGGACAGGCAGCGGCCGACATTGCAATAAATCGAATGGGGAACAAAAGAGCCGGGACCATACGGGACAAATCCTTTACCGGGCATGAACACCTGGGGTCCGCCCAGATCGGAAGCCGTGTAACCGGCGGCATAGCCCAGTTCGGTCGTCATGATAATTTCCGCCAGTTTCTCCCGGACATGAGATTCCTTATGGATATTGTTGACCTCGGCCGCGAGCGCCGCTCCGC
This sequence comes from Deltaproteobacteria bacterium, assembly GCA_036528635.1. GTDB lineage: Bacteria > Desulfobacterota > Syntrophia > Syntrophales > Smithellaceae > UBA8904. Next base: position 64,255 of record JAIGNE010000057.1, read on the forward strand.
CCAGGATCACGTCGCCGATGGCGGGCTTGCAGCCGGAATAGGAATGACGGTGAAACAAAGCGAACAGCAGGGCCATGACGCCGCCGTGCTGCCATTCACCGGCCAGGAACACGCGCTCCCAGGGAATAAAGCAATTGTCAAAAATCATGTAGGAGTCCGTGGAACCCGGCACGAAGCCCCGCTTGTAATGCTTGCGTGGACGCAGATCGTGGATGGTTACGACCTGCTTCAGGCCATCCCAGTCACCGGGAATGGCAAAGGACACCGCATAATCCTTATCTTCTTTGCGCATGGCGCGGGTCGGCACCACCAGAACCTCGTCGGCCACGGAGGCTTCCGAAATGTGCACCTTGCACCCTTCGACCACGATTCCATCTTTCAGACGCTCTTTGATGTACACATAGGATCCGGGATTCGGCTGCTCCGCCGGACGGAGCATGCGGTCGCCCTTGACGTCCGTCTGAGCGCAGCAACCGACCAGGTCTTCCGTCTGAAACCGGGTGAGCCATTTTTTGAAATTCTCGTGATACTGCGTGGCCCCGTTATTCATCTTATCCGCTTCATAAGAAACATTGTAGATGGAATTGGTGGCATCAATGCCCATGCAGCGCTGGATGCAGCCGCCCACTTTCTGGCAGAGCATACGGGTCATGTCCTGCTTGCGATGCAGGTCTTCCTTGTTCTGGTGGATGTGCGTGAAGCGGTTGATGCGCTCTCCGGTCAAGTGGGAAATCGCCGTCATCAGATCCTGATTTTCCGGTTTTTCCGCTTCGTCGTAAGTGGTGCCGATGGTATTGAGGCATAACGCCTGCAAATCATCGGTGCGGTCGATGAGCTGTCCGTCGTAATACAAGTTGCGCTTCATTTTGGAAAGTCCCTTGATGTAATCTTGCTTCGTTCTCATTGTTTTTAATCTCCTCTTTTTTATTTTTATTTTATTATGAGCGCATTGAAGGGCAGTAATTCTTAACAGAGGAAGTTGATAATCAGAATGGAATAGCCGGCGTAACTGCCCTGCCTCCGGCAACACCCGGAGGCCAATTCTAAATATGGATCTTTATTTCATATTGACACTGCCCCTGGTAACCCTATATAGGATGCCCACGCATTTTAATCCATTTTCTTTCGCGGGAGTATAGCATAAATATGGACATAATCCTCTATTTTGTAGATTTTTTTATTCACCTCGATAAATATTTGCCGGTCATCGTCGAGAGCTTCGGAATATGGGCTTATCTCATCGTATTTATGGTGATTTTTTGTGAAACCGGGCTGGTGGTCACCCCCATCCTGCCCGGAGATTCCCTGCTTTTTACCCTGGGAGCGCTGGCGGCTCTGGGCGCGTTGCATATCGAAGCGCTGCTGATTCTGCTGTGCATTGCCGGCATTGCCGGGGACAGTGTCAACTATGCCATCGGCCATTATATCGGCCCCAGAGTTTTTCATTTCGATGACAGCCGTTTCTTTAAAAAAGAATACCTGATCAAAACCCATAATTTTTACGAACGTCACGGCGGCAAAACCATCATTATTGCCCGTTTCATGCCGATTATCCGCACGTTTGCTCCTTTTGTGGCCGGTGTCGGCGCAATGACCTACGGGAAATTCATCACTTATAATGTGGTTGGCGGCATTGCCTGGGTGTGCACGTTTCTCTTGGGCGGGTATTTCTTCGGCAACATTCCTTCGGTAAAAAAGAATTTCTCTCTTGTGATTGTGGCGATCGTGATTATATCAGTGATGCCGGGTGTTATTGCTTATGCCCGGCAAAAAATACTGGCGCGACGAAAGCCGGCGGACGAAACGAAGATTGACCCATGAAATTTAAGCTGACCACCATCATCACCCTGACCTTTTTGTTGTTTCTGTCGATGCCTGCCCAAGCAAAAAACGTCTTCAAGGCGGGCGATGACATCACCATCGAAGAAGGACAAGACGTTGACAACATCGTCGTTTTAGGCGGTCAGGTCACGGTCAACGGACTGGTCGAAAAAAATATTCTGGCCATCGCCGGTTCGGCCGTTCTGACCAACAAAGCCGTCGTCCGGGGCAATGTGATTGTCGTGGGCGGCGTTGTCGCGAGGGGAAGCGGCTCTCTGGTTTTCGGCGACATCACGGAAATCAACTCATCCACGCTGTCATCATCCATTGCGTCCGCCCTGCGGGGAGAATCAGAAGGCTGGTCGCTGATTCTCAATATCATTTCTCTGTGCTTTTTTGCCATCATCCTGATGATCGCGCTGATCATGACCCTGCTGATCCCCCGCTCGCTGGCTGTCATTGCCAATGCCGTTCAGGCAAACCTCTTCAAGTCATTTCTGTTCGGTTTTCTCGCGACCTTAATGATCGTTCCTTTTTTTATGCTGCTCGCCATATCCATTATCGGCATCGTTTTAATTCCGGTGGCCTTTACAGCTCTGCTTCTGGCAGCCATCGTCGGCTTTATTGCGTTTGGTTCGCTCCTGGGCAATGTTATCATCACCCGAATCTTCCATGGCTATAAAAAATCGCTGGTCAAAGAAACCCTGGTAGGCATCAGCATCCTCTGGGTTCTCGGCTGGATACCCTTCTATATCGGGATGCTGATCAAAGCTGTGGCGATCACCTTCGGACTGGGCGGAGTCCTGCTGACGCTGTGCCGGAGAAAAACCACTCAGTAAAACTGAGTGTCTCGAATGACTGTTCCGGTAAAGCGGGAATGGCTTTTCTGACGCTGTCTGAAACCCCCTGACAGCTCAATTTATTTTCCGGAATCCGGGGTCTGCAAAAAAGACATCACCACCCGGTTAAACATTTCCGGGTCCTGAAGATGCAGGGCATGGCCGCATTCCGGGAACGCGATGACCCTGGCGTCGGGAATCTGCTTTTGCATATAATCGTAATTCCCCGGCGGATAATAATTGCTTTCCTTTCCATACATGAGCAGACAGGGCACATCGATTTCCTTCAACAACGGCCGGTAATCCTGCATCGCCATGGAAATCCAGAACGCCGCGATGGTGCCGGCTTTGTTCTTCGCCATTTCTTCATACAGCCAGGGCAAATCACCCTTTCCCTTAAAATCCGCCGAGGCATTAAATTCCATCTTTTCATTAAACAGGGACCTGTTTAAGATTCGCTGGGCAACCACCCTGCTGTATCCCTTCCAGTCGTTGAGCATAACGGACAGAAGATAAAGATTGTCGTCATGGCCGAAGTCTCCAGGCTTGCGGCTGAAGACGCCGTAAAGACCGTAAGCCCAATCATCGGACTTCATAAGCTTCGGGGCCATTTCGGAGATGACGATTTTGTCAATGGTCGAGCAGGAGTAATTTTTTATATATTCAAAAATGACATGAGCGCCCATCGACCAGCCGATCAGGGATGCCCGGGATATGCTCAATTCCGTCAAAAGCTGCTTTAAATCCTTTGCCAGCCGAGCAAGCGTCAGATGGTCATCGAGGGTTCCCGATTCCCCGTGCCCCCGCAGATCAGGCGCAATGACCTGAAAATGCCGGGAAAAAGCGGGGATCTGCTTTTGGAAAAAGAGAGAACTTGCCGTCAGGCCATGAATGAACAACACCGGTTCGCCCTGGCCGCTCATTTGATAATACAGACGGACGCCGTCATCCGCCGTAAAAAAAGGCATGGACCAACCTCCTTCAGGACTTCGGCCGCAACTGAAAACTTTTCCGCTACACCCAATCCTCAGAGAGCACGTCACCCTGTATGCTGATGACAACGGCTTTCAGCGGCACTTTTCTGGCGGCCTTTTGCAGGGCAGCCTGGGCAATCTGCATGAGTCCCCGGCAGCAGGGCACCTGCATCATCACCACCGACAGCGTATTGATTCTGGCCTCATCCACCAGACGGCGGATTTTTTCGATATACTCATCTTGTCCCTCGTCAAGTTTGGGACAGGCGATAACCAGGCTCTTGCCTTTTAAAAACCGTTCATGAAAGTCGCCTGCGGCAAACGCCGCGCAATCGGCGGCCATCACGACATCTCTGCCGCGGAAAGAATCAGCGGCGGGATTGATCAGATGCAGCTGAATCGGCCAGTGGGTCAGTTCGGACGGCTGCGGACCTTTTGCCGGGCCGGTTGCGGCCGGCGTTTTACGTTCAAAAACTGCGTGAGCCGAGCCGGGACAGCCGCCGCCCGCCGCGGGAGGCGCCGCCTGCAAGGTTTGCAAAACAGGCATTGCGCCCTGAACGCCGGCTTCTCCTTTTTTGCGCCGGGCCATGGCTTCGTGAACCAGTTTTTCATCAAAAGGATCCGCCTCGCGCTCAACAATGGCCAGCGCTCCTTCCGGGCATTCACCAAGACAGGCGCCGAGGCCGTCGCAAAAAACGTCGCTCACCAGCTTGGCCTTACCGTTGATGATTTTGATGGCTTCCTCGGCGCAGCCGGGCACGCATAAACCGCAGCCGGTGCATTTCTCTTCGTCAATTTTGATGATCTTCCGTTTCATAGATTACATTCCTTTTTCAACCCGTCGTTAGAAATCCTTTAAAAGGGTAATCATCACGATCTGGAATAGCAAGTGACGCAGAAAATTGTTGCAATCCTGCCAGCAATCCTCACCCCATTTTTTTCATCGCGTCGACAAGCTCCCGGACAGGGGCGGCGGACTTATCCAGAGCCTTCCTCTCCTCCGCCGTCAGGTTTAAAGCAATGATCTGCTCGATGCCGTTTTTACCCAGTTTGACCGGCACGCCGACAAAAAGACCGGAAATACCGTATTCACCTTCCAGATACGCCGCGCAGGGCAGAATTTTCTTTTTGTCTTTCAGGATGGACTCCGCCATCTCGACCGCCGCCGAGGCCGGGGCATAGTAGGCACTGCCGGTCTTCAAAAGCCCGACGATTTCCGCGCCGCCATTGCGTGTGCGAGTGGCCAGCGCTTCGATGCGCTCCGCGGGCATCAGCTCCGTGATCGGGATACCCGCCACGGTGGAAAAACGCGGCAGCGGAACCATCGTATCGCCATGGCCGCCCAGCACGAGGGCATGGATATTTTCGACGGAAACATCCAGTTCCCTCGCAATAAAAGTCCGGAACCGCGCGGAATCCAGCACACCCGCCATGCCGATGACCCTGTTTTTCGGGAAACCGCTTTCTTCCATCGCCACATGGCACATGGCGTCAAGGGGATTGCTGACAATGATCAGAATCGCATGGGGCGAAAACTTCGCGACCTGCCCCACTACATTTTTCATGATGCCCCGGTTCGTGGCCAGAAGATCATCGCGGCTCATTCCCGGTTTACGGGGAATGCCCGCCGTAATCACCACGATGTCGGAATCAGCCGATGCCTCATAGTTGTTTGCGCCGGCCAGATGCGCATCATGTTTCTCGATGGGCGCTGCCTCGGCCAAATCCAGGGACTTGCCCTGCGGCACGCCTTCAATGATATCGATCAACACCACGTCCGCCAGTTCTTTTTCCGCCAGCCTCTGCGCCGCCGTAGCCCCGACATTGCCGGCCCCCACAACTGTAACTTTCTGTCTCATACCACCTGCTCCTTTAGTATCCTGACTTAATCATCAGATCATGATCGAGCGTTTTGCGTATAACAAAAAATAAAATAAATCAATTGCGCGAACCTGAGTCTTGCTGCTGACATTCCGTTATCAATTCAAGGGAAAGGAAAATTGCATCACCTGATCACCATCGGAATCCCCGCCACCATCAGGATAACGCGCGAGGCTTTCCGCGCCAGGGCCTGATTGGCGAAGCCCAGGGCATCGCGGTAAACGCGACCGATCGGGTTAGGCGGTACAAGGCCCAATCCGACTTCATTGGAAACGACCAGCCATTGGCCGCCGAGCCGGATTTGTGCGGCAATTAATTCGTCTATTTCCTCCCGCACTTTTTGGATGATCACCGTGTCCGGAGAACCGTCCGGCAGCGAAAAGAGAATGTTGCTGACGAGCAGCGTGATGCAGTCGACAATCACCGCCCCGGCAGCGGGCGCATGCACGTTGCGGCCGAGATTCAGCGGCAGCTCGAGCGTCTGCCAACCGGCCGGCCGGGACGCCTGGTGCTGGCGAATGCGCTCGGCCATTTCATCATCCCCGGCGGTTGCCGTGGCGATAAAAAGCACGGATTTCCCTGTTGCGCGCGCCGCTTCCTCGGCGAAAGTGCTTTTGCCGCTGCGCGCTCCGCCCAAAATGAGCGTCAGGCCGCTTGCGGGAATTTCAGGATTCATTTATGCCTTCCTTCAGAACAAGGGGGTTTGCCACCCGCAGGGGTGGCTGCAACCCCTTGTTCTATATTTTCATTCAAGATTGCTTCCATTGCAGCGCAAGACGTTACGAAATCATCTTCCGAGAAGACCTCGATGGTCAATACACCGCTGTAGGCTGACTGGAGCAGGTAATCCAGCACCGCATGCAGCGTGCCCGGCGGCATTTCCGCAAGCGACCGGTGGTCGCGCCCGGCGACCCCGTGGATATGAATCACCCGCGTTCTCGGCAGAGCATTGCGCAAATAAGCAACCGGGTCATGGCCATCGAGCCAGAGATGACCGATATCAATCGTCCGGCTGACGGCGATTCGCTCCAAGACCTGGTCATAGAAATCGAGTGGATAGCCTTCCAGGTTTTCAACCGCCAGCTTCTTTACGTCGCCCGCCCACACGCCGACAAGTTGCAACGATTGGACGGCCTGTTCCAGCCAGCGCTGCCGCGCCTCCGGGGTCGATCCCCGGCGAACAGATTTTCCATCCAGGTGCAAAACATAAGCCCAGGGATCAAGCTCCCGGGTATGGTCAATCACACGGCGGGCCTTTTCCAGTGAGGCATGCCGTGGAGAGCCGTCGTCGGCCAGGCGCAAATCCAGAGGCAGGTGGACGGTATAAGTCATGTCCTGGTCGCGGGCGATGCCTGCAAGTTCGGCTATCTGCTTGCTGGATGGCAGGTTTCCCGGGCCATCGTCCACTTCGAAAAGCACCAGTTCCACATCCTGCACTTTACCGGCCAGGTAGCGAACGTTGGGCAGAATATCAGCCGGGATGATGTAGGACGTTGTGCCAAGCCGGAAAAGATAACCGTTCATTTCACTCCCAGAGTAAGGCTCACCAAAACAGCTGTTTCAGTCACTTCGACAAGCATTCCGAACACGTCACCGGTCACCCCGCCGATGCGGCAGTAAGCCAGTCCGAGAACCACCGCCGCCGCGGCCAGCGCAATCAGGAGCGCAAGAAATCCCGGCACACCCAACAGAAAGACGATCCCCAACGGCAAGACCGCGGTAAAAAAAATGGCATTGCGCCTGAGGCCTGCGGCAAAATCGGCACCCATGCCGCCCGGGTTCGCGAGCGGCAGCAGCGAAGCGGGAAGAATCAGCCAGCGGGAGACGGTCGCGGCGAAAATAATACCCAACCCGGATGCCGGAGCGATCGCACCGAGCGCAGCAGCTTTAGTCAGGAGCACAAGCACAAGCCCGATGCCGCCAAAGGTCCCCAGGTGCGGGTCTTTCATGATTTCGAGACGCCTCTCACGCGCGGCTGACCCGAGTAATCCGTCACAGCAGTCCGCCAGGCCGTCGAGATGCAGCCCGCCGGTCAGACCGACCCAGACCAGGACGGTCAACACACCAACCACCAGCGGCGGAAAGAACTGACCAAGCACAAGCCACGCAAGCCAGGTCAATCCGCCAATCACTATGCCCACCAGCGGATACCAGGCTCCGGCGCGGCCGCTGTCGCCGGGCTGCCAGTCTTCCGGCATCCCGAAGGGCAGCGTGGTCAACAGGCCAAAAGCGGTGCGCAAGTTTCTCATAACATTCCTTATTTTTGAGCTATGAGCCATGAGCCATGAGCTACGAGCTATGAGCTATGAGCTATACACCCTGCCCTTTATCACTCACCCCGGCTTCGGCAAAGGTCGCCATTTCCCGCAGGATGCGCGATGCCGCCTCGATCAGGTGAAAGGCCAGCACCGCGCCCGTTCCTTCTCCCAGGCGCAGATTCAGGTCCATGAGCGGCGTCAGACCGAGATGTTGATGCATGGCCTTATGCCCGATTTCCACCGATTGGTGAGCGCAAAACAGATAATGGCGCACATCCGGCACGAGCCCGACCGCGATCATGGCGGCGGCGGTCGAGATGAACCCGTCCACCACAACCGGAATGCGGCGCGCCGCGGCGCCGATCATCACACCGGCCAGCCCCGCAATTTCCAGCCCGCCGACTTTGCACAGCACATCCAGCGCATCGGCAGGATCGGGTTGGTTTAAAGCGATAGCCTGTTCGATGATCTTAATTTTATGGGCCAGGCCGGCATCGTCGATCCCCGTACCCCGCCCGGTGACCAGGGCAACCGGCAGTCCGGTCATAACGGCGACAATAGCCGACGACGGCGTCGTGTTGCCGATGCCCATATCGCCTGTAGCGATCAAATCTATGCCTTTTTCGGCAACCAGGGCGAGCACGTCCATGCCGCAGGCCAGGGCTTTTTCGGCTTCGGCGCCGGTCATGGCCGGCCCCCTGGCAATATTGTGCGTCCCGCGGGCCACTTTGCGATGATGCAGCCCGGCAAGCGACGGGTCAAAATCGGCAGCGACGCCGATATCGACAATGGTTACGCCGGCCCCTGCCTGACGCGCCAGCACATTGATGGCGGCGCCGCCGTTAAGAAAGTTCAGCACCATTTGCGGTGTAACTTCAACGGGGAAAGCACTGACGCCTTCCAGGGCAACCCCGTGGTCGGCAGCCATAATGATCACGGCTTTGCGGGATACATTGGGGAACGGATCGGCTTTCATCCCGGCCAGCCGGATCGAAATATCTTCCAGCCGGCCCAGGCTGCCCGGAGGCTTTGTTAAATTTCCTTGTCGCACCTCTGCCTGCTTTGCAGCTTCGGCATCAATGGGGGGTATCGCTGGATAGTTCATGGGTTTTCCTTTCTAGCGTTAGGGTTTCTTGATATCCGGGTGGAAGATCAGCGCCATGATCTCGATGGCGTCAAAAAGGCGCGGTGATGCCCGATTAATCAGATCGGCGTCGACCGGATAAATTTTATTGTTTTTTACCGCCGGCACGTCGCCGAATTTTTGCCAGAACCTTTTGACTGCGGCAAATTTTTCATCGTTGACCATCGGCGCAAAAATAATGATATCCGGCGAAGCCCCGATGATCCCCTCCGCGCTGTAGTGAGGATAACTGGCTGTATCCAGACCGGCAACGTTCACCCCTCCGGCCCGCTCAATGACTTCATTGGTTAATGTGCCTCTGCCGGCCGTGATGAGGGGTTCCAGGCCAAGCTGGAAAAAAACCCGCGGCTTTTTCTTGTGGCGTATTTGCAGCGCGATATGGTTTAATCTCTCTTGCAGGCTTTCCACCAGTTTTTCAGCCTCCCGCTCCCGACGGGTTATGGCACCGATATGCACAATGCTTCTTAAAACACCCTGTGTATCCGCAGGATTCGTGACATACACGGGCAGCCCGATCCTTTCCAGCTGCTGCACGGTCTCTTTCCTGTTGCCGTCAGCGGTGGCCAGGATTAAATCCGGTTTCAGGGAAACAATTTTTTCCAGGGAGGGATTCGTAAAACCGCCGATGCGTGTTTTGGCGCGGGCGCTGACCGGCCAGTTGCAAAACGTGGTGACGCCCACGATTTCATCATCCAGGCCAAGGGCATAAAGCGTTTCTGTAATTCCGGGGGCAAGGGAAACAATGCGCCCGGGCCGCGGCCCGACGGTCACAAGGCGTCCTGTTTCATCCTTCACGGTACGCGCGTAGGACAGGTTGACGCACATCACCGCCAGAATCGCCGTTAAAATAATTACCAGTTTAAATTGCCTGCCGGCTGATCGTTTGTTCATCCGGTTTTTCCTGATGATGTCATCAAAATTCATAAGACACACTGCCGAAAACAGATCGCCCCGCTCCCGGGTACGCGCTCATCGTGCTCACAAATGTGGTTTGATCGGTAAACGATTGCAGATGCGTATCGTATTTGCCGTCAAACAGGTTATGGCCGGCCAGTGACAGCACCCAGTGCTTATACAGACGTTGTTCGATCTTTAAATCCGCCGTCCAGTAGGATCCGAGCGTATAGAGAACGGTCTGGGTCTCGGGATAAACGGTGGTCTCCGTATTGTAAACCAGTTGATCACCCACGTAGCGCATCGTAGCCGTGACCGTCAGACCGAAGTTGCTTTTATACATGAGATCGCCCCTGAACCGGTGCGCAGGCGTCATGGTCGCCCGCCGCTTAACCAGACTGTACCGGAAATCAGGCGTCGTGTAATCCTGCCTCGAATACTCCCGGTTTTCTTCTTCAGCGTGGGTGTAAGTATATCCCAGAGCCAGTGACAAGTCGTAAAAAGGACCGACTTTGATTCCCGCCTCAATACCGTCCGCTTGATAGCCGGCCAGGTTGATGGGGCTCCACACTCCCTGGGAATCGGGCTCCCACTGGATCTTATCCTCCACATTCCAGTGGAAATAAGAAAGCGTCGCGAATATCTTATCTTTAAAGAGCGATTGTTCCAGCGTGACATCCGTATGCCAGCCGATCTCGGGTTTGAGATCGGGATTGCCCCTGTTATACAGATCGGCAGGCCAGTAGAGATCGTTCGGGGTGGGCGCGAGGAAGTGTTTTCCGTGGTTAAATTTCAGAGCCGTTGTTTTAAACGGATTGATGACCACGCCGGCCACGGGCAAATTTTCGGATCCGAACGCGGAATGAATTTCATGCCTGAACCCGGCTAAAACTTTCCCATACGGCGAGGGTCTGTACTCGGCCTCCGTGAAGAAGCCCTTGGTATAGATATTGGCATCCTTGGTCGTTTGGACCGTCTGATGGCCGCCGCCATCCAGCGTAAAGCCTTCATAGGTCCAGTCAAAGTTCTTGTACTCGCCTCCGACAAGGAGTTTCGCTCCCGCAAAGGGATAGATATTCACATGGCCGTCCGCCCCGATCACCTGATTGGTCACCCAGCTTTCCAATCCCGAGGCCATGCCGAAAAAAGGCCAGCGCGCAAAGATGTAATTATCCATGTGCGTATAGTGCCCCTTGAGGTTATACCCGAGCCACTCGGAAGGAACACCCTTCGCTTCCAGGACGATATGCCCGTCTTTGTCGCCGCCTCGATCCAGGAGGGTCGCCGACTCGCTGTTGTAAAATTTTTCACCGCCCAGGGAATAATCCTGTGTGCCGGGAGGCGGCCGGACGCCCGGCATGCCGTAAGTTCTGTCGACATAATCGCCGTATAGACTGATCTGGGTGATATCTCTCTTATCCAGAACCAGCTTCAGCGAAACATCGTTCTGCCTCAGATAGCCATTGTCCCTGAAGCCGTCCGTTTCGGTTCTGCCGGCCGTCAGGTAATATCCGAAATCGCCGGCGACGAACATCCCGTTTTCGGCTGCCACGCGATAAGTATTTTGCGACCCGTAGCCGGCGCCGATTTTCAGATCCATTTTGTCTCGCCGGGGTCCCTTCGTAATCACATTGACGGTCCCGGCCATGGCGCCCGACCCGTAGAGAACAGAACCGGAGCCCTTGCTGACTTCGATCCTCTCGATGTTGTCGAGCGGAATTTTGCTCACGTCGGCAACTCCCCAGGACGGTGAATTGACGGCGACGCCGTTCACTAGTACCTGCGTGGCGTTCCCCCGCATTCCGCGGATGTGGATCTCCTGGGTGGCGCCGCCATAATTACCGTAGGTCTGCCAGTCGATGCCCGGCACATTGGCCAGCAAGGCCCCGATGCTTCCGGCGCCCACCGCCTGAATGTCTTTTTTATCGACGATGATGACCGCATTGGGAATATCCCTGCGCTTCTCCGGAGTTTTCGTAGCAGTTACCACAACCGTTTCCATAACGATTGCATCGTCAGGGGAATCACCCTCCCGGGCCGCGAATACGGAACTGGCTGCAGCAAGGACAAGGACTAAAATGAAAAAAACAGGGACGACAACAGATTGTGCAACTTTCTTCATGGAGCTTCTCCTCTCCCCCTCGGGATTAAAGTCAGTGAGACGATCCATAAAGTATCCTGGCTTGCGGCAGCCTACTCTCCACGCCTTCCCGACGTCAGGCGTCAGTGGCTAATATCTTTCGTTTTCTTTGGCTAACTTTGTTGGCAACATCGTCGGTTTCCTCAGCGTATTTTTAATACGCTTCGTCACCTCCTCATTGCCGCCGCGTTATCCTTTGAAAACAAAAAGATATCCATGTGGATTTCGTTCCGCTTACAGTTGCGGGGCAGCGCCGGACTTTAACCGGCTTCCTTTAAAGGACAGTCTATCAGGTCAACAAGGTCACTCGGGGCGATCCGTCATGGGGATTTTGATCGATCCCGACTTCAACGTCGTAAACCTCTTTGATGTTTTGCGCGGTCAAAACGTCCGCGGGAGTTCCTATAGCATATTTTTTTCCGTTGTAAAGTAAAAGAATCTGGTCCGCATTTTGCGCGGCAAGATTGACGTCATGGGTCACAAAAATAACCGTCAAATGCTGTTCGCGGCTGAGCTCCCGAAGCAAAGACAGAAACTGCGCCTGGTGCTTCAAATCCAGGAAAACGGTGCTTTCGTCCAAAAGCAGGATCTTCGGCTCCTGCGCCAGGGCGCGGGCAATCAGCACGCGCTGTCTTTCGCCCGCCGAGAGTTCATTGAAGCGGCGGCGGGCAAACGAAAGGGAATCCGTCCGGGCCATCACCTCCTCGACAATCCGGTAATCTTTCTTGTCTTCAAACGCCAGCGAACGCAGATAGGGAAAGCGCCCCATCAGGACAATTTCTTCCGCGAAAAAGGGAAAAATCGCCTGGGATTCCTGAGGCACAATCGCGACCAACCGGGCAATATCCTGGCGCGGCCACTGCCTTGTATCCCGGCCCAAAATGAGCACCTGTCCCGAGTTCGGAAAAAGCGTGGCATTCAGCATCCTGAGCAGCGTGGTTTTGCCGGAGCCGTTGGGCCCGATCACGGCGACAATCCGCGCGTCATCCAGATCAACCGATACGTCCACGAGCACGGGTTTATCCGTGTAGCGAAAAGTAACATTGTTTGTGCGAATGATCGGCATTACCCGCGGCCCTTCCTTCTCATGAGAAAAATAAAATAAGGCGCGCCGAAGAGCGCCGTGATCACGCCGACCGGCAACTCCGCGGGCGCGAGAACAATCCGCGCCAGCGTATCGGCGACCACCATAAAGGAAGCGCCGAAGAGCGCCGCCGCGGGCAGAAGCAGCCGGTGGTCGGAGCCGAAAACCAGGCGCATCATGTGCGGCACCATAATTCCGACAAAGCCGATAATCCCCGCCAGCGACACGGCAACCGACGTCATCAGCGACGTGACGATCAGCAAAATATATTTTGTCGTTCTTACGTTGACGCCCAGCTGCAGAGCGGTATCCTCACCCTGCACGATCAGATTGAGCTTGCGCGCCTGCGCGTAAAGGATGATAAAGCAGGCCGCCACGCATAAAGCGGCCAGGGCGATTTCATGCATAGCCGCACCCGAGAGGTCGCCCATCAGCCAGAAGCTGATGCTGTGCAGTTCCATGCTGTTGACAACCGACAGGGCAAAAAGGATTGCCGCGGAAAAGAAAGCATTGACCACCACGCCGGCCAGGAGCAGGGTGTTATCAAGCAGCAGCCCCCGCGATCCCCCGGCCACGATAAATACCAGAAACACGGTAACGAGTGCGCCGCAAAAAGCCAGAAAAGGAACACCCAGATAGAAGGAACTCACACCCAGAACAATGCCGGCGATCGCCCCCAGCGCCGCACCGCCGGAGATTCCCAGCACATAGGGGTCGGCCAGCGGATTGCGCAAAAGCGCCTGAAAGACAACACCGCCGAGCGACAAAGACGCACCCACAATGCCGGCAAATAAAATCCGCGGCAGGCGCACGGAAAACAGAATCAGCTCCTCCTCAGAGGGTGAGGACGCTCGCCCGAAAAGTGCATGGACGACAGCCCCGGCCACATCGGCGGGAGCGATATGGATCGCCCCCAGGCCCAGCGCGGCAAGACCGAGCAGCACAAACAGCAGAAGCAAAAGAGCGCTGATTTGCAAGACACGTGATGCGGTGACCCGACGGTAAATGGGAAACTCCTCCTTTAGCCTTTGAAAACATTGCTTCTAATCATATTGGCTCAGGTAAATATTAGATTTGGCGGGAAATTGCAAACAGGCAAATAGGACACAGTTCAATACGGTCTCCTGGTCGGGTTTCATAGAACCTCCGGCCGATCGTTATTCCTGATCGACTTTGACGAAATCGGTTATCTCTTTCCATAAAGAACCATCCGCGTGAAAAGGCCAGTCGTTATGACCGGCTCCCCGGATCACCCACATGCGCTTTTGCCCTTCGGGCAGATTCGCATACAGGTTGTGCGCATGCCGGAGCGGCAGGATTTCGTCATGCTCGGCGCCGACCACGGAAATACGGCCTTTAAATGATCGCAGATTGGTGATGCTGTCATACTGGTCGGTCAGAACCAGTTTCACGGGCAGAAAAGGAAACAGCGACTTGGCGACGGAAGCGAGTGTGTCCCAGGGTGTGATCAGGATGATTCCGGCAACAGGCGTCCTGGCTTGCGCGGCGATAGCGGAGGCAACGCCGCACCCCAGTGATTCCCCCAGCAGGTAAAGCGGCGCCCCGTATTGTTCAAATGCCTGACGCACGGTTTCCAGGCCGTCGGCCACAAACGGTTTTTCTCCCACTTTACCCGGGCGGCCTCCATATTTCGGATACTCGGCCAGAACAACCCGGAAACCCAGATCCACGAGAGGCTCCAGATAGAATCCCCGGTCAAAGGCCGTGCCGCCATTGCCATGAAAAATAACGATCGTCCCATGAGGAGCAGGCGCATTGCCGGCGGCCACTAAACCGCGGTAATCCGACCCTGTCGCCTGCCAGAAGGCCAGATTCTCGGAGGCCAGCATCGCCGTTGTCGGCCATTCGTCATTGGGGAAATAAAGAAATTTATTTTGCATATTGCAGCCTCCAATAAAGATGACCAGGATTATAAACAGCCACTGTCTTTTCATGATCATCGGTATTTCAACCCTCGTTGTTTCAAAGACCGGTTCAAACGTAACACATCCTACTATTTTGTAAAGCAGAATAGTTTAATGAAACTGGACAGGTAGGAAGCTGCTGTCGGCTGCTTCTCCCACGCACCGGCATCATTTTCATGGCAATAAATTCCCGTTTCGGTTAAGTAGCATTCATGAATACGGATTGGCTGCTGGTTGACACACCCGAAGCCGCGGGACGCGCCGCCGAGCATTTACACCGGGCTTCGATATTGGGAATTGACACGGAATATGATTCATTTCGATATTTCAGGGAAAAACTTTGCCTGATTCAAATCTATACCCCGCCTTGTACCTATGTCCTGGATGCGACGGCTGATCTGGATTTATCCTTCCTGGCCCGACCTTTGAAAAGCAAATCCGTCGTGAAAATTCTCCACGCGGCGGATAATGATATCCGTCTTCTCAAAAGAGACTATGGATTTGAGTTTCAGAATATCTTTGATACCCACCGGGCGGCGATGCTCCTGGGGTTCAAGCAGCTTTCCCTGGACAAGATGATCAAGGAATTCCTGGGCGTGGAACTGAAGAAAAGCAAAAAGATGCAGCGTTCGCGCTGGGATCACCGGCCGCTGACGGATGAGCAGCTGGAATATGCCGTCCAGGATGTGACCCTGCTGCCCGCGCTTTATGAAAAACAGCGCAATGATCTTCGCGCAAAAGGGCTTGAGGGCTCGGCCAAAGAGGCTTTTGCCAAAATCGCCGCCTGCTGCTGGCAGGAGAGAATATTTGACCGGCACGGTTACTCGAAGATCAAGGGGTACTATGCCATGGAACGCGAACAAAAAGATCTCCTTAAAAAACTTTATGTCTGGCGCTTCGAGCAGGCCAAAGAAGCCAATTGCGCTGTTTTTATGTTTCTGCCGGACGACACACTGGCCGAAATGGTGCAAAACAAAAGTTGTCTTCATGACATTTTATCGCCTGAAAAATACAAACGCTATGGGAGCGACCTCGAACGGATTCTGGACGAAAACGGTCGCTGATATCCAATAGCTATCGGGAGTGGATATGAAGCGAATCGTCAAAGCAACCTTGCTGATTTTGGTACTGGCCCTGTGTCTGCCGTCTTTTGCAGCGGCCTCCGAAAAACAACCCCGTCATGACGTGCTCGTGGTCGGCGCGGGCATCGCGGGACTTTCCTCCGCCTGGGAGCTGGCGCAAAAAGACATTGACGTCGCCGTCATTGAAATGTCGCCCGTTTACGGCGGAACAGGACTGATGAGCGAAGGCGCGCTGTGCATCATCGGCACGCCGGAGCAGGAGCAGGTAGGCGAGCCGGACGACCCGCAGACAGCCTACAAGGACTTCATGACCGCCGGGCGCGACGATCAGGGTCCCGGCCCCAATGCCTTTTGGGTCGACTATTACGTAAAAACATCCCGCCGTGAAATATACGACTGGCTTACGGGATTCGGCGTCCGCTTTGAAAAGAAAGTGATTCTGATGCCCGACAACAGCGTGCCGCGCTGGCACAAAGTCGTCGGCAAGGGGAGAGGGCTTCTGGAACCGATCTACCGGGAATGCCGGAGGGGCGGCAAGGTAAAATTCTTTTTCGGCGTCAAAGCCGTGTCCCTGATCAAGGATAAAACCGGACGCATCGCGGGAGTCCGCACGAAGCGCGTCAAGGACGGCGTTTTGGCCGACTATCTCGCGCCGGTCGTGATACTCGCGACGGGCGGTTTCCACAGCAACCTGGACATGGTCCGCAAGCACTGGCCGAAAGAACTGCCCCATCCCGATCACATGCTCATCGGGGGAGGCGCAAACGCCGATGGATCGGGCCACGAAATGGCCGAGGCCGCAGGCGCAAGGCTTGAGAATCTGCACTATCAGTTGAATTACCCGACCGGCCTGAAAAATCCGTTCGACCCATCCGGGCGGCGCGGCCTGAATGCCTACACCGATCATTCCATCTGGGTCAATAAAACGGGAAAACGTTTCATGAGCGAGTCGCGCGATACGCGAAAGACCTTTCCCGAGGTCGTCCGCCAGCCCGGCGGCACTTACTGGGCAATTTTTGACAATGACGCCCGCAAGGTTTTTCATGTGTCGGGCTGGAGCCGTGAAGCCATTGAAGCCCAACTGTTCAACAATCCGCAAAGCGCTGAAGTCGTCAAGTCGGCGCCGACGATCCGCGAGCTGGCCGTCGCGGCCGGACTGCCTCCTGAGACGCTGGAAGAGACCGTTCACCGCTGGAATGGCATGGTGACGGCCGGACGCGACTCGGATTTCGGACGCATCGGGTCTTCCCGCTCAATCTGGGCCAATCCTCCCAAAATCGAAAAACCGCCGTTTTACGCGCTGCGCTTCGTGCCGCTGACGCGCAAGAGCATGGGCGGCGTCGTCATTGACCAGTCCTGCCGTGTTCTTGATGCTTCGCAAAAACCGATCCCGGGTTTGTACGCCGCAGGCGAACTCACCGGCCTGGCGGGCGTCAACGGAAAATGCACGCTGGAAGGAACCTTTCTGGGCGCATCCATCCTGACCGGCCGCGTTGCGGGACGGGCGGCGCTGGCGGAGCTGGTTCAAAACCAGAAAAGCCTTCAGGATATTCAGCGCCGCAAAAATTCAAGCGCTGCGGAATAAACCCCCGGTTGAGTTATGCTTTTGTCGATGAAAAGAACGCCGCTTTCCCGGTCCCGGCGTCAGGCTTTCGATTCCAGGAGCGTCTTGCCGATTTGATTGAAATCGTTGACCAGGCGGGAACGGGGATGTTTGAGGACCGGTATTTCCTGTCTTAAAATGGACTTCGGGACAATGTCATCCTGGCGGATGCATCCCAGCCAGGAAAGCCCGAAGCCTAAAAAACGTTTGCTGATCGTGTCGATGTTTTTAAAGATGGACTCGCCTTCTTTGCCGTCCGCGACGTTGTTGGTGATGATGCCGAAAGACTGCCGGCCGAAAACCTGGTACATGACTTTGACCATGGCATAGGCGTCGGTGAGGCTGGTCAATTCCCGGTTAATCACAATAATATTCAGCCGGGCCATCAAATTAAACTGCAAAACAACCTCCGCGATGCCCGCGCCCGTATCGAGCAGGATCACGTCATAGCCTTCCAGCTCCAGCATCATGTCCTTGATCGTCTGAATTTTTTCAAACAAAAGCTGCGCCATTTCGCGGATGCCGGAACTGGCGGGGATCAAATCAAATCCCCCCGCAGTCGGCATGATCACGTCCCGCAGATGCAGATCGCCGAAGACCACGTCTTTCAGCGTCCGCGAAGGATTGATGCCCAGCATGATATCGATATTGGCCAGACCCAGATCGCAATCGACCACCAGGACTTTTTTCCCCTGCCTCGCGAGCGTCGCAGCCAGGTTGGTCGTGATAAACGTTTTGCCGACACCGCCCTTGCCGCTGGTGAGCGATACAATCAAAGATTTTTGAGATGATTTCACTTTTTTTCTTTATCCTTTTGCCCAATATTTTTCTTTTGCGCGGTCGGCTGGAAGATATGATACAAAATTTCTTTTTCCGCCCAGGTCACCGCCCTGGAGTCGGGCAGCTCAATCTCCGGGTGAACAATTTTTCCTTTCCCCGTCTTCTTCGCCTCATAGAGCAGCTGATCCACCCGGTGTAAAAATTCCTGTGCGCTTTGTTTGCTCGCGGCGTGAAATTCATCAACACCGATCGAGGACGAGACCGGCACGTGCATGCCCGCCGCAACTTGCCCAAAGAACTTATGCCAGCGCCCGGCGATGGTCACACCGTCTCTCAGCGACGTCGCCGGCAGGATGATGGCGAATTCATCGCCGCCGAAACGGCAGGCAAAATCCGTGGGCCGGATATTGGCCATGAGCTGGCGGCACATCCTGGACAGGAACTCATCCCCCCGGGTATGCCCCAGCGTGTCGTTGACGACTTTAAAGTTATCGAGGTCGATGAAGATCAGGCAAAACGGTTCGCCGGTTCGTTGTGTGCGCGCGATCTCGATCGTTAATTGCCGGTTAAAAAAACGTTTGTTGTAAAGACCGGTCAGTTCGTCGGTGACACTCAGGGATTTCAAATGACGGTTTTCTTTTTCCAGCTGCGCCAGGCGCTGCAAAAGATCATCCTGCAGCCTGATCGGAAACCCCAGAGGCAGGAGTCTGGCGCGTCTGGCAGGACTGATATCCTCTGTCGAAATCAAGATAAATTCGGGCGGCTGATCTTCCGCCGCTTTGGCTGTTGAACGTGCTTTTTTCAAAAGGGTTTCAATTGTTAAAGGAGAAGTCGGGAGGGAACGCAGTGCAGTTATTTTTACAGCCTTCATATCTGAATTCATCCGGAATCATCGAAAGAAACTGCGTTATTTAAATGGCGCCAAAGCCGGGATTTGATCCGGACCGACGCGGCCCACGATACCCTCAACGCGAGAAAGAGGATTCAAAAAATAATGGTGGTGGATAACACGAACCAATTATTTCTTCAAACAAAATGTGAATTTTGTTAATTCCGGATGGCGGTGCGAAATCAGCGGAAATACTTACCCTTGAGTTCATGTTTTCACAATTGCATTCCTTAGTATTTATTGGCATACTAACCTTTATCTGCGCGACGAAAATTTTTAATACTTTTTAGAAACAGAACAAAACAAAAAGGAGACGGAATATGAAGACTCGGATCATGTTATGTTCAGTCGTTGTTTTATTCTTTGCATGGGTCAGCAGTGGTTTCGGAGCAACAGAAGGAGCGTCCAACAATTTCTTTGGCACCAATGCAGGCGCATCGAACTCAGGCAGTAATAGAAATACCTTTTTCGGTGCCTCAGCCGGCTACGCGAACACCAGCGGCCAGTCCAACACCTTTATCGGATATGAGAGTGGTTACAAAAATACCATTGTCCACTGGAATACGTTTGTGGGCTCTCATGCCGGACATGAAAATACCACCGGTTCCGGCAATACCTTTCTGGGCGGCGAAGCCGGCTTCTCGAATACGACCGGTGTCTTCAACACTTTTGTCGGGTATGCGGCAGGCAATCTTAATTCCACCGCCCATTACAATACCTTTGTCGGTCATTTTGCCGGCAAGGAAAACACAACCGGTAACAGCAACACCTTTATGGGACATCAAGCCGGCCGCAGCAACGCCGCCGCCAATAATAACACCTTTATGGGGTATCATGCCGGTTACGCCAACATCACAGGAGGCGACGACAATACCTTCATGGGATATTATGCCGGTTTTGCCAATACCACCGGTTTCGGCAACAACTTCATCGGGACCAGGGCCGGCAACAGCAACACCACCGGTTACTACAACACGTTTATCGGGTATGAAACCGGCCAGTCCAACACCACCGCCACCGGCAACAACTTCTTCGGTTATTATGCCGGCCGCAGCAACACCATCGGCAACGACAACACCTTTGTCGGACATCAGGCCGGCCGCTACAACACCACCGCCAGCTATAATTCTTACTTCGGATATGGAGCCGGTTATGCCAACACCACCGGCGCCAGCAACACCTTTTCCGGTTATGGAGCAGGTTACGCGAACACCACCGCCAGCTACAACACCTTTTCGGGATACACTGCCGGCTACAGGAACACCACAGGAGAACGCAACACGTTTACAGGGACTGCCGCCGGCTGGTCCAACACCACCGGCAAATACAACACCTTTCTCGGGTATTCCGCCGGCTGGGCCAACACTGCCGGCAATTACAACACCTTTTTCGGGTATGCCACGGGCTATAAGAACACCACCGGCAGCAACAACCTCTACCTCGGCAACTTTGCCGGCTACGAAAACACAACGGGCATCGGCAATGTCTTCATAGGCTACAACGCAGGACGCAATGAGATGGGCTCGGGCAAGCTCTATATTGACAACTCCAGCACGGCCACCCCGCTGATTTACGGGGACTTCAGCGCCAACACCGTCACGATCAACGGAACCCTGTATGCGACCGTGGTGACGCCGTCGAGCCGGGAATATAAAGATAACATTCAGCAGTTAAAGGCTGAAGACGCCATGAAGACACTTCAGGGTCTTCAACCGGTGACGTTCACTTACAAAACATCTCCCGGAGAAAATCATGTCGGGTTTATTGCCGAGGATGTACCGGAACTGGTTGCCGCGAAAGAACGCAAGGGCGTAAGCTCGATGGACGTTGTCTCGGTGTTGACGAAGGTTGTACAGGAGCAGCAGCGAATCAACGAAGAACAACAGATGATTATTCAAAAACTGGAGCAGCGGCTTCTCGCATTGGAAGGAAAGTAAAAACAGAAAAGAATAATAACCGAATCCATCTGTTCAAAATAAAGGCAGAGCTGAAAAAGGCTCTGCCTTTTTATATGGAGTTTAAGTGAAAATCATTGACCAGGCCTTGACCAGGCACCCTCAAAAAAAAGAGGGTTAACCGATGAATCAGCTAACCCCCTGTTTCTATTAATGGTGCCGAAGCCGGGATTTGAACCCGGACGGACGTGATCCACTACCCCCTCAATGTAAAATTGAGGTAAATCAGGGGTATGTAAGGACACACAAGGGCAACCCACAACGTCCACGACTATAGGTATATCCGTGAAAAAGTCAAGCATGGGATTGAAAGGGAAACAGGGGGTTATTTTCTGCTAAGCGTTGACCAAGTGTTGACGAAGAAATGGTTAATGATATGAGTTTTAAAATCCGCTAAATTTGAAATAATGCAAATAGGCCTATCTCTCTCTTTAACTCATTCACCAGAAACAAAACATATCTCTATATTACTGTACTTATTGATAAGTAATTAATGGAAATATGGGATTGATTATTGACAGTGCTTTCGGAAAATGTAAAAAATTTATGCATTAGAGAAGTATATATCATAATTACAATAGCATAATGATAATAAACATTTGTGTTATTTTTCGGGTATTGTGCATACAGCCAAGAATTTAGACAGGCAAGAATCAAGAAATGTTCTAAATATAAATACACCACAATAATTCGATAGTTGTATTCTATCTTGGAGACGAGAAAACGCCTCAGTATGGAATTCTTTGCCATTTATTATTAACGCTTGCTCTTTAGTTTTCCGTATATGTAAGTAATTATCCACACTGCTAATATGATAAGAAAAATTATATCGCCCCACCCCATCATATTGTGCCTCCTATTCATGAATTTCGGCTAACGAGATCATGTTTTAGGGAATAGCGAATTCGCATCATCGGGCCTAATTAGCTTGATGGATACCGCCCATGGTCATCCTAAATCATGGTAAGCGACAGGGATCAGAAACTATAAAAAAATTTCATTCAGGGCATACTTTTCTAAAAAGATTTTCCAGTGTATCACCAGGCCCTATTCTATTTTCAGATGCTGCATTTTTATTCCAAAGCAAATTATCCCATTCGTTACCATCTGGAAATTGAAATTTTCTTGCTGCACAGTCAATTGTTATCAATTCTTTAAAACTTTCACCTTTTTCTTTATTTATGCATCGCAGCCACACATTAACGATTTCCTTATTCCGTACCGTAATACCAAAAATTGTTTTCTTAGTGCTTGGATAGTGAATGCTATCTTTGTCATAATAATATGTTCCGTAATCATCCCGAAAATATTCTTTCCAGTTTACAGCGTCGCCCCGTGAACATGAAGCAAAGAAAATTGAAATGGAAAATAGAAAGAAGAAGCATAGCAGGATAACATGATTCTTTTTCATAGGAGCCCCCTTTATCTCTTCTGGTTAAAACTCCAATGCTCCAATCATTGTAAAGTTTCTTGTCAGCACCAAAATTGCCCCTATAAGTAATATTATGAATCCGATTTTTTGCATTCTATGTAAAACCAGTTAAATCTCTTTCCCAGTATGCACCGGAAATTGCAGGTGGCTTGCGGTAGCGGTAAATATGCCAATCCCATTGTTCGCGCATTTGCATATCAGCTGTAAATAAGTCTGATTCGTAATAATGGTTAAACTGTCTAAGTTTGTCTGTCAGATAAAGTAACTTTTTATCTGTATCAGTTACATAACGAAAAGTGCTATCTATCTTGGTGAGCGTACTAATATAGCGAATCAAGGCAACAGTATACATCTCTTTCTGTTGCCGTATAGTATAATAGCCAGGTTCGGGCCACCAACATTCAGTATTGTGTTGAGGAAGTTTTTTCCCCATCCGCCATATTTCATTCATCATTGACATGCATTGATTTTTTGTTTGACCTCTCATCATATACGATTGCCCTGCCAAGAATAAGCCCGTTCGTTTGTAGTCATAAGATAGCTGGAGGTAAATTAGTGGGTTTTGTTCATCATCAGGGTGTTGGATATACAATCTATAAATAAAACCGAGCATAAATTACCCTCTTTCCCTAAGCGCACTCCCCGCTGCACTCTTCGAGTAAGTCTATTATGCAATCATCAAGTGTTTTTTCATAAATGTTTTGTTGCCATTAGTCAACAGAATATCCCTCTCGCTTCTGTTAAGTTCCATCAACAAGGAGACGAACTTGACGATCGAAGAGGCATTTGGGGAAGTGATAAGAGAGCTGAGAAAGGCAAATCAAATCTCTCAAGAGAAACTTGCCGATGTAAGCAATCTCGACCGGAGTTTCATTTCTCTTTTGGAATGCGGTCATAAGCAGCCTTCCTTGATTACGATTTTTCAACTTGCAAAAGCGTTTAATATTTCTGCATCAAAAATCATGTCGCATACCGAAGAAAAAATCAAAAAACAGATCAGAACAAGAAAAAGTCGGTAGTCCAAACGGCGAAATAGGTATCAAACCGATAGGCTGAATTTATGGGTTGTTTGCTCTCTTCCACTTGCACGAATTTGTACACAATGTACCTTCAAAAAGTTCCTGATTCAAAATATCCAGCACATGGAGGGAATTGACTAATCCACCGCAGTATTTTGGCTCTAGTGCTATGGTTAGCCCCACTATTCTGTTCAAAATTGGCTTTAACAAAGGTCCATTAATAGATAGAAAAGATCTAATCTCCGCATCAGACATAAGATTCTCAGAGCCAAGAACAGATCCTGCCTTCCGGTTTTCTATCGCGAAATAGTCTAGATCGATATCAAGGAATAACGGGCAATTTTTCTTAGGAAGATCATGTAATAGTTTTTTTGAATTCCGATAATATTTCACTTTGTGTGTGCAACCATCACGATCTCTTTGTCGCTGTTCAGTGCGAGAGGTTCTGAATGCAGCAGAATCCTCACGACCGTTCATTAATACATAAACATCTGAGAAAAAATTGAGATAAAGGGCCGGTAGAATGTGTCCATCATTTAAGCTGCGCAGACGAAGCCAAGCAAAAAGCCCAAGTTCCGTCCTGTTATGAATATTAAGGTTGTCCAAGTCGTCTTGAATCACCTCGGTCGGTACGCCAACATCATCGTGCGCATCGATACTAATCAGAGCCGCATGTCTAGAGTCCTTATCACTCGCACAAAGGCCCCAAAAATAAAATGCAAACCGATGCTCGTTGACAATCCCTACTGTGCAGCACCCGCTATCTCGTCCCGGTAACTTAACAAACGTGGACTCGCAACCAGGCGGATGTAACCATCCACTATCTTCTTTTAACCATTTTGCGATGCGATTAGTGTCCATCTGTCCCTCACTTAGAACAATCATCCGGAGTTTATTAATCGGCTGTATTGACTTAGTTACACCTCTTTTACCTTCCACACGTCCATAAAACCATATCGATTTTTCGCGGTGTCCATCGTTCTGTTGAAAAGAGTAAATTTAGTGCTTTTGCTTTTTGCCGCATGACTGAAATGAGTAATATCCCATCTTGCAACTTCAATGCATTCGGATTCATCCTTTTGATTATTTCTGCATCGGTTAGATGTTGCACCTATAGTAATGCTTTTACGGCAAATTGATCTATCGTACCAAAATGAGATGGATAAAGAATTGCCAGAAGACCGGACGCCCCCGGTGCGCCCAGACCACCAATTCCAGTTGCTATCTGAAGCCCTTCTTCAATATCACCTAGATCAAAATTAAGTAGTTTCTCTTTTATTTTGACGAGGTAAGATAATCCTCGTTGATGCACTCATTTGCGAAGATGCTTTGTGGTGGAACCATAGCGGTTTGGTGCCGTGTACTTCCACCTAAAGTACTTATAAAGCAAGAATTCCTACCATTGTATTGCATTCATGCTCGAAATATATGACCCTTGTAAGCAATCCATTTCCTTTTCAAGCTCAAGATTAGCGGGTTTCATATGCGACCAGTAACGATTCAGGGCCATTTCCCAGAAATCTGAACTTGGTTCATTCCAAAGGCTATCCATTTTAATCATATGTATAATTCACTTTGCGTAACGACTAAATCGCCCGTAGCTCCGTGATCGGCTGGATTAATTTTATTAGAAACTCATATTTTAATTTTAGCTTTCTTCACCGCTTTAATAATAGTCTCTATATCTGATCCATCATAAACAGATGGAATAAACGGCTTATTGAAGGCGGAAATGTGGAGTTCTTTGAGAATGTCCCATAGTTTTTCCATTACTGAATTAAAAAACGAAGATTTTATGTCTGCATTTTTCCAAATATCCGAAGGATTAAAAACTGTGCCCCTATCAATATGAAAATGTGTTTTATCTCGAATCTCATTTAATTTATCAGCTAATGTTTCAAAATGTTTATATGGGAGTTCATATTTAGCGAACAAAGCATCGAACTCTTTTTTATTGCATCGATACAAATAAAAAATTGAAGACGTATCTTTATGCCTATCCGATACCTTAATAGCATGAGCGACCATGTCATCATATAAAGCTAGATATGCATATGAAAAAAATGTCCAGGATGTATTCGGTGCGGATTTTCCGAGTTCATTAACTGCATTCCTATTCGATAAGCAACGATGTATTTCGTAAAGGTTCCTTTAAAGCTCTATAGTATCTATCAGGTATTTTCATAATCAATTTCTAACGCAGAGCAAAGCCGGAGCGTACCAGAGGGCTGCGATCGGCTTGCGCGGATTGTTCGCTGTCCGAACATCATTTTTGTGCAGAAATCAAACTTATTGACCTTGAAATAATTAGTAATACCAATCCAATGACAAAAAGCCATTTGTGAATTGTATATTTAATTTCAACTCTTGATTCTATTTTTTTAAGAATTTGTTTTCGATCTTCAATTCTGTCATCTACCTCCTTAACAAGGTCAGCAACTTCTTTATCGGTCATAATGCGGCCAGATTCATGCAAAACATTTCTTCCAGATTTTGCTTCACCAGCAAATAACTCGCTTTCTGTTAGTTTAGAATAATGCATGTATGAAATAGGAATCCATTCCATTCTCGATAATCCCGCAAGACCAGATATCAAGAAACTTACCCATGATAATATTTCAATAATACTTTGACTACATGAAAACTGTTTAGCCGTTTGTATAGATAGAGCAAGAACAGTAAACACAAGTGCAAGTAAATAAAATTCAAATTTCTGCTGAGTATTGATAGAATGGACTAGGTTCTTATCAGTGTTATCCATATCACCTCACCGAACGAAAAGCTGAACCAGAGCATCTCCGCGGGCTGTGATCGACTCCATTACTGGTTATATTTTCATCTATAAACATGGCAGTTGACCTAATCTGAATTCACATCTAGTGTTTGGCTTTATGTTGGCTTCGTCAATCGCATTTATGCCTCTGTTCATTATAGCCATAACCTCTTCTTCCTTGTAAAGATAGTAACAGATGAGTCGTATAAAGTACGGTAACCCCATAACAGAAAACCTTTTGTCCTTCAGCATGTATTCAATGTTAAACGTTCGTTCGTTTTCAAAATTTACAGTAAAACCCGCTGCCTCCAGTTTGGATATGAAATGTGCAGGGTTAAAGATTGTAAAGGCCATATATTCTTGAAATAGGAGCTTCTTGATAGTATCGGTTTTTAGCGGCCACCAGAACACAGGTAAAGTCCCAAGTTGATATTTTGCAGCTCCATCACGACGATACACTAAGCTACAGATATCTAAGCTATTGTGTGGTGATCCAGGCAAAACTATTTTCATTGCATACTGAGTCAGGTCATCAAGTTTCTCGTTAAAATCAATTTGCTTACCGGATGATAGAAGCGAGCAGAGGCTTTTCCCCCTGCGTCTAAAGACTATGCATATCAACCCTGGTCCAAATTGCGCATAGGAAAAACGATCAACGCGGGCTTCTCTCAATAGCTTCTCAAATTCAGGCACAAACGTTTCCACCTTCGCGCTCAGTTTAGGCCCTGCTTTTTTAACGTGAGATGACGAGATTGCTTTTACAGTCCGGTCTATCTGGCGATCCAACCGGGATTTCATCGCGGGCGGGAAACTTGTTACAGAGGTATTTTTCAATGATGGTACTTTGATAACCGATTCGTCAGGGAGGAGTTCTTTATGTCCCACGACCAACAAGGTTATCGTAAGTTCTCCGGGTTTCTTGGGGGTGGTTTTCAACTCCCCGATACCTGCAACTCTGAAACTTTTGATATCAATCAGACTGACATCACCCAGCCGCAGTATGCTGGTTGTACCATGATAGAGGACCATCAATTTGCCTATTCGTGGTACCCGCCTTACGAACTCCTTTTCTCCGAGACCGCCAAATCCGGGTGGCATTTGATTGGTTTCAACATGCTTTAGGTGTTGTTCTAACAAGTCCAAATCATTCATGTAGAATAGCCAAGCGAAGGAATCGCCCATAGTTCTCCCAATTGCATCGGCTTGAACAATTGCCTCTTGATGAGATGCTAAGAGCTTCTGCCGTTTAGAAAACCACGCAGATGAAAATTCGTGCTTTTTCGAGATCAGATGCATGCGTTCCTGTGAAATTTTTCTATAACCGTACGATAAGTCGAAAAGAGTGTCACTGAGCATAGGCTGGAATAGTTGAATGGCTTCATTCGGCTTGGTTTTCAATGTGGAAAGAATTTCCCATAATTTCTGGAATTTCTCATCAGTTCTATGAAGTAGGCTGTTAAAATCGACTTTCAACATTTGCATGTTCCCAAAAGAAGTACATCAACTTTCTATATTGCATAATTCCTTGTTCCTCTTGCGCGTACAGCAATATACTTAATGGGCTTTTTCTGAAATGCGTTATGCATTCTACTCCTTTTGAAGCAGAATGAAAAGCGAAAGCATCCTTAACCGGAAATTGTCAACATCAGCAATTCTTCATCAACATCAATTCTTAAAACAGCGCATCATATCTCTATTTTTTTGAAATTTTCTGGAGAGTGTTTTTGTGGCCGAAACTTAATTTTTGACATGCCGGGTGGGGTCTTCTGGGCAGAATTTATTTTGGACGTGTAATGCACGCATGGAAGGGATACAAGAGATTCTATACCCCCGTACTTTTAAAATCCAAGTCACCCCGGTGGCCTTCAGCATAAGCATTCTTTATATCCCAGTGATGTAGTCTACATTGAGCGTTATCCTGCGGAGGCTAGGCCAGGTCAAAACTCGCGGGGCGCGGGGCCTTCCCACAAGGCCAGCGCGCAATCCCGCTTGACCGTTAAGGCCGTACCTTTAGCGGAGATAACGCGACAGAGACTACAGGTAATTAATTTAGCACAACCGACATAGAAATAAACACCTTGGACAATTATTTATTTCATGATAATTTTTTACAAAGAGAATAGGCTATGCAGCCTATTGGCTGAACTCAATCGACGTTGCCTTTTATTAAATTATCGGATGCACTTTCAAGGAGGTGCTACGTGAACGGAAATGAGATAGACGATAAAGAGTATTGGAAACAGCAGGAACAGCAAACACAAGAATTAATAAAATTCCTACCCTCCAAGTTTAAAGAATACGCAGCACAACAAATCAAGGATTATCTTAAAACATTATCGCCGGAAGACAAAGTTGTTTGGAGTAATGTTATCGGCAAAAACCCGATTCTGAGGCGAGTCATTTATTATGTGTTTTCTCCACCGGAGGAAACCATAATCCGTTTCGCGATGACTTATGTACGGCAAGGAAATGAGTTTGAAATAAGAGAGAGTTTTATCACCGATATGGAACATATCTATTCCGTTCTTGAACAACCAGATATCCGCGATTACGGCAATCTCCAGTCTTTTCTTAAAACAATGATTGATGACTTGCTCAGGACATTGGCTGCGGACACGTTTAAACTAAAAGGACACGGTGAAGATATTTCTGAACTTCGATCAAAGGTGATTGTCAGAGAAGCCGGTAAACTAACCCTCAGCCTCCCTGGTTCACGCATGGTGATAACCCGCAATAGGATGAATGTTCATGTCTACGAAGATAATCCAGATATGGCAAGCTTCTTTAAAGTAGATGATATTTTGATACGGCAGATTCAAGAATATCAAATGTCTGAATTAAGGAACGAGACTTTTACCGATAATTTTATGGTTTATGTATATAATGGTGATGGAGAACTTATAGACCCACCAAAAGGGTATAACAATCCATTTAAATTTTCACTCTTGGAACGCTATCAAGGCATGATAAGAAAGGAAGGGAAGCTCCACAACAATTTTGTTTTGGGAGGGACTATAGCATCAAATGGAATCGGGGGCGAGAAATACAAGGAGCTTGAGTCAATTTTTTTTGAGGCCGTAGTGGAAACCAAGTCTGGACACCCGAGTTATATTAAGAAAGTTTTCAAAGGTAAAGTTAATGATATTTACGACCAGAGGTCAATGGTGTTGAAAGAATTAGTAACTGAAGAAATTGACGGAAAACTTATTAGTACATCAAAAGCAAAACGCAGACCATTCCAAGAGAGGGAAGACTCTATTGAAGATATGCTATCTGAGAATTTAGAAGCCGATGATGGGACACCGGCATTGCTCTCAGAGGTATTACAGGAAACTCCTATTGATATACTTGTTGCTGAAGAAAGAGAGACTTTGCGTAAATTCATTCTTGAACTTATCCAAAAGGATGAACGACTTGTCAGAATTCTTTCGCTGAAAACCCCGCGTTCAAAGAAAGATCAGAAGTATGTTGAACGCAAATCTACTGAATTCAAAAAGGAATTAAAAATTTTAACAAATAAATAATTTCCATGTCGCTTTTTCTCCGATGTTCCGACTCTCCCATTAAGAGAACGAAAACAAACGGAGGAACGTCATGGCAAAGATTCCCATTTTCGACATTCATCAAGCAGCATTTTTAACCCTTCACGAAATCACCCCAACATTCACCAAGTCAGGTACCCGCGTTGTTTTTGAATTTGATATAACCACCGGCGTTAGGAAACTTCTCGATCAATACAATCAAAATCCGATTGTACCGCTTTTGGACTACGTTACACATCTAAGACGGTTACGCTCTCAGATGTTGGCTATCAGGGATAGTCAAACATCTGGCTTGCGACGCGAAGGTTGATCAAAAAATTTTACGCGGCTTGAGATATAAAACGTCAAATATCTATGTAAAAGGAGGCAATAGCTATGAAGAAAAAAGGACGCGAACATGCTGATTGGCATTCTAACAATGATTCGGACCAAGAAAATGAAAACACCAAGAATGTTAGTCAAGAAAGAAATCTGGATGGAAGGGGCAAAGTGAAATGGGTCGAGATACCAGACTGGGAAAAGATAGAACCATATTTACCAATCCTGCGTCATATCCGAGGAAGTAAGGCCCGTATTGCATTCACGATGTTCAAAGAGATAGACGATATGGCTCAGTCAATATTTGAAAAGAATAAGTCTTTCTTCAGGTTCCGCACCCAAGTCGATATCATGGCCTTTTATATCGGTGTTAGGATTGTTGAGCACCTCTATTTAACGAGGAAAGGGTTTGGAAAATCCAAGTTATCTGAACTGCTAGAATCGCTTGAAGCCGAGTATCGGGTTTATGATGACATGAAGATATGCAAGGAAAAATTCAAATGTGACTTTGAAAAGTATTCTGAAGGATTCATAACTGATGAGGAATTACTTAAAAGGAGGCAACAATACTTAGACATTTTCTCCGGGGATTCTCCGGGAAATCTAACGGAGAAAATGACGAAAATTTTTGACGAAACGATGGGCGATATCGAACTTTTCAAAGCGAAAGAACGAATACGGAAACGGACGAGTTATCAGAAAAATAAAAAAGCATTGGGATTATAGGTATTTGAGAAGATGATGCGTTTCTATATTTTTGTAATTTTGTGTCTGGTTTCCCTATATACGCCACTTTGTGTTTTTGTATCTTGTGTTTGTGTGTGTCTTCTCCCGGAGAATGTCCATACGAAGTACAATTTAATATAATATCTTTTATGCAGAAGCATTTCCAGGCTAAACGAGATGGAGGAGAATATGATTTACGAGAAAGTAAAAATCGATGACGAAGTTATCACGCTGAGCGGTGAAGAGAATGCCTCAATCAGGGTATGGGTTAACCGTGACGAGACCCTGGATCTGCCTTTAGTCTATAATGGACAATTAACAATTGAGCTGACTCGTGCGGGCTTAGCTGCATTGGAATACGAATTGGAATCATTGAGGCGTCTCAGAGTAACGAAAGTAAAAGAAGTAGAGTTTCAAGGAAATGACTAAGGCCGATACCAATGGACGGATTAATTAACGCATGATGAGGAAGACGTGAAAAAAACAGAGTCTCAGCCCCGACAGATTAAGCCCAGGATGTTATCGGTTGATGAGACGGCCCAGTATATCGGGTTGGCAGCAAAGACCATCCGTAACAGGATAGGGACAAAAGCGGAAAATCCTTTTCCCGTTAAACCTAAGCATATTGGTGGAAGAGTGCTTTTCGATGTGAAAGACTTGGATAAATATCTTGATGCCTTGCCCACTACATAGACATTGTAGTGCTTTAACATTTTATGTAATAATATTAAATATTTACAATTACATAGTCAAGGGTTGGTCAACAGATAGTTTATTAAAAATGATTTGACATATAGGCGTTACGCCTATATAATAGAACTATGAAGCCGGATGAATTAAAGAAATGGCGAGAGGTCAATGGATATAGTCAAGGGCAGCTTGCCCGTGTCCTGAAAGTCGATGTCATGACTGTATCTCGTTGGGAACGTGGAATCATGAAGATACCTTATTTTTTAAAATGGGCCTTAGCCTATTTGGAATTGAAAGGGGAAGAACTTAAACCAAAACTGAAACGAGAACGAAAAAGGAAAGGAGAAAACGAAAATGGCGATTTTAGCAGAATGTCCGATATGCCACAAAAAGCAAAGCGCAAGTAACCGGCTATGCGATTGTGGGGAAGACTTGGTAAAAGCCAAGAAATCAAAGCGTGTCCATTACTGGATTAATTATCGACTCCCCGGCGGAAAACAAAAGCGGGAATCTATCGGCTTTTCCATCGAAGAAGCGAAAGACGCCGACGGCAAGCGGCGAAGCCAGAAACGGGAAAATAGAATCTTTGACATCAAACCCGAAGCAAAGATGAGCTTCAATGAATTAACAAAGTGGTATCTTGACCTTGAAAGCGTGAAAGCATTGGCAAGGTATCCCATTCTTAGAATCAATCTAAACACATTCAATGCAGCATTCGGAAACACCATCGTCAATACTTTAAAACCTGTTGACCTTGAGAATTATCAAGCAAAAAGGAAAGCCCAGGGGCATGCCGATTCATACGTTGATCAACAGATAGCCATGGCAAGGGCTATGATCAATAAAGCTTTCGATAATGACATCGTAGGCGGAGACACGATCAAGGTATTTAAGAGGGTCAAGAAGCTGCTCAAGGGCAACTCCAATGCAAGGGACAGGGTTCTTTCAACAGATGAATTCAAAAAGCTTATAGACGCCCTTCCATTGCATACCAAGGCCATTGTGGCGACTGGCTATTATGGCGGCATGCGAAAAGGGGAAGTCCTAAATTTGACATGGAACCACATTGACATGAAAAACCGGGTTATTAGTCTTAATGCATCGGAAACGAAAGACCGGGAAGCCAGAAAGATCCCGATTTGTGATGCTTTGTATAGCATACTAGAAAGCATCCCCAAGGCTATTCACGACAACCATGTTTTCCTGTTCAAAGGAAAACCAATAAAAGACTTCAGAACAGCATTGAGAATGGCTTGCCGTAAATCCGGGATACCTTATGGCAGGGAAACGAAAGACGGCTTTGTCTTCCATGACACCCGGCATTGTTTTAATACGAACATGAGAAGGTCAGGCGTGCCGGAATCTGTAATTATGAAGATTACAGGTCATTCGACAAGGGAGATGTTTTTACGTTACGATACCGTTGATTCTAACGATACCCGAAAGGCTGTTGACCAAATGGAAGGGTTTTTGAAAAGTGTTGACCAAAACGTTGACCAAGCACCCTCAAAAGCAAAAGAGGGTTAACCGATGAATCAGCTAACCCCCTGTTTCTATTAATGGTGCCGAAGCCGGGATTTGAACCCGGACGGACGTGATCCACTACCCCCTCAAGATAGCGTGTCTACCAATTCCACCACTTCGGCAGCAAATGAACTTAAAACACGATGCCACAACCAGTTGATGATCTTCAAATCCGGTTAACCGGTTTGTGGATATGAAAAGAACTATTTTTATTTCGCTGCCGGAGCCGCCGGTGTTTTCGCCGCGTCCGGAGCAGTTGCCGGAGCTGCGGGCGGCGCCGCGGGTTGAGGCGCAACTGGGGCTGCTTGTCTGGTGACAGGCGCCGTTACCCCCTCCATCAAACCTGTTGTTCTTCTGGATGCCGTATAGGTTAATGAGATGGACGTAAGCATGAAGATGATCGCGACGGCCGCTGTCAATTTGCCGAGAAAAGTCCCCGCGCCGCTGGAACCGAAAACGGTCTGGCTGGATCCGCCGAAAGCGGCGCCCATATTTGCTCCCTTGCCCGCCTGCAGCAGGACAATTAATATCAGGGTAATACAGGCTAAAATGTGTATGATCGTTAACAATGTTGTCATCTTTTACATCCTTTAAAAACAAAATAAGATAAGCTCAATAATCAGCCGAACCGGATACATATCACCGGCCGCCATATTATTCAACGCTTCTTTTCCACCGGACGAGCGATTATTTGATCAATAAAAACAATCATGTTAAAATTGAACCCGCTCCAGCAGCCCGATGCTTGCCGTTCAAAAGCGGGCGGATCATATCCAAATGACGGGAAATCGTCAACTTT
The DNA here is from genome assembly GCA_036528635.1 of Deltaproteobacteria bacterium. Lineage (GTDB taxonomy): Bacteria > Desulfobacterota > Syntrophia > Syntrophales > Smithellaceae > UBA8904. The sequence continues at coordinate 98,347 of JAIGNE010000057.1, forward strand.
TTTCTTTAGAGGCGTAAACTGACCGAACGCATCTTGTCACAGTGCTTCAGAAGATGATTCAGGAGCTTGTCCGTCGGGCCATCGCCTCATCCGCATGAGTGACGTTGACCGGCAACTGGAAATCCTCAAAGAAGGTTCTTGCCCGGCGTTAAGCGATACATGGTTGTCCGGGTCGTGATCTGTCGCGATGGCAACGTTTTCTCCTACCTGCTGATCGTTACCCCCACCCGGTCACAGTACGGATGAATGGGACACGCGCTGCAAAGCGGCGAGACGGGTTTACAGGTTTTCCGGCCAAAGGCAACCAGGAGCGTATTGTAAATAATCCAGTGACGGCGCGGCAGCTTGCCCCGGAGAGCAAGCTCTGTTTCATCCGGTGTTTTGGTCAGGACATAACCCAACCGGTTGGAAATGCGGTGGACATGCGTATCCACGCAGATGCCGTCCTTGCCATAGGCCAGCGTGACGACGAGATTGGCCGTTTTCCGCCCGACGCCTTTGAGGCTGAGCAAATCGTCCAGATCATCCGGCACCTTCGAAGCGAAGCGGTCAATCAACTCCCGGCAAACATCATGAATGGTTTTGGCCTTGTTGCGGTAAAAGCCGACCGGATAGATCGCTTTGGCAATTTGAACCCGCGGGATATTCAGCATCTCCGCCGGCGTCGAGGCCAGCGCGAAAAGCCGGTCAGTGGCCAAAGCGGTGACTTCGTCCTTGGTGCGAAGACTGAGCAGAGTGGAGATCAGGATCATAAACGGGTCACGCTGATCTTTCGCCAGATGTGAGACGATGGGCATTTCTCCCAGATCCAGTTCTTTTTTCAAAATTTTTATAATGTGATTGATATCGCTGTCCCGCATGAGCAAAGCCGCCTTTAAGTTCGCTTGAAAACCCATAGTATGCGTACGGATGAAAATCAAGCCTTTATCTTTTTATGAGAGTATGGCGTTAGAATTATTGACAAAGAACCATTTCGCCGGAAGTATTTTTTCTTGACAGCGCTTCTTAATTCCTATATTGCCGACTCTGCACCTAAGCGCATTTGATGGAGTTTGGCACTTCGGGGAAGGGTTCTTCTAAAAAATCCCTAATCATCAAACAGGTACAATCCATCCGGCGGGCCGCCAGTGTATATCTGATTTTACGGGGAAATGTATTAAACCGATGCAAAAAACAAAGAAATATCCAATCAATCAGCCTGACGAGATCGGCCGGCGAAAAAAGAAAATGGGACAAGTGATCGTCATCGAAGACCGCTGCAAGGGATGTGGTTTTTGTACTGCCAATTGTCCCCGGCAGGTTTTGCGCATTTCCTCCGTGTTCAATAAAAAGGGATACCATCCCCCCGAAGTCGTCGATACCACCCGGTGCGTCAATTGCCATTTCTGCGAAATTCTCTGTCCCGAATTTGCGATATACAGCGTGGAGTACGATGACATCGAGGAGTAAAGGTTGAAGAAGGAGCATTAATTTGTTTGCCAAGGAAGTAAAAACAGGAATGCATTTCATGAACGGCGATGAAGCCTGCTGCGAGGGCGCCCTAGCTGCCGGCTGCCGTTTTTTTGCCGGTTATCCGATCACGCCGGCGACGGAAGTCGCCGAATCCATGTCGCGCCGGCTGCCGGAAATCGGCGGCATCTATATCCAGATGGAAGACGAAATTGCTTCGATGGCGGCCATTCTGGGCGCCAGCTGGGGCGGCGTAAAATCCATGACCAGCACCTCCGGACCCGGATTTTCGCTCATGATGGAAAATATCGGCCTCGGCATCTGCACGGAAACGCCCTGCGTGGTCTGCAACGTCCAGCGGGCGGGGCCCAGTACGGGACTACCCACGCTGGTGGCCCAGGGCGATATGATGCAGGCGCGCTGGGGATCGCACGGACACTATGAAATTATCGCCCTGTCGCCGTCGAGCCCCCAGGAAATGTTCGATCTCACCATCCGGGCGTTCAATTTAAGCGAATACTATCGTCTTCCCGTTATTATCCTGGCGGACGAAACCGTCGGGCATATGAATGAACGGGTCATCATCCCGCGCGAGGAAGAAATTGAGATTCTCAGCCGTCGCAAACCTACCGTGGGCCGTGAAGATTTTCGTCCCTATGAAGCGGACGAAGACTGCATCGCGCCCATGGCCAACTGCGGCGACGGCTACCGGGTCCATGTGACCGGGTTGACCCATGACGAACGCGGTTATCCGGCCATGGATGCCAAGGCGCAGCAGCAGATGGTTGCCCGCCTGGTCAATAAAATACGCAATAACCGCGACAAAATCATCAGTACAAAAAACTTCTATCTGGACGATGCGGAGGTGGTGGTTGTCTCCTACGGCATCAGTGCCCGTTCGACCATGCAGGCCGTCCGCAACGCGCGCGCCCAGGGAATCAAAGCCGGGATGATCAAGCTGGATACCATCTGGCCTTTCCCCGAAGACCTGATCCGGTCGGTTGCTCCGAAAGTCAAAGAGATGATCATGGCGGAAATCAACGGCGGACAGATGGTGCTGGAATTGGAGCGGTGTGCCTGCGGCACCTGTCCGGTCAGCCTGGTATCCAATTACGGCGGTGCGATCCTGCACCCCGGTTTGATTTTCAACGCCATTGAAAAAGCGGCAAGAGGAAAAGCATGACAACAGCAAAATTAGGCAAAAATATTCCACCCCATCCGATGGATTCGCTGCTCAGAACAGAGAGAATCCCGCACATCTGGTGCCCCGGCTGCGGCATCGGCACTGTCTTCAACGCGCTGCTCGCCGCCATTAAAAACACCGGATGGGACCCCAATACCATCGCGATGGTTTCCGGGATCGGCTGCACGGGACGCATGGCCGGTTACATCAAGCTGGATTCGTTTCATACCACGCACGGCCGGGCGCTGCCGTTTGCCACAGGCCTGAAACTGGCCAAGCCCGACACCAAAGTTATTGTTGTCTCCGGAGACGGGGACCTGTTCGCCATCGGCGGCAATCACTTTATCCATGCGGCGCGCCGGAATATGGACATGACCGTCATCTGCGTCAACAATCTCAACTACGGTATGACAGGCGGTCAGCAGGCCCCGAGCACGCCGCTCGGCGCTAAGACCACGACAACCGTCAACGGTTCGCCGGAAGAGCCTTTTAATTTCTGCTACCTGGCGTCCGCCTGCGGCGCAACGTACATAGCGCGGTGGACGGCCATGCAGGTTCGCTCGCTTCGAAGCTCCATCAGCGAAGCCCTCGAAAAACGCGGCTTCAGCTTCGTGGAAGTCATCACGCCCTGCCCGTCATCCTTCGGGCGGCGCAACCGGATGGGAACCGCTCTGGAAATGATGAAATTTTATCAGGGCCGGTCCGTTATCCGCGGCGATATCGACCCCAAGGACGCCTCCATGGATATTGACCGGGAAATCACGGTGGGGAAATTTGTGGATATCGAACGTCCGACGTTTATGGACCATTATGAAAAAGTTAACCGCCTTAATCTGCCTCAGTGGCGGGCGATGCACCCCGACCATCAGAAAGGGCGGTGAAAATGATGCCGGATAAACACGAGCGACGCATTCTTATTACCGGTTTCGGCGGCCAGGGCATTGTCATGGCCGGAGACATCCTCGGCAAGGCCGCAACGCTTTATGATCATAAACACGCAACCATGACCCAGAACTACGGTCCGGAAGCGCGCGGCGGCGCCTGCTCCAGCCAGGTCATCATCAGCGGCGAGGAAATTCTCTTCCCCTGCGTGGAAGAGCCGGAAATTTTGATCTGTATGAGCCAGGAAGCCTATATGAAAAATATCAAATCCCTGCTCCCCGAGGGGACGCTGATCTGGGACACGGATCTGGTGCACACCCGCAAGGCCGACATGCAGTTCAAAACGTTTCATATTCCCGCCACGCGTTTTGCCGAGCAGCTCGGAACCAAGATGATGGCCAATATCGTCATGCTGGGATTTCTCTCGGCGGTCGAACCGCTCGTTCATGCTGAAGCTCTTAAAAAAGCCATCCTGGACTCCGTGCCCGCGTCAACCAAAGACAACAACATTCACGCCTTCAATATGGGCCGGGAATACGGCCAGTCCATTGTCAAAGGATTGGTCAAGGCTGAACAGGCGAAGCACCAGGATTAGAAAGGGCCGCGGACCGCAGGGGTAGAATGATGGAGAAAACGGGTTAGCTGCGGAGAGCTGAGAGTGCCGGCGTCCACCGCAATCCGAATACGAATGATGGTTTCCTGTCAGAAATCCTCCATTAATTTTGATGGACATCCTTCCTTTCCAGTAGTAATATACAAACATATCCGTCACTTAAATATCAGAAGGTGGCATTATGAAACAGTTCAGGATGAAATCGCTCACTTCATGTTTCGTCATGGTTTTGTTTTTTTTAATTTTTTCTTTTCACGGCATTTCCCTGGCCAGCGAAGACCTTGAAGAACAAACAAACAATTGCTTCCGCTGCTGCAAAGAGAGAAGGCTGGTTTGTTATAATCTGAATCCCGACAGAAGGCTGTGCGAAGCGATATTTGAAAAGTGCTTCAAATCCTGCACTTCCAGGGAAGATATCCCTTCCGAAGGGGATGATTGCAGGTCCCGGCCGGCGAGCGAGAAAACCGCCAATTGAGATAAAGCACCGTCGATCATTTTTTGCCGCGTCGGATTCACCTTCAAAATGATTGCACCGCAATAAGGGAAGCTCCTTTGGGACATTTCCCAAAGGGGCTTTCCTTTTTCCCGACAGTCTATGGCTCAAAAGCTCCATCGATTTTTATATTTTTCTCATCCTGACCAGAATACCCTTGACGCCCACTTTTCTTTTTCATATAAATTCGCAGCAGTGATTTTTTCGAATTTTAAGCTGTGCCATCAACCCTCAACACTTTGTAAAGGAAGAACCTTATGGACGCCAACGAACACTCCCGGTTTACAATTTCACAATATCTGCTGCACCGTCTGAAGGATGCCGGCATCCATCACCTTTTTGGCGTTCCAGGCGACTACGTCCTCGATTTTCTCGACGAAGTGCTCGCGAGTCCTCTGCAATGGGTCGGCACCTGTAATGAACTGAATGCCGGCTATGCCGCGGACGGTTACGCACGGATGAACGGCGCCGGCGCAGCCGTTGTAACCTACGGCGTCGGGGGATTAAGCATCCTGAACGCGGTGGCCGGGGCCTATGCGGAACGGGTGCCCCTGATCGTCATCAGCGGCGCACCTCCCGCGCATCGACGGGAATCGGGCGCCCTGGTGCATCATCTGATTGCCGATTATTATGTCCAACTGGAAATTTTCAGGAAAGTGACCATTGATGCGGCCATTCTCACCAATGCCGATTCTGCTCCGGATGAAATCGATCGCGTCATTATGAATGCCGTCGTCCACAAGCTCCCCGTGTACATCGAATTGCCGGTGGACATGGCCCGCGCAGCGTGCCGCCCGCCGCTGCCGGTATCCTACCAGAGGCAACGGACGTCCGATGCCGAAAGCCTGGATGAATGCGTTGAGGAAGCCGCAAGGCTTCTGGACGCGGCGGCAAATCCCGTGGTGCTGGCCGGTGTGGAATTGATGCGCTTCGGCCTGGGGCCGGATGTGCTGAACCTGGTGGAAACCGTTGAAGTCCCGTTTGCCACGATGCTCAGCAGCAAGTGTGTACTCCCTGAAATGCATCCTCAGTTTATCGGGATCTATCAGGGCAGCTGGAGCCGCGAGACCGTGAAACGGCAGGTGGAATCATCGGACTGTTTGCTCTCACTGGGAGTCTGGATTACGGATCTGGACACGGGGCTTTTCAGCATGAACTTCGATAACAGGCGCATCATCGATGTCGGAGACGGCGATGTCCGCATCGGCAACCATTATTACCATGATGTACAGCTGGGAGACTTTATCCGCGCTCTGTCGCGCACAGCCAAGACCCGCATGTATGTGAATTCTCATCCGGATGAAACCCGCCGCCCCCGGGAGCCGTTTGTTCCGCAAAAGGGGCGGATGCTGACGGCCTCCCGGCTCTATGAATGCGTTAACAGTTTTCTGGACGACCACATGGTGCTGCTGGCCGAACCGGGCGACGCCTTCTGCGCTGCGCCTGAATTTCATATTGAAGAAGCGGAAAATTTTATCGTCCAGTCCTATTATACATCCATCGGCTTCTGCACGCCGGCGGCGCTGGGAGTCGCCATGGCGCGCCCTGGAAAGCGGCCGGTCGTGCTCACCGGCGACGGCGCATTTCAAATGACGGCTCAGGAGATATCAACGCTGATCCGGCAGCGCTCGGCCGCTGTGATCATTCTGATCAACAATGACGGTTATCTGATTGAGCGGGTGCTGCATGAAGATGGTCTCTACAATGATATTCAGATGTGGAATTACGCGTCGCTGCCCGCAGCATTCGGCGGCGGGGACAGGGTCATCGGCATCCGCGCGGACAATGAAGAAGAGCTGGCGCGCGCTTTTGCAGCCGCGGCTGCCGGGAAAGACAAGCTCGTTTTCATTGAGGCGCGTCTTCCCGACCGGGACTGCTCGGAAGGTTTATCCCGACTGGGCGCGGCGTTTCGTCAGACACAGCACAAAAATTAGGTAGGAGGCGGGGTCACCCCCGCCGTCCTCCCACACCACCGGACGTGCGGTTCCGCATCCGGCGGTTCATTGAACACGCTGAAGTCGTCGCATCGTATCTTGCAGCGACACCAACCCT
>JAIGNE010000058.1:0-83842 GCA_036528635.1 Deltaproteobacteria bacterium
GAGATGTTTTATAACAGCCATCGTCTTCATTCGTATTTGAAATACAAAAATCCGAATGATTTTGAAAAGAGTTTTATGTTGGCAAAAGCAGCTTAACCGGGTGTCCGTTTTTACTTGACCAGATCAGATCGATCTTTCGGCACCTTTTGGTGATTAAGAATAATTTGGACCGGTTCTATTTCTTTTGTATATGATTAATCGGCAGGCATCTGGACGGGTGACTTTGAAAAACTTGATAAGCACACAAACTGAAATTTAAGGAATTAATCATGAATATATTTAGAACTATCGCCTCTGCAAAGCATTCATTCCGTGAAGAGTTTGTTTCTGCGTTTCTGGCATACCTTCTTTCACCCAAAATGGATCATGGTCTGGGTTTCACCGTACTGTCAAGATTATTGACACATGTGGCAGAGAAAAATAGTGCCGCACCATTAAATGAATTGGCAGCAAAATTCAAAAGCAGATTATGGGAAAATATTTTTGATGATACGTTTTCTTTACCTGTTGTTGAGCTTGAATTTCCTTATCAAGGCGGATTCATAGACGTCGTTATAAAAAATGATAAGTGGTTTATTATGATTGAAAATAAAATTCTTCAGTCTTCAAAGAAGGCGAATCAGATCAAGGAACAGTACAAAGGTCTCCGGGAAGTATTGCGAAACCGCGAGTTTGGTGACAACTATCATGTATTGATGATTTACTTAGTACCGGCAACACAATCTGAAGGCGGCTGGTCTGTTTCTCCAAACTTTTATGGTGAAATTGATAAAGTTGAACTTCGTGAAAACGACTTCAAAGCCCTGGTATCTTGGCAGCCATCAACTTACGACGATACAGATGCCGTGTCGGTCGTATCCATCATTCGAGAAATATTGAGAGATGAGGCCAATGGGATGATTGCCCCTATCAATATGGAAGTAAGGCATGCCCTTTTGTCGTTGATCGATTTTGCTATTGGTGAATTCCAAGGGTTCTATTATGAAAAAGCGACTACCAAGAAAAATGGTGGTCAAAAGCACAAGGTTGCTGATGTGCTTAACATGTCTGGTGAATATTATATTGGCATTCGATATGGCCGCGGCGGCGTAGTGGATAACGGATGGAAAAATAAAGATTTCCTGAATACAGAAGTCATCTTGTCGGAAGAAAGCAGAGGATGGCAGTATTTACCGCTCAATGAGTTTATTACTTTGACCAAATGGAGTATTGCACCTAATGAGCAGTCGCTCGAAAAACTCAGTTGGTCCAACAGCCCGTTTGCAACCCAAAACCTTTACCGGGTTGCAAAGTATGGGAAACCGAATATGCGTATCGGGATCAAAGGTGGACTAACAGCTTTAAAAAACATGACACCCGACCAAATACGCTCAAGAACGGTATGGCAATTAAGCTCGGATAAGAAAAGTTCCGACTGGATAACTTGCGAAGATTTCTGCACAACGTTAGAATCTAAGGGAGTTTCATACGAATGAGGGACAAGTGGAACGCTGTTTCCTTATTAACTTTCTCATTGTCATGATTGTTCTTTCATAGATTATTTTGAGGTGCATACATGAAATACGACGAAGATAAAGTGGACGAATTAACCCTGGCGCTTCTCTATCTTGTTGCCCATGGTCGGGAAGACGGTTGCGGGGCAAGGGCATGGAAAGGTTTTGACTGGGACACATTAAACAGGCTCCACAACAAAGGATTGATATCGAATCCAATCGGGAAAGCCAAGTCAGTCGGCATGACGGAAGAAGGTTTTCTCAAGTCCAAAGAACTTTTTGAAAAACATTTTATAAATAAGGCGGAAACGCTTGTATTCCCTGAATTTACGGTTGCAGCAAAGAAGCATTGGCAGCAGATCCCTGAAAAGACGAAGAACGATATTCTGGATAACATCTGGTGTTCCCGATGCGGAACCGGCAGCTCAATGCAGCTTAAGGCTGGCGCAATTGAAGATCATTGTCTTGTCCTGCGAGGAACTTGTAAAAGATGCGGCGGCGATGTTGCCCGATTGATCGAATCTGAACAATAATTATTAAAATTCTTCCCAGCAGGTCATATAATATCTGATTTGCCGTGCTTATGAATATTAAAATTAAAACATCGAATGGAAGAGAAAATAGTAAGCATGATTAAAACAAGCATTTCCCATCCGCTGCGGATTGATGAGGTGAAGGCGCCCGATAGCCGTGGCATTATCGGGATGACGCTGTGCCCCGGCAAGAAAATTAAAAGTGCCCTGTCCGGCGTTTGGGATCGTGATCTGGATATTGATCTGCAGGCGATTCAGGACTGGGGCGCGCAGGCGCTGGTTAATCTGATGGAAGAACATGAGTATGATCTTCTACGGGTTCCGGATTATGTGCAAAAAGCACATACCTATCCCATGGAATTCTATCACCTGCCGATTACCGATGTTCATCCACCGGACGAAAGGTTTAACGGCCTGTGGAAAAGCGCGGGGCCGAAGCTGCGGCAAATTCTGTTAGACGGAGGAAAAATCCTTCTCCACTGCCGGGGCGGTCTGGGACGGACGGGCACGGTGGCGGCGCAATTGCTGGTGGAGCTGGGCATGCCTCATAAGGCTGCTGTGAAGGCGGTTCGTGACGCCCGTCATGGAACGATTGAAACACGTGATCAGGAGAAGTATGTTTATTCCTGCCGGCCTGTCTATGGAAAGCCAAGCGTTGAATATTTCGCGGGCTGTCTTCTGGGCGGCGCCGTGGGCGACGCACTGGGCGCGGCGGTCGAGTTTGATTCTATCGGAACCATCCGCAGGCAATATGGCGAAAACGGCATTGAAAACTACGCGCCCTGTTACGGCCGGAAAGGCGCGATAACGGACGACACGCAGATGACGCTGTTCACGGCGGAAGGGCTTTTGCGTGTCTATTGCAGGCAATCTCATAGAGGCATACCGGCGGTTTATCCTTCGATGCTTCATCGCGCTTATCTGCGCTGGCTTACAACCCAGGACGCAAAATCGGCCCACGATCATTTCAATATCGCGCAGGACGGGTGGTTGCTTTCGGTTGGCGATCTGCACCATCGCCGGGCGCCGGGCAACACGTGTCTTTCCGCACTGCAAAGCGCGAAGATGGGCGCGCCGGACAATCCGATAAACAGCAGCAAAGGCTGTGGCGGGGTGATGCGGGCCGCGCCGGTCGGTCTGTTCGCGGCAAAAGCTTTGCAATCTGCGGGTTGTCATGACACAGAATGGCAAGAGATATTTGACCTGGGCTGCCAGGCTGCAGCGATTACGCATGGCCACCCGTCGGGCTACCTGCCCGCGGGATGTCTGGCGACAATCATCTACGGCATTATTTCCGGTCTTACGATTGAGGAATCCATCATAGAAACGCTGCCAATCTTAAAGAAGGCCAAAGGGCATGAACAAACGCTGGATGCCATCATGCTGGCAATGGCGTTTTGGAAGAATAAAACGGTAAAGCCTGGTCCGGAAACCATCGAGAAGATGGGCGGCGGCTGGGTTGGTGAAGAGGCGCTGGCCATTTCGCTTTACTGTGCCCTGGCGGCGGAAGGAAATATTGAAAAAGGGATTTGCCTGGCTGTCAACCATAGCGGGGATTCGGACAGTACGGGCTCGATCGCCGGCAATATTCTGGGAGCCTTGCAGGGGAAGACGGCAATTCCCGGACACTGGCTTGCGGAGCTGGAACTGAAAGATGTGATCGAAGAAGTCGCCGGGGATTTGTTTGTCCTTTTCCAGGACACAGATGAATGGCGGAGGAAATATCCGGGGGATTAAAATCCACCCGAATCTAATGCGTGCCGCATCGCGGCATCTCGCGTCCCCTTCCGGAGATCAGTTCAGCAGGTCGCTGCACAAAGGGTGAATGCAATGTGTAATCTTTTTCATGAACTATTCTGGAGGTAATACCATGGACAAGCCCATGACCTATCGAGGCTATTGCGCGAAGATTGAATACAGCGACAAGGATGAATGTCTGATCGGCCGCGTTGCCGATATTCGCCATCCCCTAACTTTTCAGGGGGATTCCGTGAAGGAAATCCGGCAGGCCTTTGAAAAAGCCGTCGACGCTTATCTTGATGATTGCGCCGCAAGAAATGAAGAGCCGGAAAAGCCTTCTGCCGACCGCTCAGTTGTCCGCGTCAGCTCGGCATTTCACAGCATTATAGCCCTGGCCGCCAGGAAAGAAAAAAAGAGCGTCAACGAATGGCTTGCCGAAGTCTCGAAAAAACCGGACGACAAAAAGGAGTAGGGAGCATGACCCTTCGCTGAAAAGCTTTCTTCTGGTTTCTCTTTTTTAAAGCTTTCAGAAGATTTTAACGATGCAGGCAAAGATTTTTTGAAAATGCATAAACATCCCGCATCAGAACCTCGCGCCACTCCGGACCGGCGCAGACTGTGTTGTTGCGTAATAAAACTCCCCAACAAAGGGCGGCTTCCTTCACCGCATCCCTCAATATGTTGAGGCTCCACCGGATGTTGAGGCCAAACGGTTCCTTTCAAAGTTTTCACCATTTGTTCCTGATACTCTAAGCGTATGTTCTTATATGCTTAGTTAGAATCTTCCGATACTCCTTCATTTATTGGCAGGTTATTTGCTTTTATGATGATCTCGTAACCACCAATGGAGGCCTTTTATGAAAAGCACAGAAAATTGTCACAGACGATTGCTTGATTGTCCGGTTCAATGAAGACGGTTGATATTCATTCATTGCTGCCTGAAACAGGCCTATCTTTATACAGGAAAGACGCCGGAACGGAGGCGGCATGATGCCTGATCAGGTTTCCTCCGGATCTCCCCCCGGGCAAAAGCGCCGCCGCGTGATTCACATCGAGCCCTCTATCGGCGCCATCATCGCCTTGCTGCTCATCATCGCCGGCCTGTGGGTGTTAAACCAGCTTCTACCGGTTGTTCTGGTACTAGTAGCGGCCCTCATTATCGTCGGCTCTATCAGCCCGGCGGTCGAGTGGCTCGAAGCGCGGCGACTGCGCAGGGGTTTGAGCATCGCGATCGCTTTCACCGCGCTTCTGGCAGTGACCGTTCTCTTTATCACCATGACCATTCCATCGCTTGTTGCGCAGGTGATAAACCTTGTGGACCAGGAACCCGCTCTGCGGGCACGCCTGACTGCGTGGCTGGCGGGCTCCCACCTGACCAGCCCGCTGGCGGAAATGCTTCGCAAAGTACACTCCGGTGATCTGATCAAGATGGTCACATCGAATGCCGCTGTGATCTCCATACGTGCCATCGAGATCCTCGCGTATATGCTGAGTTCCGTATTCCTCGCTCTGTACATCATGATCGACCGGGATCGGCTGCGCGGAGGCATCTTTCTGCTGGTGCCCCGGTCACACCACATCCGGCTTTCCCGGATCATGCTGAATCTGGAAACCATCGTCGGCGCTTACATCCGCGGGCAGGTGATTACCTGTGCTTTCATGGGCGTCTTTGTGTACATTCTCCTCATGGCCTGCGGTGTTCAAAACGCCCTGCCCATCGCTGTGTTTGCGGGGGCAGCCGACATCCTGCCTTATATCGGTCCCCTGTTTTCGGTGGGCGCTGCCGTGGCGGCAGCTCTTTCTCGCGGCCCTGTCGTCATGATCGTTGTGCTTGCGTTGATGCTCGTCTACGAGGAACTCGAGAGCCGGATCATCATTCCCCGGGTTTATGGGCGCGCGCTGCGGCTCCCGTCGTCCGTGATCCTTCTGTCGCTTCTGTCAGGAGGCATTTTATATGGCGTCGTCGGGGCGCTTCTTGCCCTTCCGGTGGCGGCGACGGCACGGATGCTCATCGAAGAACTGCGCGTTGATCTGCCCGGACAGCAGGAGCAGGCGGAAGATGCGGAAATTAAGGAGCGGGATGAGCGCGGCGAAGAGGAGTACGAACGCCGCGCCGAAGGCATGCCGGCCAAACAGGCTGCCGCCATTGCTGTCGAGATCTCCGCCGATCGTCATAAGGAGGAGAAATGTCTGCCGGTAAAAACCGCTGCACCGGGCAGCGATGGGAAGCGGGACTGAGTCGAACCGGACAACCCGGACAGATCGACAAGCAGCAGAGGGTTGACGGTCAGGAGAATAATAGTATCTATTCTCGGGAAAAAGAACATAGTGGTAACGGTTGTTGATGATCACGAAAAAATGACTTGGGTTTAATGAAAGACTCAGAACGTTCCTTCGGGGGGTGAATCCGTGGACCACAAGCAAAAAAGAGAGCTGCAAAAGAAGGCGGAAAGAAAACAGGATAACAAGGGTAAAAAGAAAAGCCAGAAGATATGGCAGTGGGAGCAGTCAAAAGGCGCCCGGGTTATCCGACCCGCCTGGTTTGCCGTGGCGGGGCTCACGCTCTCGATGGCGGCATTGCTCTTCTGGTTTATTCTGGGCTAGTCTCAGAATAAACGGGCATGACGCGTTTTGTCCGTCGGTGCCCCGGCTGCCGGAGCTTCCGTATGGAAGCAATTGCCGTCGGTGCCGTCTTTAACAGGATTACAGCGTCACCACACCAATGGAGGTCATATGCGCATCATAATCGTTGCCCTTTTTCTTGCCTTAACGTTTCTTTGTTCATGCTCGGATTTGAACAATGCGGCTCAACTGAAACCTGATGCCGCCTATAAACCGAAACCTGCTGATGTAGTTAAACCGCAACCTGATGCTGCTATTGCCTACAGCAACAGGGGGATTGCTTACAGCAACCGCGGCCGGTATCAGCAGGCCATTGAAGAGTATAACGAAGCGATACGCCTGAGACCCGATTCAGCGGAGACATACAGCAACCGGGGGATTGCTTACGCCAACCTCGGCCAATATCAGCGGGCCATTGATGATTATAACAAGGCCATACGCCTGCAACCGGATTTATCCGAAGCTTACAACAACAAGGGAAATGCCTATAACCGCCTCGGTCAGTACCAGCATGCGGTTGATGATTTCAGCAAGGCCATCAGCCTGAAGCCGAAAGATGCCACACTTTATTACAACAGGGGAATTGCTTACGATAACCTTGGCAAGCTGCAGCGTGCCATCGAAAGTTTTAACGAAGCCATCAACCTGAAGCCTGACGAGGCCCTGTACTACACCAACCGCGCGGGTGCTTATTTTATGCAGGGCAACAAAAAGCTTTTCTGCCGTGATATACAAAAAGCCTGCACACTGGGAGATTGCAAACTGCTGGAAATGTCTAAAGGCAAGCGCTATTGCTTCTGAGTCGCAACGCTCCCTGATTCATGAGGATCTGCTGTTTCTTATTCGATTCTCAGGACCTTCGCACCGCGGATTTGGCCTGCTTTTAATTCGGAGAGCGCCCGGTTGGCATCGGCCAGGGGATATTCTTCCACATCCGGAAGAATCGGTATTTGCGCGGCCAGGGCCAGGAATTCTTCAATATCCCGCCTGGCCACATTGGCCACGCTTTTGATTTCCTTTTCCTGCCACAAGTGCAGCGGATAATCCAAACGAAGCAGTTGATCCTTGTCCGCTTCTTCCTTGCGGATGGCATTGATCACCAGCCTTCCGCCGGGCGCAAGATTCGTCAGCGCCTCCAAGACCGGCTTCCAGACCGGCGTCGTATCGATCAGTGCGGCAAGCTTTCGCGGACTTTTTTCGAGGGTATCTCCCGCCCAGCGCGCGCCCAGATCCAGAGCAAATCGCCGTTCGCGTTCGGAACGGGCAAAAACAAAAACCTCTGAATTCGGATAAAGGTACCGGGACAGCTGCAAAACCAGATGCGCTGATGCGCCAAAACCGGTCAGGCCCAGGGGCTCGCCGTCGGCAAGGCGGGACAGACGAAGCGAACGGTAACCGATAGCGCCCGCGCAGAGCAGCGGCGCGGCCTGGGCGTCGGAAAAAACGTCGGGAATGGGAAAAGCAAAATGCTCAGATACCGCAACGTACTGTGCATACCCGCCCGGCAAATCGCGGCCGGTCGCTTTAAAATCCGGGCAGAGATTTTCCAGGCCGTCCCGGCAGTAAGCGCAGTGACCACAGGCCCAGCCGATCCAGCCGACGCCGACTCTTGCGCCGACGTCATGCTTCGCCGCCCGGGAGCCCCGGGCCGCAACCACACCAACGATCTGATGTCCCGGAATAAAGGGGAAGGAAGACGGCGGCGTCCGGCCTTCGATTTCGTCGATTTCCGTGTGGCAGATGCCGCAGGCGGCAACACGAATCAGAATTTGATTTTTATCGGGCACGGGCAGGGGCAGATCAACAAAAGAAAGCGGCTGTGGATTTTCCCGAATGCTCGTGATTCTCTCCAAAACAGCCGCTTTCATATGGCTTCACTCATTTTTTACAGCCTGCCCGTTTGATGTGCTTCCGATCAGCTCTTTAACACGGCAGGAAATTTCAGCGGTGCATCAACCAGCTGGATATACTGATCCAGAATCGGCCGGGTACCGTTGACCTTGAGCTTATCAAACAGGAAGGCGAACTGACGCTCCAGCTCGGCGCAGATACCGTTGCGGACATCCGCCGGCAGATGCCATAACTCCAGCTTGAACGGGCCGAAACCCTTTTTGCGGGCTTTGTAAATAAACTGCTCTTCCGTGTCTTTTTCTTTCCATTCATCCTTCATGTTGGTTTTCAGATGATCGTAAATTTTCGCCCGCAGATCCCCGGGGAATCCTTTGCTGTCAAAAATCATATTCTGAAACCCGGTCGCCAGATGGATTTCAGCGGTGCCGGTGGCGGGGAAGCGGTCAAACGCCTCATCGGGCAGGGTCGATGCGCCGTGCTGGACCGCGCCGGACAGGCCGTACTGCAAACGGGATGTCTCGGACAGTTTTTCCAGAACGTCGAAATCAATTTTGACTTTCGCAACCGTGCCGTCGGCCAGCGGCACGCCGCCGTGCGTCGTGCCGGTCTGCACGCTGATCTTGCTGATGCCCTTGAACCCGTCACCCCGCTTTTTGAGTTCCTCCAGGTAACCGTCCATGAATGCCTGCAGCTCTTCCACGGTGCTGTTCTTGCCGCCGACTTCACCGATCTCGCCGCCCACGGAGATGGTGATGCCCTCCGGTTCCAGGTCGCGGATCATCGTGGTCAGCTCTGCCGCAAGCGAGAAGTTGGTCCGCTGCTGATCTTTGACCGTGGGCTTGGACAAATCGACCAGTGTGGAGGTGTCGATATCAATATTGTAAAATCCGGCTTCAATGGCTTCCCAGATCAAGTTCTTGACCGTCTGCGTCTCTTTATCCGCATCAGCGGCAAATTTTTTGGCATTCATCTGGAAATGGTCGCCCTGCAGAAACACCGGACCGCGCCAGCCGGATTTGACGGCCGCCGCCGTTATTGCGCAAGTGTATTCAAAAGGTCTTTGCTTCGTGTAGTCGATCTCGGAACGGGCGATTTCAAAAAGGACGGGGCCCACGTTGCCCTTCATCGCCGCGCGGAAAACGGCCTGGGCGACATCGTAGCTGATGCCGCGGATGTTGATGGCCGGAACGGTGAAGCCGCCGATTTCCTTTCGGCCCATCGCCTCATAGAGCGGCTGAATCGACGCGGATGCAATCTTCAACGCCGCCGCGCCGCGGCGGATCAGCCAGCCGGCGGCTTCCTTTGTTCCCGGATCGGGGCTGAACACAACGGTATAAATTAAATCGTCAATGAGTTTACTCCGAAACCGGCCTTCGTCCATGACGCGGACGTCGCCGCTGTCAAAGGCCAGAATATTTTCGCATCCTTTTTTCAATTGATCCTTGTTTTCGTAAATCATGGCTGCTCCTTTAATCTGTAGTTATTGCGACAGGAATTGTCCCGCCATCGTCACTTCCGTCGCTGAGCCGATGTAAATCGGCGAACGCTGATTGATGGAGGTCACCTTCAGGGAAAGGATATCCTCCTTCCCGTCCGTGGCAAGGCCCCCGGCCTGTTCCACAATAAAGGCCATCGGCTGCAGCTCAAACAGCAGACGTAACTTCCCCTGGGGTGATTTCTTCAGGGCGGGATAGGTAAACAAGCCGCCCCGCTTGATGATCACCTGGTTGATGTCGGGAACGAAGCCCCCGCTGTAGCGAAGCTTATAGCCGTCCTGCTCCAGTTTCTCAACAAACTTCAAGTGGGCATCCGTCCAGTCCCTGCGCAAACCGCCGGGTGAAAAAATGGACCCCTTTTCCTTGAGTCGAATTTTTTCTTCGGACAGGACATATTCCCCTTCCCGGTCCAGAACAAACTCGTGCGCGCCCTTCCCCGCCGAATAGATCATCGTAATCAACGGGCCATAGGTGATATACAGCGCGGCCACCATCGAATTTCTTCCGCAATCAAAAAGGGACTTTTTATGGATGCCGATAATGGTGCCGATGGCCAGATTGGTATCCACGAGCGACGACCCGTCCAGCGGGTCGGCCGTGACAATATACTGCTCCTGTCCCTTGCCGATGGCGATAATGTCTTCCAGTTCTTCGGATGCGTAATGGCTCACAAAACCGGAGTACTGCAGTTTATTCTTCAGGATGTCGTCGGTGACACGGTCCAGCGCCAGTTGCTCTTCGCCGTAAATATTTTTACACCCGGCCAGTTTACGATTGGATTCGTGGATCCTGGCGGAAATATACTTGCCGACAACGGCAATCTGCCAGATCAGCCGGCGCAGTTCCACTTCAATGCCGTCCATCCACATGTGGCGCCTCAAATCAACAATGCTTCCTGTGCAATCATTCACATCTTCACTCATAACTACCTCTCAATTTTTTTTACCGCCGTCGCCCACCAGGATTTTTTCCAGAGACGTTTTTAATTCCGTAAGCGAGTAAGGCTTGACCATGGCTCCGACAAAGCCGTATTTCCAGAATTCCTCAATGACCGGATCGTTCATGTAGCCGCTGGAAATCACCGCTTTCACGTCCGGATAGGTTTCCTTCCACCGGCGGATCGCGATTTCTCCTCCCTCATCGCCGCGCATCGTCAAGTCCATGATGATCAGCGAAAAAGGGTTGCCGGCGTCTCTGGCCTGTTGATAATATGCCATGGCATCTCCATGATTTTTAGCCGTTACGACGTCGTATCCTATATGTTTCAGCATGCTGCCGGTTACATCCAGCAGAATCTGTTCATCATCAATCAAAAGAACATTCGGTTTGGGGACCGCCGTCGCCTCCCTGCCGGCAACCGGCCGTTGATCGTCTTTTTCACCGCTCGACGCCGGTATGTAAACCGTAAAGGTTGTGCCGGCGCCGGGAGTGGATTTGACCGTGATCATCCCTTCATGGCTTTTAACAATGGAGTAGCAAATGGCCAGTCCCAGACCCATGCCTTTAATGCTGCCCATTTGCTTGGTCGTGAAGTAAGGATCGAAGATCCGCTTCATGTGCTCCTGCGATATCCCCACGCCATGATCGCGAACATACCATTGGATGTAACACCCCGCCTTGAGAGGCTGGATCTGATCGGCGGTCAATTCAACATTATGCGCTCCGATGTTAATGACGCCTCCCTGAGGCATCGCCTCGGCGGCGTTGGAGACCAGAGAATGGACCACCTGATGCATTTGACTCTCGTCGATTTGCGCCGCCCACAGGCCTTCAGGAAGTTTAAACCGGCATTCGATATTTTTCCCGCTCAATGAAAAATTGACCGCATCCCGGATGACATTGGCGATGGAAGCCGTTTTCCTCTGCGGAGACCCTCCCCGCGAATAGGTCAATAATTTCCGGGTCAGCGCCTTAGCTTTCATGCAGTGTTCTTCCGCATTCAGCAGCCGTTTGAAAACCGGACTTTCCGGCAGGGATTCCATTTTTGCCAGCGCCAGGGAGCCGAAAACAGCCGTCATAATATTATTGAAGTCATGCGCAATGCCGCCGGCCAGAAGACCGATCGACTCGAGCTTTTGCGCCTTGGCCAGCTCCGCCTCCATGAACCGGCGAACCGTGATGTCCCGTCCTATACATTCAAAATACGCAGTGCCGCCCCGGTCGTTGCGGACGGAAATCACCGTGAATTCCATGATCACGGTTTGACCCTCTCTGGTCGTGCATTCCATAATGACGTTTTTTAAAACATTCTTCGCGTCTTCCGTTTTTTCAACCGCGGCCATCCAGGCATTCAGATGACTTCCGGGGATCACCTTCGTCTGGATTCGTTCGTCGGACTGGTAGTCGGTAAGCGAGTAGCCCAGAATATTTTCCGCTGCGCCGTTAATGTAGACAATCCTTCCGCTTTCCGCCTGAATGCGGAAAATGACTTCGTCGGAATATTCTGCGAGACGTTCATATACCGTCTTTATTTCCTGATTTTCCTCCCTGACCCGGTTCAATTCCGTGCAATCATGAATTATGGCGGCAATTCCCGCCATCTCTCCTTGCAGATCATGATGAACCGTGGCGCTGATCAGGAAAGTCCTCTGGCTGCCCTTCTCAAACTCCATCCGGCAGACTTTGTCCGCAGTCTCCTGTCCGGTATGGAAAACACTTTGGAAAACAGAATCCTCCGGAACGGATGCCGCCTCGATGCATTTAAAATTCCAGCGCGGATCAGTGAAATGAGTGCCGAGAATCTCCGAACGCCTGCATCCGATGATCTGCTCCAGGGCCTTGTTCACATAAGTAATCCGCCCCTCTTTGCTTATCATCAGCATTCCGTCGGGAATCATGTACAACAGATGCTGCAGATTGCCGTTCAATTCTTTCAGCGAATGATTATCACATTCCAACTGTTTGATTTCAGATTGCAATTTATTTATGACCGCGGCATCTTCCATTTTTTATCCATATCTATCAATGCCCCCCTGTTTTTTTACGCGGGCATCAGGCTGTTTCATTTTGCAATGAACTATTTGACCTGAATTATTAATCAAATATCCATGACCTTTACAAGTAAATATTTGCAAAAAAATATTTATTTGAAATTCCAAAGACTGTTCAAAAACCGTCTTGAAAAACAGGGCGGATTTATTTAAGTCTTGACGAATATGGCCTTTGCCTGAATAGTTTGATATCGTTTTGGCCCGGGGCGACTGGTCGGTCGCAAAAACCCGCTGAAAAAGGCGATAATTGCAAGACCAGGAAATGGATCTTTTATGAAGGTTTTGGGAATTTGTCTGGGCGCATCCACCGTATCGATCGCCGAACTGCATCAGCAGGACGGCCGAATTCGCGTCCAGTCCCATTGCGTCCGGCCCCACGAGGGGAATCCCCAAAAAGCGCTGCTGGAGGCAATGGCCTCTTATCCCCTTTCCTCATTTGACCGCATTGCCGCCACGGGCCGCAAATTCCGTGAGCTTTTGAATATAACCTCCATTTCGGAACCGCAGGCTGTTGAATACGCTTATCGGCATCTTCGGCCCCGGGATGTATTCTGCCCCGCCGTCGTATCTGCGGGCGGCGAAACGTTCATGATTTATGCAATGAACCGGCAGGGCCTGATTGCCAATGTCCTGACCGGCAACAAATGCGCCTCCGGCACCGGTGAATTCTTTCTGCAGCAGCTGCGGCGGATGAACGTCAGCCTGGAAGAAGCGGCCGGCTTTGCGGCGACCGAGGAGCCTCACGCCGTATCGGGCCGCTGCTCGGTCTTCTGTAAATCGGATTGCACGCACGCCACCAATAAGGGCATTCCCAAAGCCAATGTCACAGCCGGTTTGTGCAAAATGATGGCCGGAAAAATTCTGGAACTCCTTAAAAAAATCCCGCGGAGGCACATCATGGTTACGGGCGGGGCAGCCCGCAACGCGATGATGATTGAGTACTTGCGGCGGGATATCGAAGGCCTGATCATCCCGGCCGAAGCGCCGTATTTCGAAGCACTGGGCGCTGCGCTCTGGGCCTGTGAAAATGAAACCCGGCCGGTTGACATTCATCACCTGGTGAAGGACCGGTCCGAAGCTTTTGACACGCATCCTCCGCTGGCCGATTTCCAAAACCGCGTGGAGTTCAAAACCATGAGCCGCGCGCGCGTGCAGCCGGGCGACATCTGCGTGCTGGGGCTGGATGTCGGCTCGACGACCACCAAGGCCGTGCTGATGCGCAGGAAGGATGACACACTCCTGGCTGATGTTTATCTGCGCACCAGCGGCGACCCGATCGGCGCCGCCAGAAGCTGTTACCGGTCGATTTTTGAGCAGATCAGCCGTTTGGCCGATCCCTCCTCCCTCATCATCGAAGGGATAGGGATTTGCGGGTCGGGCCGCCAGATTGCCGGGCTGCATGCCATGACGGACGGGGTGATGAACGAAATCATCGCCCACGCCACGGCGGCTGCGCATTATGATCCGGAGGTGGATACGATTTTTGAAATCGGCGGCCAGGACGCCAAGTACACCTATCTCGTGAATTCCGTCGCGTCCGATTACGCCATGAATGAAGCCTGCTCGGCGGGCACCGGTTCGTTTCTGGAGGAGTCCGCCCTGGAAACGCTGGGAGTGCCGATGGAAGGCATCGCGGACCTTGCCCTGCAGGGCGCGCGGCCGCCCAACTTCAATGACCAGTGCGCGGCTTTTATCGCTTCGGATATGAAAAACGCGATCGCCGAAGGGAGGGCCCGCGAGGACATTCTGGCGGGCCTGGTTTATTCCGTCTGTATGAATTACGCCAACCGCGTGAAAGGCAACCGCCCCGTGGGGAAAAAAATCTTCATGCAGGGCGGCGTCTGCTACAACCGGGCCGTCCCGCTGGCGATGGCCGCACTCACCGGCAGTTTCATCACCGTCCCGCCCGAACCGGGGCTCATGGGGGCTTACGGCGCCGCGCTCGCTGTCCGGCGGAAAATCGACCGGGGACGCCTGACGGCTTCGTCATTCGATCTGGCCGCTTTAGCGGACCGGACCGTCCGTTACGGCAGGTCGTTCACCTGCAAAGGCGCACAGGAGCATTGCGACCGCCGCTGCGAAATCTCCGTCATCGAGATGGGCGGGAAGAAATACCCGTTCGGAGGCACCTGCAACAAATACTACAACCTGCAGCACGGCATTCAACACGACTCGCCGTCGCTGGATTCAGTCGCTTTCCGGCAAACGCTGATCTTCGAAAAATTCGCCGCCGGACCGGCTCCCGGCGGCGGCTGGACCGGTGGGCGTATCGGTTTTAATCGCAGTTTTCTGACCCATACGTACTATCCGCTGTATTCGACTTTCTTTGCCGAGTTGGGCTATGAACCCATCCTGGCGGACGCCTGCACCCGGACGGGCGTCGATGAAAGAAATGCCAGCTTCTGCTATCCGGCGGAACTGGCCCACGGTTTTTTCAACGCACTTTTGGAGCACAAACCGCAATTGAATTTTATTTTTCTGCCGCATTTCAAGGCGCTTCCCGCGTCCGGCAGCACCCGCGACGCGCAGGTATGCCCTTTTGTCCAGGGAGAAACTTTTTACCTGCAAAGCACTTTCCGCCCGGGGATCAACACTTTAAAAAAGTCGGGCATAAAAATACTGACGCCCCTCATCGACCTCACGGACGGCCTTTCCGCCATGGAAAAACCGCTCGCGGCGGCGGCCAGGGAAATGGGAGCGGGCAGAGCTGAAACCCAAAAGGCCTTTCGAAAAGCGCTGTTCAAGCAGCAGGCCTGCTTCGCGGAAATGCAGGAGGCGGGGCGCCGGGCGCTGGCCGATCTGAAAAACAATCCGGATGACATCGCCCTCGTGATTTTTGGACGCCCTTATTCCGGGATGGCCCCCGAGGCCAATAAGGGAATCCCGCAAATGTTCGCGTCCCGCGGCTATCGCGTCCTGCCGCTTGATTTTCTGCCGCTGGATCATGAACAAAGCAAAGACCACATGTACTGGGGAACCGGCCAGCAGATCATGAAAGCCGCAGCGTTCATTAAGAAACATCCCCGGCTCTTCGGCGTTTACATCACCAATTTCTCCTGCGGTCCCGATTCCTTCCTGATGACGTATTTCCGCGACGTGATGAAAGATAAACCGTCTTTGACCCTCGAGCTGGACAGCCACACAGCGGGCGCCGGACTGGAAACGCGCATCGAAGCCTTTCTCGACGTCATCAGCGCTTACCGGCAATTGCCGGACCGCTATTTTCTGCCGCCCGGGAAGGATGACTTTGTGCCTGCGAAAACCGTTTTTGACGGCGCCGCGGCGTCGATCACAACCTCCGGCGGCGAGTCTTTGCCGCTCACCCATCGGCGCGTAACGGTGCTTTTTCCATCCATGGGTGAAATCGGCGCGCAAATGCTGGCCGCGGTTTTCACCAGCGAAGGATTCCGGACCTTCGCGCACCCGGCGGCGGATGAACAAATTTTGAAAATCGGACGAGCGCACACATCATGCAAGGAATGCCTGCCGTTGATCTTAACGACCGGATCGCTAATCAACTATCTTAACCACCGGCGAAAGCCGGGAGAACTGGTTGCCTATTTCATGCCGACAGGCACGGGGCCCTGCCGCTTCGGACAGTATGCCGTCTTTATGGAGGACCTCATCTTGCGGATGAAAATTCCCGATGTCGCCATCCTGTCCATTACCTCCCAGAATTCCTATGCCGGGCTGAATGGCTTTTTCCGGCTGCGCACCTGGTGGGCCGCTGTTATTTCAGACGCCCTGGAAGATATCCGCTCGCTCATCCTGGTCAAGGCGGATGATCCTGAGCAGGCCTTGCAGGTGTTTGAAGAAGAAGCGCAATCCCTGGTTGGCGCGCTCACGCAGACGGATTTCCAGGTCCTGACGACAAAGCTCGGGCAAAGCCTCGACAGGCTGAAGGCCCTCCCCGGCGTCAATCGCCCCCGGCCGCATCTACCCGTCGTGGCCCTGGTCGGCGAAATATTTGTGAGGCGCGATAACCTGTCCAGGCAACGCCTGACCGAAAAGCTGGCCGAAAAGGGATTTGCCGTGATCTGTTCACCGGTTGGCGAATGGATTCTCTACACCAATTATCTGGTGAGAAAGGGCATTACCGGGCACGGGTTTTCAATTCCCGGACGGTTGAAATTTCTGCTCGTTGAAAAATATGTGGAGCGTTACACGCGAAAACTGCACGCGGTCATGAAGGCATCCGGCCTTGTATTGTCCGAACCTGTCGATGTCGATGATGTCATCCGTAACGCTTCACCGTTTATATCGCCGCATTTGACGGGTGAAGCGATTCTCACGATCGGCAGCGCTATTCGCGAAATCGCCTCTTCCGTATGCGGTGTGATCTCCATCGGTCCTTTCGGCTGCATGCCCGCCCGCCTTTCAGAATCCATATTGAATGAAGCCATGCACCGTGAGACTAAAATTGCCGCGGATCCGCAAAACAGACTGCTTGGCGAGGCCTTGTCGGATTTCGACGAATTGCCTTTTCTTTCCATTGAAAGCGACGGTTCGCCCTTTCCCCAGATCATCCAGGCCAAGCTGGAGGCCTTTTGCCTGCGGGCAGGTCGTTTGCACGAGGCGATCAAGAACGCCGGACAAAATTAATTTCCCATTTCCTGTTTAATAGATTGACAGGCAGGTTTGTTTTTTTTATACTCCTTATACAATGGCAAATAGGTTGTGGCGCAGTAAATAGCTGAATAAATTCCAGGGAATGGAAAGCGAAGTCAAGGAGGTCGATTTTGTTCCACCCGTTTTGTTTTCATCAGTGTAACCGTTTTTATTGGCTTTTTTATTAAACTTTTTTGATACTGAAGCAAAGGGGATACTAAACAAAAAGAGGAGGAGGAAAAAGATGAAGCACTGGAAGGGAATTATTGTTTTATCGGCCATCTGTTTGGTCATGTCGTGGACGTCCATCGCACGAGCCCAGGATATCGTCATCGGCTTTTCAGGACCACTGAGCGGCCCGGCTGCTGAGTACGGACAGGATATGCTTTATGGCGTCGACATGGCCGTGAACGAAATCAATGCCGCCGGCGGCATTACCGTAAAAGGCAAGAAGCATAAATTCAGGCTGGAAAAACTGGATGACCGAAACGATCCGACAGCGGCCGTCAACAATGCGCGACGGTTCAAGAACAACGGCGCCGTGGCCGTTTATAACGGCGTGTTCACGACGCTCGCGGCCATAGCCAAGATCAATGAAGAAAAAGGAAACGAATTTCTGATCATGGCCTATACGAGCACGCCCAAAGTGACTCAGATCGGCAACAAACTGCTCATCGGCACAACAGCCCCCAACTTCCTGGTCTACGTTCAGCAGTTCATCGAGCTGGCCCAGAAAGAAGGTTGGAAGAAAGTGGCCATGGTCGTCACAGCCGGCGGTTATGGTGAAGAATGGCGAGTTGCTTTCCGAGACCAATGGGAGAAATCCGGCGGCACCATCACGGCGGACAAACCCGCCAACTACTATACGGAAACGGATTTTTCCGCACCGCTCACCGCGGCCCTGGGCACCAAGCCGGATGCGCTGCTCATCGGCGGTCCTTCCGCGACAACGGCTCTGGTCATTGAGCAGGCTCGCGGTATGGGCTTTAAAGGCGGATTCATCTGCATCGACCAGGCAAAGCTGGATTACATGGGTAACCTGCTCCGCGGCTACAAGCTGATGCATAATACGATCGGCGTCGCCGCTCCCCCGAGCGTCCCCGTTCCCGTGACCGCCGCCTTTATAAAGAAATTTCAGGCCACGTATAAAAGAATCGTGACCTCGGAATGCTATCGGAATTACGGCGCAACGATTACCCTGTCCAAAGCGATTGAAGCCGCCGGCACGACGACCGACGTGCGCGCCATCCGCGCCTCTTTTGCCAAAGCATTACCGATTTTGGGCGATCGGATCCCAACGGAAATATTCGGTATCCACGACAATGGACGCCTCCTCATCAACGGCTCCGTCCAAATGATTAAAAACGGTCAGTTAACTCCGCCCAATCAATATTTCTGGTGGATCACAAGCGACAAAGAATGGGATAATCTTAAGAAGATCTCCAAGAGCCAGGCGAACATGGTTCGCTTCCAGCCCAAATTCGGCCCGATAGAATAATTCCCATCGGGTGACATCCATCCATTCCGGCGGTCTAAAACAGGAGGACCGCCGGAATGGATTTCTTCAATCAGTCTGTTTTCAGGTGTTTTTTGATGACGTATGCGGGAGCGCAAAAGACGCTCCGCATCCGCTCTTGATCTCCGGCTACGCCCTGCACTGTCTTCTGTCGGTTCTGAAACAACTGCCGGAAAAACGCTTGGCGAATTTCTTCATGTCGGCGGCAATCTCGGTGATTTCTCCGTAATGCGTAAAGGCGCGGTTGCGCGTTTCGATGATGCCGATGGAGATGCCCATCACCGGAAATTGCGACGACTGCCCCTTCCGGTCGAAGGACTTGATGAAACCCTGCTTCAAATCGGCGGGATCATAAAGACCGGTGATCAGGCTGTCAAAAGCCTTGATGATTTCCGACGACGCTTCCTCCACTATGCCGGAGTCGATAATAAACACGAAATCATCGCCGCCGACATGGCCGACAAAGCTGCCCTGCGGCTGTTTGCTTTTAATCACCCCCAGAATAATGCGTCCGGTCATCTTGATCACCTCGTCTCCCCGGCTGAAACCGTAACGGTCATTGAAAGGTTTAAAATAATCAAGATCTGCGTAACCGAACGCAAATTCTTTTTTGCCGTCGATACGCTCCTGGATTTCTTTATTGATCGAAATATTGCCGGGGAGCCGCGTCAGGGGGTTGATTTCCACGATCCGTTCAGAACGCAGAATGGACAGATCCACGCGCGCCATGAAATCCGCCTCCAGGTCCGACCGGCGGATATAATCCTCTATCCGGATGTTTCTCCAGTCCACGATGGTAAATTTTTCGGGCAGGATGGCCAGAACCGGCAGCTGATGGAACATCGGATCGGACTTCAGGTCATTCAGAATCATCAAGCCCGCCGTATCATCGTCGGCGATGCTGAGGATGATCAGATTGGGAATGGTATTGTAGATATAATCCAGAGCGGACGGCATGCCGGTAAACGTGACCATCCGGTATTTATCCTTCAGAATGCGCTCGATAACATTGTTCAGGACTATATCTTTACAGACAACAACGACTGTTTTCATGCCATTCTAAGAGATGTCTTCCGCCGCTTCCATATTCTCTTCCATCTCCCGGAGAACGTCTTTTATGTCCTGATCGGAAAGTTTCAGGAGTTCATAAGCGACAGGGTTTACTTCCGGCACAAAACTTTCACCGGCAAAACCGAAACCTCGTGCGCGCACCAGCAGATCGGCCATATGCACAATGGCCGTTTCCATCGGAGCATTTTTCGCCTGCATCGGGCGATGATGAAATTCGATCACTTCAATTAAATTACGCGGGAAACGCCACTTCTCCGCCAGCCAGCCGCCGACATCGGCATGCGTCGCATTAAACTGATTTTTTTCCGCTTCGAAAATCGGTATCTTTTTTTCCGCAGCCTCTTTGATGGCGTTTTCGTACTCCTTAGCGAATTCCAGCGTTAAAATCACTTTACCGATATCATGCAAAAGCCCGGCGACGGAAACTTCCTCCGGTTCTTTCAGATTCTTTTTCTGAGCGATAACCCGCGACGCGATGGCGCAGGCCAGCGAGTGTTCATACAGACCGCTCATCGTTTTCTGCATGAGTTCAAATACAGATACACCGAGGAGCAGGCCTTTGATGACATTCAGCCCTAAAAGCATCGTCGCATGGGAAACGGAGGCGATTCTACCGGGAAAGCCATAGATGGCGGAATTCACCATTTTGAGGACCTTCGTGGTCAGTGCCGGATCGTTGGATATAAAAGCGCTGATCTCGACAATGGTGATCCGCGGCTTTTCAATGACGGTGGACAGCCGCTTTAAAACACTGGGCACGGTGGGCAGGGTATTGATGCTTTCCACTTTATGACGCAAGACTTTCGGATCCATTTTATTCATAGAGTCCTTCAATATGTTCCCGAACAAGTTTTTTGATGACATTCATGAAGGGCTTGCCTTCCACCAGGGCAAATCGGGCATCCAGATTCGCCAGCGCTTCTTCTTTGGAAATCGTCTGAATCGGCGGGCCCTCGACAAAGATACTGGTGATTTCCATATCCCGGATTCTTTCAACCCATTTTTCCGTAAGCTCCGTGCCCTCGCCCAGCATGACCATACCGGTTTTGCCCACAATCGGCCTGGATAGTTTCATACCCGGTTCAAGTTTATCGACAGAAATTTTCGGCATGGACGAACTCCTTCAGAACGCCTTTTCTCATTACGGTCCAGGCAGCCGTTTTACGGCCCCCAACGTCTAGGTAAAAGCAGGTTTCTCCAATTCCTTTTCAATTTGATCGGAATCGGCTGCGTTGTATTGCAAAAGCCTCTTTAAGTGATAAAAACTGTCTTCGTCCATTTCCAGAAAAGAAGCGATGGTTTCCCCTTCCCGGGACCGGAGGATTTTTGCTTCGATACTCAGATGAATATCGTCATTGAGACGCAGATTGATTTTACATCGATCATTCACGTGAAACGGCTGCGGGCTGATGAAACTGACTCCGGTCATGCTGATGTTTTGTGTTTTAACTTTTATTCTTTCGCCTCTGACGACAATATTCAGGTCAAAACTGACGGGAACTCTGGTTCGTTTTCTTCGCTCCGTAATCATGGCTGTCCCCTTCCGGCAAAACCTGAAAGATTGATAACACCATAAAACATCGGCACTTACTTCCTGATGTCATATTTTCACAACTGCGAATTTTGGTCAAGCCTGATTTTTCCCAAATCGGGGAAAATTACTCGCTCACCCTCCAGCCGGTAACCGAGCACTTCAATGTGTATCCGTTGCAAGTGCTGAACATACAGATTCATTCCATCTTCCGGCATCATTAAAATGGCGAAGGGGTGATCCGTCCCGGCGGATTGCTGCACAAGCAGTTTTGCCGCCGCCGCCATCACAGTTTTTTCATCGCTCCCGGCCGCCACGGCCATAACATGAGATATCCTGCCCGTGGCGGGGTGCACGAGGAATAATTCATGATGGACGTCATTGCCAACCTTAAATTTCCAGCGCGCAAGAATCTGCGCCAGATGGCTGATAATCAGGTTATGATCGCAGGCCGAGGTCGTGTCATCCACAGGCAAAGCGGGCGGACTGCCGACCAGTTCTTCATGAAAGGATACTTCTGAAAAGTTGAGAGATGTCTGAGCGGATAAAGCCGCCGCCGATTTAAGTCGCTCAATTTTCATAACGAACGAAGCGGCCTGCAGGGCGAAACGCTGGCTTGCGAGCGCTCCAACCACCGCGACCTGAGACAGGGTACCGCCATCTTCCATCCAGGCCCAGACGCCGCGATAGAATTCTTCAAACAGGGATTTACCGATTCCCTTTTTACCGCCGCCTATTTTACCCCGGTGAATGACATAAATGCGATTCCATTCATCCTGTGCAAAAGCCGCACCGGTCTTCCGGTCAATACCCGCCCAGGGAAAATTGATTTCGGCTGTAATCGGCAGATGGCCGCCTTCCTGCGGTCTGCCCGGACCGAAAGCGTTCCAGTAACGGACATCCTTCGTTGCCTGCGAGAAGTGCCAGATGCCCAGTTTTCTGGACCAGGATACTTTCGCCCGGTAACTCGCTCCCTGATGCCCCAGCTTCACTTGAATGGATTCATCCGTAAACGGCTTGAAACTCCGGGCAAAAAGTTTTGCATATTTCCGGATCAGCTTTTCATCATCAATAACCTTCAGCATGCTCTTACCCTAACAGCCTTCAGTCTAATAGTCTACAGCCTTCTTATCTTAATCCAGCCGTTTTTTGAAGCGGGCAATTGCACCGGAAAAAACAATCGCTCCCAGTATCGCCAGATAAAGATATTGAGACCAGAGAACCTCCAGACCGACGCCCTTGAGAAAGATGCCCCTCAGGATCACCAGGAAATACCGGAGCGGATTGAGATAGGTCAGCCACTGCACAACGACCGGCATGTTGGCGATGGGAAACACGAAACCGCTGAGCATGAAGAAAGGGAGAATAAAGAAGAAGGTCGTCATCATGGCCTGCTGCTGTGTCGCGGATATGGTCGAGATAAACAGGCCAATGCCCAGCGTGGAAAGCAGGAACAAGCAGGCGGCAAAAAACAACAGCAGGATGCTTCCCGCGAGCGGTATTTCAAACCAGGTGATGGCGACGACAATGACCACCGTCAACTGGATCAGCGAGATGATAATGTAGGGGATCGTTTTCCCGAGGATCAATTCATACGCTTTCAGGGGCGTCACGATGAGCTGCTCCATCGTGCCCGCCTCTTTTTCCCGGATAATGGCAATCGATGTCAAAAGCAGGGAAATCAGCATAATGACAAACGCCACAATGCCGGGCACAAAGAAATACTGACTCTCGATGTTGGGGTTATACCAGGTGCGCACACGCGCGTCGATCCGGCCGTAGCTCAGGGGCTGCGGATAAAGTTCGCGGAGCGTATCCCGATTGAACTTCTCCAGAACATTAACCGTGTAAGCCATGCGCAGAGAAGCCATGTTGCTCATCGAACCATCGGCAATAATCTGAATGGCGGCCGTCTCTCCCTGCCGGATAACGGCTGCAAAATCGGGGGCAATTTTAACGCCCATGTCCACGCGCCCGCGCAGCAGCAGATCCTCAAGCATTCGTTCATCGTTCAGGGTATGCGTGATGGAAAAAATTCGGCTGCCTTCAAAAGCGTCAGCCAGTGCCCGGCTTTCCCGGGTATGGGAGTAATCCACAAACGCGACGCGGATATTACGGATATCATAGTTGACGACATAGCCGAAAACCAGCATCTGGATGAGCGGCGCAACAAAGAGAACGACCCGGTTGCGCTTATCGCGCAGCAGCTGGATGAATTCCTTACGCACCAGTTCCCGAATCCGCGGCCAGTTCATAAACCCTCCTTTTTCAGCAGGAGGTAATTGAGCGCGATCATCGTGAGACACATGCCCCCGAGTACGACCATATCCGGAGCGAGATAGCCAAAACCGGTATTACGCAGATAAACACCCACCAGAATATCGATGTAGTACCGTGCCGGAACCAGATACGTCACCCACTGCAATACGATCGGCATATTGATGATGGGAAAAACAAAATTAGACAAAAGCAATGACGGCAGATAGGTCAGCATGACCGCCGCCTGGTTGGCCATCAACTGTGACTTGGTCGCGGATGAAATCAAGAGCCCCAGGGAAAGCGCGCACACCAGATATAAAGACGTGGCCAGGATCATCAGCCAGAAATTCCCTTTCATCACGACCCCGAAAAGCACCTGCGCCAGGAGCATGGCAATCAGGACATTGGCCAGCCCGATGAAAAAATAAGGAATCGCTTTGCCCAAGAGCAGTTCGCCCGCGTGGATCGGCAGAGACTTGATCGTCTCCATCGTGCCGCTTTCGTATTCCCGTGCGATCACGAGCGACGTCAGCATGGCGCCGACAATCATAATGATGATGGCGATCATCCCCGGAAGGATAAAGTTGCGGCTCTCCAGATCCTCATTGAACCAGATACGGATCCGGCCGTCCACGGGTGACTTGATCGTCTTTTGTCCCTGGCGGTTCAGGAAAGACATCAGCAGCGTCGAATTATAGGATTCGGTGAAGGCGGTTAAATACCCGCGCACGGCGCCGGCAAAAATCGGATCACTGCCGTCGATGATGATTTGCATCGCGGCTTCCCGGTCCGCTCCGATATTTTTCGCGAAATCGGGAGGAATCACGATGGCCACGGACGCTTCGCCATGATCGAGATAATCGGCTATCTGCCGGGACGCGCCGGGACGGGCGATAATGTCAAAGTAGGGCGAGGCGTCTAACTTGCCGGTAAAATCGCGGCTCAGCGTGGTTTTGTCGTAATCCACGACGACGGTCCTGATATGATCGACGTCCAGACTGAGCGCATAGCCGAAAAGGATGATCAACAGCAGAGGAATGGCAAACGCCAGATACAGACTGCGGTAATCCCGGATCAGGTGATAAAATTCTTTGCGGACAATGGCTGTTACTCTTAAGGGATTCAATCCTGTGTCCTCGTCATCAACCGGATGAAGGCATCGTTCAAGTCGGCATCCGGCGCATCGGGGCAGGCTTCCGCAATGATTTCTGAAGGAGAACCCGCCGCCACAATATGGCCCGCATTGATCATGACGATCCGTTCACAAAAGCGGGCCTCATCCATGTAATGCGTGGTCACAAAAACCGTAATGCCCCGGGCGGCGAGTTGCCGGATAAAAGTCCAGAAATGCTCGCGGGTAATCGGATCCACGCCCGACGTCGGCTCATCCAGGAACAAAATCTGCGGTTGATGCAGTAGTGCACAGCCCAGCGCCAGCCGCTGGCGCCACCCCGGAGACAATCCCCGGGTCAGGCGATTGCGGACATCCGTGAGCCGTGTCATATTCAATATCCAGTCGGTGCGCTCCGGCCATTTATTTTGCGGAACGCTGTAGACGCCCAGATAAAAACGGATATTTTCGTAAGGCGTCAGATCTTCATACAAAGAAAATTTCTGCGACATATAGCCGATGGCCTGCTTGATGTCTTCGGGCTCGCGGATCATGTCGAAACCTGCGACGCTGCCGCTTCCGGACGTCGGCGTGATGATCCCGCACAGCAGGCGGATCGTCGTGGATTTGCCGGAACCGTTCGCGCCGAGAAAACCGAATATTTCACCTTTTTTAACGGAGAAACTGATTTTATTGACCGCGACGAAATCGCCGAACTTTTTTTCCAGTTGAGAAACAACAATCGCGTCAGAGGGAGAAAGTGTCATCGGCGAGCTCCTTATCTACGCTCTTGATCCGCGCAATGATGGCCGCTTCCAGCGACGGGTAATCCCCCTGCATCGCGGCGGGCGTATTTTGCTCCAGGATCACGCCTGCATGCATCAAGGCGAGTTGATCGCATCGTTCACCCTCGTCCAGATAGGCGGTCGAAACCAGGAGCGTCATGCCGGCCTGCCGCATCGTCCTCAGGATATCCCAGAACTCGCGCCGCGAGACCGGGTCAACCCCGTTGGTCGGCTCATCCAGAATCAGCAGCTTGGGTTCATGGACTAAAACACAGGCCAGGCCCAGCTTCTGTTTCATGCCGCCGGAAAGATTGCCGGCCAGACGGTCTTGAAAAGGCAGCAGGTTGGAAAAACCCAGGTATTTCTCCCTGCGTTTTTTTCTTTCGGCGCGGGAAATGCCGAAAACATCCATAAAAAAATCCATATTTTCGTGGACGGTCAGATCCGGGTAAAGACCGAAACGCTGCGGCATGTAGCCGATGAGATGCTTGATTTTTTGCCGGGCTTTAGCGGAATCGAGACCGTCAATCGTGATGTCCCCCGCGGATGGTTTGATCATCCCGGCAATGAGCCTGAGAACGCTTGATTTTCCGGCCCCGTCGGAGCCGACCAGACCGAAAATGCTTTGAACCGGCACGCTGAATGAAATATCGCTGACCGCCTTCACCTGCCCGAAAGAGAGAATAAGGTTTTTCGCTTCCACTGCCGGCCGCGGTTTATCGGACAGCTCCGCCATGGCGTTCCTCCGTTACGGATGCAGGCGGGCGTCCGCCGGCATGCCCGCTTTCAGTTCATAGCCGGGATTGGCAATGGAAACCTTCACCAGATAGACCAGCTTGACTCTTTCTTTCTGCGTCTGGATGATTTTGGGCGTGAATTCACCTTCCGGTGAAACGAAAGAAACCGTTCCCTGGTAAATCTTGCCCGGAAAAGTATCGACGCTGACCGCGGCTTTCTGGCCCGGTTTGACACGGCCGATCGCGGCCCCGTCGACAAATATTTTCAAATCCACGCGATGAAGATCGGAGATTGTGATGACTTCCCGTCCGACATTGACCGTCTCACCCGGCTCAATATTGCGGCTTACGACCACACCGTCCTGCGGGGATTTCAACTCCGTGTAAGTGAGCTGGATGGCCGCCTGGTTGAGCGCCGCCCGGGCCACGTCCACCTGCGCCCCGGCCGTAGTGATGTCATCCCTGGCCGCCTCAATCCGTCCGAGATTGCCCTCCGCCAGACGCAGCACCGATTCACTTTCCGCGAGCCTCGATTGGGCGACATCATAACCGAGCTTCAGCGTATCGCGTTCCTTTTCCGTCACCACGCCCTGACGGAACAGTTCTTCAAAACGCCGGTAATTTTTTTCGGCATCGGCCAATGAATCCCGCGCGCTCTTCACGCCCGCCTGCGCCCTCGCGACCTCCGCCGGCAACGTCTTTTTGCTGATTTCGAGAGCCGTGATCAGTTGCTGCTTCATTTTTTGCGCGCGATCAAGATTCGCCCTGGCCTGTTCATGGCGGGATTCGAATTCCGCGCGGTCCAGCGAGGCGATGATCTGGTTTTTTGTGACCGGCTGGCCTTCCTGAACGTTGACCTCGGCAACACGTCCCGGAGCCTGAAAAGACAGTTTGGCCTCCGTCGTTTCAATCGTGCCGGAGTAAAACAGCTCGCCGGATTTCTTATTATGCTGCCCGAGGTAAACATACACCCCGACACCGGCAAACAGCAGGGCAAACGCTATAATGATGATTTTCTTCTTCACAATCCTTCTCCCTGTGCAAATCTTCGGGCCCTTATCCTTTATCCAATGCGTTGGGGTGCATCATCGGGCTTTCCGAAAACGGGGCGCGCTACAGTCGTTTATGGCCGGCACCGGCATCAGTTCAACTCATCTGAAACCCCATACGCCGACCAACACGCAAGAGCCGCATCATTTTTTTA
Organism: Deltaproteobacteria bacterium; assembly: GCA_036528635.1. Taxonomy (GTDB): domain Bacteria; phylum Desulfobacterota; class Syntrophia; order Syntrophales; family Smithellaceae; genus UBA8904. The sequence goes on from JAIGNE010000058.1 coordinate 27,548, forward strand.
TCGCCTTGAGTACCAGCTTCCCCACTTCATCTCCCAAACTTCCCTTGAGCTTCCGATCGCGGGCTTTCAGCTGAGACGGAAGCCACGCTTGCTGATCTTTAATCGGCGCGCCTTCTTTATAAAACAAAATCGTGCCCATGATCATCATGTGGATGAGGAAGGGCACGACCTGTGCAAAAATTCCTTTTTTTCTTCCTTCCTCCAGAATCCCCAGCAGAATGGTCAGGACGGAGGCGATGTCCTGAACGACCACACGGGGCAGATGCGTACCGCCCCCCGCCATCTCCCGCATCATGATCGGCGGGAGTTCCGGATTTTTATCTACCGCCGCGACAAGGCAGTTGACATAAACTTTAAGCTTGTCTTCCGGGTGATCGGCCCTGTCCACAGCTTCTGCGATGCCCTGCGCAATATTGCCCAGGACCTGATGAATGACATGGGCGTAAAGTGTGTCTTTGTCGCCGATCTGATAATAAAGCGTGGCCTTGTTGACCCCGGCCCGCACGGCAATTGCATCCATATGCGTCCCGTTGTAGCCGTTTTCCGCAAAAACCGTCCGCGCGGCGTTCAAAATCTTCAGAGCTGTCTTTCCCGGTTTTGCCAGATCCATTTCTTTTGTTATCAAAACCAAACTCCGCTTTTTTTAGTTTTCCCGTGCTGCAAAAACAGGATCCGGATGATCTTTTTCGCGACCCGCATATTCAACCAGATGGTTTAACCGTATGGTTAAATATTCATGGATGAAAGTCAAGCGGATTTTTAACAGAGCAGCGCCGGGTTCGGCCGCGCGATGCAGCGCGGTCATCCACCGCAAACCGCGTGTTCGGCGGCCTGCATACATCAGAGATGGTCGCAGAAGGATTCTGAATATTATTCAAGACGGTGACAGGAAGGCTGTAACTTGTCTGTTGAGTTGCAAAGGGGCTGCCCGGGGCAGCCCCTTCCGGAAAGAATGTTATTTTTGTTTATCCACCTGAATAAAAGGCACGGCGCCGCCGGTCACGTTGGGCAGCTTGCCGTCCCATTTCTCGATGGCTTTGATCTGCGCCTCGATCTGCCTGAGCTGGATGAGCTCCGGCGAAATGACCTGGCGCTGCAGGCGCAGCGATTCGGCCTCGGCTCTGGCCGAGGCTATTTTCTGCTCCGCTTCCACGCGGATCCTGTCCAGATCACGCTTGGCCCGAAGTGCGTTCTGTTCAGCGGTTTGTTTGGATTCAATGGCTTTATTGAATTCCTGGGAAAACTCAAAATCCGTAATGGAAAGTTCCACAACGACAATCCCGAATCCATGTAGCCGGTCACGGAGATAATTACGCACCTCCATTTTGAGCGCTTCCCGTTTCGAGATCAATTCCTCGGCCGTATAGCGGGCTGCCGCCGCCTTAAAGCTTTCTTTCACCGCCGGGTCGATAATGCGTTCATTATAATTCAGCCCGATATTGGAATACAATTCTCCGGCTTTGGCCGGTTCAATATTATAGTTCAAAACCATCGTGGTCTGGACCACCTGTAGATCACGGCTGGCCGCTTCCGTCTTGGTGGTGGTTTTCTGAACGCGCACGGACATGTGCACGACTTGTTCCGCCATGGGTATTTTAAAATGAGGACCCGGCTCAACCACGCGGTCCACTTCACCGAAACGCAGCACAACGCCGCGCTCTCCGGCGTCCACTCCGAAATACGTCGATATGATCAACAAGATCATGAAAAGCCCCGCCACACCGATCAGAATCGCTTTTCCCGGCACTTTATGTCCATCCATTTTGACACCCCCTGATGTTTTACTGATTACTTTTTATAGTTTGCAGCTCGCGAAATGGTCGCGGAAAAGCTGCCGAATGATTGTCGTCAACTTAGTCAGATTTAACGATCGTGTCAATGTCTTTCGGATGCCTCTGAGCGATGAAAGGACAGACGTGATGCACCTTTGTTTCAGAAGCGGCTGCTTTTAAACAGGCAACCTTCCTAGCTTTAGGTATCTTTTTAATATTGATTTCGAGGCGCAGGGCTTCACTTTGATTCATAACAGCACTTGTCGCCAGCAGGGTCACCGGTCTTCTGGAGCGGGTGTATTTGGAGGCTGTTCCCCGGTTATGATCTGAAAGCCTTTTTTCGAGGTTATTGGTCGCGCCGGTATAAAAACTGCCATCCGAACAGCGAAGGATATAAACCCTCCAGGCAAGCCGTTTTTGCTCAGCTTCTAATGTCCTCATGCGCAACCTATACAACAAAGGGGCATCGATTGCCACGAAAAGCATCGTGAGCCATATTCCTTTGACCAATTGACCCTCCCGTGCTAAGGCTTATTTATCGATTTAATAAAAGGAGTGAAAAATGCTGAATTTTCTGCCCGACTGGCTGGTGGGCTGCATCGCAATAACATTGTTGGCTTTGAATGTCGTGTTCTGGGTATCGATTTTGTTTGTTTTTTCCTTTTTGAAATTTGCACTGCCCTTTCGCCCGCTCACCCGCCTGTTCGATAAAATTCTACTGTGGATTGCGGAGAACTGGATTGCCGGCAATGGCTGGTGGATGAAACTCACTCAAAAAACAATCTGGGATGTGCAGGGCCTGGATAACTTGAATTACCGGGGCTGGTATCTGGTGGTCAGCAATCATCAGTCGTGGGCGGATATTTTTGTTCTGCAAAAACTGTTGAACCGGCGGATACCGCTCATGAAATTTTTCCTAAAAAGGGAGTTGATCTGGGTGCCGTTCATGGGGCTGGCCTGGTGGGCGCTGGATTTTCCTTTTCTGCGACGCCACAGCGCAGCGTATCTGAAGAAGCATCCCGAACAGAGAGGAAAAGATTTTGAAACCACCCGGAAGGCCTGCATGAAGTTCACACAAATGCCGACCAGTGTCATGAATTTTCTGGAAGGGACGCGGTTCACAAAAACCAAGCACGGCGGACAGGACCAATCCTATCAGTACCTGCTCAGGCCCAAGGCGGGCGGTATTGCGCTAGCCTTGAGCGTACTGGGAGACAAGTTCAATTCTTTATTGAATATTACCATCGTCTACCCGGACGGTGTTCCGACTTTCTGGGGATTTCTATGCGGCAAAGTGAAAAGAGTGATAGTGCGAATTTCTTCGCTGGAAATACCCGAACGTTTTCTGCATGGTGATTACGAAGGCGACAAGGAATTTCAAACCGCTTTTCAACAGTGGGTGCAGGACTTATGGAAAGACAAGGATGCGCAGATTGGGGCATTAATGCAGGAGGCCGGAGCTCGATAAAGCTCCGGGCCTCCCGTGAGGGTTGATTGATATTATGCCATCTGCGGCGCGTGGGATGACCAGCTCATCCGTCCTGCGTCTTTAAACGAACGTTGAGCAGGCCGTCTGGCGGATGGTGTCCGGGACGAAGACGGTTTCCTGCCGCTTGGGTTACCGGGTCTCGTCAGCTGATGAGAGCGGGCTCCCATCGCTTCACAGATGGACGGGTTCATGGTCAACCCTTCAACATTCTGATACTGCAGCTTATCTCCCAGCATTTTCTGGAGCGATCGCAGCAGCTCACCGTCATCACCGGTAATAAAAGTAAACGCATCCCCGGTCTTCATGGCGCGACCGGTTCTGCCGATGCGGTGCGTGTAAGCATCCGCGGTAGACGGCATATCGTAGTTAATCACGTGCGAGATCCGGGTCACATCAATGCCGCGCGCGGCGATATCCGTGGCGATCATCACCTCATAGCGGCCGTCCCGAAATCCATCGAGCGACTGCTTGCGTTTCTGCTGCGTCAGATTACCGTGCAGCGAGGTCACTTTGTGCCCCACTCTGTTTAACTGCTCGGCCAGACTTTTGGCGCGCGATTTCGTCCGGGTAAAGACCAGGACGGATTCGGTGTCGGTCTTCTCCAGAATATCCTTGAGCAAAGCGGTTTTCTGCTGGGTCTCGACCGGATAAAACTTATGGGCAACCGTCATCACCGGAGCGGTGTCGCCTATCTGAATATGAACGGGATCCGTGAGCAGATCATCGGCCAGAGAGCGAATCTCGCCCGGCATGGTGGCGGAAAAAAGCAGGGTCTGGCGCTTCGCCGGCAGATGCTTGACGATTCTGCGGACATCCGGCAGGAAACCCATATCGAACATGTGGTCCGCTTCATCGAGCACCAGAACTTCCACCTGCGACAAATCCAGGGTTTTGCGCCCGATGTGATCGAGCAGACGACCCGGACAAGCCGAGATGATATCGACACGGGAGCGCAGGCGATTGATCTGGGTGTTGATGCTGACGCCGCCATAAATGGAGGCGCTGCAAAGACCTGTTTTGCGTCCCAGTTGCATAATCGCGTCATGGGTCTGTTCCGACAATTCCCGCGTCGGCGCAACGATCAGGGCGCGAATAGGGCCGCGCTGACGCTTCATCAGACGATGCAGAATCGGCAAAACGAAAGCGGCTGTTTTCCCGGTTCCGGTCTGGGCTAACCCCATCAGATCCTTCCCCTCCATGATGGACGGAATGGACTCGGCCTGAATAGGCGTCGGCTTCTTGTATCCGGCGGCGTGAACGCCAGCCATAATTTTTTCATCTAACTTAAACTTCTCAAAACTCATTACTTATCCTTTGTTGTATGATACCAGCATCTATTAACCTTAAACCCAATGAAAACCGTTATATGGCTGGTAAAGGCAGGCCTTTTAACGCAAAAGCTGCGTTGGAAAGACAAGTCTCAAACACGGCAAAACATCTGGATTCTATTATGATTAGCGGGATTACCCTTAGCAAATTTCTGATTAAGAAAGGTGGGAAGGTCAATATGTATCGCTATTCCTGACGAGTGTTTACAGGCAATGAGTACAAATAGCAAGCAATATCTTTTATTCCTTTGGGATATGACTGCCAGGAGGCAGTTGATTGCAAAACTGCCTCCTGGCAGGGCAAACCGAAAATAAAATCTACTTCAGCGGAAAATGGGTCGCCTGGGACGCGATGATGTACCAGGTGATAAACAACGCATTAATGAATGCGCCCGGATAAATCAACCCCGTCTTTTCAAAGTAATACGTCGAGATAAAAGTAACAATAATGAACAGGGGCAGGACCTGAATAGCGACGATCGCATAAAGGATCAATCGGGCATCGGGAACGCCGAGCGGACCGCCGGTGAATAAGGGGACATAGAGCAGCAAAAGCAGCACGAGATAACCCAGCGACGTGACCACCACAGATTTGATCATCCGGCCGGCGAGCGTTCCGGCCGTCGATCGCAACTGGCCATGCAGAGCGATGGCGAAGACCAGATAAAAAAGCAGGAAAGGAATCACATAACGCAGGGCGATTGCAAATTGCAGAGAGCTCATCGGTTTAAGCTGCATAATCCAGAACCGGTAATCCACGGTAAATAAAGCGGCAGTCAGGACAACCGACAGATAGGCAACACCGATCACGAGAACGGCGAGGATCGCGGAGAGACCGATTTTTTTCCAGGTGGCCCCGGCGGCGGCTGAGGCTATGCCGTAGGAAACGGCGTTCGCGCCTTTCCGCCGGTTGAACATGTGCCAGATCAGGAAAAGAATCAAGGTAATAAGCATATTGACGATAAGCCAGAACATCAGGGTGTTCGTTACCTGCTGCGGGAAGAGCCAGGAGGCCTTGAAGGCAAGATTCCCGATGCCGTTCAACGGGAAATAGGTGATGGCGGGAATCATGATCATCAACAGGGCTCCGATCCACCAGCCCGCGCCTGCCGCCGGTTTCGGATTTTGAGGCGCGCCCGCAAGAGCACTGAAGAACCGGGTTCTCAAAAGCAGGCCGCCGAAGGCGAAAATGAAAAGAAGGCAGCCGATCAAACTGATCAGCGTCGCAAGCTCTTTCCAGTACCAGATCTGATTGGAGGCGGGAAGCGGGGTGACTTCTCCAAGCGTTTTCTGGAACCATTCAACCGCATAACCGATAGCGGCACAGGAGATATGATCGCCGGGATGCGTGGTTTTCGGCTGATAGAGCACACGCGCGTTGCCGTCCTTGATCGAACCGTAAATCTTTCCCGGTTCAATGGCCGCCGTCGTCCCGAAAACTTTCTTGAGCGGTTCACTGTTAATCACATCCTTTGCAACCGGCACTTCCCACATCAGCATCGAGAATTCATCGAAAGTGCTGAAGACGAGCGCGAGGTTTCGCGGAAATGTCGGACTGCCGGGGATGGGAACGAACTGCTGTGAAAATTTTGTGGCGGTGGAAGAGCCCTCGAGTACCATGGCTGCATAATCGTTGGGACTGGCCGCTGCCGCAATGACCGAGGCCCAACCACCCATGGAATGACCTTCCAGACCGATCCTGGACTTATCGACAAAATCCAGACTCCGCAGATATGCCAGACCGTCGATTGCACCGTAGCCATTGGCGCCGACCGGCGGTTTTGAATAACCATGCCCCATCTGGTCCAGTTCCAGCACCACCCAGCCGCGCCGGGCAAACTCAATTGCGAAACCGGACTGTGTTTCCCGGGAGTTGATATAGCCGTGAATGGCTTGAATGGCGGGAGCCGGCGTCTGCGGCGTCGCGTTTTGGGGAACATAGAGCAGCGCGGAGAGCGTGGCGCCGTCCTTACCCTGGAAACGAACATCGGTTACTTTCACCTGGCCGAAGTTCTTTTGAACCTGATTGGCGACAATGCCTCCGGCCAGGATCATGATTACGGCCACTATCAATAATACTTTCCCTTTCATAAACAATCCTCCCGTATAATGAATTCCCCTCACGAATATCTTAGTAAAGAGGGATGATATGAATCGTAAGAAATTATTATTCTCGCCTGTCGGCGCTGGAAACAAAACGGCCTGTTCAAGGGGGCAAAAACAATCCGGGAAGACGGTTTTTGCTATGGATTGATACGCTTATTCATCAATGATGAGGACCATGCCGGTTGGTCGTCCGGTCAATTTGTTACGTAGTCAGTCGGCAATACGGATAGCCTGTGAACCCCTGAGAGTTCTTTGGTAAAAATGACCATAAACGGTATTTGTCCGTTGGGTGGTATTTTGTCTTCCGACGTTATCCCCTTATTCAATTCGGAAATCAGACCGGCTTCATCCAGACTTTCCAGCTTTGAATCAATAAGAATGCTGCCGCCGAAAGATTCCATCGATGCCAGGAGCGATCCATCGGCGCCATAAAGATTCGCCAAAATTTTTATTTTAGAAACAGGGGATGATGATGAATTTTCTGCAACGCCTTCGACCACCCGGATGCTTTTCCCCAGCACTGCATTATAAACCAGTCTCTGCCGCACATTAAGCAGATTGATGCCTTTTACGGATGAGGAGGATCCCGCGCTCCAATCAATCTTGAATAAACTTCTGAAGCCGGGCACCAATGATTTTGAAGACAGCCAGAAATATCCGGCGAGCAGTACGATAATCAGGATGATTGAAAGCCCGATCCATTTGCCCTTGCCAAAACTTTTTCTAGGCGCAAAATCATAGGGGCTGGCCGTATCGATTTTCTTGTCCGCTTCGACCTCCGGTGGTGTTTTTTTCACTTCCGCAAGGGGCTTCACATCAAGGGGCTTCACATCCGCTAAAACCCGGCTTTCAGATTTCGTTGTCCCGTCAAACCGGGTCATTGTTTTAAAACTCTCCAGCGGCTTGACGGTCTGCGTAACCGTTATCCTCGACGACGTTTCCGGCTTTTTGGCTTCGTCCAACGACAGCAATGAAGATATTGAATCCTGCACGGAATCGGATTTCTTACCGAGTCCCAGGGGAGCAGCATCCGCAAACTTGGGAATAAATTCATTGACGCTTGTCGCGTACGCCTTATCCTTACGGACAGACGGTTTGGCGGGTCCCGCATCAGTTTTTACCGCCGGCTGTTCCAGTTTTAATTCTGATGGTTCCTGCTGCGAGGCTTCAAAGGTTGATTTGTTCTCCGACAGAGAAGAAAGTGCTTCTTTCGACAGGACGATGCCCTTGGTGGCAGGAGGCGCCAAGGCCTCGTCTTCTGCAATCGTGGACAGAAAAGAATCCAACTCCCGCTTCTCACGTTCTAAATCAAACAACTCACTTTTATTATCCATTCAAGCGTCCTTTAGCAGTTCGATCTGGGTTACGATATCTTGGCCTGAAAAGCTCTAGATCTTTTCAGCCTTGTTTTCCGCTTTTTCCCTTTTTTTATGATACGGTTCCTGCGCCGGAATGCGGATGATGTCATTGCACGCCCGGCAAATAAAAATCATCGCCGACCCTTTTACTTCTTCAGCCTCAATGATATATCTTTCTCCACATTCTTCACAAAATACGATCATCCTGAGGAACCTGTCTTAACCGTCTCGTTAAAAACTTACTGCGTTTGTTTGGTGATATCGATCCATCTGTTTCGCCGGCTCTCATCATCGAAAAATCCCGGCTCATGATGACTTACCGCGCACTTTTAAGGATACGAATCTCTTCCTTCAAGGCATCCAATTCGGACTGGAATATTTTTTTAAATTCTTCCAGCGCATAGGTAAAGGCTTCATGAGGCGGCAGCTCTTTGATTGCCGCAACTGCCTTCTCCACGTTCGCGCCAATGGCGGGCCTCGTCACTTCTTCGATTGCGGCCGGCATCACCGGGACGGTAAGTTCCGGCTCTTTAATCGCATACTCGCTTTTTTCCTCCTGCTCCGGCAGGCGCAAAGACAACTCCTCTTTAACCGGTTTGTCTATGGCCATCTCGGTCACAGGTTCAAAGACAGCCTCAAACGCCGGTGACAGTTCCGGCTTCAGCTGCAGTTCCGGCTTCAGCTGCAGTTCCGGCTCCGGTTTCTGATCTTCAAATAACTGGCTTTTCAATGATCCCGTAACGGCAGATTTGATGTCAACAGCCTTGGTCTCCGGCAGTGGAGCCTCTTGGCGGGTTTCGAGATCAGTGCTTTCCACCCATGCTCTGTATCGTTTAATACTGTCAATGATAATAATATGCTTCTTGGCCTCTGTCATTCCTTCGGAAACCATGACATTTTCGAGGTTATCGTAAATAAAAAGCAGCAGGTTGATGGAATCCTGATTGGAATGAACTCCCCGGACTCGCACGTACCGTCCCAGAAAACGAAGGATTCTCAAAAATCCCTGAATGATCCGGTCACCCGTATACAGCAGATACAATTTATTGATCTCATCTTCCAATTGTTCAAGGATATGATCGTTGATTTCCCATTCAATGGACAAAACAATACTCTTCATATCTCTTAAGGGTGAATGGAGGACGGAGGACGGAGGTGAGGCAAGATCACCCGATGATAGATCGGCGGTCCTGACCTCCTCGGGCTCGGCCTGGGCAATAATGCTTTTCAGCGCATCCGGTTCGGCAGCTTCTGTCGTCTCTGTCGTCTCTGCAGCGGCCCTGATATCTTTATCGTCTTCACCGAATATCGCAGAAAAGCGTTTTTCGATTTCCGAGATAAAGGTTGATTTGTCTTGAGTTGGGATGGGTTCTGAAGAAACTTGAGATTGGGGGCTTGTCTCTGCGATGTCCTGGACTTCCTGGATATCCGCCTTCGCGACGGGCGCAACTTCCTGCTCAGTTGCCTGGACGGGAGGATCGGAGTCTTTTTCTTGAAATGGGTGGGTGTCTTCAGCAAAAAGACTATCGAGACGGCTTTCTACTCCCTGAAGAAATGACGACTCTTCTTTCATTTTCATTTTATGGCTCCTGTTTCAGTTGCTTTTCCAGAGACGACATCGTGTAGTAAATGATTTTCTTAAGGGTCAGGATAACGTTATGCCCTTCCACTGCGCTGGCTTCAAATGAGGGAACTTTCAACTCTGCATTGAGATCGTTTTCCAGAGTTTCAATATCCAGAATTTCAACGCCCTGTTTGTCAAGATCTCTCTTGTTGTATTGGATGACAAGCGGAATTTCGTGGATATTTTTATTATAGAGGGTAAGGTTCTCTTCGAGATTGCGGATGGAAATAATATTTTTATTGCGGCGTTCCGCTGAGGAATCCGCAACAAAGACAACACCGTCAACGCCCTTTAATACGAGCCGTCTCGTGGAGTTATACTTGACCTGCCCGGGGACCGTGTAGAGTTGAATCTTAACATCATATCCGCTGATCTTTCCCATATCAAACGGGAAAAAATCAAAAAACAACGTGCGGTCTCCCTGCGTTTTAACCGTGACCATCTCCGAATTGACCTGGGTACGGCATTTATCGTATATGTATTCGAGATTCGTTGTTTTACCGCATCGTCCAGGACCATAATAAACTATCTTGGCTTGAATAACTTTATCTTTTAAATTAATAAACGCCAAACTTGCCACCCCCTGCTATTTCAAAGCTTTGATCAGGCCGTCTTTTCCTTCATATTTGAAAATTATCAAACACTACAAAGTCAGTAACTCAAGCAACTCTTCCACGACCTTTGACATTTTTAGTCTGAGAAAACCGAGCGAAATCTGGTTATTAAATATATTGACCAGCAACAATTCTTCATTGACCTTGCAAAAATAAATATTTTCTTTTTCCCCTTTATGGAACAAAAGAGAAAATTCATCTTCACCAACGATTCTGGCCATGCAACTCATGGCGCCGAAGTTGGCGGCGGCCAGCGCAGCCAGTGAATACAAGTCAATCGTTTCATGTCCGTTATTGATCGATGCAATCACATTGCCGGCCGTATCAATCAGCATCACACTCTGAACGCCGGAACCAATAAGATTTTCAGTTAAAGTATCGTGTATTTTGTCGAGTTGCTTTTGCCCTAAAATCATATTTGTATATCCTCTTGTCCAGAATGTTGCGCACCCGTTGCCAGGGGCATACAGATATTATACCCGCAAATTGATTTCCGATAAGCCGCGTGCACGCATCGTGGAACAGTAATCTTCAGGCTAGGAAAGGCTAAAATGGAAATCGTTTATCTTCTCGGGTTTACTATTATTATATTTATGAATTTTTTTCAAGGATAGAACTTGCTATATCTTTCATCCTTTTAACAAGTTCCTCTGTATCCTTCATTTGAGTCGCTCTGTTGAGCGAAATCCCTGTTCGGGTGGCAAGTTCCATACGGCCTTTAAGGCCTGATTGTTCTTGAACAATTTCAAATATGCGAACGAGTTTTTCTCCCATGTCCCCTTCTCCCCCCCAGTATGCCTCAAGAAACAACGGCATCTTCAAAAGCATTGATGATGGCCGGCAATACAACATTCAGCAGCAGCCCCAGTTTGACCAATTTCTTATTGACCGTTATCGTCCACTGAAAATCACCGAATGGAATAACCAAAACAGCCATGTTGCCGGCTACGTCAACATAATAATACTGGCCCAGTTCCGCCGGATAGGTTTTCAGCGCGTTCCGGATAAACGCGGTCGCATCGTTCAGCAAGGTCGCTTCCGCAATATTGGCCTGATCGGTGGCGAGCAGCACCTGTCCATCTTCCGTCGTGATGATGCAAGAGGCAACAAACCCCTCACCCAAATCCTTCCTCAGGATGTCCATGCACGCATTTAATTTCTGGATATTCATTGGGCCTCCTTTTTATCGTTTCATCCTATATTCATTTCATTAAACGTCCTGATGACCTTGGGCATAATAATGTTGCGCAAAAGACCCAGTGTGCACTTGTCGTTTTTAAAAACAATACACCATTGATGTTCTCCAATCATCAGAACAACAAGCGTCTGCTGGTTCTTTAAATCGAGAATCAAGTGATCCCCCAGGCGATTGGCCGTATTGGCGTTAAATGCATTCGTTAAATACTTCGTCAATCGTAAAAACGCTTCCGCCGTCTCGGGAGCCGCATGATAGGATGCCATTACTTTTCCTTCGCTGATATTGGAAATACTGGCCGCCGTCAACGCATCGTCCATATCCTTACACATAATATTAAGGCAGGCGTTCAGTTTCGCACGTTCCGCATCATCGGCAATGGCCTCCATATCTTCCAAATCATCGGCCTCTTCCACCCGATCGGGATTATCGGCGCTTTCCTGAACCTCATCACGGCGCCTGGAACCTTCCATCAATAACAGCATCAGGTTCTTGTCAATCTTCCTTACGACGCCGCTGGTGTTGAGAATTTGCTTAATGTTCAGCCGGACATTTTCCCAGGAAATCATCTCCATCGCGGCAGTTTCTCCACTCAAATCGCCGTAAACCGCATCGTAGAGTTCACCCTCGACGAAGCAAAAATGGCCCCAGTGGTTTGTATTGAGATAGACTTCCATAATGCAGGTCTGCTGTTCCATCGCGATAACCTGAAGGAAACTGCCGACGGAAAGGCCGAAAAGCGGCCAGCGCTGTAATTCATCTTTAATGCCTGCGTCCGCTGCGGGCACACCGTCCGGACCATCGTTATCGATGATGAGTTTAAAATCCTTTTTCACGTCTCCCCCCATAAAACAGTCCTCACACTCCAGCGATTACGGCATCGTTTTTTTATAGTATTCCGAACCAAAAAAACCCGACGTATAATTTATTCTGCTTAGTTCCCGGTCCCGAACATCTTTTGTTCTAGCCGTCACGTGGCCTGACTTAATGGACAGCGCCGCAAAGATATTATCCGCAACAATATTGATATCCAGTGGCTTTTCCAAATAACGGTAAAGCCCCATACTGCTGACAATTTCTTCGATCTTGGGTGTGCCAAAGGCTGTCATGAGAATCACGGGGATTTTGGGATAGTTTCTGTTCATATAAGCCAGAAGTTCAAAACCATCCATCTTGGGCATGCTTAGATCCGTTACCACTAAGTCAATAACGGGCGAAGACTTCAATACTTTGACTGCATCCGCTCCATTCGTCGCCGTCAAAAGGTTAAAATATTTTCGATAGGTGCTTAACCCTTCAGCAATCGTCAAAAGCAGAGGTTCTTCATCATCCACAATCAATACTTCCCGAACGCGCCACACCTTCTGCCCTTCTTCATTATCAATTGAGGGATTCGGTTGCGCATTTAAGATATCAAACCCATTTACTGCATTTGTCATAATCCACCAGTCCGATTCGAAAAACCATATAGCAACTACTAAAAGATATTAAGCAAAAGCCATGCCCGAATCAAACAATGAAATAAACGCCTTTATTATCAAGAGATTTATCTTTCTAATATGTTTTTTCGACTACAAATGGAGCAAGATGAACTGTTCATTTTGATCATGTGATTGGCGCATGTACCACATAAGATAAAAAAATTCTCCTATTAAATTTGTCTTGACAACATGGTCCTCCCCCAGTATTCTTAAACACTAAGAAGTCTGACGGTTTATGTATTCAACCGATGAAGGGCGATAAATAAATAAGGCATGACTTCAGCAGAAAAAACATTTTTTGAAACAATCACGACTGAACTAAAGGAAACCGGGAAGAGCAACTTATTTTAAGGGAATCATCATTTATTAATTAACCAGAAAGCAGAGAGGGGAAGAATTGAATCATGAACTCAAGCAATAATTTAAAGTCGGGACAAAAAGCGCTGGCCATGCAGATATTGATTCTGGCCGTTGTTATTATTCTTGTTGCATTCGTCGGTCTGCTGATCCAGAAATCTTCGGCAAGCAACATCTTTAACAGCGGCTTTAAAGACTACCAAAGAAGCACAAAACTCTTAAAAGACGTGAATTTCGTACATTCCAACCTTTACAAAATCAAGAGCATGGTGGCGGCAAGCCAGGACAAGCAGGAGATTGCCAAGCTTTCCGAACAGCAGGTTGCCCTGATCGCCGAAGACATCAGCGTTGTTAAAAAAGCCCTGGAAAGCAATATCAGCGCCGAGCAGAAGAAATTCTACCAGGCCATTTTGGATAATCTGTCAGAATATGAGAAATCGGCTCTTCAGGTCATTCGCCTGGCCCCCATGGGAACAGGTACTGCATACTTGAGTTCTGCAAACGAAAAGATGGAGGCTATTACCCAGCTTTTAACGCAGTTGCTGGATTTGGAAAGCAATGTCGGAGAAAAAGGTTACAGTTCGTCGAGTATAACGTTTTATATCGTCAGCATCATTCTTTTAGTCCTGCTGGGATTGAGTGTTGTTCTTGTCCCATCCTTCGTTAAAAAGATGATGACCAATAACGTGGTCGAACCTCTGCAGGAAACCGCCGGTGTTCTGCGGGAATATGCGGCAGGCAAGTATGGCAGATCGCTTACCTGGGAAGCAGATGATGCCATCGGAGATCTTATACAGTCCGTCAATTCTCTCCGTTCCAAAATGACTTCAGGCGCCGGTCCGGCCCAGAAAACGGCGGCACCGGAGCCTGCTCCGGCCCAGAAAGCAACCGCGCCGGAGCCTGTCGTTTCCCCGGCGGATGACAAGACCAAGTCCCTGTCCGACATGATTAAAAAATCACCGGATCAGGCAAAAGATGGGGATAAATTGGTCACCTCGTCTAAAAAGGCCATTGACAAATTACAGGATATCTAATGCCGTTGAGAATGACAGGGAATGAATTTATAACCAATTTGAGGAGGGAAAAATGAGGCATTTCAAAAAAATATTATGTTTACTCGCCATGGTTTCCATTGTTTTCTGGAGTGTTTCCGGTTTCGCAGCGGAAATCGTTATCGGCTTTTCGGGGCCCCTGAGCGGTCCGGCAGGCGAATATGGACAGGATTGCTTAAACGGTGTCGATATGGCCATTAAGGAAATCAATGCTGCGGGAGGCGTTAACGCCGATGGCCAGAAATTCTTCTTCAGACTTGAAAAAATGGACGACAAGGTCAGCCCGGAGCTTGCCGTTGCCAATGCCCGTCAACTTCTGGAAAAAGGCGCGCTGGCCATATATGACCCTGTTTTCAGCTCGGCGGCCGCCCTGCTCAAAATCAATGAAGAAGAATGCGGTGAGTTTATTATCATGGGTTATACATCCTCACCCAAAGCCGACATGACCAAAAATAATCTCCTGGTGATTGCTGCGCCGGTTTTGACGGATTACGCCAAGGTATATGCCAATTTCGCCTGGGAAAAAGGCTGGCGTAAAGCGGCCATGGTTGTAACCCAGGGTGCATACGGCGATGAATGGCGGCAGGTCTTCAAGTCCGTCTGGGAAAAAAAGGGCGGGAAAATTACAGCGGACAAACCCGCAAATTTTTACACGAGAACGGACTTCGTCACGCCTCTGACCGCGGCTATTGCCACTAATCCTGACGTTATGCTCATCGGTGGACCTTCGGGAACAACGGCGCTCGCCATCGCTCAATCCCGCCAGATGGGATACCAGGGCGGTTTTCTTATCGTCGACCAGGCTAAAATGGATACCATTGCCCAGCTGCTGGACGGCACCAAGTTGATGGAAAATGCCATCGGCACGGCCAACGTCTCTTCCGTTCCATCACCGATTTCTGCAGTATTCTACAAGAGATACCAGGATGCCTATAAGAGAATCGTCACCTGGGAAGCAATGATCCATTATGGATCGATGCACGCCCTGGCTAAGGCGATTACCGCTGCGGGAACGCAGGATAATGTTTACGCAGTCCGTGCCGCTCTTCCGAAAGCTTTGCCGATGCTGGGTGACAAGTATCCCGCAGAAATGTACGGTGTTTCCAGCGCAGGGCGCATCTATATGCCCGCTGTCATTCAATCCATTAAAGGAGGGAAATTCGCCCAGGCCGACGTCTATATCTGGTGGACCAAAACTCCCGCGGAATTTGAAAGTATCAATAAACTCTCCAAGATCACTATACCCAGGAAGCCGCTTAATTAAAGGCGGTGGTATTGACGGATTGATGATCAAATAAATAAAAGACAAACATAAAAAAATAAAAGTCCCGGCCTCAATGAAATCATGCGAGACCGGGACTTTTTTATGCACTCATGGCTGATGATTACCTGATAATTACCGGGGGGAGCGATCTCCTGCTATCGGGCGTTAATGCAAACCCGGTGCACCTGCTTGATATCCGTCAGGCCTTGAAATGCTTTCAATACCCCATCCTGGTAAAGGGTCAACATGCCATCCGCCATAGCGATGTTGCGAATGACATCAATACTCTCCCGGCGCTCGATGGAGCGTTTTTTTATTTCTTCCGTGTTAACCAGCAATTCATGGATGCCGGTTCGTCCCCTGTATCCTGTTCTGTCACAGGCATCGCATCCTTTGGGACGATAAAGCATCAGGTTTTTGGAATAGGGGATGTTCTGCTTTTTAAAAAGTTCGACGCCATAGCTCTGAGCAATCTGATTATATTCCTCCTCGGTCGGGTTATAGGCTTCCTTACACTTGTCGCAAAGTGTCCGGACCAGCCGTTGCGCCAGAACGCCCAGCAGAGAATCCGCGAAATTCAACGGATCAATCCCCATGTCCAGGAGCCGGGAAATGGTCTCCGGAGCGCTGTTGGTATGCAGTGTGCTTAAAACCAGATGTCCGGTCAGCGATGCCTCGACGCCGATTTTGGCGGTTTCAAAATCTCTCATTTCGCCCACCATGATGACATCTGGATCGGCACGGAGAAAGGCTCTCATGGCGGCGGCAAAGTCAAAACCGATCTTGGGATGAACCTGGACCTGCCTCAACCCCCGCTGGGTGATTTCGACAGGATCTTCGGCCGTCCAGATTTTCCGGTCCGGCCTGTTAATGTGACGTAAAACCGCGTGGAGGGTTGTCGTTTTCCCCGAACCGGTTGGCCCGACGCACAAGATCATTCCGTAGGGCTGCTCACAAATTTTCAGGAGTTCTCTGTAATTTCTCGGAGTAATCCTCATGGCATCCAGCGGCAGGGTGTCGCCTTTGGCCAGAATCCGCATCACGACATCTTCCACTCCGCCCTGCGTCGGAATAGTCACGACACGCAGTTCGATTTCGCCCACACCCGGTTTCTTTAATTTGATCTTCCCATCCTGCGGAATTCTTTTCACGGTAATGTCCAGATTGGACATGATTTTAATTCTCGATATGATAGCAGCGCGATAGCTGTAGGGCAGGGTCTGATACAGCGCGCAGTCTCCGTCAATCCTGTAGCGGACCAGAACATTTTTATCGATGACATCCGGTTCGATATGGATGTCCGACGCCCTGCGGGCAAACGCGTCATTGATAATCTTATTGACAATCTGAATAATGGCGCTGTCCGAATCCCTTACGGAATCCTCACCTTCATCTTCCTGCGTGTCGCCGCCTTCAAGTTTGCCGAGCAGGTCCGTAAATGAAGCCTCATCGGCAGTGCTATCCCGAAAAAAATAATCGATGTACTTAAGGATGTCTTCCTTAAGAGCAATGTCATATTTGATTGTTTTCGTTTTCAATAACCCTTCAATGGCATCGCGCTTGAGAATATTCTGTGGATCATCAACGATAACGCGGATCGTTTTATCGCTTCTCTCCAGGGGAACCCAGGCTTCCCTCGTCAAATATTCCTTTTTCAGATTTCGGAGAAGGTCGCCCGGTATGGGCGTGTTGGCATCGAATGAAACAAACTTACACTGATAAAAAAATTCAAAGCATTGGCCGATATCGCTTTTACTGATTCTGTACTTCTTCATTAAAATATTTTCGAGCGGTTCTTTTGCTTCTCTTGCTTCTTCTCTGGCCCGGTTGAGGTCTTCCTCCGCAATCAGGCTATTCGTAATCAGATAACTGAATTTTGATTTTTTGGCTTTCGTATCAATCCGTTGCAGGTTGTAAAGGGCGATCCCCAGCACCTCGGCTATTTCCTGCAGCAGCACCGGTTCCTCATCCATGAACTGTCCATCTTTTTCTTTTTTATTGATGATTTCAATGGCGCCCATAATTTCGCCGCCATAAACAATCGGCATCGCCAGAATTTGTCTTACATTAACGCCGAATCTTGAATCTGTGTTGGAATCAAGCATCAGGTCCGAATATTTATTAATGTGCAAGTCATTGCTGAAATTCGAAATATTGACCATTTTGCCCGTATTGGTCACGTATCCCGGGATGGTTTGATTGCTGATGGCTGTTTTTCGTTCTTTCGTTTGATCCCCTGAGCCAACAAAAGTAAAGATCTCTTTTTTATCCTTACTGTTGACAGCGTAAATATGAGCCGCTTCGATCTGAAACAAATCGATAATCTTCGGTCGGGCTTCGAGAATGATCTGCTTGATGCTCTGACCTTCATTGATGGAATTGGTTATATCCTGCAATCCCTTTTGCAGTCTGAGAATTTCCTGCAATTCTGCGATCTCGGAACTGTCACGCATGATAGGCCATCCTTTGATTGTGGGCATGAAAAGATTTGATAGGAAGTTTCATGATCAGGCCAAGCGTCTCACCGCAAAACGGTATTGCTTTATGATTCTTAATCAGCACACCTTTTTGAATGTTGTCGCCCATAACCATTTGCCTGCTTGTAAGTCCGGAAAAGGAGTAGAGCTAATTGTTCTGAATAATTTACATAAAACCTTTTTAAAATTAAACACAGGCGAATAGATGAGTCAAGGTTATTTTTATTAACGCCCGCCCGTCAATGAACTGTCCTACGCGGGTAAAACAACAAGCGGTTCAGGGTTTGATAGTTTTTCAAACGGATGAAAGGCTGCCCGACCATTGTCTCTGCGTGAGCGGCAAGCCTGGGAAGAAACGACCGGACTCCCGGACCGGTTCCAAACGGAAAACTATCCAATAAAATCTTACGGCGTTGCAGCAGGTGTTTTCAAGCGTTTAAGGATTTCCCGATTCAATACATTCGGGGTTAGGCCTGTTTTTCAGGAATAAAATGAACAGATTAAGCTATTTTCTTCCTTGACTTTCCGTTAGTGTGAGGGCATTTATTTACAGCAATCTCTTTATTACTAAGTCAACCCAGCAACCTGAACATCAACCTTTCTGCAACAGAGGTTGAAATCATACCGAGGCGAACAGGCAGACTCAGGGCTGCCAAAACCATAAATCAATGACGGGAGATGAAAACGATGAAGACTAAAGTGTTGGTTTGTACGTTGTTGTTGATGTTTTTAGCATTAGCCGGAATTGCCCGGGGAGAGTTGCAGGGCAATCAAAACACCTTCTATGGAACTAATGCAGGATTCTCGGCCACCGGAGACGACGACTATGCTACCTTTATCGGGGCTAATGCCGGTTACTCCAACCTCAGCGGCGTCTACAACACTTTCCTCGGATATTCCGCCGGTTACAGCAACACCAATGGTTTTGGCAACACCTACCTCGGGAGTTATGCCGGCTATAACAGCATGAGCAGTAACAACACGATGTCCGGGTATGCCGCAGGCTTCCATAACACCAGCGGCTCTGCCAACACTTTTTCAGGGTTTTTCGCCGGCTACTACAACGGCACCGGCAGTTACAACACTTTTTCCGGGTATCAGGCCGGTTACTCCAATACATCCGCCAGCTGCAACACCTTTACCGGGTATCAAACCGGCTACTCCAACACAACCGGCGAACGGAACACCTTTGCGGGAAATTCTGCCGGCTACAAAAACACCATCGGCAAATACAACACCTTTCTCGGGTATGCCGCAGGCTGGGCCAATACCGAAGGCAACTACAACACGTTCTTCGGGTATGCCACAGGCTATAAAAACACCACCGGCAGCAACAACCTCTACCTCGGCAACTACGCCGGCTACGAAAACACCACCGGTGTCGGAAATGTTTTCCTCGGCTACAACGCGGGACGCAACGAGACCGGCTCCGGCAAGCTCTACATTGACAACTCCAACACGGCCACACCGCTGATTTACGGAGACTTCAGCGCCAATACCGTCACGATCAACGGAACCCTGTATGCGACCGTGGTGACGCCTTCGAGCCGGGAATATAAAGACAACATCCGGCAATTGAAGGCAGAAGACGCCATAAAGACGCTTCAGGGTCTTCAGCCGGTGACATTCACTTACAAGACATCCCCCGGGGAGAATCATGTCGGGTTTATTGCCGAGGATGTACCCGATCTGATTGCCGCGAAAGGTCGCAAGGGAGTAAGCTCGATGGACGTTGTCTCGGTGCTGACGAAGGTTGTACAGGAGCAGCAAAGCTTAATTCAGGAATTGCAGGTAAAAAACGAGAAGCTGGAGCAGCGGCTTCTTGTCTTAGAAGGAAAGTAAAAACAGCTGATCATAGATGATCCATCCTTTCAGAATAAAGGCAGAGCTAAGAAAACTCTGCCTTTATATTTTTTTTAAATGGATAATCTCAACTACGATAAGCGACCGCGGCATAGCATCAGGTGAACTCAACAATTCAAACACCTAATCATCAGCCGCAATATTATAAGTCCGGCCGGATACAATGTCAGATGATTTAATTATGTTCGTCTTATGGTTACAACGTCCACCGGTCTGTTCCTCCGCAACCTCTGCCGGACTTGAATCACTGTTATTTCCATAATTATTTGTCCGTCGAAACTTCGCCAAGGATCAAGAAAAATCATGCCAGAGGGTGAAAATGGGGGAAAGAAGGAGTCGGCTGCAACAAGTTAACTAATTGATTTAACTGGAGCCGATGCCCGGATTTGAACCGGGGACCTACTGATTACGAATATGTATTTGTGAGTTACGCAACTTTCTCACGACAAATCATTTGACATAATTAAACCTTAATAATAAAATACTTACATGTTATTTCACGAAACGCTCTTATCAGAGGAAATCATCGCAAATGAAGCTAAATGGTAGCAATACGGTAGCAATGAAGCGAGTCATCACGAAATATGCTGGCGTCTATGAGAGAACCTCTGATTGCCGGGTTCACAAAGGAAGACCAGATAAATGCTATGATATCACTTACGGCAAAGATGGAAAGAAGGTATGGGAAAAGGTCGGTTGGGTGAGCGAGGGCTA
This sequence comes from Deltaproteobacteria bacterium, assembly GCA_036528635.1. Classification (GTDB taxonomy): domain Bacteria; phylum Desulfobacterota; class Syntrophia; order Syntrophales; family Smithellaceae; genus UBA8904. The sequence goes on from JAIGNE010000058.1 coordinate 48,242, forward strand.
TTCTGTGAAGCTGGCATCTGAATTAAGGGCTAATCGAATACAGGCAATCCGCCATGGAGAAGAACTCCCGAAGGAAAAACCTAAAGCGCCTTACTTTAAAGACGTGGCAAAGAAATACATTGAATGGGCTGAGCATAACAAATCACGGGCAGGACGGGATGATAAATACATGTGTAAGAATCACCTATCCCCTGCCTTAGATGATAGGCGGTTAGATGAAATCTCATCATTCGATTTAGAACGTCTAAAGAACAAACTCGTAAAAGCTGAATATTCTCCTGGCACGGTAAAACATTGTCTTGTTCTAATTCGTCAGATATTTAACAAGGCTATCCTGTGGAAAATGTATATCGGAGAAAATCCGATCAAAGGCGTCAAGCTCCCCACCCTTCAAAACCAGCGCGAACGTTTCCTGAACTATGAACAAGCCGACCTCCTCTTGAATGAACTTAAAGTTGATAACAACAGGACGAAGAACCCTGCTGAAAAGAAAGACCCGCTGCTTCATGACATGGCATTGTTGGCATTACACTGCGGGTTAAGGGCTGGTGAGATATTCAATCTCAAAGGTCAGGACCTTGATTTTGAAAACAAGCAGATCAATATTTCAGATCCCAAAAACAAAGAAAGCCGAAAAGCATACATGACGAAAGACATCTATAAAGCTCTATCAAAGCGTGCCCCTGAATCTCCCGACGATTACATCTTCAAAGATAAAAAGCACAGGGGCAAAATAACTTCAATATCCAACGCATTCGGGAAGGCAATCGCAAAACTCGGGCTTAATAAAGGCATAACAGACCGTCGGCAGATGGTCACTTTTCATAGCCTACGCCATACGTTTGCTTCATGGCTTGCTCTTCAAGGTGAAAGTCTCTTGACGATTAAAGAACTTCTAGGGCATAGGACTATGACGATGACAATGCGTTATGCTCACTTGATGCCTGAGCAAAAGAAACAGGCAGCGCTGAATCTCGAAAAGGCCTTCAATAAAAAGAGAGCACAAATAATTCTTTCAAAAACCTAGGATGTGAAAATCTTATGGAAAAGCATAATTCAAAAAACATCTTCAATAATGAATACTATCGGCTGTGGTGGGAGTACTTGAATAGAAGCAGCAAATACAAAGAATTTTGCGATAATTATGGCGAACTTGAAGAAGAACATTTTGGTGAACATTACGAAGTTTTTTCAAGCTACATGCGATTTTATGGCGATGTATTTAGCAGATCATTCAATGAATGGTGTGAAGAGCCGCGGAGAATAAAAGGGAAATTACCAAGGGCGCGTCCCGTCCTTGATCTTAGGGATAAAGAGTCTTATCGCAGTAACTACTTCAAGGCTCTTAAACCTGACAGCAATCTCGCACCATCATTACCAGATCCGAAAAAGATTCATGAAATAATCAATAATGAAGATCAATATATTTTTTTGGCTGTTCCTGTTGTCGGTAGAGAGGACATGGCAACTATCAGCGAACAGATAAAAAAGATAAGGGATAAATATAGAAAGACGACCACTGTAAAGGAAGCAGACAAGGAACTAAGAAAATTCAATATGCCATCGACAAGGTTAAGACTCGAAGAGCTTAAAAAGTATTTGAACGTATACGATCATCGCAAAGCTGGACTTAAAATGGAACAAGTCATTAAAGAACTAGCTCCGGCTGGAAAAGGTGACGTTCATCGAGAATTCAATCGATTTCAGAAGAAGGCTAAAAAAATAATAGAAAACGTTGAAAAAGGCATATTCCCGGGCAAGTATTAATTGCACCCTGACAAATAGCACCTGACCTTTATTTATCATGGCAGTTAGATGTCTCTGTCTTCTCTCCCAATTATTTTTGAAATATAACTTCATTAGACTACCTCCAAAATTAAATACAAGGAGGTTAGTTTATGAAGAAATCATTAGAACAAAGAAAATCGATCACACCGAAAGAGGCGGCTGAAATATACGGGTTGTCGGAAGGCACATTGGCAAACCTACGCTGCAAAAAACAAGGCTGCCGGTATTACCGGGTTGGTAGTCGTAAAGTAATGTACCTGGTAAGCGATTTTGAGGCATGGCTCAAAAGCAGCCCTGTGTTAACGGTTGACTCGCTTTCTGAATACAAAGAGGAATCAAATCAATGATGAAATACCGGCGAAATAAAATCAGAAAGGGTCGCCACTTGACTGGGTTTGATATGCACATACGGTACGCCTTTGAGAACATTTTGAATATTAATGCACTGAACGCCCTCGCTCAAGGGATTAAAGAGCGGAGATTTTGGAACTCCACTGTGGTCTCGGAACTGACCTACTGAGGAAGGCGATAAAATGTTACAAAAAGATGATTGCGGTTTCTATTTTGACAAAGTTCGAATTTATTCAACGCGAGCCTTAGAATTACTCTACAAGGAATTGCCTATCGAAGAACTAATCAAGGAGAGCTGCTATTTTGATATTAGACGTTCGGCGCGCATAAAATGTCAGCCATCCCTTGAGATGTATGATCACGTTTATCTCATAAAAGATCCTGAACGAAAATATTGTCAATCAGTCGTCGAATTGAGTGCCCCAACTTTAAGATGCCTCAAGCTTCTTTGGGAATGCGAATCATCGTTGGGCGGTTACATGGTTGTTGACGTCGAACTAGCATGGGATAAATATGCATCAGGTGTTTGTGATGCTGAGATGAAGGCGCGCGGGATTTTCGAGACAATCAGGAAAAAGTATTCCTTCGGGCGCACCGCTATTTACGAAGATGATAATGGTAATCCACGAAAGAAAACGAAGAAAGAACGCGCAAAGGATCGTCGTCGGGGCTTGTTTGCAAGCAGGACGTGGTATTCAGTATTTTTTGAAAAGGGTTCACCTGATCATTCCTATCTGAAATACGTTATCTATCCGCGATACACAAAAATTAATTTTGATCCTTCTGATATTGATACATGGATGCCTTGTGTGCATTATGAATGGAGAATAAAGGGATCAAGGAACATAAGAAAAATAACACGAATCTCTACAATTGGGGAAATGGTGTCTTTCGATTTCGAGATTTTTTTCAAAACGATGCAGGATAAATACATCACGCACGAAAATTTAGATACTTGGGCGCTTGGTTTGTGGCTAGCAGATTATAATGATGGACGGAGACGGGTGTGTAATTTTGGGAAAAGAGAAATGATTAAAATTGGGGTTATGGTGGCGACTTTCCGATCATGCGAAAATATTCACTCATATTCTGCATTCAGAAATTTTGTCAGGCGCGAACAGAAGCGAATCAAAAGGAAGAAGGGTTTTAAAACATTATGGGAGCAAAAAATCATGGAAGTAAAGAACCTAAAACGGTTTGCACTGCCTCAATAGCCTTCAGACTTGAAAGTATGAGTCTTTATGTATTGATTTAATTAAACATTCATCACCTGTATTAGCTGGTATAGTAATCGTATAGAAGTTACTTAGAAGGCATGAATTAGTGAAGATCATCTTTGGTAAAAGCTGGAAATAAGACAGGTTTACTTGAAGATAAAGGCATGAGTATTATTTAGTAACAAGGGTGTGCTAGATCATTGATTTCATAGTTCTGGTTTTTCTTGACAAACAGGTCTTATAGGAGCAAATTTCACGCACGTTCTAATAACCTGCTCTTAATAGGCATCATTAAACTTAGAAGGTGCTGTATGATTTTATATTTATCATAGACTCCGTGACTCAACAAAGAGCACGGAGTTTTTTATATTACAAATGATGAAGTTACCTCAATTAAGGCGGTTCCGAATAAACATTCTTCGTCGATAAGGGGGCAATATGAACACAAAACAACTGCTGGGACTGATAGGTTCAGTTATCCTTTTCGTTGGGGTTTTTACTCCTGTTGTTAGCATTCCGATCATGGGGAATTTGAATTATTTCCAAAATGGGAAGGGTGATGGAATAATCATATTAATTCTCGCAATCGTCTCATTGCTTCTGGTATTGGCAAAAAAATACAAGGGGCTTTGGTACACAGGGTTAGGCAGCATAGCTGTCCTAGCCTTTACCTTCATTAATTTTCAGATGAAAATATCCGAGATAAAAACTGAAATGGAAACGAAACTTGATGGCAATCCATTTCGTGGTCTTGCTGACATGGCAATGCAATCAATTCAAATCCAATGGGGGTTTGCTATCTTAATTATTGGTGCACTTCTAATTATTGCATCGGCTGCTATAAAAGATAATAAGAATCTAATAACGGTAGACGGACCAAATTCAGATAGAACAAAAAAATGTCCATATTGTGCAGAGATTATCAAGGAAGAAGCCAGTATTTGTCGATATTGTGGTAAGGAATTGTCTCAAATATAATGTTAAGTAAATAGGTTAATCCCGTGCAACCATAACTGGAGGATAAAATGAAAAAAGCATTCCTATTTTTCGTATTTTGTTTAGCTGTAATGACGTTTTTTTATACTGGTTGCAGTATAGGCACAGACCCCCAAAAAGTTATTTCAATGTATCTCGATGATTTATATCACGGCAACTCTGAGAAAGCTTATTCATTGTTATCGTCTCGGGATAAGGCTGTACGGAGCTTGCAGGAGTTTTCTGGTGGCAAAGCGGAATCTAATGCAATGCGGAAAGCATTTTCCAACAAGATAACTTTCAAAATCAAAGATGTCAAAATTACCGGAGATAAAGCCCTGGCAAGGGTCGATGTTACCGCGCCTGACTTGAGTGGGGCTATAGGTGAAGTATTTGCTACTGCTTTATCCCAAGCATTTGTAGGCAGCAAACCAGATGATAAAGCGATGGAAAAAACATTAACAGAAAAAATGAAGGAAAATAACTTGCCGACTACCACTACAACAGAACAGTTCGACCTTGTGAAGGAAGCCGATGGATGGCGAGTTTACATGGGATGGGAGAACGAACAGAAGATAAAGCAGCTAATGACTGAAGCAGAGAAATTTGATAAACAGAAGAAATTCACTGAAGCCAAATCAAAATATTCTGAAATTTTAGCATTATCTCCAAGGAATAATGAAGCTCCGAATAAGATAAAAGATCTGGATGACAAGATAATCAAATACAAAGAAAAACAAGCTTACTTCCCAAATATTGAAATACGAGATGTTAGAATTGGAAAAAGCATCTTAGACGAAGTCGGTGTATTCGGAGAAATTAAAAATAAAGGAGATAAGTCGCTTAAAAAAGTTGAAATAACAACTTACTGTTTAGACAAAGACGGAAAGACTGTTTTTGAGAAAACATACCACCCGATACTTGTGACTGAATCCTCTTTCGGTCTGGGAGGGAACAAGCCTTTAAAACCTAATTACGGTGAGCAATTTGGATATAAATTGAATGATGCTCCATCAGACTGGAGCGGGCAAGTTAGGGTTGAAGTAACTGATTTAGAATTTGAATGAATTTACGTTCTCGATCAAACTGCTGGTGAATAATTAACTGCAAAAGTCGCCGATGGCGTGCTTGCTTTTTTATTTTAAAAAGACTGTCTGTCAAAAAATGATGTCTTTCTTGCAACAGAATAGGCTGGAATTTCGCGCGAAACCAGCCCTAAAATCTATTTTCTTCTTTAAAACGATTCAGCTTAAGTGGCGTCTTTCCTTGGTTCCGGTAATAACTATGATCTATCCATATATTTTGATTGGAATTTGTTACTGGCAGTGAATGTTAATGCAGGTCTACCGTTATTCTTGCCGGCAAATTAGCATTTCAGTCGGTAGTCCCGAGGTATAAACTGGGTAAATCTAAGTAATAGTAACCCCGAAAGCGCAACTTGCCCACCATTTGCATCCGCCCACAATTAGCAGGGATTGCTAACGATAGGAATGAAAGTACGAAGAGAGTTTTTCTTATCATGTCAATAGCAAATCTGATTAATCAAAAGTATTCTCTTCAACCACAACTTTAGCCTCTATTTTCTCTGATTGATTTTCAGGTTCGACAATTTGCTTTGCTTCCTTGGCACGCATTAACTTACCAGTGACTCGATTAATCTTCTTCCGAGCTTCTTCCGCCTTTTCGCTTTCTACCACTTCCCTTTTCAGCACATCGTTTACTAACACGGATTTAATTTGCTCTACGTCTATTCTGACATCAGGAGAAATGCGCCTTAGTTCACGCCTTATCACTTCGAGCACAGGGTTACTTATAACTAGAGCCCCCATAAAAAACCGACTCAATGCTTGCTGCTGTGTATGAAACTCGCCAAGAGCCGACTTCATTAACCCTTCTCTCGTCAGGTTATATAAAAGATCGACGTCGTCAGTTTTCTTCGGATTAAGTTCGGAGAAATTGATTTCAACGATAAGCTCCGAATTAATAGGTTTGGAAAATGTTACTTTGTAGATTCGCCAGATTTCTGCATTTGTGAGAATAACCCAGTCCGTACCTTTGTTAGCGGAGTAGTCAACGGCTTGTTTTGCATGTCCATCTTTTAATTCCGAACCGATAGCTTTAACTTCAATGAGGTATTCAAACCTTCCATCAATTTTGATAGCTAGATCACACCATGTTCCGCGAATGGAGCACTCAGATGTGATTTCAGAATACTTATCATAGCCAAACACCTCAGACAGCATATCAGTAACGATGATTACTGTATCTGACTCATTGGCATCACGTGATTTTGCCGAACTGATAATCGGCTGAAAACGTTTGACAGTTGATGATATTCTTGCAGCAACTTTACTCGGAACTTGTGCCATTTGAGGACTCCTTTCAATATGTTTAATTTTACTGATTAAATATGTCTGAGAAACTATGAAAAGATTAGAAAGGCTTTCAGTGTCTTTGAAGCTTTTCTAATAATTACTTAAGATTTGTTCGTAACCATACGCTTTTTCCACGGAATTTCAATAATTTTGTCTCATTGATGTCGATTGGCATAATCCATATCATCCATATTGTATAATCCAGGTATATGATTTCATGCAATATTCTGGTTGACATATCGTTTTTCAGGCATCAAACTCAACACAAAATAGAGAGAAAGTTTGGAGTTACAGGGAGTTAGGAGTCAAAAGGCTAATGATTTTTATGTCAAACCAAGACGAAAACTCCACAGAAAACTTTATTAAACGAAAGGAGAAGCGAGAATGAATGCTGAAATGGCGAACGTAGTCAGTTTCCCTGCTGCTAGCACGAAGAAACAAAGTAGGACGAAACGGGGTGACGGGAGGGTCAAGAACATCGACGGCGTTAAGTACTTCAATGACAAACAGATCAAAATGATCAGGCGCGCTGTCAGGGATCAAGCTGAGATCGATGAGAAGAAGGGAAATGTCACGGGAATTAAAGAATGGTGCGCTATTGATCTTCTGACAAGCACAGGGCTGCGGGTCTCAGAAGCTGCAAATGTTCGGTGCGGCGATTTGAAGATTGGTTATGCTGAAGACAAGATATTTGTTCGGGACGGCAAAGGGCATATATCGGGTCATGTTATCATTCCAGCGCGCTTAAACGTCATTTAAAGACGTTTTTAAGCTGGAAACAGACAATGGGCGAGCCTACTGGCGATGATGATTTCTTGTTCGTCGGACAGCGCGGGCCTTGGACGGGTCAGGCTATTCAATTGATCGTGAAGAAATACCTCAAGCAGCTTGATCTTTATGAGCGGGGCAAGTCGGTTCACGCGCTGAGGCACTCTTACGCGGTTAAATTGTACGCTATTGAGAAGGACCTTCGCGCGGTTCAGAAACAGCTTCGGCACGTGTCGATTCAATCAACGATGGTTTATGCCGACGTAACAGACGAAGCAATCGGCGATCAGATTAAGGGACTCTGGAACTAAAGGGCACAAGCAATTCATGGCATGAAGGGGCTACCCCCCTGGTTCAAACAGAAATGAACCAAAAAAATGATACTGACAGTTGCCGTGTGAATTATCCGGAGAAATAAGTTTTTCGAAAGAGCTTGTTTTAAGGCATGAGTCAAAATTCTGGATCAAGTATCAGAGGTCAGTTTAAAATTATTGTTGAATTATAACGTGTAGTAATATGGTGAAAGGCATAAATCGATTTCTTCTTTGAATGTTTTTTGATGGAGATATTGTCGCAATATAGCAAAGCTTTATTTATTACCTTTTCCCTGAAAATGAATATATAAAATCTTTTTTCCCTTCATCTAATTTACTTTTGAAATATTGTTCCGACAGTCTGGAATCAATTCTATTACCTGAAGACAAAGTCAATCCAGATATGCTGAGCAAATATTCGGCTGATACGGCTCTTTCGGACACATTAAGGAATGGCAATATGCGTAACGCCGCTGCGTCAAATGTGCACATAGTCAAAGACTCATCTCTTACAAGAATGGCCATGGATTCCGTTTCGCCAGCATGAATTGAGTCTCTTTTTAATTTTGGTAGACAGTTAAGAACACGTCGGATTTCGTCAACTGACGCAGCGCACTCAATAATAAGGTTGGTGTCAATATATTGTACTCGAAAGTTTACAGGTATCCGTTTCCCATTTCTGCGATAAAATCTGACTTCATCAACAACTGAAGATGAAACATGTATTTTATGCAAACCCACCAGCTTATCGAATACATCAATCTCTAAAAATTTTATAATAACATCCGCATCAAGCAACCATAATTTCAACCGATTCACCCTCCATTTCAGTCAAACCTCTATATTCCAGAAATTCGTCTATATCCGCACGATCAATATCGGTAATCTCAGCGAACTTCCCACGAGAAATTAATCCCTTTCGAAGGCATTTAGCCGAGAGAGAAATAAAACGCTCTGAAACAGGATGTTCACAAGGAGAATCGTTTCTTATGCGACGATCAATCATCGTTAATTCATCATTTTTGGTTAATTCATTTGCTTTATCCCATTCTATTAGCCGCAAGTTTGCCATACGGTAAAGAAGTGCTTGAGTTGAAACGCCAAAGTCGCGAGCGATATCAACAATATCAGAAAAAGGAAGTTTTCTTTCGATGATCTTTTTAACTAGCTCTTGGCGAACTGCGGTTTCTGGTAAAAGTAGAGTAGATGCAAATCGATCGGCCTTTCTTTCCATCTCCCCAAAAAGGTTATGATCGGCTTCAATTTCTGCTGTGTTAAAAGTATTCCATGTGAGTATATGAAATAATTCATGTGCTAATGTAAAATTAATGCGCCATGGCGCTTCTTCATTATTGACGACTATAGCCTCGCCTAATTCAGCATGGACTGTTGTTGCAGCGGAGCCGAAATCATGTAGATTAATAAACAAGATCTTTATTTGCAAATCTTGTTCCATTATTTTTTGTAGTGATAACGCAGGTTTGCTCCCCAAATTCAACATATTTCCAATTTTCAAACAAAGTTCATCGATTTGATAGTTAGTTCTTATGTCTTCTTTATTAATCGTTAATAAACCATGAATGTTCTTATTATCAATTTCTAGTAGCTTTTCTATTAGATGATATTGTTCAAAACGATTCTTTATGTAAGCTTCAACCTCTTTTTTCCTTTCTTCAGAAGGTGCTTTTCGCCAAAGAAGATTTATTGCTGAAAGAGGTTCATCATCATTTACGAGAAAGGAGCTCATATTACAAAAATATGTTCTGGCAAATAAAGCTAATTCACTTGCTTTAACTTCACGCTCTCCTTTTTCAATGTTGCTTAATATCTGATAATTCTTAAATCCAAGCCTAATTGCGGCTTCACCTATAGTCAATCCTGCTGACTCACGGGCTTTCCTTAATCGCTCCGCCAAGGAACTCATTACCATACTGCCACCTCCCCCAAGATGACTATATATAAAATACTTATATGGCAATGTCAACAACATAAATAATTATTATATAATATATGCAGCAGTAAATGACTTTTTGTTGAATAAACAGCCTTTCTTGACTGATCTTCAGCATTGTTCAAGCTCACCAAAGATCACGGAAAACCGCACTAAAGGGTAGCAATAGGGTAGCAACGGAAAAGATGAATGTTTTGTTTTGATTAGCTAACTAATTGATTTTACTGGAGCCGATGCCCGGATTTGAACCGGGGACCTACTGATTACGAATCAGTTGCTCTACCAGCTGAGCTACATCGGCATCCAAAAGAGATGTCGTATTTATATTATGGAATTCACCTTGTCAACATCAATCTGTTGCTTAAGGATTGACATATAATTCGTTTTCCTCTAGTTTTCGAGCAGAATACCGGTGAATATGGAAACCAAAATGATTCTTTTTCTTTTAACTTTTTTATGTCTTTACAGCGGCATTAATTTTTATTTCTTTTGCCGCGCCAGAAGCGTCCTTCACTTTTCCGGCCTGCTGCAGGGGATCATCCTGATCCTCATTATCCTGCTGATTCTCGCGCCGATCATCGTCCGGACACTGGAAGCCATGCGTTATGAGCACCTGGCCCGCCTGGTTGCGTGTATAGGCTACATCTGGATGGCATTTGTTTTTCTGTTTTTCTTCACGAGCATCACGCTCGAATTGATTCGGGTCATTCATAAATGGATCGTTCCCGGGACCGGTACGCTCACGCTCAAAGCGGTCACCTTTGGCCTGTCCGTGATTGTGGCGGCAGGCCTGGTCGGCTATGGTTACTGCGATGCCCGGCGCATCCGCGTCAAGAACGTGCAAATCACGACGGATCAGGTTCTCCCCGGGGAGGGGAAACTGCGTATTGTCCAGATCTCCGATGTGCATGTCGGAATCATCATCCGGAATAGTCGTTTAAACCCGCTTTTGGAAAAAATCAGGGAAGCCCGGCCGGATATGCTGGTTTCCACGGGCGATCTGATCGACGGCGAACTCGACAACATCATGGAAGATGCCGCACGCTTCGCCGCGATCAATACGCCCTTCGGCAAGTTCGCCATCCTGGGCAATCATGAATACTACGCGGGATTGAGACAATCGATGGAATTTACAGAGGCGGCCGGATTTGAGCTCTTGCGCGACGACATAACGCAGGCGGCAGGAATCACCATTTTCGGCGAGGATGACATGACCAGCCGCCGGTCAGGCCTCACGAATAAAGCTGAAGTCTTCAACAAGGCTCTGGCCGGAAAGCAAAACGGCTTTGTTTTGCTTTTAAAGCATCAACCTTATATCGATCAGAAGGCAAATTACAATTTGCAGCTTTCCGGCCATACCCACGGCGGCCAGCTTTTTCCTTTCGGTATCGTGACCCGTTTATATTTCCCGAAAAACTACGGTCTGCATGAACTGGCCCAAAACAAACTGCTGTATGTCAGCCGCGGCGCAGGCACATGGGGCCCGCCCGTGCGCGTTTTCGCCCCGCCGGAAATTACCATCATCGATTTGATCGGTAAAAAACAGTAAACCCCGGCACCGTGAGGACCTGACAAAAAACAGGGAGAAAATAAATTGTTTCACAGCGTCAAGCAATAGATCTTTCCTTCTGGTGTAATCAGGAAAATCTGAAAGGCATCGTGAATGCCTTCCCCGCACGAAGTCCGGTTTCTTTTCATGGGTCCCCTCAAGGTGGGAAACCATAAACCTCCGGCCTGAAATTAATTGAAATGGATAAAATACGTCATGAAGAACAGTTATGTGCACGGTTATGATTCACGAGAGAACATCCGGCTGCAGGACCAGGCATCCACGCTGGTGGAACTGCTTCATTCCGATACGGCTTATCCCGCGGGAAGCCTTGTTCTCGAAGCAGGCTGCGGTGTGGCCGCGCAGACGCTTACGCTCGCCGCCAACAGCCCGCAGGCTCTGATTACGTCCGTGGATATATCGGAAGCCTCCCTCGCCGAGGCCAGACGAAAAGCAGCCGAAGCCAATCTGTCGAACGTGCAGTTCCGGCAGGCTGATATCTTCAACCTGCCCTTCGCGGCGGAGTCTTTCGACCATGTGTTTATCTGCTTTGTGCTGGAGCATCTCCCGCGCCCCGGCGAGGCGCTGATCGCCTTAAATCGCGTCCTCAAAAGCGGAGGAACCCTTACGGTCATTGAAGGGGATCACGGATCAGCCTATTTCCATCCGGCAAGCGATGCGGCGCAAAAGGCGATTCAATGCCTGGTTGAACTGCAGCGGCGGGCCGGGGGCAATGCCCTGATCGGACGGGAACTTTATCCCTTGTTAAACCAGGCGGGGTTCACCCGGGTTCGCGTCTCTCCGCGAATGGTCTATGTCGATTCCGGAAAACCCGGACTGGTCGACGGTTTCACAAAGAAAACATTCACCGCCATGATCGAAGGCGTGCGCGATTCCGCCCTTGAGGCCGGCCTCATGGATCAGGACATCTTTGATCAGGGGATCAGGGACCTGTACAGAACGGCCGAAGACGACGGCGTCTTTTGCTATACTTTTTTTAAGGCGGTTGGCGAAAAGGCTTTTACAGAGCGGTCATGATTTCGGGAAAATGACGGGAAATAAAAAACGCGGCCTGCCCGGAAGCGAGACCGCGTCGCTATATAACAAACTGACCCTTAAAGGGCGTTAACTTTCCTGGTTAAGCGCGAAATTTTGCGGGAGGCGTTTTTCTTGTGGATCAGGCCTTTGGATGCAGCCATGGCCAGTGCGGGAACCGTTGCTTTCAGCGCCTTTACCGAGTTCTCTTTGTTATTGTCTTCAACAGCCGCGAGAACCGTTTTGACTTTGGTTTTGATCGCGGACTTGGCGGCAATATTGCGCTCCCGGCGGACTTTGCTTTGACGATCGCGTTTTTCTGCTGATTTATGTGTTGCCAAAAGTATCTCCTCCTGAACTTCTTTTTTATTAAGGTCTGGGTGTTTAACTCAATTATTTCAGGCTGTCAAGCGCAATTTATTATGCGGTCAGATTAGCGGCGCATAAAATAACCACTCAAATGAATATATTGACAAATTAGCATGTTATGCTATCAAAGCCAAACAAACAATCCTTAAACATTTTTCACGGAGCAGTCCTTAAACAGACTTATTGAAGATCATATCCAATCAAGGAGAGAATGATGAGTGAAACAATAAGTAAAGTCGGCATGGGGTGGTTGCCGGATTTTCCGGATTTCCGGGATCTGACAATGGACAATAACAAAGTGTCGGTCAAGCTCAAGGCGTTGGGGCAGAAGGATTCCATCAAAACCATGCTGGGCAAAACCGCGCTGGGCAAAACCGCCGAAGCCCTTCCTTCCCGTGTGGATCTTCGAAAATGGTTTTCGCCTGTTGAGGATCAGGGAACGCTGGGCTCATGTACGGCAAATGCCGGTGTCGGTCTGGTGGAATATTTTGAAAGAAGGGCAAAGGGCAAATACATCGATGCGTCCCGGCTCTTTCTATACAAAACCTCGCGTAACATGGCGCATTCCAAAGGCGACACGGGCGCATTTCTGCGCACCACCATGAGCGCCATGGTGCTGTTCGGTGTTCCTCCTGAAGAATACTGGCCTTATGTCATGGACGATTTTGACAAAGAGCCGACAGCGTTCTGCTATGCCTTCGCCCAGAATTATCAGACCATCACATATTACCGGCTCGATCCGCCCAATGCCGGCAGGGCCGAACTTCTGAAGCGCATTAAAACCAATTTAGCCGCGGGACTGCCGTCCATGTTCGGGTTTACCGTGTATAGTTCATATGAGCAGGCCCATGCGACGGGCCGGATACCCTTCCCGACAGCCGGAGACAAAAACATGGGCGGTCACGCGGTCATTGCCGCCGGGTTTGATGATAAAATAAAAATCAAAAACGCGGTTGCCGGGACAAAGGAAACCACGGGCGCCCTGCTCATCAGAAATTCCTGGGGAAAGGCCTGGGGCGAAGAAGGCTGCGGCTGGCTCCCCTACGATTATGTCCTCAAGGGACTGGCGATCGATTGGTGGTCACTCATGAAAAACGAATGGGTGGATACGGGGAATTTTAAATAATCGTAGGGAACGGTTTGAAACCGTTCCCTACCACGTCATCTTGTCAGGTCTTAATGAAAGACAGGAGACAGACCACAAGGCCTGTCTCCTGTCTTTACTTAATTAATCTTCGAAATACTCGTTTTTCATGGTCACAGTCAGGCCGTCGCCATTCAGCAGGCGAGTGGACAGACCTTCAATCTTGGGCAGTTCGTAGCCGAAGAAATAGCGGCAGGTGGCGAGCTTTCCATTGAAGAAATTCACATCCGCCTCGCCGGGATTCTTCGCGAGCGCCCTTTTGGCTGCCGAGGCCTGACGAAGCCACTGCCAGCCAATCGCGATGATACCGAAAAATTCCAGATACAGCGTCGCGTCAGCCAGGAACATTTCCGGACCTTCCTTGGCGGCAACGCCGAACTGATGCGCTGTTACTTTTTCCAGGAGAGCTACGGCTGCGGTCAGTTTTTCGGCAAACGGCTTCAATTCCGCATCTTCTTCACCCTCTTTAATGGCTTTGCGAACTTCCGCCAGATACAACTGAGCGGCCTTGCCCTTCTTCATCATCATCTTGCGGCCCAGCAGATCCATGCCCTGAATGCCCGTGGTGCCTTCGTGAATCGGGTGAATGCGCACGTCGCGGTAAAGCTGCTCAAGGGGGAATTCCTCGCAGAACCCGTAACCGCCGAGAATCTGCAAGCCCTGTGAACAGGACAATATGCCCATTTCCGATGGATAGGTCTTGGCAACCGGCGTCAAAAGCTCCAGAAGCAGGTTATAGTTTTCATGCTCCTCTCCTTCCGTGACATGCTCCAGATCTTCATAAAGGCCGCACTGGACCAGCAATGCCAGCGACCCTTCCACAATGGATCGTTGGAACAGCAGCATCCGCTTGATGTCGGCATGTTCGATGATCGGGATCTGCGCAGACAGCGGGTCTTTAGAAGTCAGCTTGCGTCCCTGCGGTCTTTCCTTGGCGTATTCCAAGGAAGCGTAATAGGCAGCCGATGAAATACAGGCGGCGCCCAGGCCCACGTCGATTCGGGCGCCGTTCATCATCTGGAACATGTAACCCAATCCTTTATTGGCCTCGCCGACCAGCCAGCCGCGGCAGTCGTCGTTTTCGCCGAAAGCCAGCTGCGTAATGGGCGCACCGCGGTAACCGAGCTTGTGATAAATGCCCGCGCAGTTGACATCGTTAGGTTCGAGCGACCCGTCGGCCTTAATCCGCTTCTTCGGAATAATGAAGAGCGAAATGCCTTTGACGCCGGGAGGCGCGTCCTTGAGTCTCACCAGCGCCAGGTGAATGATGTTATCCGCGCCGTCATGATCACCCGCGGAGATAAACAGCTTCTGGCCTTTGATTTTATAGTACCCCTGGTCTGTCGGCGTTGCCGTGGTGGTGAGGTCGGTAAGCGAGCTCCCCGCCTGCGGTTCGGTTAACGCCATGGTTCCCTGCCATTCGCCGCCGATCATTTTGGGCAGATAGGTGTCCTTCATTTCCTGCGTTCCGTAGGAAACGATGAGGCCCGCCGCGCCGTGCGTCAGGCCGTGATAGACGGCGGCGGAGTAATTGGCCGCGCCGAAAATGGCCGCCGGCACCATGACTCCGACGGTGAACGGCAGCTGCTGTCCGCCATCTTCATAGGGAAAGGGCGCTCCAATCCAGCCGCCACTGCCGCATTCCCGCATAATGTCGCGGACTTTGGGATGGACTTTGACTTCGCCATTCACATACTCAGGCCCCTTGCGGTCCATTTCCTCGAAAAGGGGTTTGAAAAGATCCTTGCCCATTCTCATCGCCGTTTCCATGATCATGTCGAAAACTTCCCGGCTGTGGTCGGCATAACGGGGATATTTTAAAAGAGATTCCACATCGTTTAGCTCATACAACAAAAATTTCAAGTTTCGGTCACTGATAAATTTTTCTGCCATATTCTTTTCCTCATTTCTTCATGCGGATTTCCGCACTTTTTATTTCGCGTATCTACTCATAACGGTCACATGCAGCCTGAAAAGGTCGCAAGCGAAAATGCCGCCAGGCTTATTTTAAACCTGGCGGCATTTGAAATCAGAGTTGAACATTCACACTGCGCTCACTTCGCGCCTGCAGTTAACGACTAGACCATCAGGTTCTCGATAACCGTTCCGACACCCAGGCCGCCGCCGCAGCAGGAGCTGAAGCAACCGTACTTGCCGCCTTTTTTCTGCAGTTCGCGCATGGTGAAGATGCAGATACGGGCGCCGGATGCGCCGTTGGGATGACCGTAGGAGATCGCGCCGCCGTTGGGGTTCCACTTTGCGAAATCAACTTTTTCGCCCATCTGTTTTTCGAGTTCCGCGGCCACAGCCAGATTCTGAACGGCGAAAGCTTCGTTGCATTCGATCACGTCGAGCTGGCTCATCTTCAGGCCTGCACGCTTCAGTGCCAGCGGAACGGCGTAAGCGGGGGCAATACCCATGATCGTGGGATCGACGCCGTAGTCGCCGCCGGCCAGCCACTTGGCCCAGGGCTTGTAACCCAGTTCGAGGGCTTTTTCTTTGGTCATCATCAGCACAAAGGCCGCGCCGTCGTTACGGCCGGAGGAGTTACCGGCGGTGACGGTTCCGTCTTTAATGAACGCAGGCGGAAGTTTCTGCAGGCCTTCCAGCGTGGTTTCGGCGCGGGGGAATTCATCCACGGAGAACTCGATGGGGGGTTTCTTCTTTCCCTGCGATACCGAAATCGGCATAATGTCCTGAGCGCAGAAACCGGAGGCAATGGCTGCCTGGGTGCGCTGCTGGCTGCGGAAAGAGAATTCATCCTGCGCTTCGCGCGAAATGTTATACATCTTCTGGAGCTTTTCCGCCGTGAGGCCCATGTTCATCGTTGCGGCGTCGCGGGTGGGAGACTGGGAAAAAGCAATCGGCATCGGCGGAATCATCTTGTAAGGTTCCGTGGTCATCGGGAAACGGCACGGGGCGTTGCTGTAAGACTCATAACCGCCGGCGATGATGATGTCGGCCTGACCGGCCAGAATTTTCCAGGCGGCGTGATTGATGGAGTCAATCGCAGAACCGCACTGCATTTCAATGTAGGAAGCCGAGGTGCTGAGCGGCAAACCGGAGGCCAGGACCGGCCAGCGGGCGCCGTTGATGGCTGTATTCGGGCCGATCGCCGATCCCATGAAACAGCAGTCGACAACACCGCCCTTTTCGATAACTTTTGATTTCTCGACCAGACCTTTAATCGCCATTCCGGCAAGTTCTTCGCCCAGAATCGTCCGCAGGGTTTTCCCCAGCGTCCCAAAGGCCGTCCTGATACCTTCTACAAATACTACTTCTCTGCTCATAAATTCCTCCTGTATGTTTTTTTGTTTTTTTAACGATGAAATCGTCTTTTCGATAGTCTTGAAATTTACACCATCCAAAGTACTGCTCAAAGTCACTGAGAGGCGTTATCATACCTGAAAGGTGACGTCAAGCATGTTATCGATGACGTGTTCATTTCCAAAATACTGAATAAACTTGAATAAATTTAGCATACAGCATAAAATCTCCCCCCATGGCAGCCGACCCTTTTCCCGAGGACAAACATCGTTCCATCTACCCATTTTAAAAGGAGAAAACATTATGAAAAACTTCAGATTGTCAGCATTGGCCTCATCAGCCTTTTGGCTTTTGTCCTGTTCACGGACGCCCGGGCCTGCTCCGTTTTCCAGGTGACGGCCAAGGATGGAACAATCGTCAGCGGCCGGACCATGGAATTCGGCCATGACATGGGTTATGCCATGATAGTGGTCCCCCGGAACAAATTTTTTTTCCAGCCCCGCCCCTACCGGTGTTGCCGGATTAAGTTGGAAAACCCGGTACGGTTATGTAGCCTGTAATGTCCTGGGGAAGGAGGACGGCATCAGCGACGGACTGAATGAAGCGGGTCTATCCTTCAGCCTGCTGTGGTACGACGGCAATATGCAGTGGCAAACCGTGAGCCCGAAGGATAAAACGCCTGCGCTGGCCAATATTGTTTTCGGATCCTGGGTTCTGGGCAATTTCAGCACGGTCCGGGAGGCGGCCCTGGCCATTGCCGGGGTAAAAGTTTTCGGCATCAAGAACCCGGAGCTGGGCGGGATGGTCCTTCCCTGCCATTTTATCCTGTATGACGCGAAAGGGGATTGCAGTGTCATTGAATATGAAAATGGCGAAGTGCATATTTATGACAATCCGCTGGGCATCATGACCAACGCGCCCAATTTCCCCTGGATGGTGACCAATCTGCGCAATTACGTCGGAATGTCGAATAGCATGCTTCTGCCGGGAACCTTTGGCGGAAAAACCTTTAACACCACCGGCAACGGGTCCGGCATGTACGGCCTGCCGGGCGATATCACCCCGCCCGCGCGCTTTGTCCGCATGGCCGTAACGGCGAAATACGCCGATCAGCCCGGCAATGCGGAAGGGGCGCTGAATCTGGCCCAGCACATGGTCAATTCCCTCGACATCATCCGCGGCATGGCGGTGGACCGCGACCGTGGCGGCAAGATTCTCGCCAGCGAAACCACCCAGTGGTCCACCTACCGGGATCTGACCAACCGCGTCTATTATTTCCGCACGTATGACAATTTAAACCTGCGGAAAATTGATTTGAAAAAACTGGACTTCAGCGCGGACAAGGTCAAAACCATTCCGATGTTTGCCGACAGGGAAATCATCGTTGACGTAACGGACCGGGCGAAGTAGGCAATGACCGGCAGAAACCTTCCGACATACAGCCTTTGAACACCTGCCAATACAAACCCCGAAAAAAAGGGCGGAAAACTCCGCCCTTTTAAATCGGCCTCTTCGATCCGCCGGTCCCCAAAGACTCTTAGCTTTTTCAGCCTTTTGGATTCTTTAACTTATTTCGCCGGTGCAGACTTGCCCGACCAGAAATAGGAATGCTCCTCGATAGCGACAAAGCCATCTCTGTTTTTATCAATCTCCTTGAATCGCTTGGACATCGCCGCCATGAATTCTTCCGTAGTAATTTTACCGTCGTGATTCGAGTCGACGTCGAAGATGTTGGCCATCCAGAAGGCAACACATTCATCGTCTTCAATTTTGCCGTTTTGATTGGCGTCCAGCTTCTTCCTGGGCGCCGCTTTAATCTTTTCGGGGGCCAGGGCTTTCGGTCCGCACCAGAAAGCGACATATTCTTTCGCCACCAGCACGCCGTTTTTATCCGTGTCCATGTTGCCGAAAAAATCATTGGTCGCCGCGTTGAACTCGGCTGCCGTCACCTTGCCGTCCTTGTCTTTGTCGATTTCCTTGAACCGGCCCTGCCAGAAGGCCGCGTGCTCCGTCACTGAAACCACATTATCGCCGTTGGCATCCGTTTGGGAATAGACTGTCCGCGCGAGCGCGGGCGTTTTGGCCGGGGGCGCAGCCATCGCTGAAACCGCCATCAACACCATTAACAAGACTAAAACAACACATCCTTTTTTCATAAATGTTCCTCCTTCATGGAATAATGAACCGGCCGGGCGTAGAAACCCGCGGCCGGCTTTTCAATGTCGTTCATCCGGGGGTAATGATGACCTCGCAGCAATCATCGCCATGGTTTAAATTTTTCGTATGGGCTAAATGAACCTTGATCTCTTTTGCAAACAGGCCGTTGATCATCCCCTGGTATGAATGGACGGTCACAATGCCGCAATCGGCGACGCCGGCTTTGGCGATGGCTTTCTGGATTTCGCAATCCGTGATACGGATGATGATTTGATCGCCATTCAGAGTAATTTTCCGGCCTTCAATTTTCAGAACCCGGCAAAAGATGTCCATCATATCCAGAAAACTCTCCGGCCAGACCGGATCCGGAATGTAATTCTTTCGAATGTTTTTTCCAAAAACATAAGCAAATTGTTTCCAGGCCTCTGCATCCATCTCCCAGGCGGTCTTAGTGCCGAATTTTTTCGCGAGCGCCATAAACCAGGCGCCGTCCATCCGCGTAAAGGCATGCTGGGCAATTTCCATCATCTGTCTGTCGGATAAGTTCATAAGGGCTCCGTGATCATTCGTCCGCGCTACTTTTCAGAACACGCACCCATTTGTCAAGCAGGAAAACGCCGGGCCCGGCATCCGGTGATGCAGAGCCTTCCGCGAAAAGAAACCTTTCCCGGCATTTTCAGGACCTACGAAGGTCCTCCCGTAAACGGCAGCATGTCGGTCATTCGATCTCTGCCTTTCCTGCTAAGACGCGAACCAAATATTTCCTACTGATTTGAGTAACGATGATGTATAGTATCGGACCGCCTGCGGGCGGTTCCGCAAAGGAGACACCGGGAAGGATGCAAAGATTTATGATCCGCAACGCCGCCGTCATCATCAGCCTGCTTCTTGCTTTGACGTCAACCGCATTTGCCGCAAGCCCGAAGCCGCACAAAATCACCTTTAAGAACCGTTGCCCGCAGACCATCTGGGTGGGACAGGACGGCAAAACCCGCGACGGCTGGGAAATGAAAACGGGTGCAACCGTCATCCGGCACATCCCGGTCGGCTTTTCCGGCCGGTGGTGGCCGCGCACGGGCTGCCGCTTCAATTCCGCGGGCCGGTGCCCGACCCGGGGGGTGGATTGCTGCGATTCCGGAGGATGCCTGACTACCGATCACAATTACTACGGTTTGAAATGCAATAGCGGCGGGAACCCGCCTGTCTCACTCTTTGAACCCACCTTCGACGCCCACAGCGGGCACGGACCCATCGACTACCTGGATCTGAGCGCCGTGGATGGTTTCTCCGTTCCGATGAGAATGACACCCGACAAGGGAACCTATAATCCCAAACCGGACCCGGGGATGAAAGCCGGCACCTGGTGCCAGTCCAAAGGATGGGTGACCAATCCGGCCTGCCCGCCCGACCTCTGGGACGCCGCAAAAAAAATCTGCTGGGGGCCGTGCAAGTATTACACGGTCGTCAAGAAAGTCACCTCGGGCAAAAACAAGGCCAACATCTGCTGCGACAACACCAACGTCGCCCCCCACCCGACGCCCGCGCAAAAATGCGAAAAGCACAGCTTCCCGGGCGGCTACGGCTGCTCGCCCTATTCTCCCGGCTATGACGACGAACGGTGTTATGCGAAAGACCCGGGCAAGCGCGGCTACTGGGGAGACATCGCGGATGCGACCTGGCCGGAAATCAAAAATTCGACCCAGTACATCACCAACGTCAATACCGGCGCTCCGGGAATTTACGCCTGGCAGTTCGATGACCTGAACAGCACCTACAACTGCCGGAAGACCGGCGGAACCGTGGATTACACCATCACCTTCTGCCCCTCCGAGCATGACTGATTTCAGGGATATGGATATGATGACCGCCAATAAACAATCGGGATGGACAAGCAGACTGATCGCGGGACTGCTGTTTATTTGCCTGGCAGCAGCCGGCTGCACAGGGGGAGACCCATCAGACGGAGTCCATATTTATGCGGTGGGTTCCGCCGTGGTCAACGACATCCATGTCCCCGTTTACTGGCAGGACGGACGCATCGTCGAACTCTCCCGTCCTGATGCCGCCTGCCCGGGCTATGCCAACTCCATCGTCGTCGCGGGAAAAGACATCCATATAGCCGGAACGACCTTCGTGTGCGGCGCCGGCGATCCCGCGGAAACTCCCGTTGCCGCTTACTGGAAAAATGGGATTCGGACAGACCTCGAGCGGCCGGCAGCGCATACCGGGGACGCCTCGGAAGCCCAGCAGTTGATCATCGCCGGCGGAAAAGTTTACATCGCCGGATACGTCACCGGGGATGCCGGGCCCGTGCCCGTCTACTGGGAGGACGGGCAGCTCGTTTATCTGAATGAGATTCCCTACGGCGGGACCAGGGCCCGCGCGTCCAACATTTTTGTGGACGGCCGGGATATCTACGTGAGCGGCGCGGCTCTGTTCGATACAGCCTACCCGGTGTACTGGAAGAACGGCGAGGCAACAACCCTGCCGCTGCCCGGCGGCTACAGCGGAACCAGCGTCCCGCTGCCGATCCGCGTGGCAAATGGAGATATTTATGTCTTCGGGCATCTCCACCATCTGCGGACGCCTTCGGACTGGGACACATCGGAGCGACCCGTTTACTGGAAAAACGGCGAACTGGTCCCCCTCTTCCCGCTCGATAACGGGGCAGGCTATTCTTACGGCGGAACGGTGTTCAACGGTGTGCCCTACAGCGCCGGAGCTTACGTGGAAGGCGTCCTCTACACACCTGCCTTTTGGTCCGACCATACAAAAGTATCCCTGCCGATGATTGATCCGGAACTCTACGGAATGGCCCATGATGTTTTGGTCAACGCGATCGGGGCCTTCGTGGCCGGATGGTCTTACCGGTCCATGAATCCCGCCGACCCGGAAGCGCTCCTCGTCGCCGTTCCCTGTTACTGGATCGCCGGTGTTCGCGTGGACCTGCCGGCGCTGACGACGGAATCCGCCTTCGCGCGCGAGATTTTCGTCACCCCATAAATACGTTTTCAAGAAACATGGACGGGTTTCACAGGGGCGGGAACTCGCCGCTGCCGCTCTCAGTCTGCTTTTTGACTCAGAAGATCAGCCGCGAAACCGCACCGACACGATTTCCAGCCGGTCGGACTGGTTTGCCCGATTCAGGGTATTGCGTATCGCCGGTTTGTCATTGGGATTTTCTATCCGGCTGACAAAGGGCGTCCACCCGGACAGCACCTGCTCGAAAACACCGGCCGGAACCGGCTGGCCTCCGGTAGCCATCGCCGCGCCGTTGTCCATGATCAGCACTTTCAGCGGAATCCTCCTGGATAACGCCTCGATCAATCCCATGTGCCCGGCGGCTAAAAAAGCATAATCGCCCGTCACCGCCCAGGCGCGGCAGGCTTTCGCCTGCTGGAAACCGATCGCCAGCGGCAGGCTTCCGCCGTAATAGCTGCACGCGTCAATACAGACAAAAGGAGCGAAGGCGAAAAGAGATGACAGCCCGGTGTCGCCGCTGGCAAAAGGAATATGCGGCCTGAGCTCCTGGAACACTTCGAAAACAGGAACGAACCGGGAAGCCGCCTTCCGCCAGGCGGGCGGCAGACCGTCCGGAACAGCAGGCATGCCGGGCGGCGCAATCTCGCGCCAATCCTTTCCCGCCAGTTTGGCCTCCAGGACCTTACGCTGGTAGGGCGCGAGCGGTGGACATAACACATGGCGGAGCGGGTCGCGCCGGTATTGCTTTTCCGGAGCACGAAGGCGTTTGCGCGGCGCAGTCGTTTTCCGGGCAATCAGCTGGGAATCGACGAAAAGGACCACGGGAATCCCCAGTTGCTCCGACCAGAGGAAACATTCCCGGACGTCATTATAAATCGTGTTCGTCCCGGCCACCTTGAACGGAATCCCCGTTCCGCGCAGAAAATCTTCCAGGCCGAAAATATTGTCGGAGTGTGCGCCCAGAGGATCGTCCAGGGCAATGGTCACAAAACCGGCTGTCGTTCCGAGCGAAAGGGAATCGATAACGCTGTTGGCTGCTTTCGCCAGGCCGTGGGATTTCAGCACCGCCGCGGATCGCACACCCGCGAGCGCCGCCCCGTGGGCGATGGTGTAAGCCGTCTCTTCATTGAAGGCATAGGACGGCGTTTTCGAGGTCAGTTTGTGGAAGGCATCAAAAATCGCAGTGGCGCCGGTGGCGGGAACGTGGGTGACCACCTGGACTCCGGCATCTTCAAGCGCCCAGGCGCAAGCGCGGTCTATTTGGACCGGTTCGGGCGCGGCAGACGCAGCCGATTCAGGCCGGATCAGATCCGGAAGCATCAGGCCGGCCAGCGCCGCGCCGCCCAGCTTCAGGAATTCCCGGCGCGACCGGTTAAAGTAGATCAGTCCTGTTCCCCGATCGGGATCGTTAAAAATGGATTTTTCCTGCGGCATCAGGATCGCCTCCTTTGCGAGCGGAGGGATCATACTCCTTTATGATGGATACCACAATTGGAAAGAGCGAAAACCACGTCAGGCAATGATTTCAGTGTGTTTTGTCGTCCTTGAAACGAACGATCGTCAGCCCGATCAGCCGGGAGACCACCACGGCGATGTAAGCGACGCCGGCGAATTGCTCCAGCATGACCAGCACCCGGGCCGGCGATTTGACCGGCAGGATATCGCTGAGACCCGTTGCCGAAAGATTGGCAAAACTCAAAAACATCAGCTCGATGAAAGTCCGCGGCGAATCCGGGTGAGTCCCCCCGGCGAAGGATCCGGGACTCCACGCCTGGCAGACCAGGTAAAGATAGGTGAATCCCCAGGCAAGCAGGGTAAACGTGGCACCGACCGCGAACAACTCGTCGAGCGTTACCCGGTCATCCATCATCATGTAATTGATCAGGCCGCCCGCCCCGTAAAAATACAAAACCGCCTCCAGGAGCGCCGCCCAGATCAGCAGGCCGGGGCTCGCGAGCACCCAGGACAGGAAGGACAGGACAATGGCCAGCGCCGCGAGGATCCATGCGATCCAGTTAATGGCCGGACTGCGGAGGACGACCCAGACCACTAAAAGAAGTATCAGCATGCCAAAAACGCTGAGCAGCACCCGCCCGCTCGGGACACCTTCCAATGCCGCATAGAGCATCAGGCTCACCAGTTGAGCGGCGAGAAGAAATGCGGATGGCTGACGGCGGGCAAGAGCCCGCAAATGACGGAGCAAGATATTGTGACCATAATTTTCTGCGATCATGATTCGATTCCTCCATCGATGGCCGAAGGCCTGTCAGCCGGTGAACGGGCAGAGCCCGGCATTTTTACTTGGCCGGTTTTTCCGCAAGCATCCGGATGGCTTTCTCCAACGTCCTGTTGAATTCCTCCGGCTGATCCATCATTAAAAAATGATCCGCTTTTTTCATGATCAGGGCATCATACGAGAACATATGCCGCCGGTTTGCTTCATAGTTAACTGGCCACCGATCTCCATTGACGGTGATGACCGGAACGCGGACCTTATCAAAGATCCGGGCGGCTTCACCCGTGATGTACTGCGACATCATCCCATTCATCGCGCTTAGAGCCACGGCAGGCGGAGCGGCGGACACATCGGCAAGAATCCATTCGCGCAGCTGAGGTTCGGTGTCCGGTGAAATCATCCCGCCTATAAACTCCCGGCTTCCGGCGCGGAAATCCTTCTTAAGCGGCGCCATCATCTTCTTGAGTTCCCGGCGGGTCAATGGATACTCGATGTTTTCCAGCGTATCGACGCCGATGAGTCCGGTCACCCGCGCGGGCATGAGCCTTGCGGCCTCGACCATCACCGAGCCGCCCATGGAGTGGCCGATCAGGATGACGTTCCTGCCGCCTGCCGCTTCCGTCACGGCCCGAACGTCTTCGCCGAATGCGCGCATCGTGTAGCGCTTGCGCGCCATCCCCGAATGGCCGTGGCCCGCCAGGTCCAGAACCACGACACGATGATTCTTTGAAAAATATGGAACCTGGGCGCGCCAGTAGCGCGCATCGCAGCTCCAGCCATGCACAAAGACCAGCGTCGGTTCTCCGGTGCCGAAAACTTCATATGAAACCGGTGTGCCGTCCTGGGAAGGGACAACCCGGGGCCATTGCGTCTCGGCCCGGACCGTTCCAACCACCAGGGCCAGCAACATCAGACAACCGACAAGGCTCCTGAGATATTTCATAAGGGGCTTATGGCCAGAGCCGCCGCCAACCAGAGTAACGTTTCCTATCATTATCATCATCCTGTCTCCTTCGAACACTGCGGACCGGCGCGCGCTGCAAAACAATGCCCGTCGCACACGGCCGGAATTTGAACGTTTAAATAAAACCGATCACCATGAGCACGACGGATGCAAAACTGAGCGATGCGCGCAGGATATTGGCGGTTTGCAGTTTCCGGCGTTCCTCCTTGAGCCGGACCGCATCACTTGCTTCGATAAAATCGACTCGGGCATAGATCGGCAGAGCGGTAGCCTTGGAGACGATCGAGGCGATCACCCACATAACGAGCCCCGCCGTGAACCACCGGTTGCCGATGCCATAGAAGATGAAATAAGGGATCATGCCGAGAAATGTGACGCTGGAGACGGCGATGGCATAGGGCGACTTCAAGGCGCGCGTGTGCAGCAGAGTGAGGAAACGTTTGAATGCGGCTTCGTCCAGATCGTTCATGACCCCCTGGATCACCCCGGCAATAAATACAACAAAACCGGCGCAGAGGGCCGTGGGAACCAGAAGCAATATTTCCACAAATGTTTGAGTCGGGATGCCGTTCATTATATTTTCTCCTGAATCTTAATTTCGCGCCGCGGCGCAAGCCCGGGAGCGCGCGTTCGTCTCCCGCGGTTCTGGTCATTCGGCGATCTTAAGTCTGGACATTACAATAGAATAAATACAGACCTGCTACAATAAAAAATTGCATCTTTTAATGCGTTGTTTCTCCCGGCAGCAGCCGGGAATCCGCCGACCGGACCGATTAACTCACATTTTTCTCAAACAGAGTAATGATCTCTTCCGTTTTGAGGATGGTTGCGTACTCGCCCTGCAGGTTGGCAAGCGACAGAGCGTGAACTTCTTCGGCTGTGCGGAGCGATCCCGAGAAATCAACCTTGTCGAAGGTGGCTGTGGCATCCGATACGACATAGGTTTCATAACCGAGATCACCGGCCATTCGTGCCGTGGCCTCAACCGAATTGTTTGTAATGACGCCGCAGATCACCACGGTGAAGATGCCCCGGCTGCGCAGCAATACCTCCATATCCGTACCAACAAACGCATTATTCGTACACTTGGTTAGAATCGTCTCGCCATTCAGGGGCTGCACTTCCGGCTTGAATTCGCAGCCTTCCTGACCCGGCCGGTACGTGGACGCGGGCTCACGGGAAATGTGGCGCACATGGATGATTTGTTTACCGGCCCGGCGCCATGCCGCAAGCAGGCGTCCGATGTTCTCTTCCGCCCGCGGATTGTTGCGCCTTCCCCAGCTCGGATGATCGATCGCCTTTTGCACATCAATGACGAGCAAGGCTGCATTATCTGAGATCATTTGATTTCACCCGACAGCGAACCCCTCTTTTCATTCCCGGTAACCATGAAGCTGATAGAAAAACAGAGTCCCCCGCGTCACTATTCTTCAGGCGTTAGCAGACCCCTTTTTCTTACAGAGCCGCAACGAGCGCAATCAGCGGTATCAGGAAGAACAAAAGGATGCCGATCTTATAGACAGCAAGACCGGCGTAATGAATGGCGTCAAAAGTCTCAACCGGAAGATTGAACCATCGGCGATGCATTTTGTACATCCAGTCATGAGCAAGGACAAAGGCGCCAAACCAGATGACGAGAACCGCGTAGTTAAGACCGACACACCAGAGCAGAACACTCTTGATTTCACATACCGCCATGGGGCACCTCTATGAGATTAACGTGGTTAGATGGATCTTGAAATAATGCTTGTGTGCTTTGGACTGAATCATACTATCGCCCTCAATGCCTTTTTGAAACGACAGCTTTGAATCCGGTAAAGACAGGAACGGTGGGAATAAAACCATAAAGCGGCAATGGCTGTCAATAATTTTATTGACAGCCATTGGATCATATTACCTTTTTTTTGATTGGACGTGGTCAATCGTCTTCTTCGGCACCGGTCATGACATGAAGGCGGCGGGCCAGACGCTGATGCTCCTCGGGTGTTATCCAGGGCACGCGGAGATAATCGAAAATGGCATTATCGCCAAGGCCGATGCGGCGGGCCTCCCGAACGGTAATCCGGTAAGCCTCGATTTCAGTTTCCCGATCAACGTAGGCTGTTCTTCCATCATAAAGATCACGTCCCTGAGAGTGCTGCTTCACATGGCACATCTCGTGAATGATATCCAGGTATAAGACTTCGTCGGATGAGGAGCCGAGGTGCGCAAGGCCGATGGTAATGGCGCCGTCGTCGTTACTGACAAACATCTCATAGGGCTCGTCCATGACAATCACCCTGATGTTCGCCATCACGTCGGATACTTCTTTCGCGTCGGCAAAAATATCGGATAAAATGTCATACGACCGGATATCCGGGAAAACATCCGTGAGCCGGTATTGCCCTGGCTCAAGCCTGCGATTGATGCGATAGGCGTTTTTCATAAAGCGCTGTGCTTTCAGCGGCAAAGGGAATTACTGCTTGAAGAAATCCTCAATCAACGGATTGATCTTCGCCGCCTGCTCATGCTGAATCCAGTGCGAGGTGCCGGGAAATTTGATGAGACAGCCCTCTTTGCAGTAGGGCATGCTTTCCTCGGCCAGCTCAGTGAGCATAGCGACATCCTCCTCACCCCACATCAAAATCATCGGCATGGTCACGTCAAAACTTTTCAGCGGTTCCGGCTTCGTCTGAATCATCGCGCGATACCAGTTGACCATCGCCGAAAAGGCGCCGGGTATGGCAAATGCTTTGCGGTAATCTTCGAGTTCGGCGGGGGTGAAGGCGCCGGGATTGGCGGACGTCGTGATCATCTGCAGCGCCCAGTCATAATTCGTGGAAGCCGCCAGATGCTCCACCGCGCCGGGAATCTGAAAGTAGAAGATGTACCAGCTTTTTTTCATCTGCTCCACATCGGTAAACATATGTTTGGTCATGACCTTGGGATGCGGCACATTGAGAATGACCAGCTTCTTGATGCGTTCAGGATATTTGAGCGCAACCCACCAGGAAACCGACGCGCCCCAATCGTGGCCGACAAGATTGATCTGTTTGCGGCCGTAGGCGTCGATCAGGCCGACGATATCCTTGGCCAGTTCGTCAATCTTGTAGGCGCCGATGCCCTGCGGCTTATCACTGAGATTATAGCCCCGCTGGTCCGGCACGACGACCAGGTATCCCTTCTGGGCAAAGTATTCGATCTGTTTGCGCCAGGCGTACCAGAATTCCGGAAACCCGTGGAGAAATAAAATCATCGGGCCATCCTGCGGCCCGGCTTCCATAACATGCAATTTAATGCCATTGGTTTCGATGTAACGTTCGCGTAAATCCATTTGGGACCCCTTTCGTATCTCGTCGTGCGCTCGTTTGCTGTTACTTGAAAAATTCATTCATGAACGCGGCAACCTCTTTGGGTTTTTCTTCCTGGACGAAGTGCCCCGCTTTGAGCGATTCGACTTTGATCGAATCGAAACAATCTTCAATATGATTTAAATTTTCCGCGATGATCACCGGATCCTCGTTGCCGTGAATGTAGAGGGCCGGCATCGGAAACTTCGTCCCGCCCAGGCCGGCCCAGCGTTTCGTATCCTGACGCATGGCGCGGTAATAAGATGCGCCGGTGGCCGGTGTGTTTTCGATGCTGTAGCAGCGCACATATTCCGTTATGGCGTCAGGCGCAATGGTGCCGTCCTTGCCTGCCCTGCCGAAAAAATGGCGGATCCAGACGTCTTCATTTCCCTTGATCATGGCTTCCGCCAGTTTCGGCATCTGCTGAAAGTACTGATACCAGAAGGGAACGGCTCCGCGGTTGTAAATGATCTTCATCGCTTCAGAGTAGCCCGCCGTGTTGGTAATGACGGGAATGTTCATAATCGCCAACTTTTTGACCCGGTCAGGAATAAGCAGGGCTACCTCCTGCGCGACAATACCGCCCCAGTCATGGCCGGCCAGGAAAAAGGAATCGATCTTCAAGGCATTGATGACTTCGACCATATCCTTGGCCAGCTCTTCCTTCTGATACGCGGGAACGTTGTCCAACGTCCGCTCGCTCTCGCCCAGGCCCCGGAGATCGGGAGCAATGACGCGCAGATTCGGGTTCAGGAAAGCAGCGACGCCTTCCCAGCAATAGGAACTTTCCGGCCAGCCATGCAGCATGACCACGGGAAAGCCGTCTTTGTTTCCCCGGTCCCGGACATTGAAAGTGCCCCGCGGAACCGTGATCTTGTAAGTGTTCATCGGCATAAAAACCTCGTCGTTCGTATCTCGTATCTCGTATCTCGTATCTCGTATCTCGTATCTCGTATCTCGTATCTCGTATCTCGTATCTCGTATCTCGTATCTCGTATCTCGTATCTCGTATCTCGTAGGGAACGGTTTGAAACCGTTCCCTACAACCTTGAACTTTGAACCTTCCACCTTGAACCTTTTTAAAGATCCCAGGCAGCCTTCGCTCCACTCGTCGTTGCCTCGATAATTCTTCGGGGTGCAACGGCGTCGCCGACAACAAAATGACGAATGCCTTTTTTCGTGAGCATGTCTTTGAGCTCATTGCGGGGCGTCACGCCAATGGCCACAATCACCTGGGCAACCGGATCCAGCCTTTTTTCCTCGCCTTTGACTTCCACAACCACCGCTTTTTCTTCTATTTTCTTTACCGTGGTGCCGAACATCAGCTTGATGCCCTCCGCCGCCAGACGGCGATAAAGCATCTGCCCGTGGGCTGCCTGCGGCAGCACCGGCGGCCTGGCCAGCATCTCGACCACCGTAATGTTCTTGATGCCTTTCTCTCTCATGTAATCGGCCGTCTCCAGCCCCACGAGTCCGCCGCCGATAACAACTGCCGGCTCCTGCGGTTTAATGGACCCGTCCAACACCTGCCAGGCATCACAAACGACGGAAGCATTCACGCCTTCCGCGGGGCAGGCGGTTTTGTCCGCGCCGATCGCCAGGATGACAACGTCGGGCTTCCCCCCGTCGATCATGGCTTCGGTGACATCCGTGCCCAGTTTAAAACCAACGCCCTGCTTCTCGCACTTGAGCGTCAGTGTCCGGACAAACCGATCATAAACATCCTTATGCGGCGCCATCGCGGCGTAGCGTACGTTACCGCCGGTGCGGCTTTCGCGTTCATAGAGTGTAACATTGTGTCCCAGACGGGCAGCCTCCAATGCTGTGGTGAGTCCGGCAGGGCCTCCGCCCACCACCCATACGTTTTGTTTGTTCTTTGCGGGGCCTTCGGGCCGCAGCAATTCCTGCCCGGTCTGCGGATTGATGGCGCAGCGGATGGGCTGCATTTCCAGAGCCAGACGCTCGATACAGCCCTGGTTGCAGGCCAGGCATTCCAATGTTTCTTCCGGATGGCCGGCCACGGCGTTTTTCAGAAAATCGGGATCGGCCAGATGCTGGCGGGCCACGGCGACCATGTCCGCATCGCCTGCCGCAATGACCTCATCCATGAAAACCGGGTCGGTATAACGCCCGACGGAGATGACCGGAACAGAGGTGACTTCCTTCACCTTGCGCGCCAGGAAAGACTTGAATCCCGGACCATACTCCACGGGAGCGCTGGCATTCGGCGCATCAATGTTGACGTCCGGAGACCCGTGCGTGCCAAAAGACACGTCGATGATATCTGCACCGGCCGCCACCAGATCGGGAATAATCGTCAGCATGTCGCTGATGGTATAGCCGCCCTTGACGCATTCTTCGCCGGAGACCCGAATGGAAATGGGGAAATCAGGACCGACCTCTTTGCGCGCCGAGCGCAGGCATTCGATCATAAAACGCGCCCGGCCTTTGAAATCTCCGCCGTACTCATCTTTGCGCTGGTTCGAGTGCGCGGATAAAAACTGCATCAGCAGATAGCCGTGTGCGCCGTGAAGTTCGATCATATCGAAACCCGCGGCTTTCGCCCGCTTGGCGCCGGCTCCGAAAGATGCAATGATCTCATGGACCTCATCGAGCGTCATTTCCCGGGGCGTTCCGACAAAGCCGAAGACGAAGCTGGGAATCGCGGACGGTCCGATGGCCGTCTTCTGCTTGAGAAAAGTGTAATTCTCCCGGCCGCAGTGATGAAGCTGGAGAGCCGCTTTGGCACCCCCGGCGTGAATGGTATCGGCCAGTTTCGTCAGGCCCGGGATGAACTTATCGTCCCAGACGCCCAGGGACTTCGGCGATGCGAGTCCGGACGGGTGAATACAGGTAATTTCCGTGATGACCAGCCCTACGCCGCTTTGCACCCGGCGCTTCATGTAGGCGAGGTTCGCATCGCTGACCGTCGAGTCCGGATTACCCAGGGACGTCCCCATCGGCGGCATCACCAGCCGGTTGGGAATGGTCAGCGATCGGATTTTAATGGGGGACAACAAATGTTGCAAAGTTTTCATGGCAGGACTCCTGAATTGAATGGCGGATAAAATGTTGTGGTTAATGGACCCCGGCCGTCTTCACGAAAGGCGGAGGACGGCCGGGGCTTAATTTTCAAGAACGATCAAGTTGTAGCTCCGGCGGATAAATGCGTACCCAGCAAAAGACCGCCGTCAATGATGATTTCTGTGCCCGTTGTGTAGTTGGATGCATCCGATGCCAGATAAATCGCGGCGCCGGCGATGTCGTCCGGGTCTCCGATGCGGCCGGTCGGCAGCATCTTACTGAGGGCTTGCCTTTCCTTTTCCGCCTCTTCGGGGGAGAGGTGATGCCAATGTGAATTCATCATCTTCGTGCTGATCGGACCGGGAAGAATGGTGTTGACCTGAATGTTGGAGCTGGCCAGTTCCATGGCAAACGCGCGCGAGATCTGGCGGACGCCGGATTTGGATACGGAATAGACGCTGACAAACGGTTCCGGATTGACGCCGTCGATGGAGGCGATGTTAATGATTTTTCCGCTGCCCTGTTTCTTCATGACTTTGGCCGCAGCCTGGCTCATGAAATAGACGCCCTTGAGATTGAGGTTCATGATGGTGTCCCAGAGACGCTCGTCGGAATCCAGGACCGACCCCATGGCGGGGCTGGCGCCGGCGTTGTTGACCAGAATGTCGATCCGGCCGAACTTCTGGACAACCGTGTCCACCACTCGCTGAATTTCTTCAAATTTACCCAGATGCGCCGGCACGACCAGAACTTCACAGCCGATGGCCGTCATTTCGCAGGCGGTTGCTTCCAGGTCCTGGGCCTTGCGGCTGGTGATGACGACTTTGGCGCCGGCTGTGGCAAAACCATAAGCAATGGCCTGGCCGATCCCGCGGCTCCCGCCGGTGACGATCGCCACTTTACCTTTTAAAGAAAATTTTGAAACATCAAACATAGCTGACTCCTTTATATTTTTATCTTAAAAAAAATAATTTAAACAGAAAATGCAAGACATTTTTTATACGGTATAATTTTCGTTCCCGCGGCCCATCGGGCAGGAATCTTCCGACAACAAAAAGTGGAACTCAGGCGTCCCGGACTATATCCGGGACACCTGAGCATTAGATTCAAAACTACTTCTTCGCCTTTTTGGGAGCCAGCGCTTCACGATCTCCGCCGCTCATGCCGGCAATATACTTCACCAGCTTCTTGCGGGATTCGATGTCGTACTGCGTCGTGATGGCAATCTGCTCCATGATCGGAGAACCGCCGCCGTGGTAGTTGCCGACGTTCATGATGCCGCCTGTTGCGGAACACAGGTGATCACCCAGATAGCGCCAGAACTGCGCCTGATCTTCCGCCGGCATATTGGGATTACGCTTCGTGTATTTCAAAAGCGCTTCGCCGGTGGCCGGATTGACAAAATCCTTCTCATGCGGGAAGGTCGCCGTGACGCCGCCGGAAATGTCGCAGAGAATTTCGGCCTCGCGGAAGACCGCTTCACCGGACAGACAGCGGCCGACGTTACAGTAAATGGAATTCGGAATATAGGAACCGGGTCCGTAAGGAACAAAGCCTACGCCGGGGATGTAAACTTCGGGCTTGCCCAAAGAAGAAGCCGTATAACCCGCGGCGTAACCCAGCTCGATGACCATAATGAGCTCGGCCAGTTTCTCGCGAACATGGGATTCCTTGTGGATGTTGTTCACTTCTGCAGCCAGAGCGGCCGTTCCCAGAAGAACATCGCCGATGGCCGGTTTGCAGCCGGAGTAGGAATGACGATGGAACAGAGCAAACAAAAGCGCACAGGCGCCGCCGTGCTGATATTCGCCGGCCAGGAAAACTCTTTCCCAAGGCACGAAACAGTTGTCGAAAATCATGTAAGAATCGGTCGCACCCGGCATAAAGCCGCGTTTGTAATGCTCACGGGGACGCAGGTTGTGAATCGTTGTCACCTGCTTCAGTCCATCCCAGTCGCCCGGTACGGCAAAAGCAACGGCAAAGTCCTTATCTTCTTTACGCAGTGCGCGGGTCGGAACGACCAGAACTTCATCGGCCACGGAGGCTTCAGAAATATGAACCTTGCAGCCTTCGACAATAATGCCGTCCTTGGTCCGCTCTTTGATGTGCACATAGGAGCCGGGATTGGGCTGGTCCGCCGGACGCAGCATCCGGTCGCCCTTGGTATCGGTCTGCGCGCAGCAGCCGATCAGATCTTCCGTCTGGAAACGGGTCAGCCACTTTTTGAAGTTCTCATGATACTGGGTGGCGCCGTTGTTTAACTTGTCCGCCTCATAGGAAACATTGTAAATGGCATTCGTGCCGTCAATGCCCATGCAGCGCTGAATGCAGCCGCCGACCTTCTGGCAGAGCATACGTGTCATGTCCTGTTTCTTGTGCAGGTCGTCCGTGTTCTGGTGAATGTGCGTATAGCGGTTGATTCTTTCACCGGTGAGGTGAGAAATCGCCGTGCACAGATCCTGGTTCTCGGGTTTGGCCGCTTCGTCGTAGGTTGTCCCGATAACATTGAGACAATCCATCTGTAATTCATCGTCACGGTCGATGAGCTGCCCGTCAAAATAAATGTTCCGTTTCATTTTGGAGAGGCCTTTAATATAATCCTGCTTTGTTCTCATGGCGCCATCCTTTCTATTAAAAGGTTCGATACTTAAAGAGGCCTGAATAATTTCAGGCCTCTTCTTCTTGTTAAACTTACTTTGCTTTCTTGGGAGCCAATGCTTCCCGGTCGCCGCCGCTCATGCCCGCGATGTACTTCACCAGCTTCTTGCGGGATTCGATGTCGTACTGCGTCGTGATGGCAATCTGCTCCATGATCGGAGAGCCGCCGCCGTGGTAGTTGCCCACGTTGGTAATACCGCCGGTAGCCGAACAGAGCACGTCGCCCAGGTATCTCCAGAAGTTGGCCTGATCTTCAGCCGGCATGTTGGGGTTGCGCTTCGTGTATTTCAGGAGCGCTTCGCCGGTGGCCGGATTGACAAAATCCTTCTCATGCGGGAAGGTCGCCGTGACGCCGCCGGAAATGTCGCAGAGAATTTCTGCTTCTCTCCAGACTGCTTCGCCCGACAGACAACGGCCGACGTTGCAGTAAATGGAATGCGGAATGTAGGAACCGGGTCCGTAGGGAACGAAACCGATGCCGGGCATATAGACTTCCGGTTTTCCCAGATCGGAGGCGGTGTAACCCGCGGCATAGCCCAATTCAATGGTCATGATGATCTCGGCCAGTTTCTCGCGAACATGGGACTCCTTGTGGATGTTGTTCACTTCTGCAGCCAGAGCGGCCGATCCGAGGATCACGTCGCCGATGGCCGGTTTGCAGCCGGAGTAGGAATGGCGATGGAACAGAGCAAACAGAAGCGCGCAGGCGCCGCCGTGCTGGTATTCGCCGGCCAGGAAAACGCGTTCCCACGGAACAAAACAGTTGTCGAAGATCATGTAGGAATCCGTCGAGCCCGGAACAAAGCCGCGTTTGTAATGCTCGCGGGGACGCAGGTTGTGGACCGTGACTACCTGCTTCAAACCGTCCCAGTCACCCGGAATAGCAAAAGCAACGGCATAGTCCTTATCTTCTTTACGCAGTGCGCGGGTCGGAACGACCAGAACTTCATCGGCCACGGAGGCTTCGGAAATATGAACCTTGCAGCCCTCGACAATAATGCCGTCCTTGGTCCGCTCTTTAATGCGTACATAAGAACCGGGATTCGGCTGGTCTGCCGGACGAAGCATCCGGTCGCCCTTGGTATCGGTCTGCGCGCAGCAGCCGATCAGATCTTCCGTCTGGAAACGGGTCAGCCACTTTTTGAAGT
>JAIGNE010000059.1:0-31165 GCA_036528635.1 Deltaproteobacteria bacterium
CGGTTCCATAAGAGCATCGAAGGGATCTCCAGCGACGTATTAAGCCGGTTCATGGATTATGCCTGGCCGGGGAATGTCCGGGAACTGGAGCATGTGATGGAGCATGCCTTTGTCCTGTGCCACGGCGAAACGATCACGCTCAAGCATCTTCCCGCGGATATCCGCAACTATGAGCCCGTCGAAGAAAGTCCCCGTCTTAAAAATAAGGTTTCATCGGCGCAGGAAATCGAGGATATTCGGGAGGCGTTAAACAAAACCGGCTGGAACAAGTCCAAAGCCGCGCGTCTTCTGGGGATTGGCAGGCGGACGATTTATCGGAAGATTGAAGACTATCAACTGACAGATGAGTAACCACTGGTTTTTGATGGTCATGTTGTTTTCTCTTAAACGGCGTACCGGTAACGAAAGGGGATGATCCGTATGGACGAAATGCTTATCATGGGTCGGCAAGTTTTGGCGGCGCAGCCGTTCAGCGTTTTGATCGGAGCCGAGTTGACCGGTTTTGCCGTGGGATCCGCCGAATTAAAAGTGCCCATCAAGCACGAACTGAAGCAGCAGCATGGATTTCTCCATGGCGGCGTGGTCAGTTATGCCGCGGACAATGCGTTGACCTACGTGGGCGGCAGCGTTCTGGGCCCGGGCGTGGTGACGTCGGAATTCAAAATCAATTATGTCCGGCCGGCCATGGGTGATCACATTGTCGCCCGCGCAAAGGCGGTTTACATCGGAAAAACTCAGGCGGTCTGCCGCTGCGATGTTTACGCCGTCAAGGACAAGAAAGAAAGCCTCTGCGCGATTGCCCAGGGCACCATCACGAAAATCGGCGAGTCCAAATAAATCAAGTTGCTCATGCGGCCAGTCTTCTTTCCTGAATTTGTTTTTGCATGAATCTTGTAACGGGGAAAATAAGTCATGGATGAAAACGCAGCGTTAAATGATCTTAATGATCCGGTCATGAAGCATGCCAGTATGGACTACGTGGCGGTTTATGCGCATGATACCGTCGGAGCAGCTCTGGACAGAATCCGCGAAAGCCAGACGAAATCGACCATCCTTTATTTTTACGTACTGAACGCTGAAGACCGGCTGGTCGGTATTCTGCAAACGAGAAAGCTGCTGACATCTCCGCTGGATGCGCTTGTGGGAACGATGATGGCCACAAACCTGATTGCCATACCGGATTCCGTCAATTTAATGGAAGCACTGGAATTCTTCATTCTTCACCGATACCTTGCCTTTCCCGTCGTCGAAACAAGCGGCAGAATGGTGGGAGTTATCGATGTGAACGTTTTCACCCGGGAAATGATCGATTTGGAAGAGCGCGAGCAGGTGCACAGTATTTTCGAAACCCTGGGTGTGAGTATCCTGGAAATGAAGGACCGTTCGCCTTTCAGCGTATTTCGCCGCCGGTTTCCGTGGCTCCTGGCAACCATCACCAGCGGCACGGTGTGCGCGCTCCTGGTTGGTTTTTTTGAAGCCACATTGTCCGAAAGCCTGATTCTGGCATTCTTTCTCACGCTGGTTCTTGGACTGGGAGAGAGTGTTTCCATGCAGACCATGGCCATCACCGTTCATTTTATGCATCACCGCGTTACGCAGTCGGGATGGTATCTGGACCTCCTGAGATGGGAACTGACGCGGACCTTTCTTCTGGCTGTTTCCTGCGGTTTGATTGTAGGCAGCATCGCCTTGATATGGAAAGGCGATGCGATGTCAGGCATGGTGATAGCCTCTGGCATTATGACATCTCTGATGCTGGCGGGTTTTATCGGCGTGAGCGTGCCGTCCCTTTTGCACAAACTGAAGCTCGATTTGCACGTGGCTTCCGGACCCCTGACACTGGCCCTCGCCGATATATGCACGATTGGCGCGTATTTTTCTCTGGCTGCCTTTATCCTGGGCAGATGACCGCTCCCATCTTAATCCCGATTTAAAAGACGAATTCATCATTGACATCCCCGGACGCTTTTCCTATACTTTGCCTAACTGAAAGCAAGTCTTTATCAAACGCGTACTGCCGGCTGGATCGCTCTTAGGCGGGAACACCCGGAATCGCCCAAGAATTTCTGATTCCCTCATTTCCCGTGATCCAAGAAAGGTCGCCGCATTGATCCGTTGATCAGAAAGATCACGACTGACGTTTCATTGCCTGAAGATGATTCTGCTGCCGTTCCGGTCGGTCTCAAGCACGTCATGAAGCAATAGCCTGGGGAGGTTTGAAGTGCGTAAAAAAGATCTGGCACTGGGTATCGATATCGGCGGGACGAACACGTCCTTTGGATTTGTGGATCGTGAAGGCGCTCTCTTGACGGCCGCATCCATGCGCTCAAACGCGAGGGAGTCCGCGCAAACATTTGTATCCCGGCTGCATCAACAAATTGAAAAGCTCAGATCGCGTCTGCCGGCGCAACACCAAGTGTGCGGTGTCGGGATCGGTGCACCCAACGCCCATCACGAGCGGGGCACTATCGAAAAAGCCGTCAATCTGAATTGGGGTGAGACGGTTGATTTCGCCGGGCTGATGGGAAAATATTACGACCTGCCCGTCTCCATCACCAATGACGCCAATGCCGCCGCGCTGGGAGAGCTGCTTTTCGGCAATGCCCGCGGCATGAAGAACTTCATCGTTGTCACTCTGGGCACCGGCCTGGGGAGCGGCATCGTTGCCGACGGCCGCCTGATTTATGGCGCAAGCGGTTTTGCCGGCGAGTTGGGCCATACCGTTGTGGACCCGGACGGGCGTGCCTGTGAATGCGGAAAAAAAGGATGTCTGGAAACGTATGTATCGGCCACCGGTCTGAGAAGGACGGCAATGGAACTTTTGGCTTTGCGGTGCGATGCCAGTCCACTGAGAGAAATAAGCTATCAGAATATGTCATCGAAAGTTATCGCCGATCTGGCTGGGAAAGGAGATATTATCGCCCTGGCCGCCTTTGACCGCACCGCGCGGATTCTGGGGATGAAGCTGGCCGACGCGGTGGCCCACGTAAGCCCCGAGGCCATTTTCCTGGCGGGGGGATTGGCCGCGGCGGGTGACCTTCTGCTCAAACCCGCAGAACAATCTATGAAGGATTTTCTGTTTCGTGCCTATTGCGGCACGGTGAAATTGATGCCGTCCGGACTGGAGACCGGCAGAAGCGCCATTCTGGGGGCTGCGGCGCTGATCTGGAGCGAACTGAAATTATAAAAAACAGATGAAACACCCATCCGGAAGGAACCGCTATGAATAATTCTCTTGAACTTGGTTTAATCGGCAACTGCAATATAGGCGCACTGATCGATGAGCGCGGTGAAATTGTCTGGAGCTGTCTGCCCCGCTTTGACGGTGACCCGATATTTTGTTCACTTCTGCGGGAGCATCCTGATGGTCAAGGTGCGGGCTATTGTATTGTCGAACTGCTGGATCAGGTGAACGCCAGCCAGTCCTACCTGCCCAATACAGCAGTTCTGGTCACCCGGCTTTCGGACAAACATGGCGCCGTTATCGAAATCACGGACTTCGCGCCGCGCTTTCATCAGCATGGCCGAACGTTCATGCCGATGATGGTCATCCGGCAAATCCGCCGCATCAGCGGCAATCCCCGCATCTGCGTGCGTGTTCGCCCCGTCTGTGAATATGGCGGTCAAAATTGCACGATGACCCACGGCAGCCATCATATCCGTTATGTGGCGCCGTCCTGGATTCTGCGTCTGACCACGGACATCTCCGTGACCGCCGTACTCCAGGAACTTCCCTTTTTCCTCGAAACCGCCGCCACGCTGATTCTGGGTCCGGACGAAACCATCACGGATGCCATCGATGATCTCTCCCGCCGTTTTCTAAATGAAACCATCGACAGCTGGCGTGATTGGGTCAGAGACCTCTCCATTCCCTTCGAGTGGCAGGAAGAGGTTATCCGTGCGGCCATTACCCTGAAACTGAATACCTTCCAGGACACGGGCGCCATTATCGCGGCCATGACCACCTCGATTCCCGAGGCGCCGGATTCAGGACGCAACTGGGATTACCGCTACTGCTGGCTTCGGGATTCTTATTTTGTCGTGAATGCCTTAAACCGTCTCAGCACGACGAATACCATGGAGCGTTATTTAAACTATCTCATCAACGTGGTGGCGGGAACGCCCAAGGGTCGTATTCAGCCCGTCTATGGCATTGACGGTAAAGCCAGACTGGATGAACGCGAAGTCGCCAGTCTGCCCGGCTACCGGGGGATGGGGCCTGTCCGGATTGGCAACCAGGCCTGCGAGCAGATTCAGCATGACGTTTACGGTTCGGCCATCCTGGCGGTGGCCCATGTTTTCTTTGACCGAAGACTCGCGCACCGGGGCGGTGTTGCCCTCTTCACGCGGCTGGAGCCGCTGGGTGAAATGGCGGTTTTAGTACATGACCAGCCGGATTCGGGGCCGTGGGAAACACGCAACACTTTGCGCGTGCATACTTTTTCCAGCATCATGTGCTGGGCGGCCTGCGACCGCCTGGCCAGAATCGCCGTTTATATCGGGGTTGCGGATCGCGCCGCTTATTGGCAGAGTCAGGCGGATAAAATTCATGCCACGATATGCCGGCGTGCCTGGAGCGAAAAAAAGCAGGCTTTTACCGCCTCATTTGACGGTGATTCGCTCGACGCCAGTCTTCTCCTCCTCCACGATACCGGATTTCTTCCCGCTGATGATCCGCGCTTCGCAAAAACCGTAGCTGCTATTGAAAGAGAACTCAGGCACGGCAGTTATATTTACCGATATGTCGAAACAGATGATTTTGGCGTTCCGGAAAACGCATTTGTCGTGTGCACTTTCTGGTATATTTATGCCCTGGCCGCCCTCAACCGGGGC
The DNA here is from genome assembly GCA_036528635.1 of Deltaproteobacteria bacterium. Lineage (GTDB taxonomy): Bacteria > Desulfobacterota > Syntrophia > Syntrophales > Smithellaceae > UBA8904. The sequence goes on from JAIGNE010000059.1 coordinate 4,834, forward strand.
GACGAAGCCCGCGCGCTGTTTGAAAATCTACTGTCAAGACGCAACCGGCACGGCCTTCTGGCCGAACATGTTGATCCGCGTACGGGTGACCCGTGGGGGAATTTTGTTCAGACTTACAGCATGGTGGGGCTGATCAATTCGGCCATCCGCCTGAGCCGCCGCTGGGACAGCGCATTTTAGAAGGGAGAAGTAGTTATGAGTTTTCAAAAAATAAGGTCTTCCCGCTCTTTGCGGCTGACGTTGCGCTTTATTATTCCTTTGATTGTGGTCATGACGCTCCTGGCCTTCCTGGTGGTGCCCCTGGTGGATAACCTGACGCTGAGGTGGTCTGTCCGCGACCTGGATATGCGCGCCAAGCTGATTACCAATGCCCTCCAGGAACCCATCGGTGAGCTTCTGGTGCAGGGAAACAAGACGAAGATCAATTCCCTGCTCACAAGGGCTACGCAGGACGAACGCCTCTTTGCCCTGGGTTACTGTGACGGGCAGGGTAAATTAATCTACCATACACAGACCTTCCCCCGCGACCTCGGATGCGCCCTGCCCAGTTCATCCGTCCACAATGCGCCTGCACTTCTCCAATTGCCGCAGGGTCTGGTTCATGTTGCCGTCAATCCCCTTCTCATCGAGGGCGTGCCGTCCGGCTCCCTCGTTTTGGTCCATGATATGAGTTTTGTCGAACGCCGCAGCGCGGATACACGCAAGTATATCGTGATTCTGTTTGCCGTCCTCTGCATCGTCACCTCGCTCATTACGGTGCTGGTTGCCCATCTGAGCTGGCGCGGCTGGATGTCCGGCGTCCGCGCCCTTCTGCGCGGCGATGGTCTGATCAAACCTTTTGATAAGTCTTCCAACTCCGAGCTGCAGCCTCTGGTAGGCGATCTGCGCGCCCTGCTGCGCACCATCGATTCAGAAAGGCGAATTGCCGACGATGTCACCCTTTCATGGAATCCGGATGCCCTCCGGAACCTGCTTTTTAAACAATTGGCGGGAGAGCAGATTCTTGTCGTCTCGAATCGTGAACCTTACATTCATGTGAAAGGAAAGGAAGGGATTGAAATTCACCGCCCGGCCAGCGGACTGGTGACGGCGGTGGAACCGGTCATGCGGGCCTGTTCAGGAATATGGATCGCTCACGGCGGCGGTACGGCTGATTATGAAGTTGTGGACAAAAATGATCATGTTCGCGTGCCTCCGGAACATCCGGAATATACACTCAGGCGCATCTGGCTGTCGCAGGAGGAGGAGAAGGGCTATTACTACGGTTTTGCCAATGAGGGACTATGGCCGCTCTGCCATATCGCACACGTGCGTCCCATCTTTCGGACCAGCGACTGGCAGCAATATGTGGCGATCAACCAGCGTTTCGCCGATGCCGTTGTCAAAGAAGCGGAAAGGGAAGATCCTGTTGTTCTTGTGCAGGACTACCATTTCGCCCTTCTGCCGGGAATGCTCCGCAAGGCCCTGCCCAAGGCGACCATCATCACCTTCTGGCACATTCCCTGGCCCAATCCGGAATCCTTCGGCATCTGCCCCTGGCGGGAAGAGTTGCTCAGAGGCATGCTGGGAAGCACAATCCTCGGCTTCCACACGCCTTTTCATTGCAAAAATTTTCTGGAAACAGTGGACCGGTATCTGGAAACCCGGATTGAACATGCATCGTCAACGATCTCCCACGGCGGGAATCTGACCCTGGTGGAAGCTTATCCGATTTCCATTCAGTGGCCGCCGCCGTGGCAGGAGAGTCAGCCGGGCATAGCGGATTGCCGCGCTTATGTCCGACGATCTCTTAATATTAAAGATAATTGTCTGATCGGGCTGGGGGTCGATCGACTGGATTACACCAAGGGAATTCTCGAACGACTGCGCGCCGTCGAGTGCCTTCTGGAGAGTCATCCTGATATGATCGGACGGTTTTGTTTTATCCAGATTGCCGCGCCGTCGCGGTCGGTTCTGGAAGAATACCAGATGTTTGACGCCCGGGTGCGCGCCCTGGCGACGCAGATCAACCTGCGGTTTTCCAGTGATGGTTATCTGCCGGTTCATCTGAAAATCGAGCATCACGAACCGGAAGACGTCAACCGTTACTATCGCGCCGCCGATGTCTGCGTGGTGACCAGCCTGCATGACGGCATGAACCTGGTGGCCAAAGAATATGTGGCGGCCCGCGACGACGAGGAAGGCGTCCTGGTTCTCAGCCGGTTTACCGGAGCCGCCCATGAATTGTATGAGGCTCTGATCGTCAACCCTTACCATATTGAACAGACAGCCGACGCCCTGTATCAGGCGCTGACCATGCCCGTATTCGAACAGCAGGCGCGGATGCGCAGTATGCGATCGATGGTGCGCGACTTCAATGTCTATCGCTGGGCGGCACGAATGCTTCTGGATGCGGCGCGGATCCGGCAGCGTGAAAAGCTGGCGGACCGGATCGGTATGCAGCTATGAGTTCGAACCAGGCGACAACCTATCTTTTCGAGAAAAACAACGGTGATGTTCTGGAACATTTCATTGACCCAAGAACGTTGTTTGCCTTTGATCTCGACGGCACGCTGGCTCCCATTGTTTCGGATCCCGGCGCCATCGGCATTCCTGATCCCGTCCGCAAAGAAATCGCCGTCCTGAACGAACGGGTTTTTGTTGCGGTCATCACCGGCCGTTCCCGTCTGGATGCTCTGCGGCACCTTGCTTTCGCGCCATCCTATCTGATCGGCAACCACGGCGCGGAAGGGTTGCCGGGATGGGAATCCCGGACACAGGAGTTTGTCCGGACGGTTAGCGGGTGGCAGGACCAGCTGGCCGCTTTTTTGCCTGATCGGGAACGAAGAGGTTTGAGTATGGAAAACAAGGGCGCAAGCTTATCCATTCATTACCGACACGCTTCCGACATCAACGCAGCGCGTGGGCTGATCCTTCGCGCCGTCAACCGGCTTTCACCGCAGCCCAGGCGAATCAGCGGCATCTGCATCGAAAATCTCATTCCGCATAACGCTCCGGACAAAGGTGTTGCGCTTACGCTGCTGATGCAGGAAACCGGCTGCCCGAAGGCGTTTTTTGCCGGAGATGACGAAACCGATGAAGACGTGTTTCGTCTGGGGCATGAAAACATTTTCACCGTTCGCGTCGGCAGGAAAACCGGGAGCCTCGCTCAGTTCCATCTGCAAAGTCAACGTGAGATGGTGCGGCTCCTGCGCGCAATCAATGGAATCATCGGGCGGCAACAAAACAATGTTGCGGCGAATCCGAAAATCACATCTGCCGGACATCCTTGAAGGACATTTCAGGAAAATTTGCTGAAATCCGGCTTTCGTCGTGCAAAGAAAGCGGCAAAGGCTTCCTTGGCTTCCGGCGCCTGCAGCATGGCGCTGAAATCTTCGTTTTCTTCCATCATTTGAGCGATCACCGCTTCTGCGTGGCGCGCTTTCATCAGACGCTTGGTGGTGCGTAATGATGACGGGGGCAGGGCGACTAATTTTGCCGCCTGCGCGCAGGCATAGGCCATCAGATCCGCGGGGGGAAGGACTTTATTGACCAGACCCATGTCAAAGGCCTGCTCGGCGGAAAAAGATTCTCCGAACAACAGCAGTTCGGCCGTGCGATTATAGCCGATCAATTCCGGCAGCAGTTTGCTTGAACCAAATTCCGGGCAAAGCCCGAGTTTGGCAAACGGCATCGAAAATTTGGTCTGCTGGGCGGCATAAATCTGATCGCAATGCAGCAGCATCGTTACACCGATGCCGATGGCCATTCCGGACACGGCGGCAATCACCGGTTTGGCGGCAAAGATCAGATTGCGCATAAACTGAGCCACCGGCCGCTCCCCAACGCTTTCCTTGGCGTTCATGAAGTCCTCCAGGTCGTTTCCCGCCGAGAACATCTCCGGCTGGCCGCAAAACAAGATGACCCGCACGGCCGGATCTTTTTCGCCGTCCGCAATCGCATCAGCCATCATTTGGTACATGGCTGCCGTAATGGAGTTCTTCTTTTCCGGGCGATTGAATTCGATGGTCAGAACACTGTCTTTTTTCTTCGTAATGATATCCATATTTTCTCCCTTATCGGTTTAGTCTAATGTTTATGATTCTGCCCGCCGTTTGGCGACAGGTGACACAAAAGCTCCCCACCCTTACAACGGTTGCTTTCAAACTGCAAGGTGGGATGATCGATCCGGAATTGATAGGAAAGGATCGTTCGGACCCGCGCTGCCAGTTCGTCCACGGAGGCGAGCATTTGATCGGGAACGGTGATGTGCACGGCCAGGGCGATGCTTTCACTGGATGCATTCCAGATGTGCAGGTCATGAATATCGATGATGCCGTCAATCGCTTCCAGTGCCTTTTGAATTTCTTCCGGATCGATCCCCGGCGGGGTTGCATTCATCAAAATGAGGACACTGTCTTTCACGAGTCCCCACCCGCTATAGAAAATCATAGCGACAATCAGCCAGGAAAACAGCGGATCGAGCCAGTACCAGGGTTTGAACATCCACAGGACCCCCAGCGCCAAAACACCCAGGGATGTCGCGGCATCGGCCAGCATATGGAAAAACGCGCTTTTCATATTCAAATTGACCTTTGATCCGGCGTGCAGGAGCAGGGCGGAGAGAACGTTGCCGACAAATCCGAGCAATGCGATCCAGATGACCAGTTGCCCGGTAATCGGTTGAGGATTGCGGAATCTCTGCCAGGCCTCGACCGCAATATAGAAAGCCGCCCCATAGAGAAGCGCTACGCTGATGAGCGTTGCAAAAATTTCCACGCGTTTAAAACCGAAGGTATGCTTCAGGGTCGGTCCGCGTTTGCCGATAATCAAAGCCGCGTAGTTGATCACAAGAGAAATGAAGTCGCTTAAATTATGCAGCGCGTCGCTGATCAAGGCCATACTGCCCGACACGATGCCGCCGTAAATCTGAACCGCCGGAATGATCAGATTCATCACCATGGAGGCCAGTAACCGCCTGCCCCAGGATGCTTCATCGTGATGGTGATTTTCGTGTGTCGACACTGTCATGCTCCTTGCGTGATCAATCGGCGTTGCTTCCGACGCCGCCGTCGAGGATGGCCAGAGCTGCATCAATTGCACTATGACTTCCGAAGAGGATCATTTGATCGGCTGCCCGGAGAATAAAGTCGCTGGGCGGATTGGTAATGGTCTGGTTATCACGGATGATGTTGATGATCAGGGCGCCCGATTGGGCTTTGAGATTCACCTCCCGGATGCTCCTGCCGATGATCGGGTTTGAGGCGGCGATGTAATAGGTCTCGATGGTGCCCTGCGCCAGAATCTGACTGATCTGGTCGAAGGCTTCCTGCGTATAGCGCACGTCACGGAAAACGCCATAGGATTTATTCCGGATAATATTCCCCTGGGTTAAAATGATGCTGTTGGGAATATGAAACATTTTGAGAACACGGCTGAAGATTTGAATGGACGTTTCAAATTCTTCGGGGATAATGTCGTCGGCTCCCAGCGCCAGCAGATCTTCAATATCCGCGACATACTTCGTCCGGACAATCACGTGCAGCTTCGGATTAATGGCCTTGGCGTTCACCAGGCAGCTCTTCGTGAGAAACCGGTCGGATATGGCGATGACCATAACCCGCGCGGCTTCCACATTGGCGCGCCGCAAAATCTCCACGCTTGCGGCATCGCCCCAGATCGTGTTTTTATCTTTCTTGCTTTTTGATTTTTTGATTTTCTGAAAGTTGAGATCGATAATCACATAGTTAATCGCGGTATCCTTGAGCACCCTGACCAGGTTTCGGCCATTGAGGCCCATCCCGCAGATGATCACATGGTTTTGCACATGAAGCCGCTTCTCCGGGCTGGCATCGTGCTGAGATGGATGAAAAATATTTTTCCGGGCCAGCAGATAGTAAACCAGTGAAACCAGAAGAGGAGTGACGATGAATGTCAACACGGAGGCGCCGATGAAGGTCTGATAAAGGTAATCGGAGATGATCTGATTTTTATACCCCTGCGAGGCCAGAACAAAAGAAAACTCGCCGATCTGCGACAGCATAACGCCGGAAAGCAGTGCGGCGCGGAACGAATACTTCATCAGCATGATCAGGCTGAAAACAACGGCGGCCTTGATGAGGATGATCACGAGGGAGGTGAGCAGGATGTAGCCGGTATTGGCCTTGAGAAAATCCAGGTTGAGGATCATGCCGAAGGACACGAAAAACACGGACAGGAAAACATCCCGAAACGGGCTGATGTCGCTGATGATCTGATGCGTGAAGTCGGTGTCGGACAAAGCCAGTCCCGCCAGAAACGCGCCGATCGCCAGCGACAGTCCCAGTGATTCCGTGATCCAGGCGATGCCCATGGTGATGACGACCGATGCAATCACGAGCACGTCCCGCATGTTCATGCTGACCAGCCTCTCCAGCACAAAGGGAACGACATAGCGCGCCGCCGCCAGGATGCAGACGATAATCAGGATGGATTTGACAAGCTTCCAGATGATCATCAGGACGTCAGGCCCGCTGTTTCCCGCCAGAAAAGGGATCAGGAGCATCATCGGTACGACCATCATATCCTGGAATATAATGACGCCGATGGAGATTCGTCCCTGTGGGGACGCTTCGTCGTCACGGTCTTTGAGGATCTTCAGAATCAGGGCCGACGAACTGTGCACCAGAATAAAGCCGATGAAAACCGACTGGCTGACGCTCAGCTGCATCGTGAGCCCGATCGCCATGCCCACGATAAAGGTGCAGAGAATCTGCAAACCCCCTGTAAGGAGAATTTCGGATAAATGCTTCAGGAAGCGGGACAGGCGGATTTCGATGCCGATGGTAAAGAGCAGGAAAGCGACGCCGATTTCAGCCATGAGCTGAATTCCGGCGATATCGTCGATCAGTTTTAAACCAAAGGGCCCGATAATGATGCCGGTAATGAGAAACCCGATGATGGAGGGCAGTTTGATTTTATTAAAAATATAGATGACCGGAATGGAGAAGCCGAGAATAATAATCAACTGGTGAAAAAATTTCAGTCCGTCCACGGGCATTCCTGATCTTAAAGGTTATTTCCGAAGAGGCGTGGATTCAAGCTGCGCTTCTTTGGAAAGGCAGAACTTCCTGTGGATGTTTACCATTGATCAGAAATTTTTCCAAGAAACATCACTGCATATATATAATCTTAGACCATAAACTTTGCTGCAATGCCGCCATCAAGAATGGGCTGCCTTTTTTGGAGGGATATCCTGATCCGGAGCATGGTGCCGTTGCGTACGGCGGCGAATATTTCCCGTTCATCGACCCAATCCCGTCTTCCCGGCGGCTGACATAAACGGCGCCAAAGCCCGCCAACCGCCGATGCACGGCGCAGCTTCTTTTCCTGTCGGGATCTCCTTTGATTCGAATTTTAAGCTTTTTTTACGCTAAGACATAAAGTCGAGGGGTCTGCCCTTTTCCGCCGATCGGGGAATTGTAATGTTAATTCATTGAAATTGTGTGCAATTTTTCGATTCTCCCATCCGTGGACATGATGAAACAGACGGACACGATTAAGTGAAGTCATTAATTTTGATTGACAAAATCCCGCCGAGAAATTAATATGCAGAAAAATTAGTTGTTTAATGGTGGCATACAGATGATGATCCACAGAGAAATAATAATTACCAACATTATAATTCGCTTCCCCAGAGGAGGCCTGGCCGTGGAATAGCTGTATGGTTTCATAAGCAAAATTCCAATCCGCTGCCAGGGAGACCGGCAGCGGATTTTTTTATTGTGCGACGCCGAATCCGCAGGTGAAGCGCACAGTCAATATTCCCGAAGCTTGCTTTGGGATTTATCCCCGTGTTTGAAAGAGAGGCTTTCATGACAAAAAATCAGATTTTAATTTACGACACGACACTGCGTGACGGAACGCAGGGCGAGCAAGTGACCTTTTCCGCTGAAGAAAAGGTGCGCATTGCCCAGCGGCTGGATGACGTTCACGTCCATTATATCGAAGGAGGCTGGCCCGGCTCCAACCCGAAGGATGTGCGCTTTTTTGAACTGGCGAAAGCGGTCCATTTTAAGCATGCGAAATTAACCGCCTTCAGCTCTACGTGTAAACCTTACACCCGACCGGAAACCTGTCCGAATCTTAAGGCGCTGATCAAGGCCGAGACGCCGGCGGTGGCCATCTTCGGGAAATCCTGGGACCTGCATGTCACCGAGATCCTGAAAATTGACCTGGAAGAAAATTTGTCGATGATCCGCAACTCGGTCGCCTATTTAAAATCGAAGGGCAAGGAAGTGCTTTTTGACGCGGAGCATTTTTTCGACGGTTATAAGAATAATTCCAGATATGCGACCCGGGTTGTAAAAACCGCCTGGGATGCGGGTGCGGATAAAATTGTCTTTTGCGATACGAACGGCGGCACCATGCCCCATGAGATCAGCGCCATCCTCGGAAAGATATCAGCGGTCATCCCGCCGGATATTTCCGGCATCCACGTGCATAATGACTGCGGGCTGGCCGTTGCCAACTCTATTGCGGCTGTCCGTGAAGGCGTGAAAATGGTTCAGGGAACCATCAATGGCTACGGCGAGCGGTGTGGAAATGCTGATCTCGTTTCGTTGATCGGCAATCTGCAAATCAAGATGAAAATGAATTGCCTGCCGCCGGAATCGATTCGTCAGCTCACCAATCTGTCCCTGTATGTGAGCGATGTCGCCAATATTCCGCCTCTGATGTCGCGCCCGTTTGTGGGGCGCAGCGCCTTTGCACACAAAGGCGGCGTGCATGTCAGCGCCGTGGCTAAAAATTCACTCGCCTATGAGCACATGCAGCCCGAGCTAGTCGGCAACAGCCGGCGCGTGCTGGTTTCCGATATGGCCGGCAAAAGCAATATCGCCTATAAGGCCAAAGCATTGGGGATCGATCTGGATAAGAAGAATGCTCTGGGGAAAGTTGTGCACCAGGTGAAGCTGATGGAAGACAAGGGCTATCAGTTTGACGCGGCCGACGGCTCTTTGTCCGTGCTGATGAAAAAAGCCATTGGTGAGTTTGTAGAGCCGTTTAATCTGGAGTGCTTCAGCGTCGTGACGTCGCGCACGCTGGATAACCCCTGCCTCTCCCAGGCGACGATCAAAATCTCCGTGGGCGGCGAAGAGGAATTGACCGCCGCCGAAGGCAATGGCCCGGTGAACGCGCTGGACCATGCCCTGCGCAAGGCGCTGACTAAATTCTATCCGCAGATCAGGGACATGCACCTGGTTGATTTTAAAGTACGCACGCTGGAAGGGTCGGAGGGTACGGCGGCGGGTGTCCGGGTTTTGCTCGATTCAACGGACGGGTCGGAACTCTGGAGCACGACCGGCGTTTCCGAAAATATTATCGAAGCCAGCTGGCAGGCGCTGATCGACAGTATTGAATACAAGCTCAGTAAAGATAAAAAAAAGAAGTAATTACCGCTTTTTCTAAAAACCGTTTGCAGCCATTGCTAAATCTTTGAATTGCTGATATAAATGACAAGATTGAAACGAGGGCGAAAACGGTGTTATCCATAAACGGCCAGAATCCGCAGATGCGCCTCATTAAGAAGGCAACGGATGTACTGAAAGACGGCGGTGTGATCATCTATCCTACGGATACGGTTTATGGGTTGGGATGTGATTTGTCCAATAAGAAAGGCATCGAAAGAATTTACGAAATTAAAAGAAGGAATAAAAAACGGCCGCTCAGCTTCGTCTGCTCCGATCTTAAACACATCAGCCAGTACGCGCTGGTCACGGATTATGCCTACAAAACGATGAAAAGATGTCTGCCGGGGCCCTACACGTTTATACTGGAAGCATCGCGTCTGGTGCCGAAAATTATTTTACCGAAGCGGCCGACCACCGGTATCCGTGTTCCGGATAATGAAATTTGCCTTGCTTTAATTCGGGAACTCGGACAGCCTATCATCAGCACCAGCGTGCAGACGCAGGATGGGGAAGATCTCGGCAATCCGGCGATCATCAACGAATACTTCGGCCGCATCGTTGATTTGATTATTGACGGTGGAACCATTATTCCCGAACCGTCCAGTGTGATCAGTCTGGTCGATGATACAAGCGAAGTGCTTAGAATTGGAAAAGGCGACGTAAGCGCCTTTATATAAAATATATTAGGTTGTATCAGTTGTATCATGCAGGTTGCGTGTCGGTTGGACATACGGTCCCTCCATGAGCGCGTGAACCCGGATGCAGCCGAAAAGGACAGTTATGAAACACATTATGCTCGTTAACGCCGTGCACAAGGAACAGATGCGCATGGCCACGGTTGACGAAAAAGGCAAGCTGATTGAATTCAATATTCAAATGGCTGTGCGGGAGCCGATTACCGGCAATATTTACAAGGGCAAGGTGCTGAAGGTCGAGCGCGGCCTGCAGGCGGCCTTTGTTGACTACGGCGGCGTTAAGGACGGCTTTCTGCCGCTTCGCGACGTGAGCCATGAATATCTGACCGAACACGAAAACGGTCAGGGAGGCGGCAAGCCGGTTCTCAAACCCGGCCAGGAAATAATCGTCCAGGTGGTTCGGGAAGTCATCGGCAACAAGGGCGCCTTGCTGACGTCTTACATTTCTCTGCCCGGACGATACCTCGTTTTGCTCCCGAATAAACTCTGCGGCGGTATTTCCCGAAAAATCGAAAGCGAAGAAGACCGGCAGAAAATAAAATCGCTGATGGAACAGATCAAGGTTCCCGAAGATATGGGCTTCATCGTCCGGACGGCCGGCATCAACCGCACCAAACCGGAAATCCAGCGCGACTACCAGTTTCTCATGCGCCTGTGGAAAGAGATTTTCAAGAAAGCAGAGAGTGTTGAAGCGCCCTATTTCCTTTATCAGGAAACGGACTTCGGCGTAAGATCACTCAGAGACTATCTGACGCTGGAAATCGATGAAATCCTGGTCGATGAGATCGAGGCCTTTCGTAAAATGCGCGCTTATTTGAAGGCCGTTGCGCCCCGTCACTTGAGGATTCTGAAGCAATATAAAGAAAAGGTGCCGATTTTTGAACAGTACGGTCTGGAAGAACAGATCCGGGTAATCTATCAGGAGCGCGTGGAGTTGAAATCCGGCGGCTACATTATTATCAATCCGACGGAAGCCATGATCACCATCGACGTCAATTCCGGCCGCGGCTCCAATAAAAGAAATATCGAAGAAACGGCTTTCAAAACCAATGTCGATGCCTGTGATGAAATTGCACGTCAGCTGCGACTGCGCGATCTGGGCGGCCTGATTGTGATTGATTTTATCGACATGATCGACAAAAAGCATGTCGCGGAAGTGGAAAAGGCCTTTAAGAAAGCACTCAGCATGGACCGGGCCCGGATCCAGCTCTCGCGTATTTCCAAGTTCGGGCTTCTGGAGTTATCCCGGCAGAAGAAACAATCCACCATTCAGGAAATCAGTTATATCACCTGTCCTTACTGCAAGGGCAGCGGGCTTCGGCCTTCTCTGGAATACGCGTCGCTGGGCGCTTTTCGTAAAATTGAATCGGAAGCGGTCAAGGGTGTTTACTCGGAGTTGAAGGTCAGCCTGCCTCATGAAATCGCCCTGTACATTCTGAACAACAAAAGAAGCGAACTGTTGAAGCTGGAAACGACGTTCGGCGTCTGCATCCTCATTGAAGGACGATCGGATATGGCGTGGGACAAGTTCGAAATCCAGCAATCCGTTAAAGAACAGACGCTGGAAGTAAGCGCCATGCAGGGTGTTCCTTTGCTGACCCTGGCTGAAGAGACGGAACCGGATGTGGATTCGGATGCGGATGCAAATGCGGAGGCGAATGCAGAGGCAAAGGCGGATGTCGAAATCGTAAGCGATGCGGATGAAACCCCTAAAAAGAAGAGCCGCCGCCGTCCGCGGCACAGAAAAAAGAAAAATGCAGCGGGTGCTCTCGACGTTGCCCTGCCGCCGGATGATCTCCTGGAGGAGACCCTGTCTTTCACACAGCCCCCGGCGCCGCGCGGTCAGTCTCCCCTGATACCCGTGAAGCCGATGAAGATCATCAGCGCCCTGCCGGATGAATTTTATCCCGTTGAGTTGAGCGGCGATATCTTTGCGCCGGAGCCGGAATCGGAAGAGCCGAAGGAAGAATAAAAAGATTTATCGATACCAACCTCGCACGATCAGTGAAAACGGAAGGCGATTGCAGCTCTTAAGGAGGCTCACTCATGGCGGATGAAATTATGAAACAGCTCTATCGGATTGTCGTGCCTTTGCCGAACAGCCCGCTTAAAGATTTGAATTCCTATGTGATCAAAGGCGACAACCGCAATTTGATCATCGACACCGGCTTCAACCGCTCCGTCTGTTACGAGGCGATGCAGCAGGGGTTGACCCAGCTCGGGATCGATCTTTCCCGGACGGATTTTATGCTGACCCATATGCATGCCGATCATACAGGGCTTGTGTCGCGGCTGGCGACGCCGACGAGCAAAATATTTTTCAGCCGGATTGATTCGCAGGTATTCGACGAAGACAACAGCTGGCAGCCCCTCATCGATTTCGCCGAAATTAACGGATTTCCCGCGGATGAACTGCAAAAGGCACTCAACAGTCATCCCGGCTTCAAATACAGTCCGGAAACGAAACCGGTTTTTACATTAATTGACGACGGCGATGTGATCGAATGCGGCGGCTACCGCCTGCAATGCATTGCCACGCCGGGGCACACGCAGGGGCATATCTGCCTGTACGAAGAAGACAGGAAAATCTTTTTCTCCGGCGATCACATCCTTTTTGATATCACACCGCACATTGAGTCCTGGGCCTACACCACGAACTCTCTTGCCGACTACATCGCAAGCCTCGACCGGGTATACAGTCTCTCCGTTGATCTCGTGCTGCCGGGGCACCGGAATTTTCAGGGCAATCTCAAAAACAGGATTGATGAATTGAAAACCCACCACCACGAGCGTGCCGACGAAGTGATGGATGCTCTGGGCGGTAAAGCACTAAACGCATACCATATTGCCGCCGGCATGACCTGGGATATCGATTGCGAGACGTGGGAGGATTTTCCCATCGCTCAGAAATGGTTTGCCACCGGGGAGGCCATCGCGCATCTGCGGTATCTGGAAGGCGAAGGCCGGATTATCCGGGACGCCCGGCAGAAGATCGTCACTTTCCGGGCAATCGGCTGAGAACGGAACTTCAATAACAAATTCCCGGGCTTTATCTTCAAAAAGAGGGATTTTATCAATACCGCCATCCGCACTGAACACGAACAACTGCGCAGGCTCATTGCCATCATGCTGGCCACGAGCGTGCCGGCGCTCGCACTCAGTATTTACATCAGCGTCATTTCGGGTTCCCTCTCCGTGATTGCCATTATTCTGGACACTGCCGTGGCCCAGACAATCAATCTGGTAAATTATTTCGTGCTGCGCACCGTGAGCCGCGGCAACGTGTTCAAGTATCCATACGGGACAGGCAAGCTGGAAGATTTTGCCGGCTTTGCCTACGGATGGAGCATTCTGTTCGTGTGCGGCATCATTATCTATGAAGGCATTTATCGATTTATCGGCCCGCCGCCGCTGATTTCACTGGGACTGGCCCTGCTGGCCGTGATCTTCAGTCTCGCCCGCATCACTTTCATTGTGGGCTGGCTCAGGCGAATCCTCCGCCGGAACCCCGGACAATCCCCCCTCCTGCATATTTACTACATCAACTGCTCGGGCATCATGTGGTACACGGCCGGGATTCTGGTCGCCATGGTCATCGGCTGGTTTCTCACCGGCCGATGGGGCAATACCATTGCGGTCGTGATCGATCTCCTGATCGCCGTTGCCTATTCTCTCTATCTGCTCGTGACGGGTGTTGGGGTCATCCGGGCCAATTTCCGGGCGCTCCTGGATCTGCCCTTATCGGAACCGGATCAGCTGGCGATCCTCAACGTTCTCACGCAGCACTATGACCGCTATGCGAATGTTGTCAACGTCCTCACGCGTCAGAGCGGCGGGCGCAAGCGGATCGAGATCGAGCTTTCCTTCCCTCCCGAAGACGGCATACAACAAATTGAGATGATCCGGAGCCGGATGAGGGAAGATCTCGAAAAGCATTTTGGGGAGATAGACTTTACGCTCATTGCCCGCGGCCCGGACAAGAGAGATAGTAAGTTTCCTGCGGTGTCCCCGGGAGGCGGCCCATGACGGATCTGAGACATCGCGTGGGGCTGCTCGTTCCCGCCGGAGACAGTGTGATGGAGCCCGACCTGTGGAGGGGGCTTCCCCGCCGACTGACACTGCACGTGACCCGCATGTACCTGGAGTCGGCGACGGTTGCCGGTGAAAAAAAGATGCTTACCGATGAACTTGAACCGGCGGCCCGCCGCATTGCACAGGTGGGTCCGGAACTCGTCATCTTCGGCTGCACATCGGCCGCCGCCATTCTCGGTTTGGAGGGTGAAGCGGACATTGTGAGAAGGGTGGAAAGGGCGGCGGGCTGCCGCTGTTTGACCGTCATGGGAGCGGCAATCGAAGAAATCTCGCAGCACTCCCCCGAGCGGCTCCTGCTGGTCACGCCCTACATCGATGAGATTAACGATCGGCTTCAGGCGACCTTCCGCGCGGCGGGTTTTCCGGTGTGCGACATCGCGGGGATGGGACTGGTAAGCGAGAGCGCGATCGGCGCCGTGGAGCCTCGCGACATCAGGCGATTCGCCGTCGACGCCGCGCGCCGGGCCGGGGTTGCCCCCGATTGCGTGTTTGTGTCCTGCACGACATTCCGCGCCCTCGAGGCTGCACAGGCCATTTCGCGCGAACTGGCGATTCCCGTTGTCACGAGCAACCAGAGCGTGCTGAAAGGCATCGAGCGCTACTTCGCCTCTTTGACGAATCCATTATCGGCCTGATCGATTGACGGCCATGCCGGCCAGGAGATAAAGGGCCATCCAGACCGAGATATGGCTGGAGACGCAGTTGGGGTCCCGGGACGGGTAAACTTCCATGAAATCAAAACCGGCGACGCCGGCCTTGCCAGAGCGGTAAAGGAAATCAGAGAGTTCCCAGGGGGTGAATCCCAGAGAGTCGGGTGAACCTCCCGGGTTGCAGGCCGCATCCATCACGTCGCTGCATACTGTGATATAAACCGCCCGGGTATCCTTCCAGGCAATCTCCAGCGCCTTCTGGAAGGCAGCCTCGATGCCGATTTGCCTGACCTCGTGGCTGGTCAGGATCATCGAGCCTTGATTCCTGGCCATTTCATACTGAATGCGCGTGTTGCGTGGACCTCTGATGCCGACATGGACAAGTTTCCCGGGAGCAAAACTTTCCAGACCATACAGCCTCTGTACAAAAGAACACCTTGCAAAAATATCGCCTTCGGGAAAGGGGAGATTGTCGAAATGGGCGTCCAGATGGACAATCCCCACGGGTCCGCCGGAGATTTCAGACAGAGCTTTGATCATCGGGAAGGTTACCCCATGATCGCCGCCAAAGGTGACTGGAACAGCCCCGCTCCGGAAGATGCTTTTGGCCTTCGTTTCAATGCGCGCATAGGTTTCCGCGGCGCTTTCCGGGTTGACCTCCACGTCGCCGAAATCACCGATGCTAAGCGTGTCGAAGATGTCCATTTCCAATTCCGGCAGAAAGCCGCCATAACGGGCGGAAGCCCTGCGGGCGGCTTCGGGGGCGTCGGCGCAGCGCAGGTGATCGCACCACGTTGATCTTCCTTCCCAGGGTACGCCCATAAAAACCGCATCATAACGGGATAGTTCTGATGGATCACGGATGACGGGTGCACATAAAAAAGAGGGAACTCCTTCAGAAACATGCGGCA
The DNA here is from genome assembly GCA_036528635.1 of Deltaproteobacteria bacterium. Classification (GTDB taxonomy): domain Bacteria; phylum Desulfobacterota; class Syntrophia; order Syntrophales; family Smithellaceae; genus UBA8904. The sequence goes on from JAIGNE010000059.1 coordinate 20,610, forward strand.
GAGGCTTACGAGTATAGATATTTGCGTCCATGAGGGAATCCTTTTCTTTCAGTGGCGTCACGGATGAAAATTCAAGGATCACATGCCGAGAGAGCAGTTCAATAAGAAAGCGGTGAACGGCGAGAGCCGGCCACCGCTTTCCTGTTCATAGAAACATGACTTTGCCAAATGCCCTGAGACCATCTGGCCTCTATCCACCTGAAGGGAATGGATGACGAACGACATTAGAAGAAGATCATTCCCAGCGCTTCAGCGATGCACGCCGGCTTGTCCTGCCCTTCGATTTCAATGGTATGAACCTGTGTCATCAGCAGGCGGTTTCCCGGTTTTTCTTCCAGCGATTTCAAGACAATCCGGTCGCGGATTTTTGAGCCGGAAGCCACCGGGTTGAGAAACCGGACTTTGTCCAGGCCGTAATTAATGGACATTTTGGCACCTTCAAATTTCAGCGGGACCTGATAGCTGAAGAACGGCAGATGGGACAGTGTCAGAAAGCCGTGGGCTATGGTATGCCCGAACGGTCCTTTGGCGGCTTTTTCCACATCCACATGAATCCACTGATGATCCATGGTACTGTCCGCGAATTTGTTTATCTGCTCCTGAGTTACCTGTGTCCAATCGGAAACGAAGACTTCTTTCCCGATTTGCTGTTTCATGCTTTCTACTACCGATGCGATTGACATAAAAGTACTCCCTTCAATTTTTTATGGACGCATCATAGCCCTTTTACCGGTTTTCGGCAATAACCGATTAATCAAGAGCCGCATTGACCTTTGCCTGCGCGGTTTTTGCTTCTTTGACAATGCGATCAAACAGTTCCGCGACGGTCGGCATATCATGAATCAATCCCTGCACCTGTCCAACCGGCAGGACGCCCGTTTTCGAATCGCCGTCTTCGGTGGCCACTTTAATGGCTTTGAATGCATTGGCCATATAGGCGAGCTGTCTCGCATTCGAATAGCCGGACGCCAGTACGCCCAAAAACAGTTTGAAGTACGGCACGTTGACCTGTTTCGCGATTTCCTGGGAATTGAAAAAGGCCGCGGGCCAGCTCAATCCCTTCCTGACGGCTCTTTTCGCCGCATCAGTTTTCATGACCCGGCACAAAATGCCGTCGAAGCGTTTGGAGAACAGGGTGTCGTAGACTTCTTTTTCCTGCGCCAGCTTCTTATAGTTTTCATGAAGCGGACTTTCCTTCGTGGTCATGAGCCTCGTTCCCATGGCGACACCTTCCGCACCCAGCGCCAGCGCCGCGGCGATGCCCCGGCCGTCGGCGAAACCGCCCGCCGCGATGACGGGGATCTTCAAATTTTCGGCCAGATGGGGAATTAAAACGAGCGACGTGACATCTTCACCGTGCGCCGCCGCTTCCTGGCCCGTCGCGATGACCGCGTCCGTTCCGAAATCCTGGGCGCGCCTGGCATGCTTCAGATTGACCACGGTGGCGAAAACCTTACCGCCGTATTTATGGGCTTCCTTGACGATCCAGTCGCCTTTGCCCAGTGCAAAGTTAATCACGGGCACTTTTTCCTGTAAAAGAACTTTTGCGTTTTCCGCGGCGCCCGGAAACATCAGCGATGCGTTGGCGCCGAAGGGTTTGTCCGTCAGCGTCCGGATTTCGCGGATGGCGTCACGGGTTTGTGCGCTGGACAGGGGTCCCGTCGCCAGGATGCCCAAGCCCCCGGCGTTGGACACTGCCGCGACCATCTTCGGCGTGCTGATCCAGCTCATGCCGGAAAGCACAATCGGGACTTTGATCCCGACCATTTCAGTAATTCGTGTTTTCATGGTTTCTCCTTATGATTGACGTCTTATCGACTTTTATTAATCAATTTCCGCAAAGCTTTACTGTCCGGGCCGAGCATGCTTTTGCTTCGGCAGCCATTCGCTCGAGCAATTCCTGACAGGTGGGGATATCGTGAATCAGCCCGATGGATTGACCGACCATGAGCGGAGCATAATCGCAATCACCTGTTTCCCAGGCTTCTTTAACCTTCTGTCCGGAGAGGAGCGGAATCAGTTCCTCGAATCCGCCATGGCGCGCTTCAATGGCCAGCACTTCTTCAATGACTTTGGACTTGAGGCCGCGTCCCTGCAGGCCGATCGACTTGCCGTAGATCACCGTATCGAATTCCTGCCTGCGGATCAGCTCCTGCTTGACGTTATCGTGTACTTCGCACTCCTTCGTGGCAATGAAGCGGCTGGCCATCATCACACCTTCCGCGCCCAGCGTCAGCGCCGCCGCCATGGTCCGGCCGTCCGCGATGCCGCCTACGGTGACAACGGGAATTTTGACCGAGTCGACGATGCGCGGCGTGAGCACCATGGAGGTCACATCGTCATTGAGTGGGTGGCCGCCTTCTTCGATGCCCGCTGCGTAAATGCCGTCAAATCCGATTTTATCCGCATGCACGGCGTGCCGGACCGCGCCGACTTTATGAAACATTTTCACGCCGGCCTTCTTTAACATATCGACGGCTTCCATCCCGGCCACCTTATCCAGCGGCGTACCCGAAAATTCAATGCCGGCAATTTTTTCTTCGGCGCAGATCTTAACATACATCTTGTGATGTTCCGGTGTAATTCTGACCGACGGCAGAAGTGTAATGGCCACAAAGAAAGGCTTGTCTGTCAGTTTACGCGTCTCCCGAATGGCCGCACGGAAGTCATCCGCCGTTTCATAATTGCCCGCGGTCAGGTTGCCGATGCCGCCCGCGTTGGATACAGCCGCGCACATTTTCGGTTTGCAAAGCCACATCATGGCTCCGCAGATAATCGGGTATTTGACGCCGAACATTTCCGTAATTGCTGTTTTAAACATAAGTCCCTCCTCAGGTTCTTTTTTGCCGTCGAATATTCGCGGCTTTGGTTTTTGATTTTTTCAGACTTTTCTGGATATTTTGTTCCACCTGTTTCTGGAACAGGCGTCGCAGAATATAATCACGATAGAAATTGCCGATGCGCGTGAGTTCCGACGTGATGAGAATGTTTTCGCGGGTGGATTTTCCGGCGACGATTTTATGCCGAAACGCCATTTCTTTCTCCACGATTTTCTTGCCTTGTTCCACCATGAACGACAGTTCGCCGAGATCCGCACCCAATCGGGAAAGCTGTTTGATGCCGTCACGTCCCACACGGACATCGTCATCGTTATAGAGCGGTTCATCTGCACCGGTTGTGTAGGGTATCAAGATGCCCAAGCTTTCCGCCTTTTTCAGTTCTTTCTCCGTCATACCGGTCGTCTCCAGAAAGGCCTGCCGCGCAATCAGGCCGCGGCCGATGCTGTCCTTGGAACTGAAAACGGCGTTTTCCACCATTTCGGCCTCCGGCAGACTGAGACCTTCGTCCATGCGCCTCAGAATATTTTTGATGAGATAAAGCGGAAAGTAGCGCTTTTCCTTAAGCTCCTGGATGGCGCGCAGTTTGTCGATGCAAACCTCATCGTAAAACGCCATTTTTTCATTGGCTTTTTCGGGCCGGGGGAGGAGTCCTTCTCCCACATAGTAACGGATCGTTGAGGGTCGAACGCCGCTTCTTTTTGCAATTTCACCGATTTTCAGTTTCATCCGTCGTCCAAACATTAAAGTTGAGCTTTAATGTTATAGAGCGGTTGCCGGCTGCTTGTCAAGTAAATTATCGACGGGTCAAAAATTGATAAAAGAATTGACTTCAACCGGGAAGATTTCTATACTCCGCCGGCACGAAAAAATTTCTTTTCAGGAGATCAATTGATGAAGAAGTACCGCTGGTTTGCCGCGATTCTCCCCGCGGTTTTAGTTGTGATATCTTCGATATATGTTGTTCAGAGTGTGGCCGCTTATCCGGAGAGGCCGGTCACCATTCTGGTTGGATTTGTTCCCGGCGGGAGCATGGATTTAAGCACCCGCGCCCTGGCCCGGTCGGCGGAAAAGATCCTCGGCCAGCCGGTGATGATTGAAAACAAACCCGGCGGCACGGGAACGGTCGCGCTGGCCGCCCTGCTTTCCCAGAAGCATGACGGTTACACCCTTTGCGGCACACCCAGTTCGGTGCTGATCCGCGTGAGCCAGCAGGTGCAGGTGCCGTTCAAGCCCTTCACCAGTTTCCGCACCCTCATCGGTTTTACCGAACCCCCGCTGGGCATTGTTGTGAAAAACGATGCACCCTGGAAAACGCTCAAAGACCTGGCGGGGTATGCCGCTAAGAATCCCGGCAAAGTCAAATATGCGACGACCGGCGTCGGCAGCACCACCCATGCCGCCGTGGAAATCATCGCCGAAAAAGACAAACTGCAAATGATCCATGTGCCGTATAAGGGCAGCATGGAGGCACTGACCGCGCTTCTCGGCGGTCATGTGGAATTTGCCTCGCTGACGTCCGAACTGGTTCCCGCGGTGAAAGCCGGTCAGGCCAGGCTCCTGGCGGTTATCAGTGAAAAACGGTCGCCAAAATATCCCGGGGTTCCGACCCTGAAAGCACTGGGCTACGACTTTGCCAATGATGCCGTTTTTGCCATTGTCGCGCCGTCGGATATTGATCCCGACATTGCCCAAAAACTGGAAAGCGCCTTTGCCGCGGCCGTCAAAAGCAAAGATTATCTGGATACGCTCGATAAAATCAACATGGTTCCCGTTTATTACGACGGGAAGGCCTTTGACGGTTTTTTAAGAACGCACTGGAAAATCATCAACAGGCATCTGATCTCCACCGGCGCCATTAAGGAAGCGGCAACAAAGCCCGAATAGTCTAAAGGATGCGCCACAAAGGGAAGTCGGATGGATCAACGCAATCTGATCAGCAGCGTGATTTTTTTTCTCCTGGCCGCTTTTATCCTGATCCTGTCCGTGGGATTGGGGATCGGGTCCTTGAGCAGTCCTCAATCCGGTTTCATGCCGTTTTGGGCCAGCATGCTGATCATGCTTTTCAGTCTCCTTGTTTTGGTCACGTCTTATTTTGACAGGTCGTTTGCCGTGCGATGGCAGGATTTGTGGCACAACATCGTCTGGCAAAAAAGCATGATAGCTGCGGCGGGCCTCGCCGTCTACACTGTCCTGCTCCCCTGGGCGGGTTATCCGGCGGCCACGGGTATTTTAATGATAGTCCTGTTCCGGCTCAACGCCATCACCATCCGGCGAGCGGTGCTGGGCGCCGCGCTGTCGGTGGGGGTCACCTATGGGCTTTTTCATTTCCTCCTGAAAATACCCCTGCCCCGGGGTATCTGGGGGTTTTAATCATTTGTCTCAGTGGAGATTTTGTTGGACGCATTAAACGGACTATTCTACGGCCTGTCGGTCGCCCTGGAATTTCACAACCTGCTGCTCATTCTTGCGGGCTGCCTGCTGGGGACGCTGGTGGGTGTTTTGCCGGGCCTGGGGCCGGTCGGCGCCATTTCCATTTTACTGCCGCTGACCTTTCAGCTGCCGCCTGCCGGCGCGATCATCATGCTGGCGGGTATCTACAATGGCGCGATGTACGGCGGATCGACGACCTCCATTCTGATCAATGTGCCGGGTGAAGCGGCTTCCGTCGTCACCTGTCTGGACGGCTACGCGATGGCGCAGAAAGGCCAGGCGGGGCAGGCGCTGGGGATAGCCGTCTTCGGTTCTTTCATTGCCGGCACCCTGGGGCTGATCGGTCTGCAGCTGGTTGCCGGACCGCTTTCCGCCCTGGCGTTGAAATTCGGCCCTCCGGAATACTTTGCGATCATTTTAATGGGCTTCACGTTTATTGTCTATCTGGCGCAGGGTTCGATGATCAAGGCGGTCATCATGGCGGTGGTCGGCATAACGCTGAGTCTGATCGGCCTGGATCCTATCACGTCGCAGCAGAGAATGACGTTCGGCAATATCCATTTGTTTGAAGGCTTGAGTGTTGTACCGCTGGCCATCGGTTTGTTCGGATTGGCAGAAGTATTCAATAACCTGGAAAAGACCGCGCAGGCCAAATATCTGAACGTTACGGTCAGAAACATGTTTCCCTCGAAGCGCCAGTGGCTTCAGGCAAGATGGGCGATCGTCCGCGGTACGATCATTGGTTTTTTCATGGGAATCCTGCCGGGGGGCGGACCCGTGCTCTCGACCTTTATTTCCTACGGTGTGGAAAGAAGAGTCTCCAGGCATCCGGAGCGATTCGGCCGGGGCGCGATCGAAGGCGTGGCCGCGCCGGAATCCGCCAATAACGCCGCCGCCTCGACATCCTTTATCCCGCTTTTGACGCTGGGCATTCCGCCCAATGTCGTCCTGGCCGTTTTGTTCGGAGCCTTCCTGGTTCACGGCGTGACGCCGGGTCCGCTGATGATGACCCAGCATCCGGAAATCTTCTGGGGCGTGATTGCCAGCATGTATCTGGGCAATGTCATGCTGCTGATCCTGAATCTGCCATTAATCCCTTTATGGGTTCAGGTGCTCCGGATTCCGGACAAGGTTCTCTACCCGCTCATCATCCTGTTTTGCCTGATCGGCGCCTACAGCATCAACAACAGCGTATTTGATATCGGCGTCATGGTGCTCTTCGGCATCCTGGGCTATTGGCTCAAAAAATTTGACTACGAAACCGCGCCGCTCATCCTGGGATTTGTGCTGGGCCCCATGTTTGAAGTTAATCTGCGGCGGTCCCTTCTGATGTCGCAGGGCAGCTTTTCCATTTTTGTGGAGAGGCCGATCGCCCTTCTGGCGCTGATGATTTGCGCAATCTTGATCCTTTTGCCGATTGTTCAGACGATCCGGAAAAAGAACCCCGGGAAAAAGTAAACAGATCGATAATTACGTTACGACCCGGCGGATACCCGCCGCAGGATGATCCTTAGCAAAGCACGTCCTTCATTTTCCGCGTATAATCAGAGACAATTTTTACGATATCGGCGCTGTTCCGGTTTTCATCAATCAGCTTGACCACGGCGCTGCCGATGACGATGCCGTCGGCGATTGCACCGATTTCCGCAGCCTGGGAGGCGTTGGAGATGCCGAAGCCCACGGCGATCGGCATGTTGGTGAGTTTGCGGATTTTGCCGACTTCGCGGGCGATGTCGTCGATTTTCGGCGCGGCGGTGCCGGTCACTCCGGTAATGGAAATGTAGTAGAGAAACCCGGTGGCGCTTTGAAGAATTGTTTTCAGGCGGTCTTTTCCGGTGGTCGGCGCGACAAGCGAAATGAAATCCAGTCCGGCGGCATCCGAATAAACTCTCAGCTCGCCCGCTTCTTCAGGCGGCAGGTCCACGACCAGAACGCCGTCCACGCCGGCTTCACGCGCCGACCGGGCAAACCGTTCCACGCCGTAGGCAAAGATCGGATTGAAGTAGCCGAAAAGCAGGATGGGAATTTGTGATGTTTCGCGAACAGCGGCAACCATCGTAAGAACCCCTTCCAGCGTGGTTCCTGTTTTGAGCGCGCGCTGGGATGCGGCCTGAATGACGGGTCCATCAGCTGTCGGATCGGAAAACGGAACGCCGATTTCCAGAATATCCACGCCGGATTTTTCCAGTCCGCAGATAAGCTGCCGGGTCATGTCGAGCGACGGATCGCCCGCCGTCAAGTACACGATCAGCGCCTTTTCGCCCTTGCCGCGCAAGTCTTCAAACTTTTTTCCTATTCGTCCCATGTTATCCTCATCTCTTTTATTCCCTCCTTTCATAAAGGAGGGTCAGGGAGGATTTTAAAATCCCCCTGACTCACCCTTTAGAAAAGGGGAGTCATGCGCAGGGAACGGTTTTAATGACCTGAAGGTCACGCGACCACCCCTGCGGGTGGCGCAGCCGTTTGCTACATTGTTTCAATAATCGTCTGGGCGTCTTTGTCGCCCCGCCCGGACAGGCAAATCACCAGGATTTTATTCTTCTTCATCTGCGGCGCGATTTTCATCGCGTAGGCAACCGCGTGCGCGCTCTCCAGCGCGGGGATGATGCCTTCCTGCCGCGATAGAAATGAAAACGCCTCGACGGCTTCGTCATCGGTCACGGTCACATACGCTGCGCGCTTTGTCGCGGCAAAGTATGCGTGTTCGGGCCCGACGCCGGGGTAGTCGAGCCCCGCGGCGATGGAGTAGGCGTCTCTGACCTGGCCCTGGTCATCCTGCAGAAGATAGGTTTTATTGCCGTGCAGAACGCCGACCTTTCCGCCGTTGATGCTGGCGGAATGATCGGTGGTGTGCATGCCGCGGCCGGCCGCTTCCACGCCGAACATCCCCACCTTCTTTTCGTTGCGGAATGCGTAAAACGTGCCCATCGCGTTGGAACCGCCGCCGACGCAGGCCACCAGCACGTCGGGATTTCTGCCTTCCATCTTCCCCGTCTGACGCTTAATCTCCCGGCCGATGACAGATTGAAAATTTCTCACCATCATGGGATAGGGATGCGGCCCGGCGGTCGTGCCGATCACGTAAAAAGTATCGCGAACACTCCCCACCCAGTAGCGCATGGCTTCGTTCATCGCGTCTTTGAGCGTTGCTGTACCGCTTTTCACCGGCACCACTTCCGCGCCCAGAATTTTCATGCGGAAGACATTGGGGGCCTGACGGTGAATATCTTCCTCGCCCATGAAGATTTTGCATTCCATGCCGAAGAGCGCCGCAACCGTGGCCGTGGCGACACCGTGCTGGCCCGCACCGGTTTCGGCAATGACTTTTTTCTTGCCCATGCGGCGCGCCAGGAGCGCCTGTCCCAGGGTGTTGTTGATTTTATGCGAACCGGTGTGATTCAAATCTTCCCGTTTGAGGTAAATTTTGGCGCCGCCGAGCGCCCGGGTCATCCGTTCGGCATAATAAAGAGGAGTGGGGCGCCCGGCGTATTCGCGGAGATACCAGTCCAATTCCCTGATAAACGCTTGATCTTTTCTTGCCCGGCCATAGGCTTCTTCCAGCTCCAGAAGCGCGGGCATGAGCGTTTCGGCGGCATATCGCCCGCCGAAGATGTCGAAATGTCCATATCGATCCGGTAATGTTTTCATTGGTCTTCCCTTCGTGTAAAAATGGCGGAATCTGACGGGGCAGTATCCGCTGTAAAAATCATGGGCATGATCCGCGCGATTATAGCCGGATCTTTTCTGCCGGGCGATGACTCCACGCCGCTGTTAATATCCAGCGCGGCGGGCTGAACCCGCAAAAGCGCGTCCAGCACATTATCTTCTTTTATTCCGCCGGAGAGAATCAACGGCCTGGACAGACGGCGGGCCAAATCCCAATCAGCGGTTTTTCCCGTACCGCCGTAGAGGCCGGCATGACGGCTGTCCACCAGAATAGCCGCAACGGGGTACGCCTCTGCCTGTTTCAAATCTTCTTCCTTTTTTAACTCGAGAGCCTTGATGACACGGTCCGCCGGAAACTGCCGGCAGTATTCCGGAGATTCATCGCCGTGGAGCTGAATCATGTCCAGGCGGCAATAGTCCCGGATCCTTTTAATTTCGTCGGCCGTTTCGTTCACGAAGACGCCGACTTTTACTAAATCGTGAGGGAGTTTGTCAACGATCAGCCTTGCCGCGGCCGGCTGAATACAGCGGAGCGAGGGCGGGTAAAAAATAAAACCCACCGCTGCCGCGCCGTTTGCCGCGGCGCATAAAGCGTCCTCCAGGCGCGTGATGCCGCAGATCTTGACCTGAAACATGTTCACACGCCTCCCCTCAAGGTACGCAGCTTTTTGCCGATGTCCGCTGCCGTTACCAATCCTTCACCGATCAGGAAGGCGTTGATGCCCGCGTCCATGAGATATTCGATATCGGATCGATCTTTCAGGGCGCTTTCCGCCACCACTGTTTTATCCGCCGGTATCAATCTTTTCAGGTTCCGGCTGGTTTCAATGTCCGTTGCAAACGTGTCGAGATTGCGATTGTTGATGCCGATTATCTCCGCGCCGGCCGCGAGGGCGATATCCAGTTCTTCCCGCGAATGGACTTCAACGAGCGGGCTTAAATCCAATTTTCCGGACAGGGCGATAAACTCAGGGAGCCTCTGCCCCAGGATGCGGACAATGAGTAAAACCGCATCAGCGCCGATGGCCCTGGTTTCATAAACCTGGAGCGGATCGATGATGAAATCCTTGCGCAGGACGGGGAGCGAAACGTCGCGCTTGATTTGCGTTAAAAAGTCGCGGTGACCCGAAAAGTATTTTTCATCCGTGAGGACGGAAATGGCCGCTGCGCCGTTTTGTTCATAGGTCTTCGCGATGGTCAGCGGATCAAAATGCTCGACGAGCCGGCCACGGGAAGGAGACGCACATTTGACTTCAGCGATGATGGCGCAGGACTCTGCGCCGCTGACGGCTTTCCGGAAATCACGGCAGGGCGTAAGACAGGCGATTGCGTCGCACAGCAGGGCAACCGGGGTTTCCCTTTTGAGTCTGGCTACTTCTTCTTTTTTGGTTTCGATAATCTGATCTAAAATCATTCTTACCTCGCAGTCATTCCGCGCAAGCATAGCGCGATACGGGATCCGGTATTTTCAACAGGTTCTGGATACCGGCCTACCAGACTGTGTCACAATAGTCTGCCGGATTAAAATTTACCGTTCTTTGACAATAAAATATTAGAAGTGATTCAAAAAAAAGCATATCGGCGAAGGATGATTCGTTATTGCTGGTCGATTTTTCGTGC
>JAIGNE010000060.1:0-118494 GCA_036528635.1 Deltaproteobacteria bacterium
GCAAGTACCGGGCTTTGACGATAATTGCCGCCTTACCCCGCTGTAACGCCTCGTATCCGCTTCCTGTTCGTCAGGCCAGCGCTTTGCCTTCGGCTTCCTCCAGATTCGCAGTCACCCGCGACACCCTTGCCGTTCGGCTAACTCTTCCCCTTGCCGGGTGAGTAGTGGACTTGCACCACCAAGTCTGTGCGCCCTGCCGGGCGCACAACGCAAAGAGGCGGGTTTTTCAAACCCGCCTCTTTTTTTTATTGGCTGCTATTTGCCCTTTTTGCTTTGTGGCGCGTGGTCGAAAATCCGTGACAACTCCCATTTTCTGCGCGTTTTCCAGCTTCCCTTATGGTAGGCGTAACTCGCGAGCAGAGGCAGGACGGTCGTGGCCTCGGCATACACCATTTGTTCGCAGCTGGAATCGACCTTGCCCCAGGAGTTGGCTTCCTTCAGCGTCGAACTGGAGCAGGCGCCGTCGCGGACATCCGCCACGGTAATCTGCACGGCATATTTATGCATGGGCGCATCGTACCCCAGAATTTCGGCGCAGACGACGGTATCCTGTGCGAAATTTTTCGGCACACCGCCGCCGATCATCAAGAGGCCGGTTGTCCCGGCCTTGATCTTGATCTCGGTCAGTTCCCGGAAATCCTTGACGGAGTCAATGGACAGGTGCTGATCCGGATGTTCCACCTGATGGAGAACCAGTCCGAAACCGGCGGAGCTGTCCGAAAACGCGGGGCAGAAAATCGGCACATGGTTTTCGTAAGCCGCCTGAACCAGCGAATTTTTCTTTTTGGCATTTTTCGTCAGGTACCTGCCCATTTCGGCAATAAATTCCCGCGAAGAATGAGGACGGGGGGGAAGGGCGTCCGCTATTTTTTTGATGGTTTTGTCGCAGTGCTGCAAGTCGTCTTCGCTGATGAATGTATCGTAAATCCGGTCGATATAGAGACTGCGCAGCAGCTTATCATCAACAAACGGGGTGCCCTGATAGTGCTTAAAACCCAGAGCCTCAAAAAAATCCATATCGACGATGGATGCGCCCGTCGCCACGATCGCGTCCACCATGTTGTTTTTCACCAGATCGACATAGACCTGCATGCAGCCCGCGGCGCTGGTGGACCCGGCCAAAGTCAGGATCACGGCACATTTTTTCTCCCGGAGCATCCGGTCGTAGATGTCGGCGGCATTGCCCAGATCCCTGGCGGAAAAAGACATTTTCCGCATGGCTTCGATCATTTCCACGGCGTTGATGGCCTTGATATCGATATGTTCGACTACTTTCTTCAATAAATCTTTTTTCTTCATTCCCTCACCAATCCCTTATAGTTTTATCCTTTATTTAATCTGGCTATTAAATCATGGAACGTTAAAAGTCAATACGTCGCGGCATAAAACAAAACATGCCCGGTGTTTTAAAAAATATGAGCGAAGCTGGTTTGAAATATTTCTTTAGCTTTTTCCTCTTTAAGCGCTATATAATCATCTCAATACCACAAAGCGGGCAACGGGATTCTTATGGATACTTTTACGCTGGCGGCAACCAGTTTTACAATCGCCCTGTCGCTTTTTATCACGGGAAAGATGGACAGGCTGCAAACGTCCTTTGCGGGCTTTTGTCTGGCTATTTTCATTTCCCAGGCGGCTGTTTTTTTTCAAGGACTTTTTGCTCCGGGATTCTGGATCTATATCGGGCATATCGGGATTCTGACCATTCCCCCCCTGGCCGTCTGGTTTTTCCGCCATCTGACCCACAATAAATCCTATCTTTCGCGGGGCTCTGTCGCGCTGACAGCCCTGATCAGTCTGGCCGGCATCAGCCTGCAATTTTCACCGCTCAGCAACTGGCCGCATTTCCGCACGGCGCTCATCGCCTATACCTGCCTCGTGCTCGTCATCTGCTATTTCGCCCTCGCGCGCCACGTCGGCAAACTGCCCCCCAGCACGGAGAAAAGACGGCTGCGCTATCTGCTCATTGCTTGTCCGGCCGCGGTCTTGCTCTCCGCCGCCGATCTGCTGGGTTATCTGGGCTATCATTTTCCGCCTGTCACCGGCCTGGTTTTGTCCGCCCTGCTTTATTTCACGCTGCTCATTATCGCGTATCCGCAGCTTTCCGCCCTGCACGACTTTTTCGCCCGCGCCCTGGTGATCTTTATCAGCATGCTCACCGGAGCTTTCATTTTCTATTTTGCGGCGTTTTTTTTCAGCGACAGTCTCCCTTCCTTTACCAGTGTGATCATGGCCTCCTTCCTGATCGTCATTTCCGTGACGCCGATTAAGATGATCCTGAAAAAGATTTTCAGTTTCTTTTATCCGGACAGCAAGGACGTTTTTACGTCCCTTTATGAATTTGATGAAAAACTGGAGCGGGAGAAGGCCATGCTGCTTTCGGAAATGGCGCCGGTCTTCGCCCACGAAATCCGCAATCCGCTCGGGTCCATCAAGGGAGCGGCACAGTATCTTCAATCCGAAGCCACCACGGACGAGCAAAGCCAGCTTTTGAATGTGATTATTGAAGAAGTCAACCGGCTCAATGCGGTGGTCAGCCAGTTTCTGGAATACGCCCGCCCCGGCAGCGGCAAGATCCAGCCGCGGGACATCAACGCCATTATTCTCAGAGCCATTACGATTATTTCCGCCAACCGGCTGGCCGATAAGATCACCATCTGCCGGGAACTGCAGGAAGGACTGCCCGCGGTCCATGTGGACGAGCAGAAAATGATTCAGGTCATGATTAATATGGCGTTAAACGCGATTGAAGCCATGCCGGAAGGCGGCAGCCTGACCTTCCGGACGTCAAAAATTGAAACCAGCGCGGGCCTCGCCGTCGGCATTACCATCCGTGACACGGGGACCGGCATCAGTTCCGAAGATATGAAAAACATTTTCAAGCCTTTTTATACGACCAAGGAAAGAGGTGTGGGACTGGGGCTGGCCATCTGTCAGAGAATCATCAAGGAACACGGCGGCTCGATCCGGGTCAAATCCATTCCCGGCCAGGGGAGCGTCTTCTTCATCCGGCTGAACGTGGACGGGAAAATGTAGAGCACAATCCGTCTTGATTTAATCGGCAAGTCATAATAATCATACGCCATGAATAAAATTTTAATCGTTGACGATGAATTGAATATGCGGCTGGTCCTGGCCGCCATGCTGAAGAAAGAAGGCTATGAGGTCGCTTCTGCCGCCGACGGCTCCGAAGCGCTGCAAATTTTAAAATCCGGACCGATCGCCGCCGTGATCACTGACTTGAAAATGCCGCGCATTGACGGCATGCAGTTGCTCAACCGCGTCAATCAGGACTATCCGGAAGTTCCCGTGATTATGATTACCGCGCACGGCACGGTGGCAACCGCCGTTGAAGCTTTGAAAAAAGGCGCTCTGGACTACATAACCAAACCATTCGAACTCGAAGAACTAAAAAATGTCGTCTCGAAAGCCGTTAAAACTCATGCTTTAATGGAAAATGAACTCATCCTGCCGCCCGAAGAAATCGAGCACGCCGGCATTATCGGCTCCAGCCAATCCATCCTGGACCTTTTCGAGGCGATCAAGCGGGTGGCGCCTACCACCACGACCATCCTGATCAGCGGAGAAACCGGCACGGGCAAGGAACTGGTTGCCGAAGCCATCCATCGTAATTCGCCCCGGAAGAATAACCCGCTCATCAAAATCAATTGTGCGGCCATTGCAGAAACCCTGATGGAAAGCGAGCTGTTCGGCTATGAAAAAGGCGCCTTCACCGGCGCGACCATTACGAAACCGGGCAAATTTGAACTGGCGCACAAGGGCACTTTATTTCTGGACGAGGTGGGTGAAATTCCCCGCGACATGCAGGTCAAGCTGCTGCGGGTTTTGCAGGAACAGGAATTTGAGCGGGTCGGCGGTCTCAAGACCATCAAAGTCGATGTGCGTTTTATCGCCGCCACCAACAGAAACCTGCTGCAAAGCGTTCAGGAGGGGAGTTTCCGCGAAGATTTATTTTACCGCCTCAATGTCTTCCCCATCCATGTGCCCCCGCTCAGAGAAAGAACGGATGACATCCTGCCCCTGGTGGACTATTTTATCGATAAATTCAACAAGAAGCTGGAGAAGGCCATCGCCGGCGCGGACGATGCGGTCAAAGAAATGCTTCTGCGCTATCGGTGGCCGGGCAATATCCGGGAGCTGGAAAACCTGATTGAACGCATGATGCTCCTGGCCAAAAATCCGATGATTACCCCCGGGGAAGTCCCGCCGGAATTCAAGGCCGATCTGGAAAAAGGAACCATCGCCGGAATCGATGAAGATAAAAAACCATTTAAAGATTTCGTGCGCAGCCACATGGAAAACGTCGAAAAACAGATGATCATCCAGTGTCTCGAAGAATCCGGGGGCAATGTCACGAAGGCCGCCAAGCAGCTGGGCTTGAGCCGCAAAGGCCTCCAGTTGAAGATGATTAAATACGATCTGCGCAAATAACGACGGACAACGGGCCGGAATCAGTCGATTTTGACCGAACCTGCGGACGACAGATAATTTTCGGTTTCGAGATAAGGAAATATCTGGTTGAAAGCCGCAACAACCTGTGGATCGAAATGGGTTCCGGAATTGGCCACGATTTCCTGTTTGGCCATAAGCGAGCTGAACGCTTTCCGGTAGGGACGGTCGGTCGTCAGCGCATCGTACACATCGGCCACAGCAATAATCCGCGCGCCCAGGGGAATGTCTTCTTGGGCAGCCTTATAATAACCGCTGCCGTCATATTTCTCATGGTGATGTAAAATAATGGGCAGGATGTCGCCCACGGTTTCGCCGAGCGGTTCAAGCATATTGACGGCCAGCCAGGTATGCCGCCTGAGGTTGCCCCGCTCCTGAGCAGTCAATTCAGTGACTTTTTTCAGGACGGCTTCACTCACGCCGACCTTCCCCAGATCATGCAGCAGCGCGGCAACCCGGATATTTTCAACGTCAAAAGAGTTGAGTTTCAGCTGCCGGGCAATCATTTCGGCAATCAGGGAAACCCGGTGGGAATGACTCTGTGTATAGTTGTCCGCCGATTCAATCACCAGAGACAGCATTTCGATGATGCCGCTGTAAGTTCTTTGCAGTTCTTTTCTGGATTCTTCCTTCTTGTCATAGAGAATTCCCATGCAATATCCCGTAAAAACAAGGAAAATCCCCCAGGTGGCCAGATCGAGCCATTTAAAGAACTCGGTGTTGCCGGCGGCCGGCGCGGCAAAACTTTGAGGGAAAAAATAGGCCAGCAAAACAATAATGACAACGGAAAAAATGGAGGACACAACCGCGTAGCGCTTGCCGAAAAAATAAGCGCCCAGCAGAACCGGCATGTAAAAGATATTTAAAAACGCTCTCTGGTTGACGATAAATAAGTAAATAAAGCAGACCAGCCCCACGAGCAGCAGAATAATGATTAATTCTTTGTCAAGATTGAACGCGCCTTTCGTGATCCGTTTATCCATCGGGAGCTCCACCTTGAGGGTATGGGACGAATGAAAAAATACTTCAGGGATTTCCATTCCATCCGGCAAGCCTGGCCCACAACCACCAGGCGGCGCGGCCTTTTAAGGCACAGTTCAGCCCCTGGCTGTGCGCGCAACCATTAGCATCGCAGTGATTCGCCAGAGGGGTCAGGGCATCGCCGGGATGGGCCGTCACCCAGTTGATCGCCCAATTGCTGTCCGGATTATCATCGTTATTGCTGTCATAATCACAATTATCATTGGCCTGCAAAAGCATATAATTGACGAAGCCAACCGGATCGTAGCTTTCAATATCCGCAAAGTCGAAAAGAATTTTGTTGTTGGCATTGCAATAATCCCGGATTTGCTGATTACGGACATTCAAGTCCCCATTCTCGCCGGTTCCCTCCAGATGGCCTGTCATATAGACAAATTTGATGCCGGGATAATCAGCTTCCAGCTGGGTCATGGGCGCGAGATATTCGCTGATCATCGTCTCGCGGGTTTTAGAGGAAGCCTGTCCGCACCAGGACCAGATGATGACATTAACATTCGCCTGGGTTGTGCCTCTCCCCGTATTTGGATTGGGAGGCCCCAGGTAGGAACGGGTGTTATTGACCCAGTCCGGATAATAGCCGACGTCTCCACCCATTGCCCCGTCGCGGAGATCGAGCGCTCCGCCGGTCCCGCCGTCATTCCAGGCGTAGAGATTATTCGCATCAGCCAGAGCGTTCATCCCGGTGATGATCTGGCTGCCGTGCGAGGTATGGCCGTAGGCGATATGCAAATTGGCTCTGGCCGCCTGGATCCAGGCCTGGGGAATGGCATTAAAATTGGCCGCCGCCTGGTGCCCGGCAAGGATCTGTCCCGCGGGCGGAGGCGGGGGCGGGGGCGCCACGGTGACGGTAACGACATAATCTTTGGTGGAGGCATCCTCCGCGGTCACCCGATACGTGACCGGATTGGAGAAATTGTTGGCCGTCTGGCCGCTCACCTGAATTAAAGCGCCGACTCTAACCGTCTCTCCGGTTGTCGTAAAGGTCGCGACCAGCGCCGTAACGACCGTTCCGTTGGGCAGGGGCAGGGTCAGGGTGATGGTATTGCCCGTTATGGTTCCGCTTTCACCCAGAATCGAAAAGGCGGTAATATCCTTGGCGGAACTGAGCGGATTGATGGGCGGTGCAGACGATCCGCCGCCGCTGCAACTGCTGATCAGCAGCACTGACAGCATCAGACAGAAGACGCCAAAAAAATAAATCGTCTGACGAGGCGCCTTTGAATTCACCATTTTCAGCATAGGCCATCCCTTCTCTGTCCATTCTTTCAGGAGTATTGAATATTTCTTTTATACCGGCATTAAACCCGATCAGGAATTAAAACGTCACCGAGACATCATCCATGATGGTTTTCTTAGTTTAATTTCAGCGTCGCTTTAATCCGGCTGATGAGTTCTTCCTTGCCGACCGGTTTGGCGATAAATTCCCGTCCGCCTAACTGGCCCGACTCTTTGGCCACTTCATCTTTTTTGACCAGCGCCGTCACGAAAATGATGGGGATGTTCTTGGTGCGCGCATCGAGCAACAGTTCTTCAGCAACTTCGGCGCCGGACATATCCGGCATCATGACATCGAGCAAAATCAAGTCCGGCCCGACCGCCCTGGCGAGTTTCAGGCCTTCCGACCCGCTGTTGGCAGTGGTCACCTTAAACAGGCGTTCCTTATATGTCTGAAGATTAAGTTTGACAAAAAAGGTAAAAGAATCCTCATCATCAACAGCCAGAATATGGATAGGTTTCTCCACAAAAACACCTCCTGATATTATGACGTCACGGGCAGTCTGATGATAATGGCGGCTCCTTCCCTCTCCTGGTTTTCAGCGTATATGATTCCACCATGCATGTCAATGATTCCTTTGGATATGGAAAGCCCCAACCCCGTGTTTCCAATGGCTTTGGTCGTAAAAAACGGATCAAAGATATGCTTGCTGATGTCCGCGGGAATTCCTGTGCCGGTATCCTTGAAGGACAGCTGCAGAGCCCGGTTGCCTGCGTCATCTATGATCATGCTTCGGACGCTGATGGTAAACTTACCCCGCCTCGGCATGGCTTCGATGCCGTTGAGGATCAGGTTGATAAAAACCTGCTTCATCTGATTGCTGTCCAACGCGATCATCGGCAAGTCCGGGGCGTAGTCTTTGATCAACAGGATATTTTTAGCGTGGAATTCGTGCTCTGTCAACGCGAGGGATTCATCGAGCAGAACGCGGATGTCCTGTTCGACAAGGGCAACCGGTGTCTGGCGGGCGTAACTGAGCAGGCCTTTGACAATAACATCGGCCCGGCGTACCGCCTCCTTCAGCCTTTCAATGGCTTCCGTCGTCTGCGAATCATCCTGAGCGGCTGTCTGCAGAAAATCCATGCCCTGCAAAATAATGGCCAGGGGATTCTTGATCTCATGGGCGACGCCGGCGGCCAGCATTCCGATGGAGGCCATCTTTTCCTGCTGGAGAATCATCGCCTGTTTTGTACGAAGATCTTCATACGTTCGGGTCAGTTCCAGATTCTTTTCGTTCAGCTCCAAGCGCACTTTATTCAGCTGCGTCACATCAAAAAGAGTCGACCTGCTCTGGATAAAATGGCCGTCCGGGTCCTTAATAGCCGTTGCGTTCAGCAACACGGAAAAGATGGATCCGTCTTTACGGACAACATCAAATTCCAGATCGTTCGCCCAGCCACGTTCTTTAAAAACGGGAAAGATTTTCTCAAAGCTTGCCACACTCTCCGGGGTCAGCAGATCCGGCCATTTTTTCTTTCCGATGAGCTCGTCGCGTTCGTAGCCAAGCCATTTGAGCTCCGTGTCGTTCATGCGCAGAAAGGTGCCGTCGGAACTGATGGAATGGTAACCGCAGGGAGCGTTATTGTAAAGATCACTGATTTCGTCCGCGTATTTCCGAAGCTGCATCTCAGCGGTCTTGCGTTCAGTCACGTCGCGGGAAATCCCCCGGAAGCCGATGGGGTCTCCTTCGGTATTGCGGATCAGGGAAGCCGAGATGGAATTATAAGAGATCGTTCCGTCTTTCTTGATATACTCCAGGTCATAGGCTTTCACGGGGATGCCCGTGGCCAGGATCTTCCCGAAAAGCCTGTAGAGCTCTCGCACCTTCTCTCCGGCAACGTATTGCCGGGTCTGCATTCCGATCATCTCTTCCCGCGTGTAGCCGAGATTGGCGCTCTGCGCTTCATTAACAAACGTAAAGCGTCCCTTGAGATCGACTTCAAAATAACCGTCCGCCATCTGTTCGATGATGGTCCGATACCGTTCCTCGGACTGCCGGATTGCGTCCACCATCTTCTTGCGTTCGGTGACGTCGTGAACCAGGCCGCGGAAACCCGCCGGCAATCCGGATGGATCCCTGATGAGTGAGATCGATGCTTCCAGCCACTTCCGGGCGCCGTCTTTCCTTTGCAACTGGTAATGGAACCTTGCCGGCGTTCCGGTGGCCAGCACGCCATGAAAGATGCCGGCAATGCTCTTTTCGCTTGCCTTGTCCAGATATTTCCGATAGCCCATGTCGAGGATTTCGTCTCTGGAATAGCCCCAGATCCGGCACAGGGAATCATTGAAGAAAGTGAAGTCGCCGGCCAGACCCGTTTCATAATAGCCTTCTTCAATATTGTTCAGAATGCCGCGATACTTTTCTTCGCTCTTTTGCAGCTCTTCCTGGACCCGTTTGCGTTCCGTAAGGTCGATGATGGCCCCTCTGATCCCGACGGGTTTACCGTCACGGATGATGACGCTGGGAAAAACCAGGAAAGGAAAGGTGCTGCCGTCTTTTCTGACTCCCCTGTACTCCGAGGTGCCCTTTTTGTCTCCGCCGATCAGGCGCTGCAGATTCCCGCCAAATCTGGGCAGATCGTCGGGAACAATCATTTGATCCGCTTTCAGACCATTTTCCAGATCGGCGGATTCATACCCGAAAAGTTCGAAAATGGCCGGATTCGCGGACGTGACATTCCCCTGCAGGTCCATCTCAAACAGCGAGATCGGCAGAAAATCAACCAGTTCTCTGTATTTTTTTTCGCTCTCCCGGAGGGCTTCTTCCGCCTGCTTGCGTTCGGTAATGTCCCTGGCAATGCCTAAAATGGAATGAGGTTTGCCGTGGCTGTAAACGAGAGAAGCCTGGGTTTCCACCTGGATCAGCCCGCCATTCTTACGTTTCAGCGTGTGCTCACTCCGGGCATTCTGGAAACCGGAGCGGATGATTTCTTCAAATTCCTGGACCCCTTTGGCCATGTCATTTTCATCGAGCAAAGAAACGATATTCAGCGAAGGAACGTCCGCCCGCTCATACCCCAGAAGCTGGAGCGCCGCCGCATTGGCTTCTACGAAATTGCCCGCCAGATCGATGACGTAAACACAATCACGCGAATGGTCAAACAGGGCGCTGAATCGTTCCTCGCTTTCCTTCAGCTTTGCCTCGGCCTTTTTTCGTTCACTGATATCCCTGGCTACACCATGGATGCCGGTTAAAATGCCCTGCTCATCCCGAATGCCGCTGATCGTAACATCCAGCCAGCGGGTCGATCCGTCCTTGTGATAAAATTCCAACTCCTGCTTCAACGTTCTTTCGGGGTCGGAATCACCCTTTTCTTCGCAGGTCAGTTCCTGCGTCAGCGTGTCGAACGCCCGGGACAGCGACTCAGGCGTCAGCTGTTCGCTGACTTTCTGGAGCATTCTTTCTTTCCGGGTAAATCCCAGCACTTTTTCGACGGAGGGGGTAACATACGTCGTCTGCAAATCCAGTCCGGCAATCCAGACGATATCGGTCATTTTTTCCGTAAGGAACCTGAATTTTTCCTCGCTTTCTTTTAACTTCTCCTCCGCCTGCCGGCGACTGGTGATATCGGTAATAAAATTCAGCGTGGCGGGCTCGCCCTCCCAGGAAACGACTTTCGCGCGAATCTCCGCCCATCTTACTTCCCCGGCGGGAGTGACAACCCGGAAGGTATAATGGGAAGGCACCGCTTCGCCCCTCAGCCGGCGCAGGTGATTGGACATGACCAGCCCGCGGTCGTCGGGATGTATAAACTCGGTAAACGGGGTCAGCATCAGCTTCTCATAGGAAGCGCCAAACATGTCTACGGACGCCCGATTGACGAATTTTAAAAAACCTTTCTGGGCAATCAGAATAACCTCGCTGCTGTTCTCCACCAGCAGGCGGTATTTCACCTCGCTTTCCAGTATTTTTTGTTCCATTTCCTTGCGATCGGTCACATCGATAAAGGCAAGCAGCAATCCGGTGGGCAGGCCGTCCTGATACAGGATCGTTGTTTTCAAATTAACCCAGAGACAGGAGCCGTCTTTGCGGGCAACGGGAATCTCCGTCGTGCGCGGCGCATCTCCGCTCAACCGGGCGGCCAGCCTGGCCAGCAGAATCCGCTTCGTTGCTTCGTCAAAGAAGCCGAGCGCCAGAGCGTCCCGGGACACGAGTTCCTCCCGCGTCCAGCCCGTTGCCTCCTCGATCTTCCGGTTGACGTACTGAACCTTACCCGACAGGTCGGCCAGACAAATCCCCATGGGGGCTTCTTCCAGGAAGTTGCGAAACTTCGTTTCACTTTCTTTTAAGGCTCTCGCCAACTGAGTCCGTTCACTGATCAGAGCGGTGAGTCCGATATTTTGATCGGGAATATTTGGTTGCAGGTCCTCATTCGCTCCCGCAATTCCCGCACCGGCGCTTTTGCCTTTCTCGACAGCACCGGATAAACCGGCATCCTTGTTGCGGACGGCCTGTTCGTTTTTGCTTCGCTTGATTCTTGACTTTCTTTCGGATAATTCTCTTTTGACGGCCCCGGCCAGGCCCGGCAGGTTTTGTTTACTAATGAAATCCCGGGCGCCTGCCCGGATGCACAAGGCCGCATTCTCTTCGCCGATTGCGCCTGAGACCATGATGAAGGGGGTATCGATTTGAAGTTTTTTGACGAGGCCAATGGCTTTCGGGCCACTGAGGTTCGGCACGTCGCCGCCGCACAAAATGATGTCCCACGCCTGGTCCCCGAGCGCTTTACGCAGAGCCCGGGACGTTTTCACCCGCTTGTAGCCGGGATCATAGCCGCAGTTCGCAAGCGTTTGAATCATCCGCAGGGCATCGTTTTCGGAATTTTCAATGATGAGTACCTGCAAAGGCTTCCCCATATTATCTCCTTTCAATACCGGGAATAGCGACGACGCCGCCTGCTACAGGTAAAAAACAGGGATCAGGTTGTGATGTGACCGGACGGCGCTTACTTGAGCCGGCCTTCCTGGCGCAGTTTGACAATCATCTGATCAATCGCCGGCATCGCCTCTGCTGCGGCTTTTTCACCCTCCATGATCGCTTCATGCCGCTTGGAAAAATCGCTCGAACCGATATTGCCCACTTTGGGTTTGATGACGATATCCGCGCTTCTGAGCTGAATGACTGCCATCTTATTATACATGATATCAACCGCCTGCATGATCGCTTCGACGGTGCCGACGGGCGCGGCAGGCGACAGGCTGGACGTTATATCGACGGCAATCACCACATCGGCGCCGAATCGGCGGGCCACATCCACGGCCACGGGACTGACGACCCCGCCGTCCACATGAGCCTTGCCGCCGATCATGACCGGATTAAAAATACCCGGGATCGAACAACTGGCCCGCACGGCCCGGCCGGTATTGCCGCGGCCGAACACCGCCTCCTCGCCGGTTTGAATGTTGGTCGCCACGGCATAAAAAGGAATTTTAAACTTATCAATCGTCGTATATTTCACTTTCTGATTAATAAAAATTTCCAGCTTCTCGCCCTTGATAAATCCGTTGTCCGGAATAATATAATCGGCCACATCGTCTTTCTGAATGGCAAAAGCAATCGACTGCAGCTCATAAGGATTATATCCGTAAGCATAAAGGCTGCCCACAAAGGACCCGACGCTGGTGCCGACCACCATGTGGATGGGAATACGATGGGATTCAAGCACTTTCAATACGCCGATATGCGCAAACCCCTTCGATGCTCCCGCGCCCAGCACAACAGCGATTTTTGCGGGCTTCGCCGGAGGCTGGGGCGGCGCGACAGGTGTTGTCGCGCAGGAAACCAAAAACAAAAACATACAGCAAAAAAAGACCGGATGCAGCGGCTGAAGCAAACGAAAAAAATTAAACGGCATCGTTAATGGTCCCTTCCCTTTCTGCTTCTCGACCGCGGTCTCCCACTAGTCGGTTTAGGTTTCGGTTTGGGTTTCGGCTGGCTTCCTTCTTCTGTCATTTCGGCCGCGAGTTGAACCGGCGGCGCGTGCAGGGTCTGCTGATAATAATCGTCCAGCAGCATGGTAACAATGGCCAGTTCATCTTCAGCCTGCGCCAGATTGCGGGCCAGCGGCAGAAAACGCCGCATCCGTTCCATCTGAATATTGTCGCGGCCGCGCAGACGCGCTTCCAGCAGCGCGGTAATGCGTTCGGCAACCACTCTTTCCAGCTCCTCGTCATCGGGCAGCGGACGTTCTTCCATATGAATATTGTAATAACGGGCAATGTTATGCAGCTTGAATTTTTCCATTTCCGCGACCACGGAAATGACGACGCCGCTTGACCCCATCCTTCCGGTGCGTCCGGCGCGGTGAACATAGGCTTCCGGGTCTTCCGGCGGCTCATACTGAATCACGTGCGAAAGATCAGGGATGTCAATGCCGCGCGCCGCCACGTCGGTGGCAACCAGAAAGCGCAATGCGCCGCGGCGCACCCGCGCCATCACCTTTTCCCTCGCGCTCTGGGCCAGGTCGGAACTCAATTCGTCCGCGTCGTAGCCGAAACGTTTCAGGACGACAGACAGGTAATGCACGGTATCCTTCGTGTTGCAGAAAATAATGGCCGAGGCGGGATTTTCAATTTCGATGATCCGCACGAGTGATCGTTCCTTGCGCATACCCGGCACCACATAATAAATATGCTCGCTTTCGGCGATATGCACCTCGTTGCCGCTTAAGCTCAGCAACTCGGGCTCGCGTAAAAACTGACTGGACAGGCGAATGACCTGCGGCGGGAAAGTGGCGGAAAACATGCTGCTCGTAATCTTGCCTGTCGGAATATATTTCCGGATTTTGACCATGTCGGGATAAAATCCCATGGACAGCATCCGGTCGGCCTCATCAAAAATCAACATTTTCAGATGATCCAGCGAAAGCGTGTTTTTAAGCAGGTGATCGAGAATGCGACCCGGCGTACCGACCACCAGCTGAGCGCCGCCCCGGAAAGCCTCCAGTTGGGCGTTGTAGCCGACGCCGCCGTAAACGACGGCCGTCCTGAGCTCGGTCCCCTGAAACAACATCTCGGCTTCCTGGGACACCTGCAGGGCCAGCTCACGGGTGGGGACTAAAACCAGCGCCTGGGCAACATTTTTTTGCAAATCGATTTTCTGCATAATCGGCAGCAGATAACCGCCTGTTTTGCCGCTGCCGGTTCGCGACTGAATCATCACATCGCGGCCGGAAAGCAGATAAGGAATGGATTTGGCCTGCACAGGCACCAGACTCGTCCATCCCGCCCGAGCACAAGCCGCCTTGAGCTCGTCACTCAGTTCTTCCATGCGGATTTCTTGAGGACCGTCGTCCAAAGGAGCATTCATCCCTTCATTGGGGTTGTCATCACTCATAGCAACATAAACCTCTCGTCTCTAAAATATTTATAGATATCATTTAGTTTAGTGCGGCCCAGGAATCAAGGAGAAATTTGGGGGTGATTT
The DNA here is from genome assembly GCA_036528635.1 of Deltaproteobacteria bacterium. Classification (GTDB taxonomy): domain Bacteria; phylum Desulfobacterota; class Syntrophia; order Syntrophales; family Smithellaceae; genus UBA8904. The sequence continues at coordinate 14,214 of JAIGNE010000060.1, forward strand.
ATTTTGCAGTATCTATTGATTACCACGAGGTAAATACGAATGCCTGTTTCTTTCCGGCGTTATATAAATATTGACACGGTCTTTCACGGCTGTTAGAATTCCTTCGATTTCAGCCCATATGACGCATTTTTATGTTTGACGATCAGCACAATTAAGGAAACAACTCCATGAAATGCATCCCTGTTCAAAAAATGAGAATAAAAAATACCCTGAGGAGGTTCTTGTTATGAAAAAATGTTTCATGGCAATCATTGCATTGTTTTACGCTTTCATCAGCGCCAATCTACTTTTTGCTTCTCCCGACACCTGGACAAGGAAGGCCGATTTCGGAGGCACCGCAAGATATGGCGTTGCCGGTTTCTCCATCGGCGGCAAAGGATACATCGGCACGGGAGTTGGTTCGGGAGTAACGAAAGATTTCTGGGAGTATGATCCTGCCGCGGATACCTGGACGGCAAAGGCTGATTTTGGCGGGACAAAACGAACTGCATCGACAGGCTTTGCCATCGGCGGCAAAGGATACATCGGCACGGGGTACACTGAAACAGCTCCCTATTTCAGGCAAGACTTCTGGGAATACGATCCGGATACCGATGGCTGGACAGAGAAGACTGCTTTCGGGGGACTGGGAAGATATTATGCGCGAGGTTTTTCCATCGGGAGCAAGGGCTACATCGGAACGGGGTATGACAGCGCCTATTCCAATACAAAATCCTTCTGGGAATATGACTCTGCCCTGAATGCCTGGACACAGAAGGCCAATTTCACGGGCACAGGAAGATCTGCCGCCGTTGCCTTCTCCATTGGGAATAAAGGTTATCTGGGGACGGGATTCACCGGTTCATGGTGTCAAAAAGATTTTTGGGAGTACGACCCGGACTTAGACACCTGGACCCAGAAGGCCAATGTCGGGGATCAACCGCGAAGATATGCCGTTGGTTTCTCCATCGGGAGCAAGGGCTACATCGGGACGGGTGAAACAGATGATGGCGATTTTTTAAAAGACTTCTGGGAGTATAATCCTGTGTCCAATGCCTGGCTGAGGAGAGCCGATTTGGGGGGAGCAGAGCGAATGGAATCTTTCGGTTTATCCATCGGCAACAAGGGTTACATCGGGACGGGAAATACTGTTGAGGGGCAAATCGGAGATTTCTGGGAGTACGAACCGGCCATCACCAAGAACGATTTCAACAGTGACGACAAAATTGACATCCTCTGGCGGAACTCATCCACCGGCAAGAATATGGTCTGGTATATGGATGGCGCCGTCCGGACCTCTTATGATTATCTTCTTTCGATTAAAGACCTAAACTGGAAAATTGCCGGCACGGGGGACTTCAACGCCGACGGCAAAACGGACATTCTCCTGAGAAACACATCCACCGGCAAGAACCTGGTCTGGTATATGGATGGCGATGTCCGGACCTCTTATGCCTACCTTCTTTCAGTCACGGATCAGGCCTGGACGATTGTCGGTACGGGTGACTTTAACTCCGACGGCAAAATTGATATTCTCTGGAGAAACACGTCCACCGGCAGAAATATGGTCTGGTATATGGATGGCGTGACCAGAACATCTTACGCCTACCCGATTACCGTCACGGATCAGGCCTGGACGATTGTCGGTACGGGTGACTTTAACAATGACGGCAAAATTGATATCCTTTGGAGAAACACGTCCACGGGCCGCAACCAGGTCTGGTATATGGATGGCGTGACCAGAACATCTTATGTGTATCTTCCGGCTGTTACAGACCTGGCCTGGAAGATCGCCGGCACGGGAGACTTCGACAATGACGGCAAGATTGACATTCTCTGGAGAAACACGTCGACCGGCAGGAACATGGTCTGGTACATGGACGGCGTGACGAAGACCTCTCATGTCTATCTTCAAACGGTCACGGATCAGGCCTGGACGATCGTAGGAAAATAAGCAGATCTCCATGATCGCCGTTTAAGAATCTGAATACAGAGCGCTGCACCAAATATGCGAAGGGAGAATGCTTCATGATGAAAAAGATACTATGGTTTATGTGTTGTCTGGTTTCTGGGATCTTCTGTGCCGGAGCCGCGTGGGGGGCGAATTTTTGCGTAACCAATGCCACAGAACTTCAGACGGCGTTAACCACAGCCCAGTCCAATGGCGCCGCCGACACCATCAACGTTGTCCAGGGAACCTATTCGGGGGGATTTACTTACAACTCGGCGCAAAGCTACGACTTAACGCTGCAGGGCGGTTACACGGCAGGATGCGCGTCACGAGTGCTCAATCCGGCCAACACCATTCTGGATGGGGGCGGATCAAGCCAGGTGCTCAGTCTTTTTAATCAAACCGGCACATCCGGTATAGTAACCGGGTCTATTTATGTGAGCGGATTCACAATCCGGAACGGCGCCGGCGTTCACACTTATTATGGCGCCGGATTGCATGCATCCACGAGAAACGATTCAACAACCGGCAACAGGAATGCCGGAAACATCAGCATCACCAATAACATTGTTACAGGAAACACCGCTGTGAACAGCGGCGGCGGCATCTACGCCGATTCCACATCTCATCATGGCAATACCGGGAATATCACCTTGTCCAACAATATTGTCAATGACAATCATTGTTCTTTATATGGCGGCGGCATCTATGCCAATATTCATGCGGAAGAAGGCATGCCGGGCACGATCGTCATCATCAACAATCTGGTTACGGGAAACACCGCTGTGAACAGCGGCGGCGGGATTGAAATCGATTTTTATTCTGCGCCCAATGCCGGCACGGTCACGCTCACCAACAACACCATTGCCGGAAATACCTCTGACAGTAGCTCCGGCGGAGTATCCTCTTATGTTTATGTGTCCGTAGGAGGCGGGATCACCAATGCCTATAATAATATCATCAGGGGAAACACGGCTCCCGGCAGTGCAGACATCGGCCTCGCCGGCAATAGCACCACCAATGGCTACAACAATAACTACCATGGCATAACGGGCACCTGGACTCACTCCGGCGGCAACATCGACGCCGATCCTCTGTTTATCGGGAGCGATAACTATCGCCTGCGCCCCACATCCCCCTGCATTAATACCGGATTAAACAGCGCACCGAGTATTCCCGCCACGGACCTTGAGGGCAATGCACGGATTATCAACGGCACGGTGGATATGGGAGCGTATGAATTCAAAGCCAAGAACGATTTCAACAATGACCGTAAAATTGACATCCTCTGGCGGAACACAACCAGCGGCAGAAACCTGGTCTGGTACATGGACAACGTGACGCGGCTCTCTTACGCCTACCTCACGGACGTGACGGACCCGGCCTGGACGGTTGTCGGCACGGGCGACTTCAATGCCGACGGCAAAACGGATATTCTCTGGAGAAAGACAACCACCGGCCAGAACCTGGTCTGGTACATGAATGGCATATCCAGGACCTCTATGGCGTACCTTTTGACCGTCTCCGACCAGGATTGGACGGTTGCGGGCACGGGCGACTTCAATGCCGACGGCAAAACGGACATTCTCTGGAGAAACACGAACACGGGGAGAATCCAGGTGTGGTACATGGACGGCGTGACCCGGACTTCCTATGTCTATCTTCCCCGCGTGGCGGACCTGTCCTGGATCATTGCGGGGACGGGGGATTTCAACAGCGACGGGAAGCAGGACATTCTCTGGAGAAACACGACCACGGGGAGAAACCAAGTGTGGTATATGGACGGTGCGACGCGGACCTCATCGGCTTACGTAACGACGAACACTGACCAGGCCTGGAAGATCGTGGGTACGGGCGACTTCAACGCCGACGGCAAAACGGATATTCTCTGGAGAAACACGACGACCGGCCAGAATATGGTCTGGTACATGAACGGTGTAAACAGGACCTCTTATGCCAACCCTCCTTCAGCCTCCGATCAGGCCTGGAAGATTGTCGGCAAATAGACCGGCATCAAAAATCCTTAAAGTACAATTTTAAGCGGCAACCCTGAACAATCATCGGGGTTGCTGCTTAAACATAGGGTTTGGATTGTAACAGATCGCGGGCATGTCTGCATGATCAGAGAATGAAGCCATGCCATGCGAACCATCAAAAGGGGTTGCATTATAATGAGTATCGCAAAAGTGATGACCACCGTCTTACTGGCCGGTTTATGCATCTTGTTTATTGACCCGGTTGTTCCAGCAGTTGCCCTATCCGCTGAGGAGGCAAACCTGAAAGAAACGATCAGGGAAAAGGACGCACAACCGGCAAAAGAAGCAAATCAGGACAAGAACTCACCCCAGCTCCTAAAACAGGAATTAAAAAAAGAAGAAAATAAATCGGGTAAGGAAGCCCCGAAGCAAAGCGAGAATCCATACGCTAACGCGGAGATCACCATCAAGATCATTCCTTCGATTAAGAAGACCTTTGGCTATGACATACTGGTCTTCGGCCGGCCGCTGATTCATCAGCCCAGTATTCCAGGGCTGCCGGGAAATGAAGGCTTCAAAACCAGGAAACGAGCTCAGACCGTAGCTGAATTTGTCGTGATGAAGATACGGAAAAACGAAATGCCGCCTACCGTGACGATAGAGGACCTCGGCAAAATGGGGGTATTGAAATGAACCGCATGACACAAAAGGAGACTGACCTGTAATAATGGGTATTGGACACGCTCAATTTGGATAAAAAATTTTAGAATCGTCAACGAAACGCTGCTTATTGATTATTTTGTCTCATTCCGTCTTCCAGCCGTCATTAACAGAATCTGCTTTTTTTGAAATAATCTACTTAAGAAAAAACCTTGACAGTTTGGAATGATTCATATAGTTTAACAGCCAATTCGTCAGGGGCTGATTGAGCCCTGCCCTTTGGAGCGATTCAAGTATTCAAATAAACAAGCCGATATTAAATCCGTAACTGCTTAAAAAATCGTGAATCTCCTCGTGCGTTTCTTGAAAATTAATGCAGTAAATACAAATACATCTCACTTCAATATCGAGCCTGTTACTAATCCAAATGAAGGAAAACATTTATGAACATCGAAGACATTAAGAGGCTGCCCATCAGTGAACTCAACAACCTGGCCAAGGAACTGGAAGTGCCGGGTGCCAGCGGTATGCGCCGTCAGGATCTGATTTTTGCCATCCTGCAAACCCAGGCGGAACAAAACGGTGTAATCTCCGGTTCCGGTGTCCTGGAAATCCTGCCGGACGGCTTCGGCTTCCTGCGCGCCGTGGATTATAACTACCTGCCCAGTCCCGACGACATCTATATTTCACCCTCGCAGATCCGCCGCTTCAATTTAAGAACCGGCGATACGATTTCCGGCGAAGTCCGCCCCCCCAAAGAAGGTGAAAAGTACTTTGCTCTGCTGAAAGTTGATGAAGTTAACTTTGAGAGCCCCGAGTCAGCCCGCGATAAAATCCTCTTTGACAACCTGACCCCTCTTTACCCTCAGGAAAAACTTAACCTGGAATTTGACCCCGAGAATTACTCGACCCGAACCCTGGATTTATTCGTCCCCATCGGCAAGGGGCAGCGCGGTCTGATCGTTTCGCCGCCGCGCGCCGGTAAAACTGTTTTGTTGCAGGACATTGCCCACAGCATCACCGCCAACCACAAGGAAGTCGTTCTGATGGTTTTACTCATCGACGAACGCCCGGAAGAAGTGACCGACATGCAGCGCAGCGTCAAAGGCGAAGTCATCTCTTCAACCTTCGATGAACCGGCCACCCGCCACGTCCAGGTTGCCGAAATGGTGATTGAAAAAGCCAAACGCCTGGTTGAACATAAAAAAGACGTTGTCATTCTGCTCGATTCCATCACCCGTCTGGCGCGCGCCTACAACACGGTCGTGCCGCCTTCCGGTAAAGTGCTTTCCGGCGGCGTGGATTCCAATGCTCTGCATAAACCCAAGCGCTTCTTCGGCGCGGCCCGTAATATTGAAAACGGCGGCAGTTTAACGATTATTTCCACGGCCCTGATCGACACCGGCAGCCGCATGGACGAAGTCATTTTCGAAGAATTCAAAGGCACCGGCAACATGGAACTGCACCTGGACCGCCGCATTGCGGACCGCCGTATCTTCCCCGCGTTTGATTTAATCCGTTCCGGCACGCGCAAGGAAGAACTGCTGATTCCCAAAGCCAACCTCAATCGCATCTGGATTTTGCGCCGTCTGCTGCAGGAAATGAATCCGGTGGACGCGATGGAATTCATCATCAGCAAGATCAGAAAAACGGAAACCAACAAGGAATTCCTGGAATCCATGAATTCATAGGGTGACAAAGCACCTGTTCAACCCGCCAATAATTCGCTTGAATTTTTAGAGCTTATGGTATAGGCAGCAAATCTGCTTAAAATATAGAGGCCTTTATCAAACACGACCGGTAAAGGATCAGGAGGAAGAAGGAAAATGAAAGAAGGTATTCATCCGGATTATAAAGAAACAACCATCACGTGCGTTTGCGGCAATGTGATTGAAACACGATCCACTAAAAAAGACATCAAAATAGACATTTGCTCCAATTGTCATCCGTTTATCACCGGCAAGCAAAAAATTCTGGATACGGCGGGACGCGTGGAAAAATTCAAGAAGAAATACGCTCCCAAGGCCGAAACCGCCCCGGCGGCAAAGAAAGCAACCAAAAAAGCATAGGTTTATCCTGCTGTCAGCGGGGCACCCTATTGGACTTTGTCCTCATGATAAACAGACTGCAACATTCCCGGCATTTATAGCTGCGTCCTCCCTGAAAGAGGAGCGCTATAAATGCGTCTTTAACCCTCACCCAACATTTTTTATAAGATACCGGACCAATAACCTATGGACGTCATGCTCAACAAACTTCGCGATATCGAACTCCGCTACCAGGAGCTCGAAGGGCTGCTTTCCGACGCCCAGGTGGCTTCCAAACAGGGTTTATATCAGAAATATGCCAAAGAACACTCCGACCTGAGTGAACTGGTGGATGTCATCCGCCGGTATGAAAAAAACATCAGGCGCATCGCCGACAATCAGGAACTGCTTGCGGAAAACGATGAAGAGCTAAAGGCGATGGTCAAGGAGGAAATGCAGGCGCTCCAGCAGGAGCAGGCGGACCTGGAAGAAAAAATTAAAATTTTACTTCTGCCCAAAGACCCCAACGACGACAAAAATGTCTTTCTGGAAATCCGGGCGGGCACCGGCGGCGATGAAGCGGGGCTCTTTGTCAGCGACCTGTTCCGCATGTATGCGCGCTATGCCGAAGCGCAGGGCTGGCGGGTGGAAATTGTCAGTTCGTCTCCGGCGGGCGGCATGGGCGGCTTCAAGGAAATCATCGCCCAGATCGAAGGCCGGGGCGCGTACAGCCGTCTGAAATATGAAAGCGGCGTCCATCGGGTCCAGCGCGTTCCCGTCACCGAAGCTCAGGGCAGGATTCATACATCGGCGGTCACTGTCGCCATCATGCCCGAGGTGGAAGACGTGGAATTGACCATCGACCAGAACGATCTGCGCATCGACGTCTACCGGTCGACAGGCCATGGCGGCCAGAGCGTCAACACAACGGATTCCGCCGTCCGCATCACCCATCTGCCGACGGGGCTGGTGGTTACCTGCCAGGATGAAAAATCCCAGCTTAAAAATAAAATCAAGGCCATGAAAGTTTTACGGGCGAGACTTCTGGATGCCATGGTGCAGAAACAGAATGCCGAACAGGCCCAGACGCGTAAAAGCCAGGTGGGCACGGGCGACCGCTCCGAGCGCATCCGCACCTATAACTTTCCCCAGGGACGAATCACCGATCACCGCATCAACATGACCCGTTATGACCTCGACAGTTTCATCAACGGCAACATCGGCGCCATGATCGACGCACTCGCTTCGCACCATCAGGCCGAGCTGCTGAACCGCCAGGGGCAATGACGCTGCCTCGAGGGCAGAGCGCAAAGGCTTCTGCCCTCTCAGAAGTTTCAGTCAAGCTATTAGCTGTTGAATGCCAGGACATCGTGGGAAAAATCCACGCCAAGACATCAACTGCGGCGATCTTTATGATGACAAATCTGTACCCAACAGACATGCCTTACCCATGCCTTATCGTTCTTCTCCGCGGTTCATCCGCCTTCTGATGTATCGTCGATCATGTTTTCAGGGGGAACGACCTGAACTTTGTAGCGGCAGGTTTCATTTTTTTTGTTTACCCATAGAATTGCGTCATACTCCGCAGACAGAGCGACGAAGCCCAATGTCTCATCGCCGATTTTTATGGCATATTTGGTAAAGCGTAGATACCAGCCTTTTTCCGTTGACTGCAGATCAGCAAAACTCTTTATCATTTCTGTACGCGGGAAATCGGCGCACACACTTGCTCCCTTTTTAATAAACACAATGCCGGCGAGGGTTCTGTTGTCCGGAGTACTAGGTGTGTTCAGTTTAATGATGCGCTCGTAACTGTCATCAGGTATGCTTGCCACTTTGGACATCTTGATGACTTTAGTGTATGCACGCTTCTCGACACAATCGGTACACCTGTCGAAACAATTCATTTTCCCTGCGCAGCCGACAAGAGCTACAACGACCATCGTCGTTACCAATTTAAGAATTCCATTCCTCGTTATTTTGATGCTCATGATTTCCTCCTTGTATAGTATTAATAATTTTTTTGCATTGTAATGAAAAATATATACGGCTTAGAATGTCAGGGTCAGCTTATTAATGACCAGATAATCGTTGTTAAGCTGATTCGAATCCTTTGTCCCCTTGAAATAGTTGCCGGTAAACAGGTAACCAAAGCCCAGCATGTAGCTCAAGTTATTTGTGATTTTGTAAGTGGCCGTCAGATCCATTTCGTAACCATAGGAATTATATAGCCAAGACACGGAAGGTTTTTTATCGGCATTGGCATAGGCAACAGATGCCATAACATCCAGATCGGCAATTGGTCTTACCCCGATACGACCTTGGAAAAACCAGGCATTGCTCATGGGGGCGCCCATTCCCGATGTGTCGTAAGCCGGAATATTTCCTGCCCAATAATTGCGATCTGAGTTGAACAAGATCAGGCACGGATTCCAGTCGAGACCTCCGGTAAGGAAAGTAGTTCCTTCCTTCTGACCTGTTCCAGGATCATCACCGGAAACGTAAGCTAACGTGCCACCAATGTATATGGTATCAAAATTGGCTGTGGCATCAAGAAATGCGGCAATATTTTCCAGTCTCGTATCTGGTAAAACGCTGAAAGGAAACGCGCCTTCCCATTTCTGAAATTGTCCCCATGCATAGTCCAATTCCGCCTGAATCGATACGGGGCCAAGTTTGGCCTTGATATAGGGCTCGAGCGCAAAACCGTTTGTCATAAATCCTGTCTGCGGATTGACAACGGCTCTCATTGTAGCTTGACGCAAATATGTTGCCAGTAAACCGACGGAACCATTTTTGAAATTATAATTGATCGTCGCAACGTATTGGTCGCTGTCTCTATCAGAGGCATCGGTAATGTTCTTTGCCGTCCTGCTATTTTCATTGTTTTTCGTATAATGTAAAACAAGTTGAAAATCACCGATCGGTAACGCATAGGTAAGTCTCGGATAAGGTGCGGCTGAATTACCGAATACCGTTCCCCAGTATGCATGGAGCTGGTAACCAGCCATAAACAGACCAATTGGAGAAGCATAATTCACATAAGCCAAATCGAAAGCAATGTTCTCGTTTTCAGCGGTCGTTCCTGCGGACTGCTGATCAAAAATAGTACCCGGTATTGATCTTTGTGCGCCCCATGCCCTTTCCATGATATCGGCGCGGGTCGTAAGGGTGAGGCCGGGCGAGATGCTAAAGTCTGTCCTTAAACGCAGCCTTTGAAAATAGAAGGCTGTGCTCGGGCCGTCTGATCCTGTGTCCTTTTTTAATGTTGTTTTATCCTGATACATGCCAGCGGCATAAAATTCTCCGCTGAACTTCACATCAACGGCTATCGCCGATGTGCAGAAGGCTGTGATCAGCCCCAGTGACAACAAAAACAACCAAACTCTCTTCATTTTTCCCTCCTGAATTTCATGAGAGTGAAAATCTTCCGCCTCTTTCAAAAACAGGCACTCTCGAAAAAGGCCACTCCAGTCGTTTGCATGTCCTATTCGTAGAGAAATGCTCATAAAAAAAGGCGGTCCACCCCTCATCGGGATGCAAACCGCCTCTGTTTACAGATAACGTAATATTAAACTATATTTTCAGGCTTTCCTTGATAATGGCAATTTCTCCTTGCTCAAAATTATTTGTACGATCTATTTTTCCTTCCGAGAAGACAATGATCACTGCACCATAAAAAGGTTTTCCTGTAATTTCACTTTTAACAATATATCCGGACTCCTTGAATTTCTTTAGGTGTTCGATGAATTGCTTTAGCATTTCGTTATCCTCCCCCTGTGCATACCAACCCGTTTAAGGTTCTGGTTTAGTTTTCACGCTTTCTGCTCGTTCCCCAAAAAATCCGCCGGCTTTATCCGCATCCGGATAGGCAACATCCTTACTGTCCTTTCGGTAAAAAACTCCATTGAATAAAATCTCCTTATCATCTGTGCCATTAAATGCGTGCTCAATCGGGTAGACCTTTCACGGCCATGATAATTTCTTTTCCAATGACGGGGGTAACCGCTTCAATCAAGCCGTAGATCCTGTCAATTTCATTCTTAATACATTCTGTTATCAACTCTAATTCTTCGGCATTGACCACATTTTGCTGCACGATAGTATCCACTTCCGATATGGCCTGATTTATTTGTTCTATCCCCTGAGATTGTTCTTCAGAGGCAACTGACACATTTTCGACCAGACCTGTCGCATTGACGACAATTTCGCAGTTCTTGGTAAGTTCTTCATTAATTTGCTCAAAAAGGGCTGATGCCTGGCGCGACTTAAACAATGAATCGGCAATTCGTATTTCCGTATCATTCACTGCGTCTGCCGATCGCAGAGCCAATTTGCGAACCTCCTCGGCTACGACCGCAAATCCCGAACCGACTTCTCCGGCGCGGGCTGCCTCAACGGCGGCATTCAGCGCCAGAAGATTTGTTTGAAAGGCAATTGCTTTGATTGTTTTGACGATTTTTGCCGTTTCTTCACTGGACTTCACATTACCGGCGACCACTTCACGCATGAGATTCATCCTTGCCGCAATAAGGGAAAAACTTTCTCTGGCGTCTTGAGACATTAAGTCATTTGCCTTCTTTGCATTATTAGCATTCTGCGTGGCGATGGATGCCATTTGTCTGAGATGGGCCGATGATTCCTCAATCGCAGCCGCTTGCCTGCTTGCGCCGTCTGACAGGGACGTGCTGGTGTGTATCATAGGCTCGGCATTTGACATCATTTTATCAGTTCCCAACATAATGCCATGGAATGAAGACAAAATCGGAATGGCCTTCTTTTGAGCCCCATAAAGGATAGTGGACAGCATAACGCCCGCTGTAAGGATGCCGCAAATTATAGAAAGCCCCAACGATCGTTCGGCGCCCATCCGGCCGATTACAAAAAATAGCAACTCCAACATCAGAAATGCCGGGAGAAATATTGTATACATGTCTGTCGGCCGATGCTTTCCATAGATGAGCCTTACAGTCAGAAATACAAGAAACTGACCGCCAAATATTATCCCTAATAAGCCCAACCCCGAAAATACTATCGCCATGACGATCTCTCCTGTTCTATAAACATGCAACCCTCTCTCATTTGGCTAGCAGTAAACGAGGGCGACAAGGTTGTTTAAAAACCGGATGAACGGTAATGTGTCCAGAATTAATCCCTGATAAACTTTACACGCCCATTTTTGCTTTTAGGTTTTTAGCAAAGGCTTCGGCATTTCGTAACTCTTGAGTATTTGGTCTACCCTTTTTTAAACCGCCCAAACCTATTATTTTTGCAGCGCCAAAGGTGTCAAAACCTGCCGCGCTGAATTCTCCGATAACATCAAATCCTTTCGATCTCAGTATGGTTTTGAGTGGTTCATGATATAGTTTTATAAGGAATTTCGACGTTAAACCGCTTGTCGTGAATATGAATGCTTTTTTGTTTTTTGATTGGGAAAATCTATCGACAAACTGAAACAGGGCCGGGTGAAGTTGAAAGTAGTATGCTCCTGATCCGAACCCGACAAGGTCATACTCTGCGAGACGGTTCGGATCAATTTGTTCCAGTTTTGTTACGTTCCACCGGTCGTGAGGTCTCCCTAAAACCATGGTTTTGAAATATGAATTATGGCTTTTGTCTGTATCCAAAACAAGGTTTTTTCTCTCTGCCCCGACAGTGTCCGCTATAACCTTGGCTACTTTTTCAGTATTCTGATGATGACCCGAAACATAGACGACAAGACTTTTCATAAACTACCTCCTTAATCGGTGGTTTCATCTGGCGAGGAAAGACCTGTCCCCGTTGCTTCCGGGCACTATATATCGGTCTTATCGCTAATTTTATTCTTATCTGCTTTTTCTCTTTATGGAGCATAACTCTCTTACCGTGCAACCCAATCTCCTCTCTCAATCAGAAACTTGGGAAAAACAAAGTGAGGCCGGAACATAAGTTCTTAAGCCGCCACTGAGATTTCTGACCTTGAAACCATGCTGTATCAGGATACGGAAGGCGATGTAACCCCGCAGTCCGATCGCACAATAGACGATGTAAGTCTTCATTCTATCCAGTTCGGATAATCTAGAGCGCAGATCACCCAGGGGAATGTGAATAGCACCTTTGAGAGGTTCCACCGCATCCAGTTCCGTATCTTCACGTAAATCGATCAGCCTATGGTCGTCCGGGAGGGTCTTCATGTCACGCCAGGTAACTACTTGCATGTCTCCTTTCAAAATATTGTTTGCAACGAATCCAGCCACATTAACCGGGTCCTTGGCTGATGAGTATGGCGGTGCATAAGCCAGTTCAAGTTCCTCAAGATCGGCCACCCGCATGTCCCCGCGCAAGGCCGTGGCAAGCACGTCGATGCGTTTATCCACACCTTCGCCGCCAACGATCTGAGCCCCAAGTATCCTGCCGTCGTCGGGGGCGAAGAGGAGCTTTATAGCCATCATCTGAGAGCCGGGATAGTACGAGGCATGCGAGGCTGAATGGGTGAAGCTTACGAGATAGGGAATCCCATGCGTCATCAGCGCCTTCTCATTAGCTCCCGTGGAGGCGGCTGTAAGGTCAAACAACTTGACCACAGAAGTCCCGAGAGTTCCCCGGAATGCAGCAAAATAATCCATCGCGTTGCAGGCGGCAATACGGGCCTGTTTATTAGCGGGACCTGCAAGCGCGGTAACAGTGGGCACGCCCAGAACCAAGTCATGTGTGCATATTGCATCTCCCACGGCATAAATATGAGGATCTGAGGTGAGCAGGGACGAATCTACTTTGATATGGCCGCGCCCGAATGTCTCCAGTCCTGCCTGCTTGGCAAGCGCATTATCAGGTTGGATGCCGACGGAAAGGATGAGCATATCACAGACGATTTCTTTACCCGCACTGGTAACAACATGCAAACCTTTGCTATGATCATTCACGGCAGACAGACCTTGCCCCAGCTCCACTCCTACGCCGCTGTCTTTGAGGCTGGCCTCTACAATCGCCGCCATTTCAGGATCAAGGAACATCAGAACCTGGTCCATCTTTTCCAGCAAAGTTGTTTTAATGCCGCGCTTAACCAGGTTTTCAATCATCTCCAATCCGATAAATCCCCCACCCATTACCACAGCCGCAGTGGGGTGACATTGATCGATATAGGATTTGATGGCATCCGCATCCTCAAGAGTCCGTAAGGTAAATACCTTCCTATTGTCGCCCCCATGAAGCGGCGGGCGGATGGGCACTGCTCCCGGAGAGAGGATCATCTTGTCATAACATTCTTTGTAAGTATCGCCGGTAGCGTGGTTCTTGATCATCAATATTTTATTCCCGCGGTCAATATTCGTGACCTCGCTCAAAGGCCGGACATCAATACGGTAGCGTTTGCTGAACGCCGCCGCCGTCGTCACCAGAAGATCATCCCGGTCCTCGATGACGTCGCCGATATAGTATGGCAGTCCGCAATTGGCGAACGAGATATTCGCTCCGCGTTCAAGAAGAATAATATCGGCCTGCTCGTTCAGCCGGCGGGCCTTGGCGGCCGCGGTAGCACCACCAGCCACCCCACCGATAATAACAATTTTTTTTTGCATTCAAAACTCCATCAGGATAGTCTGTTCAGGATCCATAACCTCATCTCGGCTGGGTTCACGATTGGCCAGTGAGCAATAATTTTCACGCATCATCTCCTGCCGCCCTTTTACCATCCCCGCACAAACCTGTTGACTGCTTCTTCCGTTTATGACCGGGCTTTATCTTCGTCCTGGGCATTCAAGATAATTTCCAGCGTTTTGCGGGCAGCATTTCCGACCAGCACAGAACAATGATCCCGCATACCGTCAGCCAATGCCGCCTCATAATCTTCATCCTTGTCCATATCGTAATAACGGCCCATAAGTTTTACCTGAATGTCATTACAGCGGGTGGTCCCATAGCGGGCTCTAAAATCATCATACAGTAGTCTGACGAGGTCATAGGCGGGCATAGCCGCGCCGGGATCTTCAAAATCCTGGTAAGTGCGGCCGAACAACAGACCGATCGCGATTGCTCCACCGATTAATGCCCCGCAGGTGCCATCGCCGGTAAGCCCCACACCCATCGACAAACCGCTGGCGGCCTTGAATGCCGATTCATCTTTCATCCCCAGTGCTTCCATAACTGCAGCTGCAGTACTCTGGGCACAGCCTGTACAGTTTAATTCGTTATCTTTGGCGATATCGAACACCTTGTCTAATTGTTTCTGTTCCATGAATTCCTCCTTCACTTAATGTCTAACTCTCATCGAGGTGCATGGTAAACCTCCTGCCTGATCCTCGATGGTTTCCCATCTACTTCATAAATGTTCTAATCAGCAAGAATGCCTCAGGTACTTTTTATCCCGATTGTTATACCTAAGAATCTCTTCATCTTCCGCTGTTGGGTTTGGATATCCAATCCTTCCTCAATAAACATTCTACGTACTTTGTTCGGTTTGCTTTGATTGAAATGCCAAATAAGCATGGACAGCCCATATGGCAATACAGCATCGGCAATGACAACGTGTCCTTTGGGACATAGAACACGTGCAATCTCGCGTATGCCCTTGTCCGGTTCGCTCCAGTGATGAAAAGAAAGCGTGGATAAAATCAGATCGACCGAAGCATCAGACAGAGGAAGCGATTCTGCCATTGCCACATGGAATGTCACGCCCGGCGTCAGCCTGCGAGCCTCTCGCACCATGCCTTCTGACGGGTCCACACCGATCAAACTCGCATCAGGCCAGCACTCATGCAGTTTTCTAAGGAAACGACCTGTTCCGCAGCCGACATCCAGAATAATTTTGGGTGACTTCATTTTCACTAAATCCAACGTCGCTACCTGTATCCGATCAATTAGCCACTGCCACCGAGAGTTTTCATAAGCCACTGATAATAGTTCAGCCTTTTGAATATCTGATGTATTTCTCTGTAATTCCATAAATCACCGGATTCTGTTCATCCTTCATCCGGGAATTCGGATTTAACGGTTTTGAGTACATTCATCAGAGCATCATTGGTTTTTGTTCGCCGTAAAAGATAGGTCATGCTTCCTTTCACTTTAAGCTTTCCCGACAACAGAAGCTTCGTCGGGTTCTTTTCTCCCTTAACAATTTCTTTCCATATGGAGTACGTGCTTCTTATGATGTAAGATGATTTTTTATCCTCAATATCCTTCAAAATTTCATAGCTTCTGACCTTGCCATGCCATGGATCGAGCCATAGGATAAAAGTATTATCCAATTTACCTTCCTCTGCTTCAATAACCAGAGTAACACTTGCTTCCCAATCGGCTGCCACTTTGGCATATTCTTCGCTGGAATTAACTTTTGAATAAACACTTTCTGCCCACTCTTTACTTGGGAAAATGGCCATTTCATCACCTCTTTACTGTATTTTATATCTAACCTTTCGCACATCCCGGTATGTGCTTAATCACTTAGCTGCGTATTTTTTTAACTCGGCATCATAAGTGTCGGGAGTGACGGCTACCGCTTTAAGCTCTTTCTTTTTGATCCTGAAGGTTTCCGTCCTGGGAAAGTCATCGACCATTCTGACGTAGCGGGGAATCGCGAACTTCGCCAGTTTGTCCTGAAGAAAATCGATCAAGGTTTCCGGAGGCAGAGAATAGCCTTCCACCAGCTTGACGGAGGCCATGATCTCATCTTCGGTCATTTCGGAAGGAACGGCATAAACGGCACACTCGAGAACGGAAGTGTTCTTCAAAATGGCCTGTTCTACATCATAGGCAGAGACATTCTCACCCCGGCGGCGCATGGAATCCGTGCTTCTGCCGACGAAATAGATGTACCCGTTGTCGTCCTGATAAACCAGGTCACCGGTGTATTCCCATTCCCCACGGGTCTTCTCTCCGGAAGCATCAGGATTTTTATAGTATTCAACATAACTTTTTTTGCCTGTATCGGTTTTAAACAGCAGTTCACCCGTGGTGCCGGTTTGAACATCACGGCCTTCAGTATCCACAACTCTGATAACAGAATTCATAGGCTTTCCAATCGATCCTTTGGGGCCATCGCCGAAATTCGCAATAAACCCGGAGCCGTCAATCGCGGCATAAGCCTCCCAAATGGTCACATGGAACCTGTTTTCAAAGGTCTCCCACATAGCCGCAGGACATCCTGCAGACAGAATCTTTTGCACCTGATGGTCTCTCTCGTGGGTGCTTGCGGGCTGCTTTAGCATGATGGGAATCATGGCCCCTATCGTATTAAACACGGTTGCACGTGATTGATAAATCTCGTCCCAGAACCTGCCGGCCGAGAACCGTTTGGATACAGCAACCGTGCTTCCCATGATCAAGGATGATGTAACAGTCACGTAGAGTGCATTGCCATGGAAAAACTGAAGCGGTGTATAGTAGATCGAATCAGGCGTGAGGATTAGCGCGGCAATGAGTCTCAGTCTATCGATAATGTTTTTGTTGTAGCGCATGACCACACCCTTCGGGAGGCCGGTCGTTCCAGAGGTATACATGAGCATCAGGATATTGTTCTGATCGAAATCGACCACAGGCTTGGTCGCTTTTCCGTCTTGATACGCCGATCTCAAATCGATCATCCCTTTCGGAACCTGATATCCTTCAGGGGCTTCGAGTGTGTTCACCATGATCTTTTCAATTTTTGGCAGCGCAGCTGAAACCGCATTGTAAATGTCCAGCAGATCAAAATCGATCACAAGATATTTCGTATCGCTATTGTCGATTGTATAGGACAACTGCTCGCCTCTGAGAGAGGTGTTGACCGTGTTGAGATACATACCCAATTTCTGAGCACCGAAAAAGATATCGAGAAACTGCGGAGAGTTGCTCATAAACATGGCAATGCCCTCTCCCGGTATAGCCCCGGATTCCAGCAGCCAATTGGCAATGATATTTGCATTCTTATCCATCTCCCCATAAGAGATCGAGCGGTCCTGATAGACCAAATATAAAAACGGTTTGTCATTAAGGGCCGCTGCCTGCTCTTCAAGTAACAGTGCCCAATTCGTAATAGTTGTCATCTTATTTATATTCCTTTCGTTTATGTGTCTTCAATTGAGACAAAATCATTTGCCATATTCACCAATCCAGGTCACCGGTATGAATTCCCTCGTCACCTCACCATCGACTTGAACCGCGGGATGGCCGAGAAGGAGGAACATGGCTGGCTTATCATGGGGCCACTCAAGTTCGAGTACTTCTCTAAATCGTCTTTTTGCCCGGGGGTCCTTGTTGATCGTATTGACGGCCAGGCCGACGTAACAGGTTGCCAACCCCAGAGAATGAGCTGCCAGGACCATATTCTGAGTGATAATCCCCATGGCAACTTCCTTGTCCGAAACATGCAAGGCATGCGGGACGACCATAATCGCACAGGGGGCATTAAAAAATACGTTCATGGGACCATTTTTGATATTGAATTGAGGTGACACCAGCCCGGCGATGGCCGCCATTGGCCGGGGATCAGTTGCATTGGGCAACATAATGCACAATAACTTCTTGAGGAGATTCCTGAGCATACTCTTGCCGGCATACAATTTCGGGAATAGCCCAAGAAAGTTTGCCGTCGCTTCGCTTAATTCGCTCATCAGCTTTTTGTCTGTGATGACGACAAACTTGACCCCGATGCAATTTCCCGCGGTCGGTGCAAAACGGGCGGCCTCCAACACCCTTTCAATTGTCTCCCTCGGAAGCGGCTCCGTCTTAAACAGCCTGGTGCTCCTGCGCCTGTAGATGACACGTTCTGTTTCGGTAATTTGATCTCTGATCTCATCAATGGGGACGGGATGTGGCAGCCCGAGCGGATTGGGATATCCGTCTTTCGGATCCACCGGAGTGTCAAAGGCTGTTGCCCATCGCCCCTGATCGACTCTATAGAAATGCGGCATGAAAATGGCCTTCTGAGGGCAAACGGGCGTACAGGCATGGCAGGCAAGACAGACTCTGCCGAAATAGGTGTTATTGCGTATGGTATCGTATGTTGATTTATACAGACCGCACCCGATGCACCGCTTACTTTCTGCCACAACCTGCTCCAATCTGAAGGGGCGGACCTCCTCAGCATTGATACAATTGAGTCTCATTTCAACCGGCAAGATTTGTTTCTCATTGCGCGGAAGATTCTCCTTATCTTCCAGGTGGCGTGTCCCTTCCAACGGGATGCCCCTGTACGAGATCTCGATCTTCTTCTTTTCCCGGGCCTGGATACCTTGCAGGCGATTGTGAATGGCAAGCGCGGCTCGGGTGCCGGCGCCAATTGCGTTGGAAACATAAGACGGGCCGGTGACTGCGTCGCCTCCCGCATAGACCTTATCGAGAGCGGTCTTGCCGCTCTGGTCGGCCACGATCAGGCCGGATTTATCCGCCAGGTTCTCGAACCCACGAACATTAATTATCTGACCCGTTGCCGTGATCAGCGTGTCGAAAGCGACTTCAAAGTCGCTCCCCTCGATTGCGACAGGTCTGGGTCGGCCGGAAGTATCCGGCCCGTCGAGTTTCATTTTCCTGCAGACCAGGAATTGATTATTTCCTTTTTTCAACACCTCAACGGGGGCGCAAAGAAATTCAATCTTGACGCCCTCCTCAATAGCCGCCTGCACTTCTTCGGCGAGAGCGGGCATCTCGGCTTTGGTCCTTCTATAGAGGATATTGACGCTTGATCTTTTTCGGATTGCCGATCTGGCTGCATCGATCGCGGTGTTGCCGCCGCCAATCACCAGCACCCTTTTTCCAACATTCGGATCTTTTCCTTCTTTGATCAGTCTGAGCATCTCCAGGCCGTCGCAGACACCATCCCCGCTGATACCGGCTGATACCGGAAGTTGGGCCCCCGTAGAAATATAGACGGCGTCGAACTGATTTTTTAATTCAGCCAGGGTGATATCCTTCCCTACCGTGCAGTTCGGCCTGAACTGCACTCCCATTTCCACGATCCGGCCGATCTCTTTCTCTACAACGGATATAGGGAGTCGGTAAGACGGTATGGCATATCGCAGCATGCCACCCGCCTGGGAATTGGTTTCGAATAAGCTCACCTGATATCCCCGTTTGGCCAGCTGATAAGCTGCAGACATCCCGGAAGGTCCCGATCCGATCACGGCTATTTTTTCTTTCAAATTCTTTCCCGGCTTTGCGAACCTCAGATTGTTTTCTATTCCATAGTCGCCAACGGCGCGCTCCAGGCAGTTGATACTGACCGCATCGCCGTCAAAATAAAACCGGTTGCATCCTTTCTCGCAGGGATGCGGACACACCCGTCCGGTCACGGCCGGAAACGGATTGGTTTTTGTTATTGTTTGCCAGGCTTCTTCAAGCGTTCCGCCTTCCGATAATCGACGGACATAAGTCCTGATATCGACTCCGGCGGGACAGTTATATTGACAGGCGGGAGATTGACACTCAGACGGTTTTTCCCTTTTGGTCATGACCAGGATCTGTGACGGGCATTGCCGCATGCATACAGCACAACCGATGCATTTATCCTCATCGAGGATTATGTCGAACGGCACCGTTGCCACGTTAGGATCGCACATGATCCTGTATTTTGCCGGCTCATAGGATCTTTTCTGTAGCTCGATCCCCTGTTTCTCGCCGGCAGTATTATTTTGGGACATCGTTATAACCTCCCACCTGTCCGGATTAGAAATGCTAGACCTTTTCAAGTATATGAATTGCCATAGCGGCTTCAGCTTCACCTAAGAATCCGCCACCGTTTTCAGCCATCGCGATTTTCGCGCCTTCAACCTGCCGCTTTCCCGCCTCGCCACGCAGATGCATTGAAAGTTCATATATCTGCGCAAGTCCTGATGCGCCGACCGGGTGCCCCCTTGCAATCAGTCCGCCGCTCGGATTCACCGGGGTTTTTCCAGTCAGCGCCGTGGCACCACTCTCAACAAACGGACCGCCTTCGCCGATCTTGCAGAAGCCAAGCTGTTCCACCTGATGGAGCTCGCCAAAAGCAGTTGCATCATGAACCTCAACCACATCGATATCCGAGGGACCTACTCCGGCTGCGGCATACGCCTGCTCTGCGCATCTTGCCGTGATCGTGCTTTCGCCGTACCTGTTGCCGGAGGCAAGTACGGAGGCGGCAATTCTGACTCGCTTCTTCAATCCCTTCATCTTCATAAATTCCTCAGAACAAAGAATAACGGCGGCTGCTCCGTCTCCGATGGGGGCACACATTGCCCGCGTAAGCGGGTAAGAGACTTCTCTGTCCGCCATCACTTCATCGACGGTCATCGGGAATGTATATTGTGCCAGTGGATTCAATGCGGAGTTGTTATGCGCCTTGGCCGCAATGACAGCAAACTGACGTTGCGTCGTTCCGTATTTTTCCATGTGCTTGCGGGCACCCATTGAATAGAAGTCCATAAAGGCGGAATGAGGTTTGACCTCACCGGCCCCACTCTCTTTCATTCTTTTCTGCTCTTCTTCATGAAACCGGATGAGCATTTCCGTTGTGACTTCAATATCGGAACCTGTAATAAACGCGCCCATCGATTTCATCTTATCGGCGTCATAGAGCTTTTCCACGCCAATCGCGAGAACGCAGTCGAAAAGCCCCGCTTGAATGGCTGTCCACCCCATATACATAGCGGTCGAACCGCTTGCGCAGGCGTTTTCCACATTTGTGATGGGAATGCCGTCAATACCGTGAACCGTCAGGGCCACCTGCCCCCGTATCGAGTGCTGATTGGCCATATAGCCCCACGCCGTGTTCGAAAACCACGCCGCCTGAATATCGCCCACGGCAAGGCTGCTGTCTTTCAAAACAAGATCCAACGCCTCGCCGGTCAATGCTTTAATACCCCTGTCGAGGTATTTGCTGAACTTGATCATCCCTACCCCGGACACATAGACACTCCGACTCATTTTATAAAACCTCCTTAAAATTTCACTGCTTCTTGATGGACATACAATCCGCGGCAATTTAGAACCTGAAGCTCTCTTTGAGAGAAAACAGTATTTTATCCCCCGATACCCGCCTGTTGTATCCGAATTCATCCAACACTCTGGTTACAAGGACATGGGGTCTGGAGGGGAAATGGAAACATTTCTTGAATTTGGTCTGTGGGGTATCCAACTTGAACCATTCCGTAACGATATCATCTATACTTGCCTCACCTAGTGTGGAAATCGTCTGGAGAACATCGCGTCTCATACCTGAATAAAACTTTTCAAAACTGGAGAAGAATTCAATGCATTGATCCTCGCCTCGCATGCAGTCCTCCAACTGAAGTGGCGTGAAGATGAGATGCTTCATGTTCATCGCTTCAACTGCCAGAGGGAAAAAAGTCTTGCTTCGGTGGGCATCGGACGCCAGTGCAATAAAACCTTGTTCCGACATGCGTCTGAAGCCTTTGGCGGCATCGACAATTTTATTAAAATTGCTGTCGAAAAACGGGGGGTTGACCTCGATCGTAACATCGCCAGTCAACGCGAGTTTGTTTAATGGATCATAGAGACAGACGTGGCCGGGGCTGTGTGCTCCGTCATGAATAATAAAGAAACGCCCTACCTGCCATCCGTACCATTCCGTGTCTCCGTAAGTTCTCTTTTCGCGAGAATCAATCGTGAGGATCTCAGCCATTTCTGACATATTTCGCTTGTTCCCGATGAGCACTCTGTCTACGACAAGTCTCATGGCGGCTCTATGGTCCGCATAGTTTGAATCAGGTCCAATTTTATTGATCGCATCCCATACGGGAGCGTATTGAAGTTCTGAATACGCAGAGCAGGTCTGTGCAAATTTCTCAAATTCCTTTTCTTGGGCCATCCACTCCAGATATGGATTGAAAAACGCCTCAAGCTTCTTGTAATCCCCGAGCCAATGGAATTGGCAGTCGATTACCGCGACTTCCGGCTCCGGCAGAAGAAATCTCAGGTTCTCGAAGCCTGCCTCAAGCACAACACTATTGTTGAGCGCATGGTCCCAATGTCCCTGAGAATCGATCAGAACCAGCGTCTTGCAGCCTGCCGCCTTATACTTCCGAAGCAACTCCAGTATTCTCGATCTGTAGAAGGGCTGCATACCGGGATCAAACAGAATCACCATGTCTTTATCCCTCAGGATGTAGGCATTAGCCGATGGCGCGGAACAGAAGAAATTGATCCCAAGGCAACCTTCTACCTGCCAGACATCGGGAGCAAGTTCGGTAACTGCCGATTTTCCGTACACCGCATCCGTCATACTGCAGGGGAAATGAAAAGGATGAAGCTGCGTCGGATAATCAACCAAATAATCGCTCATGAAAAAGACCTCCATTTTTTATTTGTCTTTGTTTAAGCAATAAATATACCACACCCCCATATTATCGTAAGTATTTGAAATAACATGATTATATAAAATAAAATTGGACGTGGAAATATTTTTTGACCAAAATAAGTCTTAGTCGTGACCTTATATGGTCAAAAAATTTGACAATGACGTGCGATGCTGTTACTGTATTCAAAATGGCTTTAGTCTTTTGATAGGATAAATTTCGTATAGAATGGAACCGAATAGCCAACCTTTAACATCCGAACAACTGAGATTCCTTGCTTTTATGAGCATAGCAGATGCGCCCGTGCATATTGATGCAGCCGCGTCTATCATCGCAATTAAGCCGACCTCATTATTGAACCTCATGACAAAAGGACTGCAATCAGGATACTTTTTACAAACGCAGAAAAATGTTTATTTACTGTCAAAAGACCTTCCCGTAGAATTGCTTTCCAACATTAAAGGAGTCGTCGTTCCTGAATTTTTCACATCGGTTCTCGAATCGATTGAGAAGAATCATTTAGCAGAACAACTCCCCCCGGAATCCATGGCCGGAATTCTTGAAGGTGCCGGAAGATTATATGAGGCGGCAGATATTTATCATGAGACCGCGACTAAGGAGTCTGCGAATGGAAAATTCGATTCAGCGCTCAAACACGAGATTTCAGCAATAAACGTCCTTAAACGCGAAAAAGCCTCGAGAAACAGGGATACACTTTTTGTCTCCACAGTTCTAAGTCTCTCAAGCATTTATATCTGCGTCTCACAGGCTCAAAGTGAAATCATCGCGCTTTTACGAACCGCCAAAGAACTTGCGGTGAAGATGGGTGACAGGCGTTCTTCCGTGATGATAGATTTCCATTTGGGTCGCTACTATTTTATGCTTAATCAACTTTCGGATACAATTGATGCCCTGCACACGGCGGTTGAAGAACTGGACCAGTTCGATGATCCGGATATCAGAGAACGGGCCGGGCAGTTTGTAGGTCTCTACTATTATATCCAGGGGATGTACGGCAAAGCCGCCTCTCATCTAAAAAAAGCTTTACGCTCCACAGTCAGTGCATATGTAGCTCCTTTTGATTACATCTTACTGGTCTACTTTGCATACAGTTGCGTATGCTCGGGACAAATCCATAAGGCGATCGGAATACTTGACGCACATTGGCGACGTGCTTTTAAGCGGTCCGAGTTCCAACATGCTTACCATATCCGGGCTGTATTAGGCGTCATTCTGCTCATGACCGGAAGAACAAAAGACGCCCTCGCCCATCTGAATGCGTCAAGAGCATATGAATGGAAAGACTTCAACTCAATAGGGAAATGGATATCGGAGGCGGGTCTGGCCGCGGAAGCGTTTCACTCGGGTCGCGTAAAAGAGTCTTATGCAATGCTTAAACATTTCTTTTCCGAAAGAGGCCAGATCCGGCAATATCCCATTCCTTTTTTTCTGGAAATGATCGCCGAATACAACAGAAGGAAATACCAGCCCATAGTGGGTTATGCTTTTGAAGAAGAATCGAACCGCATCCTGCAGGGACCGAACATTCACATAAAAGGAGTCCTGTTTCGCATTATGGCGCAGGATGCCGCTCTGTCCTCACCTCAAAAACCATCAATTCTCAAGCACCTTAAAGAAAGCGAGAAATATCTCCTGGAAGCGGGAGATCCGGTGGAACTCGCCAAGACATATGTGGAATATGCGAGGTACTATCTAAATCACGAAGACAAGGAAAAGGCTTCGGAATATTCCATGAAGGCCTGGGAAAATTTTTCAGGTTTGGGAGAGCTCCTTTTCCCTTCGGATATCAGACATCTTTTCACATACGATCCGAAGGACGAATCAGGACTTCAGGACCGCAGCAATCTAACGGAGCGGCTCATTAAAATGGTGGCTGATATTATCCCTGCTTACGATGAGCCGGATCTATTTGAACGGATTTTCGGCGCAATATCCGGTTTTCTTGAGGCTGACAGGGCAGGATTATTTCTTTTTAAAGGCAGGAAAGAAAATGACCTTATTCTAAGAGTGTCACATTCATTAGTGCTGGATGAAATATACACAAAAGAATTCCGTAACTCCCTCTCCATAATATTCATGGCCAGAACGGAGGAAAAACCTGTTGTCAAGACTTACAGCAGTGAAGATAAAATGGCCTTATCGATCATGTGCATCCCGGTTAATGTCGGACCTGATTTCGACGCTGTTATGTTTTTTGAATCAGGGTACGATGACAGCGGATTCGCAAGATTCGGACCGGATGTTCCTGAACTTCTCATGAATATGGCAAAAGACGCATTTGCAAAGATAATGCGATATGAGAAAATAAAGCGGGCAATAAAACGCACGCCTGACGTGATTATTCCGCAAGCGCATAACGGGGAGGATCATGAGATCATAGCAAGTAGTCCGATCATGACGGGCCTCCTTACCCAGGTAGATCGGGCCGCTTTAACGGATGCCTCAATGTTAATAACCGGCGAAACCGGTACGGGGAAAGAGCTGGTCGCTGCACGCATACACAGAGTCAGTAAAAGGAGAAATGAGCCTTTGGTCACCGTAAACATCGCAGGCATACCCGAGTCGCTTATCGAAAGCGAGTTGTTCGGTTATGAAAAAGGAGCCTTCACGGGAGCTGATAACCAACACAAAGGCAGGATCGAGCTTGCGCATAAAGGAACTCTTTTTATCGATGAACTGGGGGAGATTCCGCTTCCCGTTCAGGTGAAACTCCTGCGGGTGTTGCAGGAAAGATCATTCTCAAGACTAGGCGGCATGATCAGCATCAAATCCGATTTCAGGCTTATCTCGGCTACAAATAAAGACCTCGAAGTCGAAGTAGCCGAAGGGAGATTCCGCAGAGATTTGTTTTACAGGGTTAATGCATTCAGGGTTCATCTTCCTCCGTTGCGTGAGCGCAAGACCGACATCGTTTTAATCGCACGGAATTTATTGAAACACTTCATCAAGGAATTCGGCAAACCTGATCTTGAATTCACGCCTGAACAGGTGCAGGCGCTCATGGAATATCCATGGCCTGGCAACGTCCGGGAACTGAGAAATGTACTGGAACGCAGCACCCTCCTCTCGGATGGCGGCTTTGTTGAGTTGGCCTTGCCCAGTCATAAAGACACGCAACAGGGCAACGGCTATTCGGATATGCCGACGCTTGCCGAAATGGAAAGGCGCTACATCAAAAAGGTTATCAGAATGATGGATGGCAGGATATCAGGTAAGAACGGGGCATGCGAAATTCTTGGAATGAAAAGGACAACGTTAAACGGAAGGATGAAAAAGCTCGGAATCAAACCCTAGTGAAACTAGAAAGGGAAGAAATCCTCAAACATCCAGATAGGACAAGGGGTATAAGTAAACGATGCAAAGAAAATACCCCGCCCCCAGACCGTAGATGGAGCATTGGCAATCGCCGCGGCCTCTTCATCGCTATCGTATTTAATCACACAAACAACAGGCCCGAAGATTTCTTCCTCGGCAATAAGCATGGCGTTTTTAACATCCGTAAAGATCGTCGGAGCATAATAGTAACCGCCTTCCAGGCCGGGCATGACAACGCACTTTCCGCCCGTCAGCAATTTTGCTCCTTCTGCCTGCCTCAATTTGACATAGCGTTCCCCGATGACCGGTTGGGCCGCATTGGGTCAAGAGCTCCATGTGACTGTCGTGCAGAATCTGATAACCTATCCGCATCTCTTCCCTCCGTTTCTTCATTTTTCAACGACTTCGTCGTCGATTTTCGCCAGAACGATGAACAAGTAAAACAAGGCGACTTCGGCGATACTGGCCGTCTTCCCCACTCCGGAAACTTTTATTAATGCTATCCGATGCACGAGAAATCGCCAGAAGCATGGCCAAAGACGACGTCTATATTTATTCATTTACGAGAACCTACGGGGAAATGATGCCGGTGGAAGAATTTGTGCGGCACATGGATCAATCCATCAGGATGGTCGAAGAAAGAACCAGCGGCAATCTCTATACCCGGGTGGATGAGGGAATCATCAAAGATTCAGACAATCCTTCGCCGCTCCTGATGACCCTGAATTTCTGAAAAGAAATTTCATCAACCGGACGATTGCATTACGGGAAGCGCCAGCGTTCAACGACATTCAAGACTTCCCAGGATTTCCTTGACAGACCAGACCGCGTTTCTTATACTTTCCGCAAAATGCTTATCCGAAAAGAAGGGATGATGATGGCAATCAGCCGACAAGACGCCTTGCTGGTAGTCGATGTACAAAATGATTTCATACCCGCGGGAAGCCTCGCGGTGGCGGGGGGTGACCTGGTGGTCCCCGTCATCAACCGGATCTCCGGCTGCTTTGAAACCAGGGTTTTCACGCGCGACTGGCATCCGGTCAACCACATCAGCTTCTCGGCCGAACCCCGGTTCATGGACAAATCCTGGCCTCCGCATTGCGTGCAGGGCACCTGGGGCGCCCGGTTTCACCCGGACCTGATCGTCCGCAAAGGTGACCGGATCGTCAGCAAGGGCGATGATCCGGCTGAGGAAGCCTATTCCGGTTTTCAAGGAACGGACCTGGAGGAATGGCTGCGCGGGCGCGGCATCCGCCGGATTTGCATCGCCGGATTGACCACGGATTATTGCGTTTTCACGACCGCCATGGACGGCCTGCGGGCCGGTTTTCAGGTCCGGGTGTTTGAGGATGCGATTGCGGGCGTGGATGTACCTGCCGGAAGCGCCGCCAGGGCGCTGCAAACCATGCGGGAAAATGGCGTACAGGTCCTTTCGACCATGGAGATGGATCCGGGAGCGCTTGTATGCGCCGATGGATAACGGACGGAAGAGACATGCGGAATGTATGGCTGTGCATAGCTTTTGGAATCATCCTGGCCGCAGGCTGTCCGCCGGCATCCGGCGCCGGAAATAACGCGGCCGCCGGAGAGCAGGCCGCGAGAAAAGCCGACGACTCCGACGCGCGGGGGCCATCGCCCGCCGACAAGGCCGAATGGGTCAAACGCGTCACAAGGCAGCATTCGCCCGCTTCCTGGGATTTGCTCATGGAGTACGACCATCTGCCTCCGGAACTGGAAAGTTCTAAAAAAGGCGGGTGGGTGGTTTCGATGAAAAAGCCCGTCGAAACGTTTCCTTCCCTGCAAAAAGATAACCGCAGGACCGAACATCTTGACCGCATGGCGCTGCATCTTCATGTCATCACCCTTTCCCTGCAGCGTCTGCATGCCTTTCGCTATACCCGGGACAATAACATCCTCCTGGACTGGGACCGGGCGGAAGCTTTTTTTTACCTCTCCCCCGCCAGAACCTTTTATGTTTCTTTCCCGATGAAATCGTTATACCCCGCAGCCGACTTGATTCCGGTGATTCCGGCATCGCTCAAAACCCCGCTCTTCGATGCGTACCTCAGGGACTGTAAAAACGCGCAGCGCTTTGGCGTGATCGGATTGCTTGAGGAATTTCATGGCTACTATGCCGAGGCGCGGTTCTATGCCGATATGCTCGCGGCCTACAGGGTCATAGAAGGCTCGGACGCCGACGGGTTTCTGGAATGGGTGATGCATTCGCAGAGCTCGATCGGCGCTTTTTATGAATTCGATTTTTTTATCCTGGAGTACCTGCTCTATATGAAACAGCGCCATGCGCCCGACTATGAGGCCTTAAAATCCTGCCAACCGTTTGTGGAAACCTACGGCGCAATCCGTTCCCTGTACAGCAAACTGATCGACCAGTATGTCGACACGATCCGGGCGGAAGCCAGGCGCCTGACTGCTGCCGGGAAAGCAGAGGTCGGTTATG
This sequence comes from Deltaproteobacteria bacterium, assembly GCA_036528635.1. Classification (GTDB taxonomy): domain Bacteria; phylum Desulfobacterota; class Syntrophia; order Syntrophales; family Smithellaceae; genus UBA8904. The sequence goes on from JAIGNE010000060.1 coordinate 42,842, forward strand.
ACGACAATATCCTGTGGGTCAGAACGGCCGGCAGCAACAAGGGGACCCGCATCTTCACGGAGCGTGAGAAACTTGCGCCCGTGATGAACAGCAACCGCTATGCGGCGATCGTAGCGGATTTTCTAAGATAACGCCGCGCCCAAAAGCCTCTCACGGCTCCCGAGCATCCTTCCACCCTGTGACCGCACCTGCCCGCTCCGGAAAGAATTCCCCGCTGGCGACGAATTTTATTTTACTGACGGCTTGTCCGGTTCAAACTGATTTTTGGCCGACCAGAAGGAGGGCAGGTGCCGGACCAGGTACCAGAGGCTTTTGCGGTGTTCCCAGAGGCGTCCGCGGAAACGCCCGCGCCAGCCGGGATCGGAATAAAAGCGCTTGACGTGCTCGTTGTAGAGATGATCAAGTCTTTCCCGGGACGAAATTCCTTTCGGAACGAAAACAAAATTCAGGCAGTTCATCAGCCGCCAGTCTTCCTCAAACGTTCCGTCGTCGCGGATCGTCGGCCACAGCGGCGCGCCGGGAAACGGCGTAAACTTCGCCATGTTCATGTCATCGAGCCCCAGCGAGATGATGAAATCGGATGTGCGCCGAATGGATTCCTCCGTTTCGCCCGGCAGCCCCATCATGAAGAGTCCCTTGGCGCGAAGTTTCGCCGCCTGAATCCGTTGGACGGTATCTCGCACCTCCTCCAGTGAAACGCCGGACTTGTGGCGCGCGAGCATTCCGGGGTCCGCCGATTCAATGCCCAGCGACACCATCAGGCAGCCGGCCTTTTTGAGCATCGTAAGCAATTCGTCGTCCGTGTAGCCCACGCGCACGGCACAGTTGAAGTTCATGCCCAGCGGCTGCCGGGCCAGCTTCTCACAGAGCTCCACAATGCGTTTGCGGTTGGCGGTAAACAGATCATCGTAAATGTTGACGTGGCGGACGCCGAATTTGTCGCGCAGGTATTTCATGTGCTCGTAAATGTAAGCCGCCGAGTTGTAGCGGAATCCTTTTTGAAAAACAGAGCGGTCGCAGTAGGAGCATTGATACATGCAGCCGCGCGACGTAATCATCGTCGCCCCGGGCGTCTGCCTGTAGCTGAAAAGCGGCAGATGATAATCCTGGGGAAAACCGGCAAGTTTTTCATACGCGGGAAACGGCAGATCGTCGAGGTTGGCAATATGTTTTCTGGGTTCATTGGCGACGGCAATGCCTGCCTGCCTGCGGACCAGGCCGGGAATCGCGGCGGGATCAGTGTCCGCAGCCAGTTCAGCCATCGTGATTTCGCCTTCGCCCGCCACCAGGTAATCAAAAGCCGGATAAGACGAGAGAAGTTTTTCCTTGAGCGCGGAGACATGGACGCCGCCGCAAACGGTCACGATAGCGGGATTTTGTTCTTTGATTTTTTGCGCGATATCCGCGGCATCGGGAAACGATGACGTGGTGGTTGAAAATCCAACCAGGTGCGGTTGAAACGCAAGAATCGCCTGAACCTGCGGGTTGATATCCACCGGCGCGCCGGGGCCGAGGCAGTCATAAATAAAGACATCGTGCCCTTCCCGCAGCAGATAGGCCGCGATGGAAAGCATGCCCTGCGGCACCATGCGGTTGGCGATGTCGGTGATGTCGCGCTTGCCCGGAAACCAGTTGAATCCGCGCGGATGAACCAGCACGATGCGTTTTCTATGTTTTTCGGGAAGCATGATGATTTAAATACTTTCTTCTATCTTCCGTCATTCCCGCGAATACCCTGACAACCTGAAGGTTAGGCGCCGGCATGACAACTTAGATGATGATTCCCGATATTATGACATGATGACATAGCCTGCTTGCGGGAATGTACAGACAATGATGTTTTATTCTGTAACCGCTGCAATCAGTGCCTGCCTGCCGGTTGCGTGGTAATTGCAATGGACAATCAAAGTGGATTTCCGCGACCAGAGCGCTCTGGCCAGACCATAGGCCGACGCAGTCGAAGAAATGCCGCAGTACCGCAGATAGTCGTCGATTTTCCAGCCGTTTTTATCCTGCAACGGTTCGTCAACACCGGAAAGGCGAAAACCGGGAAGAAGCAGGCGACAGATCTTTTGACCTTCGCCCCGCGGTAATAATTGGGCAGCCAGTCCCTCACATTGCTTCAACAGATCGTCAGGGGAAATATTCCTGATGTCCGTAAGACTGCTCGAAAGGTCGACGGACAGAATGTCACCGATTTTCTTTTCACCTTTTCCCCCCAATAAAAGCCAGGAGCTGCCTTCGCCCATCGGGGCGGCGCGGCAGTTGCCGGGCTGCAGATCCATCCGCTCGCGATAGTCGTCAATCGTCGGCGTAAACACATCGCAGCCGCCGACCAGCGCCAGATCAATTTCGCCCGCGGCGAGGTAGCTTTGCGCCAGCCAGAGCGCCGATTCAAAAGAGAGTTCTTCCTGTGAAATGGTGAGGACAACTCCCTTGACGTCACAAACCCGCGCCAGAAAAAAAGCGGCGGCGTTGCTGACGGAATTGGCAAACTGATTGGGGCTGGGAAATCCGCCGTCGTGCTTGAACACCTGCGTAATAAACGGGAGGATTTCATCAATATTGCCCAGACCCGTGGCCAGAAAAATGCCGATCTTTTTTCCCTGCAACGTCTCTTTGGGCACGCTTTGAAAGCAGGTTAAGGCGCCGCAGCAGACCAGCTTGATGAACCGGCCCGCGCGCCGCATCGGCTGTCCCATAATTTTTTGCACAAGATCATCGGGATTGAGCGGGAGCGCTGCTTCATCCCAGGCAGCATCCTGATTGGGGACAAGCGCAGGCCCCAGGTAACTGGCCGCAAGCACCGGCATGGAATGTTGCTTTTTTCCTTGATCGTTAATCATTTTATCCCTATTCCGAATGATACCATCCCGAAGATCCTTAAACCCGTAGGGAATGGTTTGAAACCATTCCCTACATTTTTTTTATAATATAACTCGTGCAGGTTCCGCCGAAGCCGAAGAAGGTAAACAGGTAAGCGCCGTCCCGGGCGGGCAGATTGGCCTGTGACGGCACAAAACCGATTTCGGGATCAACCTCAGTAAAACCGAAGCTGCGCGGTATCGTTCCTTCTTCCAGGCACGAAAGCCACAACGCCGTCTCGACCGTGCCTGCCGCGCCGAGACAATGGCCGATCGCGCCTTTCATGGAAATCACCGGCGGCAGCTTTTCTCCGAATACTTTCGCCAGCCCCCGTCCTTCGGAAAGATCATTGTCTCTTGTTCCTGTGCCATGCGCCTTGACGGCAACAATATCCTCAGGCGCCATCCCGGCCTTGTCCAGTGTCTGCGACACCACACTTTTCACCAGCTCGCCGTCTGTGCCGGCGGACGTCAGGCTGCTGTTGTCGTTGAACAGGTAGCCGCCGGAAAACTGAAATTTATTTTTACCGGCAACGCAGCTTGCGCCTTCTTCCAGAATCACGCAGGACGCGGCTTCACCGATTTGCATGCCGGAGCGCAGATTGCAAAACGGCCGGCACTGTTCCGAATCATAAAGCAGAAGGCTCGCAAAGCCCTGCAGCGTCAGATTCAACAGCGGTTCGAAGCCGACCACAATGGCCCGCCGGATTTTCTTTTGCGAAAGCAACTGCGCCGCCACCACCAGCGCGTTGGAGCTCGACACGCAGGCCATACTAAACGTCAACGGCAGGCCGCGAATGCCGTATTTTTGGGCGATCGCGTCGGCCACCTCGCCCGGGCCCCTGTTGCGGCAGGCAATCGGCGGCGATTCCTTGCCGGGATTCTGCCGCACGGATTCGGTAAATTCAAATTCATTGCGGATAAAAATGCCGCCGGTGGTGCCGACCAGCAATGCGGACTCCGCAATTTCGGAGGCGCTCAAGCCCGCGCGCTCAAAGGCTTCTGTAATCGACGCATCGAGCATCTTGAGCGACTTGTCCAAAGGATTGCCGTCGCAGGCGACTTCAAACGCCTTGAAATCGCGATTGATCAGATGGGACGACGAACAAACGCCCGCCTTGTGGACATTGCCCGCAATCAGATTGCGCGCGGACTCCGTTGCATTCCACCCCAGCGTGGTGACGGCGCCCCAGCCGCGAATATAGATATCGCCGCTGCTCATTTTTTAACCTTGGGTGCTTCAATCACAAAATCGGCCAGTGAATCGAAGGACTGCATCGCCTTCGCCGCGGTTGACGCGTTCTTCAACTCCACGCCGAACTGAAAGCGCAACTCCATCGCGATTTCCATTGCATCGAGCGAGTCGAGTTTGAGCGGCCCGGGGCCCCCGATAAAGGGCACATCCGTGGGGACATCCTCGGGCCGGACATCTTTGACGTCGCACGCTTTAATCACCAGCGCTTTGAGCTTGAAAATCAGATCCTCCCGAGACGCTACGTTTAATTCCTTATACGCCTGTTCTACATCCATTGAACTCTCCTTCCAGCTATATAAAAGCAGATTCCTGCAAATAGTGTCAACACAATTAATTTAGGTAAAATGGCCATAAAGGCCGCATCGCGCAAAAAAATATCCAGATACGCCTGATGCGCCCAATACATCGGCGAAATCATCGCCACTTTTTTCATGACCATCGGCATGAGCGCATGCGGCATCATGATCCCGCCAAAAACGCCCATCAAGACGGCTCCCGTTGCCGCAAGGGTTGAAGACTGCTCAGGCGTCCGCGCCAGCGCTGCCACCAGTACGCCAAAACCGGTTGTGGCGGCGGCAACAACCAGGGTGACCGGTATCATATGCCAGGGATGTCCTCCCAGATGAAAAGGAAAGCTGATAATACGGGACATCACATAAACGCCGACCAGCAGCATTAAAACAAATTGTAAAACATTGATCAGATAATAGGGAACTATTTTCCCTATAATCACTAAATTCGTATGGACAGGATAAGTAAAAAGGCGCTGGAGCGTGCCATCCTTTTTTTCCTTTAAAAAACCAATGGACATGGGAATGGCAATAAAAAACATCGCGAAGATGGCGTAGCCCGGAACATTCTGCTGAAGAGGCGTGGGGAAATCTCTGTTGGGTTTTGTTTTCTCAACGAGCAGCCCGGCAACCACAGCATCCAGGTTATCGATCCCCATAACCACCTCCACGGTGATGCTGGTGATCAGTGCCCGAGTCGCTATTTTGTAACCGGCATCAATCACCGGGTCAAAATACATTTCCACAGGCTGATCCCCCTCCTCAAAACCCCTGGGAATCGTTACAATGGCGTGCGCCTTGCCACCCGCAAAAAGCTTCTCATCGGTCATGCCCTGCGGCCGATTGACATATTGAACCATTTTGTTGGATTTTATCTTTTTTTCAAGCAGGTTTGCCCTGACAGAATTGCTTTCGTTTACAATAACCAGCTGAATTTTCCGTCCGGTCAATTTATCCGCCCAGACGCCTTCCATGGCCAATGACAAAAATAAAATCAGCGCCACCGGCATCAGGAAAAGCAGCAGGATCGTCTGCCGGTCGCGAAGCAGGATCAATATTTCTTTTTTGATCAATGCCATGAGTTTCTTACTCATCACGCAGCCCCCGCCCTGTCTTTTCCAGAAACAATTTCTCCAGATTATCGATCTCCGACATCTGCCCGTTAAAAATGACTTCTCCCCTGTCCGCCAGCGTCACGCTCGAGCACAGGCGCTGCGCTTCTTCCATAATGTGCGTGGACAACAAAATCGTCATGCCCGCGGCATTTAACTTTACCAGGGTGTCATAAATATGATTCCGGCTTTGCGGATCGACACCCACCGTCGGTTCATCGAGCAATAACAATTTAGGGGAATGCAGGAGAGCCACCGCCAGATTCAGACGCCTTTGCATCCCGCCGGAAAACGTCAGGACCTGATCTTCGGCATGATCCGTAAGGCCGATCTGTTCCAGCACGATTTCCGAACGCAAGTCAATTTGTTCGTCCGACAGTCCGGCCATTGCGCCAAAGAAACGCAAGTTCTCGCAGGCGGTAAGCGCCGTGTAAAGTGATATCGGCTGCGGCGCATAACCGATGGACAAAAGCGCGCTGCGATCCGGCATTTTATTGCCGTAAATAAAAACGTCGCCCGAATAGCCCCTCAGCTGACCGGTGATAACCCTCATCAAAGTGGATTTCCCCGCTCCGTTGGGCCCCAGAAGCGCCTGGATCCGGCCGTCTTGGACTCTCAGAGAGAAGTTTTGCAGTGCACAGACAGGCGCCCCTTCATAGCTGAATGTTATCGAGGAAATGTCCAGCGCGTTCATGTCTTAAGTGTCCTGACGACTTTCTGGAGTTTTTTGAAAAATGCTTCTTCGCGGTCCGCGCATTTCAAAATCAAGCCGCCCGCCTTGGCAAAGGTTTCTTCCGCTTTATCTTTCTGCTTGATAATACGCGCGGCTGTCACGGAAAACTCACGCCAGTTATCGCCAATCGCCGTCATCTCTTTTGACAAACCGGCCAGCTCATCCGAACCGAACAGTCCGGCGGCCTCGTGGAAAAAAGCGGCGTACATGTAACGGAATCCGGCGCCCCCCGTGCCGGTCTCTTCCACCCAGCGAACGGTACCGGCAAGATGACGACAGGCTTCCTGAAAGCCAAGGTTGTGCTGACTTTTGATGATTTTTCTGGCCAGAAACCGCATCCCGCGGATGCCAAAAATCGGCAGAGGAATTTTGAGCATCAAGTTGCAGGAATCCTTCATTCCCTTGATACAGGCTTGCCGCAGATCGGGATGTAAATTAATGGATTTGGTATAATACATATGACCGCGGGGGTTCAGGGGACCGGGGACGAAGCGCGCCCGCTCCAAACCGTCCGCCGGGCAATCCATCGGATGCCCGAATGTCGGGTCGCTGATGCGAAAACCGCCTTCGATCTCACGCAGAACAATGATGTTGTGTCCGCTAAAATTATGTCGGTGACGTTCGGACACATAGGGAAGCCAGTAAAGATTGGTAGCTAAACCCACAATCTGCCCGGTTTTAAGAACCTGTCTCAGTTCATCCATGCCTTTTTGGGGATCGCGATAAGTCTTGATCACAAAATCCGCGCCCAGCCTTTTAGCTGCCTTGCGAAAGACCGACCCGGGTTTATTGCGAAAAGCAGTGACCGGCAAATGTACAAGTTTGATAAACGGCAGATAACCGAAAAAAATACCGCTGCCGATGCCGAAAATCATCGGCTCGGAAATATCCACGCCCTGATAGCGAAACAGGGCGGATGTCACTGCTGTTTCACAATGTGCGCCATGCTGATGGACAAAGGGTTTGCCGTTGGCTGCGAGTTCTATCGTCATGAAAAAAAATATCCTTCCACAATGTTTTAGCTATTCGGTACGGTTTTTAATTCTTCCAGCGTGACCCTCAGGGCCTTTGAGTAACGACTTAAAACAGATGGTTTCAGTTTAGCAAATATCTCGGGGCGCAAATGTCGCTTGACCCGAAATGACGCGATGCCCGCTGCCTTGGCCAGCATCCCACGATCCATCTGTCGCATTTCCATATAATAACAAATCGGGCTTTTCCGGCCGTCAAGCACCGCTTTTCTGATTTCTTCGAGATAGTCGCGATTACCGGAAATAATCAGGGCGCATGATACTCTTTCCGCCCAGGGGGCGTTGGTCTCCAGGACATATTGCCCGTCATCGTTGTGCTTGTAATACGCTTTCGGCAGACCGTCATTAAAAATTTCATCTTCTAAATCCATGGTCAGTTCCTTTTGATCATGTTGATATATTTGTTTATTTTATTTTAATTCGAGCACAGCGCAAAGAAATTTTTCACCGACACCAGCTCATTTTACGGTTTTCAACAAAAAACGGTTAAAAACGAGTAGAGGAAAATACGAAGCACATTCATGCCTTGAGTTTCCTGACAACTTTCTGCAAATTTTTGAAAAACGCTTCTTCGCGGCCCGCGCAGTTCATCACCAACCCGCCCGCCTTGGCAAAGGTCTCTTCAGATGTATTGCGCTGTTTAATGATGCGTGTGGATACGATGGAAAAATTGCGCCAGTCATGGCCTATGGCCGTCATCTCCTCAGATAGACCGGCGAGTTCGGCCGAATCGAACAGTTCGGCGGCTTCCTGCAGAAAGGCGGCATACATATATCTAAATCCGGCGCCGCCCGTCCCGGTATCTTCCAGCCAGCGGATGATGTCGGCCAGAAACCGGCAGGCTTCCTTAAAATCGATCTTGTCCGGAATGGCAATAATTTTTCGGGCCAGGAAACGAATACCGCGAATACCGAAAATCGGCAGGGGAATTTTGAGCATCAAGTTGCAGGAATCCTTCATCCCCCTGATGCAGGCCCCCCGCAGATCAGGAGTAGGATTAACGGATGTGAGATAATACATATAGCCGTGTGCTTCCATGGGGCCGTGTGCGAAACGCGCCCGCTGAAGATCGGCAGCCGGGCAATCCACCGGATGTTCCAGCGTCGGGTCGCTGATGCGAAAACCATTTTCAATTTCACGCAAAACAATCAAATTATGTCCGCTAAAATTGAAACGGAAGCGTTCGGAAAAATAGGTCAGCCAGTACAGATTGGTTTTCAAACCGACAATCTGCCCGGTTTTAAGCACCTGCCTTAGTTCATCCATCCCTTTTTGCGGATTGCGATACGTCTTGACAACAAAATCTCCGCCCAGTCTCCTGGCCGCTTTACGAAAGATTGCCCCCGGTTGAGACCGGAAAGTAGTGATCGTCATACCTGCCGGCTTAATAAACGGCAGGTAGCCGAAAAAAATGCCGCTGCCGATACCGAAAACCATCGGTTCGGAAATATCCACACCCTTGTCGCGGAAAAATGCCGACGTGACACCGCTTTCGCAATGTGCGGCATGATGATGAACAAATGGTTTGCCCGTGGCTGTGCTTTCTAAAGTCACGAATTAAGAATATCCTTGCTTTTTAGTTATTCGGTACGCTTTTCAATTCTTCTTGACTGACGACCAGGGCATTGGCGTAGCGGTCCAAGACGGACGGCGAAAGCTTGCTGAAGATCTCGGGGCGCAAATGCCTTTTGACCCGGAATACCGCTATACCCGATGTCTTGGCAAGAATCGCCGGGGTCATCTGCCGACGCGCCATATGGTAGTAAAGCGGACTTTTTTTGCCTGCAAGCACCGCTTTTCTGGCTTCCTCAATGTGGGCTCTTATTTCAGACACAAACAGACCGTTAACCACTGTTTCCGGCCAACTGGGATGGGTATCCAGGACATATTTCCCTTGATCATCGGGCGTGTATTGCCCTCTCTTCAGCCCGTCAACGTCGGCAATACTCTGAAATATTTCATCCGGTTCCATGGCCAGTTCCTTCTGATCACATTGATATTATAATTTCCGCATCCTGAATGCAAAAAAAAGCAAAATGATTATCCACCAGCAAGAAACTTCATCTTTTTTCCTGTTTTATGAACAAAAAATGGAGCAAACGGTCATTGACGAAATACGAAGCAAGTTTATGCTTTGAGTTTCCTTACCACATTATCCAGATCTTTAAAAAGCTGTTCTTCGCGGCCCGCGGCGATCATCATCAATCCGCCCGCTTTGGCAAACGTCGCATCGGACTGGCTGCGCTGTTTGATGATGCGCGCCGACACGATGGCAAATTCACGCCAGGTATCGCCGATGGCCGTCATCTCGCGCGACAGATCGGACAGTTCGCCGGATCCGAACAGCTCAGCCGCCTCCTGCAGAAACGCGGCATACATGAAGCGGAACCCCGCGCCGCCCGTGCCGACTTCCTCCTGCATGCGGACGATATTGCCCAGACGCCGGCACGCTTCTTTGAATCCGAGTTTGTCCGGACTCTTGATCGTTGCTTTAGCCAGGTAGCGCATGCCCCGGATGCCGACAAAGGGGAAAGGGATGCGCAGCATCATATTGCAGGAATCTTTCATGGCCGCAATACAGGCCCCGCGAAGATCGGGGTGCCGGGCAACGGACTCGGCGTAATACAGAAATCCTTTCGGCTCGAGCGGTCCGCGCGCAAAACGCGCCCGTTCCATGTCTTCGGCCGGGCAGTCGACCGGATGGTCCAGCACCGGGTCGCTCACGCGAAAACCGTTTTCAATTTCGCGTAAAACGACGATATTATGACCGTTAAACTGAAAACGAAACCGGTTGGGCATATAGGAAAGCCAGTAGATGTTGGTCGTGAGGCCCACGATATGCCCCTCTTTCAACAGACGGCGCAGTTCATCCATGCCCTTTTGCGCGCTGCGGTATTTTCTGGTCACGAACTTGCCCCCCAGGCGTTTGGCAACTTTGGAAAAAAGCGTTCCCGGACGCGACCGGAACGTGGAGATCGGCAATCCCACCCATTTGATAAACGGCAGGTACGCAAAGAAAATACCGCTGCCGATGCCGAAAGCCATGGCTTCGGTGAGTTCCACGCCCTTGTCCCGGAACAGGGCAACGGTGACGCCGCTTTCGCAGTGAGCGGAGTGATAATGGACAAAAGGCTTGCCGGTGGATGTGATCTCAGTAGTCATTAAATGAATCGTTACCTTCCTTGAGGAATTAGCGCGGCACCGCTTTGAGCTCTTCCACAGTCACCGCCAGCGCCCGGGCATACCGGTTCAAGAGGGAGGGCGTAAGCCTCGCAAAAATTTCGGGATGAAAATGCCGCTTCACGCGAAACACCGCGATGCCGGCCGTCTTGGCCAGAATATCCGGGTTCATCTGGCGGAGCTCCATATGATAGTAGAGCGGACTTTTCTTCCCGGCAAGGACGGCTTTTCTCGTTTCCTCAAGCGCCGCCGCCAGTTCATCGACGGCCAGGCCGTTGACGACGGCTTCATCATTCCAGCCGGTGCTGGTCACGACCACATATTTACCTTCGTCATTGAGCGCGTAACACGCGCGTTTTTCACCATCGTAATACGTAATGTCCTGAGGCACTTCTTTGACTTTCATCGCCGGTTCCCGCCATCCTGTCTGTCGCAGTCTCTGCTTCTTATACTAAAACGCACCGGGCGCAAAGTAAATTCTCTTTGATCTGTAATGATTCTTATTTATTGATTTTTTCGCCAAGAAACGGCTCGAAATGGTGCCATTCGCAGGGATGCGCGGAAGCGAACCGCGCCAGATCATCGGCATAGGCCTGCACGGAAGACAGCACCGCCTTTTTCCGGTCGGCGCGCGAGGCGGCCGATACCTTCCGGCCCGCGGATACCGTGATGTGGTACTTGCCCGGCGACTGCTCATGAACAAAAAAAGTCATCAGCGGCGCGCCGCTCATCAGCGCAAACAGATGGGGCGTATCCGGCAGGCGCGCTTCGTGTCCCAGAAAATTGACCGGGACGGACGTCTGATCGCCCCAGAGCCGGTCGCCCGTCATCGACACGATGCCGCCTTCCCGGAGGAAGTTGATTCCTTCCAGGAGCGCGAACGGCGACTTTTCCTTTTCGTCGGTGGCGACGATTTTGATGCCCGTATCGGCGAGCTTTTCCTTCTGAATCTTTTCGACCTGCTCCTTGTGCTTGGCGCCGAGATAAAGCATGATCGGCATCCCCTTCTGGTTCAGCTTTTGCGCCGCGAGCTCCCAGTTGCCGATGTGCGACATGACAATGATGGCGCCGGTTTTGTTGGCCACGGCTTCCTCCAGATGCTCCCAGCCCTCGCGGGTGATGACCGCTTCGTCCGCCGCCCAGGGAATGAAGCGGTGGATATAGACATCGGTAAAGTTATGAAACTGCTTCCAGACGTAGTAGAGGTGATAAAAAATGCCGCGTCCGGGGAAAAGCGCCCGGTAAAATTTCAGACTGTCCGCCACACGCGCCGGAAACAGGAAAAAATACCCGGTGGCAATGCACCACGAAAACGTCCGGAAAAACCAGACGCCCAGCTTATGGGAAAGAAAAAGCGCGATTTTGTAAAAAAATTTTTTCATTCAGTTTCCGAATCGACAACCAATTGCCGGCACCATCATTCTTCCGGCTGTATTAAGTATACTTTCGTCAGTTATTCAACATATTATTTACCGGGAAGGAAGGATATCTTCGGCAACATGCAGACAAGGCGCGGGAGTCAAATCTCAATCCTGACCATCCAGTATCCTGCAACGGTCAGCGGTTGACACAATGACCGCAATTAAAGTAAACAAGCCGGTAGATGAAATCCATTTAAAAGTAAAGGAGAACAAAAGTGAGCGACACATACCAGCGCCTGGCCGAATTTCTCGATACCTTTCCCCAGCGTTTCCCCGTGAACACGGAATCGGGGATTGAACTGAAAATTCTGAAGCATATTTTCACGCCGGATGAGGCGGAAACATTCATGCAACTCAAACCTCTGCCGGAAACAGCCGCCCAAATCGCGGCGCGGATCGGCGGCACGCCGGAGGAAGCAGAACGAAAGCTCTTCGCAATGTCCAAAAAGGGGCATATCTACCGCACGGGCAAAGAAGGCAACCACCGCTACATGGCAACGGCATTTCTGGTGGGGATCGTGGAGTTTCAGATGAATCGCATGACCCCCGAGTTTGCAAAAGATTTTCAGGAATTCGAATCGATTCTTTACCAGTCCACCTGGATGAAGGGGACCACAAGGGATCTCCGCACCATTCCCATCATGGAGGCGGTTGACTCCAGCGCGCAGGTCATGCCCTATGAAAACGTCGAAGAAACGATTCGATCCGCCAAATATATTTCCATCTCCGACTGCATGTGCCGTAAACTCAAAGCGCTGGTCGGCGAGCCCTGCGTCCATCCTGTCGAGGTCTGTTTTCATTTCGGAAGCGGAACGCATTACTTTGTGGAAAACGGACTGGCCCGGTATATAGCGCAGGACGAGGCGATGTCGATCCTGCAAAAAGGGAAAGAGGCGGGCCTGGTCTGCCAGCTTTCCGCCTCTCAGGACCCCAATGCCCTGTGCATGTGCTGCGCCTGCTGCTGCGGGCCGCTGCGGGCCTGTAAGACGTATGCCAAACCTTCAGAGATCGTGAACAGCAGTTTCTTTGCCCGGGTGTCCGCGGATGACTGCACCGGTTGTGAAATGTGCGCCGAACGCTGCCCCATGGACGCCATTACCGTTGACGACATCGCCCGCATCAACCTGGATCGCTGCATCGGCTGCGGCGTCTGCGCGGTTACGTGTCCGCTGGCAGCCGTCAAAGTCTTCCGCAAAGAAAAGGACCGGGAGTTCATACCGGAAAAGGACGCGCTGAGCTCAACGATGGCGATCTATCAGCAGCGCCGCAGTCAGGAATGATGGGAAAATATAGTCCACCGGGACATATCGGTTTTGTGCGTCCCTTGAGAGACTCTGACGTCGTGAATTTAAGTGCGCTTTTTGGCTGGCCGGGTCCGCAATCCCGGCATTTCAGGGTGTCCCACCGGTTCCCCGGAGATCGATGTGCGCAAAGGTCCCGCTGGCGTATCGCAGCTTGATGCAGTCGATCATCCGCCCCTGCGGTATTCTCACGGTTTCATCATCGCTTTGAATCTGTTTCGAGACGGCAGCGGGGTCTGCTGCTGGAGCAATCATGCTGATTGCCTCAGAGTGTTTCGGTTCAAGCTACAAGCGTAAAACAGCTAAAACTTATTCTGGGGCAAGAGGCCAGCCGAAAATGGTTGCTCCATACTGCATCACGGAATCAGCCTGAACATGTGAATTTAACCGGATCACAACGCTACACTGATTTCTTGACATTGATAAACAATATGTTTATTATGTTTTCATGATTAAGTCGTTCCGATGCCGTGAAACCGAGAAGATATTTCATCGAGAGCATTCGAATAAGTTTCCAGTCAACGTTCAGCAGCGCGCTTTCATGAGACTAAATGCCCTGGATGCGGCCATTAAAATTGAAGATCTAAGGTTGCCCCCTTCCAATCGACTGGAAACTTTGAAAGGAAAAAGGCAGGGGCAATCGAGTATTAGAATCAATGATCAGTGGCGTATTTGTTTTATCTGGCAAAACGGCAACGCCGAGAAGGTTGAAATTGTCGATTACCATTAAGGAGAAACACGATGACTCAAAAACACATTAAACCCGTTCACCCGGGTGTTTATTTAAAAGAATTACTGGACGAGCTGGAACTCTCCCAATATCGGCTGGCGCATGACTTAAGTGTTCCGGCCATGCGAATAAACTATGTTATCAACGGCAAGCGTCCCGTTAATGCAGAGCTTGCCCTGCGATTAGGAAGATATTTCGGTCAGGAGCCCCGGTATTGGATTAATCTGCAAAGCCGTTATGATATGGATATCGCCGAAGACGCTCTGTCTGATCAGGTTTCCCGCGAAGTGCATCCAATGCAAATGGCGGGATAGTTTCTCCTTCCGGGTCAATCGTTCTCCGCTTGAACCGGAAAATTTCGAAGCAACCAAAATGGTTGGTCCCGCCGAACTGTGATTCGGTGAATTAGGACGGATGGCCCTTCAGTTCCCCTTTAAATCTGACAGCTTGAATTCAAATTTTCTTGTGACATTTGATAGAAAGTGGAAGTCTTTTATTTTTTCAAATTTGCAATTTGGATTGTAGAAGATTAGACTCTGATTGTAGAAATTATCATCATTTTGATGTTTATCAATCCGTGGTTCAGAACAGTAATCGATCGCAGCTATGTGAGAAAATTCCTCTCCTGTGAACAATAACGCTGTCATAGCTTGCAATCCACTGCCTTCCGCCAAATCAGAGAAATCACGTATTCCTTCTAGATAACAAGTCATAAGCCCCGGCGTAGCAGTGTCTAATTGCTTCTTGACTGCTTCGGATATCTTTGTCCTAATCCCTTTTAATACTACATCTGATTTCTCGGATTCTAAGGTCACAATGATCGGATCAACAGGACGACCATTTAAGGATCTTGCGAAAATAGCACCATGTGTTTTTGATGATAATTCTTGATTAAGTTTAGCTAATGCACCGTCGAAATCAAATGTCATTCCTTTTCTAGCATCTAAATTTAATTTAACATGCCCAAGAGGAATTTCAAATTCACCTTCAAAATGATTACTTTCTATGTTTTCGATAATTTGAGATGTGAGTAAATTCAAAAAATGATCACTTCCGTGGAGCCTGTCATTAATTATGATTTCGATACGACCGAAATACTTATCTACGCTCGATATGATGCGTTCCGTTAATCTATAAAAATCGCGTCTCCTGATTTTTCGAGACGCATCTACACTTATTCTTTTGCACTCTACATTAAAATTGAGATCAGGAGTCGTTACTAAAAATTCGGAATGTCGAATAGAATCATTTGCATACCATTTTAAGTTATATCCCTTTAAATAAAAATGCCATGCAATCTGCAACTCAAACAGGTAATCAAAAGCTCTTTGATCATCTGTTAAATCCTTTCTGTATTTCTGCTTTATCTCTTCCGGCATTAGTCTTGTTAAAATCAAAATCTTCTTTGCGTCCCCAGCTAAGCGCACTATGTCTTCAGATAAATTTTTTCTTATTGATTTACCCGATTTTTCAAGTCCTAAAAAGATATCTAATGTATTCCACCATGGATGCCTAGATCTCAAATAGTAATCTCTGAAAATTGGCCCTGATGATCTAAGTGAGCTTCGATATCTTGCAAGACATTTTTCCAATTCTCTTTCGCCTAGAAAATTTATCAACTTGTTAATCAGACTTTGTATCTCGTTAGTATGAATATCTTGAAGATAACTTCGCATGAGAATCCCATTTCCAATATAAGAGGGCCGTTGTTGGTATACAGGAAATACCTTAATATTCTAGGCGTATTATCCGATAGATGACTTTGCCTTTGCAAAGCGATGCTTTCTTGCCTTTATCTTGTATCGAAGGGAACAGTTTAGAACGGTTCCCTACTGATTCACCTAAAAGTCTACAGTCTAAATGTCTAATAAGCTTTCCTCTCATCCCGCAAACTTCCCCTCGGCCTGCAATTTCGCAATCTCTTCTTTTTCCAGCACATTGAAGGCGATTTTGCCCACCAGGGTTTTAGGCAGTTCATTTCTGAACTCAATGGTGCGCGGACAGCTCCACTTGATTAATTGATCGCGGCAGAAGGTAATCAGTTCCTTTTCAGTCGCCGGATTCGCTTCGGCGGGATTTTTCAGGACGACAAACGCTTTCACCGACTGGACCTGCGCTTCATCGGGCACTCCGATCACGCAGGCGTCCTTCACTTTCGGATGCTTGTAGAGCAGCTCCTCCACCTGCGCGGGATAAACGTTCATGCCGGAGGATTTGATCATCCGCTTCTGACGCAGTTTGAAATAGAAGAAACCATCGGCGTCCATGCTGCCGATATCTCCCGTATGCAGCCAGATCCGGCCGCAGGCGTGTTTTTTCAGTGTATCGGCGGTCTCCTCCGGCTGATCCAGATAGCCCATCATGACGGCGGGGCCAGCGACGCAGATCTCGCCTTCTTCGCCAACAGCGGCTTCCTCGGTTGTCCCCGGTTTCACGATCTTGGCCAGCATGTCCGGGAACGGCACCCCGACGCTGCCCTCCCGGTAGCTCCCGAGCGGCGTCGCCATAATCGCCGTGACCGCTTCGGTAAGTCCGTATCCTTCCAGGAGCTGGACATTGCCGCCCTGCTTTTTGGCCATCTCCTCAAACCGTTCCTTGACCGGCCGCGGCAGGGTGTCGGCGCCGGAGAAAGTCGCCCGCAGGCAGCTGAGATCAGCTTTCTGCATCTTGGGATTGCGGGACAGCGCGTCGTAGAGCGTAGGCACGCCGATGACAAAAGAAGGCTTTCGCGAACGGATCAGATCGGCCACCGTCTCCGGCGTAAACATCGGCACCAGGATGCTTTTGCCGCCGCCCATGAAACAGGCATTGATGCAAACCCCCAGGCCGAAGCCGTGGAAGATCGGCAGAATGGCCAGGATGGAATCCGCGCCGGAGAGCTTGCCCCATTCCGACACCTGCTTCCCTTCGCTGATAAAATTCATATTGGACAGCATGATGCCTTTGGGCACACCCGTGGTCCCGCCGCTATACAGGATTACCGCCAGGTCGTCCGTATCCATTTCTGCCGGCGGCGCGGCCGGATACTTGGCCCGCATCAGGTCGGCCCACCATTTGACCATGGCGTCTTCGGGCACCTTCGGAATCTGCCGGCCCCTGGTCAGGTTAAAACCGATCTTTTTGATCAGGCCCAGATAATCGGGAATCCGCGCCAGGATGAGCGTGGTGAGCGGTGTGGTCTTCTGGACTTCTTTGAATTTGGCGTAGAAAGCATCGAGCGTCAGGGCGAAGCGGCTTTTGGCCACGTTGAGATAAAACTCAATTTCCGCCGCCGTGGAGAGGGGATGAATCATGGAGGAGACGGCGCCCAGCTTGTTCGCGGCATAAAAGCAGATGATCCCCTGCGGCGAAGTCGGCATGGAAATGGTGATCCGGTCTCCTTTCCGGAGGCCCAGCGCGGCAAGCGCGCTCGCGCACTGGTCGATCTCGGCCATAAACTGGCGGTAGGTCGAGGTGGTGCCGAGGAAGTCGTAAGCGATCGAATCGGGATTTTGTCCGGCGGTTTGCGCCAGCGCTTCATACATGGTGACACGGGGATAATCAATGGTCTGCGGCACATGCTGATAAAACTTCAACCAGGGTTTCTGCTCATACATTTTGCACCTCCTCGGCTCAGTTATTAGTGAATGGTTGATAGTGGATGGTCAAAAAGGCAGCTCACGCCGCCTGCCACCCCGCCGCTTGGCGACACCCCCGCGAGCAGGGGACAATTAAAGGAATTTTATTCGATCACCGGTATTACCATCAGGTACTAGCCTTGCACCTTGAGCCTTGAACCCGTAGGGAACGGTTTCAAACCGTTCCCTACTTCTTTCCCACAAACCACTTTTCTTCCACACCGGCCGCAGGCGATGCCTGCACCCGGACGTTAAAACCGGCGGCTGTCATGAATCCGGCGATTTCGCTTTCCCGGCGGAAGCGCTGCGGCGTTCTGATCAGCTTGAGGTGCAGGACTTCGATCCAGCGCTTCCAGGGGACTTTCCTGTCCGAGGGGACCGTGGCCCGGATTAAAAGCGTTCCCCCTTCTTCCAGCTTCTCATGAATGCGCCGCAAAACCAATTGCAATGCTTCATCATCGACATAATGGAGCATGTCGAGCATCGTCACGTAATCGACCGTGCCGTCAACCGCCGGCAGGTCGGGCGCCAGCCCCGCCTGCACAAACCCGCGCCCGCCGATCGCCCGGCCGGCAATGAGCACCCTCTCCCCGTCCGGCTCCAGGCCGAACACCTGCGCCTGCGGATAAATCTCCAGAAGCCAGGTTGCCGGAACGCCATAGCCGCAGCCGATGTCGATCATCCGCCGCGGATTTTGCACATACTGATGCAGTTCCCGGAACATCGGGTCCATCATGATTTTAAAGCGGGCGAAAATCCGCGGATAACCCGGCAGATGACGGTAACGCAAAATCGTACGGCGCAGGTGTTCCCGGGAACCAATCTGAATATCCCCCGTGGGGAAACGAAACGGGGCGAAAACTTTTTGCATCAACATCGGCACAATAAAATAGGTCCCGATCAGGGAATACCCGATGCCGAGAAGCGAGACCAGGCCGATGCTTTTCAGGAGCGAATGCTTCGCCAGGGCCAGCACGCCAAACCCGATCAGCGTCGTGGCGGCGGCCAGAAAGATGGATAGTTTAACCGTATTCACGGCCGGCGAGCGTTCATCCGGATGCCGCTGATAGGTACAGACATAGTAAATGGCGTAATCAATCCCCATGCCCATAATGACGATCCAGAGCATGATGCCGGGAATGTCCAGGGGATGACCGATGATCTTCAGCGTGCCCAGCGTGGCGGCCAGCGCAAAGACGACAGGCGCCAGCACGGAAAGCGACAGTCGCCAGTCCAGGAAAAACAGAAAGATCACCAGCACCAGGCCGATACTGATGATCAGGGCGACTTCGAGAAACAAGCTTTTCAGGAATTCCCCCAGTCTTTTGCTGAACAAATCGGCGTCAAAGAGACTGGCCAGCCCCGTGGGCGTCAGCCTGCCGAAGAATTCTTCCGCCTGGTAATTTTTTCCGGCCGAAAGCAGGCTCAACTGTGTATATCCCGCGGTCGTTTCGGCGATGCCCAGCATTTCGAAATACTGCCGCGGTATTTCAAAAGTCCCCGCAGCCTCCTGATGAATGATTTTCCAGAAGGGCTGAAAAGCGTCCGGTGCGAAACCATTCTCCCGCGCCGCCGCATCCAGGTCACGTTTTACGGCCGCCACGCGCTCTTTGTTCCAGAAACCGCGCCAGGCCGCCAGATTACTTTGCGCCGATGACGGGGACGGAAACAGAACGGATGGCAAAAAAGCCGGGGCCAGCTTTTCTTTCCGCACGTCAGCCGCCAGAAATGTCATCAGCTGCTCATTTTTTTTCTGCAATTGTTCAAGAGTTGACGCCGAGAGCAAAACGTAGCATTTCCCCGAAAGATTTCCCCATATCTCCTGCAGTTTATTTTCAGATGCGATCGTTTCCGGGCTTACGGAATTCATGGCCTGCAGATCGACGTTGAAAACCGGTTTGGCAAATAGCAGCATGATCAAACCGAAGACAACGGCGGCCGCCAATTTCCATTTCGCGGGGGCGGCCATTTTATCCACCGCGGTGCGCAAATATCGGCTGGGCCGGCGACGGGAGGGCGGCAGGGCCGGGAATATTCTGGGAAAAACAACATGGACGAAAATAAACGCAAAAGTCACGCCCAGCGCGGCAAATACGCCGATTTCGGCCAGGATTTTAAAGTCGCTGATCAGAAGCAGTAAGAACGCGCCGACGGTGGTCAGCACCCCCGTCAATTCCGCCGACCAGACTTCCCGCGCAACCCGGTCCCCGTAAGTCTCCTGCGGCTGATCCAGAAACAGCAGGTAGGTCAATCCCAGATCAACGGTAAACGCCATAATCGCGCCGCCAAATCCCACCGCCAGCATCGACATGGACGGAAAGATGAAGGAGCACACAAACAAAGCGGCAATCGCTCCGACCGTGGAAGGAAGAAGGGCCAGAAGGCCGATGAGCGGGCGGGGAAAAGCAAGAATAAGCAAAAGCGCGATGCCCAGGGTCGTCAGGATAACGGCCAGCCGGGTGTCGCGTTTGGCGGTGGTTTCATTGTCCAGCGCCGCGCGATACGCGCCCACTGAGGTCAGGATATAGCGCTCATTTAATTCGGCATTGGCCGCGAGCGTCTCGCGGCAATCGAGAAGAAGTTTTTCAATCCGGGCCGCCCGGGACGTGTCTGTTCCCGAACCGGCAATCCGGGCGATAATCAGCGCGTGCCGGCCGTCGGCGGAAAGCAGCTGCCCCGAATGGAACTGCGCCTTATTGGCCGGCAGCAGCGCCGACATTTGTCCCAGAATCACGTAGGACATTCCCAGGGGGTCTTTGGCGATCATGTCGGCCCGGCCGATCCCTTCGAGTTCGGCCAGGGCTTGCCGGTTTTGGGCCATGGCTTCCCGGATTTTGTCCGGGGCGATGAGCGGCCCGATCTTCTGCTCCAGATCCGACGCGCTCAAAAGTGACGGCAGATTCGTGTTCACGTGCGCGATCAGTTCCGGAAAATTCTGCGCCTCGTCGCTGATGCCGACTTTCGTAAACAAACCACTCCTGTTCAGTTTGTCCGTGATGAGCGATGCCGCCCGGACCAGTTTGTCGCGGTCATCCGATTGCTGTTCCAGATCGATAAATATCTTGTCCTGGATGGGCAGATGGCTGATGACGCGGCGGGCGGACGCCAGCACCGGATCATGGTGCGGCAGGGATTTCAGAATATCCGTTTCAATTTTCAGATGGCTGGTTTCCCAGAAAAAAAGCAGTCCCACAATCAAGGCAGCGGCAATAACAATGGACCATCTGATGGGGTATTTTGACGACGGCATGCAAACCTTTAGAATATCAGCGCTATTTTTTCGTTCTCTTTGCTTTTTAAACCACATTTCCCGGGACCAGGCAAGAAAAAAACCGGACGGTAAAGACTATTTATTAGACGTCGCAATATCGAATCATTCCCGCTCACCCCTTTTTAACAACTTTTCCTAAAGATTTTTCAGGCAAATGTCGATGATTGAATCAAAGAGTTTCTGGAGTGTTTGTAGATAACTCAGGATGGCGGAATCGAACAAAGAAAAAACGACAGCGGCCTCGCTCGTGATCTTCACGCTGAGACCGAACTGAATTTTAGACGATTCCAGCCGCATTGACGAAAACGGCACATCTGGAACTCGATACCCTCCGTGGCCCCCTCCCGGGGGGTATTTTTTCATCGTTCAAGCAGCGTCATGTGCTATTGATCATAAAAAAAAGTCGAGCGCGAAAGTGAAACAGGAAGAAAAACCGGAAATCAACCTGAGGATGAAAAAAGTCCTGGTCGTCGATGATTTTTTTAATTTTCGTCTGACCCTCAAGAACATGATGCGTTCACTCGGCATCATGTATATTGACGATGCCGCGAACGGCGAAGAAGCCCTCCGGAAAATGGCCGTGCGGCGGTTCGATATCATTTTATGCGATTACAATCTGGGGCCGGGAAAATCAGGCCAGCAGGTTCTGGAAGAAGGCAAATTCCGCGGATACATCAGCGTCGCGAGCATTTTCATCATGATCACCGCCGAGAACACGGCGGAAATGATCATGGGGGCGATGGAGTATCAGCCGGATGCCTACCTGATGAAACCTTTTGCCAAGGAAGTCCTGGAGAAGAGAATCAAAAACATCGCGGTAAAAAAGCTGAATATCCGGGACATCGAAAAAGCCGTCAGCGACAGCGACTTCGATCACGCGATCCGCATCTGCGATGAATTGCTGGAGCAAAGCCCCAGCAATCTCTCCGAAATTTTAAAGCTCAAGGGCGAAGTCCTTCTGAAAAAGACCGACTATCAGCAGGCCGCCGACTTCTACGATAAAATTCTATTGAGAGGCAATGTGGCCTGGGCGCAACTGGGACGAGGCCGGGCTGACTTTCTGATGGGCGACTATGAGCGGGCCAAAGACACTTTTGAACATATCATCGCTCAAAATAATAAAATCATGGCCGCTTATGATGATCTGGCCAAGACCCTGATCAAGATGCACCGGCCCCGGGAAGCGCAGCAGGTGCTCGCGGACGCGATCAAAATTTCGCCGCGAGCCTTGCTCCGGCATAAAAACCTGGGCAGCCTCGCTTATCGCAATGAAGATTTCACGATAGCCGAAATTTCTTTCAAATCTGCCGTGGAGCAGGGCAAAAACTCCTGCTTTAAAAGCCCGTCGGATTATACCAGCCTGGCCAAAACCCTGGTTCATTGCGACGCGCCTCAGGAAGGATTGAAAGTGCTGGGCAATGCCCTCCACGAATTTCCGGATAACAGTGATACGCGCCTGCATTTAAGCGTCGCCGAAAGCTACGTTTACACCAAGATGAATAAAACCGCCGAAGCCCGCCGCGCGCTCACCGACGCACAGAAGTTTGCCGCGGACCTGGCCGATGATATCCCGAGCGATCTGGCGCTGGATCTGGCCCAGGCCTATCTGATGACCGGCGAGACGAAAAAAGGAACTGCCCTTATTAAAAATATCGTGGGGGGGCATCACGACAATGAAGAAATGCTGGATAACATCCGCGCGGTCTTCAAGGAAATGGGGATGGCCCAAAAGGGGGAAGAGCTGATCGAAACGACCAGAGATGAAATCATCGCGCTGAATAATGAAGGCGTGAAAATGGCCCGGGACGGCAGGCTTGCGGAAGCCATCAGCTATTTTGAAAAAGCCGCCGGGCATCTGCCGGAAAATAAGATCATCAACGCCAATGCCGCCCATGTGCTGATGCTTCAAATGAAGGAAAAAGGCATGAACAAAGAAGACCTGGAACAAACAAAAATATATCTGGACAGGGTGCGGAAGATCGACGAAGCCTATATCGATTACGCCATGCTGCTTGCCATGTATCGTGAACTGTCCGCAGAGGTTAAAGATGGAAAATAAAATGAACTTTTCCGACATTCTGGCCTCGACCCTGCACGACACCAAGAATTCCCTGGGGCTTTTGTTCAATAATCTGGAAGACATTATTGCCAACTGCCGTGAACAAAATTGCGCCAGGCACACGGAATTTTACGCGCTCCAATACGAAATTCAGCGTCTCAATCACAGTCTGATCAGGCTTTTGTCTCTCTACAAAGCTGAAAAATCACAGCTCGTCGCCAACATTGATTATCATGCTTTGAGCGACATCCTGGAAGAAGTCGCCGCCGCGCATGAAATTCTGTTGAATTCGCGAGGCATCCGGCTCTTGACGGACTATGACGAGGGTCTCTTCTGGGCGTTCGACCGCAATCTGGTCGAAGGCGTCCTGGACAATGTCATTAATAATGCATTCCGCTACGCGCAGGTCAACGTCAAGATCAGCGCCGCGGAGGAAAACGGCTATCTGGTTTTGAAAGTCGAAGACGACGGCAAGGGGTATCCGCCCAGTATGCTGATCAACGAAGATCAGCAACCCGAATTCAAGCAGGAAATTGATTTTAAAACCGGCAGCACGGGCCTGGGTCTGTATTTTTCCATGATGGTCGCGGCCATGCATATCAACCGGGACAGGAAAGGTTTTATCTCCATCGTCAACGGAGGCTCCATGGGCGGGGGCGTATTTTCCATTTATCTGCCGTAAATGGGGGCAAAGGGCATGGCTTCCAAGATCACCAATATCACCGAGCTTTTCCATCGCTTTCACAACTGCGACATGCAGCTCAGGCAGGGTAAAATCGCTGCCTGCCTGATCGCCTTTAAAGAAGTGATTGAACGGCTGCCGTCCATTCCGAAGACGGAAAAAGAAAAGAACGAACTTCACCAGGGCATTGAACTGTTCTTAAGAAGCCTGTCGGCTCATAAAAAATTCCAGGAAATTTTCGGCGTTGTGTCGTTCGGCGACACCGACCTGGAAACCAATCTGGAATTCATCAAGAGCATGATTGCCGCCCAGGAAGAAGATATCGTCGAGCGCGTCAAAAGAGACGACGAAGCCGCCGAAGCCCACCGGCTGGAAATCGACCGGGAAAAGCAGCAGCAACAGGAAGCCCAGCGCAAAAAAATAGAACACGCCATCGAATTTGTCGACCAGCAGAACCTGCCCGCGGCCTGGGAAATCATGAACGAAAGCGAAGAAATCCGCGAAGCGGTCACGCTGCACTACAATGACGCCGGCATGCAGTGCCGCGTGAACAAATCCTTCACCGAAGCCATTCAAAATTATAACAAGGCTCTGATTGTATCGCCGGAAGATGAAAATCTTCATTATAATATCGGCCGCGCGTATTTCGAGTCCGGGGACCCGGACAAAGCGGAAAAGTTTCTGGCCAACGCCATGAAGCTGAATCCGGCGTTTAAGGAAGGGCAGATTTTTTACGACTATCTGTTAAAAATCGACTACCCCCGGACCGGACCGGCGGAAAACGAGAAAAAGCCGGAAGGATTTTTCAAGAAGATATTCCATAAAAAAGGCTGAAGACGCAAAAAAAGGCTATTAGACTGTAGGCTATTAGGCAATTAGGTTAAAAGGATGGGCGCAACAACACCCGCGGGTGACAAGCGCGCCCCACAAATTGACCCTAACAGTCTAAAAGCTTACAGTCTAATAGCCTAAATCTAGTAGGTCCAGAATTTCTTATTGTGCACTTTCATTTCCACAATCAGTTTGAAGACCTGTGCGGACGTCAGGATGTTCTGCTCTATGAAGTATTTCCCGATCGGCGGCTGAACCATTTTTTGCTTTTCCAGCAGACGCGTCAGCTGATGCCTGGAGAGCAGCCCCTGACGCAATGCGCACTCGCCGAATTTTTCGCCATACTTCCGCGAGCGCAGAATATCGAGAATGTCGGCGCCTTCCAGCCATCCCCAACTGACCGCAATAGCTCCGACGGAGGGCCGCTGCAGCCGCTGCCAGACAATCGCTTTGATGAGCGTGGAAAGGGATATCTGACCTGAATAGTAAAGATACTGGCCGAAGAGCAGGCGCCGCTGCGGCATCCGGCCGGCATAGAGCGGTTCCACTTTCGGAGAGGCCGTGCTCCTGCGGGCCGCAGGACGCACAGGGGGCTGTTTCCGTTGATAGAGGGTTCCCTTTTCCGTCAGTGAATATTTCCAGGGAGCGCTCAGAAATTCCTGCAGCATCTGATAGGCCAGACTGATCTCTTTGAAGCGATCCGCCATGAAATCGGCCTTGCCGTCCATCACGACCGCACGGTCGGGATGTGTTTCCATCGCCTTCTTTCGATAGGCCGCCTTGACGCCCGAGGGCTTCAGATAGCGTAGAAATTCGACCGACACGTCGATGTCCGTTCCAAAAAGCGACTCGCAGGCTTTGAACAAATCCTGTCTGGAAACTTCGGCAAACGGCACGGCTTCATCTCCTCAGACCCTTTTTGCGGCTCAGAAACTGCGTTCAATCCGCGCCTAAGATACCACACGCCACCCCGTCAATACAAGCTGGAACTGCCCGCTAATGCCGGCAGAAGATCCGGGTAAAAATCAGACGGGTGAATGTTTTGGAGTTGCGCAGAAAATCAACAAAGGGCCGGAAGTGGGAAATTCTTGATCCGTCCTGATTGTAAACAACGCGAATCGGGGCTTCGATGATTGGAATCCCTTTTCTTTTGGCCTGCACCAGCACTTCCACCTCGAATTGAAAGCGCCGTGCCCGCGTGGGGAGACTCAGGGCCTCCGGCAGCGGATAAATTCTCATGCCGCTTTGGGAATCGGACAGTTTCGGCCCGCCGGACAGTCGAACCCAGAAATTGGAAAACTTCCGGCCGAAACGGCTGGTCCACGGGATATGGGCGCCCAGCGCGGCGTTCATCCCTTCGCGCGCGCCGATGACGATGGGACGCTTTTTGGCCGGGATGGCGTCAATCAAATCCCGGGCATCTTCCGAATAGTGCTGGCCGTCCGCATCCAGCGTGATGGCAAAGTCAGCCACATGGGCCGCGGCCATAAAGCCCGTCAAAATTGCCGCGCCTTTACCTTCGTTTTCAGGATGCGTGAGCACCGTGATGCCCTTGATCTCCGCCAGCCGCCGGGGTGTTTCATCCGTTGACCCGTCATCCACGACAAAGACCGGATAACCCAGCGCCTGTGCCTGCCTGGTCACTTGAACCACCGTCGCGGCGTGATTGTAAACCGGAATGATCAATGCAAAGCGGCCGACATTTCTCGTCGTTCGTGTCTCGTTGTTCGTGTCTCGTATTTCCATATTCGTGCTCGCTGTTTCCATGAACCCTTCACCTTACAATTTCAGGAAGGCCACGCCCCACGTTCCCGGCCCCATGTGCGCGCCGGAGGTCAAGGACAGGGGCTGTAGAATGATCACCGCCCCGGGATAGAGCTTTTGCACCCTTTCCTGAAATTCAGACACCTGGGAGACATTGTCCGAATATTCGAGCATGATGAGCGCGCGGGCGTCCCGGGAAAGGGACGCCGCCATCTTTTCCAGAGCCAGACTGATCTGAGCTTTACGATTTCGGACAACGGCCACTTTTTTGGCGCCTTCCGGCTGCGGCGAAATAACCGGTTTCATCTTCAGCATATCGCCGAAAAAAGCACTGGTTTTGGAAAGCCTGCCGCCTGCCGCCAGGTATTGCAGCTTCTCGAGGAAAACATACTCTTCGCACGTTTCCACGGCTTTTTGCGCAAAGGCGAAGGTTCGGTCCATATCTTTTGTATGCTTGAGGAATTGCTGGGTCGCCAGAACAATCGTGCCCAGTCTGCCCGATGCGGCACCCGTATCGATAATCAGCAGCCGGTTCTCCGGATCATGCTCTTTTTTCCACTGGGTCGCCACGGCATAATTGCCCGTGAAGACGGAACCAACGCACAAATACAAAACTTTTTCAAACCGGGCCAGCACGCTGGCATAAAACTGGTGCCGCTCAAAAACGGAGGATTGCGACGTGGAAACCTTCACGCCCGCGCTCATGGCGCTGTAGAGTTCGCCGGGATGAAAGTAAGTCTCGGGCAGAGACTTTTCACCGACATTGAGGTAACTGTTCAAAAGCGTGAAGCCATATTGTTTCGCGTCGTCGCGGGTGAGCGATCCGGCCGCATCCGTCATGATATGCAGTCCGGAATGCACGGGAGCATTCGAAAACTGCGCGATCTGACTTGCCAGGTTATCGTCCTCCCAGTTTGTCACGGCACCCAGCGCACTCATCTGCGACTTGATTTTTTCCCGGTCGTCCGTGTGCAGGTGAATTTTGTAGAGATCGCCTTCCTGAATGATGATGGCGCTGTCCTCACCGCCGGCGATCCTGGCCAGATCATCCGATAAGGCATGGGCCTCGACGACAAAGTCGACGCAGTATCCATTCTCCGATGTCTCATGGAACGCGGACGAAATACGCAAACGATCTTTAAACACGTCCGTCACCGGACGGTACGTATCGGCGCACCCCGCCAGGGCGTAAAAAAATCCTTCAAAAAAGATATACATGCCCAGGGCGCCGGCGTCCACAACGCCGGCCTCCTTCAACTTGGGCAGGGTATCGTGCGTTTCATGCACGGCCTGCTCCAGGTGCGCGATAATCTCGTCCGCACTTTTTTGATCAGGCGTGAATTCAATCCGTTCAAGGATTTCTTCGAGCGCGTCAAAAACGGAAAGCATCGTCCCCAGGCGCGGATCACTCACGGATTTCCAGGCCCGGGCATTGCCCTCCTGCACGGCCTCCTTCAGATTTGCTAAAGACGCCAGGGCATAAAAAGATGAGAAAAACTGGGAGGCGATATTGCCGGAGTTGCCGCGCGCGGCCATCAGCAGATGACGGACAAGTTTCTCCTGTTTTTCGCCGGCCAGGCGAAGCGGCAAGAGGCTGATGGACAGGTTCCGGCCGGTATCGCCGTCGGCCACGGGATACACGTTAATCGCGTCGAGCAGATCCGCCCAGGCCGCCACCCGCTCCACGCCCGTCACAAAGGCTTTTTTCAAACGGTCATCCATTTAAAACCCCAGCAAATTGCGAATATCCTGTGGAATACTGAACAGCGTTTCCATCTCCGGTGTCTTCACCGCCACCTGTTCCGTGCGCCCCCGCGTGCACACACTGCCGTCCGCGGCCTTGCGGATTTCAAAATCCACCACCAGTTTGATATTGGCGTCGACGAGCGTTGCCTTGCAGATAACCTCATCGCGGTGCTTGAGCGGCAAAATATGCTTGGTCGAGGTCCGAATGATGGGGAAAATGATTCCTTCCCGATCATAGTATGAGTAAAGATCAACGCCCTGGCGCTCGAAAAGCCCCGCGCGCGCCAGTTCAAAGTAATTGAGATAATTGCCGTGCCAGACGATCTGCATGGGGTCCAGATCATAGAAAGGCACGCTGATTTTCACTTCGAAACTTTTTTTATCAGCGTTCATGGTTTTCCTCTGAAGAAATCCGTGTAGCGAATCACCACACACATTCTTTCAATATCTTCATCCAGCGGCCGGTCTTCAATCACCGGGTCGCTCGCCTGCCGGATATTTTGCAGAGCTCCGGCCAGAAGCGGCCGGACCCGGATGTTTTGCCGGATATCGCACGCCTGCGCCGCCGCGAGCAGATGAATGGCAACGACTCTTTCCGTAAGCGTGCAGACCCGCTCGCAATCCCTCGCCGCAATCGTGCCCATGCTGACCTTGTCCTGGTTGTGGGATTCGGTGGACCGCGAAAAAGAAGCGGCAGGCATCGTCGCTTTCAGCGCTTCGGCAGCCAGCGCCGATGAAGAAATCGACATGGCTTTGAACCCGTGATGCAATCCCCCGCCGCCGTTTAGCCGGACCAGATCGCCCGGCAGCCCGCGGTTCAACGTGGGATTGACCAGCAGCATCATCTGGCGATCGCACATATCCGCCGCGGAGGCCAGCGCCGCTTTCAGGCCGTCCATGGCAAAGGCGATATGGCCGCCGTAAAAATTACCGCCCATCAGGACCTGTCCCGTTGCGGGATCAAAGATCGGATTGTCATTGGACGAGTTGGCCTCGACTTCCACCCATTTTTTAATCCAGGACAGCGCATCGGCAAGCACACCCAGAATCTGCGGCGCGCACCGGAGCGAATAGGGATCCTGCAGGGTTTCGAGCGCGTCGTCTTCCAGTTGACGCGCGGACACCCGGGCCTCGAGCAGGCGGGAGATTTTTTTCGCAACCTCCGCCTGACCCGGAAACGCTTTGGCTTCTGATATGACCGGATGATAGTGATGGGCATTTCCTTTCATCGCATGAACGCTGAGCGCGGTCGCATTAACCGCGGCATCCAGGATCCGCTCCGCCCGCTCCACGTTCAGGACCGCAATCCCCGTCATGGTCGTGGTCCCGTTCACCATCGACAGCGGTTCTTTCGGCAGGTATCGGTAGGGCTTGAGGCCGGCTTTTTTCATGGCCTTTGCCGCCGGCATGATGTCGTCTTCATAAAACACGTCCCGTTCACCGGCGAGCGCCGCGCCGATATAGGACATCGGCGTCAGATCACCCGAGGCGCCGACGGACCCTTCCGCGGGCACAACGGGGGTGATCCCCGCATTTAAAAAATCCGCCAGCTGCTTCAGCAATCCGATCGAAACGCCGGAATAACCGCGCGCGAGACAGATGATGCGGGTGAGCATCGCGGCTCTCGTCTCTTCGATGCCGATCGGGTCTCCGGTGCCGCAGCCATGAAACCGGAAGATGTTGACGCCGTTCTCCAGGGCCGATTCCATGGCCATCCGGTTGCCGCATGATTTGCCGTAACCCGTGTTGACGCCGTAAACGGCAACGCCTTTTTGCAGGGCATCCATGAGCGCCTTCTGCGTTTGGCCCATCCGCCGCACAAACGCCTTAGACGCGCTGATGGACACCGGCAGGCCGTCTTTGGCGACGGCGAGCATATCCTCAAAACGGACAGGGCTGCCGTCAATCACCAGCGCAGCCTTCCTCTCACTTTTCCTCATCGGTTTTCGAACTCCTTTCGGCGGCAGATGCCTATCCGCGCACGCGCGGCTTGAAAGTGCCGTCTGCTTTTTCTTTATCCATCACGCGCTTCAGCATCTTGAACATTTTATAATTGGCGGGCTCTTCTTCATAGAAACGATCCCAGCAGTAATAATACATTTCCTGAAGTTTTTCCGGCGTCATCATCTTCGGCTGAAAAACCACCTTGCCGCAGGTATAATCGTTCCAGTCCCTGGAAAAAATCCGCCCGGCGTTATTCAGGTCGTCATAAGTCCGGGTGTGCGGGAAGGGCGTCAGCACGGTGAACTCCGCCATATCCAGCTCGATCTCCAGCAGGAAATCCATCCAGCGCTTGATGTAATCCTCCGTGTGATAATCAAGGCCCAGCAGAATGCTGCCTTCCACGCCGATGCCGTAATCGTGATACCGCTTGACGCGGTCGCGGATATGATTGGAAGAATCAAAGATCGCCTGATAGACAAACCAGGCGCCCGCCTGCGCCGCCAGGTCCAGAACCTGGTCGTCGTCTTCGATGGGATGGGAGCACCACTTCTTCTTGAGCGGAATCATTTCTTTGAAGAGCCCCATCTCCCAGTCCTTGTCCTGGGCCAGTGAATTGTCCACGATGAAGAGGCGGTTGTTGTCAATGCTCGCCAGCTCCTCGATCACCTTGTCGTAGGGACGCGGACGAAACTTGCGTCCGCCCAGGAATCGCACCGCGCACGGATAGCAGTTGAAGCGGCAGCCGCGCGAGGCGTGCACGAGATCGACCATCTGCACGCCGCGGTAATTATACATGTCGCGCTTCAGGATGCCGCGCCGGGCCGTGCCCACGCTCTCGATCGGCGGCTGATCATCCATGACGTTATAGACCTTCTGCAGTTTGCCCGCCTTGAAATCCGCCAGGATCTGCTCCATGCGGCCTTCGGCTTCGCCCATAAAAACGGCATCGGCGTGCTGTTCACATTCTTCGGCGTGCAGCATGGTGGCAATCCCGCCGCAGATGACTTTGAGCCCCCGGGCCCGGAAGGTGTCCGCAATCTCCCAGCCCCGCTTGATCTGCGCGGTCAGCATCATGGAAATGCCGACGACATCCGCAGCCGCGTCAAAATCCACCGGTTCGACGTTTTCATCGATGAACTGCACCTCCACGTCCGGAGGCAGCGTGGCGGCCATCACCACCGGTCCGTGCGGCGGCAGGGTGAAGCGCGTCTGACGGTCCAGCTTTTCCCACTTCGGATAAATCAATAGAAATTTCATAACACCTCTTTTTCGTTTCCTGTTATTTCGTGATCGCCCGGGCGATAATCTGTTTCATGATTTCCCTGGAACCGGCTGTATCCGCGTGATCCGGATGTCACGCCAGGCTCGGTGCAGGGAATCCTGTCCATTTATGGCTCTTCCACCCGTTTTTTCAAGATCCTCTTCAGAACCTTGCCGCTTTGATTGCGCGGAAACTCCTCGACAAAGAAGATCCTTTTCGGAATTTTGTAATATGCGATTTTCCCCGGCAGTGCATTCAGGATGTCCGCCTCCGATACGTGCGCGTCTTTTTTCAAGATCACAAACGCGCCGACGATCTCGCCTCTTTTGGGATCGGGCATGCCGACCACGGCGGCCTCCCGGATTCCGGGCAGACACTGGAGCACGCGCTCCACTTCCACCGGATAAATATTTTCCCCGGATGAAATGATCATCTCCACTTTTCGTCCCACGATATAGACAAAGCCGTCTTCATCGCGGCGGCCGATGTCGCCGGTGCGGAACCAGCCGTCCTTGAAAACCGCCCGCGTCGCCGCCTCTTTGTTCCAGTAGCCGGGAAACACATTCGGCCCCTGAACCAGGATTTCTCCCGGTTCCGCTGAATGGAGGTCGCGGCCGTGCTCATCGACGATCCGCAGGTTCACATGAAACACTTCTTTGCCAACCGACCCTGCCTTGCGGATCGAATCTTCCAGATCCAGCGAGGTGAGCCGCCCGGTCTCCGTGAGGGCGTAGCCCTGCACAAAGCCGACACCCTTTTCTTCCTGGTATTTCCGGATGACCGGCAGGGGAATCGGCGCGCCGCCGGAGATGAAAAAATGGACATGGGACAAATCCGCATCCCGCCATTCGGGCGCATCCGCGATCATCTGGTACATCACCGGCACCGCAAACATATAGTTGATTTTTTCACGGCAGATCGTCTTTAAGGTTTCGGATGCGTTGTAAAAACTGCTGATGATCAGGGAACCGCCCGCGTAAACGATCGGCGTCACCGACGCCGCCAGCGCTCCGATGTGAAACAGCGGGGCAATCACGAGCGATTTGTAAGACCGGTCCACCCCGTAGCCCAGCAGCGAATGAATCGCGCCGAACAGAATATTCTGGTGGGTCAGCACTGCGCCCTTGGGGTCGCCCGTGGTGCCGGACGTGTACATGATAAACAGGGGATCGGGCAAATCAACGCCCAGAATTTCCAGCGGCTCCAGAGTTTCAAAACGATCGGCGTATTTCGAGAAGTCCGGATCACCGTCGCCGTCTGCCTCTCCCAGCCGGTAGAAGCGTTGAATATCCACGCCGGCCGCCTTGAGTTCACCCGTCTTTGCCGTAAATTCCGATGAATAGATGAGCATCGCAGGCGCACTATCGCCGAGAATATATAACAGTTCGGGCACGGCCAGGCGGAAATTGAGCGGCACCAGAATGATGCCGGTCTTCGCGCACGCAAAAAATATTTCCAGAAACTCGCTGGAATTCGACATCAGGACGGCGATCCGCATTCCCTTGACCAGTCCCAGCTGCACCAGGGCGTGCGCCGTCCGGTTCACCCGCCGGTTAAACTGCCGGTTTGTGTATGTTTTATTTTTTTCCTTTAAAAACGGCTTGTCGGGCGCGATAATCGCCCGTTTCGTGATCCATTCCCCGATATTCAAAATGTTTCCCCTTTAACCCTGACAACCGCTGAACATAACATACGCGTAAGTTCCGCCGAAGGAAATACCGGCCAGAACCGCATGACGGCCTCTCATTAATATTTTCTCCGCCGTTACGATATTCAGCGGACCCAATGGCCTTTCCAGTCCGACGGTCGGAGGCAGCCATCCTTTTTCCATAGATAGCGCCAGAGCGCAAGCCCGAATCCCGCCGCCGGAAAAACTCTCGCCGATCGCGCCTTTAATGGATGTGATGAGCGGCCGGGAGCCGCAGGAGTCAAATAGTTCATCGTAGGCCCGGGCTTCCGTCTCATCCAAGACTCTGCCGCCGTTGGCCGCCGCCATCACGGCCGAGATATCCGCAAGGCCGGCGCCCGAGTTTCTCTGCGCCCGCCGGAAAGCCCGTTTGATGCCCTCCGTGTCCGCAGGCCAGGCTGTCGGCCCGGAAGGCGACGATCCCAGACCGGCGCCGGATAGTTCGCAGTAAATCCTTGCGCCCCGCCTGCGCGCGCCGGCCAGAGACTCCAGGCAAAGGATGCCGCAGCCCTCCCCGACCACATAGCCATTGCGCCTGATATCCAGGGGACGGGCGGCTTCTTCACATCCGTCATCAGGCGACAGGCCGTGGAATTTCGCGAGCGATTCATAGTAAAATTTGGACAGAATATCCACACCGCCGGCCAGCATCACATCGGCCACGCCGCGCCGGATTTCGGAGATCGCGTAGGCGATGGCGGTTTCAGCGGAAACTGCAAAATGGGTCACCGTTGTATTGACGCCGCGGAATCCCAGTTCGATGGACGCGTGCCCCGCCGGCGCGTTCATCACGGTATTGGGCACCAGGATCGGATTGACCGACGAGGGTCCTTCAGCAATCAGTGTGCCGGCAAACGAAACCGTAACATCCGTCGCGCCAAAGGCCGTGCCCAGGAGAATACCGATGCGGTCGCGATTATCAGTCGTCACCGCCAGACCCGCATCCTCGAGCGCCATGCGCGCCGATGCGGTTGTCATGAGCGATGTCCTGTCCATCCGCCTCAAGTTTTTGACGGAAATAAAATCGCGCGGGGTAAAATCGCGCACTTCCGCAGCCAGGTGCGACGTCGCCGCCCGGGTATCAAAAGCCTGCACGACATCAATCGCGCACTCCCCGGCAAACAGCCTTCGGGAAAACTCGTCCCGGCCGGCGCCGAGCGGCGTGACCATCCCTAGGCCCGTCACAACAATGCGTTCATGATCCGGCGCGCTGTAATTCTTATCCATGGACCGCACCCTGCCCATCGTACCGGCCGAAAATGACCGTGGTATTATTGCCGCCGAAAGCGAAAGAATTGGACAGAACCACACGCAGCTCAGCTTTGCGCATTCCTTCCGTGACATAATCCAGATCGCATTCCGGATCACGTTCCACCGAATGGATGGTCGGCGGAATAAACCCCTCCGTCAAAGCAAGCAGGCTGACAATTCCTTCCAGCGCGCCTGCCGCACCCAGGGTATGGGCATGCATGGACTTGGTCGAACTCACGGGGATGGCATAGGCCCTTTTGCCGAAGACCTCTTTAATGGCGCGGGTTTCCGTCACGTCATTAACGGGCGTGGCAGTCCCGTGGGCGTTGATGTAGTCGATATCTTCGATGGTCAGTCCACTGTCTTTCATGGCCGCCTGCATGGACCGGACGGCGCCCGATGCTTTTTCATCCGGAGCGGTCATGTGAAACGAATCGCACGTCACGCCGTAACCCAGCAGCTCTCCATAGATTTTTGCCCCGCGGTCCAGAGCCGCGTCGAGGGGTTCCAGAACCAGAATGGCCGCCGCTTCGCCCAGGGAAAGTCCGGCCCGGTTCCCGGCAAAGGGCCGGCAGACATCCTCGTCCACGGATTTCAGCGCATTAAAGGCGGCATAGGTGATCCGGCACATCGGTTCCACGCCTCCGGCCAGCATGACGGCGGCCTGGCCGCTGACAATTAAATCCCTGGCATAACCCAGCGCGGTTGCGCCCGCGGAGCAGGCTGTCATGAAGGTGGCTTTCGGGCCCAGAAGTCCCAGGTTGGATGCGATCCGGTCGGCGGATGACGCGCAATAGATGGTGGCAAGCCGGGAGTATCTTGACCGGTCAGCACCCTTCACGAGCATCTCGGCATAAAAGCTTTCCGCCTCGTAGAGTCCGCCGGAGCCGCCCCCGATAGCCACACCCATGTTCTCCGTCACGGCTTCAGGCAACGGGTAAAGGCCGGCATCGGCCAGGGCTTCCATCGTTGCGGCAAAAGAAAGCTGGTCGGCCCGCGACATTCTCTTTAAAGTAAATATTTCAGGAATATAAAGACGGGGATTAAAATGTTTGACCTGGCCGCCTTTATGGGTTCTAAATCGGGTTGTGTCAAACAGGTCAAGCTCCGCGATTCCGCAGACGCCCTGCCTTAACGCGGCGGCAAATTGCGCGCGATCGTTACCGATAGCGTTTTTTGTACCTAACCCTGTGATAACAACACGCTTTTTTTTACTCATGCTCAATTTTCGACCGGTTCCTTCAAGTTGTACCCGTAATGGACCGAAACTTAAAATGGGCAGTCCAAAAAGTCAAACAAATATTAAAGAATCCGCCGGCGGATCCTTTAAACAGCACCGCCCCGTCCGGGCAAAAAACGAGTACCCGGTGAAAGGCAATATTCGGTTGACTTGCCCGGATATCCTTCATATACTTACAAAAGTCCAGTACAGAACGGATCAACGCTGCAGATCAAACCGGCCCGCGGGGTTGCCATGGTATCCTACAAAAAGCAAATTATCTTCCTGGTCATCAGTGTTCTCATCTGCATCGCCCTGACGGTTTCCATCTTCATCCAGGTCAGAAAGAACGCCATCCGGGAGATGAACGACCGTCAGATGATTTATGCCCGGCTGGCCGCAAACGGAATCGAATCCTTTCTGAATCACCATATCGCTTTACTGCATGCCATGGCCCGGTCCCAGCGCATCATTTTAATGAACACGGAGGGTAAAGCACTCCTTCGATCAACGCAGAACCCATCGCAGCCTCATATCAGGGGCATCACCCGGATGAATGCGCAAGGCGACATCCTGGATACAGTTCCGTCCGTCCCCGGCGCTGTCGGCGCGAACATTTCCGGACAGACCCATGTCCGGGAGGTGCTGCAAACGAAACAGACGGTGGTCAGCGATGTTTTCAGGACCGTTCAGGGATTTGACAGCATCGCCATTCATGTCCCCGTCTATCGGGGCAAGACCTTTGACGGCACGATTGCGTTTTTAATTTCGTTTAGTGACCTGGCCGACGATTATCTGAACAGCCTCTACGTCCCTGATAACCGGTACGCTCTGCTGGTCAATGCCCACGGCAGAATCATCCACTGCCCCACCTCCATTCATCAGGGACGCTCTTTCCTGGAATTTTATGCAGATGACAGCGAAGCCGCCGCCATGTTCCAGCGGATGATGAAAGGCCAGGAGGGAGAGGCAACCTTTATCGACCATCATCTCAAAAACGGAGCAAAAGACACGCGGCCCAAACATGCCGTCTTCGCGCCGATCCGCGTCGGCAATGGCTACTGGTCGGTCGCGGTGGTCTCATCGGAGAGGCTCATGCTTCCCGCGGCGCAAACCACCCGGTATCAGATCATGCTCCTCGCCCTGGCCTTAATTCTGTTTTTTGCGATGACCGTTTATGTTGTGGCGCGCATCCGCGGCGCGAGCATTGAGGCGCAAAAGCGGCAAAAGATTGAAAATGACCTGATTAAATCGGCCGAGGAAATCAATGATCTCTATCATAACGCCCCCTGCGGTTATCATTCGCTCGATGCCCAGAGCAACATCGTCCGTATCAACGATATGGAGCTGTCCTGGCTGGGTTATGCCCGGGAAGAACTGATCGGCAAATCCTATACACAAATCATATCCGAGGCCGACCGCGGCCGTTTCGAAAAGGCTTTCGATGTCTTGAAACAACAGGGCCTGGTGCGTGACGTGGAATATGACATGAAGCGCAGGGATGGGACGACTTTTCCGGTCCTCGTCACCGCGTCGGCCGTAACCGACCCGGAGGGCACCTTTATCATGAGCCGCTCCATGGTCATGGACATCACGCTCCGCCGCCGTCAGGATGAGCGCCTGCGCGAAAGCGAAGCGCTGTACCGGACGGCGCTGGAAACCACCAGTGACGGCATCAGCATCGTCCAGCATCGCAAATATGTTTACGCCAATAAAAAGTTAATGGAGACCATCGGCCGTCCCGATGAAAGCCTGATCGGGAAAACGGCCGGCATCTTCATCCACCCGGATGACCGCCGGTTGCTTGCGGAAAACTATCTGGCCACGGTTAATAATGAGCCCGTGCCCCATTCCCGATATGAACTGCGCATCCTCAAACCGGATGATTCCATGGCCTATGTTGATGTCACCAATGTCACCATCACCTATCACGGCGAACCGGCAACACTGGCCTTTATTACCGATATTACGGAGCATAAAAAATATGACACCGCCCTGCGGGAAAGCGAAGCATTGTACCGCACCGCCCTGGAATCCACCAGCGACGGCGTCACGATCCTGCAGAACGGCATATATGTTTACGTCAATCAGAAGTTTTTAAACACGCTGGGCGTGGCCCGCGACGCCATTATCAACCGGCCGCTCGGGGTCCTGGCGGGTTCCGAAGCCCAGGCGGGGCTCCAGGATTTTTTAGACCGGCACGCCCGTCAGGGTACGCAGCTGCAAGACGAGCATATTACGCGTGTCCTGAAAGCAGACGGTTCTTTCATCTATCTGCAGTCATCATCCGTGGATATCATCTACCGGGGAAAGCCGGCCATCATCACTTTTATCAGGGACATTACCGAAAGCAAAAAAGCGGAGGAAGCGCTGCGCGAAAGCGAGACGCTCTACCGCACCGCCCTGGAAACCACCAATGACGGCGTCACGATTCTGCAGGATGGCAAATATGTTTATGTCAACAGGAAGTTTCTGGACACCATCGGGGCCTCCGAAGACTTCCTCACGCGCAAAAAACCTCTGGGCTATCTGATCCACCCCGACGACCGTGCCATGATCAGGGAGGATTATCAAAAGCGGCTTCACGGCGAGTCCACGCCCGGGAGACATGAACTGCGCATCATCAGACCCGATCAAAGCATCATTTATCTTCTTTCGACATCCGTCGATATTACCTACAGGGGAAAGCCCGCTCTGCTCAGTTTTGTCCAGGACATCACGAAACGGAAAAAAACCGAGGAAGCCCTGCGGGAAAGTGAAGCGCTGTACCGGACGGCGCTCGAATCCACGAGCGACGGCATCACCATCACCGATGTGAAAGAAGGCAAATACCTTTACATCAATCAAAAGCTGATGACCACCCTCGGCCGGCCCGGTGAAAGCATCATCGGCGGACCCGCGGATATTTACGTTCATCCCGATGACATCGGCCTGGGCAGAAAGTATTATCAGGAGAGAAAGAAAGAAGGTAAAATCGCCTCTTATTACGAGTCGCGCGTCCTGAAACGGGACGGATCGACAGCCATGATCAACGTCACGGCGACGGATATT
Source organism: Deltaproteobacteria bacterium (assembly GCA_036528635.1). Lineage (GTDB taxonomy): Bacteria > Desulfobacterota > Syntrophia > Syntrophales > Smithellaceae > UBA8904. The sequence goes on from JAIGNE010000060.1 coordinate 81,142, forward strand.
ATCTTCCAGGGAAGACAAGCGGTCTTAAGTTTTATTCAGGACATCACGGAGAAGAAGCAGAAAGAACAGGCCCTGCAGGAAAGCGAAGCCCTCTATCGCACCGCCCTGGAAAAAACGAATGACGGCATCTCGATTATCCAGAATGGGAAATACGTCTATGCCAACCGGAAGCTTTTGAAAACGATCGGCCGCGAGGAATCAGGCATTGTCGGACTGCCGCTCGGTGTTTTCACGCATCCCGACGACCGGGAGCTGATCAGGCAGAGATACCTGGACCGTCTGGCCGGCAAACCGGTGTCCCCCAGTTATGATTTCCGGGTCATCAAACCGGACGGCTCCGTCATCATCATCAGTATCAGCGTCGTCAATATCATCTACCAGGGCAGCCCCGCGACGCTTTCCTTCATCATGGACATTACCGAACGCAGGCGCGCCGAGGAGGCTCTGCGCCGAAGCGAAGAGCGTTACCGGTCCATCATTGAAAACATTGACGACGACTATTTCGAAGCGGACCTCCAGGGCAGAATGACCTATCTCAATAAACCGCGGGGCTGGAGCGGCCACAGCCGCGACGAATTGCTGGGCCACACGAATAAACGATACACGTCGCAGGAAATGAACGAAAAAATCGCGGGGGCGTTCAAAAAGCTCTATGAAGACGGCAAGCCGGCGCGCATTGTCGACTATGAAATCATCCGCCAGGACGGAAGCATCGCCCATCTGGAGATGTCCGTGTCCCTCATGCGCAATGCGGAAGGAGAAGCCATCGGTTTTCGCGGCATCTCCCGGGATGTGACGGAACGTTTCCGCATGGAGGAGGAACGCAAAAAACTGACCGACCAGCTCTATCAGGCCCAGAAAATGGAGGCGATCGGCACACTGGCCGGCGGCATCGCGCACGACTTTAACAATCTGTTGATGGGGATCCAGGGCTACACGTCGCTCCTCTTGCTGGAAATCGATGCGACCCACCCCTATTACGAACAGCTCAAAGCGGTGCAGACGCTTGTGCAAAGCGGAGCCAATCTGACCAGGCAGCTGCTGGGATTTGCCCGCGCAGGCCGCTATGAGGTCGTTCCCACCAACCTCAATGATCTGATCAGCAAATCCATCAACCTGTTCGGCCGAACCCGGAAGGAAATCCGTATTTATGAAAAATACATCGATAACATATGGACGGCGGAAGTCGACCGGGGACAGATTGAGCAAGTGCTGCTCAATCTATTTGTCAATGCGTGGCAGGCCATGCAAGGCGGCGGTTCGCTTTATCTGGAAACGGACAACGTGATCCTGGACAAACCCCTGGCGGAGATCTACAATTTAAAGCCGGGGCGCTATGTTAAAGCCTCGATTACCGACACCGGCGTCGGCATGGATGAAAAAACGCGGCAGCGCATCTTCGATCCTTTCTTCACCACCAAGGAAATGGGACGGGGCACCGGCCTGGGGCTGGCTTCCGCTTACGGCATCATCAAGGGCCACTCCGGCATGATTACCGTTTACAGCGAAAAAGGGCACGGAACGACGTTCAACATTTACCTGCCGGCTTCCTCCCGGACCGTTGACGTCGAGGAGCCAAAAGAGGCCGAACTGTCCGGAGGGCGGGAAACGATCCTGCTGGTGGATGATGAAGAAGTGATCACGGACGTCACGGGCAAACTGCTCGCGGAACTGGGCTATGCCATCATCAAGGCCAACAGCGGCGAGGAGGCGGTCAACATCTACGCCCGGAAGCACGCGGACATAGATCTGGTCATCATCGACATGATCATGCCGGGAATGAGCGGCAGCGATACCTTTGACCGGCTCAAAACCGTCAACCCGTCTGTGCGGGCAATCCTGTCGAGCGGTTACAGTCTGAACGGCAACGCCCAGGCCATCATGAACAAGGGCGTCCGCGCCTTCCTGCAAAAGCCTTACCGGCTTCATGACCTTGCCCAGAAAATCCGGCAAGCACTGGCTGATTGAGCGCCAAGCGCTCAATCAGCAGACCGTAGACTTTTAGGCCGTAGACTATTAGCTCAGATCGGACGGGCGCTCCCACCCCTGCGGGTGGCAAGCGCGCCCCTCAAAATAGATCTAATAGTCTAATAGACTACAGCCTATTAACCTATTTCGGATCTCCTGTTCATATTTTTATTTTTCAGTCCCGGGCGTCTCCGCCCCGCCGGCTCGCATGCCGGCCATTTTCCGTTTAAAGATTTGTCTGGCCTCGTCGGCCAGGACACTCACCGAAAAATCATCGGCCTGGTAATCCGGCTGAAGCGTTGCAATCGCTCTCATTGTAATGGTATTTTTCTCGAGCATATGAAACGCAAAAGAACCGGGAGAAAACAGCCGGTCTGTGTCCCGGATTAAAACCAGCGTCAGTCCTTTGTTGCAGTGACGCGCAATGCTGAATACGCCTTTATTGAAGGGCAAAAGCCTGTCGCCGCGGCTGCGCGTTCCCTCGGGAAAGACAAACAGATTGCCGCCTGCCGCCAGATGGCGCTTGATTTCTTCCAGGTTCGCGGTCATGGCGGGACTGAATATTTCAGCGGGCGGTGCAGGCACGTATCCTGCCTTGCTTAAAAACCAGCCGAAAATGGGCACGGAAAAGAACGACGCCTTGACAATCGTCGTATGGCGCTCGAAGAGCGACACGAGCAGGATCGGGTCCAGGTAGGAAACATGATTGCAGACGATGATCGCGGAGCGGAGACCGCGAACATCCGCATCGATCTTAAATTCTGTTTTCGGCGCCAGAAAACCCAGCCAGGCAAAAAAGCAGCGCAAGTGGAGATGATTCATTCTCTGCAAAACGGCAGCGCTGTTTTTTAAATGAAGGTAGGAGGGAACGAAAAACAACAGCAGAATCACAAAATAACCGAAAAGAAAATAAATCCACAGAAGCACCGTGAAACAAAATTCGAGGCAGCGCTTAAGGGATCGAAGAATGGCCATTTTAATTTCAGGTCAACTTTCGAATGAGCAGGCTGGTGTTGACGCCGCCGAAGGCAAAATTCTGGATGGCCGCTGTTTTGACCGGTTTTTCGATGAGCTTCTGGACGTGGTTCACCATCGCGCAGCGTTCATCGACTTCTTCCAGGTTCAGCGTGGGCGCGATAAATCCTTCCTGCATCATGTACAGGGTCATCACCGTCTCAATGGCGCCGCAGGCCGCCATGGTGTGTCCCATGTAGCTCTTCAGGGCCACCACGTAAGGTTCCCGGCCGAAGACCGCCCCGGTTGCCTGCGCTTCGATGATATCGCCCATTTTGGTGGCTGTGGCGTGCGCACTCACCAGATCGATCTCGGAGGCGTTGATCCGGGCGTTTTCCAGACCAAGGCGCAGTGTTTTGGTAATCCCGTCGAGATTGGGCAGGATCAGATCCCCGCCGTTGGAGTTGCACGCGAAGCCGATCACCTCCCCCAGGATCGTCGCGCCGCGCTTTTTCGCGAATTCGTAGTCTTCCAGCATGACGGCGCCCGCGCCTTCGGCGACAACCAGACCGTCGCGCGATTTGTCGAACGGACGCGGGGTCTGCGACGGTTGATCGTTGAAAGCGGTGGAGCAGGCCAGCAGGTTGTCGAAAACCGCGACGGTAATCGTATCGTACTCATCCGCGCCGCCGCAGAGCATGGCGTCCTGCAAACCGTATTTGACAGCCTCGTAGCCATAGCCGATGGATTGGCTGGCCGTGGTGCAGGCGGTCCCTGACGCAATAATGCGGCCGGTAATGCCGAACATCTTGGAAATATTGACGGCCGTCGTATGCACCATGGATTTCAGATAGTCGACCGCGCCGATGCGCTGGTAATCGGCCTTGTCCTTGGCTTCAAAAAAAATCTTGTAAATATCGCGCTGCACGGTGGGAGAGCCGTGGATCGACCCGAAGGCGATACCCAGACGGCCGCCCGTCACAAAGTCCTGGGGCAAACCGGCCTCGGCCAGCACTTCCTTGGCGACCTGACAGGCATAGTAGGCCACCGGCCCCATGGTCTTGCGGTGCTGCCGGTTAAACTCATAGGCAATCGGATAGCTGACCGTTCCGTAAACACGGGAATGAATAAAGCGGCTGATCAGTTCATCCTCGCGCAGCGTTTGGACGCCGGAGATCCCTCCGGTCAGGCTCGCGACGATCTCATCCTTGCCGTGCCCGATGGGTGATATGGCCGAGCAGGCGGTTATGACGACTCTGCGCTCTGTCATTTATTTTTTCTCCACGGCAATCTTGCGTTTTTCGGCCAGCATTTCGATATAGTCAATAATCTGGTTCATGGTCCGGATGTCCATGGCCTTCTTTTTTTCTTCCTGCGTCAACTCGGAACCCAGAAATTTTTCAATTTCCAGGAGCAGTTCAATGGCATCGATGCTGTCAAACCCGTAGGCTTCCCGCAGATTGACATCCAACTCGGGGTTCTCAACTTCAAACTCCCGCAAAAATATGCTGCGGACTTCTTTTTCAATATCCTGACGTGTCATCGAATGGGGACATCCTTTAATCGTTTATTTTTATGAGCCCGGCGCTCTGGCTCCGCAACGCTTCCCGCACGGGATAAAAGTGCCGCGAAAATTAGCACAAATCAACGCCGCCGTCCAGCATTAGAGTAACCCGCTAAATTCCCTGGCAAAACGCTCATCGCCGGCAAGCTGCCTTACCGCGCTGAAGGATCCCAGAATACTGCCCAGAACGCCCGGCGCCATCGCGTTTTGACCCGCAAGGCACAGCCCGCCGATCGGCAGATTGTTCAGAGAGGCTATTTTCAGCAGCTGCCGGGCACAGCGCAACACCCCGTAGCAGGACCCCTCGGGACAATTCATGTAATCGCGCAGGGTTAAAGGCGTAAACACATCCAGAACCCGCAAATTTTTCAGGGGCCCGAAGAGCGCTTCGGCTTTGTTGAGCAGGTCGCGGGCCATGTACTGTTTTTTTTCCTCGTAGTCAGCGCCGCGCCGGCCGGACACCGTATTTTCCCAGCGGCTCCACTCGCCGTAAAGTGAACGGGTAATGATCGACAGCAAATGGGTCCCCGGTTGGTTGCTCTTCCGGATTTGATAAAAAATACCGTCTTCGATGAAGCCCTGTTCATTGCAATGCAGACGGTAGATATTATGGTCCAGCGCGGCGTGCGACTCGGCGTCCAGGGCGGCCTGCACCGCAATCACTCCGTCCGTCTCCGTAAGCGTCAGAATTCTCTCCCTGAGCGACGCGCGCAGAGCGTTCTCGGGAAGCAGTCCGAGCAGCGCCTTGGGATGGATCGCCGCCACCACCGCGTCCGCCGGCAGATCTCCGCCGGTAGCCAGGCTGACGCCGGCAACTTTTCCCTGCCGGAGATTGATTGTCCGGACGGCTGAATTCAGAACCAGCCTGCCGCCCAGCCCGGCAAACCGCGCGGCAAAGACATCCGCCATTCGGGAGCCGCCGTCTTTTAACCGCCAGGAAGAAAATAAATACCCGGCCGCCACCATGTGGTGAAAGATCACCGGACAATCGTTAAGCTGAACGCCGATGAGCTGGCAGGGCACGGCCAGGATGGCCCGCAATCGGGGCGACGCGGCGAGCTCATCGAGCACGTCCCCCATCGGCCGGAAATAATCCACATTCTGAAACGGATCGCCCTGATTGAGGAAAAAAGACGTCGCAAGCATCCGGCCGGCAATTTCCCGCAAGGAACGCATCAGGGCATCAAGCGCGGCGTTGTCCGCCGGACAAGCCTCCCGTAGATTTTTTTCATAGGCGGCAAGCCCCGTCGGCAGATCAAAAACAAAATCATCAAATATGTAGCGGTCGGTTACGGCGGGGTTGCCCATCCGGTAAAACAGATCTTCCACGGGAATGCCCAGAATATGAAACATTTTCCCCAGCGGTTCGGACTGATCCAGAGCGCCGACATAATGCACGCCCACGGGGCAGTCGATGCCCCGGCGTGTGTAAGACCTCATCAAACCGCCCGGCTCATGGTTTTTTTCCACAACGGTGACGCGGAAATTCAGCAGGGCCAGCAGAATTCCCGTGGAAAGTCCGCCGACGCCCGAGCCGATAATGACGATGTTCTCACCCGTGACCGGATTTCTCATGGATCGTGTCCTGGCTTTATTGCCGCTGCGTTGGTTTGTCCTGAATCGTTTCGGATTCGATAAGCGTCATGACCAGGGTATACTCAAACAGGTCCGCCGCATGCAGTTCTATCGTTGCATAGGGCCGGCCGCCGCCCGCGAGCGTAATGCTTCGTTTAAGACCGCCAGCCCCGGAGTAATGCCGGATGTGGACGCTTCCGCCGGGAGCTGCCGCCACATCGGTCCATCCCCGCCCCTGGTGCCGGCACACGGCTTCACCTCCCGCGAGGACGCCCTTTTGGACAGGCGCATCCCGCGGCGCGAGAAAAATGAGTTCGATATCGGCCATCATATTCCTTGCAAAGTCCTTCGCGTCGAAGGGCGGCAGCGCCCGGCTGACCGTGAGCCCGGCCGGCCCGGATGCGGCTTCGAACAGGGCCATGCCTTCCGCGCTCACCAGCGCGCAGGAAATCGTCCGCAAAGCCGGATCGATCAGCGTCACCCCGACCAGGACCGTCTGCGCCTGACCGGCGCGGTGCACTTCAATGGCATGAATGAAACGATTTTTACCCGCAGGATAGGGAGACGGGCAGGCAAACGCTTTTCCCCCGGACCCCCCGGGCGGAGCAGTAATAGCCGGCAATGCCGCGCAGGATACCAGCAGCAAAGAGCCGATCAGAAAAAGAAAAACCTTCATGGAACATCCCGAAACAAGGACGGATTGATTTCCTTGTTGATGACGACATGCGCAAAGTCGATGCGCGTTTCAGCGCTCGCGCTTTCGATGATCCGCACGGATTGGATCGACATATCTTTCCTCGAAACGGTGATCTCGATTTTTTCGATCATGCCGGACATGCCCTTTCCCACCGGCGTCAGCGTAATCACCGTGCTGGGTCCTTCCTGGAGGGTTGCGGTGAAGGAAGGATTGGCATCGAATTTGCCGCTCATCCAGCCGGCCACTTCATCCAGCACGATTTTCATCGCCTGCGCGCCGCCGGTTTTGTCTTCAACCATTTTGCCCCCGGAGGCAATATAACGCCGGGTCGTCCCCTTGCCGGAAATGACGACGCTCTTGATCGGTTTGCGGTACTCCCAGCGGATGGAATCAGGCGCCGCAAAATAAAACGATCCTTCCGAGACCAGCGGTTTGGACAAAATCTTCATGGACTTCTTTTGAACAAAATCAGCGGAGATGGTCGTAATGCGCGCCGAATCCCTGCGCAGTTTCGCAAAATCATCCGCCCGGGCGGCCATCGTCATCATCAGCAGCAAAAGCAGTAAAAACAGTCCCGTTTTTCTCATCGTCATCATCTCGTTCATGCTCAGAACATCCCGCCGTTGACGGTAATCACCTGCCCCGTGATGAAGGACGCGTCATCCGAACACAAAAAGCGGATCACCCGGGCGATTTCTTCAGGTTTTCCCGCCCGCGCCATCGGAATCATATTCTTGACCCAGTCCATCAGCGCGCTGTCGAGCATTTCGGTTTCGACGGGACCCGGCGCAACAACGTTGACCCGGATGCCGAAACGCGCCACTTCTCTGGAGAGCGACCGCGTCGCCGCATTGATACCCGCTTTGGCCGCGGCATAATTGGCCTGACCGCGATTGGGCATTTCGGCCGAAACGGACGAAACGGACACAATGGAACCGCGTTTCTTCCGGACCATCTCGCGCAGGACGGGTTTGGTGACATTAAAGAACCCGTTGAGCGTCGTATTAATCACTTTGTGCCACTCCTCGTCCCCCATCATCATGAAGAGGCCGTCGGCCGTGACGCCGGCGTTATTCACCAGGACATCAATGCGCTTATGCGCCTCCACAATCTTCGCCAGAGCCTCTTTCACTTCCTCGGCGTTCGCCACGTCGAATTTCCGTATTTCGCCCGCCGACCCCGCGGCCTCTACCTGCGTCAGCGTTTCCCGGGCCGCCGCTTCATTGGAATTGTAGTTGATCACGACATAGCAGCCGGTTCTGGCCAGCTCCACGGCCGTTGCGCGACCGATGCCCCGGCTGGCTCCTGTCACGATGGCAATTTTTTTATCATCCATTATCTCCACGATCTCCTTTGCATATTTTATGATATATCATGATTCAGACGCATGGCCTGCAGGATGGCGGTGGCGAGCACCTCATCCCCCGATTTAACGATCCCTTCGATCACCCCGTAGCCCTCCAGCGCATACAAACTTTTGACGGATACTGTGATCCGGGTTCCCACGGGAATGGTATCCTGTTTGAATTCGGCGGACTTGATGCCGACAAGCCACCCCTTGATACCATCTTTGCCTTCCCGCTGCCGTTTGGCGCCTTCCACAATCGCGGCGCTCTGGGCGATGGCTTCAATCAGAACAAGCGAGCGGACGGTCCGGCCGTCGCACAGCGGCCAGCGTTCATTGACCACGGCGGCGCAAGTGCCGGCATGATCCTCCAACTCTACCACATCCGTGATGACTTTGATCGGTTCACGATGCGGAATCAACGATTCGATATCCATCATCAGCCTGTTCTTTCCTTACTCTTACCCCGGTGCATAACGTCCCCGGCTTCGGCGGTTTGGATCACGCGTCCATTAACACTTGCGGATTTGGAGCATGTAAATTAATGAGAAAACGACTCAGAAGTCAATAAAAAACATTCCGGCTGATGCCTCCGCTGCACGGCGGGATGAACCTGAAAAACCCGCATTGCTTTTTTTATTTATTTCTTATAGACATTTAAAAAATAACTGATGAAATATAATCCTATGCCCATAGAAGAAAAAGACTATTTTATCACCGCCTTCAAAAAAATCCTGGCTCCCTCGAAAACACTTTGCCAGAAGGAATTCACCTATTCGGGGCAGACTTACGGCGAAATTTTTGAACTGGCCGCCGGCCTGAAAAAAACACTGGCCCGGCGCGGCGCGGGCAAGTCCGTCTGCCTGTGCACGGAAAATAAAGCGGTCATTGCCGCCGCCATCCTGGCCTCGCTTTCCGGCGCCTGCAAACTGATCCTGCCCCACTCTTTTTCCGTACACTCCCTGATGGAAATGTATGAAGCGGTCGGCTTCGACGCCGCTATCGCCGACCACCCCGAGGAAATGCCCGGCGTGGAAATCATCACGCCTGCGGCCGGAAATCCCGACGATTTGAATCCCGAGACGATGCGTCATCCCGACGAGCCTTTTTTGAGGCTTTTTACCGGCGGATCAACCGGCAAACCCCGCGTCTGGTCCAAATCACCGCGCAACCTGATCGCCGAAGCTTTCTACCTCCGCGACAAATTTGCACTGACCGGCAAGGATCTGTTCATCTCCACCGTTCCCCCGTACCATATTTACGGCCTGCTTTTTTCCGTTCTCACGCCTTTTCTGGCGCAGGCCCGCGTCATGCCGGAGATATTTACGTTTCCGCAGGAAATTATCTCCACGATCAACCGGCACAAAGCCACCGTGCTGGTCAGCGTTCCCATTCACTACCGGTCTTTGAAAGTCGATAATCTTTCCGCGCCGTCGCTCAAAATTGCCTTCTCGTCTTCGGGCGTTTTAAACCGTTCCGACGCGACGCATTTCCTGAAAAAGACCGGCCTGGGCATCCATGAAATCTACGGATCAACCGAGACGGGCGGCATCGCGGCGCGCAGCGTCAGCGAAAACACGGAGAGCTGGAAACCGGCCGATGTGGTCTCCTGGCGACTGTCCGGCAAGCGGCTGGCCGTGCGCTCCGATTTTGTATCCCGGGAAATGGAACGGGATGCCGACGGTTTTTGCGTGACGGGCGATGAAGTCCAGCCGGATAAAAACGGCCGCTTCCTTCTGCTGGGGCGCGCCGACGGCATTGTCAAGGTCGCCGGCAAGCGCGTGGATCTTCTGGACGTCCAGAATAAAATCCAGGCGCTGCCCACCGTGCGCGACGCCGTGGTCATCGCGCTTCCCGCCGAGAAAGGCCGTGAAAGCGTGATTGCCGCGCTGATCGCCTGTGAACTCACCGAAATGCAGCTTCGAAAAATGATTCTGGAGAAGCTCGAACCCTACGCCATGCCCCGCCGCATCAAGATCGTACCGTCCATTATCCGGACCGCCACCGGCAAAACCGACTTCCGCCGCATCGAACAGATTTTCCTGGATAAAAAAGAAGCATAAAGCAGCGTGAAGCACCGCCCGGAAGCTCCCTATATGCGCCTTTTGTCCGGCGGGTCTCGTTCAGGGAAAGTCAACCGGTGCGAATAAGGAGTTTAAATGATTATCAGGAATGAAACAAGTTCGGATATTGAAGCCATATCGAAAGTAACCCTTGCCGCCTTCGCGAATCTCGCATTCAGTCATCATACCGAACAATTCATAATCACTGCATTACGCCGGGCCCATGCGCTGACTATTTCGCTGGTCGCGGAGATTGATGGACAGGTGGCAGGGTATATTGCCTTTTCGCCGGTGACCATTTCAGACGGCACGGCAGGCTGGTTCGGCCTCGGCCCGGTTTCTGTTTTACCGGAGCATCAAAAAAAAGGAATTGGAAAATCCCTTATCGGTGAAGGGCTGTCTTTACTTAAAAAGCTGGGCGGGCAGGGCTGCGTTCTGGTGGGCCATCCGGACTATTATCAGCGGTTCGGTTTCCGGAATATCCCGGAACTGGTTTATGAGGGAGTTCCTCCGGAAGTTTTCTTTGCCTTGCCGTTTACCGAAAAGGTTCCCCAGGGTTTTGTCGTGTTTCATGAAGGATTTTTGGCAAATAGCTGACGGATCAGAAGGTCCTTAAGCGGGCCATCCCTGCTCCGGAAATTGATCTTGACTTGCCCGCGCTGTCTTCACTATACTTGCGGCCGATACAAGATTCATGCGTTCAACCGTTTTTCTGAAGCGGCAGCCGCGTTACCATCCCAACCACCCACCTAACCGTTTTTGGAAAGCAGCCTGAGGAGAAAGACATGACGCGTTTTGCCGACTATGAAAAATACGATGGCCTGGGGCTGGCCGAACTGGTCAGAAAAAAGGACGTTACCCCGCTGGAGTTGTGCGAGGAAGCAATCGGGCGCATCGAAAGCGTGAACCCGACGATCAACGCGGTCATTTACCGGATGGATGATTCGGCGCGCAAGGCGGCCGCGGGGTCGATTCCGCAAGGCCCCTTCTCCGGCGTGCCGTTTTTGTGCAAGGATCTCGTCTCCGCCATCGCAGGCTTTCCCATGACCAAAGGCAACAAGGCCTGCCGCAACTATGTGCCGGCAACCGACAGTGAACTGGCCCGGCGCTACCGGGCGGCGGGGCTGATCGTTCTGGGAAAAACCAACACACCCGAATTCGGACTGATGGGCGTAACCGAACCCGAACTGCACGGCCCGACGCGCAATCCCTGGAACCCTGATCACACACCCGGCGGCTCCAGCGGCGGCTCGGCGGCGGCTGTTGCCGCGGGGTTTGTTCCCCTGGCCTCAGGCGGCGACGGCGGCGGATCGATCCGCATTCCGGCGTCCTGCTGCGGGCTTTTCGGGATGAAGGCCACTCGCGGCCGCAATCCGCTCGGGCCCGATGCGGGCGAAATCTGGCAGGGCGCGGTGGTGGAAGGTGTGCTGACCCGCTCGGTGCGGGACTCGGCCGCTATCCTCGATGCCACAAACGGCGCGGACCCCGGCGCACCTTATATTCTGCCCGGACCGGCAAGACCCTATCTAACCGAAGCCGGCGAAGACCCGCGTCCGCTCAGGATCGGCTATACGATTCAGTCGCCGCTCAAGGCAACCGTTCATCCCGAATGCGTAGAAGCAGTTCTGGGCGCGACCAAACTTCTGGAAAGTCTCGGGCATCACGTCGAGGAAGCTCATAACGGCATTGACGGGGAGGCATTGGGCAAAAGCTACGTGATGATGTATTTCGGAGAAGTGGCTGCGGACATCGCGGAATTGAAAAGCATTGTCGGCCGGCCGCTCAACCACCATGACACGGAAGAAGCGACCTGGGCCTTAAATTTACTGGGTAAAACGTTCTCCGCCGGCGACTTTGTTCTGGCCCAGCGCAGTTGGAATATCTTCTCCCGCCAGATGGCAAAATTTCACGAGACCTATGACCTCTATCTGACGCCGACGATCGCCTGCTTGCCGCCGAAAATCGGCGAACTTCAGCAGAAGCCCATCGAACAGCTTATTTTGAAGCTGATCAACAGCTTGAATCTGGGCGGACTGCTCAAGGCGTCGGGCATCGCGGATATGCTGGCCACCAAGGGCCTCTCGAAAATGCCTTTCACCCAGCTCGCCAACCTCACGGGCCAGCCGGCGATGTCGGTGCCGCTCCACTGGAGCAGGGAAGGACTGCCCTGCGGCGTGCAGTTTATCGGCCGCTTCAGCGAGGAGTCGCTGTTGTTCCAGCTGGCCGGACAGTTGGAACGGGCGGCGCCCTGGTTCGACCGCCGACCGACGGCCGGCCGGAGCTGAGTCACACCGGATTTGCGTTCAAACGGTGCATCGTGATGATTCTTTTTTGTGAGATAAGCGATCAGTCATTGCTGCTTTTCATGAACGCAGTCAGGCAGCGGGTTCTTTCCCCGCCTGCCCGGCGTTGAAAAATCCAGCCAGCGTCTTGAGCAAGTCCTTCACGGATACCGGCTTGACGATATAGCCGGCAAAGCCAATGTCCTTCGCTTTATCCTTATCCCTTTCCATGGCAAAGCCGGATAAGGCAAAGACGGGGATATCCCGCAAAGCCGGGTCCGCCTTGATGATCCGGGTCGCCGTCAATCCATCCATGGCGGGCAGTTGGATATCCATCAGAATGAGATCCGGCCGGTTCTCTTTCAATAAGCGCAGGCCGGTTTCCGCATCGGGGGCTTCCAGCATCCGGTACTCACCCAGCTGAAGCACGGCCCGCATCAGCTTCATGTTCAAATCATTATCTTCAATGACCAAAATCGTTTTTTGTTCCATGTGCGACCTTTGTCTGAAATTTCAATTTCAAGAAGCGTCCTTGCATTCACCATCGGAAAAACAAAAGAATTACTGAAATCCAGGGACAGACTATAGCGGCAGCGTGAAGCGGAATGTCGATCCCCTCCCCGGGCCGCCGCTTTCCGCCCATAACCGGCCGCCATGCATTTCGACCAGGTTTCGCGCCAGTGCCAGTCCCAGCCCCGATCCGGCATACTTCCGGTTCAAGGCGCCTTCCACTTGAGAAAACGGTTCGAATATCTTTCCCATGTCCTCCTGCCTGATGCCGATGCCGTTATCCGTCACACTGATCTCCAGCATTCTGTGTTCGGCCTCCGCCCCGATTGAAACATCCGGCCCGTTCCCTGTCGTTTCACGGGCAAAAAGGCAGATTTCACCGCCGTCTTCGGTAAATTTCATGGCATTGGACAGCAGATTGTAAAGGATCTGCTTTAACCTCCGTTCATCGGCAATGATCGTTTCGGGGAGCGGATCGATGCGTGTCGTCAACTGAATCCTGCGGTTCAAGGCATGATCCATAACAATGGACAGGCTCTGCTCCAGAAGATGTTTCAGGTTTATTTCCGCGGGCTGTATTTCCAGTTTGCCCACTTCGATTTTCTCGACGTCCAGGATATCATTGACGAGGGAGAGCAGGTGCTGGCTGCTGCGATAAACGTCCGTCAGATACTCTTCCTGCGTGGCATTGAGGCCGCCAAAGTTTTTCCCCAGAATCAACTCGGTAAAACCCATAATATGGTTTAACGGGGTCCTCAATTCATGGCTCATGTTGGAGAGGAACTGTCCCTTGGCGGCATTGGCGGCCTCCGCGGCTATCTTGGCCTGGTAGAGCTGTTCGGCCCGCTTGCGCTCCGAGATGTCCCGGGACACCCCCAGCAGTCCGACGGCCCGGCCCTTTTCATCTCTGAGAAAGGAGGTCGTCACCTCGACCCAGTTGAGCGATCCGTTTTTATGATACTGCTCCACTTCCAGCGTTTCAGAATAGGTTGGATCGATAAGACCAGCGGCTTCCCTGGCCAGCGCTTCTCCCAGTGCACTCATGACCCTGGACAGGGATTCCGGCGACACGGTTTCCTCCAGAGGAATGGCCATCGCCTCTTCCGCCGTATAACCGCGCAACCGCTGGGTCGACGGACTGACATAGGTAAACCGCAGAGGTTCGAGACTCATCGTCCAGATCGTGTCCGTGACATTCTCGGCCAAGAGCCGGTATCGCTGCTCCGACGCCCGCAATTCCGCCGTGTAGCTTTCCAGCCGCCGGTTGGCATCCTCCAGTTTATGCGCCAGATTCCTGACTTCATCATACTTTTGCTGGATGATCTGATTCGTCTTCTGAAGATCGTCGATGGCGTTCCGATAAACCCTGTACTGCTGAAAGAACCGCTTCCAGATCGGCGGTACATCTTTGGAGGACCACTGGATCCGGTAGAGACAGCCCCGGCTGCCGTACACCGGTCTGTCCGGCCAGACCCTCTCGCCGTAGACATGAGACGCAACCTGGCATTCGATCTCTTCCACCTGAGCCAGCGGCATATCGAATATTGTGGGAATGCCGGCAATAACCCCCCGGGTATAGTCACAGTCATGGCGGGTTTTCGTGGCGCTGTCATGATACCGGTCTTCCAGAACTACCCACGAATCCCCAACCTCGTGGATATAGACGTCGCCATTGGCCTTGAGGAGTTTGTTGTACCGCGGTGCCTGCGTATAGATCAGTTTCGGATTGCCGAGCAGCCGGGCAATTCTCTCCAGGACGCCCATGGTCTCGTAACGCTTGGAGGCCAGGGCCATCTTGTAAACCGGATATTGATCCCCCAGGATCTCCGACATCCGCGCATACAGGATATGGAGAAACTCGTGGGAAACCCAGTTGTTGATATCGCAGAGATAGGTCTCGTCCAGTTCGAGATCCGCAAGGAGGCTGCCTGACGAACCGTTCATTTCCCTGACATACATAATCAAAGTGCGGGTAATCCGGCAGCTGATCTCTCTGTTGGTCGCCTGGGTTAGACTCATTTATAACAACCTGAATAACAGCAGTAGACAAGAACGTCGTTTTCGTGATGGGAAGTATAAGAAACGCGGTCCGGTATGTCAAAGGAAATATGGCTTGAGCAGGCGGGAAAACCGATCTTACGCCGGCCGGCGTTTCATGAAGCGTATCGGGAAGGAGACATGATAAATTTTAAGCCCGCTGTTGCAAGACGAGCGTTAATTCTCCGTAGCTTGCCGCAATATAATGACGTTCATTTCACAACTCAACAGCTTGCGCGAGGCGTTTGATTGGCAGGGATAAAACCGGAGGACCACTCCTTCAAAGTGATAAACTTTGCGGATAGAATCATTCCGCCGTGGATTGACGAACTGCAACGGAAATCAAGAGGATAATTACGTTTTGACACGGCGCAGGGCGCTTGCTTGGGAAAGGCCGCCCAGGACCGGGCATCCGCGGAAAGACTAGAACACCCCCGGTTTTAACCGCAAAGCAGCTCTTTGATCATGCCTGATTCACGGATGGGCTATCTTAAATGACGCAGCGCTTCGCTGCTTCGTTCCAATGCCCAGCGATTGTCCAGGTGCAATCCGGTCGTTTTCTTAAGGACCAGCAAATGGAAGGCAAGCGACCGGTCCTTACCCGTCGTCCACTTCGACCGTCTCTGCGGGTGAAGATCCATGTCGAGATCATGGTCTACAATTCTATTTCCGCTGAAAATAAGATTCTGCATGCTATCCTCCCCATCGCAGCCCTGTGTGACGATTTCCCTTGGGATTATTTTCCAGGCTGCTGTCAGGCACCGGAAACAAATCTCTTTTTTGTCGTCCATTTCCTGTTCCGCCGCTTAATCCCCTGGAATGAACGATTAATTGTCGTTAATCTGCCAGCGTTTCAAAATCGAAACAGTAATGGCCGTCACAAGATGCTTAAATAGAGAACAAAGATGATGTCCCTGCATGGTTTTCACTGCAGGAGCCGCGTGAGATTCATATCCGGGAAACGCCCGCGTTTTAGAAAATAGCATGATGGGGTTCAGGAGCGGATGGCCGCGAAGGCCGGCGTCAAGTCCGGGACTGCCCCCGTAAAGCAGGCCGGACATGGTCTGTCCGGTCTGCAATAAAATACTGAGACAGCCTCCGCAACATCCGGGTTTGCCCCCCTCGAGCTTCCTTTGAAGCGCAACAATTCCTGCCTCTTCGTCGGCCTGCGAAAAAAAATTATTGACAGAATTAAAAATAAGACTATACTCAACCCAGTTTACGTTAAGTGGTTTTAGCTGGCACTTAATTGCACATTAACCATCAGGCCGGAACCGGAAGAAGCCCGGTCGAGCGCCTGGTGCTTAAGATACAATTCATGGCGAGGTGCTTTATGTCCGACTTTGTGAACAAGACAGTAGGAGATGTGATTAAGGAAACGGCAGGACGTTACCCCGAAAATCCGGCTCTTATTTCACCCCAATTTCAAATCCGGCAAAACTACCGCGAGCTTTATGACCAGTGCCGCAAGACGGCCAAAGGTCTCCTCGCGCTGGGCATTCAAAAAGGCGATCATCTATCCGTCTGGACGACCAACATTCCGGAATGGGTCTACCTGCAATGCGCCCTGGGAATGGTCGGCGGGGTTCTGGTCACCATCAATACGAACTACCAGTCGCATGAACTGCAGTATATCCTCAAGCAGTCCGACTCCACCACACTGTTTCTGATCGACACCTATCGCGGCACCAGTTTTTACGACACCGTGCGTCAGATTCTCCCGGAACTGGACCAGAGCGAGCCGGGAAAACTGGTCTCTGCCCGGTTACCGCTCATCAAAAATGTGGTCTATATCGGCCCGAAACAAAATACGCCGGGCATGTTCAGCTTTTCCGATCTGATAAAAATGGGAGAAGCGGTTTCCGAGGCCGATCTGGATCGCCGGATGGCATCAGTCCATGCGGATGAGGTCATTAATATGCAGTACACGTCGGGCACAACAGGTTTTCCCAAGGGTGTCATGCTGTCGCATAACAATATCGTCAACAACGCCCGGATGGTCGGTGATGTCATGGGCATGACCGAACACGACAGCCTGTTGATTCAAGTGCCCCTGTTTCATTGCTTCGGCTGCGTCATGAGCACGCTCAACTCCATCTACCACGGCTCGGCCATGGTGGTCCTGGAATATTTTGACCCGGCGCTGGCGCTGGCGGCGATTGCCTCCGAGCGCTGCACGGCGGTGAACGGCGTGCCGACCATGTTTGTCTCCATTTTAAATCATCCCGATTTCGATCGTTACGATCTGACGTCCCTGCGCACCGGTATTATGGCGGGAGCGCCCTGCCCCGTGGAAACGATGAAGCAGGTGCGCACAAAAATGCACTGCCCGGAAATTGTCATCGCGTTCGGCCAGACGGAGTCCTCACCGGTCATGACCATGACCCGCCGCGATGATCCGGTTGAACTGCGCGTAGCGACCGTCGGCCGGCTGCTCCCCGACATCGAAGGCAAAATCGTCAATCCGGAATCCGGCCATGATGTGCCGCCGAATACGCAGGGTGAAATTGTTACGCGGAGCGCCTGCGTGATGAAAGGCTATTACAAGATGCCGGAAGCCACCACCGATACGATAGATAAAGACGGCTGGCTGCATACGGGTGATCTGGGCGAAGTTGATGAAAACGGCTACTTCAAGGTCACGGGCCGGATCAAGGACATGATCATCCGGGGCGGCGAGAACATCTATCCACGCGAGCTGGAAGAATTTCTTTTCACCCATCCGAAAGTCGCCAATGCCCAGGTCGTCGGTATCGCCGACAAAAAATTCGGCGAACAGGTCCTGGCCGTCATTCAGTTCAAAGCTGGCGTCACGGCGACACCGGAAGAATTTGCCGAATTCTGCAAGGGCAAGATCGCCCGGCATAAGATTCCCCGCTACTGGGAGTTTCTCGCGGAGTTCCCGATGACGGCCAGCGGCAAGATTCAGAAATACAAGCTCAAGGAAATGTTTGAGGAGAAGTATAAGGAAGGCTGATAGCCTATTAGGCTGTAGACTATTAGCCCCGAGGCTTTACACTGTTAGGCTGTAGAAAAAACAAATGCATAGTGAAGAAAGAAGACAACGTTTTGATCGAACAATCAACCCCTTCGCAGCAAGCTGTCGAGATAGGCAATGAAAGTCATTATTTCGCAATAAGCTACGGAGAATTAACGCTCGTCCCGCGTGAGCGGGATTAGAACAAAGAGAAAGATAAGCGCCGAAGGCTTTCGTCATAACCTACAGTCTAAAAGACTATAGCCTAAAAGCCTTCTTCAGCTTTAAACCTACCCGCAAAGAGAGGACATTCCTATGAGCAACATTTGTTTCCGCGACACGATCGGCGACATGGCGAGGCGGGCCGCAACAAAATACGGCGACAAAACCGCGATCATTTTCCGCGATCTGAAACTTTCCTTTTATGAACTCGAACGGCAGGCCCGGCGCTTTGCCAACCTCATGACCAGCTACGGCGTCAAAAAGGGCGACCGGGTCGCGGTCTACGCCTACAACTCACATTATTATCCCATCAGCATGATCGGTCTGGCCAAGATCGGCGCCGTTCAGGTTCCCATTAATTATATGCTCAATGCGGACGAGATCGCTTACGTGATCAACCATTCCGGCTCCAAGATCTTCATCGTGGAAGACATGCTCTACCCGATCATCGCCAAAGACCAGAATAAATTTTCTACCGTGGAGAAGTGGGGTTTTCTCCCTCTGGGCGATTCTCTGGTTCCTGAGGGTTTTTTCAACCTGATCACGGAAATGGAAGCCATGCCGTATGACGAACCCCAGGTGGACGTCAGCGCCGAGGATGTTGTACAGATTCCCTACACGAGCGGAACCGAGTCCAAACCCAAAGGCGCCATGCTCTCGCACCGGGCGCTCATGTCCCAGTATCACAGCTGCATTTTCGACGGCCAGTATGAGACGGACGATGTGAGTCTGCACGCCCTGCCCCTGTTTCATTGCGCTCAGCTCCATTGTTTCCTTATGCCGTATCTGTACATCGGGGCCACCAATGTCATTATGCACAAGGCGGATCCCGCAGAAATGATCAAGCTCATTGAAAAGTATCAGATCACGCATATGTTTGCCCCGCCCACCGTCTGGATCGGCATTCTGAACCATCCGGAATTCAAAAACTACAATCACGCCAGCCTGAAAAAGGCGGCCTACGGCGCGAGCATCATGCCGGTCGAGATCATCAAGCAATTGGCCGTGACCTTCCGCGGTCTGAAGCTCTGGAACTATTACGGGCAGACCGAAATGGGGCCGGTGGCCACTATCCTGAAGCCGGAAGATCAACTGCTGAAACCCGGTTCGGCCGGAAAGCCTGTTCTGAATGTGGAAACAAGGCTTATGGACGATGACGGAAAATTTGTTCCGATCGGCGACGTCGGCGAGATCGTCCATCGCTCCGGCCACGTGATGACCGGCTATCTGAACGACCCGGAAAAAACAAATGAGGCGTTTGAATTCGGCTGGTTTCACAGCGGAGACCTGGGGCGTTTTGATGCGGATGGCTATCTTTACGTGGTGGACCGCAAGAAAGATATGATCAAATCCGGCGGCGAAAACGTCGCGTCCCGGGAAGTCGAAGAGGTGCTCTATCAGTATCCGGGCATCGAAGAAGTGGCGGTCATCGGCCTTGCCGATCCCAAGTGGATTGAGATTGTAGCGGCGGTTGTCGTGCCGAAAAAAGGCGTCTCCATCAGCGACAAAGAGATTATCGCTTTCTGCAAAGAAAAACTGGCCGGCTTTAAATGCCCCAAGAAGGTCGTCATTGCGGAAAAGCTGCCGAAAAATCCCTCTGGCAAAATATTGAAACGCGAGTTAAAGCAGCAGTACAGCGCATCATAAATGTTTCCCGGCGTGGTTTTACCTCCGGGAGAAAATCTTTTCGCCGGTCAGGAGCTGTTATGAGCGAAGAATTCACATCCATCGGAGAGTTAGCCAGGCAGCTGGACATGAGCCAGCGGACGATCCGCTACTACGAAGAAATCGGCCTGCTCAATTCCATCAAACGCGTGGAAGGCGGACGCCGGATCTATACGGACGCCGATCTGAGACGGCTGAAGCTGATCAAACGCCTGAAAATCATGGGCATGACGCTTTCCGAAATGCAGGAACTGGAATCGATGTGGACCTATGAAAAGTCCAGCGAAAAAGTACTGAAGAGGCTTCTGGAACTGCTTGGCAACCATTTAAAGCGTCTCGATGAGCGCATCGCCGACCTGGACATTCTGCGCCACGAAATTCGGGAATACCAGGAACGGATTTCGGCAAAAATTGCCAGGTAAAGCACAGCCGCCAACTGCCAAAGGTTCTCCGACCGCGAATAAAGCAGTCCCATAAACGCCGGATACCGCCACATACGGGCATCCGGCATTTTCGCATCTTCACGATCAGCACCCGAAAATATCCATTGAAATTTGCATTGCCTGCCCCGCCGCCTTTCGGTATAATCGCTAAAATTAAACAGCAGCCTGACGAAACAACATCGGGCCCAATAAAACATATGGCCGCGTAAAGACGGAGAACCGTGTGCAGTAAGAACAGATCAGCCAAACAGAGCATAAACCCGAAAGCGAGATGGCTATGGAAAAAAGAGACGTTCAATCCTACGTTCGAGGCGTCCTGGACCGGGACCGGCGGATGCTGGCCAAAACGATCACGCTCGTCGAAAGCTCTTTGCCCGCCGACCAGGAATTATCGCGGCAAATCCTGGACGAGCTGATGCCATACACCGGCAGGGCTCTGCGGGTGGGCATCACCGGCCTGCCGGGCGCCGGCAAAAGCACATTTATCGAAAGTTTCGGCACGATGCTGACCCAAAAGGGTTATCACGTGGCTGTTCTGGCTGTGGACCCCAGTTCTCCCAAGACGGGCGGCAGCATCCTGGCCGACAAGACGCGGATGGAGAAGCTGGCAGTCAATGACAAGGCGTTCATCCGCCCCTCCCCTTCCGGGAAAACCCTGGGCGGCGTCGCCCGCAAAACCCGTGAGACCATGCTGGTGTGTGAAGCGGCCGGATTTGACACAGTCATGATCGAAACCGTCGGTGTCGGACAGTCGGAAGTCACCGTTGCCTCGATGGTCGATTTTTTTCTGGTCTTAATGATCGCCGGAGGAGGCGACGAGTTGCAGGGAATTAAAAAAGGCGTGATGGAACTGGCCGACGCGGTCGCCGTCAACAAGGCCGACGGCGACAACATCGAACGGGCCAGAATGGCCAGACGCCAGTATGAAATGGCATTCCATCTGCTTTCGCCGCCCTATCAGAACTGGTCGCCGCCGGTTGTCACGTGCAGTTCCATCACCATGGCCGGACTGGGAGACATCTTAAAAATCATTCTCGACCATCGCGAGAAACTGACGGCCAGCGGCGAGCTGCAAAAGAAAAGACAGGAGCAGGCCCGGGAGTGGCTGAAGTTCATGGTGCGCGAGGGCGTTCAGGAATGGTTCTACGAGAGTCCCGCGGCCGCGATCCTGGCCGAGTCACTGGCGGATGTCGAAAAAGGGATCGTCACACCCACCACCGCCGCCGCCAGAGTATTGGACTGCCTGAAGGGGCAGAAGTTTTAAAAGTAGGCTGTTAGACTGTTAGACTGTAGGGAACGCTCGCGAGCGTTCACTACGAACACCAAAATGTGAGATACGAATGACGATATAAACGAAGGAGAGATCATGAACATTTTGAAAGTTGATCACATTGGCATTGCGGTAAAAAATCTGGCGGAAAGCGCCAGGCTCTATGAAATGCTGGGCATCCCATCGGCGGGAGTCGAAGAAGTGGCTGAACAAAAAGTAAAGGTTTCTTTCTTTCCCGTGGGGGATTCCGAAATCGAACTTCTGGAATCGACATCGCCCGACGGCCCCATTGCCAAATACATTGAAAAAAATGGCGAAGGCATCCAGCATATGGCCTTACGCGTGGATAATCTGGAAGCGGCGCTGGCCGAACTGAAGGCCAAGGGTATTCGCCTGATCGATGAAAAACCCCGCTACGGGGCAGGCGGCGCCAGAATCGCTTTTGTCCACCCCAAATCCACCGGCGGGATTCTGCTGGAGTTGAGTGAAAGAAAGTAAGGGGACGTCCGTCGCTGTAAGGCGGCGTCCCGATACAGGCAGGCGCCGCTTTCATTCTGAAGTCGGCAGCCGGACTTTCTCCGCCCCATGGACCACATAGAACCGTCCGTTGACGGCGCGAACGATGCTCAGGACATTGAATTGCCGCAGAAGCCTGACGCTCAGCGTCGTGGGGGACGCGCGCGTAATGAGCACCGGCGCGTGAGCGTGAATAAACTTAAAAGCGATTTCACTGGATATCCGGCCGGTCGAACAGATCATCTTATCGTCCAGGGTCAGGCCGTTTACGGCCGCAAAACCGATCACTTTATCAATCGCATTGTGCCGGCCGATCTCATCGAAAAACACCAGGCGCTCTCCGATCAGTGAATACAGGGCGGCGCTGTGGACGCCGTGGGTGGCCTCATGCTCGCGCGAGTAGGTCAGAAACTCGCTCATGGCCTGAAGAATAACCTCAGCCCGCACCTCGGGAAGATTTTTACGGATCAGGTCTTCGGAGGGCAGATTCTTTCTGCTCCTGCCGCCGGCGGCGGAAATCGTTTTAATGCGTTCGAGTTTATCCGCGATGATTTTATCTTTTACCAAAACGGCATTGACCGTGAGAGAGGCTTCGTCAATGTCCATTTTTTCAACTTGATCCACGCCGCTGATGATTCCCTCGGTGATTAAATAACCGGTAATATGTTCCCGAAGGTAGTTGCCGGAACAGGCCATCGTGACGTAAGGGCTGTCATTGATTTTCAAAAGTACGGCATATTCCGTGGAAAACGGCAGGGACACTTCGAAGAGATGGCCTTCGCGGTATTCATGCAGCAGAACATTTTCCTGAGCCGGCAAAGTCATTTTTCTTCCCCGTTTTTTCCCATCCTTTTACCAGCAATAATAGTGATTGACAAGAATTAAGCAAATTATCTATCTTGTCGTGTCTGCGCGAAGAAATAATGATGGAGGTAAAATGCTGAGCCGCACCGCCGCCGTATTGATAATGATCGACTTTCAGGGCAATCTGGCCCAGGCCATGGTGGACAGGGAAAATCTTTTTGCCAACAACGCCAGGCTGATCCGGGGATTCCAGGCATTCAACCTGCCGATTATGGCGACGGAGCAGATCCCGGCGAAACTGGGGCCGACGATTCCGGAACTGGCCGGAGAACTGACCGGCGTAAAACCGATTGCCAAGGAAACCTTCAGTTGCTGGGCAAACCAGGCCTTTCACGATCAGCTGGAATCCCTTACCCGGCGGCATGTCGTGCTCACCGGCATCGAATGCCACATCTGTGTTTACCAGACCGCGCTGGATTTGATAGCCAACGGCTACACGGTTCATCTGGTCGCCGATGCCGTCTCGTCGCGCACGCCGGAAAACCGTGATATCGGCATTCAAGCCATCGGGCGCGCCGGAGCGCAAATTACATCGACCGAAATGGTTTTGTTTGAACTCCTGCGCACCGCCGCCGACCCGAAGGCGAGGGAAATTTTTAAAATTGTAAAATAAAGGAACGGACATGCTGACTATCGAACAATTTCGTTACGGCGATAATTTTGCGTACCTGCTTTACGGCAAGTCGGAGGCGATGGCCATTGACGGCGGCGCCTGGCAGGAAATTTTATCTTTCCTGGCGGACAAACATCTGACTCTGAAATTTGTCACCAATACGCATCGGCACTATGACCATACGCCGGGGGATGATCATCTGCTCAAAAAGACAAAGGCCAGGTATCTGGACTGCGCGATACTGGCCGACAACGAAACCATCCTGATCGACGGCGAACCCGTTGTCGTTTACAGAACACCGGGGCATTCCCTGGATTCCATTTGCTTTCACGCTGGCAGCGACCTCATCACCGGCGACACGCTGTTCAACGCGACCGTCGGAAACTGTTTTACCGGCGATTTGAAGGGATTCTTCCATTCGATCAAACGCCTGATGTCCCTGCCCGATGAAACACGCATCTTCGCTGGACACGACTATGTCCGCGATTCGCTGGCTTTCGCGAAGCATCTGGAGCCGCACAATCAGGATATTGAGCGTTTCCGGCAGTCCTGCGATCCGGACTTTCTTTATTCCACGCTGGCGCAGGAGCGAAGGATCAATCCCTACCTGAGATTCAATGAAGAGCCGATCTTAAACCTGATCAAAGCCCACGGCCTCCCGCACGCCACCGAATGGGAGCGCTGGCAATCGTTGATGGCGATTGAATGATTTACGGCGCCCGGGTTTTACAAATTCTTATTTACCGGCGAAAAAACATTCATTAACCACTCCGATTGGTCAGCGATAAATACAAGTCGGATCACCGGTCTGCCTTGATCATAGCAGAGCTGAAGCGGAGGATTTGACATTTCAATTATTCATAAGCAGATTAACGCATTGATGTTCATCATGACAAAAAAGGAGAAAAGACCATGGCGCAAATTCAAATCGGAGATGAGTGCGGCGATTTTTCACTGAAATGCCAGAAGGACACTTTGGTTGACACAACGTCGCTTGCCGGCAAAAAACTGCTTTTATCCTTTCATCCTCTGGCCTGGACGCCGGTTTGCTCAGCACAGATGCAGTCCCTGGAGACTAATTTTGACGTCCTGCAGTCGCTCAACACCGTTCCGCTGGGGTTCTCAGTCGATTCCGTACCCTGCAAAAAAGCCTGGGCCAAAAGTCTGGGCATCGAAAAAGTCGACCTGCTGGCGGATTTCTGGCCGCATGGCGGCTGGGCCGCAAAACTCGGAATTTTTATTGATAAGTTTGGATTTTCGGAGCGGGCCAACATTATTCTGGACGAGCAGAGAAAAGTGATATTCGTCAAGGTCTATCCTCTGCGGGATTTGCCGGACATCGATGAAGTGATCGATTTCCTGAAGAAATAATGCCGCTCTCCCATCAAAGATGATATCACGTCGGCAAGATGAGGCGACGAGGCGTATCTCCGTAAACGTTAAGAAAGCCGACGCCCCCTTTTCAGGAGACGCGCGATGCCGGCAAAGATAGCGCATTGATCGGTCGCGCATTCCCACAAGCTACCTTCAGGCGGTCTGGGAAACGCTGATAAAAGGAACTTTCCTTGCCGGGCCTGTTTGCCGGAACGGCAAATACCTCCTATGGAAGCGGCGCATCAACTCATATAGCTGTGCAGACTGGGCAGCAGATTCACGCCCAGATAGGTAAACAAAACGCAGCCGAACCCGACAATCGCCATGATGGCCATGCGCCGGCCACGCCAGCCGCGCACCAGGCGGGCATGCAGCATGACCGCATAGACCAGCCAGGTGATCAGCGACCAGGTCTCCTTCGGGTCCCAGCTCCAGTAAGAACCCCAGGCGTAATGCGCCCAGACGGAACCGGTGACGATCCCCAGCGTCAGGAAGATAAATCCCAGAGCGGTGCTGGAATACATCAGTTCGTCCATTTGATATTCAGAGGGCAGCAGACGGACAAAAGTGCCGGTTTGGGAAGCATCCTCACCCGACTTGCCCTTGACCAGAAACATGATGCCCAGCGCAAAAGCCACGGTAAATGCGGCATAACCCATAAAGCATGTCAGAACATGCGAGGTCAGCCAGTTGCTTTGCAGCGCGGGGATCAAGGGTTCAATGCGGTTGTTGATGCCGGGCGCGATAGAGGCGTACGCCATGATTAAAAACGCCACGGGCATGACGAATACGCCGATGCTGCGGTTTTTCAGCCGCCACTCCATGAGCAGATAAAGCAAAACAATAGTCCAGGCGAAAAAAATCAGGGATTCATAAAAATTAGACAGCGGGGCGTGCCCCATCCCGAGCTCGTAAGATGTTTTCCAGCGGATAACCAGCGCGATGCTCTGGGCGACAAGTCCCGCGAGCGCCGTCCACGTTGCCAGCTTCCCCCAGAATTCCCGTCCCAGGACCATCCGGAAAAGATAAAATACAAAGGCGGCAAAAAAGACAAAGGTCACCCAGCTTAGAATCGTGGTATTGATCATTTGGACGTCTCCAGATTATCCTTCAGTTCGGAGAGCAGATATTGCATCTCTTTTTCCAGCCCCGCCTGATTTTTATAACTGCGCCCGGCAATACGGACCAGGACTTTATCTTTTTTCTGATCGACCCGGACCCAGATCGAACGCGCATACGAAAACAAAATGATCATCAGTCCGCCAATCAAAAGGAGAGCGGCCACTGCGACAACCGGCGTACCCGGATCGCGCGTGACCTGCAGGCCGGTGTAATATTTTTCCTCGAGTCCCGACAGGGTAAACGTATACGGGCGAAAAAGACCCGGGTTGAACATCGGAACCTGCTCGAGGATATCGGGGCTCAACTGTTTGATCTTATCGATCTCACGAAAAACCCAGAAGGTTGCTTCTTCTTTTTTGGACCGGACCGTGATTTTAACCGCGGGCCCCATCTTCATCAGATTTTGCTCCACTCTTAAAACCTCGAACGTCCCTTCTTTGCCCGGCAGGTCAAATGTGTATCCCGCCGCAACATTCATCAGGTCGCGGCGGCCGCCGTCTGTCAGCAAAACCAGCGTCGCCTTTCCTCCCGGCGCGGTTCCGTAGCTTGCCTGATAAAAACGGAATCCGTCAAATTCCATGGGGTGATTGACCCGAAGCTTTCCCGACTGCATGGTCTTATGATCCTTCAGAAAAGTCAGATCCGATTGAAATGTTTTAGGCGCGCCGGTTTCGTAGAATTCCACGATGAATTTGTCGCAGCGAACAGAGAATGGCAGGGGCAGGGCCTGATTGCCATTTCGCAGGTTGATGCTGTTGACCGTCTCGCCCTCCGTAATATTGACGTATCCCTCAACCCCAAATACGGAACCGATAATGGCTCCGGCAATTAAGACCAGAAAACTCAGATGAACAATGTAAACGCCGAAATGGGCAAAGCGGCCTTTTTGCACGCAAAAGGAAACCCTTCCTCCTTCATCCTCCCGCGCAAATACCCGGTATTTTTTTTTCAAGAGCGCGGCGACTTCGTCCGCCGCTTTATGACCATCGGCCTTCGTTTGAAACGAGCTGTTTTCGGGAAGGTCTTTAAAAACATCTTCATTAAGAGGAGACGGCTTCATCCGGAACCGGCGCCAGGCCATGGGAAATCGATCCAGTGAGCAGATGATCAGGTTCACCGCCAGAAGGCCTGTCAAAAGAAAAAACCATACCGAGTGATACAAATCGAAAATCTGTATTTTCTGAAGAAAAGAAAACAGGGCGGGTGACAGGCTACCGGCCAGCTCCCCCGCTGCTTCCCGCTGGGGGACGATCGTTCCGATCAGGGCAAAAAAAGCAATCAGCGCCAGAAGAACAAGGGCCAGTTGGACGGATGAAAAGAAAGACCAGATGCCGGATTTATTTTTGGTCAAAAGAATGATCTCCTCTGTGGTCTGCTAAGACATTTCGTCACAATTTAAGGACTCCCGCCGCAAAGTCAAGACATTCGATAACAGTACTTCAGTCCGGTGTATGAAGGCGGATCCAGCCCCCGCTTCACTTCGTTGCGCCAAGATAAGATCGACTAACAAATTCCGGGCGCTGCGCAAATGTTTAAGGTGGATCCAGCCCCGCTTCACTTCGTTGCGCGGGATAAGATCGACTAACAAATTCCGGGCGCTGCGCTTCCGGAATTTGAGTCGATCTAATAGAAAATGACAGACCAGAGAATAAGGCCCAGGAGCAGCAATCCTACGGCTAGGCTCGCCAGGCCAAAAACGGAGGCAAACAGCTGCGCCCACAGGCCGGGACCTTCACGTTTGAGGGATTCCAGTTTGCCCTCGGCCATCATGCGCTCGTATTCCAGTTCCCGTTCCTCGCGCATCGCCTCCAGACGATACCGTCCGGTAAAAATGTTCGGCTCGAGGGGAAACTTGTTGGGCACAATGTGATTGTTGAAGAAATGCACCGTGAAAATAAAGACGGCCGCCAGATAAGCCTCTTCCGAGTGCACGATGGTGGCAATGTTGATGACCCAGCCCGGAACAACGTAGGAGAAGGCTCCCGGGAACCACAGCATGAAGCCGGAAAGACCAATCGCGGTCATGCCCCAGAAAACGGCCAGAAAATCAAACTTCTCCCAGTAGGTCCAGCGGTCGAATTTCGGCATCGGCCCTCTGCCGAAAAACCACCGGAACATCCCTTTGATATCCTGGAGATCCTTCAGGTTGGGAAACAGCGAATCCGGCCCCAGCAGACGGCCGATCCAGCCGCGCCATTGCCACTTCGGGAACAGGAAGCGAATCGACAACCACAGGGTATAGAGAAATAAGGCACAAAGTACAGCGGCGGCAATTCTGTGGAAGATGCCGGACATTTCCGGACCGCCCCATAAATTCACCAGTACCTTCGCCCAGGCGGTCTCTGAATATTTAATCGGGAATCCTGTCCCGACCAGTGTAAAAAATGACAGAATCAAGAGTACATGCATTACCCGCTGAACGACGCTGAAACGCTGAATCTGCTTTTCATCGCGGCAGGCGGGCGTAAGCGGATTTTCAACAAATCCGGCTTTATGCCGGATGCACTTATCCAGATAGGAGCGTCGCCACCATAAGATCGTATGCACCCAGAAAAACGCGAAGACCCCTGCCAGCAGCAAAATCATGAAGATCTCAGCGATATGCAGGGAACGGTAGGTCCTGCCTCTGGCGGCTCCGGGATGAGGTTCAAAGGCGACAAAGCGTTTGTGAATCGTCGCGTGGCAGGTCTTGCAGGATGGGTAGAGATTATCCGGATGCAGTGCAGAGCGCGGATCGCTGGCCTTCAGCGTGTTGTGACCCGTATGACAATCGGCGCAGCCGGCAACGCGCTGGGGATACCCGATATGAAGGACTTTGCCGTGATAGGTTTGATCATAGGTATCGGCCACAGCCGTGGGCAAGTTATTTCTTGTGGCAACGGCTTTATCGGCATGGCAGGATTTGCATTTACGTGTGTAATCTTCCCGCTGTGCGGCCTTCTCCTTGTCCGTTGCGGCATGATAGGAGGCGATGCTGTGCAGATTATGACAGTCCGTGCAGGTCGCCGAATCGGCGTTGCCCGCAAGCACGGCCTTGCCGTGACCCATGAGCATGTAATCTTCAGGCGCATGACAGCGGGCGCACTGCTCCGTTATGGCTATTTTTTTCGGTTGATCCGATTTTTTAATGACATGAATTTTCTGATGACAGTCCGAACAGGTCATGTTCTGTTCTGTGGCATGAACGTCTGTCTTATAGGAGGTGGCGGTTTCATGATGACAACTTGCACAGCGGACGGGATTCGATTTCTTTTCACCCGAACTGTGCAGGGCAAGATTATCAATATCCGTGTGGCAACTGGTGCAGGCGTTATTGCCATGAACGGACGAGGCAAAGCCGCCGGCAAACACCTGATCGGAATGACAGGACTGGCAGCTTGCCGTCCGAGCCTGCGCGCCTGCCTGCGCCGGAAGGAAGATGAAACAAATGGTGGTGATGAAAACAGCCCCGATGGAAAAAATATTTTTCATTTCGCTCCCCGTCGATACTCAGTCATGCCGCCTTTGAGTCTGGAAATGTTCGCAAATCCCTTACGGGCCAGATAACTTGACGCCAGGAAACTCTCCGATTCATCCTCATCAACAACCAGCAGGGTCCGCCCCAGTGGAATATCCGCATATTGGACATGAAGCCTCGCCAGCGGGAAATTAAGCGCGCCATCGATGTGGTCTTTGGCATAGGCCAACGGAGAGCGAATATCAATCACCAGCGGATGATCGGCCTGTTTCAGCCATTCGGATATTTTTTTAGGATTCAAAGCCCTGGAGATGGCACGCGGAATTCTTTTTTCAGACATGACCGGCCGGTCCGCTTTTCGCCAGGCCGCAAATCCGCCCTGTAAAATCCGCAGATCGTTGAACCCATGCTTCCGGACCACAGCAATTGCCCTGCAGTCGGCAGTGAGCGCCAGAGAACCGCCATAGACAATCACCGGCGTGTCTTTAGCGGCGTCCTGAGGCAATGGAGCGCGTTCTTCTTCATCGCAGGAAAAACAAATGGCGCCGGGGATTTTACTGTCCAGACACTCCAGAGTGCTTCTGGCGTCGATCACCACCACCTTTTGAGGTTTGTTCATCATAGCGGCAAGCGTCTTCACATCGATGTTCGTCGCATCCGTTTGCGCCGCCCTGCCCGCATCCACCGAACCGAAGGCCATCGCCAAAACAGCAAAAAATATATAAATTTTAAATTTCATTCTTTGCACCCTATTCAAAAGCCGGAACCGACCTCAGCCCCCAGATTTCATATTGCGCGACGGCGTTCGGATTCTTGAGCGCCGGGTAATCCTTTCGCAAAAATTCACGGACATTTTTAATGTCCATCTTTGTAAAAAAAGGCGAACGGTCATCATGGCACTGTATGCAGCCGTCAGATCGACCCTTGTGGCCGTACGTCTGTTTCCTGGACAAATCCGTCACCCCGTGCTCCACCGCATAATAAAGCGTCTTTTGTTTCAGGGGTGAAGCGGCCAGTTTTTCATTCTTCAGTTCATAGAGCTGATCCGACACAAAGACCACGTTGACAAATCCCGATTTGGTGAGCGCCTTGATCATCTCCGTAATATCGCGGTCGGAAACTACTGTCTGCCTTTTATCTTTCTTGCCATCGGGCAGATCGACATTGACTACCGTCAGGTTGGCAACCTGACGCGCCGCCCTGGCGACGGCAGACAGCGGAATAGAGCGAATTTCTCCGTTCTTCATCTTTTCGCCGAACCACTGCATGTGTTTAGGCACGGCGGCGTGATATTTTTTCCCGCGTGTCTGCCAGGGCAGCCATGCTTTTTTTGCCGGTTTAAGATAATCTTCCGGCCAGCCGGCACCGGCAAAATCATCCGCCGTATAGCCATATTCCTGACCGGTGCTCATATCCAGGATCGTCATGGCCCTGAGCGGTTGAGCCGCTGCATGGCAGCTGTTGCAGGAAATCAGGTAGGTATGGAAGAGCGCTCCCTTCAGCAGCCCGGCGTGGGTGGCCTGCGGGTTCTTCGCCTGCCGTGTCGATCCCCGGCGGGTGATCCTGTATTGCCCGTCGGAATGGCAACCGAGACAGGTCCGCATGCCGGCGCCGTCGAGATCGTCGCGGACGTGGTTGGTGAGCGACTTGCCTTTCGCGATTTGATGCGACAGGCGCTGTGTTTTTGCTTTTCCGGCAAGGGGATGGCAATCCGTGCAGGCCATCCCTGCTTGGACATGAACATCATCGGCGTGGGTAAATGCCGTACCGGTATTCTTCGCCTCGCCTTCGGCGTGGCACTGCAGGCAGCTTTTCGACGAAACAGATTTACTAATCAGGCTGCCCTTCATCCGCCCGTCGGCCGAAAACAAAGCGCGGTCTCGCCATTTGTAGGCAACCACCGGACGCTTGGAGAGGTTCCAGATGCCTTTGGCAAAATCAGAATGATCGGAACCGCGAGCAGGATTGCTGTAAGTAAACACCGCTCCTTGGACAATGCCCAATCCGGCGCCGGCCGTTGCCGCCCAGCGGTAATTTCGCCGGTACAGCTGATCGTTTCGCTCTTCCAGCCGATAAGCGGACTGATGGCAGATAAGACAATCCGCCTCCACGACACCACTTTGGCGGAAATGACTTTTTCCGTCGGGTGTAAAACGGGAACTGTAATCGCCATCCAGAGAACTGGTGCTGGCGGCTTCTCCCCCAATCAATGTTTTACTCCAATCCGCTCCGCCTTCTCTGTTGCGACCGTATTCCATCGGCCCGCCACCCGGATGACAGGAACCGCACGATGACGACTTCACTTTGTGTTTGGGGCTGTATTTGCCCGCGCCGATCCAGTCATACGTGGATAAATCGACATGCCGGGAGCTTGTGTTTTTCTTGGCAGCAAGCCTTCCGGCGGCCGCCGTCGGCAGCCAGGCGCCAAACATCCCCGGTGACAGAATCCAGGGTTTACCTGCATCATAGCCGTCTTTCATGACATCGAAGCCCTGCTGGAAATGATACCCGGAAGTGATGATCGAATAATTATGACAGGCGCCGCAGGTTTTTTTCGGACTGTAAGGATCAACACTGTTCAGGGTTGACGTTATTCTGTCGCCCTGTTCATTTCTCAGCCAAACGTCCTGGTGCGACCAGGCTAAGGCCGGTGTCATCAGGACGATGATCAAACCTGCAAGGAGGAAGCGATTTTTCAACATGCACCTTCCCAAATCTGCGGCAAAGTTTCCCGGCTATTCGGGAAGCCCTGCCGGAATCAACTGTTTACGGCTCCATCGGAACCGTCTCATCTTTTGCCCAATCTTCCATTGAACCGTCATAGTTCTTCACATTTTTGTAACCGAGCACTTCAGTCAGGATAAACCACCAGGCGCTGGCCACCCGCCCGGAATCGCAATAAACAATAATTTCTTTGGAAAGGTCGTTGCCGACCACTCCGGTGGCCATATTTTTCAACGTGGCGACATCTTTGTAAGTCCAGCAGCATTGTTCCATATGATCGCCGGGAGGGTATTTATCGAAGACCTGAACGGTCGGCAGGTTGACCGCGCCCTTGATCCGCCCCGCTTTGGCCACAAACGGCAGTTTCTGCTGGCCGCTGAAGAAAGCCGGTTCGCGCACGTCAACGATGGTCGCCTTGCCGATCTGCGCTTTGACATAGTCCTTTTTCGCCAGAACATCGCGATTGAACTTGCCTTTATAGGCTTTGGCTTTGGGTTTGACGATTTCCGTGGAAACCTCTCTTTTCTCGCGAACCGCCCATCTTTCGATGCCGCCGCTCAACACCGCGACCTTCTGAACACCGGCGTATTTCAGCGTCCAGGCCACGCGCGTCACATTTACACGGTCTGGACCGGTTCCGGTCGTCCCGTAAACAATGACTGTCGAATCCGGCTGGATGCCATTGGCGGAAAGCAGATCAATCAGGTCATCATCAGCCGGCAGCTCATTTTGCATGCCGCCTTTACCCGGCGCCCAGTTATTATAGAAAATCCCGATTGCGCCGGGAATGTGGCCGGCGCGGTAATCTTCCACTTTGCGGATATCAATAACAATGACATTAGAATCTTTCAAACTATTTACCAGATCATCAGTTGACAGAATCGGACTCAGCCCTTGGGCCATAAGCGATGCGGGCAATAAAATGATCAGGAATATGAATAGCGCCTTCCATGATTTTATTTTGTTCATTTTATCCTCCTACCGGTTAATTGGTTTTGGAACCATGATTAAACCTTCATTAGCCCTGGAACCGTTTTTAATGAGCATTTCTTTTGTTAAAAAGTTTTTACGATCAACATGACAGGCATCACAGTTGCGGGTCCGGTCTGTCCGCTTTTTGATGTTATGCGCCGGCGTGTCCCAGTAATTGGGCAATATATCATAATTTTCCATTTTAATGCCGGCCTGGGCGAAGGTGTCACGCACGGTGGGAATCAGGCGCAAGGTCGTCAATGTTTTGTTGTCCCGCGGGTTTTTGCCCAGAATCATGCCCGGACTGGCCGCCGAATGGCCGCCGTGACAATCATTGCAATTACGGTAAGCCGCGCCTGAATGGCAACCGTAACACGTCACCTTTCCTTCATGTTCACGATGGGCGATTTGCGCCGTCATTTTGGCCTCGGCGCCCGGCTTGTGGCAGTTCTTGCAGGCCGGCCGGTCTTTTACCTGCTGTTTGGACTTGTAAGCCGTACCGTCTCCGTGAAATTCCGCTTTCTTGTGGCAATCCATGCAAAGCATGCCCTTCTGATAATGCACATCCGGCGAGCCGCCGTATTCACCCGTGTATTCGGGATAGACACGGCCGCCGTGACAGAAGGCGCAGGTTTTGCCCTCGTCCTTTTTCACAAATTTATGCTTCGCAATAAGTCCGATACTGATGCCGCC
Organism: Deltaproteobacteria bacterium; assembly: GCA_036528635.1. Classification (GTDB taxonomy): domain Bacteria; phylum Desulfobacterota; class Syntrophia; order Syntrophales; family Smithellaceae; genus UBA8904. Next base: position 115,049 of record JAIGNE010000060.1, read on the forward strand.
GACCGGCGCCCCTTTTACATGACAATCGCCGCAGGCCGCGTGACAACTGCGGCACGATTTTTCAAAAACCTTCTCATCAAACGTTTTCAATTCATCCGCGGAAAACCTGGGCATCACGCCGTTTCTCTGACCAGCTGTTGTATAGTGCAGCGATTTTGCATAATGATCGGTGATTTTTTTGTGGCATATCATGCAGGAACGAAGGTTATCGGACGGCCTTTTTACCAACCCCTTATGGGCGGCTTCCCGGTTAAATTCCTTAACGTTTCCTTTATGACACAGCGTACACCCCATTTTTAAATGCGGATCTTTGCCGAGAAGTTCCTTGTCAACCAGATATCCCTTGTACATATCTTCCGCCCGGACCGGGGGAGGCGCTCCGGCTCACCCTTCCCCGGCGCTTGCGGGCATGGGCGGCGGTTTATGAAGCGACTTCATCATGGAATCACTTGTATGACATATGACGCAACTGTCCGTGACGGCCGCAAAACTCATACCACTGCAGAAAAGGAAAACAAGAATGATAAGAAAGATGAGGAACTTTTGTTGGTTTTTCACAAAGCCTCCCAAAGTGCTGATAGTAGAACTGAATCTACCAATTAAGAACGCTTGTGTCAAACTCATTTATCAGGTGATATTTATCCATCCCATCGCACATTGCCGGCGTTCATCCATCCAGGCGGAACCGCTCGCTTTGTCAGATCATTCAGATGTCAGCTATCTTCCAGCGACTGATGCGACCAAGAGGGGATGAAACATCCCCTCTTGGTCGCATCACAACTAAGATTTATGGTGTCTTAAAATCGAACTTGTGGCATTGCGCGCAATAATTTTCCGATTTGGCGTGCTGATGATGGCAAAGATTGCAATCCAGTTCCGTCCCGTAATGAGGCGATGTATGCGGATTGGTCGGCTTGACGTCTTTCGTTTTTTCCGCCAGTTTTTCCGTACTGCCGTGACACGCGACGCACTGTTCCATCGTCAGCGCTTCCGGTTTCTTGGTCTTTCCGTGGCATTTAACACAGGTTATATCCGTCAGTTGATGGAGATGACTGCCCGGCAGTTTGCCGACCAAATTCAGATTATCTCTGGTGTGACAGGCTTTACAGGCCGTCCAGTTCATGGATTTGGTCTCCGCATGCTTCTCCGGCAGCTTCTTTTCCTTAACATGGCAGGCAGCGCAGTCTCCCGCCTTGGCTTTGGACGGCACCAGTTTGGGTGCGGCGGAGACCGCCTGACTAAACACAACCGCAGTCATGAAGCTGAAACAAACGGCGGCTACTTTTATCGCTACGGAAGATGGATACCTTTTCATATTCCTCCAAAACGGTATGCTTGAAAAAATTGGATAACCGGGCGCTGTCCCGCACACCCGGTTATCCGTTCTGATTTAACCCCAGGCTTTTTCGTCCGCGGCATTTTTGCCGGCGATGCGGCCGAAAACGATGCAGTCTGCCATGGCCACGCCGCCCAGGCGCACCGCCCCATGGACACCGCCGGTTACCTCTCCGCAAGCGTAAAGTCCTTTAACCGGATTCATGTCAAAACCGTAAACCTGAGCGTTTTTGTTGATCACCAGTCCGCCCATGGTATGGTGAACCTTGGGCCAAAGACGCGCCGCATAGAAAGGCGCGGTAACGGTCGGTTGGGCGTCTTTGAAGATCATGCAGTCGAAATCATCATCCTTCTTTTTCTCGACAAAAGAGTTCCAGCGTTTGATTTCTTCGAGGAAGACTGTCACCGGGATATTGTATTCTTTAGCCAACGCTTCCAGAGAGTCGAATTTTTTAATGGCTCCGGACTCCATCCCCAATTTCAGGGCATTGGGGAATACCTGTTTGGGGACGGCATAGGAATCCCCCATAATAATGACCGGATGTCCAACAAGGATGATCGCATCCGCCCGCTCTTTGCGGTTTCCTGTTTCCTTAAAAAAGCGCTTGCCCGTCTTGGGATTGATCATCGGCCCGTAGCCGACTAGTCTCTCGCAAAACAGCGGAACCTGACCGAAACCTTTTTCGTCCGGGCTGGTCCACGGGCCGAGCTGTATCCAGTCCATCTGGACATCCATGGCTCCCGCCGCGCATGCCGCCAGCAGCGCCTCGCCTGTTGCGCCCGGCTGATTCGTGGAGAACAACTTGTCTGTCAGGCGAGGATCGTGAATCTGGCGCAGCGCGACGTCATTGGAAAAACCGCCCGAACTGAGTACAACGGCTCTCCGGGCTTTGATAAAGGCAAGCTTCCCCGACTTCTCATCGGGGAATTTGTAACCCTTACGGACTTGCATGCCGACAATCCGTCCTTCCTTGTCGGCCAGGAACCGCGTCACCATTGTTCGGGTCTGCAGTTTGACCCCCAGCTCTCTGACTTTGGCCAGCTCCTTGTTGACCAGTTCTGACCCTGACGAATTGATCGTCCCATTGGCCCGCTTGACCGAGTGGCCGCCATGAAAATTCAACCGCGTGTACTTTGCGCCAAGATAGGATTCAGTCCATTCCAGAGCTTCTTTGGCATTATAAGCCACAATGCCGGCAAGTTCGGGACGATTCAGATAAAGCCCCGCTCTGAGCATGTCATTCAACATGAGTTCGGGCGAATCCTGAACACCATTTTCCTTCTGCAGCCTGGTATCCGGTGCGCAGAAATCTCCGCCATTGATGCTCGAGTTTCCGCCGTACACCGGCATTTTTTCCAACACAACAACGTCTTTGGCCCCGGCGTTTTTCGCTTCGATGGCAGCTGCCAGTCCTGCGAACCCACTGCCGATGACCACGACGTCATACGTCTCATCCCACTTTTTCGGTAAAGCTTCACAGGCCGCCAGGGCATCGCCGGCGGTTATTCCCAAACCGCCGACGGCCAATGCCGTTACGGCAGCTGCGCCGCCTGTCGTCTTTAGAAAACTTCGTCTGCTAAGCGTCTTACTCTCATCATCCTGCATCATATGCGTCCTCCTGTCTGATGGTTAAATAAGAAAAACCTTTAAAAAGATCAACCGAATAACTGATTTGATGAACCGACTTTTACTTCTGACCGATGAGACTCAAGCGTTTCAAGCAAAACCCAGATCATCTTACTGGATATGCTTAAGTACACCCTCCTCACTATTGAAGTCAATGGCAAAAGCTTCCAATGATCGCTCACGCGGCTCTGGCACCCCGCAAAACCGTGTCGCGGACGATGCCCTTCGATAATATTTATCGTATTGAATATGTTAATAATTTACTTAATTTAAAAAACAGCAGGGCATGATCTTCAACGCCCCGTGCGTTAAACTGATTGAATAAATCGAAAAATAAGGGCAAAGCAATTGGCCAGGAATTAGGTAGGAGGCGGGGTCACCCCCGCCGTCCTCCCACACCACCGGACGTGCGGTTCCGCATCCGGCGGTTCATTGAACACGCTGAAGTCGTCGCATCGTATCTTGCAGCGACACCAACCCTAAC
>JAIGNE010000061.1:0-75504 GCA_036528635.1 Deltaproteobacteria bacterium
GGATAACTCTTTATATTCTTCACGATTAAAGGAGGCAACCCTCAGAATCTGATTTTAACAAATCAGATTCTGAGGGTTAATTCTGACAACTGATCGTATTGGCTACGAAGGCCATAACTATTATCAACCGCATGAACCGGATCGTCAACAAAAGGGCGTTGCCTCCCGGTTATGCAGGCGTTTGCTACGCAAACTATCGAAGGAGGAATAAACAATGAAAATGAAATATTTGTTTCGCATTGCGGTAACGTTTTTAGGAATCGGTCTTTTATGCGTTGCAGGAAATAATATTGCCTTTGCGCACTGCGATACGCTTGATGGTCCGGTTGTACAAACAGCAAGGATAGCGCTGGAAAAGGGTGATATCAGACCTCTGCTTAAATGGGTGAAGGCCGATGATGAAAAAGAAATACGGGTTGCTTTTCAGAAGACTCTTGCAGTGCGCGCCCGAGGTGCGGAGGCCAAAGAATTGGCTGATATGTACTTTTTCGAAACGCTGGTTCGCATCCACAGGGCCGGCGAAGGCGCACCCTATACTGGTTTGAAACCTGGTGCAGCAGTAGACCCGGCGGTTGCCCTGGCCGACAAGGCTTTGGAAGTTGGATCAGCGGATAAGCTGGTCGGTGTTTTGTCGAAAGCCATGTCCAATGGCATACGTGAACGTTTCCAGCATGCCAGCGAGACGCGAAAGCATGCCGATGACTCCGTGGCGGCCGGTCGTGAATATGTCAAAGCCTATGTCGTCTTTACACATTACGTGGAAGGATTGCACGCCATAATCAAGCAAGGTGCGGACCACCATGGTGAAGAGGCTAAAGGCGACAAAGGACATAATCACTAAAATAGCGAACAAGTAGATCAAGACGCTTGCTGGCCGCTGGCAAAGCTCCGGCTTAGCTTCGCGTTGGCATGGGATAATTGACAAAACAGCACAGGCTCTTGTTGACATGCAAAAAGGGAAAGTCATAGATTTAAATGCATCCCTGGCACTGGCTGCAGCAAGGCTGAGTCTGGCACATCAGCTTCCGATGCCAGACAATATCATTCTTGCAGCGGCCCGGGAATTCAAAGCGACCGTATGGACTCAGGACGCGGACTTCAAAAATATGAGTAAGGTCAAATATTTTTCAGAGAAATAAAAGCACATCAAAATCAATAATACAGGGAGCCAGCTGATGAAGATTAATTGCGCCATTAAGATCATCGCTAAATTCTTATTCCTTTCATGTCTTCTCTATGTTGCATCCGCTTGCAGCTTTCACGAGCAGTACCCTCCAAGCTGGTCGCCACTGGCATTAGCATCAAAGAATTGCACGGACATTAATGGCGCATACCATGACAAAGATGACAAGGGATCATCGTTAAGTAATCTTTTGATAAAAAAATGGTTTGGTGTCGGCAAGCTCGGTGAAGCGACTCATGTTGATATAACGCGCAACAATCTTGATGAACTCATTGTATCAGCCTGGAACGGGAACAAGATTATTGCGACGAAAGCCTATCCTAAAGAGGAATATGTCTGTGACACAAATGGCATTGCGTTAACCTGGACTGAATCCGTGTTAGACTTTTTTGCCGGCGTCATATGGTATAAAATTACGCTGGCAAAAGCCGGTGATAATTCCTTAGTCGTTATCAGTGAGAGCAAAGGTGCGGGTATGCTGCTGGTTATTATACCCTTTGCCGGCAATCATTTAGAATATCGTAAATACCCGGCAATGAAGGGTGAAACGCAAATGCAGAAAGAAAATGACGAAGCGCTAAGCAAAAAATAATCATCAAGGTAACAGTAACAGCCATATTTGTTTTGGGTGAGTTTAGAACAAAATGAAGCCATGACAAAATCAATACAGGCGATCGTTGCGCCCGGCTGTTTTTTAGTTATGGCCATGTGAAAATAAATAGACCGGTTGTACTAGGTTATTTCCGGCAAAATTGAACAGCCGACGACAAGAACGATATATTTCAAATTTAATGGAGTGTAGCATTTCACTGTAATGCATTTTAATAATGGAGGATCAAACATATGAATAAAAGATTATGGTTATTGGTGAGCGTCCTGTTGTGTTTGCTGGGTGTGTCAACGGAGGTCCGTGCGGGTTCGGGTTCCTACACCGTCACCATCAAAGTGGTCGGACAGGCCTATAATCAGAACCTGGGACGTACTCTCAGCTTTGATATGGATCGAAGCTGCTACAGCGAAGACTCCGTGATATCAGTATCCATCCCCAATCAACTTTGTTTATCGTGTTTTCAGCAGGCATCGACGACTCTTAACTTTAATGACCCGTGCGGTCACTTACATGTGGTTAAGTTTAAGGTGAATGGCAGTTTGATAGCACAATTTACCATCCCGGGACCCGACGCTACAATCAATCAAACTCATGAGTTGGATTTTGATTTTGGAACTATGAAATATGTTCTTAAGAGAATTTTATAATCCCATCTAACATAAAATCCAGGGGAATGGGGACATCCGTAAAAATTGGATTGAAGAAAATAAATGGACCGTTTCTGTTAATGGCTAAAAAAGCAACCATTCCCCTGAACATCAGAACCATCGCTCCATGTTCATGAACCGGCATAGGCAGCAGGAATGATTTCTCCCGGGAGTTGAAGGGTGTCTATTCCTCCATCTTCTTCAGTTCTTCGGGGAGCTTTTCCACTTCCGGCGCCTGATAGAGAATATCATTTTGCAGAGGCCTCGATCTCCTCTTCCGTATATCCTAATTCCGTCATGAGTACTTCCCGGTTGTGCTCTCCCAGAAACGGGGCGTATCCCCGGATGCCGGCGGGCGTTTCCGAAAATTTCAGGGGGCTGCCATACATCCTGACGGAGCCCCAAAAGGGCCGGTTCACGGTCATTCGCTTTGGGCAACAGGCCGTCATGGCCTGAGCCCATAAATTTTCAGAGCAAGCATGGAGTAATTAGGGATAGCGCCCCTTATTGCTATGACCAAGGGAGTCAGGTAGTAGCTTGGCATAGCGTGAACGAAACGCAAGCAAGGGCGCTGTCCCTATTTTCTCACTTTTTCTGATTCGCCTTCGGCTCTTCGATCAAACTGGTTCCGTAAGTCGGCGCAAACGCCAAATCAGCAGAATCGTTAAATTCCGGATCAATTCCCGCGAGGTAACGGGCAAGTTTTTTCTTGCTCTCATAATTATAATCAAGATTAAGAGCAATCGTCTCCATGATCGGCGATCCGCCGCCATGAACGCCCGCAATCTCATACCAGGCCGACATCGGGGAGGCGCCTATGTTTTCAACAAACTTCCAGATTTTCAAAGAAACCTCCGGAGGCAGTTTGGGATTGCGGACAATGAACTTATCCAGATATTTCTTGGTGTCCGGCGCATGGAAATCCTCTTCAAAAGGAAGGGTCGCCGAGATTCCGCCCGCAATTTCGGTCAGGATGTTGTATTCATGATAGATCAGTTCTCCCGTCATTCTCCTGCCGACATTTGCGAAGATTTTGTTGGGAAAGAATACACCGCTCGAGGTCTTCTCGCCATAGACAGCGGCGGCCACACCAGCCGCAAAAGCCAGCTCCGCGGCGCCGGCAAATTCGGAGAGTTTCTCGCGTACATGGGCCACCTTCTGGATATTGTTGGCTTCAGCGGCAAGAGCCGTTGTGCCGCAGAGAATATCGGATACGCCGGGTTTGCAGCCGCTATAGCTGTGCCGGTGGGAGTCGGCGAAAAGCAGCGCCATCCTTCTGCCAAAATCCCACTCGCCGCACATGAAGACTCTTTCGTTAGGAATGAAGACATTGTCGAACACAACCACCGAGTCGGAAACGCCGTACTTGCAGAAAGGCGATGCCTGCGGATCGTCCTTTTCGCGATGCCACACCGGTCGCGTAATAAGATGAACGCCATCGCAATCGGCAGGAACTGCAAAAGCGACGGCAAAATCGCTGTCGTCTTCCATCAGTGCCCTTGTCGGCAAAACAAATATTACATCCGCGTAGGCAACCTGGGTGATGGACATTTTTACGCCTGAGACCACAATGCCATCCGGTCTTCTTTCCACAATATGAACATAGGCATCAGGATTGGGTTGTTCGCTGGGCCTCTTCATGCGGTCACCCTTGCTGTCCGTTTGTGCACAACAGCCATCCAGGTCATTCCTCTGATACTCTTTGATATAATCCAAAAAACGTTTGTGGTATTGAGTTCCCTTGGCTTCGTCAATTTCCTTCGTGCAGATGGCCAGCGCATTGATCGCGTCGTGGCCCATGCACCTGTGGATGCAGCCTCCAACGCGGCGGGCAACAAGACGAATCATCTTCTGCTTCTGCAAGAGGTCGTATGGATTTTGCGGAAGGTGTGCAAACCGGTTAATCTCTTCACCGATGAGCGGGGAATGAACGGTGATCAATCCTTTCCATTCCGGTTTTTGGGCCAGTTCATAAGTGACGTCCAGGACATTGATCCCCGGAGCCAGCCGATGATCATCGCGGCTGACTTTCTCACCCCCGATATAAATATTGGGTTTAAGCTTATATAATCGTTCCCTGTATTGTTCTTTTGTACTTAACATCTTTAACTCATCCTCCTTTTCTACCGTCTCATCCAATGGGGACGGAACCATCAAGGCAGCGCCTTTGTCTTTCTGTCACATTCAAAGCTAACGTCTGAATGACTATGCAAGAAGCTTTGTCTGGACACCTTTCAGAATGGTTTCGGCTTCCGTCACAATGTTTTGCACCATATCAGCGACTTTGGGCATGTCATTGATTCTCTGGGCGGCTTCACCGGCGGCCATGAGAGCTTTTTCCTTGTTGCCTCCATAGACGGCCTGGATGGATTCAATCTCAAAATTAATCAAAGACATATCGATTGTGCTATAGTCGTCTGGCGTACCGAGGAAAACACCAGGTGATTTTTGCAGCGTATTTCTTGCGTGCTCATCACTGCGAGGGGTCTTCAACCAGCGGGCCGGTCCGACAAAGCCACGGGCAACGAGTGTGCCCCGGTCGCCTGCGGCAACAACGCCCTCTTTCCAGATCTGGTGGAAATCACTTTCCTGCGTTGCCAGGAATCGGGTTCCCATCTGGGCGCCATCAGCTCCCAGAACCAGGGCCGCCGCCAGGGTTTTGCCGTCACAGAAGCCGCCGGCGCCGCATACGAGCGTCTTTTCATCAGATACGGCTTCGACCACGGCAGGCAGAAGGATCATGGAGTGGACCGGTTCCCAAGAGGTATGGAAACCGCCTTCATGACCGGATGCCACGATGACGTCAACACCAGCCTTTTTGCAGCGCAGTGCGCCCTTCACGGAGGGAACGACATGCATCCAGGTGAAGCCGGCGCCCTTGATCTTGTCTTTCCAGCCGACGGGGTCGCCCGCAGACGTAAAGATCACTTTGAAGAAATTCTTCATGTCGGGATTCTCTTCCCGGACCTTGATGGCCGTGTCAATCATGACGAGGGAGTGCTGCTTAAGTTCCGCCGACACCATGACGTTGATCCCGAAGATACCACCCTTATCTTTGACCAGGCGATAAGTCCTTTTCAGTACTTTTTCCAGCGCCGTGGCCATATCGTCATCTCTGTCCGCTTCACCACTATCTACAAATGCATTGTAAACCCAGGGTTGATCTTCCTTGTTGAAGAGCCCGCTGGTGGACAGCAGTCCCAGCACACCGGCATTTGCTGCTGCCACACAAAGGTTGTTGTTGCTGAACGGACCCATGCCCGCCTGGATAATCGGATATTTAATCCCTATCATGTCGCAAAGTCTTGACTTAATCATAAAATTTTCCTCCACCTATTTTTTTAATTTGCTTAATTGACCTGTTCAGAAAATTATTGGTTCATGGTGTAAGCACCGTTCAGGATCTCGACATGGTCCTTCCATAATCTCATTTCACGATCGGGATTTATGTCCGGCTTCTTGATCATTTTCCAAAGGTACTTTTCCTGATCACCGGTATTGCCTGATTTGGTGATCTGGGTCAGGGCAAAATGAGAGAAATCCTTCACAAACAATCCGAAGATCTCGTCGATTACATCATTCTCCATTCTGTAGATTTTGCAGTTTTCCAGGATCAACTGCCCGTAAACAACGATAGCAAACATCTCTCCCAGAGCCAGCATATAGTCCATATTTGCACGCTGATCCGGGCTGGGTTTTGCATTGGCCATGAATTCCTTCAGCACTTCGATCTGTTCCGTGAAGACAGAGACATTGGGCAGATTGATGCCCTCGTATGCCAGCCGGTAATCGGGGAACTTCACCTTGGCGAGACCTCCGGAGTACTGCTTGAATATGTAGGCATCATCGGCCGGGTCATTGCGCCGGGGAATGGCCGGGTACTGAACAGGGTTGGCGAAATAGTTGTCAAGGAATTTAATGACGAGGCTGAGATTGACGTGAGCCGTGCCTTCCAGGCGAGCGGGCATACCGATATCCCGGATGGCCATCTCCGTATAGGTGTCCTGTTCATACCCTTTCGCGGTCATGATGTCCAAAAGCATCTCCATGACCCTGACGCCTTCCGTGGTGACTTTTGCTTTCTGAATTGGATTGAACAGGAGATAGCGGCGATCGTCATCGGATGAGGCGCGGAAATAATCGAGGCTCCTAAGCGCATAAAGCTTCATGGCCGTGATCCGGATATAGGACTCAACGAAAAATTTCCTGATATGCGGAAAATTCGTCACGGGTTTCCCATAAAGGATGCGATTGGATGCATGGTTGATGGCTTCGTAAAAGGAGTGGGTGCAAATCCCGGTATTTAAAAACCCCAATTGAAACTTGCCGATGTTGATCGTGGACAAGGCGGAATCCCAGGCGTGCTTACCGGTGGAGAGGATGTCATCCTGCGAAATAGGATAATCCACCAGCTCGAATTCTCCAACGAACCCGTTGCGAGCGCCGGAGGTTTGTATTTTTTTCACCAGTTTGTAGTTGTGGTGCTGGCTGTCGACGGTAAAGAAAACGTAGTCGTCTTTGTCGGTCTGTTTTGCCGCAATGGATACGAGAGCGGCCAGATTGGCATTCCCGATATAGTATTTGCTTCCATCGGCCTTGAATGTTCCGTCTTTTTGCGGATAAAGCTTCATCTCATTGGAATATAAATCCGCGCCATGCTCCTTTTCGGAAAGGCCGAATGCAAAAATTCCGCCTTCCTTCAAAAGCCCGGCGGTTTTATGCTTTATCTTTTCATTGGTTCCCATCCAAATGGGGCCAAGACCCAGGATTGAAACCTGATAGGCATACTGATACGCATTGCTGTAAAATCCCAGCAGTTCGCTGAACTGACAGACACGGGAAAGATCAAATCTTGAATCGGGGTCTCCGTAGCCGGCCGGCGTCAGCAGGGTGCTGAAAATCTGGTTATCTCTTAAAAAACGAATGTAATCATCATACCACCGCTGAGCCTGGTCATCTTCTTTCAGGCTCCTGAGGCCCTTTCCTTCAAAGAAAGCAATCGTCTTCTCCATGACACCCTGTGTTTTTTTATCGGCCCATGACGAGCTGTATTGCTTAGGGTTAAGCAGCATATTCATATTGTTACCTCCCATCGTAAAATAATATATAAATTGATAATAGCTTTCGTGATGAACAGGAACTTCCGGGTTATTTCATATTCACTGCGATTTGTTCAGAATAGGGATGTCCGATCTTCCTTTAACGGACCATGGAACTTGTTTCATAAAATGTCCGTGATCTTTCCCGCCCCTGGGAAGAGCAGCGGGAAAGATCACATCTGGTAAATGATTTATTCTCCCCAATCATTCTTTCCCTTGCACCGGTCAAGATTCTGGTCCATCAGGGGCAGAACCTTGCCGGCAGGGACCAATGCACCCGGCCCTATATTGGAGTAATCGCTGCTCCAGTGATAAGGGGGAATATTATACGATACCTTCTGCTGCGCCGGCGGCACGTATTCGTTCACCGAAAAATCCTGGATAGCCTTGTGATCGCAAGTTCTCATCTTAAGGATTTTACCATTGGCAAATTGATAGGTGTCACCCTCCCAGACCTTAATAATCTTTTCCGGGTCCGTACTCTTGGCCCTTTCTATGACGCTCAGGATCCAGTATGTCTGCTCCGCGTATGATCCCATGACATTAGTCAGGTGCTCGAAAAGGGGGCCATTGAACGGAGAGGTTTTCCACTTCTTCCACTGGTTATTCCAGGCCTTATGCATCTTGATATACTCGGGTGTCCTGAAAGCCGGCGCGGGCATGTCATAAAAATTGATATTGACCAGCCCTTTCGTTCCTTCTATGCCGACCTCGCGCAACATACTTCCCTCCACCATAAAAAGATTCGCGATGGGAATCATGACCCCCATCTGCCGCGCTTGCTTCAGAAGATTGGCTGCATCGGGTATCCAGTCGCCTGTGTAAATGACCTCGGCGCCGGATGCCTTCACCTTTTCGATATAGGGGGCGAAATCCGTCAGATAGAGTTTATGATAATCTTCACCGACGATCTGAGCCTCAGGGTAATATTCCTTTAATCCCTTTTTGAAGCCTTCGGCCATCAAGTGACCAAATCCATAATCCTGATTGAGAATATAAAATTTCTTTTCCTTTTTCCGGACCTGTCCGTAGTAATAGGCCAGGCCGCGTCCAATCTGATCCGTGGAGGCGGAAGGCATAAACGCATAGCGGCCGAAATTCTGGGCATCCATCAAGTCATCGGATGTGCCCATGACGCTCGCGCCAATGACCTTGTACTTGTTGGCCACCTCGTTGGCGATCTTCATCAGATGGCTGCCGTTTGAACCCACGAGGACATGCACCTTTTCCTGAAGGACCATCCGCTCGCAGATCTTCTTGGCCTGATCCGGCTTGCCCATGTGGTCCGCCTTGAGGATCTCGACCAATTTCTTCTTGCCATCGACCATGATGCCGCCGCGCTTGTTGATGTCATGGGCTACCCACTGAAGAGCTGCCCAATAGAGCGACCCGTTCAAAGCGCCGGCGCCGGAGAATGATCCGACAATGGCAAGTTTGATCGTATCACCGGTAGGAACGGGAGAGGTTGCCGGATCGAAATCCGACATATCCGACATCTTGCTGAAATCAAATGACGCATTGGGTTTCGCCACTTTCTCGGCCATGGAGCCGGGAACCGCTTTTTCCGCTTTTGCTGCTTTTTCCGCTTTTACCTTCTTCTCCGCCTTGGCGGCATCAGCCGTGTATGGGCTTAAAGCCGGCAGCAAAAGCGAAAAAACACACGCCAACATCAAAACACTTTTACATAAACGCCACATCTCAAACCTCCTCCTCTTTCATGTTATTCTAACTTATGTTGATACCCTCTGGTACACTCTCTGATATTGGCTTCCAGTCCGAACGCGGTAGCCAAAGCCGGATTCACCCTTTTGCCTTCGCTACTTCCTCATCGCGCAAGGTTTTACGAAGAATCTTTCCGACTGCAGATTGTGGAAGCGATTCCCTGAATTCAATCGTTCTCGGAACTTTGTAAGGGGCCAATTTCTCCTTGCAGAAGGCGATGATCTCCTCCTGGCTTGCCGTTTCACCATTCTTCAAGACGATAAAAGCTTTAACGGTCTCTCCCCGATACGCATCGGGGACTCCGACCGACACCGCCAGTTCAACCTTGGGATGTTTGTGGAGCAGTTCGTCGATTTCACGCGGGTAAACATTGAAGCCGCCGGCTATGATCATGTCTTTTTTACGGTCAACAATGAAAAAATAACCATCCTGATCCATGACGGCGATATCACCGGTATACAACCATCCATCCTTCAACTGATTCGCCGTCTCTTCCGGATTATGCCAGTAGGCCTTCATAACTTGCGGGCCCTTGATAATGATCTCGCCCGGTTCACCCTGCGGCACCTCCGTCTTTCCGTCTTCCAGATCGACCAGTTTGACGTCCGTATCCAGAAGCGGAATTCCAATGCTGCCCACCTTCTTTACGCCCATGATGGGATTGCCTATCCCGGTGCAGGATGTTTCGCTCATGGCCCAGCCCTCGGTCAGAAAGATGCCGGCATTCTTGACCTGCTCGATCAGCTCGACGGGGCATGGCGCCGCGCCGACATTCATGAAGCCGATGATTTTTCCGATTTCCATCTCTTTTGCTTTGGGGTGATTCACAACGGCGCTCACCATCGTCGGAACGGCAGGAAAATAGGTTATTCCACCCACAGAGCCAATGAGATCCATGAGTTTATTGATTTCAAATTGGGGTACTAAAATCTGTGTAGCGCAACTATATATCGCCCAGTTTGAAATAAGATTCCCATACACATGATAAAGGGGAAGAACGATGAGCGTGGACAGCCTTTCTATCGGTGTCAGTCTGGCCCGGGGCATATACCACGCGGAAATCTGCACGGTTGCCGTCGTGACATTGGCATGCGTCAAAACGGCTCCCTTGGGAACGCCGGTTGTGCCGCCGGTGAATTGAATAACAGCAGGATCTTCCGGATCAATCGTTACGCGAACACGATCCGTATTCGTGCAGCCATCCAGGATGTCCATAAAACCATACCAGCCCTTATCCAGATCAGAAGAATTTCCTTTTCCGCCGGATGACGTAAAATCGCTCGAGTTGGCCACGATGACCCGGGGGATCTGAAAATCCCGGCACAGCAGCCGGACGTTGGGCAGGGCTTTGTCGATCGTGATCAGGGTGGTTAGTGTGGTTTGTTTCGCTACGACGAGGAGCTCCTCTGCCGGATAGATAGGGTTCAGATTGACGACAATGGCTCCGAGCGAAAGAACCGCCCGATAAGCAATAACATACTGAGGACAAGTAGGCAGATGGATGCCGACCCGGTCGCCTTTTTCAACGCCCAGGCCTTTCAGGGCATTGGCCATTCTTAAAACCATCTGGCGAAGTTCCCAGAACGTAATTGATTTTCCTTCGTACAAAATTGCCGGTTTGTTTGGGTGTGCGTTTGCCGGGATTTGTAAGATGTCGTGCACAAGCGTACGGGGATATCTTAATGATAAGGGTACTTCATAATCATAATGATCGTGCCAGCGTCGGTATTCCATAAGCTATTCCTCCTAGTTAATAGTTGCGTCCCTGCGGGGTCTGCTTTCATGACCCGCTTGAGAGAGCCCAGTGACGTTTATTTCTCCCTGAAGCCGGCTCAAAAGTACGCTGCATATCTCTCATTCGAGCCGCGATTAGTCAACAGTCGTTTGATGTTTTATTAATTAAATCAATCAACGTCCGTTGTTTTGTAAGTTACTTATTATATACAATAAATTTTGTCAAGAAAAATAATTTGACATTTAAATAATTACAGGTATATGATATTTTTAAATTTATCTAACTTAGCCCAATGGGAGAGCGAAGATCATGAATCGGATAAGCACGGAAACAGGTAAGATACCCTCAGAAAAGGCATCCAATCACAAAAAAAGCATAGAGACCTTCGAAAAGAAGAGATTGAAAATCATCAAGAAAGCGATGCGGCTCTTTATAAAAAAGGGATACGCTCAGTCATCAATGCGTGAAATATCACAGGTAACCGGCATCGATAGCAGTTATTTATATAAATTTATTAAGAACAAGGAGGAAATTCTGTACCTGGCTTTTGAGCAGGTTCATTCGCCGGCAATGAATATTTTCGATAAACTTAAGATAGAAGAAATTGAAGACCCGGAAAAACAATTGCGATCGGTAATTCGCGAATTAATGAGATCTAATTATGACTTTAAGGCCGAGATTGCATTATTGTATCGGGAATCCAAGCATTTGCCCAAAAAATATCTGAAGATTATCTGCGATCGGGAAAGCCAGCTGATCCATCGTATCGAGCAAATATTGATCACGCTGAATGAGCGCAGGAAACTCAATATCCAAAATTTTTCTTATGTTGCCAATATGATTGTTTATCAGGCCTCCTTCTATCCCTTGCGGAGCTGGAATTTCAGGAATTGTAGCGAGGGAGAATTGGCGGACCTGACCGAGGACTATATCATGAATGCAATCATGTCATGCCCGGATGAACAGCAGAAAATGTCATGACCAGCCCTTGGAACGATTAGCCTGATGCAATTTCATCCACGGGGCGGCCTGGCGATGGCCGGTATATGCCCCGCCCCTGAAATCTGAAAAATAAAAGCAACATTAAATGCCGCCCACAACAAGAGCGCTATGAAACCAAGTAGGCTGATCCATCTTTTATGCTTTTATTTCACTCCATCCTCCTTCTTAATATGAAATAAATTACTGTTCGTCGTTATACTTCTTCAGTTCATCCGGAAGTTGCTCAACCTCCGGCGCCTGATAAATAACATCTTCCCGGTAGAGCTCATCAATCTGTTGGTCCGAATACCCCAGTACACCGGACAGGGTCTCCCGGTTATGTTCTCCCAGGAAAGGCGCGTAGCCTCTGATCGTCGCCGGCGTTTCAGAGAATTTCAGGGGGCTTCCTCCCATCGTCATGGGTCCGATGAAGGGCTGCACTTTCTTCAGCCTCATTTCCCGCGCGCCGATATAGGGGTCGGTTGTGGCCAGTTCCTCGATGGATTTCACGCGGCAGGCCGCGGCGCCGATGCTCAATAGTCTGCGTTCAGCTTCTTCGACGGAATCCTGGGACATGATCCAGGATTCAAGGGCCTCGTGAACCAGGGGGGCGTTTTCCGGAACACAGCGGCCGATAATGTCCCGCGTCCGAACATCGGTTTTCATCCACTCATATTCGGGACCGAAAAGGTCCACAAGCTCGGGCCAACGGCTGTCCGTCAGCATGGCGACGGCGATGCAGCCGTTCTTGCCGTTATAAATACCGAACGGTGAAGACGTGGGGCTTTTCTGCGCGACGGAAAAATTGTAAGGCGGAATGCCTGCGGCCTCGCTGATCCAATAGGCGGGAAACGATGTCTCGGGAACTGAGAACAGGCAATCGACCATGGAGATGTCGATGTTCTGCCCCTGGCCGGTTTTCTCCCGATGATGCAGGGCGGCCAGAATTGCGGTGCAGGCATGCATGCTGGCTGTCGTATCTCCAATCGCCATGGGCGCCATTTCATGGCCTTCCATCACGGCCGTCCAGCCGCTCGCCGCCTGGGCAACGATGTCATAGCCCGACCGGTTGACGTCGTAACCCCAGTGTCCGAAGACTGAAATGGAGCAGTAGATAATATCCGGCTTGATCTTTTTCGCCGACTCATAATCCAGCCCCAGCCGATCCATCACCCCGGGGGCAAAGTTTTCCACAATGATATCGCTTCTCTTGATCAGCTCGTGGATCAACCGGATTCCCCTGGGGTGTTTCAGGTCGATGCAGAGGCTTTTCTTCCCGCGGTTGAGGTTGATGTGATAGGAGCACTGCGTCACGCCGTTTATTTCCACCCGGCGCGCCTGATGGCGCTCGTTCGTGCCGATCTTGAATTTTTCGACTTTAAGCACATTGGCGCCCATATCGGTCAAATTCCTGGTTGCGTAAGGTCCCGCCAGCACCCAGGTAAAGTCCAGGACAGTGACATCGGACAGAGGACCCGGTTTGATCTTTTCCATAAAATAACCACCTTCTTCATCTGTTTATTTTTTCGGCCGATATTTTCGCATGCAGGTAAGGAGTCATGGCCGTTTGCATCTGTTTCCCTGAACGAAAAGCGAATCGTCCCCCTCTGCTCTTTAAATATCAGCGCATTCCTGTCACTGCGACAGGTCTCATACGAAGAGGTCCAACTCGATAGCGACAAATTAGATGATGTTCAGGCAAAAATCTATATTAAATAATATCTACAAAATCTCTACATAATAAGTAGAGTTCAGGGTAGGTTGCCGAGGTAGGAGCACAGATTGATCCTGTGATTGCTCAAACCCAATTTGAGGCGGATGCGGTACCGGTACATATCAATTGTTTTGTTGGAGACATTCAGCATCTGAGCGATGTCCTTGCTGCCTTTGCCGTCTTTGATGAGATTCGCCACCTGGATTTCCTTTGATGTGAGCTGCATGTATTTTGAGGAGAGCTTTCTCGAAAACGGAGAAATGATATTTTCGAGGTTGCCCTCCAGAAGATCAAGATAGCTCACCAGTTTTTTGTCCACCCCCCCTTTCCGGATCTTCTCAAAGTAAGGCAGGACCAGATCCCGCATATTGGTCATCATGGTTTTTTCAATCTCTTCACGATCCTGCTCCCGCTGTTTGAGCAGGACCTTAAGAGCAGCATTCAATTCTTCAAGGTTGCGGGACTTAAGCGTGAGTTCCAGCTCTTTTTCCTTGAGATCGGTGATGTCGATAATCGACGAGACGTGCTTTTTCGTGCCGGGAATAATGCAGGTGATTCCCAGGACGCTCCTGACCCTTCCCCGGCTGTCGATCACGTCATATTCAAAAGACCGGGGGGCGGCATCCGGATCGATCCTCCGCATGCTGTGGTAGCCCTCCAATCGGGCAAGATCCTGTTTTTCGACGAACTCAGTCCACTTGTGCTTTCCCTCCAGCTCTTCCCTGGGATAGCCGACCAGCTTTTCAAACTCTGAATTAACAAGAAAGATGGTCTTGTCGTTTTCGATAATGACCGTGGCGGTTCCCGTTGTTTCAAAGATGGTTCGATACAGTTGTTCCGTTAATTTGAATTTCGTAACATCCGTCGTGTTTCCCAGGATCGCCCGCTTCCCTTCCAGAACGATTGGAGCAACCACCTCCATGACCCAGCGAATCTCTTTGTCCTTCGTGATGATTCTGAACTCGTAGGGGTCGGTAAGCTTTCCCAGGAGCATGGCGCGGGCATTGGCCCTGGTCCTGGCTTTGTCCTCGGGGTGAATCAGCGAGTCCGATTTTCTGCCGAGAATACGATCAGGGGAATAGCCGGTATAGGATATGGCGACGGGATTCATGACGGCGAACTTTCCGTCCAGAGAAATGTAGTAACCCACCTGAGACTTATCCACGATCGTTTTGTGAATGTTTTGCGTTTCCAGGAGAGTCTCGTTGAGCTTCTTCTGCTTCCTCAAGGCTGCCTCAAGGGAGCGAATTCTTTTTTTGTATTCCTGCAACGTTCCTTCGCGAATCATAGAGTACAGTCCTCTGAAAAGTAACGTCTTCTTGCAAAAAGGATTATCGGATGGGAGAAAATGACGACAGTCCCCTTATTTGCTTGTCGTTGACTTATTAACGGCTAAAACATGTCCCCGGGATCGGCCCACTTTGGAATATAGCGGTAATACTCCGGCGGATGCGCCGCCTGAAGTCCCGGCAAAGTAACTCTGGCCAGGGCGATGCCGCCGCGGGTTCTGTAAAGGCCCGCGGTTCCCTGCGCCTCCAGGCTCTCCAGAAATTTCACCAGATCGGCGTCGCTGATCTCGATCCATTCCCTGATGTCCTCCAGGGTCATATGCAGACCGGGGTTGACGCGGTAATTCTCCGCGAGGACATTGAGTACGTCCTTTTCGTCTTTGGCCGTTATCCTGGCTGGCGGCTTCCCGACGGGCAGCGGAACATGCAGCTCCGGATCGACCATACGTTGAGGAACCTTCAGATCTTCCTTCATGCGCCTGGTGCCCTGGCGGTAGATGAGCAGTTTGAGCACTTCGGAGGTGCCCGCCGCGATTTGCGACAGTTTGGCGTCCTGCATGATGCGCTGCACAGGATAGATCTTCAAGGCGCCGTTTCCCCCCATGCACTGGATGGCTTCAATGACTGTTTCCATCAGCGAATCGGCGGCAAAGAGCTTGGAAACTGCGGCCTCTATCGGGACATCGCGGCCGAGGTCGGCCGAGTAGGCGGCATAGTAAAGCACCAGCCTGCCCAGATAGAACTTGGAGATCATATCAGCCAGCTTGGCTTGATTCGTGGCTATATCACCGGTCGGCTGGCCGAATTGCAGCCGCCTGTCCAGGTGCTGCTTCGCGTAGCGGATGCATTCGCGCGTCATGCCGACAATCGGGGCGGCATTAAGGATTCTTTCCACGTTGAGGCCGCCCATCATGATCTTCCACCCGTCGCCCTCCTGGCCCAACCGGTTGAAGACGGGAACCCGGGCGTCGTCGAAGGTCAGATTACCGTTGTAATTGGCAAACATCCCGATGATGTCGTTGACCTTTTCCACATGGAATCCGGGGGTGCCCTTCTCTACGGCAAAGGCGGTGAGATGCCGGTAAGCTTTCCTGTCCTCCGGCTTGTTGCTGGTTTGAAAATAGCACAGGTACAGGTCGGCGGCGGCAACAGTGGTTTGAAACCTTTTTTTACCGTTGACGATATAGGTATCGCCATCCCGAACCGCCGTCGATTCGATGGACGCGATATCGGAACCGGCATAGGGCTCCGTCATGGTGATGCACCCGAGCAGCTCTCCCCGGATCATGGGCGGCAGCCATTTTGCTTTTTGCTCTTCGCTGCCGTTATGGACAAGCTGCGTCGCGCTTCCGAACATGGTGGTGCCCAGCGGACCGACCACACCCGCCCGGGCCGCTTCTTCGTTGAGGATGGCGGCGCCGGTGACGCCCCAGTCTTCGAAATGTCCGCCGTATTTTTTGGGAACCAGGGCACCAAACCAGCCCTGCCCGGCCATCAGCTTTATAGCCTCCCAATTGAATTTGTTTGTGAGGGCATTGCGTTCGCCGATCGGGGTCAGCACCTCATCGGTAAACTGCCGGGCACTGTCCGCCAGTTGAATCTGCTTCTCGGTCCACCAGGGATATTTTTCCATTTTTTTCTCCTAATTGATTATCAGACGGCGGGGGTCTTCACGCGACAACCGCTTCTTTGATGTTTTTAACCGCCCGGGCGTTCCAGTGCGGCCGCTGCCTGTTTTGCGCCTCCGTTTCTTCGAGCGGAGTTTTTTGGATCCTGCCTGCCGCAATTCGTAATCGGCCTCGTTGGAACGCGAGGGCACTATAGCTTACGCGGTTCGTTTTATCAATGGATCTGTGGCAACAGGAGTGGGAAGGAATGCCCGTGGGAAAGCCAAAGGTCCGGCTGCCGACGACCTTTGCCGGAAAACGTAATGATATGCAAGAACCCTCACCGCCGGAAGACGGTGAGGGTTCTTTTGGAACAGATTGCGGCTATCTTAGCAAAACGTGCAATCAGAAACGGAAGACGACTTCCACGCTATCTCGCGTAGAGGGCATCAATCTGTTTCTGGTATTTTTCAAAGACCTTGCTTCTCTTCAATTTCATGGTCTGCGTCAGCATGCCGTTCTCCAGCGAGAAGGGTTCAGGGATGAAAATGAATTTTCTCGGGATTTCATAGCTGCCGTAAGTCGTCTTCAACTGATTGACGATTTCCGTCTCCAGGAATTTCTTAGTCTCATCCTTTTTCAGAAGCTCGGCATGGTCCTTGGGCAGATTATTTTTCTCAGCCCATTTATCGAGTGCGGCAAAGTCCGGGATGACCAGGGCAACGTTAAACTCCCGGCCTTCCCCGTAGATCATGGCGTTTTCGATATAGTGATTCAGCTTCATGTCTTCTTCAATGGCCGCCGGGAAAACATACTTGCCGTTTTCCAGTTTGAACTGCTCCTTGAGCCGTCCGGTAATGTACAGGAAGCCGTCCTTGTCCAGACGCCCGCGGTCACCGGTCCGGAAGCCTCCGTCAGCCGTCATGACGGCCGCGGTGGCTTCGGGTTTGTTGTAGTATCCCTGCATGACGTTCGGTCCGTAAATGATGATTTCACCATCCGTCGCCTCCGGTCCGACGATTGATTTGTCGATCTTGATGGTGCTCATGCCCATGAAGGGCCCCACGCTGCCGATCCTGCATTTGGCCGGGCAGTTCATCGTGGCTCCGGGCGACGTCTCGGTCAGTCCATAAGCGTCATAAAGCGGCACGCCCATGTCCCAGAAGAATCGGGAAATCTCCGGATTCATGGCCGCGCTTCCGGTCATGACGCCTTTCAGCCTTCCACCCAGTTTTTCCCGGACTTTCGCGAAGACAACCGCGTCGGCAATCTTGAATTTCAGATTGGCGAGTGCGCTGGATTTTCCCTGTGCCGCAAGCTCATGCCTTTTCTTGCCGCTTTCCACACCCATGACGAACAGAGTCTTGGCAAGCCCGCCTTCCTCGTTCATCTTCGTCCACAATCCGTCGTAAATCTTGTTGAAGACTCTGGGCACCGCGCTCATGAAGGTCGGCTTCACCAAAGCGATATCTTCGCCGATGGTCGCCGCGCTTTCCGCAAGACCGATGGAACCGCCGAGCAGGCAGTAAACAATCAGTTCACCCAAACCGAAAACATGGGCCCAGGGCAGGATGGACAAAGACGTGTCGTTTTCATTGATGTCGGGGAAGCAGACCGTTGTCGCATGCGCATTGGATGTAATGTTGCCCTGGGAAAGAAGCACACCCTTGGGGTCGCCGGTGGTGCCCGAGGTATAAATCAGGATGCAGATGTCCGATTGCTGCGGATAGGTGCTTTTGACCGGCTTGGCCGCGCCTTTCTTTTCCAGATCGGCCATCGTATCCGGCCCGTTGCCTTCCATCACGATCACTTTCTGCAGCGTGGGGATGGATGCCAGGGCGCCTTTCAGTTTGTCGTAGATTGCTTTTTTGCTGATAAAGAGAACTTTGACTTTGGCGTCGTTGATGATGTATTTCCAGACCGAGACCAGTTCGGCTTCGTACATGGGAACAAACCGCGCGCCCAGGCCCTCGGCGGAGAAAAAAGTTACAGCCCAGTCCGTGCTGTTGTTGCAGATGATGCCGACCGCATCGTCCTTTTGGACCCCCAGCTGGCTCAAGCCGCCTCTTAAATTATCCACACGCGATCCAAAATCAGCAAACGTGATCCATTCATATTGCTTCAATTGCTTGTTTTTCGTCCCGAGAAAAGGCCGCTGTGGAAATTTGGCGACTGACTTCTCCAATATTTCCACTACATTGTCCGGTTTCATTAACTGATACATATGTTCCCTCCTAGTATTTGGTAAATATTGCGTATGATGATCGACGGAAAACGGTTCTCATAATGAACAGGGATGTGTAACAGATAAACAGAAATGGTCAATCTATATAATCTACAGGAGTAATGTAGTAGGCCATCCTACATTAATAATAAATCTTAAGTCAGGGCAAGCAGGTAAGACCGGAGATTGGTTTCCGAAGAGACGAGATGTAATTTCTCCCGAATGCTGTTGCGGTAAGAATTGACCGTCCCCACCGACAGGTTGAACATAGCCGCAATATCCTTGGAGCTTTTTCCCTGCTTAATCAGGGCGGCGACCTGAAGCTCCCGGGGGGAAAGGCTTTTGAAGTCGATGGACAGCTTGTTAATGAAGGGCGAGGTGATATTATTCAGACTGGTTTCGAGGACATTCAGATAATCCAGTTTCTGCGCACCGGAATGAGTGGTTCGCAGCTTCTGGACAAAGGGTATGACCAGTTGATGGATGTTGGATTGCAGGGACTCCTGCAGACTCTTCTGGTCTTCATCCCGTTTCTTTAAGAGAACGCGCAGGGTCGTATTGATTTCCTGCAGTTCGAAGGTGCGCTCCCTGACGCGGGTTTCCAGCTCATCGAGGGTTTTCTGCAGATTTTCTTCCACTCTTTTTCTCACCGTGATATCGCGGATGCCGAAAACAGCCCCCAGGAAATTTCTTTGCTGGTCCAGCATATAGGACCCCGTTGCTTCCAGCCATATATATTCGCCGCGCGCATGTCTGTAGCGGCACTCGATCTTGCCCGGCGTAAAAGTGGCCTGCGAATCCCGCAAAACCTTTTCAATGGCGGGGAGGTCCTCCGGATGGATAAAATCCGTCAGCGACTGACCTTCCCTGTCCCTGGCCTCGTATCCCATGACACTGGATACGGACGGGCTGATGTAAACGATTTTGAAATCCCGGTCGGTCATGACAATAATGTCCTTCATATTGTCCGTGACCAGACGCAGACGCTCCTCACTCAGGCGCAGAGCCTCCTGCGCCCTTTTGCGGTCCGTAATGTTGAGCTGCGTGCCGGTAAACCGGAGCGGTTTCCCGGCTTCATCCCAGCTCACCACCCGCCCGCGCCCCAGGACCCAGATCCAGTCTCCCGACTTGTGGCGCAGACGATATTCCATTTCCACCAGCTGGCGGTTGCCGGACATAATTTCCCGGACCTTTTCCTTGATATTCTTCAGGTCATCCGGGTGGATGATGTTCATCCAGGCCTCGATGTTCAGGGCCAGAAAGTCCTCCCGTTGATAGCCGAGCATGCCGAGATAGCGATCATCGACATAGGACACCCCTGTCCTGCTGTTGATATCATACAGGCCCAGCTCCGCCCCGGCCAGCACCAGCTCCATTCTCTCCTGGATGCTGCGGATGGCCTCTTCGGCTTTTTTGCGTTCGGTGATATTGTGATAAAGGGTTCTGAACCCGGTGGGCTGCCCGCGGCTATCCCTAATCAGGCTGACCGTGCATTCATACAGTTTTTTTTCCCCGGCTTTATTGACCGATTCCAGCTCGGAGCTTGTCGAAGAGATGCCGGTCTTGTAGACGTCGTTATAAATTCTGAAGGCGGCGTCAATTTCTTTCGGGTCGATATAGTTCCGGTAGTTGAGCCCCTGGAGCTCCTCACGGCTGTAACCAATGGCCTTGGCATAGGCTTCGTTGAAATAAAGGGTATTGCCGGCCAGATCGTGTTCGGCATAGGGCTCCGAGATCGTTTCGATCGCGGCGCGATACCTGGCCTCGCTCTCCCTGAGGAGGTCGTCCGGAGAGGCCTGCGGGCCCTTCTTCTCCTTTTCCGCGAGGCACGCCCTCAGGCGCTGTAATTCTCCGATAAGCTCTTCTTTTGTCTTTTCCTGATCTTCCATAACCTTTTCCCTGCGGGGTTTGAATGGCAGGGGGCGCCTTCCCTACTTCGCGGGAAGGGCCGCCCCGCGCTTTTCATGGTAGTCCGCAAACTTGCCCAGCGCCTGAGCCGCCCGCTGGATCGAGGGGAAGACGGCAATCCCCGCGTTGGTTAAAGATTTGCCCGCATCGAGGGCCAGGTTCCGCATCTCGGTCGAACTGTAGCTGTGCAGGATGACCCCCAGCGGTTTCCCGATTTCTTTCTTGAATTGCTTGATCAGTTCGAGATACACGCCGATCATAAACTCCTTGTCTTTGATGGAGATCAGGCCGAAATGGTCGAACGCCACGTGGATCAGGAGCAGGTCCGCTTCTTCGGACTGATCAAGGGTTTTCATCGTCTTTAAAAAAATGTCGGCGCTTTCAAAATTGTTGAGGTCGATGGGATTCTTAAAAATCCGGCCCGCCTCCGTGGAGAACAATTCCATCAGGCTTTGGCGCAGCTTGTCGGAGAGCCGGGGCAGCGTAAGCCCCGCACGGGTAAATTCATCGGCCAGGAGAACGCTGGCGCCGCCTCCGATGCCGATAATCACGATCTTGTTTCCCGCGGGCGCCGGCAGATGCTCGAAGGCCAGCGTGAGATCCATCATTTCTTCGATGCTGCCGGCGCGAACGGCCCCCGTCTGCTTAAGGATTCCGTCCCATACCCCGTCTGCGCCGGCCATCGCGGTGGTATGCGATACGGCCGCCTCGGCGCCCGAGGCGGAGGTGCCTACTTTCAAGATGATGGTGGGCTTGGTCTTCGCGGCCGCTTTCAGCGCCTTGAAAAAACGCGGTCCCTGCCGGACGCCTTCGATGTAGGCGGTGATGATTTTTGTCTCCTCGTCCGAGGCGAGGTATTCCAGGTAATCCGATTCGTTCAGATCGGCGCCGTTGCCCATGCTGATGACCTTGCTGAAAAGCACGCCCCGGCTGTTGCCTTCCTGCACGCAGTGCGCGGCATTGCCCCCGCTCTGCGAGATCATGGCCACCGGGCCGCTCGCCTTTTCAAAATCGGCATTGAAAGAAAGGCCGCCCCCGGGGCAATAGAGGCCCAGGCAATTGGGCCCGACGATACGGATGCCGCCTTTTTTCGCCCGGGCCATGATGTCCGCCTGCAAGCGCTTGCCTTCGGCATTTTCGATCTCGCTGAAACCCGAGGTAAAAAAGTGGATGGCCCGGACGCCTTTTTCGGCCGCATCCGCCACAAGCTGCGGAGTGTACGGGGCGGGGATAGCGGAAATGATGAAATCGACTTTATCCGGAATATCTTTGACGCTTTTGTAGATGGTCATTCCATTGATCTCGCCGCCTGCGGGATTCATCGGATAGAGTTTTCCCTTAAAGCCGAATTGCATCAGGCCTTCGAGATACTTCAGACCGGCATTGAACTGTTTGACTTTCTCCGACACGCCGGCAATGGCGATCGTTTGGGGATGAAACAGGAAATCGAGGCTTTCGGTATTTTTCATGGCAGACATCCTTCCTTTCAAGAGAACTCCACTAAGTATGCAAGAGGCCCGTCGTTTTATAATCCGTATCCGGCTACCCCGGACAGAGTCCTATTTTGGGCAATCAAATGTCAAGAGCAAAGATTTTGGCGTCGTGATCTTCCCGCCATTTAAGAGTTTCCCCATCTTCACCATTATTTTCAATCATTTGGTTTTTGCAGAATACTTATTTTACAAGACATGAACATAGTTTTCGCCGGAGAATGAAACAACGCGGAAACTGGAAAAGCCTGACGGGACAACAAAGCTGCTTAAAAAACCAAAACCGGGGAAACTGCAAGGCGCCGCCCATAACACCCGAAGCCTCATCTTTTTTGATCGCTTAACCGGCCTGCTTCCGCATTTTGCATTGTTCAGTAAAATGATCGATTAATGCGCGGGAGACACTGACTTTCCCCGGTATCATGGGGAACTCTTCCGGACTGTACCAGGCCGCATCCGTGATTTCATCCTGATCGATGGACAATTCACCACCCGCATACTCCGCCGTAAAAGCGATCATCAATGAATCGGGGAACGGCCAGGGCTGACTTTTGAAATACTGGATATTTTTTACCTCGATACCGACTTCCTCTTTGATCTCGCGCCGGATGCATTCTTCCAGTGATTCGCCGGGTTCGACAAAACCCGCCAGCACGCTGTAAAGCTCGGCCGGACGAAATCTCATCGACCTGGCCAGGAGCAGCTTCCCGTCTTTTTCGATGGATACGATGACTGCCGGCGAAATCCTCGGATAACTGGTAAATCCGCAGGAAGGACAGAGGAAACATCTTTCGTCCGATTTTAAGGTCATGGGCTTTCCGCAGCGGCCGCAAAACCGGTTGTTTTCCGCCCATAACAAAAGGTGCCGCGCCCTGCCGTAAATTTGAAACAGGTCGTAATCAAATTTCCCGTAAGACAGGCGCAGCGGGACCCATTCGGTATCGGGCAGTTCAATGCCCCTTTCCGTCTGGTCCAGGACGGCATAGCAGTTAATCTGATCCAGAAGGCCGACGTGCAGTGCCCTTTCCACATCTAACTGCGGGATGTCCTGCGCCCGGATCATGAGCGGCCTGGTGGCCTCTCCGTCGACGGCGGTCAGGATCTTTTCCCCTCTGAAGATAAACCAGCAGGCCTCTTCGTCTTGCGGAATACAGTCTTTAAAATGATAGCGGAAATTAAAATTCATAAACGAGTCCCGAGTTGTTTTTCCCTTTCTAGGTGAATCGCTTTTAAAAAGCAAAGAATTTTAACAGAACTCCGGCAGCATTGACGCTTCCTATTTAATTATTTGCTGGTAAAATGTTTTTCAAAGAGGAATATTGACGAGGGCAGAAGCGAGAATGAAAGGAGGATTATTCGATCAATGAGTTTTATGAATGCCGAACAAACAAACCTGGTCCGCAAAATTGCCGCAACGCTGACGGATGCCCGCCAAACACTGGCCGTTGCGGAATCCAGCAGCGGCGGCCTGGTGTCCGCATGCTTATTATCCATACCGGGCGCTTCATCATTCTATGTCGGCGGAGCGGTGCTCTACAGTTACAAAATACGGGAGCAAATCGTGGCAATGGGCCGGAAAGAACATCGGCGTTATGGAGGGTCAACGCCGGAATTGATTTTGGATATGGCGCTGAAACTTAAAGAGAAAACAGGAACCGACTGGGTGATTGGCGAAGGAGGCGCGGCAGGACCTTCCCCAAGTCCCTATGGCCACAATGCCGGCTATACGGCATTAGCTGTTGCCGGCCCGATTTGCCGCACAGGAATAATCGAAACGGGAAAATCCGACAGAATCGAAAACATGTCGGCATTTGCGACAGCCTTGTTAAGCTTTTTTGCCGGCATTCTCGAAGAAGGCAAAACATAACGGGGTGCGTCCCTCACGATCCCTGCCGGATGATTAATGTTTTTTCCTGATGAACGTGCCTTCGTCCAGCTCCCGGAAAGCCGTTTCCAGCTCGCCCTGGGTATTCATGACAATCGGGCCGCCCCAGGCGATCGGTTCCTTAAGCTGTCTGCCGGCTACAAATATGTAATGGATAGCTTCGGTTGCCTGCACGGCAATGTTCCCGGCTTCCGGAAACAGAACCAGCTGCGCTTTTTCCAGCTGCTCTCCGTCAAAAACACCTCTTCCCTCAATCAGATAACAAAAGCTGGTGTACCCTTTTTGCGCCGTGTGGGAGAAAGACGTCCCCTTCTTTAACCGGACGTCCAGGTACTCCACATCGACCACCAGTTCCTGCACGGGCCCGGTTACATTTTTGAAAGTACCGGCGATGACCCGCACTTCCCCCTCCGGTATCCGGACAACCGGCACGTCCTGGTCGAGAATGCCCCGGTAGCGGGGGTCTATCATTTTATTTTTTGCCGGCAGATTGACCCACAACTGCAATCCATGCATCATGCCCGGGGAAAGCTGCGGCATTTCCTGATGAATGACGCCGCCGCCCGCGGTCATCCATTGGATGTCCCCCGGCCCGATGGTGCCTGCGTTGCCGATATTGTCGCCGTGTTCAACCGTTCCGCCGAGCATGTAGGTCACCGTCTCAATCCCGCGATGGGGATGCCAGGGGAAACCCTTGATATAATCCTCGGGATGGTCTGAACCGAAATGATCCAAAAGCAGAAACGGATCGGTCAGTTTTGTGTGGTCATGCGCGAAAATACGCTTCAGCTTAACACCGGCTCCGTCATACGTTGACTGTCCCTGCAGAATTATTTTTTTCATACGATCCTCCTGTGAACTTCTGCGTCATATCGGGATGGTCCGCGCCGCCGGGCGCCCTGATTCATATCCAATGCTTTCGTAAAACGGAAGGGATTGAGGGAGAATATATTCCGTGCATGCCGGCCCGGGCGATCCGCGGGAGCAAGGCGTCTCTTTGAATCCGGTGCCTGTTTCAAGGTCGGGTCACCTGGACTCAGGCATGTTTCAGGACAATCCCCTCCATGACATTGGATACATTTTCACAGCCGTCGATTGCCGCCTCCAGCCGCTCAAAGATCTCCTTCCATTTAATGAGTTCGACCGGATCCATTTCCCGGATAAAGAGATCGGTGATGATGGTTCTTAAAACGACGTCGCCCGCATTTTCCAGGGTGTGGATTTCGACACAGCCGTCCAGAATCATCCGGCTGTTCTTCATATTGCGCAGGCCGGGAACGACACTCCTGATTTTTTGAATCGCCTGAAAAAGAATTTCCGCCTGCTTGATGATGCCGTCATGCGGCTTTTTCATCTGATACATGTGGATGCGAACAGCCGTGCCTTCAATGGCGTCCATGATGTTGTCCATTTTATTGACGAACTTATAGATATCTTCGCGGTCGATGGGCGTGAGAAAGGTCTTGTGCATTCTTTTGTACGTTTTATGCGCAATGCCGTCCGCTTCGTGCTCAATCTCCTTGAGCCGGGAAACCCTGGCCGCGGAATAATTGCGGCTTTGGGTCATGTCCAGAAAGAACTGACCGCCTTCTTCCAGCTTGGCGGCCAGTTCTTCAAAGTAATCAAAAAAATTTTCTTCCCTGGGGAAAAGGCGCATCTTCAATACCTCCGTTTTTCAAATGTAAACCCCGCCCCGGAGTGAACCCGCATCAGCCGAGAGTCCCGTTCAGGTGAAGGATAATGAATCTGCCTCTCAGTCCATCCGGCAACAGAATGTACAAAAGGACTCTGAGAATTCGGGCAGGATCCAAATGAAAGGTCAGGATTGCCTCCCTTGCTGTGGATAAGGCATCCTTTTTACGGGGCGAGTATATGGAGAGAAGACCGGGGTGTCAAGGGGGGAATAGCGATCAAAGCAACCTTCCCCTGGAGGAGCGGGCACGGGCCGAAAACGGATTCTTCAGGACTGCCCTCATGCTTGCCGCACCGCATTCCATGCACCCTTTGCCGTCACCCACCGAAGCGGAGAAGAGCGCGCTCATGAGATCGGATGGCAAACGCTTCACGATTCCTGGGCGGCGCGCCTGTCACGAGTGAGTCGAACAGTTTAGCCGTTGCCCTCGCGACGTCATCCACGGCCCGACGATAGACCTTTTCGTTTACGGCGGAAGGCTTCGCAAATCCGCTGACCTTCCGGACATATTGCAGGGCCGCGGCGTGGATTTCATCATCCGTCGCCGGCGGCTCGAAGTTATACAGCACCTTGATGTTTCTGCACATACGTTTTCCTCCGGTAATCGCTTCCCGTAAGCGGCAGACCGGGCATTCCCGCAAGCGGTCAGATCTTGCTGGAACAGTTGAACATCCAGCAAACGCCGTACCGGTCAACAAGACTGCCGTAATAATCGCCCCAGAACATCTCCTGCAGAGGCATTTCTATTTTGCCGCCGCGGGAGAGCGCCTGAAAAAGACGATCGGTATCGGCGCGGGTGTCGGGTTCAAGGGTAATATAAATGTTATTGCCGGGCTTTACGGTAAAGCTCATGGATTCCGGGGCGTCGGTTCCC
This sequence comes from Deltaproteobacteria bacterium, assembly GCA_036528635.1. Classification (GTDB taxonomy): domain Bacteria; phylum Desulfobacterota; class Syntrophia; order Syntrophales; family Smithellaceae; genus UBA8904. The sequence continues at coordinate 26,662 of JAIGNE010000061.1, forward strand.
ATGAGAACATGTCCGGCCAAAATGGGCAGCTCAACGTGCAGGACGAGGCCCAGGTCGGCCTCGGCCACGGGCGGTTGACCCGGTTGAGGCGGCATGTCTTTAAAGCGGGCAATGGGTCTGGAATATTCCGTACCGAAGACGGATTTGTAAAACTCAAAAGCCTCTTCGGTTGAACGGCTGAAATTCAAATAGGTGCTTACTCTGGCCATTGGCGACCTCCTTAAATGGAATGGAATTAAAAGTTTTGACTGCCTGCAGCTAAGCTGCGGATTGCCCCGGACTACAGCAGCGAATTATCCCCGTAGAGGCCGGTCATGCAAGCCCCTTCCTGCTGCTTGGGCTGATTATAGGCCTCTTTGCCGGCGGCCACGGCCCGTCTCAACCGGTCTTTCTTGTCGGCCAGCATTTCCTTGTTGCGTGCTTTCAGCGTCTCGAGTTTTCCGGCAGCTTCTTCGTACTGGACCTTGGCCTTTTCCAGAACGTCCTGGGCCGAGCTCAATATTTGTTCTCTGGTTTCCTTCCCGCTTTTGGGTGCAAAAAGAATCCCCAAGCCGGCGCCGATCAAACCGCCAATCACAAGGCCTTTGATAAGATTATTGGATACCATTTTGTTTTCTCCTTTCATCTGTCTGTTTTTAGTTTTCCTGCTCGGACAAATTATAGGGAGCTGGCCGGGGAAGCAACACGGGTTGAGTGTGAGGTTATCGGTAGGTCATATCTACCGTTCACAAAAAACTGCGGAATCGGCTTTCGGCGCGGGCGGGAACGACCGGAACTTGCAGGCCGCAGTCGACGGTGCAGTCTTCCAATCCGACATTTTATTTAACAATGGAAGTATAATGTGTTAGTTGTTTGCGGCGCCGGTTAAAAAAAAATGACCGGCGGCATGATGATCATGCCACGACGATGAAAACGACGATCTATGGATAATTTCAGAAGAACCTATACCAACGGCGAAGTAACCATCCTGTGGAATGCTCAAAAGTGCATGCACTCGGGAAACTGTATAAAAAACAACCCCGCCGTTTTCAGGCCCAGAGAAAGGCCCTGGGTAAAACCGCTGAATTCATCAACGGACATGATCATTGAAACGGTCAAAAAATGCCCGTCCGGCGCATTGACTTATCGCCTGAACAACACGGATGAAAAAGCAGCGGAGTAAAGCAGAGAAAAAAACGGGAGCAAACCATCTCCGGAAGACGATCCCGTCAGATGATTAAAAGCCTTGTCCCGGATGGCGCCGCACGACCGCCGACAAAAATCCCGGGGCCATACCCCGTCATTCCGCATCGCGGAAAAGCCGTCGGCAGGATTTTTTGTCTCCTCAGGGTTCAACCACAATTTTGATGGCTGTCCGGCTTTTCCCCGCCAGAACTTCAAAACCCTTTTCAGCGATGTCCGCCAGGGGAATGATATCCGTGATAATGCTCTCCGGCCTGATCGTCCCCGTTTCCAGCCATTTCATGGCCAGCTCGGGCTTGATGAAGTTGGTGCCGATCATGGTCGTTTCGCGGGTTACGAAACCCAGCATATGGACTGCGGCCCGTTCGGTGAAAATTCCCTGAACGATCACCGTCCCCTGATAGCGCGCCGAAGCCAGGCAGTCTTTGAGGGAGGCTTCGATTCCGACGGCTTCGATGGCCACATCAACGCCGCGCCCCTTCGTCAGCTCCTTGATTCTGGCCGGGGTCTTGATTTCCGCCGGATTCCAGACCTCGGTCGCCCCCAGTTCCAGCGCCATGCTTTGCCGGTTTTCCAGGACATCCGTCATGTAGATGGTTTGGACGCCCATGGCCTTAAGCCCCAGAAGCAGCATGAGGCCCACCGTGCCGGCGCCGGCGATGAAGACCGTGTCCGCAGGCTGAACATGGCCGCGGTCAATGGCGTAGGCCGCACCGGACAGGGGTTCCAGAACCGTCGCCCTTTTCCAGTCCATGTCGTCGGGGATCTTCAGCAGTCTGCCCTCGGGGCAGACAACCGCTTCGGCATAAGCGCCGGGAACGAGTGTGCAAACGCGATCACCGACCCGGTAGCCGTGAACGCCCGGGCCAACGGCAACGATCGTGCCGCAGGCCTCATGGCCGAACGGGCTCTCCGGAAAGGGGCCATGCAGGTATTCATGCAGATCGGACCCGCAGATGCCGCAATACTTTATTTTGACTTTGACTTCACCGGTCCCCGGCTCCTGGTCCAAAACGTCCTCAACCCGGATATCGCGAATACCGTAATAAATTGTTTTTTTCATAACTATGCCTTTCCGTTCATATGACGAAGGAGATTTTTTACCCGCCCAAGTATGCCTCTTTTACCCCTGGATTTCCAGTCAGTTCTTTGCCCGTTCCGGAAAGAACGATGCGGCCGGTTTCCAGAACGTGGCCTTGGTGCGCGATGTGCAGGGACATATTGGCATTTTGTTCGACGAGCAGTATGGTTTTCCCCGCCCGGTTGATGTCCTGGATGATTTTGAAAATTTCCCTGACCAGCACCGGCGAGAGTCCCATGGAGGGTTCATCGAGCAGCAGCATGGGTGCGTCGGTCATGAGCGCGCGGCCCACGGCCAGCATCTGCTGTTCACCGCCGGAGAGCATGCCGCCCAGCTGCTTTGTCCGTTCCCGCAGGCGGGGAAATAATTCGAAGACGTGCTCCAGATCCGCGGCGGTTTTGGCTTTGTCTTTGCGCTGCCAGGTGGCCAGTTTCAGGTTTTCCAGCACGGTCAGGTTGCCGAAGATGCCGCGGCCTTCCGGCACATGGGCGATGCCTGCGGCAACAATTCCATCTGCGGCAATATTTTTTAAATCCTTTTTTGCATAGGTTACCCTGCCGGTATAGGGAACCAGACCGGAGACGGCGCGCAGGATGGATGATTTTCCCGCGCCGTTGGCGCCGATCAGCGTGACAATTTCTCCGCGCGCCACGTCAAAGGAAATATCGTCCACCGCCCGGATGCTTTCATAGGAGACGCTCAAACCGGAAACGGAAAGAAGGAGATCATCGTTCATCAGGAAGCGACCTCCTCGCCCAGATAGGCTTCCATGACCTTGGGGTTCGATTGAATTTCGGAAGGCAGCCCTTGCGCGATGGTCGCGCCGAAATCCAGCACCACCAGACGTTCGCAGATGCCCATCACCAGGCGCATCTGATGTTCAATCAGGAGGATGGTAACGGAAAACGTCTGACGAATCCAGCGGATGAATTCCATGAGCTGCATAATTTCGTTGGGGTTCATGCCGGCGGCCGGCTCGTCCAGCAGTAAAAGCGCAGGCCCGGTGGCCAGCGCCCGGGCAATCTCCAGGCGCCGCTGCAAACCGTAGGGCAGGTTCCTGGCCTTTTCATTGGCGGAATCGTCGAGCTTGAAGATGGCCAGCAAATCCAGCGCCCGATCGGTGATGCGTCTTTCTTCGGCGCGAAAGCGGCCGATGTGCAGAAGCGCCTCGGCGGGCGAGTAGGCAATCTGGCCATAGTGAGCGATGCGGACATTGTCCAGCACGGAGAGTTCGCGGAAGAGCCGGATGTTCTGGAAGGTGCGGGCAATGCCTGAGCGGGTGATCTGATGCGGCGTAAGCCCTACCAGCTCCCGGCCCTGCAGTTTGATGCTGCCCTCGCTGGCCCGGTAAACGCCGGTGATCAGGTTGAAGACGGTGGTCTTCCCTGCCCCGTTGGGGCCGATGATGCCGACCAGTTCCTGCGGCTCGACCACGATATTGCAGTCGGAGACCGCGCAGAGTCCCGCGAAGCGGTGCGTGAGTTTGGCTATTTCAAGAAGCGGCATCATTCGCCTCCTTCTTCTTTTGCCGCCAGAGCTTTTCCGTCGCAAAATCGCGAAGCGGCGTAAACAGCCGGGCTTCCCTCATGCCCATGATGCCGCGCGGACGGTAGATCATGAGCAATACCAGCATGAGCGGCATGAAGACCATCCGCCAGACGCCCATCGGACGCAGGATTTCCAGCAGGATCGTATAAATGACCGCGCCGATGATGGATCCGGAAATGGAAGCGATGCCGCCCAGGTAAACCATGATCAGAATATCGGTGGATTTGAGAATGTCGAACATGCGCGGGTTGATAAACTGCAGCGCATGGGCAAACAGGCCCCCGGCAATACCCGCGAAGAAAGACGACACGACAAAGGCGATGATTTTGACCTGGCGCGTGTTGACGCTCATCAGGTCGCTCGCGATTTCATCCTCGCGAATGGACAAAACGCCGCGTCCGAAATTGGAATAAACCAGGTTGCGGATCACCCAGACGGACAAAGCCGTCCAGAAAAAGACCCACGGCAGCGTGGTGAGTTTTTCCATGCCCAGAAGCCCGCGCGGCCCGCCGACGGCGTCGATGTTTTCCAGAACGGATTTGACAATCATGCAGAAGGCCAGCGTGACGATGGCCAGGTAGTCGCCGCGTGTTTTAAACGAGGGGATCGCCACCAGGAAACCGATCGCCGCCGCGCCGATGCCGCCGGCCAGGATCGCCAGAGGGAAAAGCCAGTTTTGCGCTCCCGCGGGAAAGGCATAGACGGTCAACAGCGAGGCGATGTAAGCGCCGACGGCCATGAATCCGGCATGGCCCACGGAGAATTCGCCCATGTAGCCGTTGATCAGGTTCAGGCTGACGGTGAGGATGATGTTGATGCCCACGTAAATTAATATCAGCTGCAGGTATAAATCCACAAAGTCATAGGTGTCGACGGCAATGCAAAACGCGAGCCCCGTGATGATGAAGACCGGCCAGAAAAATTTGCGGCCGGTCAGCGTGTGCCAGTGTTTGAGCAACGTATGAAAGGCAGTCTTAAATGCAGTCATGGCTATACCTTTTGCGGCTGGGGCTTGCCCAGGATGCCGTAGGGCCGGACAATGAGCAGGATCAGCAGCAGCGTGAAGGCCACAAAGTCGCGGTAGGTGGACGGGAAGAATGCGGCCACCATAATTTCCACCGCGCCCAGAATAAAGCCGCCGATCATGGCGCCGCGGATGTTGCCGATGCCGCCCACGACGGCGCAGATAAAGGCTTTCCAGCCGACCATGATGCCCATGTAAGGATCGATGACCGGATACGCCAGACCATACATGACGCCGGCCGCGCCGCCCAGGCCCGCGCCGATGGCAAACGTGAGCGAGATGATTTTATTCACCGATACGCCCATCAGCGGAACAATGGTTTTGTCCCAGGAGATGGCGCGCATGGCCATGCCCGCCTTGGTCCGCTGCACCACAAAGTCCAGAATCAGCATGAGGACCAGCGAAAGGACGATGATCAGGATCTGCAGGGAAGAAATGGACAGCGAGCCGATCGTCCAGGTGGTGTTTTCAAGAAGCGGCGGAATGTGCTTGGGGTAGGGAGAAAGCGCCAGCGTGAAGTTTTCCAGAAAGAGGCCGACGCCCAGGGCGGTGATGATGGCGGAGACGCGCGGGGCATTGCGCAGGGGCCTGTAGGCCAGGCGCTCGATGAGGACGCCCAGGCAGGCCACCCCCAGCATGGATAGAAGCAGGGTCGGGACGAAAGACAGCTTGAGATAGACCGCAATCAGAAAACAGAAGAAAGCGCCGACCATGAACAGGTCGCCATGGGCGAAGTTGATCATCGTCAGGATGCCGTAGACCATGGTGTAGCCCAAGGCAATCAGCGCATAGATGCTGCCCAGCTGCAGGGCATTCAAAGTCTGTTGAAAAATATAGGCCATAGGGTGATTGGAAGTTTTTCCTTTGTTCTCATTCCGGCCAACAATCCGGGATTCAATTCAACTATTGATCCCTTAATACCGGTACTCGTAACCTTTAGGGTATTCGCCGGTATGACGACTATTGTGATAAATTCGGTTATTAGAACGCTGTCTTTGCACCGAAATAAAACTTCGATGCGGCTTGTTCAAACGTTCCAGAGGCAAGGCGCGCGAGTCAGGAGGAATGAGGCGTACTTTATGTACGCCGCAGTGACGAGTGACGAAGCGCAACGCAGCATATGGACGTTTCAACAAGTCGCTATGGTTTGGCGTTGGCAAACCACGTAAACTTCCCATCCTTGATCTTCAGAATCACCGCGCTCTTGACGGGATCGCCCGATCCTTCCCTGAACTGCATGTTGCCCGTCACGCCTTCATACTGCGGAATCTTCGCCAGCGCGTCGCGGACGGCCTGCCGGTCGTTTCTGCCGGCGGTCCTGAGCGCCTGCCACAACAGGCCGAACGAATCATAGGTCAGAGCGGCCACGTCATCCGGCGTCACGTCGTATTTCGCCCGATAGTTCGCGATGAACTTCCTGGTCGCTGCCGTCGCCGCGTCGGCGGCGTAATGCGTGCTGAAATAATAGCCTTCGCAGTCGTTTCCGCACAGCTTGACCAGTTCGGAACTGCCCCAGGCATCGGCGCCGATGAACGGGACGGCGATGCCCAGGCGCTTGGCCTGCTGAATTTGCAGCGGCACTTCGCTGTAGTAGTTGGGCAGGAAGATAATATCCGGGGCCGCCTTTTTCATTTTCGTAAGCTGCGACGAAAAATCCTTGTCGTTGGTCGTATAGGTTTCGAAGGCCACGATCTTGCCGCCGTTTTGTTCGTAAACATCCTTGAATATTTCAGCAATGCCCTTGTTGTATTCGGAGGCGACATCATACAGAACCGCCGCTTTCTTCAGCTTGAGATCGTCCAGGACAAATTTGGCCAGCACGCGTCCCTGAAACGGATCGATGAAGCAGGCGCGGAAAACATATTTTTTAGAGGCGTTGGTCCGGGAGTCCAGCGTCGCTTTCGGCGCTGTGGACCAGGGGGTGATGAGCACCACCTTGCCGGATTCGGCGATTTCCGCCGCGGGCAGGGCGTAGCGGCTGGCGTTGGGACCGATAATCGCCAGCACTTTATTCTGCGTGATCAGCTTCTGCGCAGCCGAGGCCGATTGATCGGCTTTTCCGGCGTTATCCTCAATCGTTAATTTTATTTTATACGTCTTGTCGCCAAGCTGGATGCCGCCCATTTCGTTGATATCATCCACCGCCATCTGCGCCGCGTTTCGGCAGGAAGCGCCCACGGCCGGGATATCGCCGGTCAGTTCGGCAATCAGGCCTATTTTGATTTGGGAAGAATCCTCTTTGCCGCAGCCGCAAATACCCAGAGAGAGAATCACCAAAAGAATAATAAAAATAACTGTTTTTTTCACGAACCGTCTCCTTGTCTGGCCCAATATTTGTTTGAAAGCTTATAGGAGAAGCCGGTTGCTCTGTCAACGAAAAAGAAGGGTGCCGTTAAGCAGGGGGCGCTGCCCGCCTTTACCCGAACAGCATCGTCCGGACGAGCCTGGCGATGGCCGGTGAAGCAGTGAGGCCCGGCGATTCGATACCCACCAGGTTGATAAAGCCAGGGGCGTCTTCGCGGATAACAAAGTCGGCAAAGGCATCGTGGGGCCCCTGGAGTTTCGGACGGATTCCGGCCATGTCGGGGTAAACATTTTCCGGCTTCAAAAAAGGCAGGAATTTTACGGCCTGCTCATAAAACAGCGCGGCCTTCTCCGCCGGCACCCCGTAATCCTCCCGGCGGTCGATGTAGGTCGCATCCGGACCCAGCCGCAAACGGCCGTTTAAATCGATGGTCAGGTGCACGCCCAGGCCCGCATGATTCCTGGCCGGCGCGGGATAGACCAACCGGCTGACAATGGCCGGTTTCACGCCGGAAATGCCGCAATAATCTCCCTTGCAATAATGAAGATGATAGCTGCCGCCGGCCATGTTGGCGAGGGTGTCGGAGGACAGACCGGCAGCGTTGATGACAGCCGCCGATAAGAAATCATGGGTTTCGCCTCTGTCGTTTTGGGCAAAGATGCGCCAGCCGTTCCCTTCCCTTTCGATCCGCGTCACCTGCGTGCGGCAGACCAGGCTGGCCTTGCGGTCCAGGGCCCGCCGCAGGAAATAATTCATCAGGCCATGGGTATCGATAATGCCCGTATCGGGTGAAAAAAGCGCGGCATCTGCCAGCACATGGGGTTCCATTCGCGCGATCCCGCGGCGGTCCAGAAGGGATAGATGCGCGACGCCGCTCAGGCGTCCGTTTTCATGGAGTTCTTCGATGGCTGCAATTTCCGCGGAATCGGTCGCCACAATCAGCTTGCCGGTTTTCCGGTGAGGAATATTATTGCGGCCGGCGATTTCATAGAGCAGGCGATTGCCGGACACGCAAAGGCGCGCTTTCAGCGATCCTTCTGGATAGTAAATCCCGGCATGAATCACTTCGCTGTTGCGGGAGCTGATCCCGCCGCCTACCGCCTCGTTTTTTTCCAGGATAAAGACGCAGTGCTGCGGCCGGGCCAGTTCGGCGGCTACGGCCAATCCAATAACTCCGGCCCCGATAATCGTGATGTCTGCCTTCTCCATTTTCACTCCTGCAACGGATGTATACAAGATTTCAGGCCGCTTAGCAAAAAATCTTGAGCGCAATCGCCGGTCATGGTAATAAAGCGACACGAATGAAAGGTTTGGCCGAAACTTGAAGATTGCCACGTATAACGTCAATTCGATCCGTTCCCGTCTGCACATTGTGCTGCCCTGGCTTACAGACCATCAGCCGGATATTTTCTGCATGCAGGAGACAAAAGTCGATGACGCCGTGTTCCCCGCCGCCGAATTTGAAGCGCGAGGCTACGTCGTAACCTTCCGCGGCGGCAAGCAATACAACGGCGTGGCCATCGCGTCCCGGCAAAAACCGCAAAAGGTTGTTTTCGGTCTGCCGGACGATCCGGCGGATCCCGACCGGCTGCTTTGCGCGCAGTTTGACGACCTGACGATCTTGAACGCCTATGTCCCCCAGGGACAGAGCGTCGATCGCCCGCAATTCGCCTATAAGCTCGCGTGGCTCGGCCGCCTGAAAAAATATCTGCAAAAAAATTTCCAGACGGACCAGAAAATAATCCTCTGCGGTGATTTCAATGTCGCGCCGGAGCAAATTGACGTCCATGATCCCAAACGGATTCTGGGCCATGTGTCGTTTAATCCGGAGATCTGGAAGGCCTATGGTGACGTCATGTCCTGGGGATTGACGGACCTTTTCCGGCAACATCACCCCGGAGAGCCGGGGCAGTACACGTTTTTTGATTACCGCGTCCGCGATTCCGTCGGCCGCAATATGGGCTGGCGGGTGGATCATATTCTGGCCACGAAAACGCCGGCGGCCCGTTCCAGCCGCTGTACCATCGACATGGCCACGCGGCTGGCCGACAAACCATCTGATCACGCGGTTATTTATGCCGAATGGGAAGGGACATTGTAATGGGCAAGGAAGAAGACATCCAGCGCATCAACGAAGAAATCGGCCTGCGCTTCAGTAGAATTGGAGCCGGCGTCAACGCCGCCGAAACCATCGCCGGGCTTTTTGAAAGCCTGCTGGCCGGAATCGAAAAGGAGTTTGAGGTTCCGTTTGTCTGGCTCGCCCTGACCGATGATGAAAAAGCCGCGCCGGTGGCGGCTCGGGTCCAGTCATCGAAAATTCTAAGAAACAGGCTGGGCGTCGTATCGCAGGAACTCCTGGAGAAACTTCTGCCCCAGGGGCACAAACCCCTGCTTTCGAACCAGGACCTTCAGCCTTTCTATCGGCTGATGCCGCCCGCGAGAAAGTATTTTGCGCGGTCGCTGGCCGTTGTGCCGATGGCGCTGGATGGTCAGATCATCGGGGTCTGGATCAACGGCGACGCCGACCCCGAACGCTATTCGGCGGACATGGATGTGACCCTGCTTGCCCAACTCGCCCTCACCGTTTCCCGGCGATTGACCGAACTTGCCGCCGTGAAAAGCGACGCATCCGCAAACGAACAGCCAGGAGGCCTGCATGGTTGAGGAATGGATTAAAGCCATCAAGAAAGAGTGCCCGCCGGACCAACTGGGGATGATTCTGGTCCATAACGGCATTGTGCGCGCGTCATCCAGGCAGGGCGAACCGGTCGGGGGCATGACGCTTTCCTATGACCGGGCCGCGCTGGATGAGGCGCTCAGCCAATTCAAAAACAGGGAAGGCATCGTGGACATCCGGGCCTGGATCAACGAAGGCCAGCTGAAAGTCGGCGACGACATCATGTTCGTCGTGGTGGCGGGCCGGTTCCGCAAGGACATCCTGCCGGTGTTTCAGGAACTGATCACGCTGATTAAGACCCAAATCGTTCGGGAAGAGGAATGCTAGACGCATAGCATGTTTTCCCTCCTTTTTTAAAGGAGGGTCAGGGAGGATTTTAAGAAGAGAAAATCCCCCTCTACCCCCTTTAAAAAGGGGGACGTAAAAACATTTAACACCTTCTTATTGTTTCCATCTTTTCATTTCTGCCCGACAGGGCGCATGAATAGAAGATGGCTGGCAAACACGAATAGTATCTTTAAGGAATGTCCATGAACAAAGTCCTTATCCTTTTTGCCCATCCCCGGTTTGAAAAATCAAAAACCAACCGCGCCCTGCTTGCGGGCATCGCTCAGTCGACCGGTGTAACGCTCAATGACCTCTATGAGCAGTATCCCGATTTCAATATTGACATTGACCGGGAGAAAGAGCTTTTGCTCGCGCATGAGGTGATTGTCTGGCATTACCCTCTTTATATGTACAGCGCTCCCGCCATGCTCAAACAGTGGATCGACCTGGTGCTGGAATACGGCTGGGCGCACGGCGGCCAGGGAAACGCCCTCACCGATAAGATTGTCTTAAACGCGCTGACGGCCGGCGGCGCCCGGGATTCTTACGCAGCCGGTCAGCATAATCGTTTCACCCTGCGGGAATTTCTTCTGCCCCTGGAACAGACGGCCGCGCTTTGCAAAATGATTTACCTGCCGCCTTTTGCGGTCCACGGCACACACCTGCTCACGGGGCAGCAGCTGTCGGAGCAGGTCGCTCTTTATCGCCGATTGATGGAACGGCTGACGGCGGGCGGGCTGGCCGTCGAATCCATCCGCCGGTATGATTACCTCAACGACTGGCTCTTAACCGAATAAGGATCAACCCGATGAACAGCGTATTTTTATTTGACGCACTCATTTACCTGGCGGCCGCGGTTGTTTTCGTGCCGATTGCCAAAAAGCTGGGCATGGGGTCCGTCCTGGGCTATCTGCTGGGCGGCGTGATCATCGGCCCTTTCTTCCTGGGTTTTGTCGGCCAGGAAGGAAAAGACATCATGCACTTTGCCGAGTTCGGCGTCGTGATCATGCTCTTTCTCATCGGGCTCGAGCTGGAACCGGCGACGCTGTGGCGGATGCGCAAGCTGATTCTGGGCACCGGCGTCATGCAGATGGGCGCGACAACGATTTTGTGTTTTGCCGCCTTGTCTCTGGCCGGTTTTTCCTGGCAGGCGGCGCTGGCTGCGGGTCTCGCGCTGTCCATGTCATCCACGGCCATCGTCACGCAAACGCTCCGGGAAAAGGCGCTCACCAAGACCGAGGCGGGGAGAAGCTCCTTTGCCGTGCTCCTCTTTCAGGATATTTCCGTGATTCCCATTCTGGCGCTTCTGCCGCTTCTGGCCATATCCGGCGTCCAGACGCGCGCGGCCGGCGAGGCCTCCTGGATGTCAGGATTCCCCGGCTGGGCCCAGACGGCGATCCTGCTTATCGCGGCAAACGCCGTTGTCCTGGCCGGCCGGTTTGTCCTGGTACCGTTTTTGCGTTTTATCGCACGCATTCGTCTTCGCGAACTGTTTACGGCCGCGGCGCTCCTGATCGTGATCGCCACGGCGGATCTGATGACGCTGGTGGGACTGAGCCCCGCTCTGGGTACGTTTCTGGCCGGCGTGGTGCTGGCCAACAGCGAATTCCGGCATGAACTGGAAAGCGACATTGAGCCATTTAAAGGCATCCTGCTGGGATTGTTTTTCATCGCCGTCGGCGCCTCCATCAACTTTAAACTGATTATCGACAACCCGCTGCACATCCTGTCTCTGGTCTTCGGCATCCTCATCATTAAATCGCTCGTGCTTTACGCAACCGGGAAAATGGCCCGCCTGAGCTTTGATCAGAACATGATCTTTACCCTGGGCCTGGGGCAGGTCGGAGAATTCGCGTTTGTCCTGTTCGCGTTTATCGCCCAGCTGCAGATCCTGTCCGCAAAATGGACGGACCTGATGATGGGCGCCACCGCCATCAGCATGACGCTCACGCCTCTGCTGCTGCTCGTGAATGAACGCCTGATCCTGCCCCGGATCGGAACGAAGGAAGCCGTGGAGGAAAAAGAGGCGGATGACATTTCCGGCGAGCACCCGGTGATTATTGCGGGATTCGGCCACTTCGGCAGCACGGTGGGCCGGTTTCTCCGGGCAAGCGGCATCAACGCGACCATTCTGGACAACGATTCGGACCGGGTCGATCTGTTGAGAAAAATGGGCTTCACGGTCTTTTACGGCGACGCCTCGCGGCTGGAAATTCTGAGATCGGCCGGAGCGGACCGGGCGAAAATTCTGATTGCCGCCATCGGCGAGCCCGAAATCAACTTTGATCTGGTCGATCGCATCAGAAAAGAATTTCCGGATCTCACCGTCATGACGCGGGCGAAAAGCCGGCAGGATGCCTATGAATTGCTGGATGCCGGCGTCACGGACATCTATCGCGAGTCGCTCGACACCTCCGTCCGCCTGGGCGTGGACGTCCTCATCAAGCTGGGCTTCCGCAAGTACAGCGCCACGCGCGCCGGACAGAGCTTTATCAAGTACGACGAAGCGGCGCTGCGCACCCTGGCCGCGCACCGGCATGATCAGGAATCTTACATATTCAACACCCGCGAACAAATCGAGCTGCAGGAACAGCTCCTGGCCAACGACCGCGCCATGATCCCCAATGTCCACGATGACGCCTGGGACGGCGAAAAGCGCGGCGCGTAATCAGGCACGCGGGCGTGAAGCGCTCGCCCCCGAACCATTTTCAATCAAGATGTCCTTGACTTGGAAGACCGCGTTTTCTATACTCCGTCCGGCGACAAGGACGTTCGTATCAAAACCGGCAACGTCGTCAAACCTGCTTAGATAGAAGACCCTATGCCTAAAATTATCGCCATCCATTCTTTTCGGGGCGGAACAGGAAAATCAAATACGACGGCCAATCTGGCCTGTCTGCTTGCGGGGAAGGGGCGCCGTGTCGGCGTCGTCGACACGGATATCCAGTCGCCCGGCATTCATGTTTTATTCAACCTGGACCCGAAAGACATTGCTTATTCCCTGAATGATTTTCTCTGGGGAAAGTGTGAAATTGCCAGCGCCGTTTACGATGTATCGAAAAGCATGGGCCCGGAGGCGGCCGGAAAACTCTTCCTGATCCCGTCCAGTATCCGCACGGGCGATATTGCCAGGGTTTTGCACTACGGTTATGACATCAACCTTTTGAAAGACGGGTATCAGAAACTCATCAGTCAGCTTTCGCTCGATTATCTTTTTATTGACACCCATCCGGGCCTGAACGAAGAAACGCTGATGTCGATCGCCATCGCCGACACCCTGCTCATTCTTCTGCGTCCCGACCAGCAGGACTATCAGGGAACGGCCGTAACGGTCGAAGTTTCCCGGCAGCTGGAAGTGCCCCGGATGTTCCTGATCGTCAATAAAACGCCCGCAGGCTTCGCGCCGGACGCCCTGGCCGCCAGGGTCGCCTCCGCATATGAATGCGAGGTTGCGGGGGTGCTTATGCATTCCGATGAGATGATGACGCTCGCCAGCGCCGGCATCTTCTGCCTTCAGTATCCCGATCATGCCAACACCCGGGAAATGGATAAAATCATCAGGAGGATCGAGGCATGAGGCCGGGTCTGAAAAAAATCCTTCTGATCGGATGCGCATTCGGCATCGCCTACGGAATTCTGAACAGCCTCTCCAACATTTTCCTTTTACCCGCAGCCCCGTTTATTTCCATCCGTCCCCAGGTAGCCCTGCCCATGATCGTGGGGATCATCTGGCACCCGCTCGCCGGCTTTATCGCCGGTTTTACGGGCAACATGATCGGCGACGGCATTTCCGGGTTCGGCATCTGGAAGTTCTGGAACTGGCATATAATGAACGGACTGATGGGCTTGATACCGGGCCTGATCGTTTACCGGGGGATTTCCCGGATCGCCACGGTGCGTGAATTCGGCATCCTGCAGCTGGCCATTGTCCTGGCCAGTGCGGTCGGCGTGGGCACGGCCGTTGTGCTGGATGTTCTCTTCCTTCATTTCATGAATTTTCCGTCTTCGTTTCCCTCCTGGATCCTGCCGGCGTTTCTCACGGATGCGGTGAACGGCTTTATCCTGGTCCCGATCATTCTTGTCGCCACCGGGCGGATTCTGATGACGCTCGAAACCCGCACCATCCTCATGATTACGACCCTCCTGATCATTGCCATCCTCGCCACCGCCGGCGCAATCACATGGGCAGTGCTGGATGATCTGGTTTCCCGCGAGGCAATGGTTGAAAATTTTTACATCGCCGGCATTATTTCGGTTCTGCTTCTTGTCGCCGGATTCATCGTCTCCATTATTTTCATCCGGAAGGTCACCGATCCCCTGACTCACTTGACCCGCGCGGCAGCGGCGGTGGAAGAAGGGCGCTATGATTTAGGCACGCTTACGATGATCTCCGGGCGGAAGGATGAATTGGGGCATCTGTCCCGCGTTTTTGAGCAGATGGTCCGCAAGGTCCAGGAAAGGGAAAAGAATCTCCAGCGGCAGGTGGAAAAACTGCAAATCAAAATCGACCGCAGCAGTCAGGCCAGGGACGTTCGTGAAATTGTGGAAACGGAATATTTCAAGAGTTTAAAAGAAAAGGCCCGCAGATTTCGGGAGTCGTGAAAAAGGAAAAGCTTATGAACACCATGGCGGCGGCCGTCTTTGACGGCAAACTCACTTATGTTCAGGACTATCCCCAGCCCGAATTGAAACCCGGCTGGGCCAAAATCAAAATCAACATGGCGGGCATCTGCAAAACCGACATGGAAATCATGAAGGGCTATCTGGGTTTTAAAGGCGTTCTGGGGCATGAATTTGTCGGCGTGGTCGAAGCATGCGCCGACAGCCTCTGGATCGGGAAAAGGGTTGTGGGAGAGATCAACGCCGCCTGCGGACATTGCGACTGGTGCGCCCGCGACCTGGGCAGGCATTGCCCGAACCGGACCACCCTCGGCATCCTGAACCAGGACGGCTGCATGGCCGAATACTGCCAGCTGCCGACAGTCAACCTTCTGGCCGTCCCGGACGGCATTCCCGATGACCGCGCTGTTCTCACGGAACCGCTGTCGGCGGCCTGTGAGATTCTGGAGCAGCTGCCGGTCCGGGGCGATGAACGGGTAATTGTACTCGGCGACGGAAGGCTGGGTCTCTTATGTGCGTGGGTTTTATCCACGATCGCGGACGACGTCACGGTCGTGGGTCATCATGCCGAAAAGCTGGCAGCGGCCCGATGGCGAAACATCAAAACGGCTTTGAGTGAAAAAGACATCCGGCCGGGCGCGGATATCGTCGTGGAGGCGACCGGCTCGGCGGCGGGCGTTGTCTCGGCCATGGCGCTCGCCCGTCCGCGCGGGACCATTGTTCTGAAATCCACCGTGGCCCTGTCCGGCGATGTCAACCTGGCGCCGGTTGTGATCAATGAGCAGACGATTCTGGGGTCGCGTTGCGGCCGGTTTGCCGACGGGCTTTCCATCATGATGAATTATCCCGACATGCCGCTGATCAAACTGATTACGGCGCGCTATCCGCTGGATAACGTCCAGGAGGCGTTTGTCCGGGCGCGTCAGAGCGATGCGCTGAAAGTCCTGCTCGATGTTAATCCGTAAGCGGAGCATACTCATTTATGACCGATGGAGAATATGATTCATGAAGCGTGATGTCAACGACATGCTCCGGACCCTGATCCGGAATCAGGAAGCAGAAGACTCAAAAGAGGCGTCTGCCGGTGAAACACCCTGGGAACTCACGACACTGGGCGTTCCCCTGGTCCGCAGAAGCGATCAGCACTATGCCATCGATCTCACCCATATCCGCATTTTTCGCAATCTGCATACCTTTGTCCAGCTCCTGGTGGATGAAGTCATTGAGCAGTGCGGATTCGGCACAGCCGACATCATGGTCCGGCGCAAGGTCGATCCGAACCTGACGCCGGAGCTCGCCCGGACCGGGGTTGATTGGACCATGATCTATGTCAGGCTGGATGCGGCCGACGGCCTTCCCTTTGATTATCGTCATTTCGGCAACTGCATGCAGGTGATCTTCCGCGCTCTGCAAACCGAAAAGTGGGGCGGAATCCTCTTCCCGGAGTTCTACGATTTAAACCCGGAAGCATCCCCGGAGGCGCCGCCCGCCCTGCTCTTTCCCTTTCATCTCCAGGATCGGGAAGAAAAAAGCGGCAATTATTTTCTGGTCGAATACAGCCGGCCCGGCCGGTTTCTGCGCATCACCATCGAGGATGCCGCCAGTTCCCGCCTGCAGCTGAAGCGAATCCCCCACCGCGTTGTCGATCCGCTTGTGCGGAGTTCTTATCTGGCGGATATTTATCCGACGGCTGAAAAAATTCATCAGGGAATGCTGCGCGAATACATGAACAACCGCTCCGAATACGTCGAAAGTCCGATCCGTCTGCCGGATTTCTTCGAGCATCTGCAAAGGGGCGGCCTGCCCGGTCTTCAAACCCTGCACTTCATGTGGCCGACGGACGACCGGCAGGTCCTTTTCCTGGAAAAAGCCGCCGCTCCCGACGCTTTGACGAAATCACTCCATCTGCTCGTGAAGGAGATCCAATTGCTGGAGGATCCCCGTATTTTGCAACACCTCGCCCGGGGAAACATTCTGGAAATGATTTCCGGAACGTTTCATATTTTTTTCGATGTTTCCCGCTACGGCGCCTGTTTGAATGTGAGCTTTGACGACCTGCGCACCGTATGGACCCTGGATGATTACCTGGCCCGGATGCCCGCCTTGTCGCGTTCGGTCGGACAGCACCAGAATGCCCTGCGCCGGATCAGGCTTTTCCTGATCCATCACAACACGGCGGAGGTGATCGGCCTTTTGAAAGCATTCACCGACGCCGGCTGCACAAGGCTCACCTCGTTTTTTGTCAAATATTCAGGCATCGTGCCGGAAGCCTATCTGGAAACGCTGATGTCTCTGCCCCCCGACACCTTCCGGTTTTACAGTCTGCAGAAAATCGAGTCGCGGCAGAAGCTTACGGGCTTTTACAATTTCTCCCGCCAGTTTACGCCTCTTGCGGAACTCGCACAATTGGATCAGGCCATCCTCGAGAAAGAACTGGATTTTCTCGGGGCGATGCGGCTGGCCTCCGGACACATTTTTTTAAAGGAGATTGAGCAGGCCAGGCGGGCGGGAGAATCGATGCTGCTGGTGGAAGACGGCGGCTATCTGGCGCCGCTCATCAACCGCTTTTGTCTGGAGCATAAAACGGTCGGCGACGTGTTTGACTATTTTCAAGCGGCCCGGCCGGCGGACGACGAAAAGCGTTCCTTTGCCGCCTGGCTTTCGGGAACATTTCTCGGCAGCGTCGAGCATACGAAAAACGGCTACGATTACAATTCAGAGGTCATGGCCGAATTCGGAAAATTGCAGTTTCCGGCGGCAACCATTGCCGTCTCCGGCCTCAAGCGGGGCCCGGAAGCCCGTGAATGCGCCCTGTCCATTATCAGCGCCACCGAAAGCATCTTAAACCGGCTGGGAAAACTTTTTTCGCGGCGGAAGATCATCATTCTCGGCTCGGCCGGCGCCATCGGCGGATTCCTGAAACAGGAGCTCTCCCGGCGCGTCGAGCAGGGAGGCCTTTTCGGCGTGGATATCGCGGCCGGGGAAAATTCACCCGGGGACGTGACCGAAGTTAAAACCGTCGATGCCCTGGGGAGAGACATCCTGACCGATGCCGACATGTTCATCGGCGTTGTCGGCGCTTCCATCCTGAAACAGAAACATATTGAGGAGATGATTCTCCATGGCCGTCGCCCGGCCGTCTTCTTCATCAGCGGCTCAACCAAGACGGTCGAATTCTCCGACCTGCAGAATTATCTGCAATCGCTGCGTGACGTGACCGATCCGCAGGTCAACGGGAAAACGGTCCAGGTTGACTTCGGCTCGCTCAGGGATCTTCAAACCGGCATCCTGCAGGGGTCCCGGGTATCGATTGCCTTCCCGGACGATCCATCGCGGAATAAAACATTCTATTTACTGGCCGAGGGGATGCCCATCAACTTTCTCTATTACGGCATCCCCGGCGAGATCGTCGATGAGGTCATGGCCCAGTTGTTTACCCTGTCCTGCGGCCTGGCTGAGCGCGAGCGATCGGGTGACCCGCTTTGTCCCGCGCTCCTCGCGGTGGATTACGATATCGATGTGAACGCCAACCCTCTTGTGCCCGCCGGTTGATTCCGGCGCCCGGGAAGCATCAGGCGGACAGCGCCGCAGGCAAAGCCTAAGGGACATCGAGAAAGTCTTTTTTCCCGGACAGGTCGTCTTGCAGAAGTTCATCGTGCGGATCAAGTTCGATCGCCCTGGCGATATTCTGTTCTGAGGCGGCCGCATCGCCCCGGGCCCGATAGGCCTGCGCCAGACGCACATACACCCCCGGGTTCAGCGGCGTGAGCCTTCGGGATCGCTCGAGAAGAAAAATCGCTCGATCCAGGTCTCCTCCGACGATGGCCGGCATTAAAAGATAATAGGACCCCACCGCATACAGCACCTCGGCGGAATCCGGCATTTGTTTTTGCGCTTCCTTTAAATACCGGTTGACTTCAAAATAAGCAGGGATGGCTCTCAGCATGCTTTTCTTGGTGATCGCGCCTTGTGCGCCCGTCGCCAGCATCAGACAGAGCGCCAGGTGAAAGCGCGAAAGCTCTTTTTTCTTTTCGATCATTTGCCTCGCGATCCGGTACGACCGGTCAAAATCCTTCTGCAGATACGCCAGGTGCGCCAGGGTGGTTTGCGCCGGATAAAAATCCGGATGGGTTTTGGCGACGCCGGTCAGAACCTCGCGGCTTTCCTGATGCCGGTGATCCCGCATCAGGACGATCCCCGCAAGCAGCTTCATCTCGGGACCGGCGGGCGCCTGCTTTTCATGGTCCTGGAATAATTTCTTCAGCTTGGACCGTTGGAATTCCCGGTAGTAAATGATCGTCAGCATGTAGATGTCCTGCGGGGTCTTATCCTTTTTATTCTCCAGGCTGACCACCGCGTCCGGCGGCAGCCCGCAAGCCAGATCCGCCGGGCTTTTCCACTCAGAGGCAAAGGATACGGAGCAGAACAAAGAAGCCAGTATCATAAAGGGCAGAATTCTTTTCATAAGAGCCATACGTACCGATGGACTTATAAGAAGAATGCCCGGGCTGTCAATGGAAAAAGACCATCGGCAGACGCCTTCCCATACCTGCTCTAACACGGCCTTTAAATCCGCTTGCTGGTTCAATCGTCCTTCGATTGAACCGAAACGTTTCGGAGCAACCAAAATGGTTGCTTAAGCAAAAGCAGCAGCCCGAAAATGATTGAACCCGCAGTGATGTGTTACCATCCACTATCCACTAACACCCGGCAGGGCCACCTCGATCGTATGTTCCCGACGATCGTCAACCAGCGGCACCGCCTGGTCCGGCATGACCCGGCCGTCCTGGATCAAGGCGGGCGCTTCGTCCGCGGTCTGACGGATCGTGATATGGTAGAGGGTTTCGCCGAAACGGTAATGCATCTTCATTTCTTTCCAGGAAGCCGGCAGGCACGGCGAAAAGCTGAGCTTGCCATCCTTCTGCGTGAGACCCATCAGCGATTCCACGATCAGCCGGTACATCCAGGCGGCAGAACCGGTAAACCAGGTCCACCCGCCGCGTCCGACATGCGGCGCGAGCGCATAGATATCGGCCGCGACAACATAGGGCTCCACTTTATAGATTTCCGCTTCTTCCGGCGACCCGGCATGACGGATCGGATTAACAATATTCAGTACATCCCAGGCGCGCTCACGATCGCCGAGTCTGGCAAAAGCCATGGCCGTCCAGATCGCCGCATGCGTGTATTGTCCGCCGTTTTCCCGCACGCCCGGCACATACCCCTTGATGTAACCCGGCTCGATCTCCGATTTATCGAAGGGCGGATCCAGGAGCTGAACCAGTTTTGTATCCCGGTGCACAAGCATTTTATCCACCGCGTCCATGGCCAGCCGGACCCTGGCGGGGTCTCCCGCTCCGGACAGAACGGACCAGCTCTGGGCCAGCGAATCGATGCGGCATTCCGTACCGCTGCAGGATCCCAAAAGCGCGCCTTCATCGTCATAAGCGCGGAGATACCATCCGCCGTCCCAGCCGCTTTGTTCCACGTTGCGCTGAAGCTGCGCCGCTTCTTTTTCGCATAAATCAGCAAACGGCCCGTCGTCTTTCAGACGGGCAATTGGCGCAAACTTGACGAGCACGTCGTACATAAAGAAAGCCATCCAGACGCTTTCGCCCCGGCCCTCGTCCCCCACTTTATTCATCCCGTCATTCCAGTCGCCGGAACCCATGAGGGGCAAACCGTGAACGCCGAATTTCAGGCCTCTGTGGATGGCCCGCGTACAATGCTCATACAGGCTCGCTTTTTCATCGGTGACACCCGGCAGATCGTAGTAGGAATCTTCATCCGGCCGCACCTGCCGCCCCTCGAGAAAGCCGACGCTTTCGTTCAAAACATCCGCATCCCCGGTGGAGCTGATATAGCGGCTCGCGGCCAGCGGCAGCCACAGGTAATCGTCGGAGCATTGCGTCCGCACGCCCCGTCCGGTGGGCGGATGCCACCAGTGCTGGACGTCGCCCTCCGGAAATTGACGGCCCGCGCATAAGAGCAGATGGCGGCGGACCAGGGCGGGTTCGGCGTAAACCAGTGCCATGACATCCTGCAACTGGTCACGGAAACCGAAGGCGCCGCCGGACTGGTAGTAGCCGCTGCGCGCCCAGAGCCGGGAGGACAGGGTCTGATATAAAAGCCACCCATTGGTTAAAATATTCAGGGACGGATCGGGCGTTTCGATCTCGATGACGCCCAGCGTCTTTGCCCAGTAGCGCTGCACCGCGCCCAGTTCCCTTTGTGCCACCTCCGGTCCCCGGAAGCTCTTCACCGTTTTACTGGCATCGTCGGCGCCCCGCCTGCCGGTAACGCCCAGCCGGAAAATGGTTTCCTGCTCCTGTTTGTCACCCAATCCAAAAGTGACCTGGAGGGCTCCGCAGGGATCCAGGCCGGCGCCGGCCTGGCCGGACAGCTGGGCCCGCATCATCGCAGCCGGCCTCGCCATTTCGCCGTTGCGGCCGATAAATTCGCCCCGGTCACAGGTCAACGTCCGCGACGGATCATCCACGTCAAAGAACGCCACCCGATCGGCAAAGTCCGTATTATAGGGATTTCTGGCAAAAATCGCTCCGCTTCCCGCATCCGCTTCGGTTGAGACCTGCATCATCGTTTTCGGCCGCAGGTCGCCCAGCACCCACTCCAGATAACCGGTAACGGAAAGGGTGCGTTTGCGCCCCGATTCATTCATGACTTTTAAAACCATAAATTTGACCGGCGCGGTCGCAGACACATAAATCCAAAGCTCCGACCGGATGCCGTCACGGGTGTGCTCAAAAACGCTGTAACCGAAACCATGCCGCGAGATGTAAGGCGATTCGCCCCCCGCGGGGAGCGGCGTGGGCGACCAGACCTGCCCCGTTTCTTCATCGCGGATATAAAAGGCTTCGCCGCTGGGATCGGTGACCGGATCGTTATTCCACGGTGTGAGCCGGTATTCGTGCGCATTCTCGCTCCAGGTCGAAGCACAGCCGCTTTCGGAAATAATCGTTCCGAAATGGGGATTCGCCAGGACATTCACCCAGGGCAGCGGTGTTTTCTTTCCCGGTCTGGTCACGATCACATATTCCCGCCCGTCGGGGCTGAATCCCCCCAGGCCGTTTCCGGAAACCAGACCGGGAAAAGCAAAGGCTTCCTCATCCCTGCTTTTCGCGTTCTGATTTTTAACCGGTTTCAGACGCGGTACGGCAATCTGAGGCGTTCTCGGGCGGCCCAGCTGTTCTTCCAGGGTTCCGTTGTCGTCCCTGATGATCACGCGGGCAACCGCCTGAAACAGAATGCGGTCTTCGCTGGATATCTGATCACCCGGCCGCACGAAAATGCCGCCCGGCCGGTCGGCAGCCTTGTTTTCCATGCTGGTGGCAATCAATCCCACAATCTGGTCATGCAGGGATTGCCGGTAGATGGCATTATCCTCATTCCAGATGACGAGATCGACGGCCAGGCCCTTTAAGCGCCAGTAGGCATGGGCCTGCTGGAGCTGGCGGACCAGTTCAATATTGGCATGGTCGCCGATCTGCAGGAGCACAATGGGGAGGTCCCCGGAAATGGCATAGCCCCACAAACCGGACTGGCCGCGGCGGTTTTTCACGATGATCTTGGGATCGGCGCGCAGGAAGGAATTGGCGTAGATGACGGAGCCGGCCAGACGTCCGTATAGGTGGGCATCGGCCTGGGTGACGTTGATCTGCCGGAGCATGACCTGGCTGTGCGTCCAGGCCAGATTAAAGACGCGGTCGGCCAGGCGGTTGTCATTGTATTTTTCAATCAGGGCCAGCGCTTTGGCGCGGGTTTCCGCGATGCCGGAAACCATATCCACCGTCGCCGATTCTCCCGGTAAGAGTTTGATCGACCGGCGGATGGAAACGATCGGATCCAGAACGGAGCCCTCCGTGCCGGAAAGCGCGCTTACGAGGCCTGCCGGCCCGTTCATGGCCGCGGGACAAGACAGCGTATTGCCGCGGCCGATAAATGTCAGGCGGTCCGTTTCATAAGAGACTTCCGCCGGGTCCTTGCCATGCAGCGCCATGATGTGAAAAGTCCAGTAAGTGGGCTCGTCCTTGGAACGCGGTCTTCGCGTGCAGAGAATCGCCCGGCGGTCCCGGATGATTTCGGTCTGAACAAACAGGTTGGAAAACGCCGGATGGAGCGCGTCGGCCATGGGCTCGGCGATCACGACTTCGGCGTAACTGGTCAGATCGAACTCGCGGCGTTTCCGGGACCGGTTGGTGATGCGGATGCGACGGAGTTCAATGTCGTCTTCCGGTGACACGGCAATTTGCGTGTAGGTATTGATATCATCATCCCGCCTCCGGAACTCGACTTTCGATTCAGAGAAAATGGCCTCGTACCGGTCGGGCTTTTTCAGTGTCGGCTGATAGGCGTTGGACCAGAATTCTCCCGTGGCCGCATCGCGGATGTAGCAGAACGTGCCCCAGGCATCCCGGATGGCGTCTTCCCGCCAGCGCGTCACCGCCAGATTCTTCCAGCGGCTGTATCCCCCGCCGGCGTTGGTTATCATGACATGATACCGGCCGTTGGACAGCAACTGCACCTGCGGCACAGGCGTATCGGGGGTGTCGATGATCCGCGCCGGAATTTTCTGCGGGCCGGCCGCTTTCCGGATATTCGTATCGTCGGCGACCTGTCTGTAGAAGGAAACGGCTTTGGGAATGCGCTCCTGGAGTAAAAGCGTCGCCGATTGAAACATCGGCTCGGACTCAAAGCGCTTCTGCATCGGACGATTCAAGAGCAGATGGGCCATGGCCAGCAGGCTCATCCCCTGATGATGCGCCATGAAGGACCGGACGGCAACGCTCGTCTGGCCGGCGGGTAAACGCGATTCGGTGTAATCCAGCGCTTCATAAAAACCATACGCCCCCATCATGCCCTCCGCGGCCAGCCGCCGGAGATTCAGGCAGGCCTCCTCGGGCGCGACCATCAGCGCCAGAGCCGACGCGTAAGGCGCCACCACCAGATCGTCGGACAGTCCGCGCTTGAGGCCCAGGCCGGGAACACCGAAGGCGCGATACTGGTAGTTCAGGTGAACATCAATGATATTGTAGCCGGATTCCGAAATGCCCCAGGGGATTCCCCTTTTTCCCCCGTAAGCGATTTGCCCTTTCACCATCGCCTTGTAGGTCTGGTCCAGAAGCGTGTTTTCGTAATTCGGCATGACGAGCAGCGGCATCAGGTACTCAAACATCGACCCGTCCCAGGACAGGAGAACCGGATCGCCTCCGGGATTGGACAGCATCCGTCCCAGGGCAAACCAGTTTTCCTGCGGCAGCTGCCCTTCGGCAATGGCAATAAAGCTGCAAAACCGGGCCTCCGACGCCAGGAGATCATAGAAGCTGCCGTCCCGCCGGCGATCGCCGACACTATACCCGATCGTCAACAGCTGTCGTCCTTTATCGTAGAGGAAACTGTAATCCATGTCGGCCAGCGCCTCCGCTTTTTCAATGAGCGTCTGGACGACGGACAGCCTTTCCCGCGCGAGGAGACTTCCCTGCAAAACCAGTTTCTGAAACTCGCGGGACCACGCTTCTTCTTCGGCTGCGGCGGATGGCCCGATGATTTCTTCCACAGCGGAAATCCACCGGGCGGACAGGTCTGCCGTTTCGCGCAGGGTGGGGATGCCGATTTCTCCCAAAAGCCTGGCAATCGAGGCCTTCGGGACGGGGAGAGTCGCCCAGGGGCAGAGGGCGGCGAGTTCGTCCGTCGCTTCACGGCATTGCCGGGCCAGAGACTGCGCCCATCCAGAGGACTGACTTTGCGGCCCGGCCTCAATGGCCGCGGCAAGGACGGATGCCGATTGCGTCAGCATATCGAGACGCAGCCACAATTCGCCCGCCGTCGTGTGTTCCCGGGACAGGGGCATTTCCAGATGTCTTTTAAATTGGGCCAATTCCTTTTTGGGCACAGAGCCGGCAACTTCTTGAAGGACGTGATAGGTGCCGGTAATACCTTCCCATAATCGCTCCCCCGATATTTTCCGGTCGGAAAGCGCGATCAGCCCCTGCTTCAACGTCAGCAGGTAGCCGCAAAGATTCCCGCTGTCCACGGTCGATATATAATGCGGCGGCAGTGTTTTTAAGCTTTGCGTATCATACCAGTTGTAAAAATGTCCCCGGTGGCGATCCAGTTTTTCCATCGTGTCGAAAGCGTTGGCGGTGCGCCGGACGAATTGGCCCGGCGTCACGTAGCCGAAATCACAGGCGGCCAAATTCGCGAGCAGCGCCAGTCCCATGTTGGTGGGCGACGTGCGATGCGCAGTCACCGGGCCGGGATTCTCCTGATAGTTGTCGGGAGGCAGCCAGTGATCCCCGGCGGCGACAAACGTTTCGAAAAATGCCCAGGTTCTGCGGGCCGCTTTTTCCAGAAAGATGATTTGTTCATCCTCCAGAGTAATCCCTTCTTTGACGGAAGGCGTGCTCACCCGCCAGACAATGAATGGAGAGAGAAACCAGAGGACAAGCACAGGCAGGGCGGCCCACAACGCCCCGCGCTCCGCCATCAGAAGATAGGAAAGCGTCAGGACGGACAGGACAGGCGCGGTCCACATGGACCTGCAGGATTCGGCCAGGCCGTTTGCGGCGCGATGCGACTGATTGTGGGAGGGATTCCATTCCAGCAGCCGCTTGTGCGTCACCAGCATCCGCCAGCCGGCGCGCAAAATGGCATCCAGGCTGTAAAAAGCCTCGTACGGCAGGCAGACGATGGTAAATAAAATCTGCAGACCATGCCTTCTCGCCTGGCGCATCATGGCGATCAGGTGATCGCCCAGCAAGACGTCTCCCGGTTTGTGAAACAGATCCAGAAGCAGGGCGCCCGCGGATGGAATGAGCATCATCCCCGCCAGAAACAGCGTCCACAGCCAGGCGGGCGGAAACATCGTCCAACCGGCGATGAGCGTCAGGGTCAGGGCGGCGGGAACGAGACTGCGGCGCAGGTTATCGAAAATTTTCCACTGGGAAAGGCACGACAGGACATTCTTCTGGTATCCGCCGCCCAGAACAGGGACCCGGGATCTCAGCCAGCCGGCGATTTGCCAGTCTCCGCGAATCCAGCGGCGCCTGCGGCTCACGTCCACCCGGTACTCGGCCGGATATTCTTCATACAATTCCACATCGGAAATAAGGCCGCTGCGCGCGTGGCAACCTTCGATCAGGTCATGGCTGAGGATCCGGTTTTCGGGAAGACGGCCGCCCAGCACCTTTTCAAATGCATCCACGTCATAGATGCCCTTGCCGACAAAAGACCCCTCGCCGAAGACATCCTGGTAAATGTCGGAAACCATGCGCGTGTATGGATCGATCCCCGTCTGGCCGCCCCACAATCGCGAATACCAGGTTTGCCGGACCCCGGACAGGCTTTCGGTCAGCCTGGGCTGAAGAATGCCGTGGCCGGCCGTAATGATTCTTCTGGCTTCGTCAAACTGGGGACGGTTCAGCGGATGGGCCATCGTCCCGATGAATTTTTCCGCGGCATCGCGGGGCAGCTGGGTGTCCGTGTCCAGGGTAATGACATATTTCACGTTGGCTAATAATTCGGTGGCGCCGACAATCCTGGAAAAGCAATCCTTCGCACCGCCCCGGAGGAGCGCATTCAATTCGGCCAGCTTGCCGCGCTTGCGCTCATAGCCCATCCAGATGCCTTCCTCCGGATTCCAGAGGCGCGGGCGGTGAAACAGGAAAAAGGTTCCCCCTTTGACGCCCCGGTATTTCTCGTGCAGGTCCTTGATCCCCTTCTCAGCCCTGCGCAAAAGCTCGTCGTCTTCCGGCATTTTTTCCGCAGGGGCGTCGCAAAAATCGGTGAGCAGACCGAAGTGCAGGTTATTTTCCCGATTCGTCAGAAAGCGGATTTCCAGCGCTTCGATCAGGTCTTCCACGTTTTGAACATTGTTGAGCATCGTGGGAATGATCACGAGCGTGCTCGACTCCGGTGGAATTTCGAGCGTAAAATCCATGCGCGGCAGGGGTTGAGGATGGGTCATCAGAGTGGCCAGCCAATTGGTCAGCGCCACGCCCAGGTAGCTCGCGGAGAAAAACAGGACCAGCGCGGCAGGCAGCATCATCCAGCCGTAAACGCCTTCCGCCTGCATCCTGTAAAGCAGGTACCCCGCCGTAAGTGAAGTGATCAGGATAATGCTTCCCAGATAGAGCAGCAAAGGAACGCGGCCGAACACCCTTCGCGCGGACTCGTAAAAAGAAAGACGCATCTGTGTACTTTTTTCAAGCCGGGGCAGTCCCCGGTCAATCAGATAGTAACCGACATGACTGCTCTGCTCGTCGCCGTCTTGATCGGCCAGAGCGGCCTGGGCCAGGTCAACAGCTTTCCGCGCGACATCCCTTTCGGACATCGGACTGTTCTGGGCGATTTTTTCCACAACATGACGGTACCGGTCGCGCGTCACAAAATCCATTCGGCTGTAAACATCGCCGGGATCTTCGAGCAGTATTTTTTCAACCACGCTCATCGTCTCGACAAATTCACGCCAGTCCATGGTCGTCAGGAACCGGAGCGAATGAATACTGCTGCTGACGGACGCCTGATCGGCGGCCAGCTGACGGTTGCCCGACTGGATCATCTGCTCAATGGTCAAATGCGATTCGGAAAGCCGCTGTTCGATCCAGCCCAGAGGAAACGCCAGCGCCGGGCTTTTGCCGTGCAGGCGGCGGGCAAATTCCGCGACAAACGGGCTTAAAAGCGGCGGTTCGGACCGGGCCATGTCCGCAATGGCTAAAACCAGACTTTTAGGGTCCCGCCTGGCGACATCCACCATCTGGTCCGCCCAGTAGTTGGCGCGCGCCCGGTCGGCAATATCCGCCATGATTCGCGTTCCGATGCGCCGGAGATTTTCAATCAAGGCCAGGCGCAGCATGATCGGAATGGCCCACAGCTCGCCCAGTTTCAAATGGGAAACCGACTGGTAGGCCGTCACAAAACTGACCAGATTTTCCAGATCCACCCGGCCGTCGCCATGGGATATGATCTCCTGCGCGATATCATAAACCCTGGGCAGTCCGGCCGAAGGTCCAAGGGCGATCCGGGGCAGGCTCCGGCTGAAGCCGCGCGACAAATGGCGTTTGGCCGTGCGGACATTCTCCTCAATCAGATAAAAATTATCCAGCAGCCATTCCTCCGCCGGAGCGACCGGATTTCCCGCCTTGACCACGGCGGTCAATTGCCGGATCGTTTCCATCAGAACGTCATCATTCTCCTGAAGCCGCTCCAGGAGTTTCTCCGTCGTTTTCTTGCCGGTGAGCTGATGCAGACCGGCCAGATTTTTGCCATGCTGCTTCATCTGGTCGGAACTGAACAACTCCGATCGCAGGGGCAACTCATCGCGGGAGTACTTTTTGCGCAATATCGTTTTCGAAAACCGCTTCTTCAGAAGCAAAAAAGTATCGGCTGCTGCCTTGTATATCAGATTCAATGCTGATCTCCTTGTCGCCCAATCCCTGTGGCTGTTCTGTGTCATTTCGAAGGGGTGAAGCGATTGAGCAATCTTTAAAACCGTTGAAAAGATTTCTCCCCGGGTCGAAACGAGCCGTGCCACCCGTCAGGGTGGTGACCTGACCACCTAAAGGTGGCACGAAGGTTATGACAAAATGCTGACGGATGCAGGTGCCAGTGTGGTGCGTCTAACACTTCTTAACATAAGTTTAGTGCGCCGTTTCCGTCATTGCTGCAAATCCGCTCGTTTTAGAACAAGAGGTCTCGCCACCCTTTAGTGGTGGTTGCACCCCCTTGTTCTGTTGTAACGCGTCCTGAATCTGTGCAAAGAGATTTACGACGCACTACACTGGATAATGGAGCGTTTGCCGTTATACCGCTCGGTATCGTAATGTTTATCCACGGCGATGAGCTTGAGGCGGTCGGTAACATCTTTCATGGATACCGACGTGATCTCACCATGCCGGTAACTGACCATCCGCCCGAAATCCTCATTGACGATCATATCCACGGCCGCGATTCCGAACCAGCGCGCCATCAGGCGGTCCCGGGCCGACGGCGCCCCTCCGCGCTGCAGGTGGCTCAGGATGACATAGCGGGTTTCCAATCCCGTTTTCTCCTCGATTTCCCCTGCGATATAAGCGGCAATGCCGCCCAGCGACCGGTGCCCGAATTCGTCCAATTTATTGTTCTTGCAGAATTCCTGATGGCGGATCATCGTCGCGCCCTCGGAGACGACGATGATGCTGTATTGAACCTCCCGGCCGCGGCGTTCCTCGAGAAGGGCGCAAACGCGTTCCATATCAAAAGGGTGCTCGGGAATCAGAATAATGTAAGCGCCGCTGCATTCGCCGCCGTGCAGGGCGAGCCAGCCCGCATGCCGGCCCATGGTCTCCACGACGAAGATCCGGTTATGGGACCCGGCGGTCGTCCGGAGGCGGTCAATCTCTTCCATGATGATATTCACCGCCGAATCGAAGCCCAGCGAATAATCCGTGCCCACGAGATCGCCGTCAATGGTCTTGGGAATACCGATCGTCTTGATGCCCAGGTGGTGGAACTTCGCGGCCACGCCGAGGGTATCCTCGCCGCCGATGGCCACGATAACGTCGATGCCGAGCCTGGTGATGTTCTCCATCACTTTTGCGGAGGTGTCCTTGCCGGGATTAAAAGGGTTGGTCCGGGACGTTCCGAGGTTCGTTCCGCCATGGCGGTCCCACGTGCGGACAATCTCCTCGTCCAGCTTCAGGGTGTGACGGGCCAGACTCTCCGGGCTCTCCGGATCGACTTCCACAAGGCCCTTCCACCCGTCTTTGATGCCGATGACGTCGAACGCGACGGACCGCTTCTCTCCGAGAAAAGGATCAAGAGCCGTTTTGGTCACCCATTTGATCGCGCCGTTTAGGCCCGGACAATCGCCACCACCAGTTAAAACAGCGATTCTCATAGATATTTTCCTCAAAGGTTGATTGTAAATGCTTCATTACAGTTAATGGCAATGGCCAGCAACATGTCTTCTGGATCAATCGGCGGAAAGGCAGTTGGATATTGGAAAACTGGAGAACCGGTTTTTCAGGATGCTACGATCGAATATTTTTTCCGTTTGCAGTCTGAATTTCCCGTGGTGCCGCAAGATGTCTATCAGCGTTGGCAATAATATTGCATATTACTTAATTTTTATCAACTATTTCAGTTCATGCACTTTTTGGATGAACTTTTTTGAGCAATCGGGACACATCCCTGAAGTGAATTCAGCGCCGGAGCGATCGCTGATATAATTTTCCAGGTGCTCCCAGTAGCCTTCGTCATTGCGTATTTTCTTGCAGTAAGAACAAATGGGGAGCATGCCGCTCAGAACCTTGATTTCGGACAGGGCCTTCTGCCGTTCGGCAATTAATCTTTCCCGTTCCTCGGTGGCTTTTTTGCGTTCGGTGATGTCCCGCGTTATTCCCTGAAAACCAACAAATTTATTATCCTTATCGCGCAGGGCGCTGAAAATACTTTCCGTCCAGACCGTCGAACCATCCTTGCAGGTTTCCTCCAGTTCCAGCGTACACACTCTATGCGGGTCATGGGATCCCCTGGCTTCAACCCCCATCCCGGCAAGGGCTGCCCTGGCCATTTCCAGGGACGCGGGAGTCAAAATATCTTCAAGGGACTGCGCCATGGCTTCTTCCAGCGTGTATCCGCGCAGCCGTGTCACCGAGGGGCTCAAATAAGTTGTCCGCAGATTTTCATCCAGGGTGAAAATGACATCGGCAAGGGATTCAGTCAACAGGCGGTACTTCTCTTCTGATTTGCGGAGTGCCTCCTCCGTCCTTTTACGGTCGCTGATGTCGCGGGTCACCGCCAATACGCCGGCAAATCCATCTTCCTCATTGCGGATCGGCTTGAAGATCGTTTCCGTCCAGACCGTCGATCCATCCTTGCAGGTTGCCTCCAGATGAAGGGTGAGAATTCTGTCGGGGTCAAGCAATCCATCGGCTTCCAGCCTCATTTCCTCCGCAAAGCTGTTCAGGGCGGTTTCCAGGGATGCCGGGGTTAAAATATCTTCAATGGACTGCGCCATGGCTTCTTCCACTGAATATCCGCGAAGCCTGGTAACCGCTTGGTTTATATAAGTTATCCGTAGATTTTCATCCGTGGTAAAAATGACATCCGAAAGGGTTTCGGTCAACAGACGGTATTTCTCCTGGGATTTGCGGAGTTCCTCCTCCGCCTGCTTACGGTCGGTGATGTCAAACACGGAAAGGACTCCGGCGGGTCGTCCGCCGATGATGGTGGAAGCACCCGCCAGGTCTACCCATTTTTCCCCGCCGCCTTTCGTGATGATTTTGAATTCGTAACGATTGACTGTTTCCTCACCCCGCTGGCGCCTCCGGCCCCGCTCCTGGATGAGTGTCCGATAATCGGGATGAACGATATCCCAGAAATTCATACCGAGAAATTCCGCAGCGCCGTAGCCGGTGATCATTTCGGCCGCGGGGTTGGAATAAATCCAGCGGTTATCCTGGTAAAGCAACACCGCCGTGGGCGTCGATTCGGCAAGAACCCGGAACGTCTCCTCGCTTTCCTGAAGCGCCGCCTGGAGACGCCCCGCTTCGGCAACCGCTTCTTCCAGAACTCTGATTCTGTTTTCCATTGCCTCATGCGCATGTTTTTCGGTCATATGCAGGGAACCTCAAACCTTTCGGGAAAAGCGCCGGCAAGAGATCTTGCAGTCATATCCGTTAACGACATCGCACGCTGTTATGGGTGATGGAATACTGTTTTGACGCTTGCAGTATAAGAAGGATCGCCGGACAAGTCAATATGGTAATTATTACCGGCTCGTCTTGCCGCCGTTCCCCGCGCTTGACCACCCTGTCTTTCGGTGATATTGGGGTCGTCACTTTTATTGTGGGGATCACCTTGAAAAAAAGCACGCAGGAATCTTTCCTGGGCGGCATTGTCCGCTCCATGGGAATTGTGTTTGGCGACATCGGCACAAGCCCCATCTACACCTTAACGGTCGTATTTACCCTGACTCCGAGAACCCAGGACAGCGTGATGGGGATTCTTTCCCTCGTGGTCTGGACCATGATGATTCTCGTGACCGCCGAATACGCCTGGCTGGCCATGAGCCTTTCCTACAAGGGGCAGGGCGGAGAAATCATGCTCAGGGAAATCCTGACCCGAACGCTCAAACCCGGACGCAGACTCGCCTTCGCCGGATTTCTGACTTTTATCGGCGTCTCGCTTTTATTGGGCGACGGCGTCATCACGCCTGCCATTTCCATTATGTCCGCCGTGGAAGGCATCCTGCTCGTCCCCGGCCTGGGAAATCTCCAGCTGGAAATCCTGGTCCTGATCGCCATAACGATTACCGTCGTGCTTTTTGCCGTGCAATCCCGGGGCACGGATAAAGTCGCCGGCATTTTCGGACCGGTCATGCTGGTCTGGTTTGTCTGCCTGGCCGTAACCGGACTGGCATCTCTCATCAGCATGCCGGGAATCCTGAAAGCCGTTAATCCCTACTATGCGTTCCACTTTCTCTCGGAAAACGGGTTGGCGGGATTTTTCGTCCTCTCCGAGGTCATTTTGTGCGCCACGGGCGGCGAGGCCCTGTATGCCAACATGGGTCACCTGGGCAAGAAACCGATTCTGCATGCTTTGTATTTCGTCTTTGCCGCACTCCTGCTCAATTACATGGGACAGGGCGTCTTTGCCATCGCGCATCCGGACGTCAAGTACCTGCTCTTCGGCATGGTCCGGCACCAGGCGCCCTATCTTTACATTCCCTTTCTCCTGCTTACGGTCGCGGCGACGATTATCGCGTCACAGGCGATCATCAGCGGAACTTTTTCCATTGTTTACCAGGGCATTACCACGCGGCTCATGCCGCTCATGAAAGTGGCCTATACCTCGAGCCAGATCAAATCCCAGATCTATATTCCGGTCGTCAACGGGACGCTGATGTGCGCGGTCATTTTTATGATTTTGATCTTTCAAAAATCGGAAAATCTGGCCGCGGCCTACGGCATGGCCGTGACCGGATCGATGACGATCACCGGCCTGATGATCATCCTGGTGTTTTCTCAGATCAAAAAGTGGAAATGGAAACTGCCCTTCGCCTTTGTGGTGACCGCGATTGCCTTTACTTTTTTTATTGCCACCTGGAGCAAATTGCCCCACGGCGCTTACTGGTCGCTCGTCCTGGCCGCCATCCCGCTGGGCCTGATGCTCATCTGGACCAAAGGGCAGGACCGCCTGTACCGATCACTCAAGCCGCTGGATTTTGAAACCTTTCGCATCAGTTATGAGCAGATTTACGCCAAGGGAAGGAACATCGCCGGCACCGCCTTGTATTTCTGCCGGGGCTACAAGATGATCTCTCCTTATATCGTCCACAGCATATTCCGCAGCAACATCATCTATGAGCGGAACATCCTGATCTCCATCAACCGGACCGATGAGCCTTACGGTGTCAAGATCTGCCTGAAACAGGACCTGGCGCCGGGTCTGGAAGCCCTCGAAGTGTGCGCCGGCTACCGGGAAATATTCGATCTGGAGGCCCTGATCAAGGAGCAGGGAATAGAGGAAAAAGTCATCTTCTACGGGGTGGAAGATATCGTTACGCGCAATCCCGTTTGGCGCATCTTCAGTCTGGTCAAGCGGCTCACGCCGAACTTCGTCCAGTTCAGCAAGCTGCCCCCCAGCCGATTGCAGGGGATCGTCACCCGGGTGGAAATGTAACCACGTCATTTATTGATGGGCCGGCCGGATTCCTTTTCCTGGTGCCTCCGGAAAAATACAGCCGCAAAAAAACCGGCCTTCGATGTACCAGCCGGTTCTTCATATCCAATTATTTTTTAATCGCGCTTCCGCAGGACGAGTGTTCATTCTCCGCAACCTGCTGCGAGACTTTTGTTTAACGGCGTCGGGCTTGCGCCGGAAAATCCATTCCGGAAGATTTCTGTTTCAGCACGGTTACCGATTGGAAAAAGACATGGTTAAAATATTGCTGTCGCCTTCCCGCCGGTAGGATACATGATCGGTCATCTTGCGGATGAAAAACACGCCCATGCCGCCGATCTTGCGCGTCGTAACATCGGATTGCACATCCGGGTCGGCAATGGAGAGCGGATCGAAAGGAAGACCTTTATCATGGATTTCAATCGTCAGCATCGGATTATCCGAACCCAGGCTCCGCACTTCGACCTGACCCTCGTTCCGGGGGGCATAGCCGTGCACAAACACGTTGACCAGCGCTTCTTCCGCGACCAGTTCAATGCGGTTCAGCGTATCGTCGGATAGTCCTCTTTGTTTCCCCTCATTCCGGATGAAAGTCAGCAGTTCATGCAGACTTTCCACCCGGGCGGGCATTTTTTTAATCAGCATATCGAATTCTGACGGCCGAACGCTAGCGGACAGCGTCCTGGGCCGCTCCCAGGGTGTCAAATGCGGGAATCAGGGCGATAAACCCCGAAATGGTGAATACGTCCTTGACATTCTCCCGGAGCCTGGTCATGCACATTTTGCCGTCGCGCGCTTTCATTTTTTTGGCCGTGGTGAGAAATACCCTGAGGCCGGCGCTGCTGATGTATTCGAGTCCGTCCAGATCAAAAATCAGCTTCTTTTCAGCTTGTTCAAACCACTGGTTGAGCCGCTCTTCCAGCTGCGGAACGGTTACGGCGTCCAACCTGCCGCGAATTGCAAAAACAACTATATCTGACTCATTGGTCACAACAATTTCCATCGATATGCTCCTTTTAAATATGGCTCGAACTTGACTACCGCTCGGACGGCAGAGTATAGAAAGAACAGCGATGCCTGTCAACAAGTTTTATAAGAGGTTAATAGGCTGGAGGTTGCAGCTGCAAGGCTGGTCTGGTGGATGATGCAAACCCGGGCCGAATCATCCGGCGCTGCGGCATTGGCCCCCGAGCTTTAATTTGGATTTGCAGGACGTTTATGCTATAGGGGAGCAAATATTCTGACGCGGGAGAATGGCAACTCATGATCTATAATGAAGAATTTGAAACCCTGCCCCGGGAAGCCCTGGAGGCATTGCAGCTTAAAAGACTCCAGCAGGTGGCCCAGCGGGTTTATCATAACGTCGGTTTTTATAAGAAGTCATTTGACAAAGCGGGCGTCTCGCCCGAAAGCCTGAGAACGCTCGACGATCTGAAGCGTTTCCCTTTTACCACCAAGCAGGACCTGCGGGATAATTACCCCTTCGGATTATTCGCCACGCCGATGAGCAATGTTGTGCGCCTGCACGCCTCGTCGGGCACGACCGGCGCGTCCACGGTGGTCGGTTATACCAGGCGAGACATTGACGCCTGGGCGGAGCTCATGGGCCGCTGCTTTGTGGCCGCGGGGCTCACCAAGAACGATATCATCCACAACGCCTACGGCTACGGCCTCTTTACCGGGGGCCTGGGCGCCCATTACGGCGCGGAGAAAATCGGCGCGAGCGTCATCCCGATGTCGGGGGGCAACACC
Organism: Deltaproteobacteria bacterium; assembly: GCA_036528635.1. GTDB lineage: Bacteria > Desulfobacterota > Syntrophia > Syntrophales > Smithellaceae > UBA8904. Next base: position 61,859 of record JAIGNE010000061.1, read on the forward strand.
AAGCGCCAGATCACGATTTTGCAGGACTTCCGCCCGACGGCCATCTGCTGCACACCTTCCTATGCGCTGAACCTCGCCGAACAGGGACGGGCCATGGGCGTGGATATGCGCGCGCTGGCGCTCCGCGTCGGCGTCTTCGGCGCGGAGCCCTGGACGGAAAAGATGCGCGATGAAATCGAAAAAGTCCTGAATCTGACCGCCATGAACATTTACGGCCTGTCGGAAATCATGGGTCCGGGCGTGGCGATGGAGTGCACGGAAGCGCGCGACGGCATGCACATTTTTGAAGACCATTTTCTGGTCGAAACCATCAATCCCGAAACCGGCGAGGTGCTTCCCCCCGGCTCCGAGGGCGAACTGGTTTTCACCACGCTCACCAAGGAAGCCTTTCCGCTCATCCGTTACCGGACGCGCGATATGTCCCGTTTGAATCCCGCGCCCTGCCGCTGCGGACGGACGCACTACCGCATGGGCCGCGTCATGGGCCGGAGCGACGACATGCTGATCATCCGCGGCGTCAACGTTTACCCCTCGCAGATCGAGGCTGTACTGGTCGGCATCGAAGGACTGGAACCGCAATATCAGCTCATCGTGGACCGCGAAGGCACCCTCGACACGCTGGAAGTCCAGGTGGAACTGTCCGAGACGCAGGCGGAAAACTTTGATGAAGTCAAAGTGCTGCAAAAGCTGGAAGGGCAGCTGAAGAAAGACATGAAAGACTATCTCGGCATCACCGCCAAAATCAAGCTGGTGGAGCCCAAAACCATCCAGCGTTCCGAAGGCAAAGCCAACCGGGTGATTGACAGAAGAAAATTGTGAAGAGCTGATAGCTCATAGCTCATAGTGCATAGTGGATTGCGGGTCGAGTCGCTATCGGCTATGAACTGCGAGCTAAGAACTCCCGTAGGAGCGGTGTGGACGATTACGTCATCAAAAACCCGCGGCATCAAAATGCCCTGATCGCGCTGATCTGCGCGGGCGCTTTTATCGCCAACCTTGATACGACCATTGTCAACATCACGCTGCCCATTCTGTCGCAGGAATTTTCCGTCAGCCCCGGCACCGTTTCCTGGACGGTGCTGGCCTATCTGCTTTTTGAAGCCGGTTTCATGCTGCCGATGGGAAAACTGGCGGACATGAAAGGCATCAAGCCTGTTTATCTGACGGGCTTTTTTATTTTTCTGGCAGGCTCGCTTGCCTGCGGCCTCTCCACACGCATAGGCGAACTCATCGCCTTCCGCACTTTTCAAGGGATCGGCGGCGCGATGCTGTTCACGGTCATGCTGTCCTTCATTCCTATTTACCTGCCCCCCGGCCGGCGTGTTCTGGCGACAGGGCTCGCCACCACGGCTGCGGCGGCAGGCGTTGGCTTAGGCCCTCCTCTGGGAGGTTTGATCTCAACTTTTCTCGGCTGGCGCTGGATTTTTTTTGTCAACATCCCCTTTTGCCTGGCCGCGATTATCGCCGGCTATCACTATATTCCGTCGTCATCCCCGCAGTTTTCGATAAGCCGGTTTGATTTTGGCGGCGCTGTCTTGTCCTTCCTTGCGTTCGTTTTTTTCCTGGTTGGCGTCAACATGGGCAGGGAATGGGGCTGGACATCGCCGGTCATCCTGTCGAGTTTTTGTGTGTCGGCCCTGATGCTGATCCTCTTCGTCCGGCGCGAAAAAAATATCAGCTATCCGCTGATCGATCTTGATCTTTTTAAAGACCGCGTCATGATTTTCGGCTTGCTGTCCCTGAGCCTGAGCCTCTTAACCATGGGGGGTATTTTATTCATCTTCCCCTTTTATCTGATTGAAGGCCGGGGACTCGATGCTCATTTCGCGGGAGCGATCATGATTCTTTTGTCCGTGGGACAATTCGTGGGCCCGTTCACCGGAAGGCTTTCCGAAAAATTCGGCGTGCTTTATGTCTGCATCGCGGGCCTGACGTCCGGCGCTGCATCTTTTCTTTTATTTCTCATGCTTGGTCCCGCAAGCCTCCTGCCCTATATCGGTTTGTCGCTGGGTCTGTTCGGCCTGTCGCAGGGCATCAGTAAAGCGCCCGGCATCAGCGTGATCATGAATTGCCGGACGTCCGCGGGGAAAAATACGGTGGCCGGCGTCATCACCCTTTGCCGGAGCCTGTCCGTCGCGCTGGGCGTATTGTTTTTTGAAACCATTTTTTCCGAATCGATTCCCGCGAGCATTTCCACGGGCAATACGCATATCGCGGCGGCCATCCAGCATCCCGGGGAACTCACCTGCGGATTTCACAACGCCTTCCTTTTCGGCATCGTCGTAAGCGTTGCCGCCCTCGTCATGATGATCCTGACCAGGCAGCGGAAAAAGGCAAAAGACTGAGGCGGCTGCACAAGACGCAGCAGCGCAGCCGTCAGTGTGCCGCGCAGTTCTCAAAAGACATTCTGAAGTGCAGATTGGACCCGCTATCGTGCACCTCCCAGGCGGCATGGGTCATCGGCGAGACATCCCCCTTCAGGTTTTCCTGTCGATACAGCGCCCGCCTCCCCTGTGGATACGGCGACCGGGAAGGGTCCGGGTTCCTTTCGCCGCGACCGTGCAGAGGCGACGAGTAGCGCGGACCCATGCCGGGAATGCAGATGATGGCATCCAGCGGATTTCCCAGGCCGCTTAAAGTAACCCAGGCGACGTACTGCTTTGCGGGATCCAGACGAAGATGCGGCACATCAAAATCCACCCAGTCGGCCTGGAAACCCTCGGCAGTGCCGGGAATGGCGCACGGCACTGAAACCCATAATTCTTCCGGCCCGGGGCGGTCACCGGCCCACTCGGAAAGCCGGACCTGCAGCTTGAAGTCCGGCGCCGCCTTGGTATAACTGTCCTGGACGAACAAAAATCCAACTTTAAACAGGACAGGCGTCCGTCGATCGGGCGCGAAGATCTGACCGGCCGCGGTGACGGCCTCCGCTTTGCCGCTGGCGCGAATCATATAGCTGTTCGATTCCATGCCCCGGACCGGAGTTATGGGCAAGGTTGATTCCATGCGCTTACAGGGCGGGGCAACGGCTTGCGGCGGCGTGTCGCTGCCCGGAAAAAGAATGAACGCCGCAAAAGCGGCAAGGACAATAAAGATCAGGGCCGCCGCCATGACGGACTTTTGTCCTTTTGTTTTCTCCTGGCTGTTTTCCGGGACGGGTCCCGCGCTTTCCGCCGCGGGGGGCGGCTGCCATTTTTCGTAAAAAATGCCGCACCGGGGGCATGCTTCGGCGCCGACGATCCGGTCATCACTCGCCGTTCTTTTGTGTCCGCACTGGGGACAAGTGGTCATGGGCAATTCCTTGTTTCCGGATCATCTGCAGACTACGGCAAAAAAACTTTTTCCCTGAAGCTGATTCCTTTATCCGCCGCGCAGGCTTCGGACATGACGGACAATTTGCGCCGCGTCTTCGTAACAGCTTTTGCCGAAAGGCATAATGAGATACAGTCCGGATGCCGCAGCCGCAATGCCGGAGGCCAGCTCAAGCGCCTGATCCAGGCCGCAGCGGCGCTGATCCGCGGGCGTTGCATACCGCGCGAAGGCGGCCACAACATTTTCCGGAACGGCAATGCCGGGAATCCGGCCGCCCGCCAGAAACGCGGCGCTGCGCTGGCTGACCAGCGGCATGATCCCGGGGAAAAACCGGATCGGCAGCCCCGCCAGGGCATCGCTCAGTTTCCTGTAGTCGTCGAGCGTGAAAACCGGCTGGGAGAAGACAAATTCCGCTCCGGCGTCGATTTTGGTTTTGAGCCACTTGATCTGCGGCGGGATCGGCCGCGCGACAGCGCAGCCGGCGCAGAAGTCGGGCGGATCGGCAAGCCCCTCCCCGTTGATGATTTTTCCGTCGCGCAGTCCACGAATCAGGCGCAGCAATTCGACCGAACTGCGCATATCCACAACACGGTGCGCCAGGCTGCCCAGATGCCCCATCGAAGGCGCATCGCCGGTAATGGCCAGAAGCCCCCGCAAACCCGAATCCCAGCACCCGATCAGCGTCGAGTGCAGGCGCATCAGGTTGGATTGCGTCACGCTGAAATGACAGAGGGAAGGCACCCGGAGATCATTCTGCAGGCGGGCCGCCGTGACCATCGCGTCCCTCCCGACAGTCGCTCCGGGATTATCCGGCACATTGAACAGGTCCGCCCCGGCTTTTGCCACTTCCGACGCGCCCTGCACGATGGCATCGAGCGTCTGCGTCCGGTCGGCGCGTATTTCCACGCTGACCACAAAGCGGTTTGACTGCATCAGCGACCGGATGGGATTGTCCGCCCTGCCCGTCCGTTCCGGCGCTCGGGGTGATTGCCCGGCGACGATCGGTTTTTGCGGCCGCGGCAAAACGGCCCGGTCACCCAGCGCCCGGGCCATCCTGCGGATATGATCCGGCGTGGTCCCGCAGCAGCCGCCGATCATCGCGGCGCCCGCCTCGGCAAGGGTCAACGCAGCCGAAGCAAAATCTTCCGGCGTAAATGCGTATTGCACGACGCCCCGCTCGATCCGCGGATGCCCCGCATTCGGTGACGCGGTTACGGGCAGAGCGGTGTGCGCCAGGATGTAGGAGGCCACACGCACGATCTCCTCCGGGTGGTGGCAGTTCGTCCCGACGGCCGTGACACCCAAGCGGTGCGCCTCAGCAAGAAGCTGATCCACGCGCTGCCACCGCTCCGGTCCGCCGCCGGCATTCCCGATCTGAAAAATAACCGGCAGGCCGGTTGCGACTGCGGCTTCAAGCGCCGCCCGGGCTTCCAGCAAATCGACAAATGTTTCGAGCAGGAGCGCATCAGCCCCGCCCAGCGCCCCGCACTGACGGCGGTAAATATCGACGAGGGCATCGGCCGGGTAATCATCGATCCGCAGCCCCAGACCCAGCGGCCCTATCGAGGCCCAGACCAGGCAGTCCGAACCGCCCGCCGCCCGCGCCAGGGCAACGCCGGCGCGGGCGGCGGCCTCGCACAAGTCGGCTACGCCCGCATCGCCGAAGACCAGCGCATTGGCCGCAAAAGTATTGGTCACCAGAATCCGCGACCCCGCCGCCCGATACGACGCATGCAGGTTTTTGACTGTTTCGGGCTGCCGGAGGTTAAGGAGTTCAACAGGCTCATCGCCCGCGCCGCCCGCCTGGCGCAGGCAGGTCCCGATGGCCCCGCTGCCGATCAGGATCCGGCGCCCTAATGCTTGCATGGTAGAATCCATCAATCGATTATTCCTTGTTAAAAAAATCCGGATAAATCTTTTTTGCACACTCGGGGCAAAGGCCATGGCTGAATTCAGCCTCCGAATGGTCCCTGATATAGACCTCGATTTGTTCCCAGTACCCTTCATCCGTGCGTATTTTCTTGCAGGATGAACAAATCGGCAGCATCCCGGTCAACTGCTTGATTTCCGAGAGGGCCTGCTTAAGCTCCGCAATCAGGATCTCCCGCTCTTTTTCAAATTTCTTGCGTTCGGAGACTTTCCCCAGGCGTTCGGCGACAGCATTGAGCAACGCGCGCTCTTCCTTAAGGAACGGCCCCTCATCCCTCGGGGGCCTTTCTTCCAGGTAGCCTACTTCCACGAGACCGACCGCCTCATTTTGCATGATAATCGGGGCGGACATCTTCCAGGCCGTTTCCTTAAAATTGCCGGTTTTGAATTCCCGGCCGCTGACCTTGATTCGCGCACAGGCCATTTCAGGATAATACCAGCCGGACGTTAAAAGGGCGACCGTCCCCTGAAATATTTCCTCCATCCCGTCAGCCTTATTAATGAGATCTGAAAAAGAAGAGAGGCAATTCAATTCCTTGATGCGTTCCTGCAGCGCTTCTTCCACCAGCTTGCGGGCGGTGATATCGGTCAGAAGATTGAGCGTCGCGGGCCTGCCGTTCCACTCGATCTTCTTCGTTGAAATATTGAACCAGATGATACGATTGCCCCTGCCCAATGCCCTGTACTCATAAGAGTCGGTAATGTTTTCGCCGGCCAGTCTCCGCCGATAGCGATCCAGGACCATGGCCCGGTCGTCCGGATAGACAAAATCCGTAAACGGCCTGTCCTTCGCTTCTGCAAATGAAATGCCGCTGATCTCAACCAGCTTGGGATTCATGTAGACAAGCCGCTCATCCTGGGCGATATGAATTCCTTCATTGGCATTCTCGACGACATTACGGTATCGTTCCTCGCCCTCCCGCAGCGCGTCTTCTGCCTGCCGGCATTGGAGTAATTCTTCTTCGAGTAATCTGATTCTTTGTTCCGGGTCTTTGCCGATCATGGGTAAGTGGTCCTCCAGTTGTTCAGAAATGAGGCTTCCAATGGCTCGCTTTCTCTTCCTGCCAGAGGTTGACGTTTTTTCTCACGCGGCCGCCTGGTTCCCTGATGATGCGATAGGATATTTCAATTATTGCCGGCAGCAATGTAGCATAAACGATAAAGCAGAGAAACAAGAATTACAGGAAGAGGAGGCGACAAAGTTACGGAAGGGGGAAAGCATGAAATGCTGCCAGCAGCACAAGCCCTGTCACGCCCAGAACTGCGATCAACAGTTCTCTTTTGAACCGCATGTACTCGCCGACTTTTGCATTCACGTAATGGGTCAGAACCTTCCAGTTCATCACCACGTGGACGACAGCCGCAATCAGGAAAATCAGGGAAGCGGTATTGTGTATGATCATGAACAGGTGGCTCCACCCGGCGGCGCCTTCATGTGAGGCAAAATGGAGCGCTATCCCGGAAGGAACTAACCACACGCCGGCGCAAAATAAAGCCACCGATGCCAGGGCCCGGATGCTGATCCCTGATTTTTGCCCGATTTTGTCGCTCATCTCTCAATCCTCTTTCTTTCAATTTTTCAGCCCGGCAACACGGGAGAACATCCGGCTGATATCCGGATCAATGAACCGATCACCTATTTGCCGGAACGCACCGGAAGCGCCCGCATGCCGTAGGTATGCGACTGGAGATACCAGAACTCCTGGCCGTAAACAAAATTGTAGTGGGCGGCATCGGTGCCGCGCATCCCGGATGACCATGCGGCAAAGCAGGTTAGCTTGATCAAATCCGTAACGACATGGATATTGAAATTGCCGGCGCAGGGCGCCGGAAAGGTTTTGTCTGCATGATACAGGCTCGCCAGCTCATCATTGGTCGGCAGCCTCCAGTCCCGGTATCCGCCGGCCTGATAATTCTCGCAATAGGACTTTGCTCCGGTCCAGCTGATGTCGCTGCCGTTGTCCTTGATCGCCCACATCAGGTTTGTCCTGCTGTCCCAAACGGTCTGGTTGCCGTGATGGACAACAAAACGGTCATCGGCGGCTTGACCTGTTGCCGCCCCTATCACGGTCATTACAGCGATAACCAGCATGGCGCCTAAGATTCTTTTCATATGGCTCTCCTTTATGATTCGTTATGCAAACCTTTTTGATCGGGCAGGAATACTTTTAATGCGCGGGCAAAGTATAGGAAACGCGGCTTTGTATGTCAATGAAATGTTTGATCGCGAAACGGGGGTCGCGGCGTCGCTGCTGCGGAAATTCGTCCGACAAGCAAGAAGGCTGAAACGCATCGTGCGTGCGCTTCAGCCTTCTTGGTCATTTATCGTAATTCAAATATCTCTGGATTCCCGCCTCTGAAATTGTGTCGCAATGACCTTCTTTATCATTCCGTGCAAGCAAAGCGCGACACGGAATCCAGGAAGATCAGCCAGTCTGGAGAACGGTCTTTGCCGGTATAACGACTTTTTTGCTGATTCCCGCTGTTGCGATACAGTCTATGCACGGGAACGACGAATCTTGCCTGGCAGCCTATAGTCTAAAAGTCTGTCGGTTTGCTTTTTTAACAGCCTGAAGTCCGGCCCAGGGTCTAGGCCCAGGGATCAGGTCTGCCTTTGACCTTTGAGCGCAGCTCTATCAATTTGTATAGATTCCGTTCCATGCGACGCAGACAGCGATCCACGATCGCCCGATAATACGCACATCCAATCCGATAACTTAAGTCAACGGCAGACCTGAACCCTTTATTGACCTACCCGCGTAAAACGCCGCCAGTTCATCTTATCGCTGCGGTTCGACGAAGCTCATTCTGCAGGCCAACTATCAGCTTTATAATAGATGATGAAGTCCGTCCATTTCCAGTTATACGGTGAAGGCATCACATACGCCGGAACCGTAACACCATCATAGGCTATATCTGTCACGGTCTTGGTTCCCGTTACCGTGTTTCCCTTATAATCCTTGAGGGTGCAGGTTGCCGTATGCCTGATGGTGTCGCCCGGGACGAGGGTGGTGAGCGTAATCCATATAACCTGGCCGGCAGCGGGTGGCGTGATGTTGGTGCTGGCAAGGACCATGCCGGCCAGTAAAATCTCCGTCTTGACGCTGCTGCATGCCCCATTCGCGCTACTGGAGAACGCGTTCAATTGGTTCGCCCAGGTGATGGTGTAACTGGCTGCCGAGGCAATGCCGATATTCAGAACCAGGCACGCTGCCAATATCATTACCGCAAGACTCATCTTTTTCATTGTGGTACCTCCATGGTTTTTATAATCGATCCCATAACGTCCTTATTGCGAAGCAATCAAATCCGCTTTGCCGCTTTGCTTTTCTAAATTAGAGTGATTTTGCAATGTATGTGCCATGCGGAATTATATTATATTTGTAACCAATTTCAATGATCATTTGCCCATATCCCCATCGTTTGCGACTATCCTTGAATCGCAACTTTGCAGGCAGCGGCGCCAACCAAATGGGCGGTTGCTCTTTTGGCTGATTGATCGAAGCGCCTGATTCGGGAGACATACTGAACCTCCCCCAGTTTAACGGATACTACAGCCCTCTGTCCAGTCCCGCTGTTTTTTAAACATTTAATGATAACGGAATTTCTGCCGATATACTTCTCAGACAGTTGACATCCATACGGTAAAGGTTGGAATCCTATGAAAATCACGCCGAACGAGATTTCCTCCCTTCAGCAGGGGAGTTTTGGAAAGCCTGAAAAGGTTTCAGGAGAAGGCTTTCAGGATATCCTCAGTGAAAAGATGGGGCATGCTCCGGCAAAGGCCGGGCATACCCCCGCTCCGCCATCGATGAGTAATCTGGACAGCATTCGCTTCGATCTTGCGGCAAGCGAGCCGGATACAAAACAGACTCTGGTTCGGATGGACCGCTTTCTGACCCTTCTGGAGACGTATCAGAAGCAGATGGAAGATCCCCGGATCAGCCTGAAGGAAACCTCAACAATAGTAAGTCAGATGGAACAGCAGACGCAGGAACTTCTTCCCCTTCTCGACACTCTTCCCGAAGGGAGCGGGCTTAAGGATCTCCTCAACCGGCTCCTGGTGACCTCCTCTGTGGAAACCATCAAATTCAACCGCGGCGATTATCTTCCGCGTTGACGCATTTCGAATTCAGTCTCCGAATCAATCGTACCGTGGCGGCCGGCAGGCGCCGATCACCTTGGTTGGTTTTAGAAATTTATTATTTTACGGGCGTCCCGTTCGGTCTCCCCCTGTGTCATTAGGCGAGACTATCGACTACGCAAAAGATGTAGTGACTGACGTAAAAACTATTCGCTCCGGCGATCTTTCAAAGTTCTTATCAGAGAATCGCAAAAACCCGATCAAAGATTCCCGGTGAATTCCGGTTCAAAGTGCACCACGTTTAGCTAAGAAAATCCCCTCATGTCCTCTTTTATCTATCTGTGGTGCGTTGCAAGTTGAATACAACCGTGATATGAGATGTTTTACTACTTCCTATTCCCTGAAAGTGAGTCTCATTTATGAAGAAAATCACGCGTAGAGAATTCATTCAGGTTGCATCAAACGCAGTTGCACTCGCTTCCGTTTCCGGGGCCGTCTGGCCGCTCCTCTCATGCTCATCGTCTTCCAGTACAGGTCCCCGTCCGAACATACTGCTTCTGATGGTTGACCAGATGCAGACCCCTCCCGATGGCTATAGACAGGACGAAGGGATGGCACAAGGGTTGAAAGAGGTCCTCGGTTTCAGGCAACTTACCGACGGCAATGTTTACACCCGTTTTTTTCCAGGGATGATGCGATTGCGGCAGAACGCCGTGGTCATGAAGAAGCACTACACGGCTGCATCAGCCTGTGTGCCGAGCAGAGCCTGCATCATGACCGGTCAGTATGCCGGTGTCACCGGCGTCGACCAGACAGATGGCTTGTACAAAACTCCCGAAGATGTACACTTTCTGGACGAAGACGGCACATTGACCATCGGCGACTGGTTTCGGGTGTTCGGATATAAGACCCACTACTTCGGAAAATGGCACGTTTCCGAAGCCGATAATACCGACTATCTTGAGCCCTGGGGATTTGAAGACTGGGAAAAATCATATCCCGAACCCCACGGAGGACCTATTGAAAAATTTGCGGGCACATTCCGGGATGTCGGGTTTGCTGACAAAATCGAAACATTCCTTCAGGAGCGGGGCACGAATAAATCCGGTCCCCCCTGGCTTGCGGTGGGCTCACTGGTGAACCCCCATGACTGCGGCCTGATGCCGCTGAACTGGCAGGCTCCCGGTGACAAGGGTGTGGTCGGATGGAAAAATTATCCTCCCCCGCTTTCCATTCCGGCAATGGGGGACAAAAGCCTTGTTAAAACGATCGACGGTGCGCCGATACAGCTCGATTTGAATCCGGACGGGTTTCCGCAGAACAACAGTACACTGCCGCGCACCTATTCCGAAGCCCTGACCGACAAGCCCCGGTGCCAGAAGGATTACTCCCTAAAGTGGGGACTCGCGATCGGGGCCAATACGGATTACAACCTCATGCAAATGGGAGCGCCTTTCAGGTCGCCGTTCCCCTTCCAGTTCCAGGGAGCTGACGCCGAGGCCTGGCAGCTCACCTATAACCAGTTCTATGCCTATTTTCATTACCTTGCCGATCGTCAGTTGATGCGCATTCTACAGGCTCTTGACGACAATGGTCTGTCTCAAAACACCATCGTCGTGTTCGTATCCGATCATGGTGACATGACCGGATCGCATGGTGGAATGATCCAGAAATGGCACAACGCCTATGAAGAGACGATTCGGGTACCGCTGATCGTCTCTTCCCCCCTCGTCAACAAAAACAAAACGGTAATGCGGGAAATCGCCCAGCCGACCAGCTCCATTGATATCGCTCCCACGCTGCTCGGGCTTGCAGGTATTCACAAGGAGCAGATACAGGTTGTCATGAACCTCGTGGCCGGAGAACCGGCTGATAACGCCTTTGTCGGTTCCGATCTATCGGCCCATATCAAGGGGGAAACCGGCGGCGCTATCGTCGGGGGTGACGGAAAGACGAGGCCGGGCGTTGTCTTCATGTCCAATGACATGATAACGGAAATCGGCCCGCAGGGATCAACTACAAGCATGCATGCTCAGCACGAGCTTTTCTATCAGTATGTAGAAGATGCGATAAGCAAAGGACATCCCCTCTCCAGCAAGACTGTCCGGCAACCGAACCATGTAAGGGCACTATGCACAGGCGACTGGAAAATCGTCCGTTATTTTGATCCCGATGGATTACAAGCGGATGAATGGGAACTCTACTGCCTGACGAATGCGAATGATCTTGTTGAGCAGTTCAATCTCGTCGACTTCAGGACCGGCGAAGTCAAACCCGGTGCGGCGGTCCCGGGGATGACCCATGATGAATTGAAGGCTAAGCATGCTCAGTTGAAAAAAAATCTTGCCGCGCAGGAAGCGATTTTACATGTCTGACCTGCTGAAAGAACAAAGATCGTCATAAAATATGACCTCATTAAAAACCTCCCATCAGGATGAGCCTCTTCACCGGGGGTTTATCCTGATGGCCAAACCCGCCGGCCCGCACTGCAATTTGCGCTGTACCTACTGCTTCTATTGCGAAAAAGAAGCTCTTTTCGCTGATCATCAATCCTATCTCATGTCCGATGAAGTCCTTGAAGCCTATGTGAGAAAATATGTCGAAGCACAACCCGGACCTTACGTCGCGTTCGACTGGCAGGGTGGAGAGCCGACCACGGCCGGCATCGCTTTTTTCCGGCGTGCAATGGAACTGCAGAAGCACAACGCCCGGGGAAGAAAGATTTCGAACACCCTGCAGACCAATGGAACGCTTATCGATGATGAGTGGTGCCGGTTTCTGAAACAGAATAATTTCCTGGTCGGGCTGAGCCTCGACGGCCCCGCGTCGGTCCATGACGCCTACCGGGTAGACAGAAAAGGGAGGGGAAGCCATTCAAACGTATTACATGCTCTTGAAATGATGCTGCGGCACGGAGTAGACGTGAACATCCTGGCCACGGTGAACAGGGTAAGCTCGTCACAGCCGGCCGAAGTATACCGATTCTTCAGAGAGTGCGGCGTGAAGTACATTCAGTTCATCCCGGTCGTTGAACGTTCTGCCAACCGGGAAGCCGAAGCACTGGGCCTTTTGCTTGCAACCCCTCCGCCTCACGCCGGGATAGAAGACACTGCGGAGGTAACGCCCTGGAGCGTCGAACCTGAACGATATGGTGAATTTCTCGTTGAAGTGTTCAGAGAGTGGGTACGGAACGATGTCGGCAGGATGTTTGTGATGAATTTCGAATGGATGATGGCAGCCATGGCCGGGATGGGAGCAGGCGTTTGCTATCTTGCTCCGCGCTGCGGCGGGAACCTGATACTGGAACACAACGGCGATATCTATTCCTGCGACCACTTCATGTACCCGTCCCATCGCCTTGGAAATATCCTTGATGGAACGCTGCAACAGATTGTCCGGTCAGATGAACAGATCGCTTTTGGCGCAAAAAAGGAAACAGCGCTCCCTGAGCAATGTCGCCATTGTGAAGCGTTGATTGCATGCCGCGGCGGATGCCCGAAACACCGTTTCGCCGGATCTCCCGGCGAGTCGCCGGGTTTGAATTACCTCTGCGAGGGGTATCTGAACTTTTACCGGAGTGTTGCGCCTTCCATGAGGCAGATGATCGGTCTTATCCGCAAGGGGTTGCCAGTACAAGAAATAATGAAAACGGCCTGAATGTGCTGGGAATCAATGCAGACCCTGGTTCGGATGGACCGCTTTCTGACCCTTCTGGAGACGTATCAGAAGCAGATGGAAGATCCCCGGATCAGCCTGAAGGAAACCTCAACGATAGTAAGTCAGATGGAACAGCAGACGCAGGAACTTCTTCCCCTTCTCGACACTCTTCCCGAAGGAAGCGGGCTGAAGGATCTCCTCAACCGGCTCCTGGTGACCTCCTCTGTGGAAACCATCAAATTCAACCGCGGCGATTATCTTCCACGTTAACGCATTTCGAATTCAGTCTCCGAATCAATCATGCGGTGGCGGTAGGCAGGCGCCGATCACCTTGGTTGGTTTTAGAAATTTAGTACTTTACGGGCATCCCGCTCGGCCTCTTTTATACCCGCTGATAATTGAAGAAACTTAGCATTCTTGGGGCGTCCCCTCGGGCCCCAGCTCCCGATAACTTAAGTCAACGGCAGACTTAACTCCTTCGTTTCTCAACCGACGATATCCTACAACTGGTATAGGTTTTAAGCTGTTTTAGTGATGAAGTTAATACCTGAATCCTGCACGCCATTGTCAAAAAAATGAATAAACCATCTGGGTGACCTGTTGTATAAAGGAATACGCCAATAAACCCAAAACAACAGGGGGTACCCAGATGGTAAAAAATCAA
>JAIGNE010000062.1:0-44416 GCA_036528635.1 Deltaproteobacteria bacterium
TCGGCTTCCTCCAGATTCGCAGTCACCCGCGACACCCTTGCCGTTCGGCTAACTCTTCCCCTTGCCGGGTGAGTAGTGGACTTGCACCACCAAGTCTGTGCGCCCTGCCGGGCGCACAATTAAAAAAACCCGCGCCAAAGCACGGGTTCAATCGAATGGTTCATTGATTTTCAGTGCTTTAGCACATTTATAGAGCGGAGCAATTTACTTTAAATCACCGCTTGCCGTGCAACATACCATACCCATGCATAAAATCAAGAAAAATTTCTACCTTCTTCCTTCCGCCTTGAGCCTTGAACCTTTTTCTCACACATCCAGCTGCTGGGACGTCAGTTCCCTCACCGCATAATCCATATAAATTTTTTCTTTAATGAAAAGCTCATATAGATGGGAATCGATATGCTGATCCTTGACCATCAATTCCATGATCGACAGCGCTTCCTCCAGCGTCTTGCCTTTTTTGTAAGGCCGGTCTTTGGCGGTCAGCGCTTCAAAAATATCGGCCATGGCAATAATCCGGGACTGCAGAGAGAGTTTGTCACCTTTCAGCCCTAACGGATAACCGCTGCCGTCGATTTTTTCATGGTGGGCAGCAGCATAAACGGCAATGTTTTTTAATTTTCTGGGAAACGGCAGCTTAGCCAGCATTTTGTATGTGATCGCCGCATGATTATTAATGATGATTCGTTCCTCATCATTGAGCGTGCCGCGACGAATACTCAAATTATAAATCTCGTCTTCCGTCAGCAGCGGCAGAGTCTGAGTGGATGTGCTCCACTTCCTTTGGGCAATCTGCTTAATCCGTTCGATCATATGATCCTGAATGAATTCACTTCCGTTATTCACCTGCACCAGAAACTGATATTCTTCATCCAGGGCCTTGATTTCCCTGTCAAGGTCCTGCGTTGGATGACGATTTAAATTTTCCCGGGTGTTCTTTATCGCCGATTGATATTCCCTTTTAAGCAATTCAAAGCGTACTCTGACATCTTCAATCCGGTCATAAACCTTTTCCAGTTTCGTCGATTTATCGACAACATGCTCAGGGGTGGTGATCTTTCCGATATCATGCAGCCAGGCGGCCATGCGCAATTCGCGCATTTCATCGTCGGAAAAGTGCGCCGGAGCATAATACCCCTCGGACGTCTTATTAATTTTTTCGGCGATTCTCATCGTCAGTTCGGCTACGCGCCGGACGTGCCCGCCGGTATAAGGAGATTTTTCATCAATGGCGATGGCAATGGATTGAATGAACGAATCCAGCAAATTTTCCAGTTCGGCAATGAGGATGTTGTTGGTCAGGGCAACCGCCGCCTGAGACGCAAGAGACCAGGCCAGTTCCTGCGCCTCTTCGGAAAAAGGGATCACCTGACCTGTATCCGGATCTGTCGCATTGAGCAGCTGCAAAACACCGATGATGTCATTGGAATGATCGCGCATCGGGACAACCAGCATCGACTGGGAACGATAACCCGTCTCCCGATCGAAGGCGCGCGGACCTTCAAAATTAAAACCGGGAGCGTCATAGACATCGGCAATATTGACAGGCTGTCCGGTAATCGCCACATAAGCGGAGACATTGGCATGATTGGCCAAACCATCGACGCCGGTGAGTTTAACGGGTGGCCAGGTCATTTTTTTACCCGTTCCTCCCATGTTCAGTCCCAGGGATTCATTCTGAACCAGTGCAAAATGAAGTTCACGTTCATTATCCATCATCAGATAAAGCGTGCCACCATCGGCCCGGGTGATGATTCGCGCCTCGGTTAAAATTTTTTCCAGCAGACGATCGATGTCCTTTTCCGCAGATAAAGCTACTCCGATTTGTGTTAACCGCCTCAGATAATCTGCGTTAAGGGTATCGCCGTTATTTATTTTCTCTTGCATTTTTATACTTTCGTCTTCCACAATTAACGGATAATCACCAGCGGCACATCTTTTTCCAATCGTTTTTTGATCGTTAAAAACGCATCATCCGAATATGTCTTTTCGGCGTGATACTTGTCATTAAGCGTCCTGGCCGGCTGAAATTTCTGCAAAGCGTAACGTTTCGCGCCGGCGATTTCCCGAGCGATTGATAAAATGTCCTGCTCGGATAGCAGAGAGGACACAACGGTTGTCCGGAATTCATGCGGAAGTTTCGACTCTAAAATACACCGGATGCTCTCTCGAATGGCGTCGATCTCCACCGGGGTCAAAACAAGTCCCGGATATTTTTCCGCTGGCGCCTTAACATCCATGGCAATAAAATCAAGCAGATTTTCCCGGATGAGCACAGAAAGAACATCCGGACGCGACCCGTTGGAATCCAGTTTTACGGCAAAGCCCATTTTATGAACCCGCGTAATAAAAGGAATTAAATCGTCCTGAAGCGTCGGCTCGCCGCCCGTGATGGTGACCGCATCCAGTTTTCCTTGTCGTGATTTGAGAAATTCCAGAATATCTTGTTCGGGCCGGCATGGCCCATAAAGCTTTGGTTCCACCAGTTCGGGATTGTGGCAATAGGGACAACGGAAATTGCAGCCCTGCGTAAAAATAATTGCGCTGATTTTTCCCGGATAATCAATCAGAGATACCTTTTGCAAACCGCCAATTTTCATTTTATCTTTTTGCCACCCTGAAGGACTGCAAACCCTTGAGCCCGGTTTGCCCGGAAAAACGGGGCTTGTAATGAAACCACCCCCTTCATTTACTGCAGCCGGTAAACCTGCCGCGAATCAAATTCCTCCTGTTTGCCTTTGTTCCACTGCTTGACCGGCCGCAGATAGCCGACCACGCGTGAATAAATTTCGCAGGCCTCCGCGCAGGTAGGACAGCTTTCCACTTCCCCTTTGAGGTACCCATGCGATGGGCACACGCTGAAGGTGGGCGTAAATGTCATATAGGGCAGATGGTACCCGGTGCAGATTTTTCGAACCAGGGATTTGACGGCCAGCGGGTCATCAATGCGTTCACCCGCAAAGGTATGGAAAACCGTGCCGCCGGTGTATCGCGTTTGAATTTCGTCCTGTAAATCCAGCGCCTCAAAGATATCATCCGTATAATTCACCGGCAGCTGCGTGGAGTTGGTATAATAAGGCTCAGCGGTTTTGGACTTGCCGTCGCTCGCGGAAATAATATCCGGATACTTGACTTTATCGATTCGCGCCAGACGATAGGAGGTCCCTTCCGCCGGTGTGGATTCAAGATTGTAGTTGTTGCCTGTTTCCTTTTGATAGCCGATCAGCCGCGACCTCATGAAATCCAGCACCGCCTTGGTGAATTCCTGTCCTTCCGTCGACGCAATGTTTGTTCCCAGCAGATTCAGACAGGCTTCATTCATGCCGACCAGACCGATGGTGGAAAAATGATTTTTCCAGTATTCTTCGAATCTTTCTTTAACGTTGCGCAGATAGTATTTCGTGTAAGGATAGAGATTGCCGTCGGTAAACTTTTCCAGCACTTTCCTTTTAGTCTCCAGACTTTCCTTGGCAATATCCATCAGCCTGCCCAACTGCTGCATAAAGTCCTTTTTTGATTTGGCCAGATAGCCGATCCTCGGCATGTTAATCGTAATAACGCCGATGGACCCGGTGAGCGGGTTGGAACCAAAAAGCCCGCCTCCCCTCACCTGCAGTTCCCGATTATCGATGCGCAGACGACAGCACATGCTGCGCGCGTCTTCGGGATTCATGTCGGAGTTGATGAAATTGGAAAAATACGGTACGCCGTACTTCGCGGTCATTTCCCAAAGATCGGCCATGTTCGGATTATCCCAGTCAAAATCCTTGGTAACACTGTAAGTGGGAATTGGAAATGTGAATACCCTGCCTTTGGCATCACCTTCAGCCATAACCTGTAAAAATGCCTTGTTGAATAAATCAAGCTCTTCCTGAAAATCCCCGTAGGTTTCTTTCTGCGGTTTGCCGCCAATGATGACGTGCTGATCCCTATAGTATTTGGGAACCGTCAAATCCAGTGTCACATTGGTAAACGGCGTCTGAAAACCGACGCGCGTCGGCACGTTGATGTTGAAAATGAATTCCTGGAGCGCCTGCTTGATTTCCTTGATGCTCAAACCGTCGTAACGGATAAAGGGCGCGAGCAGTGTGTCGAAGTTGGAAAACGCCTGGGCGCCGGCCGCCTCACCCTGCAATGTGTAAAAGAAATTTACCACCTGTCCCAGCGCGCTCCTCAGGTGTTTGGCCGGTTTGCTTTCCACCTTGCCGGATACGCCCCGGAATCCCTGCAACAGCACATCATACAAATCCCAGCCCACGCAATACACGGACAAAAGGCTCAAATCGTGAATGTGAAAATCGCCATCGGTGTGCGCCTTGCGGATTTCCGGCGTGTAAATTTCATTGAGCCAATAGACCTTGCTCACTTCCGACGATATGTAATTATTCAGACCCTGCAATGAATAATCCATATTGCTGTTCTCGTTAATCTTCCAATCGGCTTTTTTTAAATACTGATCGACGAGATCCACTTCCATTTTATTCGTGATGTCGCGTAGCCGGGAGTGTTGATCGCGGTAGATGATGTAGGCTTTGGCGGTCATGCGGTAAGGGGATTGCAGGAGAACTTCTTCGACGATGTCCTGTATTTCTTCAACTGATAATATCTTGCCATTGAAAAGCTGCTCCGCAAGGTTAAGCACCTTGATGGTCAGCTTGCGCGCCTCCTTCATATCAAATTCGCCTGTGGCGGCACAGGCCTTGGCAATGGCATTGGTGATCTTATCCGCGTTGAACTTGACTAACCGGCCATCTCTCTTTTTAATCTTTGTGTTCATGAGCCCCCTCCGACATGATTAAAAGAAATAATTGCCCCTGAATACGCTATATATTGGGGTTTTGGGCGAATATTACCACTACATATAGGTCTTATCAAGAGAAAATATGAAAAGACGGATAATAACTATCAGTCATTTTTGAGATTGCAATTTATCCGGTGCCGGTTTATGAAAAGGTCATCAATTTGGAGGATAGCTGATTTTGCCCATCGATTTCGCAAAAATAATGAATGTTAAAGGTTTTTTAGATGAAGCGGAAGCAAAACGCCTCTATATGCTGGCCCTCGAATCCTCAAAATATGGCCCTTGCCTGGAAATTGGCAGTTACTGCGGAAAATCCGCCATCTTTTTAGGCGTCGCCTGCAAAGAAAACAATGCGGTATTGTTTTCCATTGATCATCATTCAGGATCCGAAGAGCAACAACCGGGCCAGGAATATTTCGATCCCGATCTTCTGGATGAAGAAACGGGGCAAATAGATACCCTGCGGTTATTTCGAAAAACAATCCATAATTTTGACCT
Source organism: Deltaproteobacteria bacterium (assembly GCA_036528635.1). GTDB lineage: Bacteria > Desulfobacterota > Syntrophia > Syntrophales > Smithellaceae > UBA8904. Next base: position 5,300 of record JAIGNE010000062.1, read on the forward strand.
CGCCAATACAGTCGTTCCGATCATAAGCCGTTCGGAAATTGTCGGCCCTGCCTGGAATACCGGGCTGGGTCTTGTTTTCATTGACGGCAGCCATGCCTATGAATCCGTACTGAACGACTACCTCATCTGGGCAAAACACGTCCTTCCTGGCGGCTACCTGGTTTTTCACGATATTTTTCCCGATCCGGCCCAGGGAGGCCAGGCACCTTACCTCGTTTATCAGAAGGCTGTTGCATCTGGGCAATACGTGGTCCTGCCGTTATTCAAATCGCTGGGGGTATTAAAGAAGAAAGGCTGTAGGCTGTAGGCTGTAGGCTGTAGGCTGTAGACAACTGGCGGGCAAAGACTTTAAAGCCAGGTCTCTGCCCGCCTAATGTTGAACTGAATTTCATTGGACAGTGTGTCGGTCCCTTCAGAATGCTTTTTTGTTGTATCGATACGCTGCAGCATTGACACCGGACGCTATTTAGCCTTTGCTGCCTTTGCAGCGGCTTTTACCGGAGCTTTTTTTGCGGGCGCTTCGTCCGGATTTTTTGCCGCGGCCATTTCCATTTTAATCTTCTCTATCGCCTGCAAACCCTCCACACGAAGTGAACTCTGGGGATAAGCCTTCATAAATTCTTCAAATAACTTTAAGGCTTCTTCATTGTTTCCCTTGATCTTGATATCCAGCGCAAATTGAAACTTCTGCAGCTCTTCTTCCGTAACCTGCGGCGACTTGTCCTTCCCTTTCCAGTAGATATCCTTGTCCGATTCATTCTTTGCTCCTCTAACACCCCCCACTGCTGTTGTGACGGTGGTTTTCTTGCCGGGTGTCACCTTCTGCAGTTTTCCCTGCAGATTATCCCAGAAACCATCCTTTGCCGCCGCCTGGGCTCCGCTTGCCACAAAAAACACAAGCAACATGCTGACCGCCAACAATGTTTTGATTTTCATAACCCGTCTCCTTTTTTGTTCTCGTTTTGATTATATCCGTTTACATGCTTCCCAGCAGTTCCATGGCCAGAGCTTGATGTTTTCGAACTATTTCGGAATCCTTCTCAACCGCTCTCCGGAAGATTTGACCCGCTTTTTCCTTCTTATTCAACTTGAGATAGCAGATGGAAAGATTGACCAGAATGTACGGGTCCGCTGAGTCCAACTCGGCTGCCTTCTCATAGGATTTTCTGGCATCGTTATATTTTCCCCTCAGATATTGCAGGTTGCCGATGTTGTTTTTGATCTCCGCATTATTGGGCGACAGCTTGTCCGCTTTCTCAAAAAAGGACTGCGCTTTGTCCAGTTCACCCGCCTCACCATAGATAATCCCCAACTGAAGAAGGGCATGGGCATCTTTGGGATCATTGGCCGCCGCCGCATAATAACGATTGCTGGTGTATTTCAGCCAGATCCTGTTGAGCTTGGTGATTTCGTCGCCATAACGTTTGCTCACTTCGGATTTGTTTTGTACGTGAACCCGCCAATCCGTAAAGGGAAGCGTCGCGGGTTTGTATCTCTCCCAGGCCCGGGTGAGATCCGTAAACTCGATTCCCTTATTCTTCCACTCAGCGTAGGCTTTGCTTCCCGATTCCCAGGCCTTCATGAATGTGGAACCGACCAGGGTCAACTCGACCGGCACCCATATGGCTCCCTCATGGATAACCAGCATGCCGTCCAGGGTGGAATCTCCCAGATCTTTCACCTCGCCTGCGGCAAACATTATAAAAAGATGATCCGGTGTCCCGAGAATCATGGTCCGGATACCCATACCCTCAAGGGCTGAGGCATAAAGAACAACGAGATCGGTACAAACACCGGAATTCCTTTTCAATGTTTCACGGGGATATTGAACGTAATCAACAAAGCTCGTTTTGCCGTCCACGATCTGATAGGGATTGTTGGGATGCCGCAGATAGGTCATCCCCATAAAGCCCATATACTCATAGATGGCACCGGCATAGACAAGCGGAGAACCCATATCCGCGTACTGGGTAACCACGGCACGCGTGAATTCCAGCACTACGGGGTCCTTCGAGGTAACGAATGTTGAGACGCGGTCTTTGTTGATCCACATCATCCGGTGTTTTTCATAGAGTTTGACCGTATTATTTTTCGAATAGCTGCGTGTTTTCTGGTTTTCATAATAAGTTGCCTTCAGTTCGGTCTGCACCGGTGTGTCTTCCGTCACCTCGAGGATCTTATTGTTGAAGACGGCCTTGAATACAATCTCCCGGCTTTCTTTGGGAAGCAGGTTCTGGATCTCGACCTCCGTCGGATAATCCATGTATTCCTTAACACAAAAGGCAAGTTTGAGAGTCGTAATGGGATTGCGTGTATTGTTGGTCAGGCGGACTTTGCCGATTCCCTCGTTCTCGTAAATCTTGTAGGTATTGGAGAAAATATCACTCATCTCGAGAATATCAATTTCCAGGGGCGCTTTGATGGCCACCTGGGTGCGGATGCTCACGGGAACATGTTCGCTTTCAATTTCATCAATACTGACGGCGCCCACCAGGTAGGTATAGGAGGTATCCGGTTCCAGCCCCCCTTCGGAAAAAGTTCCCGTCTTTGTCCGGGCAATCAGCGCCGATCCGTCACCGTCACGATAAATGTTGTAGTGGTCAATATGATCCTGTTTGTTCATTTTCCAGGAAAGATCCACTGACCATTCCTGGCTCTGCGCTTCCAGTGAAACGGGCGCCGGCGGCGTATACTTCAACGGGACTGCTTCCGCCGATGCGGCGGTGATATTTTCATTCCCTCCGGTACTGCGCGAACTCACCCGGTAAACATACTTCTTCCCGGGAAAAACCGCGATATCACGGAAAAAGTTCTTCCGGGATGTACCGGCCTCCCGGTATACGGAATCCCCCTCCTGCTTGCGAAAAATACGATAGGATTCGACCATGGACTCTTCTGCAGGATTCCATTTCACATCGACGGCCCTCATATCCGGCCTGGCGGTAACGCCGGTCGGCGCTGAAGGCGTATACAGAATACTGAACACCTGGATTCGTTTGTTCCCCGGATCGGAAACCATAAACTGCGCGCTATCCATCACAACGATTGATGCCGGTTGTTTGAAATCGCCCCGGCCGCTCCCTTTGGCGCCGAATTCCCGCAAAAGCTTGCCTCCCAGCGTGAAGACCTTGATGCTGCGTCTGCCGGCATCAAGAACCATCAGCTCAGTTCCCGCAACGGCAAGGCTTACCGGGCTGTCGAATTTGTCTTTGTCGGTCAGTTCACCGCCGATCTCCCTGATCACGCTTCCGCCGGCTGCCAGACAAACAACGATTTTCCGATCTTCGCAAAGCACATAAAGGTTGCCTGTTTCATCCTGAGAAAGGGCAATCGGAGTTTCCAGGGTCTGGCTTCCCGCTGCTTTGGTAAAGGCGTTCATGAACACTCCTTCACCATTAAACACTTGAATCCGGTTGTTGCCCTTATCCGCCACATAGATGAGGCCGTCCCTGCCGACCAGGATATCCGCCGGTTTGGAGAAATAACCTTCCTTGCTTCCCGATGAACCGACTTTGAGAAGAACACGCCCCGCTGTGTCCAGCTTCACAAGCTGGCTTGCCTCGCGATCAATTATCCAGGGAAACCCCTTGAGATCAATCGCTACGGAAACAGGGATCATATTGGGGACCCTGATCGTCTTTTCTACGCGACTGTCCTTCATCACAATCAGGGATTCATTTTCAGTATCAATGGCAAAAAGCCGCCGGGATGACTTGTCCCAGGTTAGTTTTTTTACCGTAAGCGAAATATCCTGCAGCCATTTGACCGATGTAGGGGGCGAAATGTCAAAAGGAATATCGCTGCCTGATCCTTTACCGGTTGCAATGACCTGGACTGTCCCCCTGGTCCGGTCAACGGCATATATCTTTCCCAGGCCGTCCGTACCAATTCCATAGAGCTCCTGAAATTGGATCTTTCCCTTACCCATCGTTCCGAACGAAAAAATTTTCTCTCCGGAGAAGTTGTATTTTGTTATGTTATATTTCTCCACGTCGGTCACAAAGAGGCCGTCGTCGGCAATCGCCAGGGCATAAGGCTTGATCACGCCGCTCAGTTTTCCTGCATAACTGCCGTCCTGCCGGTAAATTTTGACCAGACGGGCAGAACCGTCAATCGCATAGATCAGACCTCTGGAATCAACGGCGACTGCGGTAGGGCTCTTCAACAGAGCTTCCTCCTTTCCGGTGTTCCCGATAGACCGGAGAAAAACGCCATTGGGGCCAAATACCTGAATCCGGTCATTGCCGGTATCGGCTACGAAAATAATCCCCTGATAAACAAAAATGCCCTCCGGACTGCTGAACTGTTTGGCCGCGCTGCCGCTCTCTCCAAAGCGGTCACGGTACTTACCCCCTCGGGAAAAGATGACAATATTGTCCTGGGATGTGTCGCACACATAAATTTGATCTCCATCAAGGGCAATACCGGCAGGTTTTTTCAGATAGGGATCACCGTTTGCGTCCTGACCTCCGATGGTCAGGATATTTTTGCCCTGGAGGTTGAGGACATAAACAAAACCGTTCTTGCCAGCCAGCATGCCTCCTTTGCTGCCGGTAACATACAAGTTTCCCTCCTTGTCCGCGGCGACATAGAAAGGATTATCGACCGCAATTTCCGAAACGAAACTGACTTCGTGAGCGGCATTGGCCGCAGCCGCAAAAGACAGGATAAGAAACAGGATGGTTGCACAAACTCTGAACATCTTCAAGACTCCGCATGATCCGGGGTTGCCCGGTAACCACTGCAACCCTCCGCGGCATGCCGCGGAGGATCTTCTATTTTCAGAAACAATACCACCTACAATGCGCTTGCTTACCCCGCAGCAAAATGCGGTTGATGCATTCGGATCCGAGTTCAATGGTCCGGCGTCCCGGATTTTTCAGTTGCCGCCGTTTTGGGCTGCAAGCCTTTCAAGGCAAATATTTCAATGGGAATCCGTTTCCCTTTGACCATGACGCTTCCCAGCGGTTCGGCCGTTACAATATCCTTTACTCTCTCATACAGAGACCGGGTCATGACCGCACAGTGTGCATCCCTGCTTTCATTCTGAATCCGATAAGTCAGGTTAACGCTGTCTCCGATTGCAGTATACTCCATTTTTTTGCCGACTGCACCGATATTTCCGACAATGACTTCACCCGTATTGAGTCCGATTCCCCAGGTGATGGGTTCGTCTCCGGCGCTCAGCCATTTTTTCTGGAGCGGGCCCATGCCGGCCATCATTTCCAGGGCGCAGCGGACGGCGAGTTCGGCATGGTTTTTCTGGATGAGCGGAGCGTTCCAGTAGGCCATGATCCCATCCCCGAGAAACTTGTCCAGTGTCCCGTCATACTTAATGATGATATCCGTCATGGCGGCAAGGTAATCATTGAGAATTCGTACCACATCGGCCGGTGATCGTTTCTCGCTGTAAGTCGTATAGTTCTGGACATCGGCGAAAAGGATGGTCAGCTCCCGTGTTTCCCCGCCAATCCTGGCCATCTCCGGATTTTTTACGAGTACATCCACCACCCGTTTAGAAACGTAGCTCGAAAACATAGACCGTATTTCCCGCGCCTGCCGGTCAACAACAAAGAAACGGAGATAGGCGGCGATGGCCGATGTCAGCAGGATGGATAGGACCGGGTACACAATGCTTATCCATCTCCCGGCCATAAACAGGAAGCAGCAGAGGGCGACATGGCTGGCAATCAGAATGGCCACCAGGGGAAGCGAAACAATATGGCGAAGATTCCAGGTGACAAGCGCCGCAGCAATCCCGAGGAGAATGATCAGCGCCAGATCAATAATCTTTTCCAGGGCGTCCCGCCTGATAAAATCGCCCGTCGTGATATTGTCGGCAATGCCGGCGTTTACTTCGATCCCCGGGGTGTTATTGGAAAAAGGAGTGATGCGCATATCATAGATGCCGAGAGCGGTGGCTCCCACAAAAAGGACCCGGTCCTTCAGTTTTTCAGCGGGCACCCTCCCCTTCGCTACGTCGGCAAAAGAGAAACGTTCATAGGTGCCGGGAGGTCCGGCATAGTTGATCAGCATTCGCTGTTCGCTGTCAATCGGAATCCGCCGAGGTCCAAGCAGGATGCTATGGCCACCTATCTCGAACGCATCCGTTCCCAGCAGTTCGGCGGCGCCGACAAGCCCCAGCGAGGGATACCGCTTTCCCTGATAGTCAATCGACGGTTTTGTCCAGCGAACGACGCCATCGCTGTCCGGGAAGACATTGATATGGGCAATATTCCTGGCCGCATCCTGCAGCACCGGAATATTGGCCGTTAATCCCGCAACACTGCCGTCTTCAGCGAACTCGAATACGCAGGCCAGGGTCACCCGCCCGGAACGCTTCATTGCCGCCGCAAACGCGTCGTCTGCCGCTTTCGACTGTACTTCCGGGAAAAAGGCATCAAACAGTACGGCCTTTGCCCCTGCACTGGTGGCAGCATCCAGCAGGGTCGCATAATGAATCCGGGAGAAAGGAAACCGCCCCAGTTCAGCAATGGTTTTTTCATCTATCGCGATCATGGCGATACCCGGATGATCCCCGGGAGATGTCCTGAGCGCATTAACCCGCAGGTCGTAGGTATTGTCCTCAAATCCCTCCAGCAGATCGGTCTGAAGATAATAAAGACCTATCACCAGGACAATGGCTAAAAACGCCACAACATGGATATTTTTAAATTTTTTTATAATCATGCTACTATTTACCAAGCGTCACGAAAGGTAAAAAGGTTGGGAAACACCGCACCATCAAGTCCTGTTGAAACGTCTTCACCATGGCCTTGTCCGGTCCCGTTCAAGATATTCTCCCTTCATATTATTCGGCAACGGACTGGCAACTCTTGATACCTATGTGAGGGCCAATTCTCCTATTACGGTATTTTGGACAGAAATCTTATAATGATGTAAGTATAGGAAACGCTTTTATTTGTGTCAAGAAAATCTTAGCCACACAGCATGCGCCCGGGACCGATATGGGTTGTTAAAAGTAAATTTTTTTTTAAGGATCTCAAGAAAATGGTGAACCGTTACCCGTCTTTTCAATGCACAGATGCTTCGGTTCACCCGCGGCGTCTTTCCCCTTACGCCCATTGCCAGGCACAGCCGCTTTCACTCCTGTTGGCCGAGATATAGCCACGGGAAATAAAATCGTTGACCGTATTCTCAATCAGACGGGGATCACCGGAGATGTTTTGTTGCATTCTTTCAATCAACACCTTCCTGGCTGCTTCATTGTCCCCGTTTAGAGATGCGGCATCCATTACCCCCAGTTTTTCGATCAGGTCTTCCTTGAGGATGGCAAACGTAATGTTCATCCGGTGATGACCTTCCACGCGCAAATCATCGTAGGGCTTGTTTCTTCCTGTTTTGAAGTTATCCATCACTTCCTGCCAGTTGCCGTTCATCTCCCGGTCATAGATAGCCACAAAATCACGAATGTCCTGCGGGGAAAGCGCCTTTGTTTTCACAATCGCGTCATTGGCGTCGTACTTCGACCAATCCCTGGTCAGGATTTGCAAATCGTAGTCACCGACCTTTTCACAGAGAGTCGTTCCGGGAAACGGCGCCAGGTAATGATAGCCATAAAGGATGTCCAGACTTCTGGCAAACGCATCCGTTTGCGCCATCGTTTCCGACGTTTCCCCCGGCAGACCGACCATGAAGGAAGCATGGGCCAGCATGCCCGACTGCTTGCACATCCGGACCGCGTTCACCGCCTGCTCAAGTTTGATGCCCTTCCTGACCCTCTTGAGCATTTCCGGATTACCCGATTCCACACCGAAGCTGATGCTGTCGCAGCCGGCGGCGGCCATGGCGTCGAACATCTCCTGGTTCACGGTGTCCACACGGGCAAAGGCGCTCCAGGCCAGTTTAAGTTTCCGTTCTTTCATTCCGCTGCAAATTTCTTTGACCCGTTTTGTATCCGAAGCAAACAGGTCGTCGGCAATGTTGATCCGGTCAAAGCCCAGAGCGATGATCTCTTCCATTTCATCGAGCACCAGCCCAGGATCACGGCGGCGCACTTTCGATCCGACCATTTTTCGTCCCAGGCAAAAAATGCAGCCATGGGGACAACCGCGTCCGGTAATCATACTGACCGGAAAACCGAACGCCCGATAACGCGAAATGGGCAGCAACCGCCGCGCCGGAAGCGGAATGCGGTCGACATCCGCAATAAAATCTCTTTTACCGGTGTTGACGATTTCATCATCTTCGCAAAAGGCAATCCCCGGAATCCTTCGCCATTTTTTCTTCTGCTTCATGAGGGGCGCGAATTCAATAATCGTATCATCCGCCTCGCCGATAAATATCAAATCGATTTCCGGAAAGGCGCGGAGCGTCTCTTCCACGGTAAAGGACACATGCGGGCCGCCCATCATCGTGAGAATGTCCGGATTGATGCTTTTGACGTCGCGTAAAATCCGCTGCGCGCCATAGAAATTCATCGTGACCGACCCTGCGCCCACGGCATCCGGCTGAAAATCGTCCAATTGCGCCGCCAGTTTTTCTTTGGAATAACCAGAGATGATGTAGTCAAAAATACGCACATCACAGCCTGCTTTCTCGAAGGCGGCGGCTACGTATGAGATGCCCAGCGGCGGCGAGGGAAATTCTTCCAGAGGATAGGGAGCGGCAATAATGGCAACACGCATCTTCAATCTCCTTTGCGCGGGAACCAGGTGGATCGAAACCACCCGAAAAGTGAATTTTTTTCCCGCATGATGCGTTCGACAGCATCAAAATATTCATTCATTTTTTTAGGATCGGACATCCATTGGGATCGTGATTTGACAGGTCTGTCCGTATCCAGATACTTGATGACCGCAGCAGGATTTCCCCCGGCGATGGCGTTTGCCGGAATATCCTTCAGCACAATAGCCCCCGCGCCGATAATGGCATTCTCGCCGATGTGAACGCCCTTGCAAATCATGGCGCTGTCACCGATCCATACATTCTTGTCAATCATAATCTCTTTGGTGTTCCCGATGGAGACGCTGCGGTCATAGATGTCATGCCAGTCGGCGTCGGTAATACAGACATTCTGCGCCATCATGCAATCGTCGCCGATGGAAATGGCGGTGGCCGACTGGATCCGGGTGCCCGGGCAAATCAGACAATGCCTGCCGATCTCTACTTTTCCCGATTTTCCATCCGCCATCCAGGCGGTAATACGAATGCGTTTTTCCAGCGTGGCGATCAGGGTCGTGTAGTCCCCGATCGAGACAGGCCAGCCATTAATTTCCACACCCCATGGTTTCATAAAAACCAGATTGCGGCCAAAATGCTCGCACTGCGGCGCCAGAAAATGATTCGCATACCACCTTTCAAATTTCCAGCTCAACTTTTTGATGTAATAGGGACGATGATCTTTCTGCAAGTCATTACTCTTTTCACAATCATTTATCGGACCATGTAATCGAAATATTAACCGTCGGGAAAATGCGGTAAGTTTTTGAAGACTATGATTCTCGCTCTTGCCAATAGCGATGATTAAATATTTTCGCAGCCGGCGTCATGCCGTTTAAGGCATCCCAGGCCATGAGAACCGCAGCCGCCGTCCAGCCGGTCTTTTCTTCGGGCCAGATCACCGTGTCGGGAAAAGTAACACCCATCCAGTAAGAACCGTCGGGATAGCGTTTATCGCCAAGCCAGCTGAAAATGGTTTTGGCCCGGCTGCCATCTTCGATCGCCGAAAGTGTCAGGATAAACTCGGATGTTTCGGCCATGGTCACCCAGGGTCGATCGCTCACACAGCGTACTCCCCAGTCCGGCACCACAAATTTATCCCAGAGATGGTCGATCCTTTTTTTGGCTTCGTCGCCGCGAATCGCCCCGCACAGAATCGGGTAATACCAGTCCATCGAAAATCGGGACTTGATCATATTAAAAAGATCGGGCCGGTGGCAAATGGTCGCACCCAGACGCTCTTTGGCCTTCTGCCAGCCGGGCCGCTTGATTCCCAGCACGTCGGCAATCGCCAGCGCACACTTGATACTCATGTAGATGGAACTGCATCCGGTAAGAAGCGCCATTTTGTCAATAATGCCGTCGCGGTTTCTGGCCCAGTAGATTTCACCGTCCGGCGACTGCATGTTGACCGCATACTGGATGGCGCGCAGCACCGACGGCCACATGACTTTTAAAAAATCCATGTTGCCCGTGATCAGATAGTGATGATAAACACCGACGGCAATATAGGCGGCAAAATTTGTTTCTTTCGTCGAATTGATAATGGCCCCGTCTTTGGTTTCCGACCACCAGCTGCCGTCCGCCAGCTGTGCCGAGGCCAGCCACCGGTAAGCGCGTTCGGCCTGATCGACATACCCGGCGATGCTCAGCCCCATGGCGCTTTCGATATGGTCCCAGGGATCCGTCTTACCGCCTGCCGACCAGGGGATCTCGCCGTTATCTTTTTGCAGGGAGGCGATAAACTCGGCTACCTTCTCTATTTCAACAGGTTTGATCGCTTCGCTTAATGATATATTCAATTCCATAAGCTCAACCTTTTTTCAGATAAAACACGATGCTCTTGCCGATCAGCGGATTCAGGATTTGTTCCAGCATCCGCACTGCTTTAGGCTTGCTCATAATATCCCACTCCAGGAACTTTTTATAAAATCGGATCAGGATATTTTTTTCATTTTTCAGGCCCACCAGACATTTGAGCCACCAGTAAGGCGCATGCAGCGCATGCTTGTAATTAATTTTCCAGCAGGTGATTCCCTGCCGGTCCAGCATTCTGCGCAGAGTCCTCTTCTTGTAAATGCGGATGTGTCCGCCTTCCTCATTGTGATAGGCCCGGGAAATCAGCCAGCAGATTTTCTCGGAAAAATAGCGCGGTACGCTGACCACCAGATGACCCTTCGGTTTTAGCACGCGAACCAGCTCGGAAAGCGCCTGCTCATGTTCGGGGACATGCTCGAGGACTTCTGAACAGATGACGCAGTCGAAGAACGCGTCATCAAAGGGAAGCGCGTTGATGTCGGCTGTCTCGACCCGATAGTCGCAGGACAGGGCATCCGGCATGTTTTTCAGCCCGTCAAGGGCGTCCGCCACATCTCTGGCGTTGCGGTCAATGCCGAATATTTTCAGGCCCGGCAGCTTGGCCAGGCCACGCAAATGCCTGCCGCTGCCGCATCCGGCATCCAACACTCTGGCGCCCGGTTTCAGATTCAGCTCATGAAAATCGACGGTGACCATGGATTGCCTCTCGATAGACGTCGACCACTTCCTCGGCGGCTTTCTTCCAGCTGAAAACCGAATTCACGCGCTTTAGTCCCGCCTGCGCGTATTTTTTTCTTTCCTCGGGTGAATTCAACAGGCGCATGATGGCGTCGGCCAGGGCCTGCGCGTCGGCGGGCGGAACGATCATCCCCGCATCGCCCACTACCTCCGGGAGAGCTCCGCCGGATGTAGAAATCAGCGGAACGCCACAGGCCATCGCCTCGGCGGCGGGAATGCCGAAGCCTTCATATAAGGACGGAACAACCGCGACGGTTGATTTGGCGTAGTAGTCGGCAAATTCCTCGTTTTCAATGCGCCCGGTAAAATGCACAATGTCGGACACACCCAGTTTAGCCACCAGGTTTTCAATGATGCCGTCTTTCTTGGGCTGACCGATAACGGTCAACTTGATCGGCTGTCTGGTCCGAATCCGGGCAACCGCCTCCAGAAGGAAATTAAGGCCCTTTAAAGGCGTGTCCGCGCTGTTGGTGACAATTAGTGAATTTTCCGGCCTCGGACCATTCTGCTTGGGATAAAAAAATTCGTTGTTGATGCCGTTATGGACGACGCGGAATTTATTTTCGTCAAGCGAAAATTCTTTGGCGATATCTTTCTTCGTAAATTCCGACACCGTGATGATGTGGGAGAACTGCTGCGCCACTTTCAACTGCATGTTGATAAATGAGTACCAGCGATAGACGCGGAATTTCTGGCGGAGCGTTTTGGCCACCTTATAATCTTCCTGCCGGTCCACTGTGATCGGGTGGTGGATCGTGGCCAGGGTCGGCATGACCTTTTGCGCCAGCCTGCCGATGCCATAAGACAGGCATTGATTGTCGTGAACAATATCGTAATCGTTTTTATGTTTTTTCAAATAGGCATACACCCGCTCGCCGAAGGTAAATGGCTCAGGGAAACTGCCTGTGCAGACATTCAGGAACTCATACATATTCAGCGGATTGGTCAGATCACCTATTTTTTCCGGACGGAAAAGATGATCCGGATGATAAAGATCGAGACTGGGCATTTTAATCAGTTGGACATTATCGTCCAGGTGGGGATAAGGAGGCCCGGAGATGACATCCACCCGATGTCCTTCATCAGCCAGCGCTTTACTTAAATGCTTGATGTATACACCCTGCCCGCCGCAGGTTGGATTGCCCCGATAGGTCAGGAGACATATTCTGAGTGGCCGGGAATCGTAATTTTTTTTCACACACAGATCCTCTGGACAAGCTTTTCGGAATTATTGAACAAGGCTGAAATCTCTCCGTCGGACAAACCGGCGCCGCGGGCAACATTGACTGCCGCCTTTTCACCGATAAAGTCACCGGGGGCATGCGCATCATTATTCAAAATAAGCGACGCCTGATATTTTCTGGCCATGGCCGCGACGTGACCGTTGCAGTATGCGTGTCCTCTGCGGGTCGTAATTTCAAGATAGATCCCTTTTTCCGCTGCCAGCCGGACATCTTCTTCCGTAATCAAACCGGGATGCGCTAAAATATCGACGGAGGCATTGAGCGCCGCGAAATTTGTTTTGGGAGCCACCGGTTCTACAATCGTCTCGCCGTGAACAACCACAATCTGCGCCCCCAGCTTTCTCGCGGCCAGCGCAAGTTCGGCAATGTCCGCGGGATCAACATGGGTAATTTCTATTCCCGGAAAGGCCATGATCCTGCCTCTGGCTGTAATTCGAGTGCAGACATCGATCATGCGCGGAATAATAAAATCAAAATTGGAAAAATCCGCATGATCAGTTATGGCAATGGCCTTATATCCGGCGCTATAGGCGCGCTGCGCCAGCTCAGCCGGAACAAGCTCACCGTCGCTGAAAATGGAATGTGTATGCAGATCGATCACTTGAAGTCATCCAGTTGCTAATGATTCAACTACTAAACTCATAGTCACTTAGCAAATTTAGAACCGGGAGTCAATAAAGATCACGAAATAACTGGAAGAAAAAAAGAACGAGCGTTCTTCAATTGAAACGATTGAGATTTAATCCTGATAGGTTAACCTTTTCTGAGTCCGGGCGCGGCAGAGGAGTCTTCCAGCCATTTTTTTATCCGGTTGGCATCGCCGACGCGGGTCAGTTTGCCTTGAGAATCAAGGAGCACAATCAGCAACGGACGCTGGGCCACGTAAGCCTGCATAACCAGACAACGGCCAGCTTCGCCGATAAATCCGGTCTTGGATAAACCGATGTCCCAGCGAGAGCTCTGAATCAACCGGTTGGTGTTTCGAAATTCCAGCAGGCGCCGGCCTGAATGGATGCTGGCTTGTTTGCATGTGGTGAACTCCCGGATCAGACGATATTGGTAAGCGGCGTCCACCATCCGCACAAGATCCCCGGCAGAGGAGACATTGCCGCCGGAGAGTCCGGTCGTGTCCTCGAAGTGCGTCCCTGAAAGTCCCAGCTCCGCGGCTTTGGCATTCATAGCAGCCACACAGGCCGCATAACCGCCCGGATAAGTGCGCCCCAGTGCATGAGCGGAACGGTTATCGGACGCCATCAAAGCAATCAGCAGAGCCTCCCTGCGGGTGAGTTCTGTCCCCACAGGCAGTCGGGAGTGGCTGTGGCGGAGCATATCTTTATCCCTGGACTGGATGATCAGCAATTCCTCAAGATCCCTGCCGGCATCCAGTACGACCATGGCCGTCATCAGTTTGGTGATGGAAGCAATAGGCACGACGGCTGACGATTGTTTCTGAATCAGGAACTCACCGGTCTTCTGGTCCACGACCATTGCGGCGGCGGACCGCAAAACAGGCCCGCGGGGAATGCGGCCGGCGGGAGCACTCAAATCTTTTCGATAGGACGCTACGGTTGTCCGTGATTTTGAAAATCCCGTATTGACCGGAATGATGAGCGCTCCCACGATGAGCATCACTATCAGAAAGACGAGGCCTGATTTATTTGTCACATACCCTCCACAATTCAAAAAGCTGTTTCGTTTTTAATCCCATCTTCACCTGTACTGTCAAGAAGACTTTTTTCACGCAGTCGATCAATCCGTTCAGGAACCTTTATCGGCAAACCATCATTTCCGCCCATTCCGAACGCGGGCATAGTGCCGCATATTCGCAAAAACACGGACAGCCTGTTCCGGAAAATCATAACAGGGAAGCCCGCCGGCATCCAGAAAACGCTGGCAGGCTTCTTTATCGCCACTGTCTCCCAGAAGGGAGACGAAGACCGGCTTCCGGCGGTCTGCCTTAACGATATCCACCATGGACTGATAGACTCCCGGGTTGCTGTCAGCGAAGGAAATAAAAATGATGCCGTCCACGCCATCATCGTCAAGCAGTGCCTTAATGACTTCCGATGTCGTCTTTTCATATCCGAATGTCTGCCAGTCCGGAAAAATATCAATCGGGTTTTTTGTCTTGGATGCTGTCGCGACGACTTTGCCGATCCGGGTCCGGGTATCAGCTTGCAACTCGGCAACTTTCAATCCCAGCTCCATCGTGGCATCGATGCTCATGATCGCCTGCGCGCCGCTGTAAGTCACGTAAGCCAGCCGGTCACCCCCGGGCAAAGGCATGTTCAAAAATCCTTTCAGCGTGCGGATGAAATCATCGATCGTGTCAAGACGGATTGCACCCGACTGACGGACAACGCCGTCAAATACGGCGTCCGCGACGGCCAGGCTGGCCGTGTGAGAGGCTGAAGCTTTTGCGCCGGCCTCAGTGCGTCCGCTTTTGATGAGGAGCACAGGCTTCTTTGACACCGCTTTTTTCAAATTTTCTAAAAACAGGCGACCATCTTTGACATCCTCAAGATACAGGCCGATGATTCTGGTTTGCTCGTCGTCCGCAAGATAAGAAAGCGCGTCCGATTCATTGACGTCTGCTTTATTGCCCAGGCCGATGCCCTTGGAGAGATGCATGCCGTCCAGGGAACTTAAATACCGCAAGAGCGCCCCCACAAAAATACCTGATTGCGCGGCAAACCCGATCGAACCGGGCGAAAGCATGCGTTCGTTGGCAAAATAGGATGTGGTCAGTTTGGTTTTTGTATTGACGAGTCCCAGGGTATTAGGGCCAAACCCCCGCATACCGGAAGATTTTAAAATCGTTTTCACATCTTCCTGATACCCTGCGCCCTCTGATCCGGTTTCCGCAAACCCTTCGGCGGAAATGACCACGCCCTTGACGCCTTTGCGGGCGCAGTCCCTCAAGGCATCCGGCACGAATTTAGGCGGAATCAGCAGAACCGCCAGATCGACGCTGAACGGAATTTCCTGCATGGTCTGATAAAGGGGAAACCCAAAAACCTCACCGCCTTGCGGGTTAACGCCGGCAACACGACCCTGAAAACCCACCTCTTTCAGAACTCTCAAAAGCTGCGCACCGGGCTTTTCCGGGTCTCTTGATGCCCCGATGACCGCGATACTCTCAGCTTCCATTATTTCTTTAATCGCCCTCATTTTTTTTCCTTTCTTATCGATCCCCCGGATCATCCCGTTGATCGGTTATCCAGAAATTTCTTGTAGATCCGATAATGCTCCGTGTCTTCGTAACGAACCGGTCGAATCGGCGTACGATCAAAATTGTAAATGACGGCCTGCGGGCACGCGAGGAGAATGGGCGAATGGGTCGCAATGATAAACTGGGCATACCCTGCAGCGCTTGCCCGGGTCAGTAACTCTAAAAGTCTGATCTGGTTTCCCGGCGAAAGAGCGGTTTCCGGTTCATCAAGCAGATAGAGCCCCTTGATTTGATAGCGCGCTGCAAAGAAGGACATCAGCGACTCGCCGTGAGACTGAGTCATCAGCGATTTCCCGCCGAAATATTGCAGTTGACCGGGATCGGCGGCCGACCATTCATCCACAACCTGCCGGAAGTGGCGAAAACTATCAGAGCCGAAGAAAGACCCGGGAACCTTGCCGTCTTGCCACTCGATGGACAAATATTCGCCGAGTTTATCCTCATAGACATTATAGTTGTAACGGGTTTTACCGGTTTCCTGCCAGATGTGAATCCCGCACGCCAGGGCAATCGCCTGCAGTAATGTCGACTTTCCCGAGCCGTTTTCTCCAACAAACAATGTCACCGGCGTGTCAAATGCAAGGCGCTCATTCTTTTTTAGGAGGGGCAGGTTAAAAGGATAAATATCCGTTGTCGGATAGTTTGAAGAAAGAAGTGTAATATTTTGCAAATGCATGACGTATTTAATAACACAAAATCCGACTTGTCAATGACTTGTCCGCCGGAACGGCTTCCACGCCCCTCTTTCCTGCGAATGGCCTGCCGGACTCTTCCTGGCCGGGGAGGTCAAATGCGCACAGTCAGGCCATCATAGGCAAGATAGATCTCCATACCGGATGAGCTGTCCAGAATATTCAGATATTTGCGGGTATCGCCGAGGAACCGGTCCAGCGCTTCATCGTCGAATGTATGCTCGTGATGAAAAAGGCACAGACGCCTGACGCCCGCGCGCATCGCCAGTTCGACCCCCAGGAGATTGCTGGAGTGGCCCCAGTTTTCTTTCGTATCCACGGCATCGAGAAAACTGTATTGCGCATCGAACACGAGCAGATCGGCATTTTTGAAAAACTCGACAAACCGGCATTGATCATCCCCGGCGTCCTCTTTCTTATGTTCCGAATCCGTGGAGTAAACTATTTTTTTCCCCTCTTTCAGAAAACAATACCCATAAGAATCTCCCGGATGCAGCTGTTCAACACCGGTCACTTTTACTCCGGCAATATCGTAAACACGCCCGGTTTCGAGGACTTGAAAGGAAATATCCGCTTTCATGGCCCGCAAAGGAACCGGAAAGCAGGGCGCCTCCTGCTGACGGACAAATGTGTCCTCCAGAGCTGTATGATACCCGTAAATGTTGATCCGGTTACCCGGGATGAAGGCGGGCGTGAAAAATGGAAATCCCTGGATATGATCCCAGTGAAGATGCGAAATAAAGATATTGAAAACATCCGGCAGACTTTTATGCCCGCCCGCCCTGGCCTTCATATACTGCTGTCCGAAATCTCTCAGCCCCGTTCCGGCATCGCAGAGGATATATTCCGGCTCATTCGTAATTTCGACACACGCGGTATTCCCGCCGTAACTTCCCCGTACGGAAAAAGACAATTCATTGCGGATGAATGTTTGGATGGCTGCGTCCGTGTCCAATTTAAAAGACCGGGACGCCTGAATCGCTTTGAATATTTTCGTCTCGATTGTCTTAGTCGTCATTGATGCGGGCAACGATCCCCGCGTGCCCCAGAAATGAACTTGCATAAGCTGTCCCCTTATCGTCCCTTTTACATCAGCGTTTCCTGAAAAGATGATTTGTCATGTCGCATAGATCCTGAAATCAGTCAATCATCGGCAACAAAAAGAGTACATCAACCGGCGAAGCGAAAACAAGACGGTGCTTTTATATATCTGCCGGTTTTCCCCTTGACTTCGTATGCGTGATGCTGTTACTTTTTCTTCGCATGTTAAGGTGGGAAAGATGGTGCAAACGTCACAGAACCCATGTCTGCAGGAGAGATGATCATGGAAATCAAGAAGGTTTGTGTTTTAGGCGCCGGCCTGATGGGCAACGGTATCGCGCAGGTTTGCGCCCAGGCGGGTTATGAGGTTTCCCTGCGCGATATCGAGCAAAGATTCATTGATGGCGGAATGAACACGATCAGGAAAAATCTTGGCCGCGACGTTGAAAAAGGAAAGATGACGCAGGATCAAATGAGCACGATTCTTACCCGCATCAAGCCCACTCTGGATTTGAGCCAGGCCGCTGCGGGGGCGGACATCGTTGTCGAAGTCGTGATCGAAGTGATGGACCTCAAAAAAAAGGTTTATGCCGAACTCGAAGCAATCGTTCCCCAACACTGCCTGTTTTTTACGAATACGTCGGGGCTCAGCATCACGGAGATGGCGGCCGTGACCGGCAGACCGGACCGGTTTATCGGCACCCATTTCTTCAATCCCGTCCCGGTGATGCGCCTCCTGGAAATCATCCGCGGCCATCAGACGTCCGATGAAACGCTTGCGGCCGCCTGCGAATGGGGCAAAAAGATCGGCAAAGACGTTATCATTGTCAAAGAGGCCCCGGCCTTTGTTGTCAACAGAATTCTCTGCACCATGCTCAATGAGGCCTTCTTTGTGCTGGATGAGGGCCTGGCGTCGGCCGAGGACATCGACAAGGGCATGGTTCTGGGATGCAATCACCCCATCGGACCGCTGGCGCTGGCCGATCTGGTCGGCAATGAAACCCTTTTGCGCGTGGTCGAAGGACTGCATCGGGAACTGGGCGACAAGTACCGGCCCGCGCCTATCTTAAGAAAGCTGGTCCGCGCCGGAAATTTCGGACGCAAAACAGGCAAAGGGGTTTACGATTACAGCAAATAATTTTTTTTCGGGTGGATCTTTCCAACACCGTATCGCGCATTCTAAACATTGATAAAAAGGAGACAGGGAGATGGATTTCGAATTGACCGAAGAAATGAAGATGTTGAAGGAGATGGCCTATAAATTTGCCGTGGCGGAGATAAAGCCGGTATCCCAGGAATGTGACGAGCACGAAAAATACCTGCCGGAAATTCGAATCAAGGCGGCCCAAAACGGATTGGTCGGCGCGTGGATTCCGGAAGAATACGGAGGCTCCGGCGCCGGTATTTTAGGCAACACTATTATCACGGAAGAGATATCCAAAGTGGACATGGGCATCGGCCTGAATGTTGTTGCCTCAGGCTTCGGCTGCGAATCCATCCTCAACTACGGCACGGAAGAGCAGAAAAAAACGTACCTGCCCCCGATCTGCGAAGGGACGAAAGTCAGCGCCGGCGCCTACACGGAACCCAATGCCGGAACGGATGTTTCCGGTTATAAAACCCGGGCTGTCAAAGACGGCAATGACTACGTGATTAACGGCAACAAAATGTTCATTACCAACGGCACGGTTTGCGACTTCATGGTGGCGCAGTGCATCACCAATCCGGAAGAAAAGAAGCACAACAGTTTCAGCCTCATTATCATTCCGGCCGATGCCAGGGGAATTACCCGCAACAAGATTCACGGAAAGATGGGCATTCGATCCAGCGACACTGCGGAAATCGCCCTTGAGGATGTCCGCGTTCCCCAATCCAACCTCGTGGGGAAAGAAGGACATGGTTTTCGCCAGCTCATGCACTTTTTCGACATCACCCGCGTAATGGTTTCCGGCCAGGCGCTGGGACTCTCGGAAGCCTGCCTGGAAACCAGCATCAAGTATGTCAAGGAAAGAACGGCCTTCGGTGCGCCGCTGGGATCTTACCAAATGACGCAGATGAAGTTGACCGAGATGGCGATCCGCATTGAAGCGCTGCGCGGCCTGGTTTACAAATCCGCCTGGCTGATCGATCAGGGGAAGCCCGACTATACCCTGGCCGCGATGGCCAAATTCTATGGCGGCCAGACGGCCGTCTTCTGCGCCAACTACGCCGTGGAACTCCATGGCGGTTACGGCTACATCGAAGAATATCCGGTGCAGAAATGGTATCGTGACGCAAAAATTCTGGAGCTGTATGAAGGGACCAAAGAAGCCGAAATCATGACGATCGGCAGGGCCCTGCAGGCAAGATAACGTGAAGCGAAAAGAAAAAGCTGTCTCCGGTCCAAGGCGTAGATCCTGTTGCAGGGATTTACGCCTTTCGGGCAATGATGACCTGGGTCTTCGGCAAATACTGATCGAAGGACTCCATTAATTTTTCAGATCCTTCCAATTCCATCAGTTGTGCCCAAGTATTGGACCAGCTTTGCAATACGCGGTGATAGGGAGGCTTGATGCTGTCCAGGACGGCGCCGTTCACGCCCTCGCTGCGCTTTGCGATCCAGAACAGTGACATAAAGACCGTCCAGAAGAAGCCCCAGGTATCATATCGTTCGACTTTCAGTCCGGACGATTCCACCAGACGAACAAAACATTGCCTGTCAAAAATCTGAATATGGTTCGGCTCCGAAAAGTAGCCCCGTTGGGCAACCGGCTTTTGCAGCATTTCCGACCGGGCATCAGGCACGGTGATCAGATACTTCGCGCCCGGCTTGCCCACTCTCACCAGTTCCCGCAGAATCTTTTCCGGGTATGATGTGTGCTCGAGCACCTCAGTGGACATGATCTTTGTCGCATATTCATCCGGCAGCGGCAGCGGCATGGAATCACTCACGAAGCCTTCGACTTTTCTTGCCGGAGATTCATGGGCCGCCTGGATCAGCGCGGCGACTTTTGCCGGATCGACATCCGAAAAGACGACATGCGCGCCCAGTCTTGCGCAAAATAAGACGGCGTTTCCCTCCCCGCAGCCCACATCCAGAACAATATCGTCCCCGGTGACCTGAAAGCCGGCAAACAGTTCCCCGGTTTCCACCCGGTACCATCCGCGCCGGACAGCGTCCGAAAGCCCACAGATCCGGGGATCGACATCTCCTCCCCGGGACGCGGCGGATCTGCTTCTTTTCTTCGGTGTTGATTTTCCTGTCGATCGGGACAAAGTCCGCTTGCTATTTTCCGGCATGTTCGGATTTCCCAATTCTATTCTTTGATCACTTCTCTGGCAATGACGATACGCTGGATTTCGGACGTGCCTTCATAGATCGTTGTGGCGCGCGCATCGCGGTATAAACGCTCGACCTTGTAATCCTTCGTATAGCCGTAACCGCCGTGAACCTGAAGCGCCATATAGGCGCAGGAATTGGCGGTTTCCGAGGCAAATAATTTCGCCATGGAGGCCTCCCTGGTAAATTTCACGCCCCGATCTTTGCGGTCGGCAGCCGCCAGAGTCAGCCAGGAGGAGGCTTCGATCCTGGTCGCGGCATCCGCGATCATAAACTGAATGGCCTCAAAAGAACTGATCGTTTTTCCAAACTGGCGCCTTTGCTTCGTATAAGAAATTGCTTCATCCAGGCAGGCCCGGGCAATTCCTGTGGCCTGCGAGGCAATGCCTATTCTTCCGCTGTCGAGCGCGCGCATGGCTACTTTGAATCCTTCTCCGGGATTTCCCAGCAGGTTCCCCGCGGGAATTGCACAGTCCTCAAAAACCAGCTCCACCGTATTGGATGCCCGGAGTCCCAGCTTTTCCTCTTTGGATCCGATGGTAAAGCCGGGCGTACCTTTTTCCACGATGAAAGCCGATAACCCTTTCGTCCCCTTCTCCTGGCCGGTCCTCGCGATCAGATTGACGATGTCGGCATACTGTCCGTGCGTGATGAAGACCTTGGTCCCGTTAATGATATACTTGTCTTTTTTCAAAACGGCTGTGGTTGTCATCGAGCCGGGGTCGGAGCCCGCGCCCGGTTCGGTGAGTGCAAAAGCACCCAGCAGAGCTCCTTCGGCAAGGCCTGCAAGCCATTTTTCCTTCTGCTCTTTGCTGCCGAATTTAAGCAGCGGTTCGGTGGAGAGATTGGCCACCGACATGGTGACGGCACTGGACGCGCAGGCATAGGCGATCTCCTGCAGCGCCAGCGAATAGGCCACGGTTCCGGCTCCTGAACCTCCCCAGGCCTGCGGCACCATCATGCCGAGCAAACCAAGTTCACCCATTTTTTTAATTGCATCCATCGGGAAACGGCCCTCTTTGTCCCAAACGGCCGCCATCGGTTCCAGTTCTTTTTTCGCGAAGTCTCCAGCCATAAGCCGGATCATTTCCTGTTCACTGGTAATTTCAAATGCCATAATCGTCACTCTTTAAGGAATATACAGAACAACAAGCAGTTCTGTTTTTTCGTCGGCAGGATTGCTTAATTCATGGTGCAGCGCCGAGTTAAAATGGATGCACTCCCCTTGCTCCAGGAGGCTGGTGTTCTTACCCACTAAAATCGAAAGTCTCCCTTTCAATACATAGATGAATTCTTCACCTTCGTGATGGTAAGCAACGCCCTCATGCGCCGTATTCGGTTCTATCGTCACGCGGTAGGCGCCAAGATGCTTATCGGAACCGGATTTGGTAAGCTGCGTGTAGGCATACGATCCCGCGCGGATCTTCTGGCTTTTCATTCGCGATGATGCTTTTTTGCTTTCGGCTGCGCCGAGCGCTCCGACATCAACCTTCAGTGTCCGGCTCAACTGTAAGACCAGCGCCACGGGAGGCGTGGCAGTGTCTTTTTCAATTTTTTCCAAGAGGTCGGCGGGATACCCGGTTTCATGAGCCAGCTCTTTGATGCTCATTTTTTTGTCTTCCCGGTAAGCCCTGACGCTCTGGCCGAATGACTTCTTTTTATCACTTGTTTTTGCCATGGTCTTTTTCCCAAAATTGATTTCGCATTATTTTGTCCGCAACTCTTTGCACCCGACGGTGATTCTAACTACATATTTTGCGGATAGCGAACATTTTTTTGATATTGGATCATTTTTTTTACAAAAAAGCAGATCGGACTCTCTTGAGGTTTGTCGTCCCCCTTGCTCACATACTGCCCCATCCGGCCAGAGACACAGGCGGTACATCCGAAAGAAGTCTTGACAATCTTAAGCCTTTTTCAACGGAGCATGCTTACACCGCCCTCTTCTGATTCTCCCGGGAGTGTATAACAAAGGCCTGGAACCGATTGGTTTTGCCGATATCGATCCAGGTGAGATGGATCTCACTCGTTTTACTGACATGGTATCTTGTTTGCCATATTTTGGTCAGGCATCAAATGAGAGAAGGATTGTCTTACATAGAACGCAGCAAACAAAGAAAGGGTTGATCAGGACATCGGCAGGAAAGGTTCGTACCCTTCCATAGTCGTCCTGGAGCCTTGCCTGGACACAATTGTATATCTGCCGTTTCCCGGCTCAGATGACTCTATTCAGTTTTAATTTTTCCAGATCCGCAGACGTCAGTCCCAGCAGGTCCCGGTAGACCTCAGCATTATGCTGACCGAGGAGCGGAGAGGGCTTGTATTCATATTCATTTTTGGACAAACGGATCGGACAGCCGGCCATTTTGAATTTGCCCCTTTGCGAATGATCAAATTCGACGATCGTTCCCCGCTGGTTGAAATGCGGATCGGCAAGGACCTCCTTTGTGTCCAGCACCGGTGCGGTCGGGATGCCCAGATCGGCCAGCGTCTTAAAGACTTCCATTTTGTCCTTCGTCCGTGTCCAGCCCTCGATGGCTTCTTTGATTTCATGATACCGCTCGATGCGCAGCTGGATGTCGTTTTTCAGTTCTTCCGTAGCCAGGTCCTTCCGTCCGATGGCCGTCATGGCCATTTCATACTGTTTGCCTGTAAGCATGTTGACGTAGGCATAGTCATTGGGACCATCCCCTTTGCACTGCACGACTTCCACAAAATTACGCCGGGGCGATGGTTCTCCGTCGTCCAGCGGGTGCAATGCGGTCGGCACCCGGTTGAAATTGATAACGGCATCCGCCATGGATTGCTCCACAACTTGTCCTTCGCCGGTTTTCAGCATCTGAATATAGGCGGCCAGAATCCCGATGGCAAGGTGCATGCCCGCTCCGGTATCACCGATGTTCGGCCCGGGGTTCAAAGGAGGCGTATCGGTCGTTCCCGTATTGCTCATCGCCCCGCCGACCGCCTTGGCGATTGCATCCATGGACAGATAATTGCTGTATGGGCCCCCCTTGCCAAAGCCCACGTTCTCCGCGTAAATAATCTTCGGATTGATCCTGGAGAGGGTCTCATAACCGATCCCCATTCGCTCCATCACACCGGGCGCGAAATTGCTGATGACGACATCGGCCTTTTTCACCATCTCCTTGAACATTTCTACGCCTTCGGGGTGCCTGAGGTTCAGTGTGATGCCGCGCTTATTGGCGTTGAGTGATAGATAATACCAGGAGTCCAGCCCCTTCCGGGCATCTTCACCGCTGATCATAAAAGTCCGGCCGACCTCTCCGGTTACGGGCGGTTCGATTTTGATCACATCGGCACCCAGAAAGGCCAGTTGTTCGGTGCAGGCAGGCCCCGCCTCCCACTGTGACAAATCCAGTATTTTCAGTCCGTCCAGAGCTTTAGGCATCTTCATCATCCTCTTTCTCTACTCATCATTAAAAAGGCCCGATGCCGCGCAATATACCGTTGTGCATCGGGCCCGGTCAACTCTTTTTGTTACTCACCCCAGCCGTTCTTGCCCTTGCACCGTTCAATATTCGGATCCATCCAGGGTAGAACCATCTCGGCAGGCAGCCGGACAATCTGGGCGACATTAGAAGCGTCTTTCAGCCAGTAATAAGGCGGAATGGTCATGGACGCCTTCTGTTCGCTGGTCGGCCCGTATAATTCGGCGGACAGATCCTGGATCGCCTTATGATCACAGCCCCGCATCTTGATGGTTTTTCCGTTAGCCTGGCGATACGCATCGCCTTCCCACAGATCGGCTATTTTTTCCGCATTGGTGGTCTTGGCCCGTTCCATCAGGTTCAAAATCCAATAAGTTTGCATCAGCCATGAACCTCCTACCCCTGCCGCAAAATGTTGATAAGAATGGCTGTTGCAAGGAGGTACCTTGAATTTTCCTCATAGGGTACGATAGGACGTATACAATTTCGTATATCCCGGAGCAGCGTCAAAAGGCACGGGAGAATGATACGGACCGAGGCCGCAGGAAAAGATCTGGCTGCAAGAAACGACAACGACATGATCGAATCGGCCGGGAGCACATCATCTCTTTTGATGACATTGAATTTTTAGGCAGCGAAATTCATGTCCGTACGACATCGGGAATGCCCTTCGTCGCGCGGACCATCATTTTGCAATCGCACTTCCCGGCAGCATAGGAGCCTCGACGTGCCGTCACTCACTTCAATTGTCTCGCAACCACGTCGCTCAGTACTTTTTGTGCCTGGGCGAGTTTCCTGTATTTGGACTTGATCTTCGCCAGATCGCCGGAGAGAATGGCCTTGAGCAGGTCTCCCTCGATTTCTGCGACATCGACTCGGCGGTAGTAGTCCATCGTTTCCTTGAGATGAGCCAGAACAATCTTTCCGGTAATCAACGGATGGTTGTTGGTGACGTTGGCATCCTTAAATCGCGTTCCGTGCTCCAGTTCAACTTCCAGGCCGATGCGGAAATCATCCAGGGGAATCTTCATTTTCTCCACATTAACGATCCTGAGAATCTGAGCTGCTTCCTTGACCGACACAACCGCTTTCTTTCGTTTGGACCAGTCAGCCAGCCCGACCTCTTTACAGACACGCGCAACTTCTTTTGCTGTGACATATTCCGGCAGTTTCATTTTTGTCTCCTTATCGTTAAAGTTTTAGATCCACTTCAGGATACCCGCAAACACAACCATCATCAGGGCATCGACAACAAACAGCGAGCCGATCACGGCAATCTGCACTTTCGGTTTCCAGTCGTAGCACAGGAAAGACACCACGAAAAAGGGAATGTACACCGTGACGAAAACGGGCAGCGCACCCCACCAGGAATAAACCCAGTGAAAAGCGGGCGTTTGAGCCAGAAAGATTTCAATGAACGAAAACAGGGCCGCATTGACCACGGCAAAGAAGATGCGGTTGTTGACGCCCAGTATTTTCATTTTGGGATTTTCGGGCAGAATTTTGGAAAGCACCAGACCGGCTATGGAAAACATCAGGCTCAGTTCAATGCCAACGCCGATCAAGAGCAGAAAGGAAGTGCCCGTGGGCACCGTCCAGAGCGCGTGCCCGCTTCCATGCCGGATCAGCGCGTTGATGATTTCGTAAAGCCAGTGTACGAGGTAAAGCGAAAGGCCGGCGGCAATACCTTTCCAGTTCTTCCGGCTGATTTCATTCGTGTAGACATAGATGACCAGGGCCAGCAGGGCAATGACGTACCACTGAAAATTTTCCCCGCTGCGCAGGATGCTTAAAGCTTGCTCGGTTAATTCGGGTTGATTCATAAGGACTCCTTTTCATGATCTTGTGAATCCGTTAACCTTTCTTTCCCGACAAGACAGGTCACTTAAACCGTCCGGCGGCTATTACATGAAGCCTGTGCCGTTTAATAGCATAAACAAGGCTCAAAGAAAATCAATCATTCCCCGGGAAATAATTAATTTGACAATATCCCCGGGGAATACTATCCAAGCAGGAGTTGATTGGACACAACATGAAAATCCATTGGAGAAGGAGTAAATATATGAGCAAAAGATTAGAAAATAAAGTGGCGATTATCACCGGCGGCACCAGCGGCATCGGCGAGGCGACGGCCGAAGTCTTCGCCGCCCAGGGCGCGAAAGTGATCATCGCGGGACGTTCGGAAGAAAAAGGCGCGGCCATCGCCAAGCGGCTGGGACAAAATGTCATTTATCAAAAGACGGACGTGATGGTGGAAGCCGACATTAAAGCGGTGATCGATCTGGCTGTTTCGCGTTTCGGAAAACTGGACTGCCTGTTTAACAACGCCGGCGGACCGGACCGCGGTACGCTGGAAACCGTGACGCCCGAGGACTTCAACTACAGCATGAATCTGCTTCTGGGCGCGGTCGTTTTCGGAATGAAGCACGCGGCCCCGGTTATGAAGGCGCAGGGCGCCGGCTGCATTATCAACAACTCCAGCGTCGCCGCCATCCGCATGAACCAGGGCGGCTATCTCTACACGGCGGCCAAAGCGGCCGTCACCCATATCACCAGATTAGCCGGCGTCCAGCTGGGACCTTTCGGCATCCGGGTCAACAGCATTTCTCCCGGTGCGATTGCCACACCCATCTTCTGGGGCGGATCGCAGGTATCCAACACCCTGTCAGCTGAACAAAACGCCCGCAAAATGGAAAAACTGAAAGCCAGCCTGGCCAAGGCCACACCGCTTCCCCGCGCCGGCCTGGACAAGGACATCGCCTACGGCGCGTTGTTCCTGGCTTCCGACGAAGGAAGCTTTGTCAATTGTCATGATCTCGTGGTGGATGGCGGAAGGACGTCTCTGTTCCGCGAAGGTGCGTAAGGCGTATCGCAGTTGGTGGCCTGTGATTCGTGATGATTCACCGGCGATAGACATTGCTGTTAAGATATCCTGACAAAACCAGCATCCCCGCTCACAGGCAGAGCGGGGATGTGGGTCGCCATTTTTATTTTATGTTTTGCCTTCAGCCTTTCGGGGCACTGCACGAATAAGCAAGGAAAAGATATTCCCCTGATGCAAGATCAAAAAAAAAGCCGTCTCATTGCAATGAGTCGGCTTTTTTATTAAATGATGACAAAATAAATTTATTTAACCGCGTCTTTCAAACCCTTGCCGGCTTTGAAAACCGGAACCTTCTTGGCGGCGATTTTGATCGCTTCGCCTGTCTGGGGGTTTCTGCCTTTGCGAGCTTTTCTCTTGCTCACGGAGAAGGTGCCGAATCCCACCAACGTTACGCTGTCGCCTTTTTTGAGAGCTTTCTGGATTGCCGCCAATGCTGCGCTAACCGCCGCATCAGCCTCTTTCTTGGTGCATGTTGCTTTTGCTACTTCTTCGATTAACTCTGCTCTGTTCATTGGTCACCCCTTTTAAATTATTTTTTTGGAAAACGGTTGAAGGAAAATATCCCTTATTTTAAAAAAAATCCACCTTTTTTTTACAAATTTTTTGGATCAAAAATCAGCCCAGCTTCTGCTTTACGGCCTGTTTCTTGTACTGTTTCGCACCAAAAATCAAATCCTGCTTTTTAATAAATACTTCTGTATCAGGCGGCACGGAGTGCGTAAGCCAGACATTGCCGCCAATCACAGAACGGGCTCCGACGATGGTATCCCCTCCCAGAATGGTGGCATTGGCGTAAATAATAACATCGTCTTCAATCGACGGATGGCGCTTTTTGGATCGCAGCCGCTTGCACTCCGCCTTGGACAGGGACAGGGCTCCCAGCGTCACACCCTGATAAATGCGCACGCGGTTGCCGATCGTACAGGTTTCGCCGATAACAACGCCTGTGCCGTGATCAATAAAAAAGCTCTCGCCGATATGCGCCCCCGGATGAATATCGATGCCGGTGCGGCTGTGAGCGTACTCCGTCATAATCCGCGGCATCAAGGGAATACTCTGATGATAGAGTTCATGCGCGATCCGATAGACCATGATTGCCCAGATCCCCGGATAGCTGAAGATGATTTCATCATAGCCTTTGGCCGCCGGATCGCCGTCAAAGGCGGCGTGGATATCCAGGGCCAGCATGTCCCGCAGCCGGGGCAGCTTCCGGAGAAACGCCACGGTCAGTTTATGACCCAGGGGTTCGCAATGAACACAGGGCTGGTTATGGCGGATGCAGTCATGCCGGATAGCAAGGATAATCTGTTCGGAAAGGCTTTCATAAAGCGCGATCATCTGCTGGCCGAGATAATATTCCAGATTCGTGGAATCCAGGCGGGTGCGGATAAAATAACCGGGATAGAGGATCAACGCCAGGCGGCGCAGGATATCGATCATCGCCTCCCGGGAGGGAATCGGTTCGGCGCTGACGTGGTCGAAGCAGCCGCCTTTGCTGCACGACTTGACCAGCTCATCAACGATAGCCGGCACTTCGTCGCGATACGTTTTTGCTGATTTTATTTCGGTTTTGCACTTATGCCCATTATGATCCGAACGTTTCATCTAAATGATTTCCTCGAAATATCCCGGAGCAGGGAATGGCCGCAACCGTTCCCTGCATCTTTTTTGCTGTTTTTACTGTACATTGCAACCCTGGCCCGCGGCATTCCAGAATGGTGACATCCCGCGCAGCCTTTCGATAATCGCCGGCATTTTATCAATCACGAAATCGATTTCCTCTTCCGTATTATTAACGCTCAGACTGAAACGGACGGATCCGTGCGCCATGGTGAAGGGAACCCCCATCGCCCGGAGAACGTGCGACGGCTGCAAGGACCCGGATGTGCAGGCGGAACCGGATGAAGCGCAGATGCCCAGTTCATTCATCAAAAGCAGGATCGCCTCCCCTTCCACGTATTCGAAGCTGATATTTGTGGTATTGGGCAGTCGATTCACGATATCCCCGTTGACACGGCTTTGCGGTATTTTTTTGATCAGTCCGCTCTCCAGCTTATCCCGCAGCCGCTTCACCTGTGTATTCTCCTGCTGCATATTTTCAGCCGCCAGTTCGCAGGCTCTGCCCAACCCGACGATGCCGGGCGTATTCTCGGTGCCGCCGCGCCGCTCTTTTTCCTGATGGCCGCCGATCAAAAAAGGCGAAAACTTGGTGCCGCGGCGGACATAAAGAACGCCGATGCCCTTCGGTGCGTGCAGTTTATGGCCGGAAATGGAGAGCATATCGATGACGTTATTTTTCATGTTGATGGGAATTTTCCCGGTGGCCTGAACGGCGTCGGTATGGAACAGGATGCCTTTTTCATGGGCCATCTTTGCCGCTTCTTCCACGGGGAAGATGACGCCTGTTTCGTTGTTGCCCCACATCAGGCTGACGATCGCCGTATCGGGCGTCAGAGCCTTTTCGAGGTTTTCCAGATCCAGAATCCCGTTTTTGTCCACGGGCAATTCAGTAATTTTGTATCCCTGCGACCCCAGATGAGAACAAAGCGTCCGAATGGCCGGATGCTCTACACGGCTGATCACGATATGCTTTTTATCAGACCGGGTCATCAGGGCGGAGCGAAGCGCAGAGTTATCGCTTTCGGTTCCGCAACTGGTGAAAACAATCTCTTCCGGCATTGCGCCCAGGAGCACCGCCACCTGTTCGCGCGCGATCCGGATTTTCTGGCCGACCTGGCCGCCGAATGTATGC
Source organism: Deltaproteobacteria bacterium (assembly GCA_036528635.1). Classification (GTDB taxonomy): domain Bacteria; phylum Desulfobacterota; class Syntrophia; order Syntrophales; family Smithellaceae; genus UBA8904. The sequence goes on from JAIGNE010000062.1 coordinate 35,151, forward strand.
ATACTGGAGGGATTGCCGTAAAGTTCCCGGAAATAAGGCATCATGGCATCCAGAACTTCCCGGGCCACCTGGGTTGTGGCATTATTATCAAGATAAATGGTTTTCATTTGGCGGCCTCCTCAACCATGATGTCCGGCGAGACAAGCTCTCTTAGCCTGTGTTCGACAAAATCCTTCAGCGTGATATTCGATGCCTTGCAGCTGGCACACGCTCCGCGCAGGGCCACAACCACCCGGTTGCCGATAATATCCAGAATCTCGATATCTCCGCCGTCCTGCTTCAACGAAGGCCGGATTTCCCGCTCGATCGTTTCTTCGATCAGCCGGATTTTTTGAAGATTGGTGAGTTTGGGTTTGGCACCCTCTTTCGGTTCGGCCTTCACGCGTTCAATGATCTGGGCAATGGCATCCTGACAGGAGCCGCAGCCTCCGCCCGCCTTGGTATAATTGGTGACATCTTCCACGGTGGACAGGTTGTTCTCGCGAATCGCCTTTTCGATTTCCTTATCCGTTACGCCGAAGCATTCACAAATGATTTTTTCGCCCGTCGCCAGAGCCGGAGCGCCCCGGTAGTTTTCCACCGCTTTTTCCAGCGCCTGCTTGCCCATGACGGAACAATGCATTTTTTCATCGGGCAGCCCGCCCAGATACTGGGCGATGTCCTGGTTGCTGACCTTCAGCGCTTCCTCGATGGTCATCCCCTTGATGATATCGGTCAGCGCCGACGAGGTGGCAATGGCGCTGGCACAGCCGAATGTTTTGAATTTGGCTTCCTGAATGCGTTTATTTTCATCCAGTTTAAACGTCAGTTTCAGCGCATCGCCGCACGCCAGCGACCCGACTTCAGCCACGCCGTCCGGGTTTTCAATTTCGCCCACATTGTGCGGATTGAGAAAATGCTCTTTGACCTTATCCGTATATTCCCACATAAAAACTCCTTAAATCTGATTGGAATCAGGTTATTTGTCAGGATAATTCTGCAACAACTTTTGAATATAACTAAAATTAATCCTTTTCAATTGCAAGTATTTTTATAGTATTTTGCAACGCAACGATGGAATGCCGGTTTAATTTAGGTCAATATTACACCATGTCAATGCGTTCTTTACAATCTCGGGCTGTCCATATTCTCTATTTATATTCATGGTATTTTACGCTACAGTATGACCGGTAAACCACAGAAAAGGAGCTTAAAGCGATGACGAAAGGAAAAGCCGTTTTGTTCTTTATCAGCCTGTCTCTGATCATGCCGGCTTCGCTCCTGGCCGAAAGCATGACCGATAACTGGCGGCTGACCGGCTACACAAAATACCGCGACGCCGTTTTCGCCGATGCGGCGCGCCTGAGCTCCCCCGCCCCGGGAATCACAGCCGTATGGATCAAGATTGCGCCGTCCGGGAAAAGCAAGTATCGGCAATTCGTCCATGACTATCTGACCGTGGTAAAAAAGCAGAACCCTGGATTTAAATCAATTGAAATCCTTTGCGAAATTAATTGCACGAATCATCTGATCCGATATACAAAATTTGTTTATCTGGATAGCGACCGGAACATCATCCACGAAGCCTACGATCCCGGGGCCACACAGTTCCTCATCAACCAGGGCAGCATCTGGTACCCTGTGGAAAAAGAAGCCTGCACCGCAGGCCGATGAATCCGGATTTACACGTGTGCGGGAAGGTCAGAATAGTGAAGACATGATGATGTTGTCATTGTCACGGATTATTGCCCCTGCAGCCCGGCAATATGCTTCACCTGGGCGCCGAGGTTGGTCACATACGCAACCCGCTCCTGGAAGATGCCCCCTTTGACATCATATTCAACATGGGCCATCTCCCGGATCGCTTTTTCAATGTCGCCGCCCGCGGCCTTCAGGTAGCTTTCAATCTTCTCGCGGTACCGGAATGTCTCGGCCAGCGAATGCAGCAAAAAATCAGCCGCGGTTTCATGGGTCAGCACCCAGCCGTGCGCCAGGCAAACCATTTCCGGCCGAAGAGCAATCATGCGCTTCAGGGAATCAATGTAATCCTGGAATGAAGACAAAAACTCGACCTGCATCTCGCTGCCCGTTTCGCCCTGGAGTACGCCGACAGCCTCGCTGGGAAAAAGGGTTTTGATTTCGGGAAAGTAAAACGCCAGCGAATCCCGGGTATGGCCCGGCGTTTCGTACACGCAGCAAGTAAGCCCGCCCAGGTCAAATTCGTCGCCCTCTTTGAGGATGATATCGGTTGCAAATGGCTGCAGCGTCAGATCATCGCCGGCGGTGTTATATTTCAAAAGTTCGACATGATTGGCGCTCAGCCGATTCATCATCTCCAGCACGGAAGGCTTTTGCAGCAAACCGGTCAGCCGCTCATGAGCCCCGATCTGCAAACCGGGAACATGCCGCTTCAGATAAGACGCCGAGCCGACATGATCGTAATGCGAATGCGTTAAAAAAAGATAATCGAGTTGTCCGGCACCGCCGATGATTTCGTTGACCAGCGAAAGATAGCGCGGCGCCAGAAGATTTACGCCCGCATCGATCAGCAGATTCTTCTTTTCCCCCCGAACAATGTATACGGGATACCAGCTGTTCGGAATCGCGGTGATTCGCTCGTGTACCTGACCTTTAGCCTGCTTCTTCATGTCTTTTTTTTCCGTTCATGGTTAACGATGATCTCTCTAATAATTTTTACTGCCGATCCGGGAATACATGAAATAACCTTGAGGTTCCGCGTTGAAGGCCCGGAGATGAACTCCCCGCTTTTTTATCCCCGACCCATTCAGCAGCTCACTCTGCCTTGTGTCACAATCAGGCCCGGACCGATTTCAACAGACAGATAGCGGCCTTTTTTGAAGCTCCCTGAATTAGCCACGAGCGTGTTTTGAAAGCGCTCGATCCCGTCCGCTTCATGAATATGGCCGCACAGGCACAGAGTGACCGGGTTTACTTCAAGAAAAGCCTTCAGGCTGCGGCTGCCGCCCCGAAGACCCAGAAAGGAGCGGTCCCGCACGCGGCGGGGCGGAACATGGGAAATCAGGACAACTTGCGAAACCTCCCGTACCTGCTCATAACCCGTCCGGAGGATGAGGTCGATTTCCTCCTCACTGTATTCACTGGCTGTTGTCATTGGTGTAGGCGATGACCCACCCAGGCCGAAAAAGCCGATCCCATCCTGTATCCGGCCTTTCCCATGCATACTGTATCCTTTTTCTTCAAGAAAGTCTTTAACCTCCAGCCTGTCCCAGTTGCCGTGGACGGCGAGAATGCGGGTTGTGTATTGCTCAAGGCAGGCAATGACTTCGGCCGCCTCGGCCCGTGTCTTCGTGCGGGTGATGTCCCCGGCAATCACGACCCAATCCGCATCGCGGATGATTGACGCGGCTTTTTCGATAGGCCGGGTCGCTCCGTGGATATCGCTCACAGCAAAAAGTTTCATGTCGTTCCTCCTGCCTTGTCATCACCGGCTTTTATCGCCGGATAAGCCGGTCAGATGTCATCTGCCAACTTGAATAATGATTGAACCTACCCCGGATATCGATAATGAACAACGGAAAAGAGGAAAATCACAGATAGAAAAGCCCCACCCGTGGGCGGGGCTTTTCCCCTGTGTTTCTTGAAAATTTGGAACGCAACTATTTAGAGAGCTTTGACCGGATACCGGTTAGTCTCCCCAGTCATTCTTACCCTTGCAGCGATCCAGCTTCTGATCCATCCAGGGCAGAACCTTTGCGGCCGGGATATCCCATGAAGGTCCGACATTGCTGGCCTTCTCCAGCCAGTAATAAGGCGGCATGTTCATCGATACTTTCTGCTCTGCCGGCGGCACATACTCACCAACCCGGAAGCCCTGAATCGCCTTATGATCGCAGGCGCGCATTTTGATCAATCGACCGTTCACGTACTGATAGGTATCGCCTTCCCAAACCTTGATGATCTTCTCGGGATCGGTGCTCTTGGCCCGCTCGATGACGCTAAAGAGCCAGTACGTCTGCTGGTTCCAGGAACCAAATGTTCCCCACGGCCAGGTGAAGAGAACAGTGTTAAACGGGGGGGTTTTCCACTTCTTCCATTCCGTATTCCAGGCTTTATAGTACTTGATGATGCCGGGATTGGTGAAGGCCGGTCCAGCCTTTTCATAGTGATTGATGTTGACCAGTCCCTTCGTTCCCTCGACGCCCACTTCAGTGAGGGAATTCGGTTCATCCATAAAAAGATTGGCAAAAGGAATAAACATTCCCATCTGCCGTGCCTGTTTGAGAAGGTTGCCCGCATCCGGGTGCCAGTCGCCCGTCCAGACAACTTCGGCGCCGGAGGCCTTGATCTTGGTCAGATAGGGAGCAAAGTCAGTCAGGAACAGTTTGTGGTAGTCTTCACCCACAATCTGTGCGTCGGGGTAGTATTCCTTCAAACCCATCTTGAAGCCTTCCGCCATATCGCGACCGAAGGAGTAATCCTGGCAGAGGATATAAAATTTCTTTTCCTTCTTGCGGATCTGGCCGTAGTAATAAGCCATGCCGCGGCCGATCTGGAAGGTCGAATCGGAGCTCATGAACGAATAACGGCCGAAATTGGTCGCGTCCTGCAGTTCATCCGCCAGCGAGCCGATGTTGACGACGGGCACCTTGTATTTGTTGCCCACTTCGTTGGCGATCTTCATCATGTTGCTTCCCGATGTGCCGATGATGAAGTTAACTTTCTCCTGAAGCACCATCCGCTCGGCAATCTTCTTGGCCTGATCGGGCTTGGACATGGTGTCCGCCTTGTAGAGGGCGATCTTCTTCTTCTTGCCGTCGACCATGATTCCGCCGCGCTTATTGATATCGTAGGCGGCAAAAGTGATGCAAAGCCAGGCCATGTCACCGTTCAAACCACCGGGACCGGAGTGGGGCCAGAAAACAGCGATTTTAATGACATCGCCTTCGGGATTAACCCAGTTGGCCGGATCCCATCCGGTCATGTCCCCCATTTTGCTCGCATCAAAAACGGCATTGGGCTTGGACCAGGTTTCATCAGTTGTCGCTTTGGCAGCGGCGGGTTTGCCTTTCTTTTCCGCTTTCGCCGGGGCAGCCATCGCTGGACCGTACACGGTCATCAACAGCAAAGAAAAAACACACATTACCAGAAAAACTTTACTAAACACTTTCATTTTGAACTTCTCCTCCTTCAAAAAATTATGGACAACTACTTCTAACTCCGGCGCCCGTTTACGCCTTGAGTTGCTTCATCATAATTAAGATGCCTTTCCCGACGCCTTGCAAGGCAAAACGCGAACAACTTTATCCGACCCAATACGCACTTTAACCATCTTTCAGAAAAAGGCCCCGCTCCGTGAAGCGGGGCCTTTTTCAGTTTTACTTCTTTACTTTAACCATACCAGCATAACCTGTGGATCAGCTAATCGCCCCACGCACTCTTACCCTTGCAACGATCCAGTTTCGGATCCATATGGGGGAGTACCGCTGATGCCGGGATTTCCCAGGTCAGATCACCGACGTTCGACGCATTGTCGAACCAGTTGTAAGGCGGCATGTTAAACGATGCTTTCTGTCGGGCAGGCTCTACAAACTCGGCAATTCTGAACCCCTGAATGGACTTGTGATCGCAGGCCCGCATTTTGACAATACGTCCGTTGGGGTATTGATAGGTATCTCCTTCCCAAACATTAATAATCTTCTCAGGATCGGTGCTTTTTGCCCTTTCTATGACGCTGAGAAGCCAGTAGGTTTGAAGTGTCCAACTCCCGAGAGTTCCCATGGGGTGTTTATAGATAGGGGTATTGTAGGGTTTGGAATCCCATTTCTTCCAGTTATCATTCCATGCCTTATAATACTTGATCATGCCGGGATTGGAGAAAGCCGGTCCGGCCTTGTCAAAGTGCTTGATGTTGACCAGGCCTTTTGTGTTCTCCACACCAACCTCCGTGAGGAAGTCCGGGTTATCGATGAAAAGGTTCGCAAAGGGCAGCTTGATTCCCATCGCCCGGGCCTGTTTCAGCAGGGTCGCGGCATCAGGGATCCAGTCTCCCGTATAGACCACCTCGGCGCCGGAGGCCTTGATCTTTTCCAGATACGGGGCAAAATCCGTCAGGAACAGTTTGTGATAGTCTTCGCCGACAATCTGCGCATCAGGATAGTATTCCTTGAGGCCCATTTTGAAGCCTTCCGCCATGTCGCGGCCGAAGGAGTAATCCTGGCAGAGGATATAGAATTTCTTTTCCTTCTTGCGGATCTGGCCGTAGTAATAAGCCATGCCCCGGCCGATGGAATAGGTGGTATCGGAACTCATGAAGGCGTAGCGGCCGAAATTCGTCGCGTCCTGGAGTTCATCGGAGAGAGCGCCAATATTCTGGACAATGACCTTGTAGCGGTTGCCCACCTCGTTGGCGACCTTCATCAGGTTGCTTCCGGAGGTGCCGATGATGACATGAACCTTCTCCTGGAGGACCATGCGTTCGGCGATCTTCTTGGCCTGATCCTGTTTGGACATGGTGTCCGCTTTGTACAGGGCGATCTTTTTCTTCTTGCCGTCCACCCAGATGCCACCCCGCTGGTTGATGTCATAGGCAGCAAAATTGATACAAGCCCAGCCGAGTTCTCCGTTTGCCGCCGCTGGACCTGAATGAGGCCAGAAAACAGCGATTTTAATGGTGTCTCCCTCGGGGTTCACCCATTTTCCCGGATCCCAACCGGACATATCGCCCATCTTGCTGGCATCAAAGGCCGCGTTGGGTTTGGACCAGGTTTCAGAGCCATCGGCTTTAGCTACGCTGGCTTTCTCGCCTTTTTTTGCCGTTTTCTGGGCTATGGCGGTAGATGGACTATAGGCCATCATCGTGAAAATCAGAAAAATACCCATTAGAATCGCAAAGATTATCCTAGAATTTTTCATATTTCTTTCCCTCCCTCATGTCAGAAATTTTCAACTCCGTAAACAGGCTCCTCTATAACCCTGAATACGCATGTTTGCCGTATGGAAGCTCCAACTTGCCTGCCCAATCACCTCCTCTGTAATTTTCTTATTTCCAATGTACGATCTGCTAATCCATAAGCAAAATTATACCTTAAGCATTTTCATCATGTTCACGATGGTCAACTCCATCGCCAGTTCTCTGCCCGCCGACATGGCCGGGGCAAAACACCTGATAAAATCTATTTCTTCATCCGTCGGATGCGGCGTCTCCGACAGATCGGGGGCTATTTTCAAATCCCACGGCACATCCTTCTTCACATCCTCAATCGTGACCCGAGGATGGATCTGGGCCAGATACATCTCTTTCGTTACCGGATCGAACCGGAACAGCCCTTTCGTGGAAAGCAGCATCGTCGGCCCCGTACCCTTCGGGAATAAACCCGATTTGTCCCGGCTGTCCCCGCCATCCAGATATCCGGGGGAAGTAAAATAATCCAGCTTGTTTACGAAATTTCCTCCCAGCATCGTAAGCACCGTTCTTTTGGCATAAGAGATGAAATCGGCGGCGCCGCCCGATCCCGGAAGCCGCATCGTCGGCTTGTAATAATCTCCGATGACTGTCGTGTTCAGATTCCCGTATTTATCCACCTGCCCCACTCCGAGGAAGCAAACATCGACAAAACCACGATAGGTCATCGTGAAGGCGGAAAAGAGATCCGTCGCATAGGAAAAACCCCGGCAGGAATGGGCATCGGCGATATGGTTCAAGGGCAAAAGCGGCTCAAAATCGATAATCCCCGATTCCATCATCAGGGTGGCATGAGGGGCATACAGGGCCTTGGCCATCGCCCCGGCCGTCGTGGGCAGCCCCACGCCCAGAATGACATTTTCATGGTCATGGATTTCTTTCGCAACGGCAATTACCAAAAGTTCCTGCAATGTATACGGTTTACTCATAGAGTTTCCCCCTTTCCTTCAATGTTTGCTCAAACTCCGGGAGCGTCATCCCCATATTTCGTTCCTTGCCTTCCCGATCCCAACGCGAACAAAAAGCCGATCCATAATTGGCCGGCGCCGAATAAAAGGCCTTGGCGCGAATTCCATCCAATACCTTGCTGCCGAATTTCTGGATATAGTGATCAATATAAGCCGCACGGTTTTCACAACCGTAAACCCATTCATCCATCCAGGCTTTCAGCCCGTCGGCCGTGCCGTCGGCCATCATGAACAGGCCGTACATAAACTGGTCCAGGTTATAATAGCCCAGCACCTCCGTCGGATTTGCTCCCCAGGGGACCTCTACCACCGCATCGACGCGATAAGCGGGAATCAGGGTGAGATGGGGGCTCGATTGGATGACATCGTGCTCCACAATTTCTTCACAGGAAACAACGATTCGTTTACTTGCCAGTGCGGCTGCAGCTACGCTTCCTAAAGCGCCCCAGTACTGGGCGTTTCCGAATTTGTCACAGCGTTGTACATGTACGATGCAGACATCGGGATTGGCCGCCGGCACCGTCAAATGATCTTTGCCTGTGTAGGGACACTTAATCACGCGGAATTTGTCTTCACCCATAAAACTTCTTTTATGGAAGAGATCCGTGACCATGGCGCCTTCCAGAACCTGGATATAGGAAAAGCCGTGCATCCCCGCCATCAGGCGTGCATTATACTGAAAGTTTGTATAGTCTTCAATTTCCAGGGTCCCCGCATTTAGCCCCCGCTCCACGGCTGAGCCACCCTTCTTGCCCCCTGCCCTCAGACAGTAAGTCGTCACCAGACGATCCACGCAACCGGCGCCGACAATGGTCTCGACATCGAAAATGCCCGATTGCGAAAAAAGAGTCAAACCCTTCCGGCCCTGCCGAATAACCTCATAGACGAGTTCAGCGCAACTCCCCACAGTGTAATTGCCGATCACCAGTTGGTCGCCGTCATGGACGAACTTGCCGATTGCTTCTTTGGCGCTCATGACCTTACCGTTCACTTCTGCCATACACACCTCCCAGCTTTTCAAATTGATTGGAAACGACTAGATTAAAGGATGGAGCATTCTCCCTATCGGAACGATTCATGTGACACTTCATGAGAAGATAAAAAGTCATGGAGGTATCGCACACAATCGGCTTCACAGCACCAAAACAAATGTTATCAGGCGATGCCATAGAGACTATCGTGCTCTGCATAGCCCATCCCATGATAAAATACTGATCATTTTCAAGGAATAAGACTTTTGCATCAGACCTCCAGATATTTAGCGCGGACCTCGTTGTTGTTTTTGAGTTCCTCGACGGAGCCGCTGTAGCCGACATGGGCTTTGCCCATCAGATAGACGCGATGGGCCAGCGACAGGGCCACTTTCAGGTTGTGTT
>JAIGNE010000003.1:0-54937 GCA_036528635.1 Deltaproteobacteria bacterium
GGGTTGGTGTCGCTGCAAGATACGATGCGACGACTTCAGCGTGTTCAATGAACCGCCGGATGCGGAACCGCACGTCCGGTGGTGTGGGAGGACGGCGGGGGTGACCCCGCCTCCTACCTAATTCAAATCATTCACTGCCATTTCGATCGATTTTTATCGCACTTTGGCGCCCGTCTTGGGTTCCCGGTCGAATCCAATCAGCGTTAATCCCGCCGCGCCGTCCGTTGCCAGCAGCATGCCGTGTGATTCCACGCCCATGAGCTTGGCGGGCTTCAGATTGGCGACGACGATGATGGATTTGCCGACCAGCTCTTCCGGCTTATAATCCTTGCCGATTCCCGCGACAATGGTCCGCTCTTCTCCAATATCGATGCGCAGCTTGACCAGTTTATTGGACTTCGGAACCGCCTCAGCCGCCAGAATTTTCGCGACGCGCAGATCCACTTTGCCGAATTCGTCATATTCAATTTCGGGTTTGATATCGCCGGCCGCTTTCGCGGGAGCGGCCGGCGCGGGTTCTTTCTCCGCGCTCACGCGGGGAAAGAGTGATTCGCCGCGGATGAGTCCATGACCTGCGGGCAGGGGCTCTTTGTGGCGGATGACGTCCAGATCATATTTTTGCGACGCGTCCAGACCAATCTGCTGCATGATTTTTTCCGCCGCCTGCGGCATGAAAGGTGAAATCAAAATCGCGACGGCGCGCAGCGCTTCCAGCAACCGGTACATGATCGCCACCAGTTTTTCCCGATTGGCCGGATCCCTGGCCAGAGACCAGGGCTCGTTTTCCACAATATATTTATTGGCGGCGCTGATCAGTTCCCAGATAACCATCAGGACCTTATGCAGCGACAGGTCATCAAAGCAGGTTTCCGCCTCTGCGACTGTTTTTAATGCCAGGTCCGCGAGCTTACACTCCAGATCGGGAGGAGGCGTCGGCGGGATTTTACCGTCGCAGTACTTGATGGCCATCGTGATGGCCCGGCTGACGAGATTGCCCAGGTCATTGGCCAGATCGGAATTCAGCCGGGAGACAAATGATTCCTCGGAAAAGTTGGAATCGAGACCGAACACCATATCCCGGAGCAGGAAGTAACGGAAAGCGTCCAACCCGTACTTGTCCTTTAAATCCAGCGGCCGGACGACATTGCCCAGGCTCTTGGACATCTTGCTTTGATCCGAATTCCAGTAGCCGTGAACGTTGAGGTGCTGATAGGGTTCAATACCCGCGGCTTTCAACATGGTCGGCCAGTAGATGCCGTGCGGCTTTAAGATGTCCTTGGCGATCATATGCTGGGCCTCAGGCCAGAATTTATTGAAATTCGCGCCGTCGGGATAACCGACGGCCGTCACGTAATTAATCAGCGCGTCGAACCAGACATACGTCACGTACTGATCATCGAACGGCAGTGTGATGCCCCATGTGAGGCGCGTCTTGGGGCGCGAGATGCAGAGGTCTTCGAGCGGATCGCGCAGAAAAGCCAGCACTTCGTTGCGGTAGCGCTCGGGGCGGATGAACTCCGGATTTGCCTGGATATGCCGGATCAGCCAGTCCTGATATTTGCTCATGCGGAAGAAGTAATTGCTCTCTTTGCGGTGCTCCGGAACGGTTTGGTGGTCGGGACATTTGCCGTCCACAAGTTCCTTTTCCATGTAAAACCGTTCGCAGCCGACGCAGTAAAATCCTTCATAAGCGCCGAAGTAAATATCGCCCGCGTCGTAAACTTTCTGCAAAATGGAACGGACGGTTTCTACATGGTTGTCGTCGGTCGTCCGGATGAAGTAATCATTGGTGATGGCCAGTTCGGGCCACAGGCTGCGGAACTGCGCGCTGATGCCGTCGGCATATTGCTTGGGGCTGATGCCCGCCTTCTGCGCGGCCACGGCGATTTTATCGCCGTGCTCATCCGTTCCGGTGACGAAAAAAGTTTCGCGTCCCGTCATGCGCGCGTAGCGCGCCAAAACATCGGCGACGATGGTGGTATAGGCATGCCCGATGTGCGGCGAGGCATTCACGTAGTAAATCGGTGTGGTAATGTAAAAGGGTTTGGACATGGTGATGGATAGCTCCTTTAGGGCTCGTTGCGCTTTTTATTCGGTTCCCGCGGGTTGGTTATTTTATGCTTCGGCTGCGGCGGTTCGCTATCTTCCTGAATGGCTGCCGGTTTGGCTTCCCGGGCGCATTTTTTTGCGCCGGCGTATCCGTCATGCTCAAACGACAGACAGCACATCAGTCTTCCGCAGAGACCGGATATCTTTTCCGGGTTGAGCGACATGCTCTGTTCCTTGGCCATTTTGACGGTGACGCGATCCAGATTCTGAAGGATGCCGGCACAACAAACCGTCCGTCCGCAAACCGCGAGTCCCTTGACGATCCTGGCTTCCTGGCGCGCGCCGATTTGTTTGAGTTCGATGCGGGTTTTGAATTTCGCGACCAGGTCTTTGACCAGTTCGCGGAAATCCACCCGGGCCTCCGCCGTAAAATAAAAGATCATTTTACTTCTATCAAAGAGGCATTCCACGGTGATCAATTTCATGGCCAGGTTCTTTTCATGAATTTTTTCCACGCAATACTTCCGGGCGTCCTCTTCGAGCATTTCCATCTCTTCCCGGGCGCGCAAATCATCCACGGTCGCCTTGCGGAGAACATTTTTCAGATTGGGAGGAAGGCGGGAGGGCTCGCAGCGCTGGACATCGGTGACGACAATGCCCATGGCAACGCCGTTATCCGTATTAACCAGCACCTGATCATTTTTATGGAGGATCAGGTCGCCGGCGTCAAAATTGTAGATCCTGCCCTCTTTTTTAAATTTTACACCGATGATATTGGTCAGCACTTTGTAAGGTCCTGTTTTGTATTTTATTTACAGATGAAGCTTAAAGGCCATTGCTTCTATTGTCAATGATTTGTTCACATTCATTTCAAGCGTTTCATTTGATTTCTCCACCAGAGCGATATTCTGCAGAATCTGATCGCCCGGCAGACGCCCGGCCAGGGATGAGACAACAGCCAGATCATCCGCATTGATGATCATGGAGGCCTGTCCGGTTTCCTTATAAACCAGGGCATCGCGGAAATAAGTATAGAGAATCTTTAACCCCTGTTTCATCTCTTTTTTGTCCTGGCCCAGAAACGACGCGAGGGTCAGGAGGCTGAGCGGATCAGACTGGCGTGAGGCGGTAAGCAGCCGGCCCAGCTCAGCGCGAAAAGCCATCATATCCTCCGAGTTCAGGGCCATTGCCTGGCCGATGGAGCCGCCGGAAAGTGAGGCCAGCAGTAAAGCTTGCGGCGGAGCCATTTTCTTCTGTTCTATTAAAAATCGGGCGACTGTTTCGGCGGGAGGCGGATTAAAGCGCACGTGACGGCAGCGCGAAAGAATCGTCTGCGGCAGCCAGTAGGGGCGCGCGGTCACCAGGATGATGATATTATCGGCCGCTGGTTCTTCCAGCGTTTTTAGAAGGGCATTGGCCGCCTGCTCGTTCATTTTATCCGCGTCGTCAATGATGAAGACGCGTTTCCCTCCTTCCAGGGGTTTAAAAGCCATCTGTTCCTGAATATGGCGGATGGCATCGATGCGGATGAATTGCGCTTCGGTTGCGACCAGGTGAATATCCGGGTGATTCCCGTGAATCATTTTCCGGCACGACGGACAGTTGCCGCAGGCGCCGGTTTTTTCGTCCGCGTCTTCACAGTTCAGGGCCTGCATAAAGGCCAGCGCCAGTGTTTTCTTGCCGATGGCGTCAAGTCCGCTGAAAATATAGGATTGCCCGACCCTCTCTTGAGTCATGGCTTTCTGCAGCATGCCGATTTGTTTTTGATGACCGTAAATATTCAGAAAAGACATAAGGAAATGAACCCGCCCAAAATCGTCAGATCTGCCGGCTGATAAAGTCCAGCACGTGCCGGCGGACGTCCTTGGCAATCATGTCCGCATTCCGCGAAGCGTCGATTACCCGAAACCGTCCGGGATCCGCAGTGCAGAGTGTCAGGTAGGCCTGCCGAACCCGGTTATGAAAATCCAGTTTTTCTTTCTCAAAGCGGTCGGCGGATGACGGATCCGCAAGCTCAGCATCCCGTCTGCCCGCTCTTTGCAGACCTGTTTCCACCGGCAGATCAAAAAGCAGGGTTAAATCCGGCTCGAGCTGCGGCGCGCAGTAGTCATTCATGGTTTTGATGAAATCGGGATCAAGCCCGCGGCCTGCCGCCTGATAGGCGAAGGTGGCGTCGGAAAAACGGTCGCATAATACATATTTTCCGGCTGCAAGTGCGGGCCGGATCACCTCCCGGACATGCTGCGCACGCGCCGCGCAAAACAGCAACAGTTCCGTCTCCGGGCACATGGCCTGATGTTCCCGGTTGAAGAGAATAGCGCCGATTTTGCGGCCGATGGGAGTTCCTGACGGTTCCTGCGTCATCACCACGGGAAGCTTTTCTTCCGTTAAATATGCACCCAGGAGTTTCACTTGCGTGGATTTGCCGGAGCCTTCGACTCCTTCAAAGGTTATGAATTTTTTCATGGGCCTTTCTCCGCAGCCGGGGTTGATGCGCGTGTGCATGAGTGAGACCCCGGTTGGACTGTCCTGCTTGTTTTAAGGGAGCTGCTCGCCGTTGGATATCGTGTATTAAAAAAAGCAGGGGAAAGATCCGCCGAATAAGACGGATATTCCCCCAACAGGATGGTCTGGTCGAAACGGGTTACTTTTCTTCTCCGGGAACAATGGCTTCCACCGGACATTGGTCGCAGCAGGCACCGCAGTCCGTGCACAATTTGGGATCAATCACGTACTTGTCGTCACCTTCGGATATTGCTTCTACCGGACATTCATCCTCACATGAACCGCAAGCAATGCATTCGTCTGTAATCACATATGCCATGTTTTTATAAATCTCCTTTAATCAAAATTTTTCTTTGCGCCGACGGTTCGGCGTTAAACAGATACGACTTCCTTGACGGAAGGCACTTGCTGTTTAATGATCTTTTCAATGCCCATTTTCAAGGTCATCTGCGACATCGGGCAACCGTGGCAGGCGCCTGTCAGTCGTACTTTGACCACACCGTCCGCGGAAACGTCGACCAGCTCCACATCACCGCCGTCCGCCTGCAGTCCGGGCCGGACTTTTTCTATGGCTTTTTGCACTTCTTCTTTCATAAGGATCTCCATTTTTTATGTTGCGTTTCGGGTTGACGGTTGGCGCAATCAATGCGGCATTTCAACAACCATTTCCTTAACCACCGAGCGGGCGACATCGGAAAGATCCGGCTTGATTAACATGTAGCTTTCTCCCAGGTGGTGGCCCGCCTTCCACATGATTTTCCCGCTGGTCGCGTCGATCAGTTTCAAACCCACGCTGACCTTGGCCAGTTTTTTATCCTTTTCGACGGTATAGTTCCAGTAGTCAACCGCGACTAATAAAAAAGCATCCGTTTTGGTCATTTCGCCGATTTTTTTGCTGAGCGCCGGATCGGAGTAGTTCAGTGTCTGTAGTTTGGACAGGTAATCCGTCATGTTTTTTCGCAATTCATCGTTGGACTGGATCTGTCGATTGAGGCTGGCCGTGTCCGTAATATCGGCAAACCATTTCTTTTCCATGAGCACGCCGGGGACAATCTGTTCAATGTGATTGCGCGCTTCCTCATACGTCCCGACATCCGCCGTAAATACGGCGATCCGCCTGGGATGATAATCCTTTGCTGCCGGGTCCAGTTGAGAATAACGCAATCCGCCGCAGCCGATAGCGCCCAAAACAGCAACGGCCAGGATAAATCGAGTGAAGAAAGTTCTCATCATTATCTTAACTCCTTTCATTGGCTTGGCATGGTAAACTCAACCCAGAACGTACCAGCAGAAAACGGCAAAACCGGCAATGATATAGCTTGTTTCCAGAAAGCCCTCCACAAGGGCTCCTGAAAGCCCCGCCCTTCTATCACAAAGTCGGAAACAAATCCATATATATAATATGCATAAAACGAGGAAAATACTTAAATTGGAGGTCCATCCGGCCGGCGCGGCAATTAACAGAATTAGCAATAATATCAGAGAAGTAACCTTTAACAGGATTTTCGTCTTTTCTTTGCCGATGACCACGGGGATCGTTTCCCGGCCCAGGAGTTTGTCGCTTTGGATATCCATAATATCCGTCATGGCTGATCGAATAAAAACCAGAGCGAAAGTAAAAATAAAGGCGACGGCCATTCCGGCGTTGAGATTTTTGCTGCTGTCTAAAACCGGCAAAACGGCGGTTACCATTCCCCAGGCCGAAGCCATGAAAATGTTTTTTGATCCGGGGATGTCTTTTAATCTCTGAAAACGCCATCCGGGGAGAATTTTCATATTATACAAACCGCCGGCCAGCGAAATAAAAAATAAAAATAAAAAATGAAAGACACTTTCGGAAAGCGATAAGACCAGAGCAATGAGGAGCGAAACGGCGGCCGCGAGACCATAATATTTTTTAAAAGTTAAATAGGACCTTTCGCGAAAAGAACCGATGACTCCGGATTCCCTGCTGCTCACCAGGCGGTTGAGTACATGCATGGCATAAACAAAAAATGAAGCGATCGCGATCGACCGGATGTCCACGGGGATTTTTTGCACAAGCATGCAGGCCAGGGCGAGGCACCCCGCACCCAGCGCCGAATAAACATCGGTTTTAACCGCCCATAGCCATAGTTTAAGAGGGAAGCCTGTTTTTTGATAGGGTGCGCCGTATCCTTCGGTTATGCCGTCCATGACCTGATCGATGATCCAGTTAGGCGTGGAGGCGCCGGCGGATACGCCGATCCTTTTGAAACGGGTCAGGTCGATATTCTTAATTTCTTCCGCGGTTTCGATATGGAATGTCGGCGTCTTTTGCTTTTGGGCCAGGTCAGCCAGGCGACAGGTGTTGGCGCTGTTTTTACCGCCCACGACGAATAAAGCGTCCATTTCCGAAGCCAGGTTAATAATTTCTTCCTGCCGTTTTTCCGTGGAGGAGCAGATGGTATTGAAGACAACAGCTTGCGGGCTTTTTTCCAGGATTTTTTGCACGATGCGCGAGTAATGTTCCGTATCCTGGGTTGTCTGGGCCACGATACAGATCTTTTCCAGGGCCGGTAATTTTTCCGCATCCGGAAGCGTCGAGACGATGATGCCGCGGCCTTCCGTATAACCCCACAGGCCGTCCACTTCAGGATGCTCGCGATCACCGGCGATAACGACCGTGTAGTCCAGTGCCGTGTGTTTTTTGATAATGGCCTGCACGTAGCCGACTTTCGGACAGGTCGCGTCGATGATTTTAACGCCGCTTTCCCTGATTTTTTTTCTTTCATCCGGTGCGATGCCGTGCGCCCGGATAATCAGCACCGCTTCATGCTTATCCGGGATTTCCTCGATGCGGCTGATCGCCGTGATGCCGCGTTTTTTTAAAAGTTCGACGGTTTGCGGATTGTGAATCAGGGGGCCGTAAGTATAGATTCTCCGGCCCGTTTCGTGCTGGGCAACATCCAGTACCGTATCCACCGCCCGGCGGACTCCCATGCAAAACCCGGCTGTTTTGGCCAGTTTAATTTCCATTTTCAGATCGTCTTTTGCGCGAGTATAAAAAATTCTTTGTTGCCCGCCGGCCCCAGAAGAGAAGAGGCGCAGGTTCCATGAACGTTAAGATTCATTGATTGGCAAAACAGGCGGATGTCCTCCACGATGCGTTCATGCACTGCCGCATTTTCCACGACGCCGTTTTTGCCGATTTCATGGCGCCCGGCTTCAAACTGCGGTTTGATCAGGGCCAGGATTCGGGCCCGTTCCGCCGTGAGCGGCAGCACGGCGGGGATGACGGTTTTGAGTGAAATGAAAGAGACATCGATGACCGCCAGCGTCGGCTGCTCATCCAGGTCGGCGCCGTCGTAATGGCGGATATTCGTTCGTTCAATAACGATCACGCGCGGATCACTGCGCAGTTTCCAGGCCAGCTGGCCGTAGCCGACATCTACTGCAAACACTTTACGCGCGCCTGCCGCAAGCAGGCAGTCCGTGAAGCCTCCGGTGGAGGCACCGACATCCAGAACGGCCTGGTCTGCTACCTCCAGCGAAAAGTATTCCAGCGCTCCTTTTAATTTCAATCCGCCGCGGCTGACATACGGCTGGTCTTCTCCCCGGATGGAGAGCGGTGCGTCCGGCGAAACGAGTGTGCCGGCTTTATCCACGCAGAGCGTATCCATCAGGATCGATCGGGACATAATCAGGGCGCGCGCCTTTTCCACCGTGGGGGCAAAGCCGCGCTCCACCAGCAATGTGTCCAGACGGGTTTTTTTTGTTTTTTGGGACATAACATTGATTCAGCTTTTTTGTTTGCTGCTTTAACCTTGCAGATTGGATGTTAAATAATTCAGAGCAATCATGCGGTTAGCTCCAGTATTGCTCTTGCCGCCCGGAGGATGCCCTCTTCATCAAGACCGAGCTTTGCGCGCAACTCGGCCTGTGTCGCATGCTCGATAAATTCATCCTGCACGCCCAGCCGCCGGACTGTTACACCGGAAACGCCGTTTTGAGCGAGCACCTCCAGCACGGCGCTGCCAAAACCGCCGTCCAGCACATTTTCTTCGACGGTCAGGATTTTTTTGATGGACGCGGCGGTCCTTAGGATCAGGTCTGCGTCGAGCGGTTTGATAAAACGGGCGTTGATGACTTTGACCCCGAACCCTTCGCCGGCCAGTTTTCGGGCGGCCATAAGCGCCGGGTGAACCGCTGTGCCGATGGCGATGATGGCCAGATCGGAGCCGTCACAGAGCACCTCGCCGCGGCCGATCGGCAAAGGTGAAAGCTCGTCATCCAGGGGAACCCCGACGCCTTTACCGCGGGGATAGCGGATGGATACGGGAGAATCGCAGCGGACGGCTGTTTTGATCATGTGCCGAAGTTCGTTTTCGTCTTTCGGGGCCATCATGACCAGATGCGGCAGATTGCGCAGGTACGCATAGTCAAACAGCCCCTGATGGGTTGTCCCGTCTTCTCCGACGATGCCGGCGCGGTCTATGGCAAAAACAACCGGCAGCTTCTGCAGACAGACATCATGCAAAATCTGGTCGTAGGCGCGCTGCAAAAATGTCGAATAGATGGCCACGACAGGAAGCAGCCCCTCAATAGCCAGGCCGGCGGCGAACGTGACCGCGAGCTGTTCGGCAATCCCGACGTCGTAAAAGCGTTCGGGAAATTGCTGTCTGAATTTTTCGAGGCCCGTGCCCTCACACATGGCGGCGGTTACGGCGACTATCCGGGAATCGGCGGCGGCCAGCTCGATCAGCGTCCTGCCGAAAATTTCCGTATAGGACGGCGCCGTGCTGGTCGCGGGGATCGTCATTCCGGTTTCCACATCAAAGGGTGCGATGCCGTGGTAGGTTGGTGAGTTTTCTTCCGCAAATTTGTAGCCGCGGCCCTTCTGAGTGATGACGTGGACCAGCACCGGTCCCTTGAGTTTTTTGATGTTTTCAAAATTCTTGATCAGGTAATCCAGGCGATGGCCTTCCAGCGGCCCGACATAGGTAAAGCCCAGCTCCTCAAACAGTGCGCCGGGAACAACAAACGTTTTCACGGATTCCTCGATTTGCTTCGAAATTTTGAAAATCTGTTCGCCGATGCTGGGGATGCTTTTAAGAAAAGTCTTCAGCTCTCCTTTAAATTTAGTGACCCGGTCGCCTGTCATGATCCGGTTTAAATAGGAGGAGAGGGCGCCGACATTGGGAGAAATGGACATTTCATTATCGTTTAAAACGATGATCACATTCCTGTCGCGGTCTCCCGACCAGTTCAGTCCCTCGAAGGCCATGCCGGTGGTGAGAGAACCGTCGCCGATGACCGCGATCGCTTTGCTCATCTCGCCTTTCAGGTGATGGGCTTCGGCGAAGGCCGCCGCCGCCGCGATGGAGGTGCCGCTGTGCCCGACATTAAACACGTCGTAGGCGCTTTCCTCCCGCTTGGGAAAACCACTGAGGCCGCCCTGCCGCCGCAGCGTGGGAAACCTGTCCCTGCGCCCCGTGACAATCTTGTGCGCGTAGGATTGATGGCCGACGTCCCAGATCAGCTTGTCATCCGGCGTATTGAAGACGTAATGCAGTGCCAGCGTCAATTCCACAGTCCCCAGGGATGAGGCCAGATGGCCGCCGGTGGACGCAACGGTGTGGATGATCAGGCTGCGGATTTCTTCGGCCAGCGTGTTCAGTTCGGCGATGCTGAGTTTGCGGAGATCCGCAGGATCATTCACATTCGGCAGCACACTGTAATCGACGGTTTCAATAGGTTTCATCGGTTTTAATAACTCTTCAAGACTTTCTATCCATAATATAGCGGGCGATGACCCGCAGCGGCAGGGCGCGAGAATCAAAAGCCGCAATTCCGGCGACGGCCGCTTCGATATGTTCGGCAAGCTTCCTCTTAGCCGCCTCGAGGCCCACGAGTGAAGGATAGGTGACTTTGCCCAGAGCTGCATCGCTGCCGGTTTTTTTGCCCATCAGGCCGCTGTCGCCTTCCACGTTGAGAATATCATCGGCAATCTGAAAAGCCATGCCGACGTGGGCGCCGTAAACGGTCAGTGCCTGAAGCTTGGCGTCGCCTGCGCCGGCGAGAATTGCACCGGCCTTGACGGAAGCCACAATCAGCGCGCCGGTTTTACGGCGATGGATGTCGGTAAGCCCCTCGAAATCCGGTTTGATTTTTTCCGCCCGGATATCCAGCGCCTGTCCGCCGACCATGCCTGTGATCCCCGCGGCGGACGCAATTTCCTGAATGACGGCCAGGCGCCTTTCCGCGGCCAGCCGTACTTTTTCCGCCCGGGACAGAAGCACAAAAGCCTCCGTCAGAAGCGCGTCTCCCGCGAGAATCGCCATGGCCTCACCGAAAACCTTGTGGCTGGTGGGTTTGCCGCGGCGGAAATCATCATTATCCATGGCCGGCAGATCATCATGAATCAGGGAATAGGTATGAATCAATTCCAGGGCGCAGGCCACCGGCATGGCCGGTGCAATGTCGCCGCCGCACGCTTCGAGGGCCGCCAAGCAAAGAATCGGCCGGATCCTTTTGCCGCCCGCGAAGACGCTGTAGTGCACGGCGGTATGCAGTTCCTGCGGGACGTTGTCTTCATCCGGGAGATAACGCTCCAATGCTTCTTCTACAATCTTCTGTCTGTCCTTTAAATACGCTTCGAGAAAATCGTCATGATTCATCGGTCTCTTCATCCTGAAAATTTTTTATGTGCAGGCCGCTCTCTTTTTCCAGAAGCTGCTCGACGCGGCGCTGGGTTTCATCGAGTTTTGCCGAGCAAAAGCGGATCAGCCGAATGCCCTCTTCAAAAGATTTCAGCGCCGAATCCAGCGGCAGGTCGCCTGCTTCCATGTCTCTTACTATATTTTCCAGTTTTTCCAAAGCGTCTTCAAACTTTTCCTTCGCCATGACGTTTTATTCCTCCTGAATTTTTTCCACCCGCGCCTGAAGGCTGCCCCCCGCCAGTTGAATCGTGACGCTTTCGTCCAAAGTCAAGACTGCGGCCTCGCGGACAATCTCGCCATCCGATAACCGGCGTGTAATGCTGTAACCTCTTTGCAGCACGGCCAGAGGATTCAGGGAAGCGAGCAGAGCGGCATTCTTCTTCAACCGGCTTTCGCGATCCCGGAAAGAAGCATTCCAGCCGGTGAGGAGCTCTTTCTCCAGGGCGCCGAGCAAAAATCTTTGCTCCCGAATTTTTCTTTCCGGATTCTGATATTGCAGGCCCTGGTTCAGGTTCTGCAATTTATTTTTAAGCATCTGCGTCCGGTGCAGGATAGCGCGCTCTATTCTTTCACGCAGATCGTCCAGGTGAATTGAAAAATCAACCAGGAAGCGGCGCGGATCTTTAAACCGGGACGTGAGAGATCCCAGTCGCTCAGCCTTCGCGTTTTGCTGCCGGCGCAGGGCGGCTGTCAATCGCAGCCGCAGTCGGGCAAGACTGTCTTCCAGGTCGGTTCGGTGGGGGACCGCCAGTTCCGCCGCTGCCGAGGGGGTAGGCGCCCGCAGATCCGCTACAAAATCGCAGATCGTGAAATCGGTTTCGTGACCGACCGCCGAGATGACGGGAATCGATGAACGAAAAATTTCTCTGGCCAGAGCCTCATCATTGAAAGGAGCGAGATCCTCCAGCGACCCGCCGCCCCGCGCAATGATGATGATATCCACCTTGCCGCAATTCTGAAGGTTGTGCAGGGCGGAAATGATTTCGCCTGCCGCCTCCGCGCCCTGCACGCGGGTGGGTGCGATTAAAATATCGACGGACGGAAAACGCCGGCGGGTGACATTTAAAATATCGCGGATGACCGCACCCGAGGGCGATGTGATGACGCCGATGCATCCGGGAAGGAAAGGGATGCCCTTTTTGTGAATTTGATCGAACAATCCTTCCTCAGCCAGTCTGGCTTTGAGCTGCTCGAAAGCTCTTTGCAGCGCTCCCACGCCCTGCGGTTCGACCGAGTCCACGATGAGCTGATATTCGCCGCGCGGCGGATAAGCGCTGAGGCGGGCCCGGCACAAAATTTTCATGCCGTCTTCCAGGTCAAACTTTGCCGCCCGATTCAGCGAATAGCCGTACTGGCGAAAATAAACCGCCCGAATCTGGCTTTTGTCGTCCTTGAGCGTGAAATAGACATGACCGGACTGGGGCCGGCGCAAATTGGAAACTTCGCCTTCCACCCATAGAGAACCGAAGGTCTCTTCCAGCAAGGTTTTAATATGATCATTTAATTGCGAAACGGTCAGAATATTTTTCATCCACCCAATCCTACTGGTGAACTACCAGATATTGGCAGGTATGACAAGTTTCAATTCCGGATCAATCTGCTGCCCGGGTGCGTACCGGGAGCCGGCCAATGCTTTTGATTTAATTTGAAAATGACGCGCGAGGAGGGCTCTAGGCAAACGTATTGACCTTGCCGCCCGGGCCCTCGCTTTCAGAATCCATGGTTTGCTGTTTAGGAGTAAAAGTCGTTGTCGTTTTGCCGCCCGCGACGTAAATCCGCCCGCATTCCGGACAGACGTCGTAGGAAATCGTCACCGTGGAGCGAGCGACCATGTCTTCCTGTTCTGCCCTCTCGCGGTTATTGACGACATGTTCGTTTTCATGCGCGGCAACCGCAAGAGCCGCTTCCGAAGGCGCCAATTTTGTCGGCGTCTGAAAGGATACGGAGGAATCATTGGATTGATCGACGTAGCGTCGGCTTGCGCAGGTCTGGCAGGGTTCGGTGAGCAACTCCGGTTTGTCCGGCTGCCCGGCGGCCGCGACCCTTCCCATGGTGCTGCTGCCGGCAACAGGCTCGAATTGATAGGCATTATGTCCAAGCGGTGTGATAGCCATGATAATTCAGGTCCGAAATTAATATACTGCTTTAGAAAAGATCGGTTATGAGCCTCAATATCTTAAATGCGAAATAAAGGTTTTGGGATGCAGATTTTCCGTTTGCCCGGCCTGACGGCCTGTGTTAAGAATTTTTCAGAAGGAGATTGCCTGTATGTCGGATAAATATGATCTGGTCATCATTGGCGGGGGGCCGGGAGGACTGGCCGCGGCGGAAATGGCCGCAGCCAAGAAAAAACGCGTCCTCATTATTGAGAAAGACGGCTGGGGCGGCACCTGCACACATCGCGGCTGCATCCCCACCAAGGCTCTGCTGACCTGCAGCAAATTTTATACGGATTTGAAAAAACTGAAGCGTGTCGGTGTTAATATTGCTGATTTTACAATTGATTTTTCGGCCATGAAGAAACATCGGGATCAGGTCGTTAAAATTGCAGCTCTGGGAGCGCAAAAAGCGCTCACCGACGCAGGAGTCGAAACAAAACAAGGCACAGGCAAAATACGCTCGCCGCGGGAAGTGCGGTGGATGGCTTCATCCGGAGAAAGTCAGCTTATAGCGGCAGACCATATTCTCATTGCCTGGGGATCGCAACCGCAACTTCTGCCGGATGTCCAGACCTCGGGGCGCATCATGACCTCGGACGATATTCTCGGCATGACAACGCTGCCCTCCAGTATGATTATTGTCGGTGGCAGTTTTATCGGCGTCGAATACGCCACCGTATTTGCCGAACTAGGTGTTAAAGTGATCCTGGTTGAGCTCCTGGAGCGCATTTTGCCGCAGGAAGATGAAGAAGCGGCGGCTTTTCTCAACCAGGAGCTTGCCCGCCTGGGCATTGCCGTTCACACATCGACGGCGCTGATAAGCCTCAAGGAATCACCCGGCGGCGTCGTGATGCAAGTCCGGAAAAACCATGAAACCATGGAAATGCGAGCCGGATGCGCCCTGCTTTGCACGGGCCGGAAGCCGTTTTTGCTGAAAGACCAGTTAAATAGTCTGGGGATTGATTACACGACTTCCGGGGTCAAAGTAGATGCCGGCATGCAGACGAATGTGGGCGGTATTTATGCCGCGGGTGATGTGACCGGCGGCATGATGCTGGCACACCGGGCGTCCCGTCAGGCCAGAGTCGCGGTAGAAAGCATGTATGGCGGCGGCGAATATGTCTGTGACGAAAACCTGATTCCATCCGTTGTCTATAGTCATCCGCAGATTGCCCGCGTCGGCTGCACGCAAAAGCGGGCTTTGGACGAAGGGTTGAGCATCGAGGTTGTCAAATCGAATTACAGTGCCAACATCATTGCCCGGGCCGAACTGATGGGGCAGGGTTTCATCAAGGCCGTTTTCCATCAGAATCAACTGATCGGTGCGGTCATTGTCGGTGACCATGCCGCTGATCTTCTGTCACCGCTTGCCCTGGCGGTGTCCAGCAAACTGACCCGAAAGCAGCTGCGCGCCTGGGTGATCCCGCACCCGACACTCAGTGAACTTTTAGCGCCGCTTACGGACGGCTGAAAGGGTCCAACCATCAGGTTTCAGCGGGACGCATCGGTTCATCAAACCGGTGCCGGCAATTTTTCTCGAGATAGCTTAATCCGGCAGCAGGCAAGTTGTTTCCCATAAAAAATGGATGATCTTGAGCCCCTCTTTTTCACGGTGGAAAACAGGGGGCTTATTCTTTTTGGTTATACTGATGACCACGATATGACTCTTATGAATTTGCTATTCACTCTGGCGTCTGTTAACTTTCCTGCGAATTTTCTGAACCGGTCATCCAAGGTTCAATGAAGAAATGATGGAGTCGGAATGGACGAGATCGAAAGGGAAAAACAGCCCGTGCCCGGAAAATGGATAAATGCTCGATACGGCGATTTTTTCCGTCGGGCGCTTCGCAATCCCTGGCCTTACCGGATTATCCGGATTGCTCTGTCCGGATTGTTCATTTATGGCGGGGTTATTAAACTTTTTGATCCCGGGACATTTGCTGTAACCCTGTCCTCTTATAATCTGGTTCCGGAAATGTTCCTTCCCGTCCTGGCCATCGGCCTGCCTCTGGTGGAAACGGTTGCCGGAATGCTCCTGCTTTTCGACCGGTCCTGGGGCCTCCACCTGATTACCGGACTCCTGGTCCTGTTTGTCCTGGTACTCGGATATGGAATTTTCGGTAATCTGAACGTCGATTGCGGCTGTTTCGGCGCGGAAGATCTGAACAAACAGGCCGGTCTGCAGGCGGCATTTTACCGGGATATGTTCCTCGTCGGGTTGATTGCTCCATACCTTTATATTTCCCGATGGGTCCGGGTATCGTGAGAAACAGGAGCTGATCAAGCCAATGGTTAAAGATCATCCATGGTTTCCCTGAAGAGATAAAATTATCATAAGAAAAAGGAGAAATAATGAACGCAAGGAAAAATTTGATCATCGTTTCGATAACGGTTCTGCTGGTTTTCAGCCTGATCGGAGGGGCTATGGCGGCCTGGGGAACCAAAGAGCTGGATACGGAAAAGATTGCCGTAACCTTCACCGCCGAAGTTCAGCGCGGAGGATATAAGGTCATTGCCACGCAGGAGCTGAAAAGCTGGATCGACCAGAAAAAAGCCATGCTGATTGTGGATACCATGCCCCTGGAAGCAAGCTATAAGAAACAGCATGTTACCGGTGCGGTCCAGATGGAATTTCCGATCCCCGAAATGACGAACCTGAACGACAAAACAAAAGCAGACCTGGAGAAACTCCTGGGTCCCGACAAGGATCGCCTGATCGTCTTTTATTGCGGATTTGTAAAATGCACCCGCAGCCATAACGGCGCGATGTGGGCCGTAAAACTCGGCTATAAGAATGTTTATCGCCATCCCGGTGGAATCAAGGCCTGGGACGAGGCGGGCTACCCGGTCGAGCAGGTAAAATAAGGGTATGGCCTGCATTCAGAGTGGAACCGACCGGTCTGAATCAGACGATAAATATTGCCGGCAGTTGAATTCCTGTATTGTGCTAAAACGATCAACAGAGCATCAGGGTAAAATAGAAAGTTATGAAACACCGCGCAAGAAACAAAACTGCGGCTCCGGGGTAGGTTCGTCAAGAGGCCGATATCGTGTCCCTGATCAAGTTCGATGTAATATCTGCCGTGGAGAGGTCTCCGCCCGAATAACGGAGTCGGTGGATGAACTGGATCTCCGGGCAGCGGACGAAATCCAACTCGTTATCAAGGCGGTGCATGTTTTGCCGATCAAGGAATGAAGTGCAGATGGAAACTGTTTATCTGGACAACGCCGCAACGTCGTTTCCCAAACCGCCAAGCGTTCTGGCGGAGATGATTCGTTATCAGCAAACCATCGGTGCATCGCCCGGACGCTCCGGCCACGGCCCTTCCATTGAAGCCGGCCGTATCCTTTACGAAACGCGGGATATCCTCGCACAGCTTTTCCGAGTGGAGGATTCGCTCCGGATCGCCCTCACAAAAAATGCCACGGAAGCACTCAATATTGCCATCCGGGGAACGCTCCGGCCGGGCGATCATGCCATTACGAGCTCGCTGGAGCACAATTCCGTCATGCGTCCCCTGCGCGTCCAGGAAGCGCGGGGTGTGGCGCTCTCGGTGATTCCCTGTTCACCGCGCGGTGAACTTGATCCCGACGACATCCGCAAGGCTTTTCGCAAAAATACAAAAATGGTTATTCTGACGCACGCATCGAATGTGACCGGAACAATCATGCCCGTTGAGGCCGTCGGTTCACTCATCAGGGAAAAGGGCGACATATTATTTTGTGTAGATGCCGCCCAGACCGCCGGAGCTTTGCCCATTGACGTTCAAAAGAGCGGGATCGATCTGCTGGCTTTCACCGGGCATAAATCTCTTTTCGGCCCGCAGGGCACGGGCGGGCTCTATATCCGCGAGGGCCTGGAAGAAATGATTGAACCCCTGATGACAGGTGGAACAGGGAGTCGTTCGGAATTTGAAACCCAGCCGGATTTTATGCCGGACCGGTATGAGAGCGGCACACCCAATACCATCGGCTTTGCGGGGTTGCGGGCAGGGGTGAGTTTCGTTCTGGAGCAAACCGTGGAAGCAATCAGGGCCGCGGAAGTCAAGCTGACGGAACGTTTTCTTGATCGCCTGCAGGCATGGCGGGATCGGGTGATAATTTATGGACCGAACGACGCCGCCCGGCAAACCGCCGTCGTGTCCTTTAACATCAACGGTATTTCTCCATCGGATGCGGCTCTGCATTTTGAAGAGCATGACGGCATCCTGTGCCGGCCGGGCCTGCATTGCGCGCCATCCGCTCATCACACCCTTCGGACGTTTCCGCAGGGAACCGTCCGCTTCAGTTTCGGATATTTCAATACGGCGAAGGATGTAGACAGGGCCGCGGAAGCCATTGGCGGTCTTCTGTAACAGGGGGAGCGCGAAAGGTCATTTCCTCCGTGAATAACGATCGAGCGCCTGTGCCGATATTCTCTCTGTCGTCTGTATTTGCCCACCTTACCGGCTGGGCATTAAAGCCTGAAGTATGGCCCTCCGGTCCTTTCTCCTGCCGCGCTGCCCCGGCTCATTGTTGTGGCAGCGTCATGCAGTTGTGTACCAATTCTTCTTACAGGATACACTGGAAAATATTCTGTGGAAAAGCCGGACCCCTTTGAAATGGCTTAACTTTGGAGAAAATAAATTTTTTTTCATTGACAAAAAAATCAACATCGCCTAATAATCGAAACCAATTTCGCCTTTGATATTTGAAGCGAATGTAATGTGAACCATTTCAAGGCAGCTGAAAAAAAGCATTATCCTTAGGATCCAATATCGGTGGTTCAGACCGCCGTTTATCCTGAAGATGGAACAGATTCATCATCGTCTGGGAGCTTTGGAGGCCCTGTGTTCGCGCTAGATCGTCCGCCTCAACGCAAAATTGATCGTATGACTCATCAGCGTTACTTCCTTACGGGAGTATCGTACAACACCCAAAACATCCGTACCATTTCCAACAATTTTTATTCTCTACAAAACAAGTCTCAAGATTTAAAGTTTTTTCAACGACCGTCGCAGCCGCTTCACCGGCGTGCGAATGATTTGCAGGCATGGCATAAAAGCGTCACATTGTTCCAGGGCTGATCAAAGCGCAAGACGAGTGGTTCCCGGCCATCGGGAGCTTTTCATGAGCGTAGTTTTGAAAGAAATTTTAGATTCATCAATTGAGGGTGAAAAGGCATGGAGACTTATATTCTGACTGTTGTTGTTTATACTTTTGTGCTGGGTTCAATATATCTTCTGATTTCACTTGGTTTTTCTCTGATCTGCGGGGTGCTTAGGATTTTCCACCTCGGATACGCCTATATCTTTCCGCTCACGGTTTACGGCACCTGGATGTTTATGTCGGCGCTCGATTGGCCTCTGATCCCTTCCATATTCGGCATGGTCGTCGTGCAATTTATTGTCTCCATCATTATTTATAAAGGTATGATTAAAAAATATATGTACACGGAAGATGTTCTGTTAACCGCTCTCCTGCTGGTAGCGCTGATTGTTGAACAGGCGGCCAATTACTTTTATCCGGTTCAGGCGGGCGTTTATCTGGAAACTACTCTGATGGACGGCATATTCCAAATCGGCGCCGTCGTGGTTCCCAAGCAGTTGGTGATCGGCGCCGTGATCGCTTTACTTATGACCGGCGCTTTCGTCTTCTTTTTCGTCAAAACAAAAACCGGTATGGCCGTCCGGGCTTTGTCGCAGGATATTTATTCATCGAAAATTGTCGGCATCAATGTCGAAGCGCTCTACATGTTCACCATGATGATCGTCCTTTTGCCTGTCATCGTGGGGATGCTTGTTATAGCGCCGGTCTTGGAAGTCAGTCCAATGATGGGCTGGACGTACATGATTACCGCGATCCTTGTTGCGGTTTTAGGCGGATTGGGTAACATTAAAGGGACGATTATGGCCAGTTTTTTAATCGGGTTTACCCAAGCCATCGCCAGCAATGTCATTGGAGAGCCGCGCTTCATGCTTTTGTCAGCGTTGATTTTGGTTATGGTTGTTTTAATTATTCGCCCCCAGGGATTAGCAAGGAGTGAGTCGTTATGGTAGAAATGGAATTAAAAAGAGACCGTATTGTTATCCGGCTTGGAACGAAAAAATGGGAATGGACTCTGGAGCCGCGCTATTGGCGCAACACCCTGCTATGGGCCGCATTTCTTTTCACTGTTCCCATTTTGGCCTACTTCGTCAGTCCCGGTTTGATCAATACAATGATTTCGGCCAATCTGTACGCCGCCATTGCGATGCCTCTGGCCCTGATGACCATCGGCACGGGACGGATGAACTTCGGCCCTCAATTTTACATTGGCGTGGGAGGCTATACAGCGGCGCTGCTCAGCATCGCCTATGGCTGGGGGCCTCTGGCGACACTGCCTTTTGCCATCCTGATGTCGATGATCGCAGCTCTTTTGTTCAGCCCGCTGGTCATCATGGCGCGTGGTCTTTACTATGTTCTCCTCTCCCTGCTGCTGCCGCTGGTTTTCCTGGAAGTAACCTTCATCTATACCGATATATTCAAAGGTGATACCGGTCTTTTCGGCATCGTGCCGCTTCTGGACACCGGCAACGCCAAAAATAATTTTCTGGTGATCGGTTACCTTTCTACGGCCATCATGTTTGCCTATTTGTGGTTTATCAATAAAGTCCTTAAATCCCGCTACGGCCTGCTGATGGCGGCGATCAACGATGACGAAGACGTCGCGCATTCCATTGGCATCAATATCAACAAAGTCAAAATTATCGCCTTTGTTGTCGCCGCGACGATGGTTGGTATTATCGGATGGTTTTACGCACACTACTTCAGTTCGTTTGCCGGCCAAACGTATCTGCCGCTGACGTTTATGCTGAAGGTTCTGCTCGTGCTGATGATCGGCGGGCGCGCCCAGATCTTCGGCTGCGTGGTCGGCGGCTATTTTGTTTCTTTCCTGGAAATGCTGATGATTCGGTTCATGGGGCCGATCCAGCCGCTCTTGTTCCCGATTATTCTTCTGATTCTGTTGTTTATTCTCCCGGAAGGTTTATTCGGCCTGTATCGCAAACGCCGTTATCGCGAATATTTGCCAACCATTCATGTGCGGAGGTAAGAATTCATGGCTCCATTAGTTAAAGTGAGCAATCTGGTCAAACGTTTCGGAGGAATCGTGGCGGTCAACGATGTGTCCTTTGAAATTCACAAAGGGGAAACGCTGGGATTCATCGGCCCCAACGGCGCGGGTAAATCCACGGTGGTCAATTGTCTGACGGGTTATTTCCCCGCGACTTCCGGAAAAATTGAAATGAACGGTGTGGATATCACGCGGATGAAGCCCCATGAAAGAGCCTATATGGGGCTGGCCCGCACGTACCAGATTCCGCGTCCCTTCCCGGAGCTGACGGCCCTGACCAGTGTTCTGGCCAGTTCCATTTCCGGCAAAAAAAGAATCAACCAGAGTTTTCAGGACGCCATGTATGACGCGACGCATTATCTGGAATTTGTCGGTCTCTTCAGCAAACGCAATATTCTGGCGCGCGATCTGACTTTCTATGAATTAAGAATGCTGGAGCTGGCGCGCGCGCTGGCCACCACGCCTCAGCTGCTCTTTATTGATGAGGTCATGGCGGGTCTCAATCCCGGCGAGGCGAAAAATGCCATCAAGATGATTCGCAAGGCCAAAGAAGAATTCGGCGTCACGGTCTTCTGGATTGAACATGTCATGGCGGTTCTCATGGAAGCGGCGGATCGCATTGTCGCGATCAACTACGGCGCCAAACTGGCGGAAGGCACACCGGATGAGGTGGTCAACAACGATGATGTAATTGAAGCGTATCTGGGTAGAGGTTGGAGGGAATATGCTTGAAGTCAGTGATCTGAGCGCATCTTACGGCGTCATTCCGGCGTTGCATGGAATCAGCTTCAATATCCGGCAATCGGAGATTGTGACTATCCTGGGGTCTAACGGAACCGGGAAAAGCACCATTTTGAACGTCATTCAGGGTATGATGGTCGGCACCAGCGGCAGAATCATTTTTCGCGACGAGGCCATCCAGGGTCTGCCATCACATAAAGTTGTGAATCGAGGCATCGTGCAGGTTCCGGAGGGGATGAAAAGTTTTCCGTTCATGACCGTGAAGGAAAATCTTTTACTGGGGGCTTACCGGAAATCATCCTGGTCCAAGAGGAAAAATACAATTGAGTATGTGTACAGCCTTTTTCCAATTTTAAAAGAAAGATCCAACATGGCGGCGAGGCTTCTCTCCGGCGGCGAGCAGCAGATGCTCAAAATCGGCCGGGGGCTGATGGCCAATCCGATGCTTTTGATGGTGGATGAACCGTCGATCGGGCTGGCTCCGCGCATCGTGGATGAAGTGTACGAAACACTGGGAAAACTGCGCCAATCCGGACTGACGATTTTGCTGACCGAACAAAATGCGCTGCGCGCTCTGCAGCTGGCCGACCGTGGCTACATTCTTCAGGAAGGGCGAGTCGTTCTGGAGGGGAGTGGAAAAGATCTGATGAAGAACAATCTGGTGAAAAAGGCATATTTAGGGAGATAGCAATGGAAGATTACTTTTCTTATACGGCAAAACTTTTCAATCCCGCAGAGGCAAGCCAAAAGCCCGAAGCACTCCAGGGCATTCGGGTGCTGGATTTTTCTCACGTGATTTTCGGACCGATTGCCGCAAGATTGCTCGCGGATTACGGCGCGGAAGTGATTAAACTGGAGCTGCCATTTTACGGCGATCTCTGGCGGCCGGCAACGTATTGGGGAAAGTACTGGAAACACTCGAATCCCATCTGGCACAATATCACCAAAAACAAATATTTTCTGTCGGTCAACCTGGCGTTGAAACAGTCCAAGGAGTTGATCTATAAAATGGCCGAGAACGCCGACGTCGTTATTGAGAATTTCGCGCCGGGCACGGCCGATGCGTGGGGGATCGGTTATGAAAAAATATCCAAGATCAACCCCAATATTGTATTTCTGAGCTGTTCCACTTACGGCCAGTTTGGTCCGATGCGCTATTTCCCCGGCTGGGATCTCCTGGCTCAGGGTGCAAGCGGCGTTCTGACCTTAAACGGCTATCCGGATACCGATATTTACTACAAACTGCCGGACTATGTCGGAGATTTCGTCCCCGGCAATTTCGGCGCTCTGGCGGTGTTAATGGCTCTTTACCACCGCAAAAAAACCGGCAAGGGTCAGTATATAGATATGGCGCAGACCGAAGGTCTGATGCGCATGCTGTTTAATTACACCTATAACTCCGTGACCAAAGAGGCCATCGGACGCACGGGCAACACGGATCCCACGATGATGCCGGCCTCTATCTTTAAAACAGCCGATGATAAATTTCTGGCGCTGGCCTGCGCAACGGCCGATCAGTTCAAAAACTTTGCCGGCGCAATAGGCAGGACGGAGTTAGCAGCGGATTCTCGTTTCGCCGATACGCTGGAAAGATTAAAACCGGAAAACGCCAAAGAGCTGACCAAGATCGCGGTCGATTGGGTCAAAACCAAATCCTGCGCTGAAATCATCAAACTGGCGGATGAGAAAAATTTCCCGGCGGCGGAGGTCGCGGACGATTTTATGATCGCCAATGAGGAGTGGCGGCGCAAGCGGGGGAGTGTCATTCTTTTCAAGGACGATGTTTACGGCAATCTGACGATTGCCGGACCGTCCGCGCAACTCTCCGGCACGCCCTCGCGCACCAAGTGGCTGGCGCGGCCGCTCGGTTATCATAACCGGGTTGTGCTCAAGAAGTTTCTGGGATTGTGCGAAGCGGAAATAGAGGATCTGGAAAAGAAAAAAGTTATCGGGACTTTTGACGACCGGCCGGGATTAAAGCCGCCGGTCTATTACAACCTGAAAGAGGATCCCATTTATAACTACGGAAAAGAGGTCAAAAAATGAGCGCCAAGGAAGAAATCTACACCCGGCATGGCGGGGGCGGCGGAGCGGATCGCGGTAAAATACTGGCGGCAATGATGAGCACTGAAGGCAAGCCGGAAGTGCTCGACGACATCCTGGTGCTCGATGTCAGTTCGGCCAATTTCGCAGGCATTATCTGTGCAAGTTATCTGGCCGAGTTCGGCGCGGAGGTTATCAAAATTGAGCCGCCCGACGGCGATCCGGCGCGTCTGATTACACCTTTCGGTGTCACGGTCAAGGGAGTCGGTATTCCGTTCATGTTCGAAGGACGCAATAAAAAATACATGACGCTTGATATTAAAAATAATCCTGAAGACAGAAAAATTTTCGCGAAACTGGCCAAAAAGGCGGCGGTGGTGATCGAAAGCTTCGTGCCGGGTGAGATGGATGGCTGGGGCATCGGTTACCGTCAATTGAGCGCGGATAATCCGGGGTTGATTTATATTGCGCTTTCCGCGTACGGGCAATACACGGATAAGGCTAAAGAGTCCGCAAAAATGCCGGACACCGATATTACCTCTCAGGCAGGTTCAGGCCTTCCCGCGCAGATGGGGGGCACGCCCAATGAACCCGAACCTCTCAACTGGCCGCTCAGAGGCGGCATGTGGGCGGGCTGGTATATCTCCGGGCTTTCCGCGGCCCTGGGCGGCACGGTCGCTCTGATTCACCGGCAAAACACCGGCCAGGGCCAGATGGTGGATGTCGCCGGCATGGACGCGTATTCTTCCATGGTCGGGATGCCCGCCACGATCGGCTTTACCTGGGAAAAAGCACGCCCGCGCATCGGCGTCTTGGACTTCATCTTGTATCCCTATGGACATTGGAAATGCAAAGATGGTTTTGTGGCTATTGCCGCGCCCCGCGACCATGACTTCCGCGCCCTGCTTAAGATACTGGGTTTATGGGAGCAGGAAGATGATTGGCGCTATTCATCGGACCGCATTCCGGATATCCTGGAACAGGCCATTCATCTGCATAAGATTATCGAGGAAAAAACGATTCAATATACCAGCGATGAACTGGTCAAGATGGCCTTGAATTACAGCAAAAGATCGGCCAGATCCAAGTGGCGAGGCGGCGGTGTTCCCATTATCATGAAACTCATGACGCCGGAGGAGGCGATGGAAAACAAGCAATGGCATATCCGCAAGGCCTTTCAGGAAGTGGAAGATGAAAAGCTTGGGAAATACACAATCAGCGCCAATTTTGTTAAAATGTCCGAATCGCCTCCCCGGGTCAAGTGGGTTTCCAGCGAGATCGGCAAGGATAATGAATATATCCAAAAAAAATATCTGAATGATTAGCAATAGAAGGATCAAATATCCGGCAGACATTTGATCAGAAATATTTAATTGTTTTTTTAATGAGGAGGAGGGGTTAATGATGAAGCGAACAAAAAGAGTTAACATGGTCGTTTTTACAGCATTGATGCTGCTGATTGCCATTGCAATCGGCGCACCATCCATCTCAGTGGCACAGCCGAAAGGTGAACCATTTGTCATCGGCTACATCGGCATGGTGGCATCGCCGGGGACCCGTCCGTGCATGGACATCCAGAAAATGGCGGTGGAAGAAATCAACGCGATGGGCGGCATTCTGGGCCGGCCGGTCAAATATGTTGTTATGGATAACAAGGGTGATACGTCGCTTTCCGTAGAAGCGTTTCGTAAACTGGTTATTGAAGACAAAGCCAAATTTATTTCCGTGGAAGGCCGAACGGAAATCTGTCTGGCCGTTCAGGAAGCATCCGGCATGCTGGCGAAAGAGTATCCGCACATCCTGGTTTTTAACGGACCGATGGGCGCGGAACTGACTGCCCGCATCATTGACGAAGCGCCGAAATATGATCATAACTTCCGTGATTGGGATCCGGAACCGGCTCATTACGCCCAGCAGAAATATTTCTTCTGCAAGACCATCCCGGAATACGAGAAAGCAAGAAAGATAGCAATTCTGTGGGAAGATCTGGCCTGGACAACGGAATGGCGCAAAGGAATCAGCTATATCAATTTGCCGACCTGGGAAAAATTAGCTAAAGACTGCGGTCTGGAAATCGTTTACAGCAAGGCGGTAAAGCCCCGCGGCACCATGTATCTGCCGATTCTCCAGGACATCAAAAAAACGAACGCCGAACTTATTTTCTACATCAGCTCCTGGTTTACCGATACGGAATCTTTCGCCAAGCAATGGTCGGATTCCGCGGCACGGGATATTCAGGTCAATCTCTACGGCGGTGTGGCCCAGACCAAGGATTTCTGGCGGATGACGGGCGGCAAGGGCCTGGGCATTATCAGTTCGTTTACGGATCTCGATGATATTCCTTTAACCCCCAAAACGATTCCGCTGGTGAAAAAAGCACAGGCGCGCAAGATTCCCATGCAGATTCATGTGCATATCGCGTATGCCGATATTTATCATTTCAAGGCGGCCATCGAAAAAGCCAAGGGAACCGGCGACATCAAAGCATTGATCAAAGCGATGGAAGATGTGGAAACCGTTTATTCTCTGGGCAAGGTCAAATATGAAACCAAGAAAATTAAACCTTTCTATCATTCCCGGATGAGAGTAGACCCGAATAATCCTTACAAAACCTACCCCGGTTACTACTATCAGTTGATCGTCCAGTTCCAGCAGGGCGGAAAGATTGCCTACCTGCATGAGTCCTGCCCGGAAAATGAAGCTTATGTCGCCAAATGGGTTGATCCCAAGCGCTATATGAAACCGGCGGATTTGAGAAAGTAAGTTAAGGCTTTAGACTGTTAGTCTATAGGCTGTCAGGTTAAAAGGAAGGGCGGCATTCGCAAGGATGCCGCCCTTTTTATTGTTGAGACTTTAATCATGTTGCCTGGCTCTCTATCCCGGGGAGGTAGATGACAACGATAGTGCCTTGGCCCGGCTCCGAATCCACCGTGATTAAGCCGTCGTGGTTTTTAATGATTCCGAATGCGGCAGCCATTCCCAGGCCTCTGCCGTAAATTTTAGTCGTGAAGAACGGTTCGAAAATACGTTGCAATGTTTCATCCGTCATCCCGATGCCATTGTCTTCAATGCGGATAAACGTGTATACGCCCTGCCTGGCCGGTGGATCATTTTTCGTTACCGCTTCTCCAATCAGCCTGCGGCCTGTCGAAATCTTGACAATGCCGCCTTTTTGGAGGGCCTCAAAGGCATTGGACAGAACGACATCAACGACCATTTTGATCTGGGTCACGTCGCCTTCGGCCAAAAAGATATCACCCCCCAATTGACTGATGACCTGAATCGCGTTACCGGCAGGCATAGCCCTGGAATGGATCAGATCAATGACCAGATCATTGATTGAGAATTTCTGGGGCTGGTATTTGCCGCCTTCGGCGTAAGCCAGCAGTTGATCCGTCAGAGAGCTCATCCGGCTTGATGATGTTTTCAGCGATGTCAGAATTTTTCGATTTCCCGTATTCTCCGGAGTATTCATTTCCAGCAAATCCAGATTGCCATAAATAGCCGCCAGCGCATTGTTGAACTGATGGGCTATTCCGCCGGCCAGCGTAGCGATCGCCTGAATTTGCCTTGCGTTTTGCATTTGCTGGTCCACGCGCTTTTTTTCCTCTTCCATTGCAACACGGTCCGTGGCGTCGTAAACAGAATTGAAAATTTTCTCCCAGGAATCTTCATATCCCGCCGGGATCATGCTGCTGACAAGGAGGTGCAGCTTCCTGCCGGTCAGTGTTGTGCCAATTAGCTCGGCATCGTACCTGCCGGTTAAATAAAGTGACACCATTCGCTGGACGACAAAACCAGGCATGTCTGACGCAATGAGTTGCGATAAATTTCTAAACAGGGTTGACTGGGAATCCGCATTGCAAAGCTTCAGGGTTGCCCGGTTAACGGCTGTGACGTGCATGCAGGGAATATATTTTTCAATGGCCTGCGGGTTGTCATGGAAGTAACTCACGAGGTGATGATGCGCTTCCGGAGGCAGATCATCCAAAAAAGTTTTTACCTGAGGCCAGCTCTCCTCCCAGAGGGGCACGACGGACTCTTCAAACAGCGCCCGATAATGCAACTCACTTTCCGCCAGGGCCTTTTCCGTTTGCTTGCGACGCTCAATTTCCTGCTGGAGTTCGAGGTTGGTTTCACGTTGATGCAGCTCGGCCAGTCGATACGCATTTTGCGAGACAGCCAGTTCATCCTGCACTTTCATCCGGGTTTTTTCATAAATAACGGACATGACCAGACTGGACAGCAGCGCTCCAGCCATATTGTACTGGAACATTTTGATGTGGCGTGCATCCCAGGGGGGCATGTCATTCACCAGGACAAAAACAAGTGCAACGATACTGAAAGCGGTGGCAATAATAAATCCAAGCTTTCTGCCGAAAAACATCACCGTCGTCATTGGATAGATAAAGATCCATGGCAAAACGACATAGTAGATGTTCTCGTCCCAAAGTCCGACGAGCAAGTTGGCCGCCAGCAGCGCAAAGGCAATTCCTGCCGTAATTCTTTTGTGAACGGTTAAGCTTTTGATATCTTTTAAATGGCGACTGACAATTATCGCCGCCGCCGCGTTGATGAACATCAGAATGAAGATGGAAGAATGGAAATACGCTGACAGATAAAAATAGAAACCGGCATAGAATATCATGCTGGGAGCGGCTACATAGACAACCAGGCGGTTCTGCCGCCGATGATAGTCCACTTCAGCCAGACGTGCTTCATCAGGTTCGGCAGTCTTGTTGGCTGTTTCCATCCGTTTATGCCTTAAGTGATGATGATCGATTGATCATGATCGCATTGTCCCGTGGAGATCACTGCTTTATACCCTTCTTTACATAGTATAAAAACAGGAGGATATGCGAATCTTATTTGTCACAACGTCAGTTTTTATTTTTCTTATCTTTTTTACCTTTGCTTTTACCTTTTTTCCCATAAAGATCGTCGCCGCGCTTCAGCGCATGGAATTCGGGTGAACCGGGTTTAATACCCAGGCTTTTGGCCAGCGCTCCCCATCCCCGGCCTTTGCTTTCCTTATATTGTTGGGTCACATATTCAATCGGTTTCCCGGACATTTCTCCCAGTCGCAGGGCGACGTAAGCATCCGCAGGTTTGGGGAAATTGCTGAGTACAGCGGTGATCTGGGCATCGCCGATATTGAAACGCGTAGCGATCCTGGCCCGGAATCCGGAGGGATCTGCCTGCGCCTGTATATTGAAACCGGGCATCCAATCAAAGTCAGCCGCCAAGAGGGTTGACGGCACAAGAAACAACATCATCATGGCCGCCAGATAAATTTTATTAAGCTTCATATCATCCTCCTGGTTCTGTCTTCATTGAATTACGATCGCTTTTGAAATGCAGCTTGACACGTTAACACATCATTCTATGTGCTTTATAACATAAAGGGAAATCAGTTCAATCCTTTTTTCAAAAGCCACTGGCGAAAAAACAGGAGGAACCGTGGCAAAGAATAATGTCCTGCCTGCAACGATCTTTGTTCAAAAATGGGGTGAAGAAGGCGGGTTGATCGAATTTCCCGGGGGAAACCCGCACGCGATATCCATTTTTCATGTTATAGGACGACACAGTTACATTGTCGACTCGAATTCCGACGACAGGGGGCGGTTCAACGATTGGTCCATCCTGCAGATCCAGGGAGCAAGTTCATTTATTGTGGAAGTGATCACGGAATCCTAAGATAGTTATAAAAGACTGCTGGCCAAAACCAAAACGCTCAAGAGTATCCGGTATATTGAGACGCTGGAAGTTCTCTCCGTGAAAAAGTACCGCAATCGGGTTATTGATAAAGGCGGCGAGCTTTCCTTATCCTCAGACGGATATCAGAGAGCTTGATACACTCTGGGTCGTTGTTTCAGTTAAAAAAGAGGGCGGTTAGAAAATCTAATCGCCCTCTTACATTCTCAGCCAAAATGGCAACGCCTTTCGAAATTAGCGACCTTTGAAATTGGGTGCTCTTTTCTCGAGGAATGCTTTTGCGCCTTCTTTAAAATCTTCCGTGAACTGCAACGCTTTGCTGGCGCTGAATTCAACTTTCATGACACCTTCAAAAATCGTCGTTTCGAGACCTTCGCGAACCGCTCTCATGATTTCGCGCTGGGCCACCGGAGCACCGGCCGCAAGTTTCTTGGCCAGTTTTTTCGCGGTTGCCAGAACCTCGGCCTGCGGAACGACCTTATTCAAAAGACCAAGCGTCAGAGCATCTTTCGCCGGCATGAAATCACCGGTCAGCATCAGTTCGAGCGCTTTGGTTTTGCCGATGAAGCGGGGCAGACGCTGCGTTCCGCCCCAGCCGGGATTCAGTCCCAGTTTGACTTCGGGAAGACCCAGAGTTGCTTCTTCCGCCATGATTCTCAGGTGGCAGCAGCAGGCCAGTTCCAGACCGCCGCCATAAGCGCCGCCCTGCATGGCCGCGATAATAACCTTGGGATAATTTTCGATTTTAAAATAAATCTCGTTGCCGTTGTACTTCGGTACGTTTCCGGCCTGAATACTGGCAAATTCGGTGATATCCGCTCCCGCCGAAAACAATTTGTTGCCGCTGCCGGTAATGACGATGACGCGCACACTGTCATCTTTTTCACATTTGGTCAGCAGGTCATCCAGATCTCTTAATACACCCTGCCCCATCGAGTTCGCCGGCGGATGATTAATTGCCGCCACCACAACCATACCATCTTGTTCCACTGTTAATTTCTCATACTCAAAAGCCATTGTTATTCCTCCTTATGTAATGATTTTATTCATAATAATTGGTTTGCAAAGTACTCCCTGTGACCGGCACTATAGAAAGAACAGGCCAGCGTGTCAAGCGGAAACAACGTGTCCATGGCACATGCCTGTTGGTTCATGCTCTGATGGTCTTGTCCTCGGCCTCCATAGAGGTTTAACGTAGTGGATGTGCGTCAATGGTATGCGTGCAGACCTTCTGCCAGCGAAGGGAATCTCATGGCGCGGATGAACTGGGCAAAAGAAGGGAACGGCCGCGGCCGTTCCCTCTGAAAACCGATTGTTGAAGTGAATGTGTTTGTACTTTTCAACCCAGAATTTTGGTCTGAACATTCTTAAGAATAGTTTCCGCTTCTGTGACGATGGTTTGAACCAGATCGTTGACCTTGGGCATATCATTTATACGCTGCGCTGCTTCGCCCGCCGCCATCATGGCTTTTTCCTTGTCGCCCAGGCAGACGGCGCGAATGGAATCAACCTCATAGTCGATTAACGCCATGTCAATGGTCGTGTAATCGTCCGGCGTGCCTAAAAAGACACCAGGGGATTTCTTCAGGGTATTAATCGCATGCTCCTCACTGCGTTTATTTTTAATCCAGCGTGCGGGTCCCACGAAGCCGCGGGCCACCAGTGTACCGCGGTCGCCGGCCGCCACGACACTTTCTTTCCAGATTTGATGGAAATCACTTTCCTGGGTGGCGAGAAATCGAGTACCCATCTGCGCGCCATCAGCGCCCAGAATCAGCGCGGCCGCAAGGGTTTTGCCGTCGCAAAAGCCGCCTGCCCCCGCAACCAATGTCTTCTCATCGGAGACTGCTTCGACTACGGCGGGAAGCAGAATCATGGAATGCACCGGTTCCCACGAGGTATGGAATCCTCCTTCGTGTCCGGAAGCAACGATAACATCTACGCCTGCTTTTTTACAGCGTTGCGCGCCCTTAACAGAGGGGACGACATGCATCCAGATAAATCCCGCGTTCTTGATTTTGTCTTTTAATCCGACCGGGTCACCGGCGGAGGTGAAAATGACTTTAAAATGTTTTTTGATGTCAGGATTTTCCTCGCGGACCCGGATGGCCGTGTCGATCATCACCATTGCCTTATCCCTGAGTTCCGCCGACACCATGACATTGATACCGAAAATGCCGCCCTGATCTTTGGTCAGGCGATAAGTCCGTTTCAAAAGATTTTCCAACACGACAGCCATATCGTCGTCCATGGAAGAATCAGCCGTTTTAATAAACGCCTCGTATATCCAGGGTTGCGTGTCTTTACTGAAAAGGCCGCTGGTGGACAAAAGCCCCAGAACACCTGCGTTCGCGGATGCCACACATAGATTATTGTTACTGAACGGCCCCATTCCCGCCTGGATGATCGGATATTTAATCCCCACCAGATCACACAATCTTGATTTAATCATAAAATTCTCTCCTTTATGTTTATTGATTCCTCATGTCCTTTTTATAAAAACAGGAATACTTCAGCCTGTAAAGGCCATATCACCAATTTGATTATTGTCAAGGATCAAACAAGCCTGCAGCTTCCTAAAAAAAACTCTTGAATCGGACGGAATATTGTATATTATGGCAAATTCCTGCTATGGGCGAATTCTGCCATGACGTATCATCATAACCCTTCGACAATATTCATGGAAAATATTTTAAACAATTTGTCTATCATGCCAGACGCTCCATACCGGATCCCCGGCCGGCACAGGAGAGCCCTATTTGGAAGCGGTCATTATGTCTTAAAAAGATATTAAAGTAGTAAGCTGAATGAAATTGTAAATGTCGTATGCGTTTGTACGGTAAGTAGAATTAAGGAGAAGATAATGAATGTTGCGGTATTATTAATTATAGCTGCGGTGTTATTCTTTTTAGCCTATCGTTTTTATGCGCGGTTTATAGCTAAACTATTTAATGAAAATGACAAAAATCCAACGCCGGCCCATTCCATGAAAGATGATCGTGATTACGTGCCGACAAAACCCGTGGTTTTGTTTGGCCATCACTTTGCCAGTATCGCCGGAGGCGGGCCCATTATCGGTCCCACCGTCGCGGTTATTTTCGGGGTTATGCCTGTCTGGCTTTGGGCGGTCGTCGGCACCATCTTTATCGGCGCCGTTCAGGACATGACCGTTTTATTTGCCAGTATCCGGGAAAAGGGCAAATCCGTTGCCGAGATCGCCAGAGAATCTCTGGGCAGTACGGGATTCTTCTTATTTATTACTTTTGCCATCCTGATGCTCCTGCTTCTGACTTCCGCTTTTCTGGGGTTGACGGCTGTATCGCTCACCTCTCTGGTTCCCCTGGAGATGATGCGGCTGGATCCCAATCAAGCCATTGTGAGCACCATTATGGTCAACGGCGTGCTCAATGCGCATATCGGCGGTATCTCTTCGACATCCCTTATTATCATCACCGCATTTGCGCCCGTGATTGGCTGGCTGGTCTATAAGCGGGGCGTGAGTGTTAAACTGGCCGTTCCTCTGGCCATCATCGTCTGCATCGGTTCCATTCTTGTCGGCATGCAATATCCGGTTTCTCTGGATCCCAGTGTCTGGATGATCATTCTTTGTTTCTATACACTGTTCGCGGCGGGCATTCCCGTCTGGATCATCCTGCAGCCGCGGGATTTTACCAATTCCTTTTTGCTCTATGTGGGTGTGGTTGCGCTGTTTATCGGGGGCATTGCGGCCGGACTGAAAGGCATTACTTTTACGGCACCCGCGTTTAATCTGGCGCAAGGTTCGGCAAAGCTCGGACCGGTTTGGCCATTCCTGTTCATCACTGTGGCCTGCGGCGCAATTTCCGGTTTTCATGCCCTGGTGGCCGGCGGAACGTCCAGCAAACAGGTGTCCAAAGAATCGCATGTGAAAAAGATTGCTTTCGGCGGGATGCTGCTGGAAGGATTGCTGGCCATTGGAGTCATGATTGCGGTCGGCTGCGGGATCGCGTTTGCCGATTATGTGAACATCGCTTTTCCCGCGGCTGCCGGCGTAAAAGCGAATCCCATTCTGGCGTTTGCCATCAGTGTTGGCGGACTGCTGGATAAGGCTCTGGGCATTCCGCCGGTTTATGGAACCGTTTTCGGGATCCTGATGGTGGAAGGTTTTGTCATTACGACACTGGACACGGCCATCCGTCTGGAACGTTATTTACTGGAAGAACTCTGGCAGGTGATTTTCAGAAATGTCCCGAAAATCATGAAATCCTACCTTTTCAATGCTATGCTGTGCGTGGTTATGATGTATATTCTGGCTTACACCAACGCCTTTGCGGCTATCTGGCCGATCTTCGGCTCCGCCAATCAGCTGCTGGCGTCGCTGGCGCTGATTGCCGTATCCGCCTGGCTGGCGAAGAGAAAGAAAACAGCCTGGTTTACCGTGCTGCCGGCAATCTTCATGATGGTCACCACCATCTATTCGCTGTTTTCCCTTTTAATCAATAAATATATTCCCAAAGGCAGCATAGCGCTGGCCGTTACGGACGTTGCGCTGATTATTCTTTCCATCGGTGTGATCATTCTCGCCCTCCAGAGCTGGAGGAAACAGCGAAAGACTGGTATTCAGAAATCAGGAAGCACTGCGTCATAAGATTCGTTGTGGAAAAGATTAAATACCCGCGAATAGCTTATGAGATGTAAGCGCCTTCATCATTGAAGAAGCTGCTTATCTGGAATCAAAGAGGGACAGCACGGACTGACCCTCTTTTTTCGATGTTCAGCTTTTAACCTGAAACCTTGGGTTTTCGGGCGCTGAGATAGAGCCAGGTGAGTCCTATCGTCGCAGCAATCACGGAGGCCATGATGATTCCCAGCCTTGCCTCTTCAAAGAGCAGGGGTCTGGTGGCAAAAGCCAATTGGGCGATAAAAAGAGACATGGTAAAGCCAATTCCTCCGAGCCAGGCTGCTCCCAGGATATGACGCCACCGGACACCACGGGGGAGTCTTGCCCAGCCAAGTTTTACGGCCATCCAGGCAAAACTGGATATCCCGAGGAATTTTCCCAGAATCAACCCCAGCATAACCCCCATCGTTACAGGCGCCGCGATAACTTCCCGGAAAGGTATGG
Source organism: Deltaproteobacteria bacterium (assembly GCA_036528635.1). Lineage (GTDB taxonomy): Bacteria > Desulfobacterota > Syntrophia > Syntrophales > Smithellaceae > UBA8904. Next base: position 34,090 of record JAIGNE010000003.1, read on the forward strand.
CCAACAGATCCAGTCCGGCATTCGCCATGGCAAAGAGCGGGATCACGCCGAAGGTAACCCAGGGGGAAAGATGATGCTGCATGCGCTGCTGGGGTGACTGCACAGCGGATGATGCTTTTTCAAGATTTTCAGCAATGGCATACATTCGGTTGATATCTGGAGACGCAACATTGGGTTCAGAATTGTCGGCCTTTACGCGGAGAGCATTCTTCATGTCGTCAAGATGTTCGTTAAACTGATGAGGTGTATAAACCGGGCGCGCGGGGATGGTGAAGGCCAGGATCACACCGGCCAGTGTGGCGTGTATTCCCGATTGAAGGAGAGCCAGCCACAGAAGAATGCCCAGGACAGCGTAGGGCAGGGCATAGCGGATGCCCGCCCGGTTGCAGAGAAACAGAATGCCGATGAAACCCATTGCAGCCGCCAGAAGCTTCGCGTCGATTGTCTGGGTATAAAAGAGCGCAATGACTAACACGGCCCCGAGGTCGTCCGCAATCGCCAGAGCCGTCAAAAAAATAATGAGATTTTTGGGGATGCGCCAGGCCAGAAGAACAAGGATGCCCACGGCAAACGCAATGTCTGTGGCCATCGGAACACCCCAGCCTGCCGAAGTCTCGCCGGACGGATTCACCAGATAATAGATCATCGCAGGAGCCAGCATTCCCCCGATTGCGCCAGCCACCGGAAGGGCGGCATTGCGCAGGGAGGCAAGCTCTCCGACCAATATTTCACGTTTCAGTTCGAGACCGACGAGTAAAAAGAACAGGGCCATGAGACCTTCATTCACCCATGCGTGGAGAGACATAGACAAACTTTCGTGACCGATCCCGATGCGGAGAGGCGTCTCCCACAGATGCCGATAAGCGTCGCCCCAAGGCGAACTGGCCACAATCAAGGTTAAGAGCGTCATGACCATGAGCACGATTCCGCCAGCCGTGACTCGTTGGAGAAACCGCTCAAAGGGGCCAATGATTTTTCCGAAAAGGGGTTCGAGGGGATAGTGCTTTGTCATGAAACGCTTACTCCTGTATACCTTCGTCTTTTTCCGCTGGAGGATTAACGATACGCTTTCCAAGTTATGTGTCTGGATTAAAAATATTATCCTGCTATTTGTATAATTGCGGATATAGTTTCTTTGCACATTCCGGACAGATTCCATGGCTGAAGTCCGCTTCGGAGTGATCTCTTATATACTCCTCCATCTGAGTCCAGTAACCATCAACATCTCGAATTTTTTTACATGAAGCACAAATTGGCAGGAATCCGCGTAGAACTCGTGTTTCTTCCAATGCCTTTTCACGATCCTCAACTGCCTTTTCGCGGTTTTCTTCACTTATTTTTCTTGTCAAGCCAAGCAAGGCTGTCATCCATATAGCAAATAAAGCCAGGCCGCGATTAAAAATAACTTTCCACATTTCCGGGACGTCAGGCTGATAGAAAAACACACCAATGGTAAGGACGGAACAAACGACAGCCATAGCAACAATAAATGACTTCCGGGACGACAACAAAGAGATTCCTATTACCATAACATACAGAACATCAATGGCTACACCCAGCGGATTAAGCAGATCAGCCAATAGAATTAAAATCACAATCGCAAAGCAAGCAAGAGAAACACCGACCGAATTTAGATAGGCAGTACCTGCTTGCTTATTGATAGCTTTTTCTATCATAGCAACTCCTTCAAGACTGATTTATCAGGAATTCACGCGTCATTGCGGAAATTCCTGATCTTACGCGGCGCATCAACGTGCTTTTCGAAAAATATGCAGCCGCAGCCATTTTTCCAGGCCGATCAGTGTATAAACACCGACCGCAATGATGCCGATTAAAAGCCAGTCGCCGGCGGCAATCGGCGCGCTGTGGAATATTTTATTCATAAAAGGCGCGTAGGTGAACATCAGTTGCAAGGCAATCATGATGCCGCTGCCGATAAGCACCCAGGGATTGGTGAAAGGACCGATGGTAAACATCGATTTGGTAAGCGACCGGCAATTATAGAGATAGGTCAGCTCAATCATTACGAAGAGATTAACGGCTACCGTGCGGGCTTCCGCAAGCGGGTAGCCGGAAGCTTTCTGCCAGATAAAGATGGAAAAGACAGCCCCCAGCATCAGCGCGGAGACCAGGAGAATTCGCGTCATGATGATGCCTGACAAAATCGGCGCATCCGGATGTCTTGGCGGATATTTCATGGTATCCGTCTCGCCCGGCTCGAAAGCAAGCATCAGGCCCAGGAGCACCGCCGTGGTCATGTTGATCCACAGAATCTGAACGGGCAGGATCGGCAGCGTGACACCGCCTACGATGGCGGCCAGGATAACCAGCCCTTCGCCGCCGTTGGTCGGCAGAGTCCAGGCGATGAACTTGACGAGGTTGTCGAAAATGCGGCGGCCTTCTTCCACGGCGGCCGTGATGCTTGCGAAATTGTCGTCGGTGAGCACCATGTCGGCTGCTTCTTTCGCAACATCTGTGCCGGTGATGCCCATGGCGATGCCGATGTTGGCCTGCTTGAGGGCGGGCGCGTCGTTCACACCGTCGCCGGTCATCGCCACCACATGGTTACGCGCCTGAAGCGCTTCCACCAGCCGAAGTTTCTGCTCGGGGGCGACCCGTGCAAATACCGACGTGTTCTGGGCCGCGTTAATCATCTCTTCGTCCGAGAGGCTCTCCAGCTGTTTTCCGGTCAAGGTTACCGGATTCACGCCCTCATGGCCGGCAGCCAGGCCGATTCCCAATTGACGGGCGATTTCCGTGGCCGTCACCGCGTGATCCCCTGTAATCATCTTGACCAGAATACCGGCTTCTCGGCACACGCCGACAGCCGTGATGGCTTCGGTGCGCGGCGGGTCGATCATGGCCTGTAGTCCGAGCAAGGTCAGGCCGGACATACAATCATCCACCCCGATGCGTTTATTGGCGGTCACTTTGCGCGCCAGCGCCAGCACACGCAATCCCACGGCCGCCATTAAGTCGGCCTTTTCATGAAGAGTGTCCTTAGCAAGTGGCTTGCTTGTGCCATCAGCGGCCAGGCTGTCCACGCAGGCTTCCAGCACTTTCTCAATCGCGCCTTTGAGGTAAATGACATTTTTCCCGTCCGCTTCCTGATGCAGCGTCGCCATAAACTGACGCTCCGATTCAAAGGGCACGACATCCAGACGGGGCATTGTTTTTTCCATAACCGCTATGGACAGCCCCGCTTTGCCCGCCACGGTGATGAGCGCCCCTTCCGTCGGGTCTCCCTCCACGCGCCAGAGATTCTCTTCACCGACCAAGCGTGAATCATTGCACAGAAGCCCGGCCGTGAGCGTTTCGGAAAGTGCGGCGGACAGTTTCCCGCCTAAGTCCGCGCCGTCAGAAAAAATTTTCCCGTGCGGCGCGTATCCATTGCCTTCCACGTCAAAAAAAGCATCGCCCGCGAATATCCGGCGAACCGTCATCTGGTTTTCCGTCAGCGTGCCCGTTTTATCCGAACAGATCACGGTCGTGCTGCCCAGGGTTTCCACAGCCGGCAGCTTGCGGATAATGGCCTTTCGTTTGGCCATGCGGTTTACGCCAATGGCCAGCGTAATGGTGACGGCGGCGGGCAGCCCTTCGGGGATCGCGCCTACGGCCAGGGCGACTGCGGCCATGAACATATAAACGGCGTTTTCACCGCGCCACATTCCCACGGCAAACGTCAGCGCCGCGAGCGCCAGAATGGCGATCAGCAGCACTTTGCTGAACGAGGCTATTTTTTGGGTAAGCGGTGTGGACAGATCCGCCGCCTGCGAAATCAATTCCGAAATGCGTCCGGTTTCCGTCTTATCGCCGGTCGCGATAATGACCGCCTGAGCCTGACCGTAAGTAACCAGCGTGCCGGCATAAGCCATGTTGCGGCGGTCGGCCAGAATGGTTTCGGGATCCAACACCTCTTCTTTTTTAACCACCGGCACGGATTCCCCCGTGAGAGCGGATTCATCCACCTGCAAGTCCCGGCATGAAAGCAGCCGAAGATCCGCCGGAACCTTGTCGCCGGATTGCAGTTTAACAATATCCCCGACCACCAGGCCTACGGAATCAATGGACAGCCACTTGCCGTCGCGCATCACGTTGGCCTGCGTGGTCATCATCTGCCGGAGCGATTCAATGGCTTTTTCAGCTTTCGATTCCTGCACGAAACCGATAATGGCGTTGACAATCACCACGCCGAAAATGACGGAGGAATCCACCCATTCCTGCAAAAGCAGCGTCACAATGGCGGCCGCAAGCAGGATATAGACCAGCGGCTGATTGAACTGGAGCAGAAACCGGATCAGCGAGCCTCTTTGTTTTTTGGCCGTCACACTATTGGGACCAAAGCGCTCCAGGCGGTGGTTGGCCTCAAAGACGGACAGGCCCTTGTTCTGATTCGTATTGAGCAATGTTGTGACTTCTTCGGAAGGGCAGTGATGCCAGTGTTTGCAAATCAAGGATTCCATAAAGCAACCTCTTATATCTCAATCATCATCAGTTTATCCCCGATATCCACGGAAGCACCGGGGGAGACGAAAATGTCCGTCACCTTGCCGCCGATGTCGGCTATAATATTAGTGAGCATTTTCATGGCTTCCAGAACGGCCAGAACATCCCCCTCGCCAACGGCATCGCCTATGGCCACGGGAATCTGATTGACGATACCCTTCATCGTTGCGCGAATATCACCCACCCGGGCCAGCGCCGCAATTTCCTTCGCGGAAAGGGCGACCTTGACTTTGGCTCTGTCTCCGCCTTCATCATCGGCCTCAGTCAGAATGGGTTCGGGGTGATAGTCGACACCCAGGATGGTCATGTAAGCTCCATCTTTGGTGCGGCGCATCGGGCCGATTTCAATCGTGTGGTGTTTACCGTAGGCGTCGGGAAATTCAAATTTGTCGCCAATGCTGAATCCGCCGCGTTTCAGCCATACCTTGGGCGGCAGAACCCAGGTCTTGCCGAATTTTTCCTCAAATTTGAAGAAGCTCACAGCGTCGTTAGGATGCTGGAGATACAGAACCAGTTCATCATCCGTGGACTTCCGGCCCAACAGGTGGTCGAGCATTTTTCTTTCGATGGCCAAATCGACATCTTCAATTTTCTGATAGCCGGCTTCTCTTTTGACGATCTTTTTCCAGTCCCTGCCGAACACGGCTTCATAGATGTCGGGGCCCGGCTTGTAAAACGGAAACTTGCCGTATCGCTCCAGCATCAGGTTCTTCAGATCGTCACTGGCCTCCGTGTAGCGAACGCCTTTGACGACATTGTTGGCCGCTGTGGTCCACAGGATCTGCGACCCGGGTGTCACGCTCCAGAAATTGCCCAGTTCAATCTGCACTTTCGGCAGTTCTTTTTGCAGGATTTCCGGCATCCGGTTTAGAAAGCCGCCTTTTTGCGCCTGCTCAAAGCTCGAACCGGTGGCGCCGCCGGGCAGCTTGTGGGTCTGTACGGTCGGATCAAACCCGAAAAATTGCGATTCGAAATCCCGGTAGCAGGGACGTTCATGCCGCAATTTGTTGGAGGCGTCGATGACTGCCTGCTTATCCAGGCCAATGGCGGTGTGGCCATAGTCCTCGAGCGTATTCACAATGGTGAGGAGCGGCGGCGGGCCATAGAATCCGGTCAGAGCATGGTCCCCCGCGTCAAAAATCTTGGCTCCGTTTTGGACAGCGGCAACGATGCGGCCGATTTCATTGCCGTCAGTGTTGTGACCGTGATAATGAATAAGCAGATCGGGATACTTCTGTACGATGGCCCGCACCAGATCACCGATGCGCCGGGGCGTTCCCAGGCCGGCGTGATTTTTAACAGCCAGGATGATATCCGGTCCGGTCACATCCAGGATCTCGGCAATTTTTTTCAGATAGAACTTGTTGGTATGCTCGGGGCCTGTGGAAAAACAAACCGCGGCTTCGAGGATCCGTCCGGCCTTTTTGACTTCTTCATAGACCGGAACCATGTTGGGAATGTAGTTCAGGAAGTCGAAAACGCGCCAGACGTGGACATGACGCGCAAAAGTCTCCACGGTCAGGCGGATAACATTTTCCGGATAGGGACGGTAGCCGAACAGATTGATGCCCCGGCACAGCGTCTGAAAAAGCGTGTCCGGCATAAAACCTGAAAGCACTTCGAGTTTTTCGAGGGGATTCATCTGCTTGCGCAGCATGTCGACGTGCACGGAAGCGCCGCCGGTGATTTCCAGGGAAAAGAAACCGGCGGCGTTTCTTTCGGGAGCGACCAGAATCTGCGTATGGGGCATGATCCTGTTTTTAAAATCCGACTGCGATAAGTCCCGTTCGGCATTGGTCACGTAATACCCTTTTTGTCGGCGCATCTTATCGAGTATGAATTTCACTCCGGCGTTTTTAAGTTCCCATGGTGTGATTCTTCCTTCGGGCAGGCTTTTCATAAAACAATTTCTCCTTGAGGCTCTTCCTGATCAGTAGGCGTAGGGATTGATTTTGCGCGAGTGGATTTCCGCGATGAGTTTGGACAGTCTGGCGATTTCCCTCTCCGCCTCGGGATAGTCGAATATTTCGGGGTGCAGATCAAGGTAGCTGGTTGTAAAATGACCATTGCGGAAATCTTTCTCATCGCAAATAGACAGATAAAACGGAATGGTGGTTTTCGGGCCGACAATTAAGAAGTCTTTCAAAGCTCTTTTGAGGCGCTGGATGGTCTGCTCCCAGGAATACCCGCGCACGGTCAGTTTCACAAGAAGCGAATCGTAATCGGTCGGTATTTTGTAGCCCTGATAGACAATACCGTCGAGGCGGATTTCCGGACCGCCCGGCGACTGATACACTTCGACGCGTTTGCCGCCCTCCGGCATGAAATTGTTTTTCGGGTCTTCCGCATTGACCCGGACCTGGATGGCCTTGCCGACCAGATGAATGCGCTCCTCCGGAATTTCCAGCCGGCCGCCTTCGGCCAGAAGAATCTGCTGGCGGATAATGTCGATGCCCGTGAGAATTTCCGTGACGGTGTGCTCCACCTGCAGTCGGGTGTTGACTTCCATAAACCAAAATTCATTGGTTTGCGGGTCCACCAGAAACTCTACCGTGCCGGCGTTCACATAGCCGGCTTGACGGGCGGCGCGAATGGCCGTCTGATGCATCGCGTCCAAAACCGACGGCGGCAGATCGGCGGGGGCGATTTCCAGAAGTTTCTGGTGACGGCGCTGGATCGAGCAATCCCTTGTTCCCAGGTGCATGACCTTGCCGTAAGCATCGGCCAGGATCTGGACTTCGATATGCCGGGGTGATTCCACGGCCTTTTCAATGTAGATGCGATCATCATTAAATGCGGAGCGAGCTTCCGAGCGCGCCTGCGGCAATTGCACCCGCAAGTCTTCTTCACCGGTAATTTTACGGATGCCGCGCCCGCCGCCGCCGGCCAGGGCTTTGAACATGATGGGATAGCCATACTTTGCGCCAAAGGCCAGTGCTTCACGGATACCAGCCTCGCCTTCGGAGAGGACACCTGTCCCCGGCACAAAAGGGATAGAGGCTTTTTCCATGATGCCGCGGGCGACGACCTTGTTGCCCAGATCGCTGATGACTTTGGGCGGCGGCCCGATAAAGGTGATCCCCGCGTCCTCGCAGGCCGCGGCCAGATCCGGATTTTCCGATAAGAAACCATACCCGGGATGAATGGCATCAGCGCCCGATTTTTGCGCGGCCCAGACGATTTTGTCAATATTCAGATAATCCTTGCGCGGCCCGTCGCCGATCAGGATAGCCTGATCGGCAAAACGCAGAAAATAAGCCTCACTGTCCGGCTTTTCATAAACGGCTACCGTGTCGAGACCCATTTCCTTGGCCGTCCTGATAATTCTGAGAGCGATTTCTCCCCGGTTTGCTACCAGTACTTTTTTGATTTTTTTCACAAATTCATTTCCTTTTATGCTGCGGGCATACCTTCCCGCTAACCACGATGGATTAAGCGGCTCTATACTGATGATGACGGATCCTTGTCAAGCGGATAGTCGCTCGCCAGGACCCGCCCATGGCGCTGCGGTCAGGATTCCAAAATGCTTTTCAGGACTTTTTTCATATCCTCAAGTCGGAATGGTTTGCCGAGGACATCCTGAAAGCCGCGATCCAAAAATTTCTGAGTTTGTGAATCGCCGTATTCGGACAGGATGGCGACCGCCTTGACATCCGGATCGATCGCCCTCAGTTTGGCCAGCGCAGCCTCTCCGCCAAGTCCCTGTTTGACGGAAATCTCCATGAAGACGGCGCTGAAAGCGTCATCGGCCTCCCTGGCTTCCTGATACTGGCGAATGACTTCCTGGCCGTTGGCTACGCCCGTCACATCAAATCCCAATTTCTCGATGTAGATCTGAAGGATTCTGAGGATATCCTCATTATCATCCATGATCAGAATGCGTCTGACAGGTGGTATGTTTTCGACGGCGGGCGGCTCTTCTTCCACGACAAATCCTGGTTTGGCCGGAAGGTATAGACTGAATGTCGCGCCCCGGCCTTCTTCGGAATTTACGGTGATGTATCCCCCGTGCTTCTTTAAAACGGAGTGGCAGACCGCCAGCCCCAGGCCCATGCCTTTGTCCGTACCCATCGGTTTTGTCGTGTAATACGGATCAAATATCCTGGCAATATGTTCGGCGGGAATGCCTGTGCCGTTGTCCTCGAAAGTGATTTTTAAATAAGGCCCTTCGATAAGGGGTAAAGCATCCGAATCTGTAATATCCGCATTTTCGGCGCGAATGGTCAGGGTTCCACCCTCCGGCATGGCCTCTCTCGCATTGTCCACCAGGTGGCTGAAACACTGCTTGATCTGGCTTGGATCCACTTCAACGGGCCACAGGCCGGCCGGGGTGTCCAGGGACAACTCGACGGGCGACGATTTCAGAGAATTTTTAGCGGTCTCGGCAAGCAGGTTCTCCATCCGGCATACTTTGGCAACCGGTGTTCCACCACGGGAAAAGGTAATGAGCCGGTTGGTAATGTCCCTTGTTCTTTCCACGGCATCCTGCGCCGCCTGCAGACTTTGACACGCGGCATCTTCTTCGGGCAGGGTGAGGAGTGCGACATCGATATTTCCCTGGACAATCGTCATCAGGTTGTTGAAGTCGTGAGCAATGCCGCCTGCCAGAATGCCCAGAGAGTCGAGTTTTTCGGATTGGCGCAGCGCGTCCTCCATCTGGATTCGTTCCGTGATATCGTAGATCATCGCGCAGTGGGCGGGCTTGCCGCGGAATTGCTGGACACTGCTGAAGATTTCCACGTCCCGGATGGAACCATCGGCCCGTTTATGTTTGAAAAACGCATGATTGCTGTCATGGGTCAGGGCCAGTTTCATCTTTTTGCTGATTTCCCTCGCGGAAAGCATGTTAATACTGGAAATTTTCTTCCGCATCAGCTCTTCCCGGCTCCATCCGTAAAAGACGGCTGCTGCCGGATTGGCGTCCATGATGGCTCCGCTTTCCGAGTCGATGAGCAGCATCGCCATGCGATTGTTTTCAAACAGGCTTCGGTATCGTTTTTCGCTTTCCGCAAGGGCTTCCGTGGCTGTCTTTTGGTCAGTAATGTCATCGTAGACACCCAGCACACCGATCATCCGGCCTTCGGCGTCCGCGAGGGGTACTTTGGTTGTCCGGCGCCAGATTTGCTTTCCATCCGGTGCGGTCTGTTGCTCTTCATAATTGATTTTCGGTTTGCCCGACGCCATCACGTCCTGATCATCCTGGTGATACTGCTCCGCCTGCTTGCGTGATACGAAGCTTTGATCCGTATAACCGATCAGGCTTTCGGGGTAGTCCCGGCCCAGATCCCGGGCAAAAAGCAGGTTTCCGCCCTGATAGACTGAATTTTGATCTTTCCAGAAAATGCGCACAGGAATCGTGTCGATGACCTGCCTCAGCATCCGGTTGGCTTCGGCTGTATGGCGCTCACTTTCTTCGATAGCCGCCTCCGCTGTTTTGAGATCCGTGATGTCGAGGCCGAAAAAGGCCAGCTGGGTGACCTTTCCATTTTCTCCCGGGATGGGATAAAGGGAGTTCAAAATGGTTCGGCCGGACCTTTCTTCTTCGAAACGAATTGATTGGCCTGATTTTTGAACTTCCGCAACATATTGCCGACGCCTGTCTCCAATTTCCGGGGAGACGAATTCGTATATGCTGCGACCGGCAAGCAAAGTGGCGAGATCCGTGTTGAGGCGCAGAGCCGCCGTTTCATTGGCGTAGAGAACCTTGCCGTCCACATCCGTAAGAAAGATGCTTTCCGTTGCGGCATCGAGAAGCGCCTGCATCTTTTTTTCGCTCTGGCGCATATAGTTTTCACTCTGGTGCATCTGGGTTTTAAGCTGGTGTATCTGATGATCGAGCTGGTGTATTCGGCTTGTGCGCGCTGTCAATTCCTCTTCGGTTCTTTTTTGCCTGGTGATGTCTTCATAGATTCCTAAAACGCCGATCGTCCGACCTTCTGCATCCGTCAAAGGGACTTTGGTTGTATTGAACCAGCGCCGCTGACCATCCGGATCTGTTTGCAGTTCCTCACAATTGATTTTTACCTGTCCTCTCATCACAGCCAGGTCATCTTCCCGAAGAATGTCTGCCTGCGCGCGCCAGCTCATATTTTGATCAACATCGCCAACGAGATCCTGAGGTTTTTCCCGCCCGGCATCCCTCGCGAACGGCTGGTTGGCGCCCAGATAATTCGATCGTTTGTCTTTCCAGTAAACCCTGACGGGCATCACATCAATGATCTGCTGCAGCAGTCGTTCGGTTTCAGCATGCTTGAGCCGGTTTTCCTGATCGGCCGATTCGGCGGCTTTGCGCTCCGTGATATCCGCGCTGAAGACGGCTAATTGCGCTACCTTGCCGTCTTTTCCCAGGATGGGATAAACGGTGTTGGACATCAGCCTATCCTGCAATTCATCCTGAAAGTGAACCGGCTTGCCGGTCTTTTGAGACTGCAGAATAAGGTGTCTGCGTTTGACGCCTACATCCGGCGGTATGAAATCGTTGATATCCCCTTTTTGAAGCAGCGTTTCCAGATCCGTACCCAGACGACTGGCGGTTACCTCATTGGCGAACAGCACGCGCCCCTCCGTGTCGATCACAAAGATGCTTTCCGTTGCGGCGTTCAAAAGCGCTGTAAGCTGATTATCGTTTTGTCGAAGCTTTTCTTCGCACGCGGCAAGCATTTCCCCGGTTTGTTTGGCAAGCGTGATGTCCCGGCTGACGCCGAGAATTTCGATAATTTTTTTATCTTCATTCCGAAGAGGGGTAAGCGTGGTTTCGGTCCAGACTGTCGATCCGTTTTTGCATTGAAATTCCAGTTGAAGGGTCAGAGGGCGATTGCGGGTGGCCTTACCCGAACGTTCCTGCGCAATTTCCGCCGACCAGATTTCATTGAAACTTTGAAAAGATGACGGCGTCAGGGCGTCCCGGAGGTTTTGATCCACCGCCTCCTCCGCCGTATAGCCGCGCAGCTGCTCAACGGAAGGACTGATGTAGGTCTGTTGAAACGCAACATCCATTGTCCAGACCACGTCGCTCATGTTTTCAGCCAGCAGGCGATAAAGTTTGCCGCTTGCTTCGGATGCATTACCCGTGTCTTTGGTATCCGTGATGTCACGGTTACTGCACAGGATCCCCGCATACTGCCCTTCTGCATCGTAAACAGGCTGACAGACATGATTAAGCCACCGGGTTTTCTTGTCTTTGCGAACGATGCGAAATTCCTCTTCTACATGCGTTTTGGCCTTATGCATAAAGCGCAGATGCTCATCAAAAGCCGTCCGGTCATCCGGATGGATGATTTTAAACAAGAGTTTGGCGTCTTTTTTAAAATCATCCGGTTCATAACCGGTAAATCGCTGGCAGGAGGGAGACATATAGATCAATCGGTCGTCGGCATTAAGCCAGAATGCCCAGTCAGGATTATTTTCGGCAACATCACGGTATAACTTTTCATTTTCCGTTAGTTTTTCAATGATATCCTGATACTGACTTTTTTGCTGTTCAGAATACGCCATCTGCCGGCGAAGCGTTTTAATTTCTTCGATATACTGACGATTGCTCTTTTCAATCATGGGCGTTCCTCTCCACTTTTTAAGTGATGGATCCGTGCGCTATTCGTTTTTGATGCCTGTATTTTCATATATTTCGGTTTTTTTTGCAATGAAGTTTAATTTAATAATGTGCTAAACGTCACAAGTCTGAAATGAAAATACAATGGAACGAACGGCTGTAGCAGATTGGCAACATACCCGCGTTCGCGCATTCCGGTTGAAAACAGCGTGGCGTCTGATGGAGAACAGGTGATAATTGTTTGCAAGTATCGCCTGTCCCGTGTAATATCAACATTGAAACCTGCGGATATAGCTGACGGTTACAGTTTTAAAATAACAATCCAGACTCATAAAGCAAGGCTGTTAATGATGGAAAAGAACTCAAAAGTATCTCGCTTGGATTGCCAAGCAAAAGTAATCAGCACGGATCAATTACTGGAAAAAATTAAGCCCGGACAAAAAATTTTCGTTTCCAGCGGCGCCGCTACACCGGGCAAAACGCTTGCGGCGATTACTCAGTCCGAGTCGCGCAATATCCGTGATCTGGAAATCATCCAGCTCATCACGCTGGGTGACTACCTGTCGCATTCCAGCGCCCGGCAGTACCGTTTGAAAACGTTCAACATCGGCGAAAGCATCAGTAAGGAAGTAGCCGAAGGCAAGATTGACTTCATTCCGGCCAACCTCATGGAGCTTCCCTACATTTTTCTCTCCGGGGCGGTGGGTGTGGATGTAGCGATCATTCAGACCTCCGTCCCCGACGAAAGAGGGTTTATGTCTCTCGGCGTGTCGGTGGATGTGGCCAGTATCGTCATCAAGCAGGCCTCACTGGTCATTGCCGAAGTGAATCCGAATATGCCGGTGACCCAAGGTGAAACGGCCGTTCATTTGAGCAGCGTCGATTTCATTGTGGAAAGCGATCTGCCGCTTATCGAACGCGAAACCAAACCCTATGATGAAATTGTGGATCGCATCGGATGGAACATCTCCAACCTGATCGAGGACGGATCAACCGTTGTTCTGCACGTGGGCCGGATCTTCAACGCGGTGGCGGCTCATTTGAAAAACAAAAAGAATCTGGGGATTTTAACCCATGTTATTTCCGATTGGGCTGTTACATTGATCGAATCGGGCGCCGTTTCTCTGGATCGCAACCGTTACTCGGGAGGGCTGGTCACCGGGAGTTACTGTTATGGCAGCAAGGCGCTCTATGATTATGTCCACCGGAATCCCGTTTTCGAGTTTTATCCGATTGCTCAGCTCAGCAATCCTTTTGTTGTACGGCGAATTAAAAGCCTCATCGGCATCATGAATGTTAAAAAAATCGATATCTCCGGGGAGTCGGTAATTTTTCACTCGGGCGACAATCTTCTTTCCGGTTATGAAAGCAAACTGAACTTCTCGGTGGCGGCGACCATTTCCAAAAAAGGCAAAGCGATTGTGGCGCTCAATTCCGTGGATAAACAGGGCAACAGCAACATCGTTATCAGACATAACTGCGACATTGAGAATCCGCACAGTACGCTGGGGGTCGTTAAATACATCGTCACCGAATACGGCGTGGCCAACCTGTTCGGCAAGTCCATCCGGGAGCGTGTGATCGCGATGATCGACATCGCGCATCCCGCGCACCGGGAGAGCCTGCTGGCGCAGGCCAAGGCGCTCAACTATGTTTACCCCGATCAGATTTATGTCGCGAGTCACGCGGCCAACTACCCGGCGCTCCTGGAGACGCGAAAGACGCTGAAGGACGGCCTGGAAATCAAAATCCGTCCGATCAAGCCCTCGGATGAAGACATGATGCGCCGGCTGTTCTACAATTTTTCCGACGAATCAAAATATTTCCGCTACTTCGCCTCGAAGCCGGTGATGCCGCATAAAGAAATGCAAAAATATGCCAGTGTTGACTATCAGGAGGTCCTGTCCATCGTGGCCGTCGCGGAAAAAGGACGCAATGAGCGGATCATTGCAGAGGCGCGCTACGCGTATGATCAGCACGCCGACGCCTATGAAATCGCCTTCATCGTCGATGAAGAATTTCAGGGCAAAGGCGTCGCCACCTTCCTGTTTAACTACCTGATCAAAATCGCGCGCGACCGGGGGATTCAATCGTTTATCGCCTATGTGCTGCCGCGCAATGAAGCCATGCTGAAAGTTTTTGAAAGATCGAAAATCGAAACCACCCGTTCTTATGAGGATGATGCTTTTGCTTTACGCTTTAATCTGGCACAGGAGGATGCAACCAGCGACGCAACCCAGATGAAATCATGATCAGCACTCAGGGGGAATCCCTGTGAAAAGCGCAGGGGATGCGGCGCGCTTTCAATCAGATGCATTTTTTGTCCGATAATAGAGAGGACAGATTTTTCATTATTGGATTCAAAAATACTTGAGGAGTTGACCAAGCTATGGCACCGCAAAAAAAGCAGCCGGCGAAATCCGTCACCGGGAAGGCACCCGTGAAAGGCACCGGTGTTCAACCCGGGAAAGCAGCTTCGAAACCTTCAAAAAAACCAGTTAAAAAGCAGCCAGCCTTGCCCGACCAATCGACATGCCTGACGGGCGACTTGTTGGACAGCATCGTCGCCGGCATCTATCTGGCGCGTCAGGGGCGTTATATTGCCGCGAACCGGACCTATGAAAAGCTGACGGGCCGCGCGGCAGCCGATCTCGGCGGCAAAAAAATTCTTGATTACATTCATCCGGACGACCGGGAGGAGTTTCAAAAGAACCAGAAAAAGCAAAGCGGGGATCCATATGAATACCGCTTGATACGGGAAAAAGGGGAGGTTATCTGGCTCAGAGAGACGACCGCTCCTATCGTTCATCAGGGAGCGAAAACCATGCTGGGGAGCGTGATGGATATAACCCGCTATAAACAGACCGAGGAATCCATGGCGCTTAAGGAAGAACGATATGGCGCGCTTCTGCAGGAGATTGCAGATAACTATTTCGAAGCTGATCTGAATGGAAGTTTTACCTTTGTTAATGACGCGCTCGTCCGTCATATCGGTTATGCCAAGGAAGAACTGCTCGGGATGAACTACCGGCAGTATTGCGATGCGGCCACCGCCGAAAAAATGAAAGAATTGTACGCCGATGTTTATCAAACCGGAAAGCCCTTCAGTGGTTTTGTGGCGCAGTTTATTGCCAAAGACGGCTCAATCCGTTTCGCTGAAGTTTCCGGGGCGCTGATTCGGGATAAGCAGGGCAAACCGGTCGGGTTTCGCGGCCTTTCGCGAGACGTCACTTTGCGCAGGCAAGAGGAGGAAGCCCGCAGACGTGCCGAGGAACGGTATCGGATTGTTCTGGAGGAAATCAATGAAGGGTACGGGGAGCTTGATCTGGCCGGCAATTGGATTTTTGTGAATGAGGCGGCGGCTAAAAATCTGGGTTATACGCCCGCGGAAATGATCGGGAAAAATTACCGGCAAGTGACCGATGAGGACTCCGCACAAAAAATGTTCGAGGCCTATAACAATCTTTATGAAACAGGCGACCCCTTCAAAGGTCTGGAGGTTGAATTCTTTACCAAACAGGGCAACCGGCGCATGAAGGAACTTTCCGCCGCCCTCATCCGGGATGAAAAAGGTGAACCCATCGGGTTTAGGGGCCTCGCGCGCGACATCACGGAGCGCAAGTGGGCGGAAGACGCCCTGCTCCAGAGCGAGGCAAAATATTTCAGCATCATCGAAAGCATCGGTGAAGCCTACTTTGAAACAGATATCACCGGCGTCATGACCTTTATCAATGACAGGGTCTGCAGGGACCTGGGCTATACCCGTGAGGAGCTGCTGCGCATGTCCAACCGCGATCTGCAGGATGAAGCCTCGGCGCAGGAAACGTATGCCATCTTTAATGAAGTTTATGAAACAGGTCTTCCGGTTAAAGAATTTGAATACAAAGCGAGACGCAAAGACGGGTCTTTGGCCATTTTCGAATTGTCCATATCCCTCATGAGAGATGCCGAGGGCAAACCGATCGGTTTTCGCGGTCTTTCCCGGGACATTACCGAACGCAAGAAAATGGAAAGCGCGCTCCGGCAGTCGGAGGAAAAGTATCGCACCATCATCGAGACCATCGAGGACGGTTATTTTGAATCGGACCTTGCCGGTAACTGGACATTCGTCAATGATGTCGTCTGCGAACAACTGGGGTATTCCCGGATGGAACTGATCGGGATGAATTTCCGCCAGCTGCAGGATGAAGAAAGCATCAGGAAATCGTTTAAGATATTCACTGAAGTCTACCGGACGGGAAAACCTATAAAATCACTAGAGGTGACCGGCCTTAGAAAAGATAAGACGAAAGGGGTCTATGAAATATCCGTATCGCTGATCGAAGATTCCAAAGGTCAGCCGACCGGATTCCGCAGCATTTCCCGGGACATTACCGAGCGCAAGAAAATGGAAGACGCGCTCCGGGCCAGCGAAGAGCGCGCCCGGACGCTGATCACAACCATTCCCGATCCATATTTTGAAAATGATTTGCAGGGGAAATTTACGTATGTCAATACGGCATTTAAAAATTTATCGGGTTACAGTCCTGAAGAAATGCCGGACCTGAATTACCGGGTTTTTATGGACGAAGCCAGCGCTGAAAAGGTTTTTACCCTTTACAGCACGGTTTTTAAAACCGGTCTGCCCATGAAAAACGTGGAGCTGGACGTGATCACCAAAAGCGGCGCAAAACGGCTGGTCGATATTTCTGTTTCGTTGATCCGGGATTCCCGGAGCAGCCCATCGGGATTTCACGGCATTCTCCGCGACATCACGGAGAAAAAAAAGGCGGAGGAACTGATCCGCCAGTCCGAGCAGTCTCTTCGGGAATATTCGGAGACTTTGGAGCTGCGTGTCCGGGAGCGCACTGCTGAACTGGAAAAATCAAAAATTGCCGCGGAAGCGGCAAGCCGGGCCAAATCAGATTTCATGGCCAGCATGAGCCATGAATTTCAAACGCCGCTGAATGCCATTATCGGTTTTACAAGGGTTCTGCAAGACCGGATGTTCGGCGAACTCAACGATAAACAGGAAGAATTTATCCGCTATGTTGCTGAAGCGGGCGCGAGTCTGAGTCGAATCATTACGGAGATCCTGGATGCGACCCATGTGTCGTCGGGAAACATAAAACTCAATTTGTCGTCGGTTTCGATTGTCGACGTCCTGTCTAAAACCAATAAACTGCTGGCGATGCAGATGAAAGAAAAGAACCAGATTCTGACCGTGGATGTGGACCTGGACGCCGATATTGCCATCGAGGCGGACGAACAGAAGATCCAGCAGGTCTTTTTTCATCTGTTAAGCAATGCCGTCAAGTACAACACCGACTGCGGAAAAGTTGATGTTCGGACGGTCCGGACTCGCCATGGCGTATCCGGTCAGGAAGGGATCAGCGTCGCTATCCGGGACACGGGCATCGGCATTAAAGCGGAAGACATGCCCAAACTATTCCAGACATTCGGCACGCTGGGATCCCCTTACACCCGGCCGGGAAAGGGCATCGGCATGGGCCTGTCCCTGACTAAACAACTGGTCGAACTCCACGGCGGCGATATCACCGTGGAAAGCGAATACGGCCGCGGCAGCTGCTTTACCATTTTTCTGCCGCTCAAGCAGAAACAGACAGGGGCAGCGGAGTAACCATGTTGGCCATGACCCCAATGGATACCTATGCCATGAATATCAAGCAGCCCAGGATCCTGTGCGTCGACAGCGATGTGGCCGGACTGGTTTTACTGGACGCGATTCTTACGCCCCGCGGCTATGATGTGATTCGCGTCAACACCGGTCAGCAGGCACTGGAGGTCCTCGAGCGGCAGGCTGTCGACCTGATTCTTTTAGGCGTCATTTTACCGGGAACGGATGGCTTTGCCATCTGCGCACAAATTCGCGCAGATGAACGGTTCGCCGATATCCCCGTGGTGATGATGTCCGCCCTGAAGTCGCGTGAAGAACTTCTTCGCGGCATTGAAGCCGGTGCGGATGATTATTTGTTCAAACCCCTTGACCACGAGGAAATGCTCGCCCGCATTAAAATGCGCCTGAAGCGAAAAAATATCCGCGACAGCTTCAACCTCACTTACGAGGGCATGAATGCCCTGACGGCGCTCGGCCAGAAAGTCATCGATGCCTTCCATGTATCGCGTTTTGACTTTCAGGCGAGTATCGATCAAATGGTCACATTGCTGGTCGGGAAAACAACGGACCTGCTGGACAAACCGCGGTCGGTGATCGTCGGTGTCCTGACCGACCACATCAACTGGCAATGGTTTCACTATGAGTATGCCTTTCAGGAGTTGAACCGGGTGAAGCTGGATTTCAGTCTGCTTGCCGGTGTTACCCTGCCCGAAAAAGGCAAGCCGAAAACATTTTCACTGACGGGGGGGCAGCCGGTTCCCGAGGCAATGTTGATAACCAGGAATTTCCAGGCCAGGAATATGTCCGTGGAAAACGGCATGGGCTTCCTCAGCCGCGATTTATGCATACTGGCTGTTAATTACGGGCGGGTAATCAGTGATTCTGATATGCGTTTTTTTAATCATGTCGCCGTGCAGATCCAGTTTCTCCATTCCCTTTCCCATCAGTTACAGGAGGTCGGGAAAGCCTTTGACTACACGGTTTACGCGCTGGTCCGCGCCGCTGAAGCCGCCGACGGTGATACAGGCAATCATATCTACCGCGTGGGAGAATACTGCGGTATTATTGCCGAGCGTCTGGGCATGAAGGACGATTTTATTCATGCCATCAGTGTCCAGGCAACGCTCCACGACGTGGGTAAAATTTACGTTCCGTCACATATTCTCAAGAAAAACGAAGCCCTGAGCGCGGAGGAATGGATCGAGTTCCGCAAACATACTTTCTGGGGAGCAAAAATTATCGGCAGTAATCCGCATTTGCAAATTGCACAATCGATTGCCCTGAATCACCATGAACGATGGGACGGCAGCGGCTACCCCCGGGGGCTGAAAGGCGATGCCATCCCCCTTGAAGCGAGGATCATCGCCATTGCCGATCAGTATGATACCCTGCGGACCGGACGGCAGCGAAAGGAACCCCTGGATCAGGCGGCGGTTACCAAAATCCTCAATCACGGCGACGGCCGGATCAAACCCCAGCATTTTGATCCCCTGATTCTCAAAGCCTACCGCGAGACCGCCTTTCTCTTTGAAGAAGTCTATGACCGGCGCAAAGGGTAAATCATTCTTGCCTAAACAGCTCATTTATGAAATACTCCCCGCAAATTTAATACATTAGTCAAAATGCACGGACTTTTTAAATTTTGAGAATGTCATCGCAATGACATCAGAAATATCAATCGATCACCATCAAGGAGGTAGCAGGTTTATGTCAAATGCAGTTATTGTCAGCGGTGTCCGCACCGCGGTTGGAGCCTTCGGCGGCTCCCTGAAGGACGTTCCCGCCAAAGATTTGGGAGCGCTCGTCATCCATGAAACATTAATCAAAGCCGGTTTCAAGCCGGCCCTGCCGGCCCACGCCAAAGAAGATGCGCCGGATACAGCCAAAAACGAAGGTCTGTCCCCCATCGAACAGCAGTATTCCAAGTGGGCGGACAATCTCAAGGAAATCGCCGTGGATGAAGTGATCATGGGCAACGTCATCGGAGCGGGCCAGGGACAGAATGTCGGCCGCCAGGCCATGATCCGGGCGGGCCTGCCCAAAGAAACCACCGCTTTTACCATCAACAAGGTGTGCGCTTCCGGCATGAAGGCTATCGCGCTCGCCGCCGCCAGCATCAAGGCGGGTGACAACGAGGTCGTCATCGCGGGCGGTATGGAGAACATGAGCGATGTTCCGATCGCCCTGCCCAAGGCCCGCTGGGGACACCGGATGGATATGCCTTTCGGCAAAACCGTTGATCTGATGGTGTTTGACGCTCTGTATGAAATCTTCTATGGCTACCACATGGGCATTACCGCCGAAAACATTGCCGCGCGATACGGCATTACCCGCGAGGAACAGGACAAGATGAGCCTGGAAAGCCACAACCGCGCCCGCAATGCCATTAAAACCGGCTTGCTCACGGGTGAAATTGTTCCGGTCTCCATCCCGCAGAAGAAAGGCAACCCCATAGTATTTGATACGGATGAGCGCCCGATGGAAACGAATATGGAAAAGCTGGGCAAACTGGGCACGGCCTTTAAGAAGGACGGTACAGTGACGGCCGGCAACGCCTCCGGCATCAACGACGCCGCTGCGGCCCTTTTGATCATGAGTGAAGACAAAGCCAAACAGATGGGCCTCACGCCCCTGGCGCGGATTAAAGGCTATGCCTCCGGCGGCGTCGATCCGGCTTACATGGGCTTGGGGCCGGTTCCGGCTGTCCGCAAGTTGTTGCGCATCACCGGCACGTCGATTAAAGACTACGGCCTGTTTGAACTCAACGAAGCGTTTGCCTCTCAGGCCATGGCCTGTCTGCGCGAACTGAACATTCCCTGGGACATCACGAACGTCAATGGGTCGGCCATTTCCATCGGCCATCCGGTGGGCTGCTCGGGGGCGCGCATCGTGCTCGCGCTGGCCAATGAAATGAAGCGCCGCAAGGTGAAGATGGGACTGGCCTCACTTTGCATCGGCGGCGGCCAGGGGATGGCCATCGCCATCGAAGCCGTTTAGAAAAATCATCTTCTCTCACATCCCCCGCAGGCTGCTGCGGGGGATGTTTGTTATTGTGCGCCCGGCAGGGCGCACAGACTTGGTGGTGCAAGTCCACTACTCACCCGGCAAGGGGAAGAGTTAGCCGAACGGCAAGGGTGTCGCGGGTGACTGCGAATCTGGAGGAAGCCGAAGGCAAA
>JAIGNE010000063.1:0-67085 GCA_036528635.1 Deltaproteobacteria bacterium
AAGTTTCACTGCATCAATTTTAAATTGCCTTGAATAGCTCTTTCTTTCTGTCGTCATCTCTCACCTCAATTAGTTTATTCTCTATATCACTCTTTTCGAGGTGTCCGCTATGACTATGCCAGTTCAAAAATGTGATCTTAAAGAATCGAAGAGGGGAGCATTCTAAGTATCTACCCTTCGTATTTACCGAACAGGGTGTGGCGATGCTTTCCGGGGTTCTGAAAAGCGCAAAAGCCCTTCAGATCAGTATTCAGGTCATTAATGCCTTTGTCGCCATGCGCCGATTTTTGGCTTCTAATGCGGAAGTGTTTCAGCGACTGGGCGCGGTGGAAAGAAAACAAATCGAATACAAGGCGGACGCCGATCATAAATTTGAACAAATCTTCGACGCCATTGAAGAACGCAGCATCAAGCCCAAGCAGGGCATTTTCTTTGACGGACAGATATTTGATGCCTATCAATTTGTTTCCGACCTGATCCGCATGGCCCGCAAATCGATTGTGTTGATTGACAACTACGTTGATGACGCCACCCTGATATTACTTTCCAAAGCTGGCAAAAAAGTGAAGATTACTATTCTGACCAGGACCATTTCCAAACAGCTTGCACTGGATGTTAAAAAGTACAATGAGCAATACCCGGATATTTCCGTCAAAGAGTTTCGCAATGCACACGACCGATTTATCATTATCGACGGCAAAAGCGTTTATCATTTCGGTGCATCGTTGAAAGACCTGGGCAAGAAATGGTTTGCCTTTTCCAAATTCGACAAAGACGCGCTGATGCTTATGGAGAAGCTGGCAAAGGTTGTTGGTGAATAACGGTTTGAAATGCTGCATCTTATCTTCTATCCACCATTCACGATTCACTATTCACTGTGTCCCATTCACGATCCACTATTTTCCTGATTTCCTCTTGCAATGTGATTCTAAAGTAGTAATATGTCGGGCAAATTACAGGTTTGTTTGGCGCTGCTGAGCTAGAGAGTTAGCCACTACCGAGGAATCCTCGGTTGATCATTTTCATGTGAAATGAGGTGCACTATGATAATGAAAAAAGCAGTCATCTCCCGATTCGGTTTTTTCGCCTCTGTTGCCTTTGTCTTCCTTATCCTGTCCGCCTGTTCGTCCACTAACAACACCGGCGATATCCAGTTGCGGATCGACGCCGTCGAGAAGAATCTCATCCCGGCGGTCGTCAACGAGGGAAGCACACCTGCGGGTCTGTCCATTGCGGACCGCCTGCAGCACTTTCAGGTGCCGGGCATCAGCGTAGCAGTCATCAACAACGGCAGAATCGAGTGGGCCAAGGGATACGGCGTCACCGAAGCCGGCGGCACCCGCGCCGTAACTGCGGACACCGTATTTCAGGCGGCCTCCGTGAGCAAAGCCATTTCGGTGACGGGCATCATGCTGCTTGCCCAATCGGGCGTGATCGATATTACGAGAAACGTGAACGACTACCTGACCTCCTGGCACCTTGCGGACAATGAATTCACCGTGCAGGAAAAAGCCACGATAGAGCGCCTGATGTCGCACACCGGCGGGACTAATGTGTCAGGCTATGCCGGATATGCCCTGGAAAGCGCCGTGCCGACGCTGCTTCAGGTTTTGAACGGCGCGCCGCCGGCGAGCACGGAGACCGTCCGCGTCATCTTCGAACCGGGAACGCGATACAGCTACTCGGACGGCGGCATGGAAGTCCTGCAGCAGATGACCGAAGACGTCACCGGGCTGCCGTTTCGAAGCTTCATGAAGAACAGCCTCTTCGGGCCGCTGGGCATGACATCCAGCGACTTCGTGCAGCCGCTTACCGGACCGCTCACGGCGCGCGCGGCCAAAGGCCACGACAGGGACTGCGTCATGATACCGGGCGGCTTTCGCATATACCCGGAGCTGATTGCCGCCGGGCTGTGGACCACGCCCACCGAACTTGGCATCCTGTTTCTCGAAGTGCAAAGGGCAGCCGTTCTTAATCGGGGAGTACTGCTCACGCAAGAGACGGCCAACCTCATTCTGACAGCGCAGCCGAATACAAATGGAGCGATGGGCCTTGGCTTTGCACTGCGCACCGGCAAAGGCGGTTTGATATTCAGCCACACCGGGTCGGTCTTCGGATACAAGTCTAATGTCGTGATGTATCGTGACCGGGGGCAGGGTATTGCCGTTATGACGAACGGTGACAACGGTTACGCCCTGATGATGGAAATCGTACGGTCCGCAGCCAGAGTATATGGCTGGCCCGATGACGGCGTATTCAGAGCGCCGCTTGTCGATGTGCCGCCCGCGATCCTGCAGACCTGCGTTGGAAATTATACGGGCACGCTTGAGGGCCAGGCGGTGCAGCTCAATATTTATCTTGCCGGAAATGCGCTGATCATCAGAAACAGCCTGATGGGTACGGGCACACGGTCCGATCTGTATCCAATCGCCAATGATACCTTTCTTTTGCGCGATGACACCAATATTTCGGGAACGCTCGTGTTCACGAAAGACGGTGCGGGCAACGTGACGGGTTTGCAGATCGCCCTGCAGGCCGGCGGGGCGCTTCTAGCAACAAAAATATAGCGCCATGCGCCTTCACGCCAACGAGGTGAGGGTCACGTCTTAACTGAGTCATCAAATGCTACGTCTGTCCCCCGCCGACGCGTCAGTCCGGCGCATAACCTAACCACCTTAAGGTGGCGAGCGGTCACGCGTGCCGGAGAGGCAAGGGTGCGCTTCAACGTCTATTCACTATTCACCATTCACCATTCACCATTCACCTTGCACCTTGAACCATGTATTAAAAACACCTTGCTTTACAAGTATGGCAAATGTACAATATGAACCATAGATTATAATTATTGGATTCTTTAGATCATGGAATACATTAAAAAGCCCATATCCGCCATCCTGCGATCCGGCAGAACCGTATTTACATTCAAAGACATTTCTCTGATATGGCGTAACACGGATAAAAAAGCAGTTATCGCCGGAATTAATTACTATGTAAGCACGGGGCAGCTATACAGAATACGACGAGGCATCTACGCCAAGGATAAGGATTATGACAAGACAGAATTGGCCTGCAGAATCTACATTCCCTCATACGTCAGTTTTGAAACCGTGTTGACGCGTGCGGGCATCAACTTTCAATATTACGGGCAAATATTTGTCGCGTCGTACCTGGCGCGCGAAATCGTTGTCGATGGTCAGGTTTATAATTACCGAAAGATAAAAGATGATCTGCTAACCGATTCCGCGGGTGTTTTGAATAAAGACGGCATTGCCATCGCCACACCTGAACGTGCATTTTTAGATACGCTTTATCTCAACACGGACTATCATTTTGATAATCTTGCGCCGCTCATCTGGAACAAGATTTTTGAGATGCTGCCTCTGTATAATAACAAAAGGATGGCCAAAAAAGCGCGTGAATATTACGAAGGTTTCAAGTCAGCGCAATAAATACTGATATTTCTTCCCGCCCTTGAGAGGAGGGATTGAGGGAGGGTGTATTTTACAGTTTTCATGCTTCACCTTCTTATTCGATGCATGTCGAGTGATATGAAAGTATAACTGACGAATAAATTCTATGACGATCAACAGCAAAATAAACGCGCCGATGCATAAAAAAATACTATTTCAGATACTCAAGGACATTTATTCCGATACGTCCATTGCGCCACTTCTGGGATTCAAAGGCGGCACAGCAGCTTTCATGTTTTATGGACTCAACCGTTTTTCCGTTGATCTGGATTTTGATTTATTCGATGAGTCCAAAAAAAAAGAAGTGTTTGATAAAATTGTCAGGATCGCCGGAAATTATGGAACGGTAAGAGATGCGCATGTCAAAAAATTCAACCTTCTGTTGGTACTCTCTTATGATGAGAAGGCAACCAATCTCAAAATTGAAATCAATCGCCGCGCTTTCGGTTCACGATACGAAATTCAAACCTACCTGGGTGTATCCATGCAAGTCATGGCGCGTGAAGACATGTATGCGCATAAACTGATGGCCATGTATGAAAGAATCGGAAAAACGAATCGTGACATTTATGATGTCTGGTTTTTCGCCAGCAACCGCTGGCCGATTAATAAAGAAATCCTAGAGCAGCGCGCCGGCATTTCATACGGACAGCTTTTGCAGAAGTGTATTGCGCGCCTGGAAAAAATGAGCGACCGTACCATTCTGAGCGGCCTGGGAGATCTGTTAACCGACGAGCGTAAAAAATGGGCAAAGACGAAGCTTCGGACTGATACAATTATATTACTTAAACTGGCTTTAGAAAGCGAACGATGAAGTGAGACGAAAGCGAACGATATGAAAAATAAAGAATTAACAAAAAGTGAAATCATCGTTGAAAAAGAACCAAAAGGGCAGGTGATTCTATACAAAAATCATCTGGAAGTCCGCTTGAAAGAAGAAACTGTCTGGATCGATGCTCATGCAATTGCCAAGATATTTGATGTTGACCGAACAGTAATTGTTAAACACATTGGGAATATTTATAAAACCGGCGAGTTAGTCGAAAAAGCAACCTGTGCAAAAATTGCACAGGTTGCCGCTGATGGGAAAACACGCCAAATGAACATTTATAATCTTGATATTATTCTTTCAGTCGGTTATCGCGTCAATTCAAAGCGTGCGACCCACTTCCGTGTATGGGCGACGAATGTTTTGCGCAAGCATCTGGTGGACGGCTACACCATCAACGAAAGACGCCTGAAAGCCCAGCAAAGCAAGATAAATGAATTGCAGAATGCCGTGCGCCTGCTGGGCAATGTCGCGCTTCTGGAAGGTGTTTCCGATGAAGCAAAGGGAATCGTCCAAATCATTTCCGAATACTCACGGGCATTAAATATGCTTGACGATTTTGACCATCAGCGTCTTGCATCACCCAAAGGTACGAAAAAATCAAAATACAAACTGACCCATGAAGAAGCCAGAAGCATCATTGAACAGATGAAAAAGAAATTTCGGGACTCCGCTTTGGTCGGCCAGGAAAAAGATAAAAGCTTTCAAGGTTCCATCGGTGCGATTTATCAGACCTTCGACGGCAAAGACGTTTATGCGACCACAGAAGACAAAGCGGCGCATTTGCTTTACTTCGTAACAAAGAATCACAGCTTTGTGGACGGCAACAAACGCATAGCCGCCGCGTTATTCATTTGCTTCCTACAAAAAAATGGCATTTTGCTTGGCAAAGACGGGAATAAACGAATTGACGATAATGCCCTCGTCGCTCTGACGCTGATGATCGCGGCGAGCAAGCCTTCTGAAAAAGACATCATGATAAAAGTGATTCTCAATCTTTTGGCAGGGCGGTAGAGGCTAGATGGTGAGTGGCGAAACGCAGATGTGTCCCCCGCCGGCGTCAGCCCGGCGCATAACCTATAAGTCACGCGTGCTGGAGGGGTGGCGCAATACCCTGAAGGGCACGCGAGCGCCGGAGGTGGGTAAGTCATTATAATGAGCTACGAGCTATGAGCTATCTTCCATCTTCCATCCACCATCCACTGCATTTCTTGTTGCAATGTGATTTCAAAGTTGTAAGATGACGGGCAAATTAATGAATGTCTGGCGGGATCAGAAAACTGATATTACAAGACAACAATCGTTCTTGGAGCTTAATAAAGCAATATGACCGTCTCTGGCATCTACGAAAAATTAATTACTCAAGTATGTGAGAGTAAACTTGAAAAGCTTCAATCTGAATTTTACATTCAGAAGCAAACACTCGACGCAAGTGAAGCGGCGCTCTATTTATCCCGATTCATCGGCATTATCCTCCAATCGACATTGGAGGCTCTTCCCAATGAATATGATCGTATTGCAAGGCAGATCGAAATATCTAATGGCCTCATCAGATGGCTTGCTGAGTATGTGAGGGATGCAGAGCTTTCTGAAAATCTAATTGCGTCACAGGGACAAATTCTCACGGCCCTATTTGCAAAGAACAATCCAATTGCTGCCGACCTTCAAGCCTATGCTGCAAAAATAACGCCGCTAACCGGCTTGTCACAGAGTGAATTATTTACGGGCAGCAATGCAGGGCTTTCACTGGAATCGGAAATTAAACGAGAAATACGCTCATGTGATGAAATATGCTGGTTAGTATCATTTATAAAATGGACTGGCATTCGTGTCTTTGCAGAAGAAATCAAAGACTTTACACGGAGTGGTAAAAAACTACGTGTCATTACGACATCCTACATGGGAGCGACAGATCAAAAAGCGGTTGATTTTCTAGCGGCACTTCCTAATACAGAAATAAAGCTCAGCTACAACACGATTCAGGAGAGACTCCATGCAAAAGCCTATATCTTTTTGCGTAACACGGGTTATGATACCGGATATATCGGGTCGTCAAATATTTCTCGTTCAGCGCTTACCAATGGATTAGAGTGGAATCTCAAAGTCACTACTCAAGAGATTCCAAACATTATCAATAAATTTAAATCTACTTTCGAAACTTATTGGGCTTCACCTGATTTTGAGATTTACAATGCAGGTGATGAAGCTTCTCATGAGCGACTCAAGAAATCATTAAAAAGTGCGCGCGGTGGTGATCGCGAGGACGAACCCGTTGTTTTCTTTGATATCGAGCCACATATCCATCAAAAGGAAATTCTTGAACGTCTAACCATAGAGCGTGACGTCCATAACCGATGGCGAAATCTTATAGTAGCCGCCACAGGAACAGGCAAAACGATTATTTCAGCGTTCGATTTCCGTCGATTTCTCATGAAGAATCCCAATGCGAAATTTCTTTTTGTAGCTCATCGTGAAGAAATTCTTAAACAGTCGCGGCAGGCTTTTCGTGGCATATTGCGTCGAACAACCTTCGGTGAACTTTGGGTAGGGAATTCAGAACCGGAACACTATAATCAGTTGTTCGCCTCTGTCCAGACACTGAACAACAGAATTAATACGCTGCCACTTGCTCCTGACTTCTATGACTTCGTCATTATTGACGAAGTACACCACATCGCGGCTGAAAGTTATCGGCCGATCATCAATCGTTTTTCACCGAAAATTCTTCTTGGACTGACAGCAACGCCTGAGCGCATGGATGGCGATAACATTCTTGAAGATTTCTGCGACACTATTGCTGCAGAGCTACGGCTGCCGGACGCGATAAATCGACGTTATCTTTGTCCGTTTCAATATTTTGGTGTTGACGATACCGCAGATCTTTCTCGCGCACAGTGGGTGAATGGCCGATATTTGCCATCGGAATTGACAAGGCTCTATAGTGCTGATGACGTCCGTGTACGTCATATTTACCAAAATATGATGGATATTATTGGTGACTTAAATGCCATCAAATGTTTGGCTTTTTGCGTAAAGCAGGAACACGCGCAGTTTATGGCTGAGAAGTTTCTGTTACTCGGTATTAAAGCAGCAGTGCTCACCAGTCAAAACAGCCATGAACGCGTAACGCTCAGAGAACAGCTCACCCGCGGTGAAATAAACATCCTTTGTGTAGTAGATATATTCAACGAAGGTGTTGACATTCCCGAGATTGATACAATTCTTTTTTTGCGGCCCACAGAAAGCCTTACGATATTTCTTCAACAGCTTGGGCGCGGTCTTCGTTTAACAGAAAGTAAAGAATGTCTTACGGTTCTTGACTTTGTAGGAAATGCCCATGCTGAATATGATTTTGCATCCAAATTTCGGGCTTTGGTTGGCAAAAGTCACATTTCAACGGTCGATGAAGTTGAACAGAACTTTCCCCATCTTCCGCTCGGGTGCTCCATTATCCTGCAGAAGCAGGCAAAAGAAATTATTCTTCGTAACATTAAGAATGCCATCGCGACGCAACGGCGGCTCATATCCTGGATACGTGCTTATTCAGGGCAGACTGATCTTCCTCTTACTTTAAAAAATTTCCTTCGTTTTAATACATCGGTGACTCTGGAAGATATTTACAAGAGCAAGATCGATGGAGGGGGCGGATGGAATCGGCTTTGCATCATAGCCGGTTTGTCAACTCGTCAGATTGATCAAACGATTGAACAGGCAATCTACAGAGCGATAGCTACTCAAATCCTTCAATGTACTTCACGGTCTTATCTTTTATTTCTGTCGAAAATGCTTCGTAATGGTTTTACATGGAATGAATCTGATCCCATAGAAAATCAAATGGCAATGATGGCCTATTATGATTTCTGGCAGAAACCGGGAAAAGAATTCAATTTCTCAACGTTAAAGGAAAGTTTTGCTGCTCTTTTGCGGGATGCCGCGCTTGTTGCAGAATGTGAAGAGATACTCGAAATCATTTTAGATTCACTGGATGTTGCAGAAATACCCATGAATATTGATCCCCCATCCGCACTATCGATTCATGCACGTTATTCTAGAGATCAAATCCTTGCCGCCTATGGTAAAAATACTTTTGAAAAGAAGTCAGGTAGCCGTGAAGGGGTTGTTGAGATAAGAAAGTGTAATATCGAACTACTATTCGTTACACTGCAAAAGACAGAAAAGAAATATTCACCCACAACGCTGTACCATGACTATGCCATTAATGAATATCTATTTCATTGGCAATCACAAAATACGGCCAGGCCTGACAAAGGAAGAGGTCTCTCGTATATCGAGCACATGCAAAGAGGGAAAAAGATAATTCTCTTTGTGCGTGAACGTAACGAAGACGAGCATGGTCGAACGATGGGGTTTGTCAATCTCGGACCGGTTAGCATCGTAACACATGATGGCAGTAAGCCAATGAACATAACGTGGCAGCTCGAAGTGCCATTACCCTCATTTCTTTGGAACGATGCTGCAAAACTTGCTGTAGGGTAAGAAAAAAAACGGGACAGGTGAAATTGTCTTCCTGCTGGGGATGAAAAGACAGGGGACATGCACATTTATCTTCTGGGTATGGAATTCCGGGTGCATAGCACACCAATTATCATGCGCAATAATTACGAATTACTCAACTATTGAGCCAGATAAAAGAATGACCCAGGATGAAAACAAGGGGGAGAGAATGAAATTCAGTTCAGATGGAGGATCAGGCATTCCCACGAAGTTGAAAATCGGTATTGGTAGTGTCAACAATCTTTCGCACTTTTGTTTAGCAGCCCAACAATCCGGTTGTCGGTAAGCCAAACGCTCTGAGAGCCACCAAAGCTCCCGGAGCGTTTGGCGCTCATGCCATTTCCACGATGCTTTCTGTCAATCTGGGAGGGGAGACGGAACCGGGACGGAACCGGGGTCAAATCTTTATCCTTGACAATTCACATTATGCGAGCGGTCACGGTTGCGAAAAGTAGAGTAGGTTGACCTCTTATGCCTATTTGTATTCTGCCCCAAATATTCGCCCACCTTAAAAGAAATCAACTTATGAACTGCTATGATTTTGTGGATCGGGGAGAAATTATCCGTCAAATGGTATCATAAAGGCGTAAGATATTCCGCTTGACGTTTAACGCGCGGCGTTATACTGGGGAGTCATGATAAAATCATTCCATTGCAGGGATACGCAGGCGCTGTTTGAGGGGAAATGTCCCCGGAGATTTAAAGCTTTTGTTTCCGTGGCGGAAAGAAAGCTGCAAATGCTGGACAATGCCTGTGCGCTGGAGGATTTAAAGTCACCGCCGGGCAATCGGCTCGAGGCTCTGAGGGGCAACCTTAAAGGGTTGTGGAGTATTCGTATCAATGATCAGTGGCGAATCTGTTTTCGTTTTGAAAGCGGTGACGCCTTTGATGTGGAAATAGTCGATTATCATTGAGGAGGTTGTATGAAGATTCCAAAAAACAAAATGCGTCCTGTTCATCCGGGTGAAATATTACGTGAAGAATACCTTACACCAATGGGGCTTAGCGCGAACGCGCTGGCTATGGCGCTCAAAGTGCCTGCGCCGCGGATTAATGACATTGTCCGTGAACGCCGCGCCATTACGCCCGATACTGCGCTTCGGCTGGCTCGCTATTTGGGAACGACCGCGCAGTTTTGGCTCAATCTTCAGACCAGTTATGATTTGAAGTTAACTGAACAGGCCATAGGAAGTAAAATCAAGTCCGAAGTCCATTCGCGGCTTGTCGCATAGGAGAAAGGAGTTCAAATCTTTTCTCGGCCATTTGGGGAAGGGATTCGGGGTCAATCCTTTCTGCTTTTCATAATTCATCAGCTTGCACATCCCATCTGAATGGGATCAAACCTTTAAAGTGATTGTTATTTTTTAACTGTTGAGCTCGATGAAAGAAGGATCCATGGTGATTGACAAAACCCAATTGATAAAAAATAACGGCAGGATGAAAACAAGGAGGAAGCGATGAAATTCAGTTCTGATGGAGAATCAGGCATTCCCACGAAGTTGAAAATCGGTATTCCCGTTATTGTCGTACTGCTCTTATTGTTTTTCTTTATGGTTCGTTCCGTCAAACCGGATGCAGGCTTTGAAGCCGTGCTGGTGCATAAGCCGCTTATTTTCGGCCACGGCGGCGTTGGTCCCGAACCGGTAAAAACCGGGCGTTCCTACGTCTGGTTTACAACCGAACGCATTTACGTGAATATGCAGCCGATCCAATTTAATGAACATTTTGAAGACCTGATGTCATCGGACGGCGTGCCTCTTGATTTCGACAGCATCATCCGGCTGAAGGTGATTGATTCCATAACACTGATCCGCGACTTCGGGCCGCAGTGGTATGAAAAAAATGTCAAGGCGGAATTCCGAAACCGCGTGCGTCAGGCCGTTCGCAAGCACGGCATGAATGAAACGGCAATTGATACGAAAGCCATCGATGCCATTGACGCGGAAGTATCCGCGGCGATGACCAAATGCGTTGAAGACGCGAAACTGCCGCTGAAGATGATGGATGTGACCGTCGGCAAGGCCAATCCGCCTGATTCCATCAAAAGCCAGCGGGTGGAAACAGCTGCGCAGCAGCAGCGCGTGCTGACCGAGCATCAAAGAAAGCTTGCCGAAGACGCGCGCAAACAGGCTGAAACCAGCCGCGCCGCTTCCGACAATGCTTATCGTCTGGCGATGGGGATGGCGCCGGACCAGTTCATTCAACTGGAGAATATTAAAATGATGAAAGAGGTCTGCAAATCCGGGAATTGTACCTTCATCGTCGCGCCTTCAGGGGTATCGCCGATTATCGATATCAGGAAAGACGCCGTCAAGAAATGATGTGGCGTTGGGGATTATTAAACGGGGGCGAGACGCGTCATATATCTGTGGTGCGCGACAGGGAAGATGATCTATCCGTTTATTTTCCGGCACTCAATTTGGTCAGGTACCCTGATGTGCAGTTGTTTTCCTGATTTTCTCTGGTCATCTCGTCCACAACCTTCTGCTGCGCCCAGATGGAACGTTCGGCATAGCGGGGATCCGTCCTGCCGTATTTCTTTTGAATGAAGGCGATGGATTCCCGGGCGTCCTTTAACTGGACTGCAATCATACCGCATTTGTCCACCCCCCAGCGGGCTTCGATTGA
This sequence comes from Deltaproteobacteria bacterium, assembly GCA_036528635.1. Classification (GTDB taxonomy): domain Bacteria; phylum Desulfobacterota; class Syntrophia; order Syntrophales; family Smithellaceae; genus UBA8904. Next base: position 11,443 of record JAIGNE010000063.1, read on the forward strand.
CGCGTTGGGGTCCGAAGACAGCCATTTCGAATTTTGAAATACATATTGCACAGTGATAGACCGCTCAGGTGAAATTTGCAGATGAATCCTGGCCATTTTATCGAGAATCGCTTGACGGTCCAGGTGGTTCTTCCGGATGACGTCTTCCAGATGTTCCACCATAGCGCTGATAAACTCATCCCGATCGGACGTGCTGTATATTTCCCAGGACCGTGAACCTTCCGCACAGGGACTTTCATGAAGCTTCTTGTGACCTTCGAGCACAATGGGTATTCTTTCAGTCAGCCGGCGCTTGAGCGTGCTTATTATTTTATCCGCTTTTTCATTGGGATCATGCACTTTCGGATTGATCCGCTTTTCGACTGCTTCGAAATAGTCGACATATCCTCTGGTGAAATCCGGTGAATACTGTTCCCTGGAGTAAAAGGGATATTCTTGCGCGGGGAGATAGCCCCACACATCACCGGTCCTTACCGGCCACCGAAATCTCACAAAACCGGAAACATGATCGCGTCCGGGATCAGTGAACGGGAAATTCCTGAGGAGCATCTTCTGGATCCTTGTCGGCAAGTTGGCTTCAAGGGTCTGGACCGGATGGGTCGTACTTCCATCCGTGACGATCTGGCACACGATCCCCGCATGGTCCCCGGCGATGAGAAAGATGGTTCCCGCCGTCACGGAGTCCGCTGCGATGTTTACAGGGTAGGTATCAAAGGGCAGCGTCCGCGTCGAGGTTCTGTAAATCATAGACAACAGGGCAGTTCGGAAGCGGCGATCCTTGTCCCATTGCTCGTCGGTCGGGATGTGCCGCCAGTCCGTAGACCAGTGGCCGATAAACCGGTTGTCGGCTGTCCTGGCTGCGGCCGGCAGATGGTGGATGCGCGCATAAATCCATCGCAGCGCATAGGGCACATCGGCGCAATCCACACGCATATCATGGCGAATAAAAAAATCTTCCGTAATATTCGCTTCGATCCACCTGCTGTAGTTATTTTCTTCCTGAATCGTCCACTGGCGCTGACCAACCTTCCACAACTGGGAATCAGACTCGCGGACCTCGCTGCAAAAGGCGGAGGTCGCAAGCATCACGCCTGCCAAAACAAATAAGATGATCGCACGAAAAGAAATCATTTTCGAATTCGATTTTTTAGAAGTCTTGAGAAACGGCTGAAGCATCACCATGGTTTTCCCTCTATTACAATCGGTTTCAGAAAACAACAGAAAATATTTTTTAGCGGTGACTTGCGTCACAGGACTAGACGTTCGGCATCCGAAGAGAAATTAACTTTGCGAAAAATATACTTTTCGATTCTTATTGAGACTTGTTCGGCTTTGAATTCTGAGGGAGCATTTCCGTGCAGTTGCTCTTTTCACTCTCCCGGATCATCTCATCCACGATCTTCTGCTGCGTCCAGGTGGAGTGTTCGGCAAAAACGGGGTCTTTTCTGCCGTATTTTTTTTGAATGAAGGAAATGGATTCCCGCGCGCTCTTCATCTGCGTCGCGATCATGCCGCATTTATCCAGCCCCCAGCGGGCTTCAATCGTGGCATCGGGGTCCGACGACAGCCACTGAAAATTCTGAAACACATACTGCAGGGTCACAGACCGATCGGGGGTAATCTGTAGTCTGATCTTGGCCATCTTATCCAGAATGGCGTTGCGATCCAGCCCATTTTTGTCAATCAATTCGTCGAGATGGCTCATGATGACACTGATAAATTCATCACGACCGGGTGTACTGTAGATTTCCCAAATAGGCGAACCTTCCCGACATCGGGTTTTGCGGCATTTCTCATAGCCTTCGAGGACAACGGGTATCCTTTGATTCAAGCGGCGGGTGAGGGAGTCTATTATTTTCCCCGCCTTTTCCTCCTGATCATAAACTTTTGGATCGATCCGCTTGGCTATCGCCTCCAGGTAATCGAAATATCCTTGAGAGAAGGATGGCGAATATTGCTCCTCGGAATAATACGGATGATCCTTCTCCGGGAGATAGCGCCAGCTCCTGCCCATCTTGACCGGCCACCGGAATCTCAGCAAGCCGGAAATGTTGTCGCCGCCGGGATCCGGCAAAAGGAGATTCCGGAGATGCATTCTCTGGATCCGCGCCGGCGAGCCGGCTTCAAGCGTCTGGACCGGATGAATCGTGCTGCCGTCCAGAACGATGCGAATGATGATGCCGGCATGATCTTCTCCGGCCAGAAAAACAGTTCCGGCATTCACGGAGTCCGTCGTTATGCGGATGGGGTATGTATCGGCGCGGAGGCTGCGGGTTGATGCTTTAGAAAACAGATTCGACAGGGCTGCCCGAAAACGACGGTCCTTATCCCATCTCGCGTCCGTCGGGAGATGCGCCCAATCTTTCGACCAGTGTCCAATCGACGGCCTGTCAAAGGGGCTGGCTGCCGCCGGCAGATGCGCGATGCGGGCGTAAATCCATCGCAGCGCATAGGGGACATCGGCGCAGTCCACACGAATGTTATAGCGAACAAAAAAATCTTCGGCAACGTTTGCCTCTATCCACTTGCTGTAATTTTCTTCCTCCAGAATTGTCCACCGGCGCTGACCGACCTTCCACACCTGGGCGTCAGACTCACGGAAATCTTCGCAAAATGCAGGTGCTGCCAGAAGGGTGCAGGTCACAAGCAATATGACGATGAGACGAAATGAAAACATTTTAACTCCGATGTCCGAGGCTTTTTATTCAATTTTTCCCGCAGTGGCAGGCTTGGCAAGCCTGAAGAATCAATTCTCCCCCGGGGTCCTCACGCGGGTGCTCCCGGCAGTTTCTGTTCATGGCTCCAAACAGGTTCCGGCTCGCGACTCTCATCAAAATATATGTCTGATCCTTTGGATAATCAAGAGGGGGTAGGGGCGTTGTGCGGGCAGGGGACAACACAGGGGAGCCCTCCTGTTATTGAGAGATTATATTATCGTTTCATCGGTGTTGTTCGGGGGGGGAAGAATGAAAACTGGCAAGGCTGAAGATTTTTTCGCAGGATTGCTGCGCAGGTGAACCAGCAGCCCCATTGAACCGACCATCTTGAATCTGGAAATAATTTCCAGGATCAGATATATAACGACGAGCGCAACAAGGCTAAAGGTTGATGGGTCGAGAATTGACAATTCGGGGAGAATTCCGGGGAAAAATGCGACAGGCAAAATTATCTGCCCGTGGGCAGGGCGTTGCGAATGAAAGAGAAGTTGCCTTCTAATGGCAGGAAAGCAGGGCGATGATGAAGGTTGATTTTTTCTGCTGGAACAAGTGAACGACGTGCCGGAAGACGAGGGAGTTTCTCTCGCAAAAGAAGGTGGAAGTAAACGAACGGGATTTCTTCAGGGAGCCGTTTACGCCCGCGGAAATCGATGTGCTGCTCGGCGGCAAGCCTGCATCGGAGATGTTCAGTTTTCGTTCGCCCAGTTTCAAGGCGCTGGGTTTGAGTCGGGCAGAACTTGTGGATAAGGATCTGGTGGACCTGATGCTCAAGGAGCCGCGCCTGATCCGCCGCCCCATCGTCAGAATCGGCAGACAGGTTTATTTCGGAGCGGACGACAAGATGCTGGCGGGGATCTTATAGGCTGCCGGAACAGCTGCGCGTCGCTTTGAAATTCCCGGTTTGCGGGAAAATGGGGCAAGAACATTCAGGAGGTGGAGCGGAAAATCATAAAGGCGCAGCGATGAAACTGGAGCGCGATATCCTGACGATCAAAGGTTGACATGACAAAAGTGTTTCGGCTGGTCGGTTTCCGGACCATCAGCCCCGGCGCTGTGTGCCGCCTCCACCAGCGGGTGACCGCCTCCCCTCGGGCCCCCTTCGGATGGGGACATTTTTTCTTCAATTCTGCAAGCCGCGGTCACGTTGGCGGGAAGATGGATCATTGAAATATCGGATTGACATTCCGGAATTTCAATGAACGAAAACAGAAAATCAGGTAAAGTCGGTCCCATTAAAATAAAAATTAATTTAAAGGAGAAAAAATATGCTGCAGATGGATCTCAACACGCTATTTTCATTACAGGGTAAAGTCGCCATGGTCACCGGCGGATCGCGGGGAATCGGTAAAATGATCACCCAGGGCCTGCTGCAGGCCGGCGCGAAAGTTTATATCACGGCAAGAAAGAAAGCGGCCTGCGAAGAAGCGGCCAGGGAGCTTTCCGTTTTTGGCCCGTGCATTGCCATCCCATCTGATATGGGCACGCCCGAAGGCCGGGGTGCGCTTCTGCAGGCCTTCAGCGAGAAAGAAAATAAGCTCCACATCCTGATCAACAATGCCGGCACAAACTGGGGTGAAGAATTTGACAAGTATCCGGACGAGGCTTTTGAGAAAGTTCTTCATTTGAATGTCAGCGCGTTATTTTCCATGACCCGGGATTTTATCCGTCTGCTCGAAGCAGCGGCGACTGCCGAAGATCCGGCCCGGGTGATCAATATCGGCTCCATGGACGGCCTCCATATCCCGACCGTCTCCCGGACCGGCACCTTTGCCTATACATCGAGCAAAGCGGCGGTGCATCATCTGACCCGGAACCTGGCCGTAACGCTCGCTCCGCGTCACATCACGGTGAATGCCATCGCACCCGGTTTTTTCCCGAGCAAGATGACGGAATACGTCTTCGGTGAGCATCTGGCGGATATCGAGGAAAACAGCCTTCAGAAGCGCGTGGGAAAACCCGAGGAAATGGCCGCCGTCGCCATATATCTGTGCTCCAAAGGCGGCGCCTACACCAACGGTGCGGTGATTCCCGTGGATGGCGGAACTTCAATTAACCACCAGCATGTGAAATTTTAGACGGTTTTCGGTGATGCAGGGCTGCTCCCCGGGCAGTCCGGGGACTCGGCGCGGTCGGGCTGATGACCTGAAGGTCACACGAGGTGGCACTGCGCCGCGCCCTACAAGACCATGCCGCCCACGCAAACGGCGCAGTGATTCCGGCAGCTGTTCGAGGTGTCCTGTGAAAAAAGCCATCAGCATATTCGTTGCGGTACTTTTCGTATTCGGGCTTCTATCGATCTGCGGATGCAGCACTTCTTCTCCACTTGACTATAACGCCTCGATTGCCGAGGGGCGGGCTGCTGCCGGCGAAATCATGACAAGCACCGGGGCCTCGTCTCTCTCCGTCGCTTTCGTCGACGGAAGGAGACTGGTGTGGGCCGAAACCTTCGTGCCGGAGGGGAAAGCGCCCATGACCGTTCCGGCGAAAGATACCATGTACTGCATCGGGTCGGTGAGCAAGATGCTGGCCACGATCGCTGTCATGATCCTTGTGGATCGGGAACTGGTTTCTCTGGATGCCCCGCTTGTCCGCTACATCCCTTCCTTCAGCATGCTTTCCCCCGAGTACACGCAGATTACAGTCAAAATGCTGATCAATCACTCCGCCGGGTTTCCGGGCGCCGACTGGCTCAACGAATCGGCTGTCTCTCCCCTGGGGTTCAGCTACGCCGCCCAGGTGCAGCAGACCATCAGGACACAGCGTCTCAAACATTCCCCCGGCTATATGAACGTTTACAGCAATGAAGGATTTACCATGATCGAGCAGCTGGTGCCGGCCCGTACGGGCAAGAGCTACACGCAGTTCGTTCAGGACGAGATACTGGAACCGCTGGGGATGAACCACAGCCGCTATGCTCTGGATTACTTTCCGGAAGGCAGCTTTGCCGACCTATACAAAGACGGTGCCCGGCTGCCGCAGATGTTCGTCAACAGCTTTGCATCCGGCGGGCTGTACAGTACGCCTGCCGATATGGCCAGAATCGCGATGATGCTGATCGGGGGCGGCAAGCTCGATGGCCGGCGCATTCTTTCGCGACACGCGGTCGCCGCAATGGGCGTTGACCAGACGCAGACCGGCTTTAATCCGGTCAGGCCCAATGCCTGGCGCTTCGGCCTGGGCTGGGATACCGTACACCAGCCGGGACTGGCAGCCGTCGGGGTGGCGGGGTGGCAGAAGAGCGGCGATGTGGTCCTGAATGGTTCCGGATACGGCGCCGTGATGATCGTTGCGCCGCGGGAAGCCCTGGCGGTCATTGTGCTGGGTGCTTCGGGCAGTTTTGGTTCGGGCGCCGCAACTGTGATTGCCGAGCGGATGCTGCTGCGGGCTCTGGTCGAAAAGGGCCGGATTGCGTCCATGCCGCAGCCCCTGGAGCTGTCTCCGCTCCCTTTAAAAACGCCCGATCCCGGTCAGTTGGATGCCGTCTGCGGCGATTACGCGAACAACGATACCCTCCTGCGGGTGCAGAAAGAATCCGCCGACGCCCTGGCCATTGCCAGGTATGACGCCGCGGCCGCAGGCTGGAAATCGCAGAAAACCGGGCTTAAACTGCGCAGTGACGATCGCTATGCAAACGACGCCGACCCCTCTCAGTCTTTTTCATTTAAAATCGCTGATGCACGGCAATACCTCATCTATCGTTCAGCTCAGGGATACAGGCATTATCAGGATGATCTCATTTATGCCGAGCGGGTTGCCGCGGCCACACCCATGCCTGCTCCATGGAGCAATCGTCTGGGCAGAACGTGGCTGGTAACGAACGATCATCCGGATTCCGATGTCTGGGATAAACCGCGGATGCAGCTCGGCAGCGTCGATCATCTGCTGGTCGCCGATACCGGGTGGCTGGGGCTGAGGGTTGTCGATCCGCTGGTCGGCGCTTCCAGGGCCGGCATGATGCTGATGATTCCCCACGATCGGGGCCGGAATCTTGATGACGTCGTTATCGAAATCCGCGGCGGCGAAGAATGGATTCGCTTCGGCAGTTATTTGTACCGTCCGGGCGCAACCGTTCCGGTGCTTGTCTGCGGAAGCAATTCCGTCAGCATCGTCGCCGACGGCGTGGCCCAGTGGCGTCTGCTGGATGCAGCCGGCGTAAAGACGGTCACCATCAGGCCCTCCACGGGGAGCGGCCGCTGGGTCATATACGATGGCGTCTTGCAGAGGATCGAATCCGGGACCGGCCTCGGAAGCATAACGCTTCCCGCCGGCGTTCATTATCTGCTCTTTCACAGCAGTGCCGATGTGCTCGTGATATAAAACGGCGACCCGACAAAACTGAAAAATCGGGCAGGCCTTCTCAGTCTCGGGAAACGGGGGATCATTCCTGATACACATCATAGATAAGGAAATTGATTGTGCGCTGATCGATTATTTTTCTGGAGCATATAAGAAAATTCGTGTACTATCGCAGCCACATGTATGAGTCTGGCCGGGAATGAGGCGGTGGCGCCTCTGGAGCAGGAAAACATTCTTAAGAACCGATGGGGAGGAAGATGAATATCCTGAAGACGGGCGTTGTGGTTGTCGCGGCATTATTTTCCTTTACCTGTTTTTTCAGCAGCGCTGCTCTGGCGTCCTACACGGTTGCGGGGACAGACGAAATTGCCGACAAAGAAATCCAAAACAAAAAGAAGGAAAAACAAACCCGGGTAAAAAAGAAGCGCGGCGGGAAAAAAGAAAAAACGGTGATCACGGGAGGTATTGAGCAGCGGCGGGCCGCTTTGCAGGCGTCCTTCCGGAGGGCCGGCATCAGCCAGGATGAAATTGATGAAATGTTTTCCGATGAACGGATCGAGATTCACCACAACATATATATGTCACCGGCACCGAAGGATGGCGAGCAGAAAAAGAGGAAGCTGAGTTATTTCGATGAGGAGTTCGGCCTGCTCAACGCGGAGTCCCTTGAATCCGGAAAAAGAATCATCGCGGAAAACAAAGAAATCTTTGAGAGGCTGGAGGGCCTCTACGGCATTCCCGCCCATTACATTGTGGCAATCATCCGGGTCGAAACGAATTTCAAAAAGCATCTCGGTGAATACAGGGTTTTCAATGCCCTCTATACGATGGCCATGCTCAGTAAGAGGGCAAAGCGCGTCAACATGGCCAGTAAAGAGCTTGTCACCTGGGTCAAGACGTGCCGGAAAACGGACATGGACCCGTTTACCGTGAAAGGTTCGTGGGCCGGCGCCTTCGGCATCCCCCAGTTCATGCCTTCCTCGTATGTGATTTTTGCCGTGGACGAGAATAACGACGGGGCTGTCGATCTGTATGATTATCCCGACGCTTTTGCCAGCGTTGCCAATTACCTCTATCGCGTGGGCTGGCAAACCGGCAACGAGAAAAAAATGCGCCGGGCCGTCTATCGCTACAACCATGAAAAAGCCTACGTCAACGCCGTCTTTGCGTATGCGGAGAGCCTCGGGGCAAATTCAGACAACAGCATGCTTAATTATCCTGCGCCATAGTGATGAAGGTTCAATCATGATCTCCCGGTAACATCGGGATGCTCGAAGAATACATGAAATATCGACCTGACAGTCGAATTTTTATGGTATCGGGGCCTGGAGCGTGCATACAGTAAAAGAAACCTGCCGGGAGAGATTTTATGCAATTATCTTCTGATTTTGTCGGAGCATCACTCAAAGAATACACCTGTATCGTGGATGCCCGCTTCACAATGAACTATGCGGCGGCAATCGGCGACGCCAATCCCGTCTACTTCAATGACGAGCAGCCGCAGGGGATCGTCGCTCCGCCTCTGTATCCCGTGGCGCTTACCTGGCCCATCGTGGAGCACATTACGGATTATCTGCAGGCGGACGGCTTTCCGCAGGAGGTGCTGTTCACCCAGGTCCATTACAGCGAGCACTTAAGCCTGCACCGGCCCGTCACGCCCGGCATGCATCTGAGAATCAACGGCGTCATTGCCGCGATTGTGCCGCATCGGGCGGGGACGTATGTCGTGATCAGGTATGACGCGCAGGATGCGGGCGGCAATAAAGTATTTACAGAGCATATCGGCGCGATGATGAGAGGCGTTTCGTGCGCCGATGCCGGCCAAGGCGGCTCGTCCATCCCGTCCGTCCCCATCCATGAAGGTTCGTCCGCTCTGTGGGAATCGGTCATCCCCATTGATCCGCTGGCCCCCTTCATCTACGACGGCTGCACGAACATTCATTTTCCTATCCACACATCCGTTCGATTCGCCCATCAGGTGGGGCTTCCCGGAATCATCCATCAGGGAACGGCAACACTCGCCGTTTCTGTCCATGACATCCTGAATAAAGAAGCGGCAGGCGATCCTCAAAGGCTCACGACGGTTTACTGCCGGTTTTCCGGGATGGTGATCCCCGGGGCGTCCATTCGGGTTTGCCTGACCGGCAAAAACAGGATAGCGGACGGGACGGATCTGTTTTTCACCGTTTACAATGCCGAAGGGAAGAAGGCCGTAAGCGATGGCTACATGAGACTGACAGACTGAGAGGCTGTTGAAAAAGGCTCATAACCTAAAGGTCACGCGTATACTGCGTTGCGCTTCGGCTCTCGCATGCTCACGTACGTTTGAGTACGCTCCGCTGCTCGATCCTCGCGACGCCTTGTCTCTGAGCCTTTTGTTTCGCCTTCGGCTCAACCGGCAGGGAAGAAGCTTTAGTCTGATTGCGCCTCCCTACGGGAACGCGCCCCCGGGCGAATAGCCCGAACCAACAGGGTTTTTCAATACCATACTAAAGGAGGGAAGGGCATCATGACCTGGAAAGCGCTTAATCAAACGTGGCACTATGTGGAAAAGTGGGCCGATGCCAGGCCGGATGTTGATGCACTGGTCTCAGGGGACGAGCGATTAACCTGGCGCGAATTTGCGCGACAGATGGATGCGGCAGCCCGGGCTTTCCTCGAAATCGGAATCGAAAAGGGCGATCGGATAGCGCTTTTATCCATGGCGCGAAACGAATTTCTTACGACCTACATGGCCGCAGGCAAGGTCGGCGCGATCTGGCTGGGCCTGTCGCCTAAGTATACGCTCGATGAGCTGCGCTACCAGCTTAACGACTGTCGCCCCAAACTGCTCATCACGCTGCGCGAGTACATGGGGAGTGATCTTGCCCAAACGGTGAGCACGCTTCAGAAGGAATGCCCGTTTTTGAAAAAAGTTCTGGTGATCGGCGATCCCTTCGAGGGCGCGGAGCATTTTGCTGATTATGTTGGAAAACCGAGGCCCGACTTTGCCGCACCGCTTGCCAAAAGAGCATCGGACGTGACGCCTGCGGATGAAGCCCTGCTTTTATACACGTCCGGATCAACCGGAAAGCCCAAAGGGGTGGTCCACACGCACCGCAGCATTGTGGAGAACATCAAAGTGGAGATTGAAAAATTTGATTTTGATGAAAACTCGCGGGGGCTTCTCCATTTTCCCATTAATCATGTGGCGGCGGATGTCGAGATCGGGTTTGGAGCCATCATGTCGGGCGGCTGCATTGTTTGTATGGACAAGTTCGATCCGGTCCAGACCCTGAAAATCATTGAACAGGAAAAGATAACCCATATCGGGCAGGTGCCGGTGATGTTTTTGCTGGAATTCAAGCAGCCGGAATTCTGGACCTGCGATTTCAGTAACGTTAAGGCCTTTGTCTGGGCGGGTGCGGCCGCGCCGAAAGTCATGATCGATTTACTCGGGCCGATCTGCGAGAAGTCGGGTGCCAGAATGATCACGGGCTACGGCAGCACGGAGGTCTGCGGTTTCATCACGTACACCGGGAAAGATGATCAGGCCTCGACGCTCATGAAAACGGCAGGAAAAATTGCCGAACCCTTCGAACTGAAAATTGTCGATAAAGAGCGCCGTGAGATTCCCGCGGGCGAAATCGGTGAAATTGCCGTGCGGGGGCCTTTCCTGATGAAAGGTTACTACAACAAACCGGAAGAAACGGCCCGGGTCATCGATCGGGACGGCTGGTATTACACGACGGACCTCGGTTTTAAAGACGGGGATGGATACATTCACATTACCGGAAGGCTCTCGGAAATGTTCAAAAGCGGCGGCGAGAACGTGTATCCGCGGGAAGTGGAAGAGGTCATCGAGACGCATCAGGCGGTCCTCTTTGCCGCTGTGATCGGGGTGCCGGACGAAATCTATCAGGAAGTCGGCTGGGCCTTTGTCATGCCGACGCCGGGTCAAAATGTAACCGAAGAGGAGCTGCGCGATTTATGCAAATCCAGCCTCGCCAACTTCAAGGTGCCCAAAAAGTTTTTTATTCGCCCGCTGCTGCCGCTCCTGGCCAGCGGCAAGGTGAATAAGCTGGCGCTGAAAGACGAAATCCGGGAGATGATGAAATAAAGCCGGGGCGAGGAACGGGCTTAAACCCCTGATCTTGACAATTCACCGTCAGAAAACAGTCAGGGGTTATCAGCACGGTTTCCATACCATGCAAAAGCAGGATGCCGGCAGCGGCGGGGAGGCGAATGATGGCATACGATGCGGGATTGGCCGAGAGGGTGCGCGACATATTAGTGGAAGAGGCCGGCTTTGAGGAAAAGAAAATGTTCGGCGGATTATGCTTTTTGCTTTTCGGCAACATGGTCTGCGGCGTTATCAAGGATGACCTGATTGTCCGCGTCGGCGCCGACCAGTATCAGGCGATGCTCCTGGTGCCTCATACCAGAAAATTTGAGATCACCGGCAGACCGCTTACCGGCTGGGTGATGGTTTTAGCCAGAGCGCTGGACGATGACGATGAACTGGGCGAATGGCTGCAGAGAGCCGTAACTTTTGTCCGGACCCTGCCGCCGAAATAAATGCCGGTATCTCCGGAAATCGGGACAAGTTTTTTACCTGAGAAATGTCGAAGGGAAGAGCGCTTTGACAAACGAGGAGATCATTCGGCTATGAATTCAAAACTGGCGATCGGGGACAAAGCTCCGGACTTTAAATTCGCAACGCCCTGGGACAAGGAAATCACGCTTTATGCTGATGCCGGCAATCATCCGGCCATTTTGATCTTTCTTCGCTATTACGGCTGCCCGGTTTGTCAGATGGAAATGGCCAGCATGAAGCGGGAGATCGGTCCGGTCGCGCAAAAAGGGGCGCGTCTTTTTGTAGTGCTGCAAAGTGCTCCGGAAACAATTGTGTCGTTAATCAAAAAAGATGATTTTCCCTTTACGATTATTTGCGACCCGCAGGGGAAAATTTTCCGGCGCTATGGCGTGGAAGCCGGCGGCATGATCAAGTACCTGCATCCCGCCGGTCTGCTGGCCGCAATCAAAGCCATCAGCCGCGGCTTCGGGCATGGTAAATTTGAAGGTCGGGAAACACAGCTTCCGGCCGCCTTTGCAATGACGGCGGACAGGCTGATCACCTATGCGCATTACGGAAAGAACATCGGCGACATGCCGCCGCTCTCGGAAATGATCGTCTGCATTTAACGACAATAAGCGGGGCAGGTACGATTATCTGCCTGACTGAAGCGGCTGGACAATGCTGCGGATTGCGGCCTGGGCTCTGGCATTTTCATCGGGCGTGCCGATGGTGATGCGTATCCATGTGTCATAGGGTGCGAATGAACGTCCGATGATAATTCCCGCCTGCCTCAATTTTTCCTGAACCTCGGCATGCGGCCGCCCGGAATCAAAAAATACAAAATTAGCCGACGACGCGGTATGCCGCAGGCCCAATCCATCCAGGACGGCATGCCATTTATTGCGCTCCCGGCTCACCTGCTGATTCACCCGGGCGATGTGCGCCTGATCGGTGAGCGCGGCTTCACAGGCGGCGATCGATAAACGGTTCAGGGCGAGGCTGTCGCCCAGGCCCTTTCCCCGGAGATATTGGGCCAGGGGTTTGGGAGCAATGGCGTAGCCTGTCGACAGGCCGGCCATGCCGTAGGCTTTGGCCATGGTGCGAAAGACCATGACATTATCGCCCTCCTTCAACTGGTTCACGGCCGTGCGGCCCGCAAAATCATCCGTGTATTCCAGATAGGCCTCGTCCACAATGACCAGGGTCCGCGAAGACACACGCTTGATGAAATCGCGCAGGACGGTCTTGTCGCTCACCGTCCCGGACGGGTTGTGCGGGTTGACCAGAAAGACGGCCTGGGTTCGGTCATTCACCTGCGCTTCCATGGCGGCCAGGTCATTTTCCAGATTGGCGGTGAGCGGCACGGAGATGACGACTCCCCCCACGCCCGCGGCTGCGTTCACCAGGACCGGGTAGCCGGGGACGGAGTAGATGAATTCGCCGCCCGGTCCCCCCTTCAGACCCAGATGGATGCCCAGCAAGTCCAATATTTCACCCGGAATGATCTGGTCGGCTTCCACGCCTTCATGCGCGGCAACTTTCCGGACGAACGCCTCGCCGTCCCCGGCCGCATAACGGGCCAGGTTCGGTATTTCTTTCAATATACTTAGTGTAACACCCTGCGCCGGTCCGAAAGGACTTTCATTCAGGGAAAGCTGCGCGGGTCCCTGCTGCGCGGCACCTGTTACATTCTGTTCGTTGCAGGAGAGCAGACAGGCTGCGATGATCAGAATCCAGACCCAGGCGAAGGAGAAATATTGTGTTTGACCGAATCTTTTTCTCATGTTCATCATTTCCTCATGGGCGAGATTATTTTTTGTGGTGTTTGGGCAAAAACGTCCTTAAGCAGTGACGTTATAAATCAAGAAATCCGGACGGTCAACGGGAAAGGATTGATTTTATAACGAGCCATCAGGGGCAAATAAGGGAATGGCTGCCCCCCCCTTCGGGGACTGTGCCTTGACAAAATTCAGCTTGCATCTATAATTCTAAACCATGGACAGAGAGCCTCTGTTAATTGATTAGCTATTTTTCAGCAAAACCGTTCTCATGCCTCTTTTCCGCGTGGTCAGGCATGGCGGTATACCGGGGCAGGCAATGATCCCGACGTTTTATGAAGGAGCAGGAATCGCTTGGAACAGTCGATTGCTAAAAACAGTAAGATCGATGTGGTGTTATTTGATTTCGGCGGTGTGTTGTCGGCAGAGGGGTGGAAGAAAGGGCTCACGGTCATCGCCAAAGCCAATGGCCTGTCTGCCGATCGTTTGATTCAGACAGCCGCCGACACGATTTATGAGACGGGTTATATCACGGGAAAATGTTCCGAAAGCGACTTTTGGAATGCTCTGAAAATAAAAACAGGAATCCGGGGCGATAACACGTCTTTGCGCCATGAACTGATGTCTCGTTTTGTCCTCGATGACCGGATGATGGATCTTGCCAGGAAGTTAAGAGCGGCCAATTTGACGGTCGGCATCCTGAGCGATCAGACCGACTGGCTGGATCAGCTGAATGTCCGGTTTGATTTTTTCAAATATTTTGACCATGTTTTTAATAGTTACCACCTGGGAAAGGGGAAACGGGACAGCTCCCTCTTCGATGATGTCGCCGGTTTTTTAAAGACATCCCCGAACCGGATTTTGTTTATCGACGATGATCCCGGCAATGTCAAACGCGCCAGGCAAAAAGGCTGGCAGGCCATTCTTTACGGTGATGCCGGTTCGTTTTATTCAGAAATGGATAAGGTGTATATATCAGTTTGCAAAACCGGTCAAATGCTCGTAAAATAATCGCAAAAATAATCGTCAAAGGAGGAAATGGATTATGTCTAAAGCATTGATGCAATATTTCAACAAGCAACCCCGCCTCGGAGTGCTGAGCACCAGCAGCAAGTCGGGAGAGGTCGATTCCGCCTATTTCGGTTCGCCGCACATGATCGACGAATCAACGGTTGTGGTGGCCTTGGGCAAAAATCGAACTTATGCCAACCTCCAGGAAAATCCCCATGCCTGCTATATGATCATGGAGCCCGGGAAAAGCATCTTTGAATGGAAGGGGCTGCGCATCTACCTGAAGATGACCAGGTGCGAGACATCGGGCGACAACGTTGACCTGATGAAAAAAATGATCAGCGAAAAGGCCGGAGAAGCAGCCGCCAAGACGATTTATGCGGCAGTATCGTTTTCTGTTGCCGGCGTCAGACCCCTTGCCGATTTCGGGCAGGGGTGGGAGAAGTCTATCTGATATCCGGTGACCGTTTAGTCATTTTTTCGGGAATATTCAGGCCCGGTCGCACAGCCGATATCCGGCCCGCAGACCATTATGCCTTGTTCCAAAAGGCTCAAAGCTGTTGCGCGCGGCAAATCTCTTTGGGGGATGTTTGCCTGCACCACATCAGCCGTCTTTGCCGAATGGCATCGCCGCGGAATAAGTTGTTCTTTTTTTTCTGTGTTTTGCTGCAAATAGTGATTGTCTAAGATTAAAAATTGGGATAATACCTTCTCCAACAAAATACGACAGGATGAAGGTATTTTGGCATGTCCTACAATTCCTATAAAAATCTCAAAGACGCCCTGAACAGAATGAATGTTGTTGTAAAAATACTCGAATCCAAAATTAAAGAGGCCGAGTCCGAACCCTCGCGTGATAAAATTGGCCAGATCCTGGTTTCGAAAAAAATCATCACGGTGTCCGATTTAGACAGGGCCATTTTGCAGAAAAAAAAGGAGCCGAACAAGTATCTGGGACAAATCCTCTGTGAAATGGGTCTTCCCCAGTCCAAGATTATCAAAGGTCTTCACTACAGCAACAAGAGGAAAAAACTCGGAGAAATTCTTGTTGAATTGAATATCATCACCGAAGAGCAGTTAATCGATGTTCTCGTGCAGCAGAAGGATCTGAAAAGCAAAGGGGTGCACACTCCTCTGGGCGCTTTGCTGGCCCAGAACAGGACGATCACTGAAGAGCATTATCTGAATGCGCTTTCGGCGCACTTCAGTATGCCCGTTGTTTCGTTGAACGGTCATAGAGTCGCCCCCTACCTGCAAAAAGTCATTGGTGAAAAATATGCTTTGCAGAATCGCATTGTTGTTTTGAGCAACAGTTCGGCGAAGGTGACCGCGGCCGCGGCCGAACCGGATTTGTCGGTTATGGAGAATCTGGAGAAAGCTATGCCCAAGGGCAAATATATTATGTTTTGCCTGTCCCGAGCCTCGGAAATAGAAGCCTACTTTGAAAAATTATACGCCCGCCGCGGGAAAAACGAGGAGAATGCAAAGGAAGCGATTGCGTGAGTTGCGGGACACCGGCAAAAGTCAATAGCCAGTAGCTGCGGATGAGCGATACGACCGGCATCGCCCGCCTTAAAAAATCATTGATCGATGACAGCTAACCCGGCGATCAGGGGGAGATGGAGGCCAGGATGCTTGCCAACCCCGGGATCCGATTTGCGGGCATCGATGTCAAAATAGTCCGGTGCCATATCTGAGAGGTGGCGCGTCATGACGGAAACGCAATGGCGAGGCGGGCAGCAAAATTAAACTCTGCGGAGGATTAATGCACGGATGGAAAGCATTCTTTGTTTTACCCTGGGTTTGTCTGATGAGGACATAAAAAAAGGCGAAGCGTCTTATATCGCGATGAATCCGGAAGCGCCCAAGCTGGATGTTATCGTTGTTACGGAAGCCATGACGGGTATGACCGTGGGCGAAATACTGGAAGGCGCAATGGCAGGAGCAAAACTGAACAGCGCCGGACTCGGGCCGGGCGATGGGCCTGCTCTGTGTCATCAGTACAGGGTGGTGATGGTCAACACGATGGACCGCGAGCAGGTCCTGCAGGTGATGCGGAGTTTCAGGGCCGTTCTGCCCGATCCCCGGGATCTGATCTTTGCCGTCATTACCGATACCGCCCGCACCTGGCGGTTTGCGGAATACATCGGGCACCTCACCGCGGAGCACGAATTTATGAAAGCCCGGAATGCCGAAAAGAAGTAATGGACCGGCATGGTTTAAAGGTGTACCAGGAAGACTCAGGCGATCGTGAACCATTCATAAAGGGAGGCCGGGACTATGGAAGATGTTGCTCTTTACGCGGGCAATCTGCTCGTCAAACTATTTAATTATCTCGGCGCGGATTTGTTTGCGGAAACCATCGAGTGGATCGGCGTTGCGTCAGTCGGGTATGCCGTCATCATTATAGTGATTGTCCTGGTCCTGCTGATTATTTTTACCCAGCGAAAAGGCCGCAGGTGAAGAGGCGGGGATGCCGCCGACCTGTCGTCTCCAGGCAAAAATGGACCAGTTCAGCTTAAAAAATAATAATCATGATGAAGTTATTGATCGTCCCGTCATACTGCAATATTGATTATTCTCCGGTTAGCCTTGGATGAAAGGCAACAAAAAACCCGCCGTTTCAGCGGGTTTTCTGCTATTCCTCAATAGGATGGGATGATGACTGGCAATGAGAGACTTTAATTACTAGTATAATATATCAATATTACTATTAAAATCAATGTCGTAATTTTGTGCATGCCCCCAAAAATACCCCCAAATGTTTAAAAATTGGTTTAGTTTTTTCTCTGTTCATTGGCAAAAGGGTGAAAACGATATGACAAAAGTAGGAAAAGTGTGAAGCGTTCCCTTTTTTATAATGTCCAAAAACTCCGGTTTCTTTTTATGATGTTTAAAAATTTAATGATTCTGCTGAACTTTAACTATAGTACTGGGTACATGTTTTCGGGACAGGTTAATCCAAACGTCGCCATTTTCTTATCTATTTCATCCTTTCTTTCTTTATATAAATTATATTCTTTTGAATATTTAGTTTTTAATTCTGCATACTCCTTATAAAATTGCTCGTCTGGTCCTGATGTTTTATTAGTTAGTTTTGCTGAACCTACCGTTAAGTTATTTAGTCTTCTTAAACCTTCCCAACCATCCCTGTAAAAATCTGGCATAGGATACTCTCTACAACATTTGATACAATTATATGATGTTCCCAAACCAAAGGTTGGCAAATGTCCTTCAACAGCATTATTATATGTTCCACAGGATTTACAACGTATGAAATCTTTACTAATAGTATATTTTCTCATAAATTTATGAATCAAAAAAGATAATACACCAAATACTACTGATGTTATTAAGAATATGGCGCGATATTCAGAGTCTCTTGTAAACAAAGAGAAAGAAATAAAACTCACAATTGCTGTAAAATACTTCAAACTATCAATCCAACCAAAAGACCTGAGAACGGCTTGATTTTCTAGATGCAATTTGTCGTTATTGGATAATGGTATCCTTTTAATCCGCCTGCAATTTTCTATGTGTGGAATGAAAATTATCGTTAAATCAGCATTAATAAATTCAGACAATTTTTCAAATCCCACTAATGATTCTTCATACTCACCTTTATTATAAAGAGTAATTGTTTTAGCAAAATAAGCATTTACGTTCTGGTCGGTAGGTTTTTCATTCCATACATTAATCTTATGTCTTTTATTCATATGGGCAACCACAATCAAAGGACAATAATTGCATATCATGACTTCTTTTTTAAGTACGTTAAATAATATAATAGCACTATTGATTGTTTTGGAAAGAAATAAATATGCGGTCTTATTTGTTTCATGAAGAAGTTTTGCTGAAGTGCGGGTTCTCACAGGTTCGCATTTATGCGCATGTTAATTTGAAAATTTATTATATTTACTATTGTTTTCTTGGCCGTCCCCGTGGCCGTTTTGGTTCTTTGAGCGCCCGGCGCGTCAAAGCATTCATGTATTGTTTAACGTCTTGCCACGAAACCTTTAGTCCGACAGCCATGTATTTATACAGGCCATTAAAACGGTTATTTTCAACACAGCTTTCATAAGTCAGATCGTAGCAAACCCGGCAACCAATTTCACCGCCCATGATATGAAGGGTTCTCATCCGTTTGCCGCACTTGGGACAAAGGAACAAATAACGCCTGCCGCCAAAGCCTGGCTCATACCATGACAAAGGGACTCGAACGTCCGGGTGTGCCGTGTCATTGAATCGGTAGGAAAAAGTAATTGAATCATTTGCACCATCAATATTAACACGGAAACCACACGCGCCCCTTTGATATTCACCGCGTGACCATGTTAGATCCCCATATCTCATGCCTTGCTTGAAATACTGCCATTTGGAAAACCTGTTTGCGTCAAGAGAAAGCCCATCGCCAACTTTGTCTTTTTTTTCTGGAAAGTATCTTCCTGAACCGTAACCGCCCATAAATTCTTTTACCTAAATCATAAGCTATTTTTTAAAGAATCAATTCTGAAGGATTCACCCATACACATGGATATTCTATTTATTTGTTCACTAGAGTGAATGAGTAATGGACAAGAAGCGGACACATCATAAAAAGCCTCTTATAGTGTAGCAGCAAGGTTTTGACAGGTTTCTATTGTCTGTCCGCTTTGTTCATTATCGTGAACACGTCTATAATCTGTCTTTACTCGATCATGTTCATTATCGTGAACATGACTTGTTCGCTTAAGTGAAGTTACTTTTGACTTTTGCCGTTCGATATTCGCTCTGACATGGAAGTGTTCCGGTAAGACTTTTGGCTTTTCAACCACAACAAATTCAGGTGTTCTATATTTGCGCCAACGCTCTGAATATTTGTAAACAGAAAAGTCGCTGACTTTTTCATACTTACGATACCAGCCGCCTTGATGAACCATATCAAGAAAACCCACTTCAACTAGCTTAAGAATATTTTTCCAAAACTGCGTTTTTTTGCAAATACCCAAGCCAGCAGCTTCGGCATACGGAAAAGTAAAACCGTCATCCGTGAAGATCGTTACCCTTTTCTTGTTAATTTTCGTTGTTTCCCACTTACGCTTTTGTAGACAACGCATAAGAGTAACGATTGCCGAACCCGATTTGGATATGTCTCTGAACGCTTCTGAATAGAACATTTCCGGTTCAATCCATATCTTGTTTTTGATTTTATATTTGTTTGGAATGTCCATTGCCCTACCCGAACCATTGCCCGATAATTTTCTTTTGCTGGAAGTCAAATTTTGAAATGAACCAGAGCAAAAGAAGGGCATTCTTAATGCCGCGCCACCCTCATTTTTTCCTTGTGCGCGTCTGTCAATGTCCGTCTGGTAACTTTTTTCACCCGGTTCGCATTATAGGCCATGAAAGGATACAGGGAACACCCCGGCATTCGGCAATCATTTTTCCCATCTGCGAAGAACCCGGCGCAATCATAGCAGTGTGCATAAACCGCTTGCCGCACGGTTAGACTATGCCCCTCAAGATGTTTTGTGAGTTCCCTTTGCCCTCGCGCCACTTTTCCGTGTTGCCGGATGCTTTTTATTTTATCTGTATTCATTATGCCGCCTCGCCGTCGATTAATTTGCGAATATCCCGGACGCGCCATGCGGTTGTCCTTGGCCCCAAATGAACAGGTGCCGGGAAACGTCCTTCCCGGACTGCCTTCCAAAGTGAACTTTTACTGATAGGAATGATTGGTGGATTACCTTTGCCACCGACGATTTGCCAAAGCCGCAAGTAACCCTCCGCCGGCAGCATCCGCCGCGCATACTCAGGCGATTCATTTTTTGCTTTGTGATTTGCTTCTTCAAAATTGATTGGCTTGCTCATGTTTACTCCTTTCATGTGAACAATATGTTTGTTCATCACGGGAGCAATTAGAGCATACATGTGTAAGTAAGGGTAAGCCTAATGATTTGTTTTGTTTGACAAATATTATGTCTGCCAACTTTTTGACAAACGTTACGTTTGCTATATTCCTTTCTCTTCCCAAGGGTAAAAATGCAGCTTCCCTTTGTCTCTATTTCGTAAAATTCGAATAATTGTTCTAGGTGAAAGACCAGTGACTATGACATTTCTTTTGTTATCCACATGGCTTTTTAAAACTGATCGGTGTCTTGATGTTTTAGCCTTTCTTAGATCCTCTTCGACGCGCTCTTTGACGCGCTTCGCCATCTTTGTTTCCGACAAAGCTTCTAATATAGCCTTTTCTAGTTTGTCGTTTATCATTTTAGTATAAGTGTCTATGACATACTTTTCTTTAATTGCTCGTTGTTCCTTTTTTGTGCACGTGGCTTTTGTTGTGCGAACTTTTTCAAATTCCTTCTTTTTTATGTCAGCAAATTTTTTACCATCATTAAATGCGTCATTATACTCTCTCAATTTACGCGGTGTTTGATCTTCTTTGAATTGTTCGCATACATTGAGAACTTCGTAATAATTTTTAGCAGCATCAACTGCCTCTTTAACTTGATCCTTTAGCTGATTTAGCTCTCTAAGTGGATTACCCCTGTCATTGCCCAATAGTATTTTCGGCATCTTGCTTTCCCTCTCACAGCGCCCCTAGGTTAATCAGGAAAGCGGGAAGGGGTCCTCCCGCTTGTCGGCTGGCCGGCCTATTCCTGAATTGTTCTCTATGCCTTTTTGGTTCTGAACGGTAAAACCTTAGCCCCTTGCTTTAATCCGTCCAGATAATCTGCCCATGTCTGCATCATCCGCCGCCGCTCGCTTAAGTGCTGTGTCCGATTGTAAGCACGCCCCAGCGGGTCTTTGACGGCATGGGCAAGTTGATGTTCAATCAAATCGGGCCGGACTTGCAGCACTTCGTCAAGGATCGTTCGCGCCATTGCCCGGAAGCCATGCCCGGACATTTCGCTTTTTTCATAACCCATGTTTCGCAATGCCGCTAAAATAGCGTTGTCGCTCATTGGACGCGCAGAAGTCCGTCCGGGGAATACATACTGGCCTTCACCCGTTAGTTTCTTAATCTCAGTCAATATTTCGATTGCCTGTTTCGATAACGGCACAAGGTGAGGCTGTTTCATTTTCATCTTGTTGGCCGGAATATTCCATTCAGTTTTTTCAAAATCTATTTCAGACCATTCGGCATGCCGCAATTCACCCGGACGAACAAAGGTGAGGGGGGCAAACTTCAAAGCGGATTGAACAATGAAGCTGCCCCGGTAGCTGTCTATTGCTCTGAGCAATTCACCGACTTTGACCGGATCGGTAATAGCCGCCCTGTTAATGGTTTTAACGGGGGGTAATGCACCGCGCAAATCGGCGGAAGGATCACGTTCAGCGCGTCCGGTTGCCACGGCATAACGGAATATTTGACCGCATATGCCACGGATAATGTGCGCCGTGTGTGTTATGCCTCTTGCTTCTAAACGGCGCAGCACGCCCAGCAGCTCAGGGGCTTTAATTTGTGCAATCGGACTTTTTCCTAAGTGAGGGAAAACGTCACGTTCTAATCTGCTTAGGACTCTTTCGTAATGGCTTCTTTTCCATGTGGTCATAAATTTATTATGCCATTCTCTGGCTATGACCTCGAAGGTTTCAGTTTCTTGAATATTGGCCTGTTTCTGAGCTTTACGCACCGCGCCGGGGTCAATACCATTTGCTAGTAGCTTTCGTGCGTCTTCGCGCCGTTGTCGTGCATCGAGAAGGCTTATTTCCGGGTATGATCCTAAAGCAAGTTTCTTTTCCTGTTTGTTGAAGCGGTATTTAAAACGCCATAGCTTACCGCCGGTAGGTGTTACGAGAAGATACAGACCACCGCCGTCAAAAAACGAAGCCGGTTTGTCTTTTGGTTTGGCTTTTAGAACTTTCATGTCTGTCAATGGAATGATTCGTTTCGGCATTGTGAGGCCTCCCTTACTTTGGGTACCCGCGAAACTCTATGGGTACCTTTGTTTATAATTTGGGTACCTAAAACGACTGGATTTTGATGATTCTTATAGCACGTTATTGGATGAATGACAACAAAAAACCCGCTCTGGAAGCGGGTTTGATGGACTTCATTGTATGCTATCGGATGATGACTTGGTGGGCAATGAGAGACTCGAACTCTCGGCCTATGGCTTCGGAGGCCAGCGCTCTATCCATCTGAGCTAATTGCCCACGCCCGGTGCTTCTACTATATCCCGGCGTAATCTTCAATGAATAAAATCATAAATGACGATAATTGTTCACAGTCATCACCCCTGTCGTTACATCCCTGTCGGGTGTGAATACCGCAATGGCCCTGTAAAGCACATAGGGGACGATGAATCAATTCCGGCCTCCCCTAAGGGACGGGAGGATTATCTTTTTTGTTTCTTCGCGGTGTGATCGTTGCCCAGGTAATAATTGATCCAGGACGAGGTTTGATGGAGATCCCAGTTGCAGGGCGGGACGATCTCTTTTCCCAGTTGCTCTTCTTCCCCGTATTTCTTCAAACGGGCGTAGGCGCGGACGTAGATGCACTTTTTCTTGCCGGGATGAACCTCGCACCATCCCTGGAAACTTCCGCCGCAGGCGCCGTTGCGCTGATTCTTGGGGCACTGGGACATCGGGCAGAGGTAGGCGACGTCGATGAGGGCGCAGTCTCCGCAGTCCCGGCAGTCGAAGAGCATGACCTTCTTCAGGTGTTCGATTTTGTGAAACGCGTTTTCCAGCCCCGACCCGCTCACTTTGCCGCTCAATCCCTTCATGAAGCCGTAAAGATTTTTTCCCGGTTCGAACAGCAGCTTGTGGAAAAACCGTGAAAATCCGTAGGTCCATCCGATGTCGCAAGCGAGCGGCCGTGACAGCCGCTTTGCGGGTACATCCCGGTTGAGGCCCGTTTCGGGATCACGCTCGAAATAATAGAAGCCGTTGTCGATGGGGTAGTCGAAGTAACGGACCAGGTCGGTCCATTCGGGGGCCAGCGCTTCTCCCTGCCGGATGATGGCTTCCACCTGGCTGTATTTGATGTTGTGTCCGCCGATATGAACCCCGCTCATACCCATGCCTTTCATGATGGCATACATCCTTGCGGCGCGCAGGATTCGGGCGCCTTCTCCCTTGTCGGGGTCGTTGCGCTCCCGGTCCAGGTCGGCCAGAAGCTTGTCCGTGACCACTGATCCGGGCAGGTCGTTGCGGTTCATCATTTTGGCCGCGCCGAAGGGCAGGATATAGATGTTGCCGATGAGGGGGAGGTGGAAACCGTTTTGTTTCATGAAGAGCAGCACTTCGTGAAATTTTCGGACGTCGTATCCCAACTGCGTGACGATGAACGCCGCACCGGCTTCGATTTTCTTTTTCAGCTTGTAATACTGGCTCATCTGCTCCGCTTCGGTTGCTTTGAAGGGAGAAACCACCGCGCCGGCGAAAAAGCTGCCCGGCTGAAGGCGGGCGGGGCCCTTGAGGCCCGGAATTTCCAGCCCGAGGTTCATGTCCGAAATCAACTGCAGGGTGTGGATGGGGTCCAGATCAAAAACCGGGG
This sequence comes from Deltaproteobacteria bacterium, assembly GCA_036528635.1. GTDB lineage: Bacteria > Desulfobacterota > Syntrophia > Syntrophales > Smithellaceae > UBA8904. The sequence goes on from JAIGNE010000063.1 coordinate 35,290, forward strand.
CCGGTCTTCCCTGATAGCCGGACACGGGATAGTCGCCGCTCATGACCAGCAGGTTGCGGACACCCGCCCGATCCAGTGCATAAAGCTGGCTTTCGATCTGGTTGCGGTTTTTGTCCTTGCAGGTGAAATGGACGAGGGGTTCGATGCCCAGTTTCAGAATTTCGGCACCCATGAAATCGGCGGACATGGCCGGGGTTCCGCCCGGGTTGTCCGTAAGCGTTAAGGCCCGGATTTGGTCACCGGCCGCGGCGCAGGCGGCCTGGGTCATCGCCCGGTCCTGCGCAGCTTCCCTTGCGCCCCGTCCCGGCACCAGTTCCCAGGTGACCGGGAACGCTGCCGGATTCAAGAGTGCCTCTTTAAAACGATTTTCCTGCATGCTTATCCTGTACTTAATTTTTGCTTTTTCTGCGCCCAAAAATTGCATTTACAAAAGAGCTTGTCAACAAATTTTCACGCAAAAGGCCGAAGCCCCCGGGGCGGGTGCAAAAAGAGTCAGACCGGAGACGCGCGATTATCCTTTCCCGCCGGATTCGCGCCGATAACCTTTCCTTGCCATTGGCCCGGAAATTTGTTATTTTTGCGCCATGCAGTCAGTAAAGCATCGTAGAACGAAGCAAATATTATCTGGTCTGGCGATTCTGGTCATGGCCTTATGGTCCGCGCAGGGATTCGCCGCGACCGAGATATCCAAGGTACGGCACTGGGCCGCGCCGGATCACACGCGCGTCGTGTTTGATCTCAGCGCCGAACCGGACTATCAGTTTTCCATCAGGGACAATATCCTCACCCTGGAATTTTCGAAGGCTTCTCTTCATCCGTCGCTTCCCCCGGAAAAGACGGTTGGCAAGCCCGGCATCAGCAAAATCATCTTTTCCGCTGCGGACGACAATACATGTAAAATTGAAATTGTCCTCACGGAGTATTTAACCACCGAAGTCTTCAAGCTGAAAAAATTCATGGATAAACCCGATCGCGTGGTCGTGGATATCATCGTGGAGATGCCGGTCAAAGAAGAAGTTGTCAAAGAACGCATCTTACCGTCGGTGAAAAAAAGAGTGATTGTCATTGATCCCGGCCACGGCGGCGAAGATCCCGGCGCCATCGGCAAAAACGGCACGTATGAAAAATACGTGGTGCTGGCGATCAGCCGTGAAATTAAAAAAGAGATTGACGCCATGCCGGGGTATCGTTCGATCCTGACCCGCGACGGAGATTACTATGTGTCTTTCAGCAGGCGTTTGAATGTGGCCCGGCAGGCCAACGCCAGCCTCTTTATCAGCGTCCACGCCGATGCGGCCAGAAACAGGCAGGCCAGGGGCAGCTCCGTGTATTGCCTCTCCACCGGCGCGGCCAGCAACGAAGCCGCCAAATTACTGGCTAACAACGAAAACCTTTCCGATATCATCGGCGGCGTCCCCAACGGGGAGGGCAACAATCAATCCGACGAGATTATTCTGAACATGTTTCAGACCAACACCATCAATCTGTCAAAAACCTTTGCCGCCGATTTGCTGGATCAGCTGGGCCGGGTGCATGTCCTGAAGTATCCCGTCTTTCATGAGGCGCCTTTCCGCGTGCTGAAACTGCTGGATACCCCCGCGGTTCTCCTGGAGACGGCGTTCATCTCCCATGCCGAGGAAGAGCGCCTGTTGAAAAAAAACATCTTCCGGAAAACCATCGCCTCCGCGGTTGCTTCATCGGTGGCCAATTATTTTTCCGGCTCAACCGCTGTTGCGGCAGCACCGGACCCGGCCAGTCCGGAAGCGGGCGCCGCTCCCGAAGTCAAAAAGACGGCCGACGTCGCCCGCCCGGTGAAAACGATCACCTATCGCGTCAGACCGGGCGATAATCTGAATGCCATTGCCAGAAAATATGAGACGAGCCTGGCTGTGCTTTTAAAGATGAACGACTTGAGGAAAGACGCTCCTCTCTATATCGGCCGGAAAATTCTTGTCCCGTCGGCGGAGCCCGACACCGCCGCTGTAAGACCCCTCAGGAAATATACGGTCAAAAAAGGCGATACGCTTTTTTCCCTGGCTAAAAACAGTTCCATTACCATCGATGAATTGCGAAGACTCAATCACATGACGGATGTCGATGTTCTCTGCTCAGGGCAGAGAATTAAATTACCGCAATAAATTTGCAGGTGACATGCGGTGTCGTTCATGATTTTGCCTTTACTATTTTTCAGGAGGTTACCATGACAGCAGCGACTGAACAGGCGTTATCCGGATTGCGCGATCTTTCCATGATCAAGTGGTACATCATTCCTCTGATGTCGATTGTCTTTTATATTTATACGCGTGAAATCAAGGAAGCGAAAAAGACCGGGGACTGGAATGCGATTCTGGCCGGGTTGACCATTTTCGGCGTCGACTTTTTCAATGAGACCTGGAATGGCTGGGTCCTCAACCTGACGGGGCGTTCCGCTTTCTGGACAACGCCGGGCGACACGGCGCTCCGGACCATGGTGGGCTGGAATATTGAAATCATGTTCATGTTCATGATCGTGGGTATTATCTATTACAATACCCTTTCGGAAAGTAAAAAAGAGAAAGTTCTGGGGATTCCGGAAAAATGGTTCTGGGCCATCGGCTACAGCATCTTCTGCGTTTTCATTGAATGCGCGCTGAATTTCGGCGGGCACCTGGTCTGGGAGTATCCCTTCTGGTATTTATCGTTCAAGGGCGTCTGGCTGATTTTTCTGTTCGGTTATTTCCACTTCTTCTGTTTTGCTATCCTGGTCATCAGTCTCAAAACGATGAAGGCCAAGTTAACGACGGTGGGCATTATTTACGCCGTTCCAGTTTTAATGAATATCGTAGCGGCAGGCTTTTGGGGCTGGCGGTACTGATTGATTGCCGGCAAGGCCGTGCCGCGCTGGCAAGCGGCATGGCCTTGCCCCTGTGTATTATGATCCTGTAAATCCAATCTTTACCGCGGCGGAAATTTACAGCCTGTTGTAGTCCTCAAAGATTTTATTGTATTTTTCATGAACCATCCTGCGGTCGAATTCCCAGAATTCGGCCAGCATTTTTTCCTGTTCGTCTTTGCTGAAATATTCCTGGCACGGATAAAAGAAGCGCTTGTCCTCTTTTTCAATGTGCTTCGGGTAAAAACTGCCCAGTTCGCGCGCCAGATGGATGATTTCGGTCAGCTTTTCTTCATTCCCCGCCAGGTAGGCGTCCCTGGCGGCAACGATCTGCCCGGTGGTTTTCCGGCCCCACGCATGCTCATCCAGCAGCTCCTGCATGGTTATTTTAAGGTCGGCGGTCAGTTCTTTTCGGGCCAGATCCCGGAATAGAATTTCTTCTTCCTTGCCGTGATGGGTGCGGTCCGCGTACGTGCGGATGAAATCAACGGCCGCGTCGATGACCACCGGGCTGACTTTTCTTTCGGCTTCCGCTTTATCCATATGCCGCATCATGGCGACGAGCATTTTTTCAATCAAACGATGCTCCCACATTAAAGGCCCAATCGGTTTCATCGCTCCATTCTCCTTCCCGGGTTTTATTTGTCTTCTGAAGATTTGTGCCTTTTGCTGCTTTTTATCAACTGTTTTTTGCAATACGATCGCTTTTAATTTAATGAAAATTCTTCAACCGTCAAGACGGCGCCGGCCGGTCCCCGGTCCGTATGGATAGCTGTTGCAACTTAGTTGCATATTTGGTACACAGGCACACCATGAAGAAAAATATTTCCGACTCCGGCGTCATGGAGACGCTTCAGCAGGCCGGAATTGCCGGGACGCCGCAGCGTCTGGCGGTTCTGAAAATTCTGCAAAATGCCGCACAGCCGCTCAGCGCCGTTGTGATCCGCGAAAGAATGGAAACGCAAACGCGCATCAACAAGGTGACGGTTTACCGGATTCTTTCACTTTTCAAAAAGCAGGGCATTATCCGGGATGTTCTGTCGGCAGGCGGAGCCGTCTATTACGAGATGGCGACATCGGATCATCCGGTCCACCCGCATTTCAGCTGTAAAAAATGCGGAACGCTGAATTGTCTGACGCCGCTGACGTTTTCCCAGCTTCGCCGGCTGACGGCCCCGCGTGAACACTACAGCGTCGATCATGTCGAGATCAACATTTCCGGACTTTGCCGGGGCTGCCTTCATGAAGCAAAATTGCTCGGCCAACCGGTCAGGAAAGGGCCATGATGACATTTACAAAAAAAGCATTGTTTGTTTTGCTGATCGGACTTTCCCTGTTTTTGTCCTGCAGGCAGGCAGAGGAGCCCGATGGGAATGACACGCGTCTGAAAGTGATGACCACGATTTTTCCTTTATACGACTTCGCCCGCGAGGTCGGCGGGGACAAGGTTGCTGTCAGGATGCTCCTGCCGCCCGCGTCGGACGCCCATCACTATGAATTGAAACCCAATGATATCGTCCGCGTCAGTCAGACGGATGTTTTCCTTTTCACCAGTTTTGAAATGGAGCAGTGGGCTCACAAGATTATCCGCGCCAATCATGAAAAAGCGAATATGCTGGCGGTGGAGACCGGCCGGGGCGCCTCTTTGTTGTCCCTGCCGGCGTCGGATGAACATGAGACGGATCATCCATCTGCCTGGCGGGAAAGCGACGGGGATCACGCGGCCAGATACGATCCGCATATCTGGCTGGACTTCGCCAACGCGCAAATTATGATCGACAACATCATGACGGCCTTCATCAACCGGGACCCGAAAAACAGCGAGGTCTATAAAAGAAACGCAGAGTCCTTTAAGCGCCGGCTTGCGGACCTGGATCAAAAGTACCGCGCGCAGCTGTCGGGCTGCAAGACCCGAACGGTTGTGCATGCCGGCCACTGGGCTTTCGCCTATCTGGCGGCCAGGTACAATATCCAATACCTGTCCGCCTACAACATGTCGGCGGACGCGGAGCCGTCGCCGCAGCAAATGATGACGCTGATCGGGCATATCAAGGGACAAAAACTGAAGTATATTTATTACGAAGATATCACGGCGCCCAGGCTGGCCCAGACCATTGCCGGAGAAACGGGCGTCGGGCTCCTCAAGCTCAGCAACGGGCATGATATCAGTAAAAAAGATATCCAGGCGGGCGAATCGTTCATCTCTCTCATGGAAAGAAATCTGATGAATCTTAAAAAAGGAATGCAATGCCCATAATTCGCGTCGATCATCTGACGTTCCGGTACAACGGGATGGACGTCTTCAACAACATTTCCTTTGCCGTGGACAAGGGGATTTATCTGGGTATTGTAGGCCCCAACGGCTCAGGGAAAAGCACGCTGATTAAAAGTGTCCTGGGGATTCTCGAGCCTGCGCAGGGCAGGATAGAACTGTTCGGCAAGCCCATCGGCGATTTTCGCGAGTGGGAAAAAATCGGGTATCTTCCGCAAAGACTCAGCGCGCTGAATGCTCATTTTCCCGGAACGGTGGAAGAGATCGTTCAAATGGGTCTGCGGAAAAAAGACGCGGCATGGATGAGGCAAACCCTGGAGATGATGGCCATCGGCCATCTGGCCCCGCGTCTGATCGGGGAATTGTCTTACGGAGAACAGCAGCGGGCCATGCTGGCCCGGGCGCTGATCAGGCGGCCGGAATTGCTCATCTTTGACGAGCCGACCACCGCGCTGGATCCGGAAACCCGCGAAATATTCTATTCGCTGACGCAGTCATTGAACAGGACCCGGGGAACAACCATCCTTCTGATCACGCATGACATCGGGACGATCGGCCAGTACGCACAAAATCTCATCTACCTGGACAAAAAAATAGTCTTCTCGGGGACCTTCAGGGATTTCTGTTCATCCCAGGACATGACCGGATTATTCGGCCCCGCGAGCCAGCATCTCATCTGCCATCAACATGATCAGGAGGGGAACATCATCTGATGGATCTGCTCGACATCTTAAATTACGGGTTTGTTCAACGGGCCATGATCGCGGGTGTTCTGATTGCCGCTGTTTCAGCCCTTCTGGGCATGTTTCTCGTCCTGCGCCGTTTCTCTTTGATCGGCGACGGCCTGGCGCACACCACATTTGGCAGCGTTGCCGTTGTCCTCCTGCTCGGGGTCAGTCCTCTTTACGTCACCCTGGCGGCGCTGCCGCTGGTCATCATTTCCTCCCTGGCTATTTATAAATTGACATCATCGAGAAAGATCAATGCGGATGCCGCTATCGGCATTGTTTCTTCCCTGGGAATTGCGGCCGGCATTATCCTGGCCAGCCTGTCCGGCGGTTTTAACGTCGATCTCTTCAGCTATCTATTCGGAAACATTCTAACCGTCAACAACACGGAATTGTTCCTTTCGCTCGTGGTGTTTTTGATTGTCGCGGCCGTGGTCATTTATTTTTATGATGATCTTTTCGCTGTGACCTTTGACCAGGAACTGGCTCAGAGTATGGGTGTCAAAACCAAACGGATCAATGTGATTCTCTTCCTGCTCACCGCCGTTACGGCCGTTCTGGCCATGAAAGTTGCCGGCATCATGCTGGTCTCAGCGCTGCTGATTCTGCCCGCCCTGACCGCTCTTCAGCTTTCCGTCAGTTTCCGGAGCACGATGGTCGCCGCCGTCGGTTTCGCCGTCGCGGCTGTTCTTTGTGGAATCGTATTTGCCTTTGTATTGAATTTGCCGGCCGGCGCCATGATCGTCCTCATGAATATTTGTTTTCTTTTACTGATTTCCGCGGCTAAAAAAATTTTGCTCTGGCGGAGGTAAAGAACAATGTCGATTATCAGGATTTTAGCAAAGTTTTCTTATCTGCTTTTTGTCGTCGCGATTCTTCTGGGGCTTTTCCTGCCGCAGGCCGCGCTGGCGGCTTCGGTTCTGGTTCTGCCGGCATTGATGGTTACACTCACGGTGACCCTGCTTCGTTTTCCCGCCGGTTTTTTCAACAAACCCAAAACGCTTCTTTCCGGGGCAATATGGGGCAACGTGATGAGCTACCTGGTTTTGGGAAACCTGATCATCCTGGGAAGCCTTTTCTTAATACGTGATGAAAAATTCTGGATCGGCCTGGTCCTGATCGCCGCTGTTCCTCCTGCCGTGGCTCTCCTGCCTTTAAGTGAAAAAGTGCACGGGGACAAAATGTTGACGCTGGCCGGTTTTGCCGGCACTTATGTGGGCGCGATTGTCCTGACGCCCCTGATCGGCCTGGCTTTTCTAAAGTTTATCCCCATCCATTATGATAAATTGATTGTTATGGCCGTCACGCTGATCGCCCTGCCTCTCATTCTGTCCCGAATTATCGTTGACCGAAACTGGGAGGAACGGATCGAATGCCATGAGGGCGCAATTTCCGACGGGTGTTTTTTTATCGTGTTTTATGCCCTGGCCGCTAATAATGCCCGGCTGATCAGACAGTGGCCCTTGGAAATCATCATGATTGCAGTGCTGGCTTTTGCCGTTATCATTTTGATCACGGTCGTTTTGCTGCTCATCGGCCGGCATTACAAGGTTTCACCTCCGGTCCTTTCGTCGCTTCTGCTTTTGGGAACCATGAAAAATTACGGCCTGGCGGGCGGGATTGCCCTGTATCTTTTCAATAACGAATCCGCCTTACCGGCATTGGTTTTTTCCATTTTTATGTTTCTGAATTCCATCTGGCTGAAAATCCGGGCGCGGTATGGCCGCCCGGCGTCGGCAGGTGCCCCGTATCCTCCGCCTCGTAATTGACAAAACAACCGGGCTGTCTATATTAATGACTAATCATAACGGAAAGGAGAGAAAAAAATGGCGATCAATCTACCCGAACTGCCTTACGCGAAGGATGCGCTGGCCCCTTATATCAGCGCGAATACCCTGGACTTTCATTATGGGAAACATCACAAGGCCTATGTGGACAATCTCAATAAGCTGATTGCAGGGACCGATCTGGAGGGGAAAGACCTGGAGGAAATCATTAAAATTGCCGCAAAGGATCCGGCAAAAGCGGGCATTTTCAACAATGCCGCCCAGGTGTGGAATCATTCTTTTTACTGGAAATGCCTCAAACCGCAGGGCGGAGGGGCTCCCACCGGGGCTGTCGCCGCCAGAATCAATGCCGCTTTCGGAAGCTTTGACAAATTTGTCGAGGAATTGAAGAATGCCGGCGTCACGCAATTCGGCAGCGGCTGGGCCTGGCTGGTCCTGGACGGCAATGATTTAAAGATAACCAAAACGCCGAATGCCGACACGCCGCTGGCCCACGGGCAGAAGGCTCTCCTCACGATCGATGTCTGGGAGCATGCCTATTACCTCGACTATCAGAACCGCAGGCCGGATTATCTCGGGGCGGTTATCCAGAACCTGATTAACTGGGATTTTGTGAATGCCAATCTGGGGTGATGGGTGCCGCGCCTGAAGGATGATATTTGACCGATACGGCCGGGAATCCATGGAACTGAAATGAAAAGAAGGGGGCTTGGTAACAAGCCCCCTTCTTTATATGAAAAACACTTGCAGGACTACTATTTTTTCTTGTCGACTCTATCTTTGAGTTCTTTGCCTACTTTAAAAAAGGGCAGTTTCTTAGGTTCGACTTTAATTTTTGTGCCGGTTTTAGGATTTCTTCCCGTGTAGGAACCATATTCTTTAACAACAAAGCTGCCGAATCCCCTGATTTCGATACGACCGCCATTTTTTAGCTCGTCGGTAAAACCTTTGAACACAAGGTTGACAACATCAATTGCTTTTTTTTCCGTTAAATTTAGCTTCTTGCTCAAAGCTTCAATAAGACCGGATTTGTTCATAGAGCCTCCTTATGACTATTTACAGCTTGGATCGCCTGATAGTATGACACTGGTCATCTCGCACGTTGGCGACTATTATTTATTTTTAGACGATTGTCAAGAATATTTTTACCTTTTTTGGCTATTCGAATCATTGAGCAGCTGCTGAATTTCACGGCTGGTCAGATTTCTCCACTGTCCTTCTTTCAGTCCGGCCAGCGTAATGCTGCCGATGGATTCCCGAACCAACCGGGCTACCTGACGGCCCGCTGCCTCAAAGCCCCGGCGGATAATTCTGTTTTTGCCATCATGCAGCGTCAGACGCAGCCAGGTGCTTTTGTCATTGATTTTTTCGATCTTCAGGTTTTCCGGTTTAAACACACCGTCCGCCACTTTAATTCCCTTGCCGATTTGTTTTAATTCTTCAGAACTTAAACGTCCCGAAATTTTCACGCGGTAGGTTTTCGGGACCCCGAAACGCGGATGCTGAATCTTCTGAGCGAAATCGCCGTCATTGGTCAGAAGCAGGAGACCCGCTGATTCGTAATCGAGCCGGCCGATGGGATAGACCCTTTCCGGGATATCACGGATCAAGTCGACGACGGTCAGCCTTTTTTGCGGATCGGACATCGTCGTGACGTATTCCGCCGGTTTATACAGCGCGATGTAATAGAGATCTTTTTCCAGGGAAATCGTGTTGCCGTTAACACGGATCACATCTTTCTGGGGATCCGCCTTGACGCCCAGTTGTGTGACAACTTCGCCATTGACACTGACCCTTCCGGATGTGATCAACACTTCGGCATGGCGGCGCGAATCGATGCCGGCGGCGGCAATAATCTTCTGCAGGCGTTCTTTCATGAATTTTGTTCATCCTCGACTGTTTCCCGTGCGGAAGACTCACGCTCCGGTGTTTCCAGCCCTCTCGCCTCATCGGTAATGGTTTCCGGCAAAAGGGTGTCCTGAGCGGCAGATTCCTGCTGTGACGTTTCCCGGCCTGCGGCATTGTCGGCGGCAGTTTCCGGCACAAGGGCTTTCTCAGGGGCGGGCGCTTGCTCTGGTGTTTCCTGCCCTCTCGCCTCACCAGCCATGGTTTCCGGCAAAAGGGTGTCCTGAACGGAAGATTCCTGCTGTGACGTTTCCCGGTCTGCGGCATTGTCGGCGGCAGTTTCCTGGTCAAAAATTTCCCGGGTGGAAGACTCAAGCTCCGTTGTTTCCCCGTCCCGGGTATCGGCAGTGGTTTCCTCGTCAAAGATTTCCTGGTTTTCGGTCAGCTCCTTCAGTTCTCTCATGGTCGGCAGGTCGGCCAGTTCTTTGAGGTTGAAGACTTCCAGAAATCTTTTGGTCGTGCCGTAAATAATCGGTTTGCCCGGCACATCTTTGCGGCCGACGATGCGGATCAGCTTCTTGTCCAGCAGACCCTTCAGCGGAGCGCTGACGTCGACGCCGCGAATGCTTTCGATTTCCGCTTTCACGATCGGCTGCCGGTAGGCGACGATGGCCAGCGTTTCGAGCGACGCCGGAGATAAGGAAGCGGGTTTGGCGCCTTTGAGTTTCTTGACCCAGGCGGACATTTCCGGTCGGGTGCGAAACTGAAAACCGCCGGCGACCTCCTGCACGCTGATGCCGCTCTGACGCGCTTCATATCCGGCCATCAGCCGATCCAGGGCTTCCCGGACCTCCGTTTTGTCCAGGCCGTCCAGAACGGCGCAGATTTTATCCAGCGTGAGCGGCGATTCCGACGACAGAATTAAGGCTTCAATAATCGCTTCGATATTTTCCATTTAAGACTCCACGGCCGGGAAGATTCGAATAGAACCGAAAGCTGCCGTCTGATACGCTTTGATCATCTTGAGTTTAATGAGTTCCAGCAGGGCCAGAAACGTGTAAACGATACGGCGGCGGTCTCTTCTTTCTCCCAGTAATTCTTCAAAGGTAAGATTTTTTTCTCGCATCAGGCGCTCCATGACGTCGTTGATGATATCCGTCAGGGACAGCTTTTCCAGATCTATTTCCAGCAGCTCCTTTTTATCCAGCCGGGAAATGAGATGGTGAAACGCTTCAATCAATTCAAAAATGCTCACTTCCACCAGTTCATCGTCATCCGCGCTGGCTTGCCTGACTTCCTCGGGCAGGGCTGCGGCGCGTTTGAAGACATCCCGCTCCAAAAGGGGCCGGTGCGCCAGCTCCGCGGCCGCCTCTTTGAAGGCCTGGTATTCCAGGAGCTGGCGGACCAGTTCGGCGCGGGGATCATCTTCCAGCTCTTCCGCGGTCGGCTCCTCCGGTACGGGCAGCAGCAGGCGGGACTTGATATGAATCAGCGTGGACGCCATGACCAGGTACTCGCCCGCCAGGTCCAGATTCAGCGATTTGATAATGTTGAGATAATCGAGATACTGCTGGGTGATCAGAGCGACAGGAATATTGTAAATATCGATTTCATTTTTTTTGATCAGGTACAACAGCAGGTCGAGCGGACCTTCAAAAATGTCCAGTTTGATCGCGTAATCTGTCGTCTGTTCTTCGCTCATAGTTGTCTTTTTTATATTTTTACGGCGTCGCGAACTTCGGCCATGGTCTCACGGGCGATGAGGGTTGCCCGGGCGTTGCCGTCGGTAAGAATTTCATGAATCTCCGGCAAGTGGCTCACGTAATAATCCATCCGCTCGTGAATCGGCGCCAGCGCCGCTTCAATGCGCGCCGCCAGCTTTTTCTTGCAGTCGATGCAGCCGATACCGGCGACGCGGCAGGCCTGATTGATTTCGGAGACCGTTTCCCGGGTGGAATATAATTTATGAAATGTGAAAACATTGCATATATCGGGATCGCCGGGATCCTTTTTTCTCATCCGCTGCGGATCGGTAAACATGGAGGCGATTTTCTGCTGTAATTCTTTGCCCCGGTCGGACAGGTAAATGGAATTGTCATAGGACTTGCTCATTTTCCGGCCGTCGATGCCCAGTAATTTCGGCACGCTGGCCAGAAGCGGTTCCGGGACGGGAAAGACTTCTTTCTGATAGATAAAATTAAAGCGGCGGGCGATCTCGCGCGTCAGTTCAACATGCGGCAACTGATCGACACCGACCGGGACCCCATACGCTTTATACATGATAATATCGGCGGCCTGTAAAACGGGATAGCCCAGGAAGCCGAATGTGGACAGGTCTTTGGAGGTCAGCTCCGCCTGCATCTCTTTATACGTGGGATTGCGCTGCAGCCAGGCAAGCGGCGTGATCATCGAGAGGAGCAGAAATAACTCGGCATGCTCCTTAACCGCCGATTGAACAAACAGGGTGCTTTTCACCGGATCGAGACCGGCGGAAAGCCAGTCGATCACCATGTTGACGCCGTTGTCCCTGATGCATTCCGTTGAAGCGTATTCGCTGGTGATGGCATGCCAGTCGGCTACAAAGTAAAAACAATCGTATTGGCCGCTTTCCTGCAGCTCGACCCAATTGCCCAATGCACCGTGCAAATTTCCCAGGTGCAGGCGGCCGGTGGGTCTCATCCCGCTGAGAATCCTTTTTCGTGACAAAACAAAAGCTCCTTGCTGTTTGATGGATGGATAAATGCACTAAGGCCTCCGATTGTCAAATAAATAATACGGAGGCCTCAGTATCAATAAAACTTCAAAAACACTATTTCACTTTGCTGGCCAGGGTCTTGCCGGCCTTGAATTTTACGACTTTCTTCGCGGGAATCTTAATCGCCTTACCGGTTTGAGGATTCCTGCCCTCTCTTGCTTTTCTCTTTACGACGGAGAACGTGCCGAATCCGACCAGTCCCAGTTTGCCGGCCTTTTTCAATTCTTTTGCAACGGCGGCAATATAGGCATCCAGCGCGCATGCCGCTGCTGCTTTGGTAATCCCTGCCTCGTCCGCCATCACCGCGATCAAATCTGCTTTCGTCATTTTCCATTCCCCCTTTCATGAAATTAAACGATTGACTTTATCATCCGCCGCCAAAAACGGCCATGATCCCGTTTCGAACGGATAACCGTGTGATCGATTTCCCTGCAACCACCTGATTCAGAGCCGGCGCCCGCTGCCTGACAATAATTATTTTAAACCTGCTTGGTTACTCGTTTGGCGAAGCGTGTCATGCTTCAAACTCGCGCTACGACTAACATAAAAAAAATCAACAATCAAGAAAAAATAACTTTGGAGCCTTGCCGCAAGAGCCTTTTACCGGTCCGCCGCCGCCATTTTTTTCCCCGATCAGGCAGCGTGCTGATATGAAAAGACGCTTACAGATGGAAGCCATCCTCTTTGACAAGCCCTGTTCCATGTGCTAGTCATCAAGTCTTCACCAGGAGCTATCAGCGGCGGTTCATGATCCGGGGCTTTCGGCAGGCATGGAACGGTTATGAATAAAAGGCTCGAATATTTCTATGAAAAATAATTTCAGACAGTCCCTGCAAGGCTGGATGATTCTCTCCCGTCCGCCGTTCCACATCGTCGGCATCATGCCGTTCCTTCTGGGAACATTTCTCGCGTATCGACTGGCGGGCGCTTTTAATCCGGAAGTTTTCGTTCTGGGTATCGCCGGCGTCATCCTCATTATGCTCTCGACCTATCATGCCGGCGAATATTTCGATTTAAAGGAAGATACCCTGTCCGGCCATCTGCATCACAACCGGTTTGCCGGCGGCACCCGGCTGATCCCGGACGGGAGAATATCTCCCGTGGTCGCCCTCTGGACAAGTGTTATTGCTTTTTTTATCGCTTTAGCCATCGGGATTGTTCTTCAGTTCATCTATCAGACGGGTCCGTACACGCTGCTTCTGGGCTGTCTGGGCGCGCTGCCCGGTTTTTTCTACTCCACCGAACCCGTTCGGCTGGTCAAACGGGGTATAGGCGAGTTATTCATCGGCTTTTGCTACGGCTGGCTGCCCGTGGCCTCAGCTTATTACATCCAAACCGCTGCCATCGCGCCGATCATCAACTGGTTGTGGGTGCCGATCGGCTTCTCTGTTTTTAACGTGATTCTGCTCAATGAATTTCCCGATCATGACGCGGATGCCGCCACGGGCAAAAAAAATCTGCTTTGCCGGATCGGCAAACGAAAAGGCAAAATCACCTATATCATTTTCAATCTTCTGACCTGTCTCACGATGCTGATGTCGCCGTGTTTCGGAGTCCCCTTCCAGGTCATTTATTTTTATCTGCCCTTCGCGGCCGTTGCGCTGGTTATTGTTTACCAGGTCTTAAAAAACCGGCACGAAGACGCCCGGCGGCTGGAGCTCTTATGCGGCCTCAATATCGCCTTGAACATCGGGACGTCGCTGGCTTTTATGCTGGCGTTTATTTGAGGACCCCATGAAAACAGGAAAAACAAAAGCCTTCTATAATCCTCCGTCCCTGCTGTTCAGGCAGTTGGGAAGCACGCTTTTGATGGGGTACCTGAACCGCTGGAAAAATTTCCCGGGATGGCTCATCAAACATGGTTTTAAATCCATGCCAGTGGCCAACGGCGCCCGGGGCATGGGATGCATCGGTTATCCGGGGCATCCGGTCTGGGAAGTCACCGGCGCCTGCAACCTCCGCTGCATTCACTGCCATGCCACGAGCGGGCAGGCTGCGGCCGACGAATTATCCACCGATGAAGGCAAAAGGCTGATCGATCAGCTTGCGGGGGAGAGTGAGTTCCGCACGCTGATCTATACCGGCGGCGAACCCCTGGTGCGGCCGGATATATTTGAACTGCTCAGACATTCGCAGAAGGCGGGTCTCGCCAATATCATTGCCACCAACGGAACATTGATTGATGAGGAGATGGCCTTCAAGCTGAAGGACCACGGCGTCGTCTGCAACGCGATCAGTTTTGACGCCGCCGATCCGGCTGTTCACGACATGGTCCGGAGCAAGGCCGGTTCTTTCGATCTGGCCATGCGGGCGGTCGAAGCCACGAAAAAAGCGGGTATTCTATTGCAGATCAACACGACGGCCATGGAATACAACATGCCGCATTTGCCGGATTTAATTGATTTTGCCGATCAAAGCGGGGCGGGCATCATGCTGATGTACCAGCTGGTTGCCGTCGGGCGGGGCGAAAAAATTGAAAAGGCCACGCTGAAGAAAAGCGCCAATAAATATTTAAGTGAACTGATCGCCCGGAAACAACAGATGGCCCGGACGATCATTGAGCCGGTGGCCGGCCCTCAGTACTGGCCCTATCTTCTGGAGAAAGGCGGTATCCGCGGCGGTTTACCGCTCAGGCTGGCCGGCCAGGTTTTTCACGGCTGCGCCGCGGGGCGCGGTTTTGTTTATATCAAGGCCAACGGGGATGTCTGGCCCTGTCCTTTTGTGGAAGTGAGCGGCGGCAATATTCGGGGAAACAGTTTTCATGACATCTACGCCGACTCGACTTTATTTAAGGACCTGCGCCGGCGGGAAGAAAAGCTCAAGGGCCTGTGCGGCGAATGTCAATACAAGACCGTCTGCGGCGGCTGTCGCGGCCGCGCCCACGCATACAGCGGCGATTATCTGGCCGAAGATCCCCGCTGTTTTATCCGGGAAAAGAAAAAAAATAATGTTTGATGTTCCGACGGCCGGACAAAATATCCATGTTCCGGAATTCAAGACGCATCCTGGTTTTTTAGACGCATGAAAAAAGCCCGGATCATACGCGAAAAAACGAGAAAGCCGTTGACAGGTCAACCAGGTCTAATGTAATAAGATACATCACGTGCTGAGATGTTTTTATTCAACTAAACCGACGACAGAAAACGTACGATATCAGAACATGGTGAGGCAAGCAGATGAAGATCTTCATCCCGACAACTGCCGTCTTTCGTTCCAGTTTAATGACCGGGCTGTTCCTCATTTTGCTTGCTGTTGCACCCGGAGGATATGCCATGCAGCCACCCCCGCCGCCGCTCGATATCGATCAATTCAGAACACTGATTGCCAAAGCCGATCTCATTGTTGTCGGAACGGTGGAAGAAGCCCAGGAGACGGAAGAAACCGTTGCCGCCGTTTTGAGAATAGAAAAATTACTAAAAGGCAAACGAGCCGGAAAAACGATCGCGATCAGGGAAATTCGCGGCCCGGCGACGGCCCGGCAGTCGGAAGCTGTTTCCAAAGACGAAAACGAGTCCTCCAGAACGGTTGTCGCGCAGAGGGCCGGACCCGTTTATTATCATGGGCGATACAAACCGGGTCTGCGAATTGTTGTCCTGCTGGAAGCGATCCAGGGCACCGCTGAATACCGTCCGCTGGGCTCCGGCACTTATACGAAGCACCTCTGTGTATTCCCGGTTGAAAGTCAGGGCATGGAAACATTTTACTTTAAGTTCGCGGAAAATATGAAAAGATATGCGGGAGGAGAGAAGCAATTCGTTTGCTTGATTAGAAAAGTAATCAAAATGGAAGCCAGATTCGAAAGAGAGGTGGGAAGATGCACAAGAGATTAATAAAATTATTATGTTGTATCACTGTAGCAATTTTATCATGCTTGATCCTGATTTTGCCGGCTATTTCCGGGAGTGTAGAAGTTAAGACCCCGGTCGCCATCGGTCCCGTGCAGCAGATTAATAACTATCACAGTATCGAAACCACAACTTACGGCGACGGGACAAGCGTCACCCGGCATATCATCAACGGCCCGTCCCAACCGCCGTTCGGTTATGCGCCGGCCGCCGTAACGCTGCCCAAGCCCGACAAGGCTTTTGCCACCAACACGCTCACCGTCCCCGCGTTTAACTGGGTGTTCGGATGTTCTTCGGTTTCCGGCGCGATGATTGCCGGCTACTATGACCGCAACGGGTTTCCGAACATGTACACCGGACCCACCGGCGGCGGCATTATGCCGCTCGATAACAGTTCCTGGCCCACCTGGGTGGACACAGCAGGGACGACGTACCCGAATCTCCCGCTGGCCGCCTCCCATAACGGGGTTGATGGCCGGGTGACGCGCGGTTCGATTGACGATTACTGGATCGAGTATGGCAGCGGCGCCAACGATCCTTATATTACCGGTTCCTGGGCGCAGCACACCTGGTCAAATGCAATCGGCGATTATATGAAGACCAGTCAATCGGTTTACGGCAATACCGATGGTTCAACCAATTTCTGGAATTGGACGTCATCGGCCAACCAATTAACCTGCAGTGACATGGAGGCAAATTCGTCCGGCGGGCATACCCTGAGCTGGAATGACGGAACCTATGGAAGAAAACTCTTTTACGAAGCCAGAGGCTACACCGTCACCGACTGCTACAACCAGAAAACAGACAATAACGGCGGCGGATTTACGTTCGCCATGTACAAAGCGCAGATCGACGCCGGCCGGCCGGTGATGATTAATCTGGACGGCCATACCGTCGTCGGCGTCGGCTATAACGATACGGGGAACACGGTCTACATCCACGACACCTGGGACTATGTCAATCACTCCATGACCTGGGGCGGCAGCTATGCCGGAATGGGGCTTCTGTCCGTCAGCATTGTCAACGTAACCGGCGGCAATAATCCCGTCCCGGCGGTGAGCAGTTTAAGTTCGACGTCGGCAACGGCCGGCGGCGCGGCCTTTACGCTGACCGTGAACGGCAGCAATTTCGTGAACACCTCCGTGGTGCGCTGGGCCGGCGCAAACCTGACGACAACGTATGTTTCGGCCACCCGCCTAACGGCCTCTGTTCCGGTTTCAGCTCTGGCAACGGCCGGTGTGTTCCCTGTGACAGTTTTCAATCCGGCGCCCGGCGGCGGAACATCCAATGCCATCAATTTCACGGTGAACAATCCGCTGCCCGTCATCACGGGTCTAAGCCCGGCGACGGTGGAACCCGGTCACGCAGCCTTTCCGCTGATTGTTTACGGCAGCAATTTCGTGATCAACTCCGTTGTGCGCTGGGGAAATGTCGACCGGGCAACAACCTATGTCTCGGCCACGCAAATCAGGGCGGCTATTTCGGCGGCCGACGTTGCCGGCGCGGCGACCATTAACATTACCGTTTACAATCCTACTCCCCATGTTGGAGACGGTGTATCCAACACGGTGACGTTTTCCATCGCAGTGCCCGCGCCACCCGACGGCGGCGGCGGAGGCGGATGCTTTATTGCCACGGCCGCTTTCGGCACACCGATGGAAAAGCATGTCAGTATTTTAAGAGCATTCCGCGATCGCGTGCTTCTGAACACGTCCGCGGGGAAAGCTTTTGTGAAATTTTATTATGAAGTCAGTCCGCCGATCGCCGGCAGGATTGCGCAGAATGAGGGTCTGCGCCTGATGACCCGCGTCAGTTTGATGCCGCTGGTCGGGATGGCCTATCTGATGGTTTCCTACGGGGCCGCCGCGACCCTGCTTTCCATGGCGCTGATGCTCCTGATGGCGGGCGCTTTCATCTGGGTTATCCGCAGGAGAATGACGGCTGTCCGTGAATAGTTTTTGATCGGAACGTTATTAAAAAGGGGCTTCCGCGGAAGCCCCTTTTTTGTTCTGCATAGCATGCCAATACTTTGTTTGTTTCTAAGAAACCTCACCGTAATTTTTTTGCGCCCCTGAGAACAAGGAGTTGCACCCCCCCTTGTTCCGGGCATTGCGCCCGGACCATTCAGCTTGTATTATTTCTTGACCTTGATGCCCAGAGATTCGCAAAGAATTTCCGCCGGATCAAAGGCGTCCATTCCGGAAAGACCTTCTAATTGCATGCGGCAGGACCCGCAATCCGCCATGATCGCTTCCGCCCCCGTTTTACGGATCAGCGAAACCGCCCGGCCGCCCAGCTGCACCGCGGTCGCCTCATTGATTTTCTTAAACCCGTAGCTGCCGTTCAGTCCGCAGCAGGTGTCGTCGAGGACCCGGCAGGAAAGCCCCGGAATCAGCGACATCAGCTCGGCGGCCGGATAGCCGATTTTGAGCGCCCGCAGATGGCAGGGGATATGATAGGCCAGCTCCCGGTTCACTTCCTTGAACTGGGGTTTGATCTCCCTCTGGGCGATGAGTTTGAGAATATATTCATGCAGGTCATAGCTGTTTTCCGCAATCTTTTTTGCCCCGGGAATTTCCATGATTCCCTGATAATCATGCAGCAGGCACAGGCCGCAGGACGTGCAGGTATAGACCACGTCGTATCCCGCGTCAATGTAGTTGGACAGGGAGGCGACGTTCTTCCTGGCGAAAGACCGGGCCAGCGCCAGGTTGCCGTTGCCCAGGGCGGGCAGTCCGCAGCACCACTGGGGCGGCAGGACGACGTCGATCCGGAACGATTGCAGGAGCCGGATGATTTTCCGGCCGATATCGGGGCGGTAGAAATTGATGAAACAACCGTAAAAGAAAGCGACTTTCCGGGTCCCGCGGCTGCGGGATTTCTTCTCGCCCCGCAGGGTTTTGAAGCTGAATTTGGGGAAGGGAATATAGGTGGCAATGCCCATGCCCTGGAATATTTTCTTGCCGATTTTTGTTGCGGCAAAGCGATTGGCCAGGGGCGCGGTAAGCGATCCGAGCGTGGACAGGTAATAATTGTTGGCGAAAAGCAGGTGCGCCGCCGTGTGCGGATGCTCCAGGCCATAGCGCTGCTGCGCCCGGAGAATCGTCTGGGCCGGTTCCACGCCGCAGGGACAGGCTATTTCACAGCGTTTGCACTGGCTGCACAGCAGCACCCATTCATCGACGGATTTTTCCCGGTCGCTGCGAAAACGCTGGGCATCCGGACCGGACTGCTTGGGGCCGGGAAAGGCCGGGTTGACCCGGAAAACAGGACAATTCTCAACGCAGATCGTACAGCGGATGCAGTGCTCGAATTTCATTGCATAGACTCCAGACAGGCCCGGGCCGCCGCCTGTCCCGTGGCGATCGCGAAGCCATGGCCGCACCCGTTTTTCAAGGCCTCCGTATGGCCGAGAATCGCGCCGCAGACAAAAACATTATTCCAGGGGCAATCCACGGGACGAAAGGACGACTCAACCACTATGCCGGCCCGGCCGATGCCGTGGTTCATGGAAAAATAATCCTGATCAAACCAGGCATCCTGCGCACCCGGCACGAAGACCGGCAGGTTAAATACCTTTTCAATGATTTTATCGCGCCTGGCATGCAGACCTCCGCCGACAAAGGACCCCGTGGCCAGAATAAACGCTCTGGCGTTGAGGCTGTTCGGCCGGCCATGAGATTCAGCCATGACGGCTTCAATTTGCCTGCCGGATTTTTCGATGCCGACAACCGGCCAACCCCAGTAAATAACGCCTCCCTGGCCGCGAAAATGATCCTTTAATCCGTTAAAAAGCCGTCGGCCGGGCATAGACGGCGGAATGGTCGGAATTTCAAAGACGGGCCGCTCCAGGCGATTTTCGATCCGATTGATGATCGCCACCGCCGACTCCAGACCCAGAACGGCGGGAAAGGCAATTTTGTTCTCGCGGATATTCTGCTTTTCGAGCCACAGGATGAACGCTTCCAGAAAGGCGTCATCTTCAAAATTGGCCGCGATGCCCATCGTCGTGGAAACACCGGCGTTGTAGGTTGAAAAAGAGGCATTTTTGAGCCGGGAGATGATGTAGCCGGGATAAAAATCCTTCAGGCCGGCAAAGGTGACAATGTGTATTTTCTCATCATTGCTTTGCGGGGAAGCCTGCATGGTCAAGGGAGTGAGGCAGGTGGTTTTGAAAGTCCCGATGGCGGAAAGAACCCGCCGGTTTTTGTCAGGGCTTCCCATATAGGGCAGGTTTCTGCCGGCCATGATTTGTTGAAAATCGGCCAGCGCCTGGCGGATGGTTGACTCGGAAACCAGATGAAAGGGATGTTCAGCGGGCAGTTGGGCAATTCCCTGCAGGGGGGCATCGGACTGCGCACACACATCAACGCAGCCGGTGGACAGGCAGGCCGTGGGTTCTCCGGTGGTGACCAGCGCCACTTTCAGACCCTGCTGCGCCAGGACCGCGCCGGCGGTCAGACCCGCCACACCCGCGCCAATGACAATGACATCGTATTCAATGACGCTCACTTGTTTTTCTCCATGGCCAGAATGCCCAGATAGATATATTCGACAAGCTGTTCCTCCCGCAGCTGGTCCCCCCAAAGGGCATAGCGGATGCCGCGGAACCGCCGCTGGAGAAATTCCCGCAGGGATTGAACGGACTGCTCCGCTGTCAGGATGTTCATGTCATGCATAATGCCCAGCGCCCGAAACGTGCAGAATCCGCCCTGACAGGGACCCATGCCCAGGCGCGTCCGGTGCTGGATATCGCCGACATGGCGGGTGCCCATCTGTTCGATGGTCCGTTCGACGTCCTTGCGCGTGACCAGTTCGCATTCGCAGACGATGTTTTGCATGTCCGCCAGGCGTTTGGAAAGCGGATAGCCGCTGAGGTCTTCCTGTCCATCGAGCGGCCGTTCGGCCGTTTCACAGGCTCTTTTCAGATTGAAGGCATTCATGATGACGTCGACCATCTTTTCCGCCATCAGCCGGAAGGTCGTGAGCTTTCCGCCGACGATACTGTACATGCCGTTTTGATGATCGATGATCTGAAAACCGCGCGAGATTTCCCGGCTGTCGATTTTCTGCGATTTGAGCAGGGGGCGGACGCCGGAAAAGGCCCGGATGATGCGGGTCGTGTTGAAATGCGGGATCATGCGGCCCGCCTCTCCGATGATGGTATCCACCTCGGCGGGTTGAATCCCGATTTTATCCGGGTCTTCCACGGCCAGCGACGTGGTGCCGGCCAGGCAGACGGCTTCATTGGGAACAATGATATCGCCGTCGGAAGACGGACGCAGGCGATTGATGACCATGTCGGTCAGGCGGTGATTCGTGATCACCAGCGAACCTTTTGACAGCGTGATGGGGACTTCGCATCCGGCGAGCCCGGCGATGAGATTGGTCCAGGCGCCCGAGGCATTGACAATGATGTTGCCGTGGATTTCTTTGGCCTCGCCGGTGGCCGCATCGGTGGCTTTGACCCCGATGCAGCGGCCGTGGGACCGGATAATCTCTGTGACCCGGTGCCGCGTGAAGCTGAGGCCGCCCTTGAGCTCCGATGTTCTCATGTTGAGCATGCACAGGCGGAAGGGATCAATGGAGCAATCGGGAACCTTGACGGCTTCCTCGATGTCCGGATTAAGGTTGGGCACCAGTTCGAGCGCCCGGGTGGAGGATATGACTTCCGTCGGAATACCGATGTCTTCGCAGCCTCTGAGAAACCGCTCCCGGAATATTTTGGAATCGCCGGGCAAGCGCACAAATAATCCGCCGGTGGGTTCCACGCATTTTTCGCCGATGCGGCGGAGAATCATGTTCTCATCGTAACATTCTTTGGCCGCAATGGGGTCGGATACTGCATACCGGCAGCCGCTGTGCAAAAGGCCGTGACAGGCGCCGGTGGCACCTGCCGCGAAATCGCCCTTTTCAATCAGGCAATGCGGGATGCCCCGGAGCGCCAGATCCCTGGCAATGCCGCAACCGGTGGCCCCCCCGCCGATAATGATGACGTCGGTCTTAATCATTTAATCAGATTTCTTCCTCTTAACCTACAGCCTATAGCCTATTAGCCTGTCGTTCATTCCTCTTCCCAGCTGCGGGCGCGCTCGACGGCCTTTTTCCAGCGGGTGTAAAGTTTTTCCCGCTGATCACCCTCCATGACGGGTTGGAACCGTCGATCAATTTTTCGTCTTTCGGTGATCGTTGCCTGATCTTTCCAGAATCCGACGGCCAGTCCCGCCAGATAAGCGGCTCCCAGCGCCGTCGTTTCAATGATTTCCGGACGCTCCACGGGCACATTCAGAATATCCGCCTGGAACTGCATGAGGAAATTATTGGCGCAGGCGCCGCCGTCCACGCGCAGTTCGCACAAATCAATGCCGCACTCCCGGCGCATCAGCTCCAGGACATCGCGCGTCTGATAGGCGATGGATTCCAGCGTCGCGCGGATAATGTGGTTGCGGTTGGTGCCGCGGGTAAGACCCAGAATAGCGCCGCGGGCATACATGTCCCAATGCGGTGCGCCCAATCCGACAAAGGCGGGCACCACGTAGACGCCCTGCGTGTCTTGAACCTTGGTGGCAAAGTACTCGCTGTCGCGGGCGTCGTAAATGACGCGCAGGTTGTCGCGCAGCCATTGAATTGCCGCGCCGGCCACGAAGATGCTGCCTTCCAGGGCGTATTCCACCCGGCCGCCGATGCCCCAGGCAATGGTTGTCAAAAGGCCGTTTTGAGAGTGGGCGAGTTTATCCCCGGTCAGCATCAGCATGAAGCAGCCGGTGCCGTAAGTGTTTTTGACCATGCCGGGGGTATAGCAGGCCTGGCCGAAGAGCGCCGCCTGCTGGTCGCCCGCGTCCCCGGCGATGGGGATTTCCGCGCCCAGAACCCTCGCGTCGGTGACCCCGTAAACAGCGGAAGACGGCTTGACCGTGGGCAGCATGGCGGCGGGGATATCGAGCTTCTCTAAAATATACTCATCCCACTTGAGTTCTTTGATGTTATACAGCATGGTGCGCGAGGCATTCGAGTAATCGGTGACGTGGATTTTGCCCCGGGTCAGATTCCAGATCAGCCAGGTGTCGACGTTGCCGAAAAGCAACTCTCCCTTTCTGGCCCGGTCCCGGGCGCCTTCGACATGGTCGAGAATCCATTTCAGTTTCGTGCCCGAAAAATACGCGTCCAGCACCAGGCCGGTATTCTCCCGGATGTAGCCTTCCAAACCCGCGGCTTTCAGCTCATCGCAAATCGCAGCCGTCCGCCGGCACTGCCAGACAATCGCATTATAGATGGGTTTGCCCGTGGCTTTGTCCCAGACAATGGCGGTTTCGCGCTGGTTGGTGATGCCGATGGCCGCGATCTCTTCGGGCGCAATCCCCGTGGTGGCCAGTACTTCGCTGGCCACGCCCCGCTGCGATCCCCAGATTTCCATGGGATCATGTTCGACCCAGCCGGGCTGCGGGTAGATTTGCGTGAATTCATTTTGCGCGATTTTTATCGCACGGCCTTCCCGGTTGTAGATGACAGCCCGCGAACTGGTGGTGCCTTGATCAAGGGCGAGAATATATGATTTGCTCATCGGACCACTCCTGTAATTGAGAAATTACATATAACTTTGAAATGACTATGACATAACCCTTTTTGTTTGCCAAATGAAAATATTCAGGCGAACGCGAAATCTTATTGATCTTTTCATCAGATGAGCGTGTCGATGGAATAAGATCAAATGAGAAAGAGAGGCTAAAGCCTGCGCTTTAGCCTCTCTGATCGATGATACCTACTTCCCGAATCAGGCTAATGACCGGACGATTTACTTGGCACGGCCTTTCTTCCAGGCTTCAATGAGTTTGTCGTAATCAACGGTTTCACCTTTGGGTTTCTCATTGGCCAGCTTTGCCTGAGGCGCCACGCCGCCCGGTCTGCCCAGGTAGGTCTTTTCGTCAACGCATTTGTTGAGCTTGGGACCTTTCACTCCCTGAACACCCGAACGCTCGATGCGTTCCATGACCGCGTCCATCTCTTTGGCCAGATTGTCCATTGCTTTGTCGGCGCTGATGGCGCCCGAAGACGCTTCCCCGATATTCTGCCACCAGAGCTGGGCCAGTTTCGGATAGTCAGGCACGTTGGTGCCGGTCGGTGTATTCGTGACCCGGGCCGGGCTGCGGTAATATTCCACAAGACCGCCGAGTTTCGGGGCGCGTTCGGTGTAGGATTTATGACGGATATCGCTGTCGCGAATGAACGTCAGGCCGACGTGGGATTTCTTCAGCGAGGTGGTCTTCGCGACGCAGAACTGAGCATAAAGCCAGGCGGCTTTCATGCGATCAACCGGCGTCTGCTTGAAGAACGTCCAAGAACCCGCATCCTGATAACCCAGTTTCATTCCTTCTTTCCAGTAAGCGCCGTGAGGCGAAGGGGCCAGGCGCCATTTCGGTGTTCCATCCTTGTTGACGGTAGGCCCCGGCGCAACCATTCCCGGAACAAATGCCGTGTACCAGAAAATCTGCTGGGCGACATTGCCTTTTTCCAGGTAGGGCAGGTAAGTATAGAAATCCAATCCGCGTGATCCCGGAGGAGCGTATTTATTAAGCCACTCAACGTATTTGCGCAGCGCGTACTTCGCTGCCGGGCCGTTGGCATCGCCGCCGCGGCAAACACTGGCGCCAAACGGACGGCCGGCTTTATCGACTCCGATGCCCCATTCATCAACCGGCAGCCCGTTCGGGATGCCCTTATCGCCGGCGCCGGCCATGACCAGCCAGGCATCGGTGAAGCGCCAGCCCAGGTCCGGGGCCTTCTTACCGTAATCATTATGGCCGTAAACCTTGACGCCGTCGATGGTTTTAATGTCGTTGGTGAAAAACTCGGCGATATCTTCGTAGGCGGACCAGTTAACCGGCACACCCAGCTCATAACCGTATTTTGCTTTAAATTTCTTTTTGAAATCCGGATTTTTGAACCAGTCGTAACGGAACCAGTAAAGGTTGGTAAACTGTTGATCGGGAAGCTGCCAGAACTTGCCGTCGGGAGCGGTGGTGAATGAGATGCCCATGAAATCCTTAACGTCGAGCGTCGGCAGCGTCACAGCCTTACCCTCTCCTTTAATAAAATCTTCCAGGCAGACCGCATGCCCGTAGCGATAATGGGTGCCGATGAGGTCCGAGTCGTTGACCCAGCCGTCGTAAAGATTCTTGCCCGATGCCCACTGTGTCTGCAGTTTTTCGATGACGTCGCCTTCCTGAATCAGGTCATGGGTCACCTTGATTCCGGTAATCTCGTAGAAAGCTTTGGCCAGTACTTTCGATTCGTATTCATGCGTGGGAATGGTTTCGGAAACGACTTTGATTTCCATGCCCTTAAAGGGTTTGGCGGCATTGATGAACCATTCCATTTCCTTCATCTGCTGGGCACTGGTCAGGGTTGACGGCTGGAATTCTTTATCAACCCATTTTTTTGCGGCGGCCATGTCCGCCATTGCTGATGTGGCGAAAAACATGAAGAACACAGCCAGCAGGCAACCTGGAAGCATCACCCGGCTCCTCTTCCTGAACATCGTCGTGCTCATCTGATCTCCTCCTTCAGGCCTTCAAGAGTTGGATTTCGATTTCCCGGGTTTATACTGCCGACGCGAAGGCCATACCGTCATGCAGGATAAGCCTTTCCTTTTGTTTTTTACCCCCAAATCATAACAACAATAATCCAGCCCACCGCGAAGGGAAACACAATCCACAACGTGAGATCCGTGAATCCGATCCAGGCAAGATGAATGAAAATTGCGGTGATAATCCCGATAAAGAGGCGTGTGCCGGGCGTCGTCATCATGGGCAGGAAACCGCGCCGGGAAACGGAAGGCGCGAGTGTTTGCCAGATGGTCATGGCTGTCAGCACAAGGAAAATGACGCTGAAAAAAATTGCCGTAGGCCATGTCCAGTACATCCATTCCAGAGTCATTGTCGCACCTTCCTCTATACCCGGCCCAGGGCAAAGCCCTTGGCCATGTGGTTGCGGACAAACCAGATCACCAGAGCGCCCGGCACCAGGGTCAATATGCCGGCCGCGGCCAGCAGTCCCCAATCCATCCCCGTGGCGCTGATGGTCCGCGTCATCACCGCCTGAATGGGCTTGGCATTCGTGATCGTCAGCGTCCGGGCAAACAAAAGTTCGACCCAGCTGAACATGAAACAGAAAAAGGCCGTCACGCCGACACCGGCGCGAATCAGCGGAATAAAGATCGTAATAAAAAACCGGGGCAGGCTGTATCCGTCAATGAAGGCGGTTTCGTCAATTTCGCGGGGAATGCCGGACATGAATCCTTCCAGAATCCATACCGCCAGCGGCACGTTGAACAGACAGTGCGCCAGAGCGACGGCGATGTGCGTGTCCATCAAACCGATGGTGGAATAGAGCTGGAAGAAGGGCAAGGCAAAAACAGCCGCCGGAGCCATGCGATTGGTCAAAAGCCAGAAAAAAACCTGGGAATCGCCGACAAAAGAATAACGCGAAAAGGCATAGGCGGCGGGCAGCGCAACCGCAAGCGAGATCAACGTATTGATCGTCACGTAGATGATGGAGTTGACATAACCCATGTACCACGATTGATCAGTGAATATCTCAATGTAGTTGGCAAAAGTCGGATCGGTCGGATAGAGCGATAATGTGCCGAGGATGTCGGCATTGGTCCGCAGGGACATATTGAGCATCCAATAGATCGGCAGAAACATCAGAAAAAAATAGACGGCCAGGGCGATTGTTTTCTTTTTTCCCTTCATCATGTTTTGGCTCCTTTACCCGCATTTTGCAGCACCTGGTAAAATACAAAACACAGCACTTCGATAATTAAAAAATAGATCAATGAAAAGGCGCCGGCTGTTCCCAGATCGAATTGGCCGAGGGCCAGCTTCACCAGATAGATAGACAGGAACGTGGTGGAGTTGCCGGGACCGCCTCCGGTGAGCACGAAGGGTTCGGCATAAATCAGGAAACTGTCCATGAAACGTAAAAGTACGGCGATCGTCAGCACTCCCCGCATTTTCGGCAGCTGAATATACCGGAAGGTCGCCCAGGGCGAAGCGCCGTCGATTTTAGCCGCCTGGTAATAAACTTCCGGAATGGCTCTGAGCCCCGCATACGCCAGGAGGGCCACCAGCGGCGTCCAGTGCCAGACTTCCATCAACATGGTTGTAATCCAGGCATCCAGCGGCCGTGCCGTATGATCGAAGGGAATGCCCAGGACATTGTTGATCAATGAACCGAATAAACCGATATCCGGCCGGACAAAGATGATCCAGATCGATCCGATGGTGTTCCAGGGAATCAAAAGCGGCAGGGCCATCACCACCAGGGCAAAAGAAACGCCCCAGCCTTTTTTCGGCATGGCCAGGGCCAGCCCGATGCCCAGCGGTATTTCGATCAGTAAGACCAGCGCGGAAAAAAGGAACTGACGCCACAGGGCCTCGTGCAGCCGGACGTCGCGCAAAACCGATTTGAACATTTCCGTCCCGACAAACAGGCTCTGTCCCGGTCCGAAAATATCCTGCACTGAATAATTGACCACGGTCATGAGCGGAATAATGGAACTGAAAGCCACAATAATGAGAACAGGTATCGCCAGAAGCCAGGCCTTGTTATTTTCCCACTTGTTCATCGGCTCACCTCGCTATTTCACCAGCCGTCCGTCGGCGTAAAGTTTTGTCTTTTGCGGCGGGAAGACAATCCAGGCGTTGCCCGCGGCAACGGGAACATCTTCCGGCAATCGGGCGTACAAGGTTTTATCGTTCAAAAGGATCGTGGCAATTTTATAGCTTCCCAGGTCTTCAAAATTTTTCACGACGGCCGGCAGACTGTTTTCAACGGGCTGGGAACTGATTTCCAGATATTTGGGCCGGATGCCCAGCTCCAGCGCTCCTCTGGTCTTTTGCGCCGCATCCGCCGTCCGGGCATCCAGTTTTATCCCGGCGCCGTCCACGTAAGCGACATTGCCGTCGAGACGGCACGCCAGAAAATTCATCCCGGGAGAGCCGATGAAATATCCGACAAATTTATGTTCGGGATTTTCAAACAGATCTTCGGGTGTTCCGGTCTGGACGATTTCGCCCTCATACATGATCACGACTTTTTCCGCAAAAGTAAGCGCTTCCATTTGATCATGTGTTACATAAATCAGGGTCAATTGGAGTTGTTCGTGGATTTCTTTCAGCTTGCGCCTCAGGTGCCATTTGAGATGAGGATCAATCACCGTTAAAGGTTCATCGAACAGGATGGCCGCCACATCGCTGCGCACAAGCCCCCGTCCCAGCGATATTTTTTGTTTGGCGTCCGCGGCGAGGCCGGCGGCTTTCTGCTTGAGAAAAGGCGTCAGATCGAGGATTTCCGCCACTTCATGCACTCTTTTAGCAATGGCATTTTTCTCCACGCGCCTGTTTTGCAGAGGGAAGGCCAGGTTTTCATAAACCGTCATCGTGTCGTACAGAACCGGAAACTGAAAGACCTGGGCGATATTGCGTTTCTCCGGCGGCAGGGCGGTGACATCCGTTCCGTTATATAAAACCCTTCCTTTCGTGGGGGTAACCAGTCCGGATATAATATTCAGGAGGGTTGTCTTGCCGCATCCGGACGGCCCCAGGAGCGCATAAGCGCCGCCGTTATCCCAGATATTGCGGATGGTCTTGATGGCATAGTCCGCTTCTTTCCGGGGATTTCGCAAGTAGCTGTGCGCAACATTGTCAAATTCGATTTGAGCCATGCCGGACTCCTCGCGTCACTCAGCCGGGAAGGGCGACGCCAATAAATGGCCTGCTTCATCATAAACAAAGAAACAACAGGGATTGACATAAACCGCAATTTCCGTCCCGATATGCCGGGGGTGAATACCGTCTTCCTGAACGACCAGATGCGCATCTCCGTGAAGGACATGGATGAATGTTTCCGATCCGTTTATTTCCGCCAATTCAACTTTGACCCGGATGACGGCGTTCTTATCACTGCCATTGGTCAGAAAGAGATGGTTCGGACGGACGCCGAAAATATATTTTCCATCCGGAACGGTTTGAAGATGACCTTCCATCGGGATATCTATGTCCCGCCCCAGCCGTGCAGCGCGGCCGGAAACAATCCCCGGGAGATAATTGATCGGCGGATCGCTGAAAACCTGAGCCACCCGGGTGGTGGCCGGATGGTGATAGACATAGGGTGTGGCCCCTGTCTGCAAAACACGTCCCTCATCCATCACGATGATGTTGCCGCCCAGCATCAACGCCTCGGACGGTTCCGTCGTGGTGTAAACCACAATGGCCTTTCGCTCTTTAAAAATATCCTGAAGCTCCACCTGCAGTTCTTCCCGCAGTTTATAATCCAGATTCACCAGGGGCTCATCGAGCAGCAGGAGTTCAGAGTCTCTGACAAGAGACCGGGCGATGGCCGTGCGCTGCTGCTGTCCGCCGGAGAGTTCGGCGGGCAGGCGGTCGAGCAGATTATCGATATGCAGCATGGCGGCCGTTTTTCGCACCTTTTGATCAATGTCCGAAGCCGGCAGACCGGTCATTTTCAGCGGAGACGCAATATTATTGTAAACGGTCATGGAAGGATAATTGACGAACTGCTGATAAACCATCGCGACGCTTCTTTTACGGACAAACACCCCGGTGACATCTTTTCCGGAAAGCACAAGACGCCCCTTCGTGGGACGGTCGAGTCCGGCCATCAGACGCAGAAGCGACGTTTTGCCTGCCAGGGTATGCCCCAGAATGACATTGGTAGCGCCACTTTCAATTTTAAGCGTGATATTGTTGATATGTGTTTCGCCGTTGACGATCTTGCTGACACCGTCGAGAACAATGTCCATCTTCGATATCTCCAGGGTCGGATCATTTGCCTGATTCAAGATGACGTGCTATTCCGGCTTCTCCTGAACAATAATGACTGACGTTAAAGATGGCTGAAACTACATTCTAAAAATATTTTGTTTAATAACCGTTTGAAGAACGCGAACCCGTTTTGATTGGTGAAATAAATATAGCTACCGGTCCCTTCTGTCAAGCATATTTATGATCAACCCCGTTTCTTTCGTGGAATTTCATTCTCCCTCTTTGGCCATCCGTTTCGGAATCCAAAAATCATGAGACAATACAATGCTTTTGCTTCGGAAAGAAACCAGGCACCGTGCCGCAGATGAAAAATGATGCCGGAGGGATCATTACCGGTCATCCATGACCGTCGCCTGTTTCCGGGACTCAATCTTTCTTTTCAAAATCCTTCAGTTCAATTTTGAGCGACAGGAGCTTCAGCATATCCTGAAGCGTGATGACGCCGGCCAGCTTATCTCCTTCGACAGCCAGCAAAAGGGTATTGCCCGTGCGATTCATCAAAGCCAGAGCCTTGTCAGCGCTGTCTTCGGGGGCGATGGTCGTTTCCTGGCCGCAGGGCAGGGTCACCGATCCCACCGTTTGATTCGGCCACTCGTCCCGGGGGATCCGGGCGACGGCATTGACGGAAATGCAGCCGATCAATCTGCCGAAAGAAACGACAGGATACGCCTGAAAATGATGGTGATAAACATAATCCTGAATGAACTCCGCGAGTGTCAGCGACCGGGAGACCACGATCGGGTCCCTGACCATGACATCCTTAACTTTTACCTGATGAAAAACCTTGCGGGCCAGCATCTGTTGATAAGAATTCTGCGCGGCCATCCGCACAAAGAATCCGATCATCAGCCACCACAAACCGCCCACGAAATTACCCATAAATAAAGAAATAATGCCCAGAAAGATCAGAGCGATTCCGAAACCGGAACCCACCTGCGCGGCAATAAAGGTCGCCCAGCGTAAATCTTTTTTCCAGCGCCACAGCACAGAACGCAGGATCCTGCCGCCGTCCAGAGGGAAGGCCGGCACCAGGTTGAAGACGGCCAGCACGAGGTTCAGCCAGGCCAGATAGGCCCCGACGCCATAGACCGCGACAGGCCAGCTGTGCCGTTCTCCCCACGAGGCGGCCAAAAAGAAGAGTGCACTGATCATGGCGCTGGATAGAGGGCCGGCAAAGGCCATCCAGAACTCGGCGAGGGGAGAAGGCGGGTCGTTTTCCATTTCGGCCACACCGCCGAAGATAAACAGGGTAATGCCGCCCATGGCGATGCCAAAGCGTCGGGCCACAAGGGAATGAGCCAGTTCGTGAAAAACGATGGACAGGAAGAGTCCGATGGTTCCGGCCACTCCCATCCACCAGTAAATAGACTTGGGCAGATTTTTGTAAAATTCGGGAAACAGTCCGCTGGCCAGCGACCAGGTGATGAGTGCGGCCAGAATAATCCAGCTGATATCGACCTTTACTTCGAAGCCGAGTATTCTAAAAAGGCTGATGGGGCGTCCAATGATCATTTTCCGATTTTTCTCTCCTTCGATTCAAATCCATTCTTTTACAAACCGGGTATGTGCCATCAACCGGTGATGATGACAAACCGGACCTGGACCGTGCTCACGGACCCGCTCATCATAAAGTAATGCATTTGCGGCAGGAATCAACCGGTTCATCAACAATTCCCCGATGGGATAATGGTCGGAAAGGTAAAATTTATCATTCGATCATAAACCTATTGCCTCATAAATAAATGTTACCGAAAGAAGAGCGTGAGAGAGAAACGTTGCCTCATAAAAGATGTTACCGAAGTCGTGTAATCTTTTTGAGCTTCATTTCCATGATATTTCTTAGCTCAA
>JAIGNE010000064.1:0-26173 GCA_036528635.1 Deltaproteobacteria bacterium
GCCTTCGGCTTCCTCCAGATTCGCAGTCACCCGCGACACCCTTGCCGTTCGGCTAACTCTTCCCCTTGCCGGGTGAGTAGTGGACTTGCACCACCAAGTCTGTGCGCCCTGCCGGGCGCACAATAAATATAAAGGCAGAGCCTTTCAAGGCTCTGCCTTTATCGCGAACATAAGCAGGGGAATCGATAGAACGCATAAAATATTCTTCAATCCACCCTGGACACAGCCCTGGACATGATCAGCAGCCGTTCAAGCACAGCAATCTTCTCTGAATGAGCAGCGATGATCTTTTGCTGTTCCTCGATTAAGCCCTGCTTCTTCTGCAACTCCTCAATTAACCCTTGCTGTTCCTGCACGACCCTGGTCAGCACCGACACGATATCCATCGAGCTTAACCCCTTGCGGTCTTTCGTCGCAACCAGTTCCGGAACATCCTCGGCGATGAAACCGACGTGACTCTCATCGGGAGATGTCTTGTAACTGAACGTAACCGGATTAAGACCCTGTAGTGCCTTCCTGGCGTCTTCTATCTTCAGCCCCTGAATGTTATTTTTCAACTCCCGGCTCGACGACTGTGTCAGGGTGCCGTTGATATGGACCGTCTTGGCGCTGAAGTCACCATAGATCAGCGGACTGGCGGTGCTGGAGTTGGCGATATAGAGCCTGTTCGACCCCATCTCGTTGCGTCCCGCGTTGTAGCCGAGGAAGACATTTCCGATGCCGGTTAAATTTTCGTAACCGGCGTAGTTTCCGAGGTAGAGGTTGTTGCTGCCGGTGGTGGTTTTGTAGCCCGTTGCATACCCGAAGAAGGTGTTGTAGTTGCCGGTGGTGTTGGCCCAGCCGGCGGAATATCCGAGGAAGGTGTTGTATCTGCCGGTGGTATTGGACCAGCCGGCGGCAGTCCCCGTAAACGTGTTGCGCTCTCCGGTGGTGTTCTTGTAGCCGGCAGTGTATCCCGTAAAGGTGTTGTGGCCGGCTGTCGTATTGGAGAAGCCGGCTCCATACCCTAAAAAGGTGTTGTATTCGCCGGTGGTGTTGGTATAGCCGGCTTGATTCCCGAAATAGGAATTATAGCTGGCGATGGTGTTTTCGCGGCCGGCCTGATACCCGGAAAAGGTGTTGGATTGACCTGTGGTGTTCTCGTAGCCGGCCTCAGCCCCGACGAAGGTGTTGGATGAATTTGTTGTGTTTTGGCCGGCATTGGCTCCCACAAAAGTATTAGCTATCCCCGTGATGTTCATGAAGCCGGCAGAAGATCCGATAAAAGTGTTATAGAAGCCCGTGGTGTTTGTTCCGGCAAGCTCGCCGAAGAAGGTATAGTCGGTATTCTCCGTCGCTCCCCGGGCACTCCCCGCAAAGGCCGACAGCATCATCACAAAAATGCAAATCATAATTTTAGTCTTCATCGTCTTCTCCTTTTGATTTAATGGTTATACCTGCATTTTAATTCTATCCCTGCCCGCGATCCTGCATTGCTTCGCCTCCCCCCAGAGAGAGGTGACACAAAAAATCTTTAGGCTCAGACAAGGACTATCGTCTGCCGTCTTTGCCCCTTCGAGTTGACGAGATAGAAACTACAACAAAAGCCTCCGGGAAGACCCTGACTCTGTGAAGGCTGAAAGCAGGCAACTTCTGACAAATCATTTTCACGGCTGACTCCAGAAGATTGACGGTTCGGTTGATGGGTTAACTGAAACAATCAGAAGAAATGTTGTCTGATAAATGCTCCATTTAGACTGGAAAGTCAATGGGGAATTGCCGCCGTTTTCGTTATAAGGAAACTCTCAAAAACGCAGAGGCTTGTCGGAATCATCACCACTTTATTCCGGCAGGCACCACGCTGTACCGGGCACAACCCTGGTGATACCGTCAGGATGTCCATCAAAAAGGCCGTCGATATCGGGACCATCGAAACCATTGACTCGCGGGTATCCCCTAGCCTCCGGTCCCGGATGGCACGGTTTAAACAACCTCTTGACTTAATCAATAAACAAATGATTAGAGTTAAATCCTGAAAAAGCCGGCAGGACGTGAGGGTTATGAAAGAAGCAGCAAGAGCGTTAATCAGTCGCGGCAAATTAAGTCGTTTCCCCTGTCTGTGCGGAGCCATCTGGCTTTGCATTTTATGTCTTTCCTGTCCGGGAATTGGAACAGGACACGCTGAACCGGTTTTCTCTGTATCATCGGTGAATGAACCTTTATATCAGGTGCTGGCGAAGGTATCCAAATCTACGGGTTATAAAATTGAAATCACAAAAGGATGGGAAAATAAATCCATCACCGCCGATCTTAAAAGAACGACTCTTGATGAAGGGTTGAAAGCAATCATCCGATCCATGGGAAGCCCGAATCATGCCATCGTAAGGAGTGACAGGCCCAGAAAAGTAGAGATAAAAATCTTTGATACCTACTCCGGCCATTCTTCCACTACCGGAATGCCGCCGGCATCTGCCGGAAGGGCGAGGGGAGCGCCCGAAAAACCGTCTGCGGAAATGGTGCCGGACAGGCGGTCGCCGGATGACGACGCCCAAAGACAAGCAGCGGATATGGAAATGGAAAGACACTTAATGGACATGGAAGCACAAAGACAGACCATGGAGAGAGACACACAAAGACAGATCATGGAAATGGAGGCAAAACGGCAGCGGGAACAGCGACCAGGCGCCGAGGTATTACCACCCAATTAATTACAGTGCAGGCCGGGTTTCAGAAGAGGACGGTAACGGCCTATCCTTCAAGATGCATCCCGGCCGTCTTCACGGCGAGTTCTTTGTCCTTCGTGAACAGCCACCACTGCGGTTTGGCGGTGTGCGGTCCTGCTTCCTTGTCCCGCCCGCGGCTGTAATACCAGTGCCCGAAACGCTCGACCGTGGCAAACGGATGCGTGCCGGTGCACAAAACACTGCACGTTCGAATTTCCTTAAAGTAAATGGTTTCATCCGGCTCTTCTTCAGCGGCCAGGTCCGATGGCAGAGCAATACGGGAAACATCAACGCCCCGGGCTTCTTTTTTATCCAGCCATTCTGAAACAGTCATGGTTTTCTCTCCTTAGCATCGATGAAGTCATGATCACAGGCGCCAATCAATCATGACGCTGATGGCCTCTGTCCTTGCGGACAAAAAGCGCACAGTTCATTTCGGAATTGTTGTAAACATCCACGGCCGGCATGCGGACGGATTTAAAGCCCATCGCACGGCAGCCGTAGGGGAACTTGGTCTCATAGGTAATAAAGAAGTACTCGCAGAAAAAACAATTGATGAGGGTACCTTTGTGTTCTTTAGAGTCGGACATACACACAACCTTGATAGCTTGATAGGCTGCAGACTATTAGACTGTTAGGCTAAAAGGATGGAAGCGAACACCATCATGGACCTGCAGCGCCTGAATACCTGAAGCCTGATCGCCTTCCTTACGTTTCTGAAAGTTTCTCCAAAAGCAACTGCCCGTCCAGTTGCTTATTGGCCTCCTCCAGCTTATCCATGGCCGCGTAAACCGCAACGGCTTTCAGCCGGGAGGATTCTCCAAAATAAGCGGCAAGCGCTTCCCTCACCTTTTGCGGCGTCGCGGCAAATATCTGATCCCGGAAGGCCTGACGCATCGGATCGGTTGCGCCGACGAAATGGCGGATCATGGCCACATAGCCCCGCCCCGAGGGATCGAGAGGTTTATCGAGCGCGGAGAGCGTGCTGATGATGGCTTTTTCCATGTCGTCGGCCGACATATCGTTCTGGGAATAGAATTTCTGCGCTTCATCGAAAACGTTCAGCGTTTCCACAATATGCGGATCGCGATAGGACAAAAACGCGAAAATCCCCAGCGTCGCGTCGAACAGGGACATGCCGCCGTAGGCGCCTCCCTGAACACGAATATGCTTATAGAGGTAGCTGTTGGAAAGCTCCCGCGATGCCAGCATCAAAAGCGCGGCGGACGGGTCGTTGTAAGCGGGCGCCGTCATCGCCCGGGCGACGTAAGAGACCTGCGTCTGAACGGCAATCCCGGCGGAAACGGGTAAAAGCGGCGGGCAGGTTGATCTCTCCGCGCTCTGCCCCGCCGGCAGTTTCTCCAGCACCCTTCCCAGATGCTCATCGACCAGTTTCAGCCCCTGGTCGTCGGCGGTGATATTGATGATCAAATGACGGCGGTTGAAGATGAGCGCTTTTAATTGTGCGAGTTTGTCGCGCAGGTCTGTCCGGGATACATCAAAGTCGTTCGCCTGCTGGCCGACAAAACGCAGCTGGGTTCGGCCATGCCATTGTTCATCCCGGTACGCGGGCAACGTAAGCGCGGCGCCGGCCGCCCGCTTGGCAAAGATATGACCGTTCGGAACGATGGAGGATTGAAGACCGTTTTTCCGCTCGGCGATCAAGTCGCGCATTCTTGCGCTCTGCTCCAGATCTCCGGCGCACAGAATGTCGCGGACGGTATCGAGGGCGTCGGGGATATTGCGATAGAGCGCCTTGAAGGAGAAGATCATCTTTTGCCAGGTGTCGGCCGCCTGCGCGTCAAAACCGGCGGACAGGTCATAGCCGAACCCGCCCATCTGGAGGGCGATGCGTTTGGCCATCTCGTCATAGGTGAAACCGGCCGCGCCCATGCCGCTCATCATCTTGCCCAGAAGCGGCAGATAGAGCTGAAGCTCTTCGGGGATGTGGCCGATGTCAAAGGCCAGATCAACGTAAGCGATCCCATTGGTGAACAGGTCATGCTCCAGAGTGGTTACCGAGTCCACGGTCGTGAACTTTGTCGGAATGGTTTCCACCTGCCGGGGGATATCGTCCATTCTCAATTTCGGCAGCGTTGCCGCCGCTTCGGGCGGATCGGTCTCGGATTGAAATGCTTTCAGCCGGGCGGCCTGCTCGTCAATTTGCCGCAGCTGCTCCCGGGAAAAACCGGCTTTCAATGCCGCCATCCTTTCTTTCAGCCGGACTTCATTCTTTCTGCTGAAATCGGGATCAGGCTCCATCACCGCGAGCAGGCGATGCGGATTGCGAAGCAGCCATTCTTCGGTCATCCGCTGGAAGATTTGCGGGTCATCCGACCAGCGCTTGCGGATATTTTCAATGGCGCGGGAGAAATCGAGGCCGATCAGGGGATCGCCGTCGTACAGCCACGTTTGAAAAACGTTGCCCATCAGCGTAATGCCATAGGGATAGGAGCCGCGGGAAATTTCCTTGCCATGGAATTCGACCTGATGCAGAATGCCTTCGATCAATTCTTTGTCAAATCCCCGGACGACAATCTGTTGCAGCGTTTCCAGAATGAGTTTTTCGATTTTTCCCACATCGGCGCTTAGCGCGTTGCGCAGGCCGGCGCAAAACATCAGCTGCTTCAGATCGGATTCAATGCCGCTCGACGGCGTCATGTCTTCGCCCAGGCCCGAGTCAATCAACGCCTGACGCAGGGGACTGGCTGCGCTGCCGACCAGCAGCCCGGAGATGATCTCCAGCATTAAGGCCGTTTCAAAATCCTTGTTTTCCGCCAGCATCCAGGCAAGATTCACCATCGTTTTGGCCGTCTGCGTCTCCTCTTGATCCACGGGATAGGTTCCGGTGACCTGCCGTGGACCGGAGAAAAACGGTTGACTTTTAATGGACGAGTCGACCTGAACCCGATCGAACCCGGCCAGCATCTCCTCGAGAAAGGCCAGGTGCTCGGCCGTCGGAATGTCCCCGTAAAGAAAAAAGCGCGCGTTGGTCGGCGAATAGTACTTCCGGTGAAAGTCTTTAAACTGCTCGTACGTCAGGCTGGGAATCACCTCCGGATCACCGCCGGAATCCAGCGCATAAACGGTATCGGGGTAGAGATTCTCCTGGATGTCTTTGTACATCAGGGAATCCGGCGACGAGTAGGCTCCTTTCATCTCATTATAGACGATCCCGGAAATGATCAAATCGCTTTCCAGGTCGCCCGGCGTTGAAAATTCCAGGTGATGGCCTTCCTGCGAAAATGTTTCCCTGAGCATCCGGGGATGCAGGACAAGATCCGTATAAACCCGCGCCAGGTTATAGAAATCCGCTTTGATCTGGCTCGCGACCGGATACACGGTTTTATCCGGATATGTAAAAGCATTAATGAAGGTTTGCATCGTGGAGCGCATCAACTCCTTGAACGCATCCTTCAGCGGATATTTTTCCGAACCCGCAAGAACGGAATGCTCCAGAATGTGGGGCAGCCCCGTGGAGTCCGCAGGCGGCGTGCGAAAACCGATTGCGTATAAATTTTCACGATCAAAGGCATGCAGGTGCAAAACCCTGGCGCCGGTTTTAAGATGCTCCATTTCATAAGCGGTGAGCCGCATGGCTTCCATCGGCTCCACGCGCAATACCTTGAATCCGTTCAGGACATCGCCCGTTTTGTGAGAAGGTTGGGGAAAACTGTTTTGTTCGGTCATAGGAATCCCTTCAACTGAATTGATAGTTTTTGTATAATGACTCTCAGCGCTTCTGTCAACATCGGCCAATGATATCGGCCCGGATAACCGGGGGCCCCGGGCCTGACTCAGGCGGCGGCAGCATATCATACCTGATGAATGATTCTCGCTCTAATGAATAGCGACGGATGGCGTTAATGCCCGTGGAGGTCACATGATCCGGCCGCGCGGGCAGACACGGGAAAACAAATTGCCCGGCGTGTTAAAGCAGCCGTTGATCCGTCTTGCCGCTGACCGGACCGCGCCTCGAGTCCTTTTTTGCTCCGGGTAATCCTGGATCGTCACGCGGCGATTTTGCGTCTGGCCTTCCAGTGTATCCTGGTCGGTCATCGGCTGTGAGGGTCCTGCGCCTTTTTGATGATCAGGCGCTGCCCGTCGATATTATATTTTTCAACCAGGTAATTTCTGACGCTTTCGGCGCGTCTCCTCGACAACGCCATATTGTGAGCGTATGAACCCATATGATCCGTATGTCCGGTAATGACCAGCCGATGATCAGGATATTTTACCAGGTACTCCATAATCGTCTGGATGCTGTTTTCCGCAATCGCTTCAACTTGCGTTGAATTGAAATCAAATGGAATGCTGATATTGACGCACCCGGGTTTGGCGAACCGATCGTCGGCGATAAGTTTCGGCGTCCTTGCGGGAATCGAGGTTCTTCTGGGCGCCGAGATCACGGGAGTCCTGGCGACTATTTTCTCCTTGGCGGCCTGGGTCACCGCCACATCCCTGGTCTCGCTGCTGAAGTAGATATCGCCGATCATCCCTTCGGCGGGCGTCTTCGTGCGCTGGGTATTGATATGAACCTGCACGCCGGTCGTGACCCCCAGCGGCTCGCCGCCGCTGATGTCGCCAAAGAGCCTTCGGTAGTCTTCGTAAACATTGCGGCGTTCCGTGTACCACTGGCCTGTTCTGTCCGTTTTATTGCGCAGCACGATGTAGCGCATTTTATCGCCGCCGATTTGCGTGCTGCGTCCGCTCCAGCCCTTGGGCGCTTCATTGTCCCAGATATAGCCGATCACCGGCGTATTCAACACGGCCGGAAATCCTGTTTCTTTAAAAGCAACATAAAGCTGCAGGGCCTGATCATCGGCCGCTTTTTTGCGGACGTCGCCGCCCAGTGGCATTTTATCCACTTTCCAGCGCCAGGAGATGATCGGGAAGTCTTTCACATTGACCCGCGCCGATGTGCGGACGCCGAAGGACGAATGGCCATTCGACTGCAGATGCAAATAGAAGGTTTCCCCGTCCTTTCCCATTTTCAGCGTTGGCGTGCCGATTTTTTTCTCCAGCGCCCCGCCCGGCATGTCCGGAGACCGGAATTTGCTGACGGGAATGATGGATGCCGCAGCGTCCCCGCCCACGGCACAGATAAAAAACAGCGGCAGCAGACAAGACCATAGCTGCAGACGAACCTTACTCATGACGGCCGGCCAGCTTTCGTTCGCGCAGCGCCATGATTTCCGTCCGGGTCAGAACGGACTGCACGTGATCAACATGCTGCAGAATATTTTCTCTGCCGCCCTCTTCCCGGTCGATCAGTGTAATCACCCGGTCAATCACCAGGCCGGCCCTGCGGGCATGGTCAATGGCCGTGATCGTGGAACCGCCCGTCGTGATGACATCATCGATGATCACAACCCTTTCTCCGGATTGGACGCTGCCTTCGATGGCGCTTTTGGTGCCGTGATCCTTCACGTCCTTGCGCACGATAAAAGATTTGACGGGCCGGCCCTTCTGCCAGGAAATGACGGCCAGCGCGTCGGCAATCGGATCGGCGCCCAGCGTGAGGCCTCCCGCCGCGGTCACGGGCGCGTCTTTAATCATGTCAAAAATAATTTCGCCGATCAGGTTCATGCCTTCCGGATCGAGCGTGGTCGGCTTGCAATTAAAATAAAAATTGCTCTGCCGGCCCGAGGCCAGCGTGAAAGGCGGGTTGTCGCTGTATTTGAATGAACGCTCCAGAATGATTTCGCCCAGGCGCTCCTTTTTCTTTTGCATCGTCATATGATATTTCCTCCGATCGGGATTTTTTATGATTGAGAATGATAATCGCTGATCACAAATTTGATGGGCAATTCCGCCCAGGTTTTATACGGAATGCCCGACTTTTTTGCCGGTTCGAATTTCCACTGTTTCACCGCATTCACCGCACTGCGATCCAGAATGGCATAGCCGGACGATTTACTGACGACAGCCTTGCCGACGCGGCCATCCGCCAGGATTTCCGCCGCCACCAGCACAACGCCTTCATAACCCTGCTGCCGCGCCAGTTCCGGATATCCGGGCGGCGGATTTTCCCTGTACAGGGGATAGGCGTTCGATAAAGCCGGCGCCATTTTGTCCGGCGCCGCCGGCCGGCCGGCATCCGAAACGGAGGCAGAGCCGCCCGCCGCGGCATAAGCGACGGTGCCTGTCCCGAAGGAAGCGGACGTTTGGCCGCGAGCAGCCGCTGCGGCCTGTTCGGCGATTTTATCCGTTTCCACACGGACATTCCGAACCGCCGGCATGTCCGGCGATAAACCGGTCAGCGCTTCCGCCGCCGGCTTTTGTATCCGGCGATCTTTCAGGACAGGAAAAAACGACGTTTTGTCCCGGGCTGCAAGCGAGACCCACACAAAGTCAATTTGAGCCGGATTTCGCGGGATCATGGTGTTTCCGGACAGGCTGAAAACCAGAATAACCGCCATCAGTCCGTGGAGCCCGACCGAGGCGCAAATACTCAGGATTCTGTTTTGCTTTTCAGCGCTCATGAACCTGACTTCTTTCCGCTGATGATCTGATCAATGACTCTCACGGCGGCAACGCCGTCCCTGGCAAAGGACGCCCCGATGGACGCGGCATAAGCTTCCGTGACTACCGCGCCGCCGACCAGAAAGCCGGTATGGACGCCCCTGGCACGGGCGAGCGTGATGATGTCTTTCATGTTGACCATGGTCGTCGTCATCAGGGCGGAAAGACCGATCACGTCTGGTTTTTCTTTTTTGGCCGCTTCAATGATGACCTCGTCTTGAACATCCTTGCCCAGATCGATCACGCAATACCCGTAATTTCTCAAAAGCAGCGCAACAATGTTTTTGCCGATATCATGGATGTCGCCCCGGACGGTGGCGAGCAGGACCTTGCCCTTTTCGGCCGCAGCCGCTTTTTTCAAATACGGGTCCAGGTAGGCCAGTGCTTTTTTCATCGCCTCCGCCGCCGCCATCAACTGCGGCAGAAAATAGGTCTTCTTTTCGTACAAGTCCCCCACGCGGACAATGGCGGGGATCAGAATGTCATCCACAACCTGATTGGCCGACCGGCCGGCTTTGAGTGCGGCTTCGATGACCGCCGTAATATGGTCCCGGTCTCCGTCCAGAATGGCCGCAGTGATTCTTTCGTCGGGCGACATCGCGGCCGCGGGAAGGCTTTTCGGCGCGTCTATGGCCGACGGCTGGGAAAAATGATTGATAAACTGCAGGGCCGCCTTTTCTTTGGCGATGAGCGCGTCCCCCGCTTTTTTCACATTCATGAATTCCACGCTGGCCGGATTAGCGATTGCCATGGTCAGGCCGCAATACTGGGCCATGGCCAGGAACGCGGCGTTGAGCCAGGGCCGCCCCGGCATACCGAAGGACACATTGGACAGCCCGAGAATCGTCCTGCTCTTGAACGTCCTCTGACACCAGTTCACAGTGGCCAGTGTTTCTTTGGCGGCCTCTCTGTCTGCGGCAACCGCCATTACGAGGCCGTCCACGACAAAATCATCCTTGGTCAGACCCAGTTTTTGGGCCTTCTGGAAAATCGACTGGATGACCGCCCGGCGCTTT
This sequence comes from Deltaproteobacteria bacterium, assembly GCA_036528635.1. GTDB lineage: Bacteria > Desulfobacterota > Syntrophia > Syntrophales > Smithellaceae > UBA8904. The sequence continues at coordinate 10,244 of JAIGNE010000064.1, forward strand.
TGGGCCGTGTGCGGAATATCGCCGTCGGTTAACGGCAGCAGGATGAACATCGCGCCGTATTTCGCGGCCAGCGGCAAAAGCCTCGCCAGCTTTTCTTTTTCACCGGAAATGGAGTTGATCAGCATCCGGCCCGGATAGAGCCGGAGGGCCGCTTCGATCGTTTCCACCCGGGAGGAATCGATCACCAGCGGCAACCGGCTGGCCGTTGACAGAAGCCCGATCACTTTTTTGATCGTTTGAACTTCGTCGATGCCCGGCTGCCCGACGTTGACGTCCAGAAGAGAAGCGCCCTGCGCTTCCTGCTCCTGCGCCATCTGGCGGATGATGGACAGTTTGCCTTCCAGCAGTTCCTGCTGCAGCGCTTTTTTTCCGGTCGGATTGATTCTTTCGCCAACGACAAACAGCGGCTGATGATCATCCAGATGCAGGAAGCTCCGCGCCGAACTGAGCGCGGCAATGGACGCGCGGCGGGGCTTGGTTGGTTTTCGGCCGCCCACGGCGCGGGCAAGCGCCGCGATATGCTCCGGCGTCGTTCCGCAGCAGCCGCCCAGCATATTGGCGCCGGCCGCAGCGAGCTTTCGCGCATAGGCGGCAAATGTTTTAGCATCCATGTCGAAAACGGTTTTCAATCCCGCAAGCCTCGGCATGCCGGCGTTGGGTTTAGCCAGGAGCGGAACGGTCGCATAAGGCTTCATCGCGGCGATAAATTCCACCATCTGCTCGGGACCGGCCGAGCAATTGCAGCCTACAGCATCTGCGCCCAGACTCTGCAGCGTAATGAGCGCGGCCGCAGGCGGCGTCCCGCCCAGCGTGTGGCCGTCTTTTTCATACGTCATCGACACGACGGTAAAAATATCCGCAAGCTCTTTTACGGCCAGGAGCGCCGCGCGTGTTTCCTGAATGTCGATCATGGTTTCGATCACGATCAGATCGCAGCCGCCGTCGACAAGGCCGCGCGCCTGCTCCCGAAAGGCCGCCACCGCCTCCTCAAAGGCCAGCGGCCCGAAGGGTTCAATAAACAAACCGGTGGGGCCGATATCACCGGCCACGAGTGCTTTTTTCCCGCATGCCTGCTTGGCGAGACGCGCCAGTTCCAGATTCACCGAATAAACATCTTTTTTAACGCGGTATTGCTGGAGCTTGAATCGATTCGCGCCGAAGGTGCAGGTATAGACAACCTGGGCTCCGGCCTTTTGATAAGACGCATGAACGTCCCGGATAACTGCTGGATTTTCCAGGCACCAGATTTCCGGACAAACACCCGCGGGCAAACCTTTTTCCTGCAGTTCGGTGCCCGTCGCCCCGTCCAGAATAACCACCTTCTTGTCGAGAAGACTTCTAATTTTAAAGCGTTTTGTCACAACATGCTCCCTGAACAGCGTCGGTATTTTAATGTGCGTTCCTATACCACCTTTGGGAGGAGAAGTGGAATTTTTTTTTAACCGGAATAACAATCAATTTCGCTTGAACATCAAGGGATTATCTATCATGTAACAGCGGGAGACCGAAGGTGAAAACAAACGTTCCATTGAAGGGGGGCAGGCACCTTCACGTTGCCTGAGGCGGTTTGAAGGAAACTTTTTTGACGCGCGGCCGCTTCACGGCGGCTTTCTTTCTTTCAGAGCCGGATACTTCAATCCCTTTACCTAAAACGGGGTGCCGGCTTGCGGCCAGGCGGACAAACAGGCTTCCCATCTGCCCGTAACTGACGCCGGCAACTTCCGCTGCGCAGGCCATGCTGGCTTCCGAGCTGATATCGGCGTTGGGATTGACATCCAGCACATAAAAAATGTTGTCCCGCAGGCGGACATCCAGGCGGGCGTAGTCCCGGCAACCCAGAACCCGGTAAGCGTCGCAGCAGGCTTTTTCCAGCGCCAGCGTTTCGGAAGGAGTCAGCGGCGCGGGCAGCAGCGTTTCGATTTTTTCATAGTGATCGGAGCCGGGAATGAATTTGGATTCATACGTGCAAAGCCGGTCCCTGATATTGCCGAAAAAAGAGAAATCCATTTCGGCAACCGGCAGCACGGTGAGTTTTTCATTTCCCCAGACGGACACATGAAATTCCCGTCCGTCGATAAAATCTTCGACCATGGCCGGCTGGTTGTAGGTATCCTGAATAAAGGGAATGCGCTTTTCCAGCTCCAGCGAATTGAGCACGACCGAGTCGCAGGTAATGCCCGCGGAGCAGTGTTCGTTCATCGGTTTAACAATGGCCGGAAAGCGGTCCCACTCGCACGGTTCGCCGTGGTGGAAAATCCGCCAGGCGGGCGTCGGGATGCCGGCCTGGTCCAGAAGAACTTTGACCCGGTATTTGTCCTGGGCCAGGGCAAGCGTCTCCGAGTCGGCGCCGGTAAAGGTGAAGCCCAGCATCTCGAGCCGCTTGGCCACCAGCCACTCGCTGTGTTCCAGGCCGGGAAGGCCTTCGCACCAGTTAAAAATGATATGTTCCGAGGGATCAAAAGAATGGAGATGGCTGGCGATGTCATCATCGGCGATGGGAACAAATACGATGGGGTAACCCACCTCGATCAATGCGTGGCCGAGTTGCGTCGAGAGGCTGATGACTTCCTCTTTTTCGGCCTGTGTCCAGTGTGGATCAACATTATATAATAAGACGACCGGGATTTTTTCGGGTGCTACCTCAACCGGCACTATGAACCTCCGTACGATTACGATTCAGTCTTTGGCTCCTCATCACCGGGGACCATTTTCCTTCGCCCCGCCTGCCTGTTTTTTCGGATTTTCCAATCATCCGCCATGATCGGCGGCTTTTTCTTAATATACATGTTTTTTTGATAATTCCAAGCATTGATTTGCATCTCCCGATCAAAATGAGCATTTTTTTCAGGGGACCGATCCGTCCGCGACGCCCCCCGGACCGTCCCGATCAATGCAACCACCTCATGAAACTTGTTGACAGTTTGCAGGCAAAAGGACTATTCTAACGCCACACTCACTCGCAGACTTCGGGGTGATGACTTCCAGGCAAATGCATCACCCCCCCGGCATCCGGAGGAGAAATTCCATGGCGCTTCCGCAAAACCGGCATTGGGTCTTCATGCCCGGGCTTGACGGCACGGGGAAATCTTTTGACCCGCTCCTTCCGCATATCGCGGCGGGTTCCCGCGTGACCATCGTCAGCTATCCCGCGGACAGGATTCTTTCCTTTGAAGAAACCGTCGAATGCGCGGCCGCACAGGTTCCCGCAGACGACCTTCCCGTGGTCATCGCCGAATCGTTTTCCGGTCCGGTTGCCGTGCGGATGATCGCGTCGGGGCGCGTGAAGGCCCAGGCACTCGTTCTATGCGCCACCTTCGCCCGGTCGCCTCATCCGGTTGCCTGGCGCATCGCCGGGTTCCTGCACCTTGCGCGCCGAATCCGTCCCGACCCGCCCAGGCGCTTCCTGAAATACCTCCTGGGAAGCGGCGAGCGGGTGGACGCGCTTCTGCCCCTGTGGCGGAAAATGCACGGCGCCGTTGCCCCGCACATCCTGGAATCCCGTCTCGCTCTCCTCTCCCGGGTGGACGTGACGCCCGACTTGAGGAAGCTCAGGATCCCCTGCTGTTATCTCCAGGCGACGGACGACCGCATCATGCCGGCCCGGTGCCTGGACGACTTTGAACAAAACATCCCGTATCCCACCGTTAAAAAAATAAAAGCGCCGCATTTCATTCTGCAAGCCGAACCCGAGACCTGCCTTGCCGCAATCGATCAGTTCCTCGGTCAGAATGTTGCGTCCGAAAGGGGGAATCCCGTTATGGCTTTAGAGCACCAGGTCGCCGATCTGATAAAGCAGGTTGCCGATTTGAAACAGCAGAATGCCGACCTTCGGCAAAGCGAGGCTTTTTTCCGGTCGATCAACGAAGAGTCCCTGGACATTACGATTATCGTCAACGCCAGGGCGATGATCACGTATGTGAATCCGGCCGTTGAAAAATTTCTCGGATACAAGCCGGACGAACTGATCGGCAAAAACGGATTTAACTATATTGTCCCGGACGACTTTCCCCGGGCGCTCCTGGATTTCGGCAAATCCATTCTGTCCCGCGAAATCAGAATCCCCAACGCATTCAGGATCAGGCACAAAAACGGCTCCGTACACATTCTGGAAGGCGTCGGCATCAATCTCCTCTATAACCCGATCGTTAAGGGTTTTGTCATGAACGTTCGCGACATCACCGAACGCCGCCGATCCGAAGAGGAGCTGGAAACCTATCGCAAACACCTGGAAGATCTCATTGAGAAGCGCACGGCCGATCTGTCTCTGTTCAACGCCAATCTCATCGATGAACTTGCCAGGCGCGAGAAGGCGGAAAAAGCGCTGAAAGAAAGCGAGGAGAAGTATCGCGATTTTATCGAAAATGCACCCATCGGCGTCGGCATCGTCGACCTTCACGGGAATGTCGAGTACATCAATCACAAGATCGAACAGCTGATGGGATGGTCGCGGGAAAGTATTATCGGCCGGGACGGATTCGGACTCGGGGTGTTTGACAACGAGGGGCTCAAACTGCTGCGTGAGCGGTTCGCGGCCCGTCTGAAGGGAGACCCCGCCCGGATATTTGAAATCCCGCTGACTACGAAAGACGGCAGGCGTATCCGGGTGGAGGTGATCACCAATATTCTGATGAAGGACGGCGTTCCCGCCGGTGCGCATGTGATGTTCATCAATCTCGAAGAACGGAAGCGGGCGGAGGAAGAGCGCAACGCCCTGATGGACCGGCTGCACCGGGCCGAAAAGATGGAATCCCTGGGCGCCATGGCCGGCGGTGTGGCGCACGAGCTGAACAACGTGCTGGGCGTCCTGGTCGGCAACACCGAATTGCTGATGATGAAAATAAAGGAGGATAATCCCCTCAAAAGACTCCTGCACAATGTCATGAGTGCCAGCGAAAAGGCGAGCGCCATCCTTCAGGACATGATGGCGCTCGCCAGACGCGGCGTGGCGGTGTCGGAAGTGGTCAATCTCAATAATGTGCTGATTGATTTTTTTCATACGCCGGAATTTGAGCGGCTCCGATCCAATCATCCGCTGGTGACCTTCAAAAAAGAACCGACGGGCGACTTATTAAATATCCGGGGAGCTCCGGTACATCTGGCAAAAGCCCTGTTCAACCTGGCGTGTAACGCTGTTGAAACACTCGTCCTCAATGGAGAGGTCGTCATCAGCACCGACAACATCCATTTGGAGGGATCACTGCCCGGTTACGGCGATGTCCGCGAAGGGGACTATGTGGTGCTGACGGTCCGCGACAATGGACGGGGCATCCCCCCTGCCGATATCGCCAGGATATTTGAACCTTTCTATTCGAAGAAAGCGATGAGCCGGGGCGGAGCGGGATTGGGATTGGGCGTCGTCTGGGGAATTGTCCGTGATCATCAGGGTTATATCGACGTTCACAGTGAACCCGGAAAGGGAAGCGTTTTCACCATTTACTTCCCCGCCACCCGGGAAGCATTGAAAACCGCGCAGGTCGTGCCTCTGGAGTCTTACATGGGCGAGGGTGAATCCATCCTGGTGGTGGACGATATGCCGGAGCAGAGAGAAGTTGCAGCCGTTTTGCTGACCAGACTGGGTTACCATGTGCAAACCGTGTCCAGCGGCGAAGAGGCGGTGGAACATCTGAAAGGCCGGAGCGCAGCCATCGTGATTCTGGATATGATCATGGAACAGGGAATCGATGGCCTGGAAACCTATAAGCGGATTCTGCAGATCAATCCGTACCAGAAAGCCATCATGGTCAGCGGCTATCCGGAAACAGAACGCGTCAAACAGGCGCTGGATCTCGGCGCGAGTTCGTATATCCGCAAACCTTACCTGCTCGAGAGCATCGGCACAGCCATCCACAGAGCGCTTCATGCAAGCCACGTGAAGATCACTATGGATGCGCCCATGCAGGACAGACGGAAGTATGACCGACGGCACAGTCCCAAAACAGGTTAGGATAACAAACGGGCGTCCCGCCTTGAATCAGGATCATGCTGTCCCCGGGATGATTGGATTCCGACGGTCCGCCCGCGTTTATGTGCAAACCGTAAGAGCTGTAAAAACAATTGACAGTCCACGGGCGACAGACTATTGTGCGGGGCAGCAAATAATAAATTGCTTTAAGCGACTGGAGGAATCGTACATTGGTTGTTTTGCCTCCCCGGCGACGATATAAACCGCAACAGGAACGGGAAAGATCATTATGACGTTTCTGCGCCATCAGCATCTCGTCTTCATGCCCGGGCTCGACGGCACGGGAAAATCCTTTGAACCCCTCTTGCCGCTGATCGCGGCGGATGCCCGCGTGACCATTGTCCGCTACCCGACGGATAAGCGTCTGTCCTTCGAAGAAACCGTGGAATGCGCAGCCGCGCAAATCCCCGCCGGCGATCCGCCCGTGGTGATTGCCGAATCTTTTTCCGGGCCTGTTGCCGTGCGGATGATTGCGTCCGGCCGTGTCCAGGCCCGGGCGCTGGTTTTGTGCGCGACGTTTGCCCGTTCGCCCCATCCGGTCGTCTGGCGCATCGTGCGTTTTCTGCGGCTGCCGTTCTTCATCAGGCCGGACATGCCCAAGCCTTTTTTCAGCTACATCATGGGAGGCGATAAGCAGGTTGCAGCGCTTCTGCCCTTGTGGAGACAAGTGCACGCTGATGTCCCGGCCTGCGTGATGGCTTCCCGCCTGGATCTCATTAACCGGATTGATGTCACCTCGGACCTCCGGAAACTGACCGTCCCCTGCTGCTATCTTCAGGCGACGGACGACCGGATTGTGCCGTCCCGGTGCCTGAAGGATTTTGAACACGGCATCCCCTGTCTCTCCATCAAAAAAATCAAGGCCCCTCATTTTATTCTGCAGGCCGAGCCGCAAGCCTGCTTAACCGCGATAGATGACTTCCTCAGGCAGAGCGCACAGATCCCTCCCGGCAATGCGATCGCGGCCTTGAGACAGCAGATTGCGGATGTTCAAAAAAGCGAATCTTTTTTCCGGACTGTCACGCAGGGCTCATTGGACATTATCATCGTCGTCAATGTCAAAGCCGTCATCACGTATATCAATCCCGTGGTGGAAAAATTTCTGGGATACAAGCCGGAAGAGATCATCGGCAAGAATGGTTTTGATTACATCGCCCCCGGCGATATCCCGCGGGCGCTGCGGGATTTCGGCAAAGCGATCCTGACCCGGGAAGTTATCATCCCGAATGCTTTCGGCATACGCCACAAGGACGGCTCGTACCGTGTCCTGGAGGGGGTCGGCATCAATCTGTTGTATAATCCGGTCGTCAAGGGCTTTGTGATGAATGTCCGCGACATCACGGAACGCCGCCGGATGGAGGACGAACTGGCAACCTCCCGCCGGCACCTCGAAGAGATTGTGGAAAAACGCACCGCGGCCCTCTCCCTGATGAACGCCCAGCTTCTGGACGAGTTGACGGTGCGCAAGGAGATGGAAAAAGCTCTGAAGGCCAGCGAAGAAAAATATCGCGATTTCATTGACAGCGCGCCCATCGGCGTCGCGATCGTCGACCTTGCGGGAAACGTCCAGTACATCAATAAAAAGATCGAGGAGCTGATGGGGTGGTCACGCTATAAAATCATCGGCAGGAACGGTTTCAGCCTCGGGGTATTTGATGATCAATCGCGGCAACTGCTGCTGGAGCGATTCAATGCCCGGATCAACGGCGCCCCTGCCCGGATATCTGAATTCCCCGTGACCGCCAAGGACGGCAACCGCATCCGGGTGGAGATCATGACGACCATTTTGAAAAAGGACGGCGCCTCGGTGGGCGCTCAAATGGCTTTTGTCAACATCGAGGAACGAAAACGCGCCGAGGAAGAACGCAAGGCTCTGATGGACCGTCTGCACCAGGCGGAAAAGATGGAATCCCTGGGAACCATGGCCGGCGGCATCGCGCACGAGCTGAATAACGTGCTGGGCGCGCTGATCGGCTACGCCGAATTGATGCTCATGAAAATTCCGAGCGAAGATCCCCTGAAAAAAAATCTGCACAACATCGTGAAATCCGGAGAGAGAGCAACAGCCATCATCAAGGACATGCTGACACTGGCCAGGCGCGGCGGGGCTCTGTCGGAGGTCGTCAACCTGAATCGTATCCTGTCTGATTTTTTTCAGACGCCGGATTTCAAGCGGCTGGCCTCTTCGTCTCCCCTCGTCACCTTCCGCGAGGAACTGGCCGGGGATTTACAGCCCATGAGAGGATCTTCAGTCCATTTGAGGAAAATCATCGGCAACCTCGTCTTTTCCGTTGTTGAAGATCTCGGCGACGAGGGCGAAATCACCATCAGCACCGGCCATGAAGACCTCGACACCCCCCTTCCCGGTTACAGCGAAGTCCGTGAGGGCCGGTATGTTGTTTTGAAAGTCGGCAACAACGGGCAGGGGATCAGCCCCACCGACCTGAAAAAAATATTTGAACCCTTCTATATGAAGAAAGTCATGGGTAGAAGCGGAACGGGACTGGAACTGGCCGTCGTCTGGGGAACCGTCCGAGAGCATGACGGCTACATTGATGTTCAGAGTGAACCCGGCAAAGGAAGCGTTTTTACCGTTTACTTTCCCGCGATCAAAGAGTAATAACCGCCCCGGGTCGTCTTTTTCGCCCCTTTTCGACCCAGGGTCTCAAACAACCCAGGCTGCCTCGCGTGTCATCCTGTATAAGATTCCGCAGATGATCGTTCATCAGGAATGGCCGGGACAATCGGCGTAAGCTTCCCCAAATCGATCGGATAACATTCGGCCGCTTCGAGGCTGCCCTTTTTTATTCGGGCATGGCGCCCGGATGCGCTTTAAAAAATTCCCAGATGACATTCGTCGCGCGAGGCGATGAAACGGGCTTGTCGCCGCGGCGGCTGCCGGGCTCACCACCGGGCCAGGCATGCCCGTTGTCTTTGACCAGATGGAGCTCAACCGCTCTGCCTTCCGGGCAACGGAATTGCGCGAGGACAACCTCGCTTGTCTCCCGGCGATCAGGTTTCATTTCACAGCCGTTCGCGGCCGCCCAGAATACGGCCTGCTCCAAAGCCGGCCGCACCGGCGTCTGATCCCAGGCATCGGAGAAACGGCCGCCGGGGGGCCCGCCCTGCCAGGGCACGGACTCGTCTTTCATCCCGTTGATCATGATGGCGGATACCGGCCGGGCCGGTTGGGCTTCATCACCGAACAGCGCCGCGATAACAGGCGCAATGGCGGCAATGCGATGGGATAACGCGCTGCCCAGCCGATGCGTCATCATGCCGCCGTTGGACAAACCGGTCACATAGATCCGTCGGGGATCGACCGGATAGTTTTTGATGAGTTCGGTAAGGAGCGCATCGATGAATCCGACATCATCCACGCGCTGTTTCATCGCCCACCCGCAGCAGTGTCCGGCATTCCAGGTCAGGAATTTGCCAAACCGGCCGGTTCCCTCGGGATAGGCCACGATGAAATTCTCCGACAGGGCTTTTTCAGTAAACCCGGTCATCCTCTCGGCATGATCCGCATTTCCGCCGCCGCCATGCAGCACCAGGACGAGCGGCGCGCGTTTGTCCTCGGTGAGCAAAGCCGGCGGATATTGAACTTTGCAGCTGCGTTTGATGCCCTGATGCACGATCGTCAGGCGCCGTCCCGGCTCGTCTGCGTCGCGGGCGAGGGAATCTGCGGAAAAAGCAAGGCCCATCATCATTCCGCTGATGATGAAAATGCTGCAACGCCGCAGGCCGGTTTTCATGGGTTCCCCCTTTGCGTGATGACCGCTCCATCGGTTTACCGATGCTTATTTGTCCCGAACTGGGAGCACAGCTCGGACAACCCGGCATGGTAGTTGCGGCAGGTCGCCGGTCTGGTTTCGTAAATCCCGCACCCGAATTGCTCCCCGTCGAATGCAAAAAACGGACAGCCGTGCAGCGGCCGGCCCGAATCCGCCGAAACCAGGTGGTCGCCCTCCCAGGCCCCGTGTTCCCGCTCGAGAATGTGCAGGATGTCGTCCCGGCCTTCCGTATGCCAGCGCGTGATATCGTCGTCCCTCACATAAGCTGCAAAATCAGCCAGGCAGCAGCGTCCGCAGCGCCGGCATTCTATGTCTTGATGTTCGTTTTGCATACCTTTCTATTCCTGTTGCAAGCCCGCCTGACGGGCCGGCCATTGTTGTCTGTTGACATTCCCGCTCCGGCTCTTCATTCTTTTGCATCCGGACCGAGCTTCTCCTGCAGCTGCAGAAGGAAGGGCGCCTGACCTTTTACGATCTTGCGCATCGCGGCATCCATCGTCAGCCAGGCGGCCCGGTCCACCTCGGGAAAATCCTCTTTCCGCCCGGAACCGGGGGGCCACTCCATGGAGAATGTGTTGCTCTTCAATGACGCAGGGTCGAAATCTCCCCGCACAGCCCAGGCGAAAACCAGCTTGCCGCCGGGCTGACGAAGGGGTTCGAGCGGAATAAAATGACCGGCAGGCGCCATGCCGGTTTCCTCCGCGAATTCACGCCGGGCAGCCTCCAGCGGCTCTTCGCCGGCTTCAAATTCACCCTTGGGAATCGACCAGGCGCCCTCGTCTTTCTTCGCCCAGAAGGGCCCGCCCGGGTGGGCCAGCAGCACCTCAAGGTGACCGGAAACATCCCGAAACATCAGCAGACCCGCACTTTTCCTGGACATAGAGCTAACCTTCGCCGCCCGTTTTAATCAGCGTGCACCGGACGTGTCAGCGATCCGGAGAATTGTTTTGCTGATTGTTTTTCTTAAACACGATTTCCCTGTTCCATCGTCCGGCAACTTTCGCGTTCATGTACAGTGCCGGCGCCAGAATAACCATCCACAGGACATAATGGATCAACGCGGTAAAGTTTTCCTCAACAAACAGGAAAATCTGCAAAACGATTGCGGCCGCAAATACAAACGCCCAGGGCCTAAACTGAACTTTTCGAAGATACAGGATCACACCGCTGATCATGATGACATCGGTTACTGCTTCGATACACGATATTAAAAGCGAACTGCTTGTCCATACCCAAAAAATACTGATGCCGGCGATGACGATCAGGAATGCCAGGTAAATGAATAAAATGGCTTTTTTAATCATATTGATCCTTTCAGATTCTGCGCAAAACATCAGTCGGTGCACGGCGATCGGGTGGATCGATTTTACTATATAACGGTGTCTCAGTCATCATCCTTCTCAGTACCCGCCACACCATTTTCCTTCTTTATCATAGCAATCATATCTCTGGCTCCACGTCGATCTTTGCTCACAGGCGCTCAGGCCCTTATGATTTCCCGAAGGGTCGTACTTTTCATGGCATTCCTGAACCCAGCGCGCGCGGCCGGCGGCGCTGTCATCACATAAGCGGCACAACACGTGGTAGCACATGCCGACATAAATGGAACCTAAGTCTTTTCCATGCGTGCAATTGGACGAGCAGCTTATCTCTTTGTCTCGACAATGGCCCGGAGAGTTTTCTGAACACGGAGCATCTGCTGCGAAGAATAAGCCCATTGCCAGAAACAATGCCGTGAACACCATTTTTAAATTTGCATTCCTTAGCTTTTTCATACGTCATCCTCCTCTCGGATATCTTAGTATTGGTTCAGGCGGTTTCTTTTTCTTTGAGGATTTCCAGTGGCAAAAATATTCCCTTAAATTCCTTTCCCCGACTATTTCTAAGAGCCTGGTATCTGCCGGCGTATTCCATAATATCTTCATTCATTTTCTCTCACCATATTCTTTCTGATGTTAACGCCTGATTGGATTTTTCCCGCTTTCTGAACCGCCCGGCAATCCCCTCCTCACCGCGGCATCAGCGCGAACACGCCCCAGCCCAGGTATTCACGCGTGTAAACGGCGTAGCGCGCGGGCTCCGAGCTCAAGCTGGCTCGAACCTCTTTGGCCAACTCGTCGCCGGGATTGGCTTCAAGCCATCGGCGCATGGTGAACCATTTGGCCGCCTCGTATCTGTCCCAGCCGTCCTGGTCGGCCAGAACCATTTCCACGACGTCGTAGCCAAGCTGGCCGAAAGACGCGAGGAGTTCTGGAAGCAGGAGAAAGTCGGAGATCGAGTGGGCAAGACACCCCCGGACAACATCTTCCGTCGGCGGTAACTGGCGCCAGTAGGGCTCGCCGATGAGGATGATCCCTCCCGTCGCCAGGCTCTGCAGCAGAAGCTCGATCGTGCCGGCGACACCGTCTGCGATCCACGTGGCACCGAGACAGGCTGCCACGCCGGCCTTCTCGTCAGAGACATAGCCCGCAGCATCGCCATGGATGAACTTGACTTGATCGGAGACACCGAGTTCGAAAGCACGGAGTTTCGCTTGCTCGGTGAACAACCGGCTCATGTCGATGCCGGTGCCAGTGATTCCGTAATCGCGTGCCCAGGTGCACAGCATCTCCCCCGAACCGCTGCCGAGGTCGAGTACCCGGTTGCCTGTTTCCAGACGCAGCGCCGCTCCGAGAGCGGCGAGCTTTTCGGGTGTGAACGGGTTATGGATGCGGTGAGCGCTTTCAGTGATGTTGAAGATTCGTGGAATGTCCATTGTGGAAAATCTCCTTTCGGGTGTGGATAATCCGGTGACTGCCTGACGACAAAATCACCCGGTGCGCAGCGATCGGGTGGATTGATTTTGTCCGGTAATCTGTTTTCAGTCCTTCATTTGCTTCTTGGCCGATTTCATGAAGCGTCCGAATGCTCTGTCCTTCTTGCGCTTGTCCAGGTAGGACATTTCGTAGTATTCGGATTCCTTCTTGAGCTTGAGGTAGCTGGCAAAACGGCCTTCATTCAATTCACCGTCTTTTACTGCCGCCTGGACGGCACAGCCGGATTCGTGCTCATGGCTGCAATTCGCATAGCGACAGCTTTCGGAAAGAAGGGCAATATCTTCAAAGCCCTGGTTGAACCCGTCGCCTGTGCCAAGAAGGCCCAGCTCCCGCATTCCGGGTGTATCAATCAACATGGCGCCCTGACCAAGTAGGATGAGCTGCCTGCGCGTCGTCGTATGGGTGCCTTCTCCCGTTCCACTTACAGCTTTTGTGTCAAAAGCATCCTGACCGATCAAGCGGTTGATGAGTGTCGTCTTCCCGACGCCAGATGAACCCAGCAGACAGTAGGTCTTTCCCGGCACGAGCATCTCTTTAAACGCATCAAACCCGTTGCCGCTTACGTTACTCAGCGCAACGACTCTGGCTGTCACAGCGGTTGATTTGGTGATCATAAGCTTCAGGTCCAGTTCATCCGGGCTGATCAAGTCCGTCTTCGTCAGGATGACAATCGGTTCAACTTTTCCGTCAGCTGCCATGACCAGGTACCGATCCATTCGGCGCGGGTTGAAGTCAAAATGGCACGACTGTACAATGAAAGCACCATCAATATTGGCTGCAATCATCTGGAAGTCGACGTTTTCACCGGCGGTCTTGCGGCGCAGGAACGTTTTTCGCGGAAACAGGCCATGAATGATTGCCGCCGTGTCATCATTATAATATTGCACCATCACCCAATCGCCGACACAGGACAGCTCAGCCGGGCTTTCAATCCGGTAAGAAAACTTCCCGGCGAGTTCAGCCGGAACTTCTCCGTTTTCATTTCTGATAAGGTATGAGCCGCGGTCAACCGCCGATACGCGGGCAATGCCGCGACCCGCATGATGCAAATCACTTATGTGTTTCTCAAACCATGGGTCGAAACCCAGATCGCTTAATGTCATAAAATCATATCACCGAACGAAAAGCCGAGCCGGGGCAGCGCCCCTGGCGCTGCGATCGGTTCTGGCGATTTGTGCAAACATTTCAAGATGCTACTTTCCAATTCATGGAAAGCTTACGCTCAGAAGCGGCACAATCTCTTAAATAAAGATTAATTAATGTTTGGTACGGAATACCCGCTTCATTAGCAAGATTTTTGAAGTAATCTACGGTACCCTCATCTAATCTGATCGTCACTTGCTTCTTGAGCATACTGGCGTAAGGATTTTTTTTGCCTTTGAAAAATCATATTCTTTTCTCATAACTACCACCTGCTCCAGTATTGTCTTTGCTCCATACGTGCTGCCTTCCGTGCGGAAATAATTCTTATGACTAAGTCTGCCTTGCGTAAGTATGGGATACAATGAGTAGACGCAGTTTTGAACTCATGCCGAGTAGAATAAACCTTTCTTCTTCCAGTGAATGATCAGGATCATCGAGCAACAAACCATTTTCATCAGAGAATAACGTTTGCGCCTCAAGAAACGAAATGCCATGCTTTCCTTGATTCAGGTTATATTTCATCTCATCCCGTTCAAATCGTAACTCTTTCATGATTACAGTGCAAATACATTGTAGTGTGTTGCCAATAATTATTTAAGCGCAAAGAAAAAATCACCCGGAGCACAGCGATCGGCTGGATTGCCTTTTTGGGCAATAGTTTGCGGTGCGCTTCCCTTCTGTCTGTCATTCTCTGAACTCCTGCTCCTCCTTGCTGAGTCGGATCCAACGTCCGGCCAGAATGCCCCCTCTTTTTGGCCATATCGCCAACGCCTGGCGTCTGCCGTCTGAGGCAAGCTGAATAGATGCATTGCCGATCAGGAACAGGCCCGTCGTTCCGAACTCGCCGACCTTGGTGACTGCAGACCATTTGCCAGCCCGGTAGATCGAATAGATCAGGTTGTGATCAACGGCGAGGAGAGCGTGAAACCGATCATCGCCGGCAGGTGCCAGCCGCATCGGTCGCGAGCCAGGAATAGGAAACGGCGCGGGCTGACCTAACACCTTGCCTTGAATTTCCACCCCGGCATCGACCCGGCGAGCGAAGCCGCTGCTCATTCTGGCAAAAAAAAGAGCTCTGCCTGTTTGTGGATCTACCGCGAATGGCAAAGGAGGGCCAGCGGGGATGAACCATTTACCTCCTGGACTGACCGCTTCACTTCCCGAATTAATTAGCTTGATGGTCTGCCCATCTGATTGACGCCACGCGATGTCGGGCTGTGCGTCCTCAGCAAGCGTCAGCCTGGCATAACGGTAGTAAAAACTACTGCCTTCATGCGCTTCAAAAAACAGGTGAAGCCTGCCAGAAGCGTCGCTCGATAGAACGGCGGTTCCTGCGTTATCTAAATTGACAAAATACGGTAGATGGTAGTCAAGAACTTTGCGATAAGACCAGCCATCCTTGCCCGCATGCCCCAGCATGACTTTTGCTGGTCTGATTCGGTAGGGGATGATTATCCCAACTCCAAAACCTCCAAACCCCTGGATTCCCCACTGGGCCTCGGTTCCCAACTCTTTGCCGCTTACCTCCGTTGCGCAGGCTGCCCAATCTCTGGCACATGCCAGCAGAGCACAGCGATTCGCGCCGACCAGCCGCCAGGCATCGTTTTCCAGAACCCAGTATTTGTCCTTGATAGCCAGATGGAGTCTGCCCAGAGCATCATCGGCAATGGCCAGATTTTCATAATAACCGTGTCGGTTGGTGTCGATTTTTTTCTTTTGTTCAATGCCCTGCGCTGACACAACGATATGCAAGGCATCGCCTCCGGTGGTAATAGCAATCAGATGTACCCGGCCATCCCGCGCCATGTGCGCAACCACCTTCTCGGTGGCTGTATCCAGCAAATTGATCTCATCGCCTAGATCGATGCCCGGCGCGGCAGTACTGTATACCGAATGCCATTGGGTCGCGCAGGCACCAATAAGAAGCAATAACGCGCAAGCGCAGAACTGAGTCAGCGTTTTTACCACTCTGGAATTAACATGCGCGGCCTTCATCGAGAACCCCTTAGCGCCAAGCGGTCATGCAAGGTCGCCCAGCGACAAGCTCACCGGGAGGGGCGCCAGGCGCTGCGATCCGGTGAAGCGACCTGATAATAGTTATGGCCTTCGTAGCCAATACGATCAGTTGTCAGAATTAACCCTCAGAATCTGATTTGTTAAAATCAGATTCTGAGGGTTGCCTCCTTTAATCGTGAAGAATATAAAGAGTTATCCA
>JAIGNE010000065.1:0-2991 GCA_036528635.1 Deltaproteobacteria bacterium
CCGCTTCTCGAAAAACTGGCGAAGGAAGGCAAAGGCTTCTACTCCAAATAGCAGGATTCGAATAACCCCGCCGGGCGCTCATTTTGCGTCCGGCGGGACTTTTTACTTCTTCGGACAACGGGCGTTCCGTGTCGCGATGCCGGCCGCTTTTGGAATCACAGGCGGCTTTAATAAAACCGAAAACCAGACATGAAAGGATATTGGACCCGATGACCAACACTGTTTACGAAATCAAAGAATCAGCCATTGCCGACCCGGGGCCGCTCGGGCTGGCCTGCTTTGCGCTCACCACCTTTTGCCTCAGCATGATCAACGCCGGATTCGTCGACAAGGCGGCGGTCATCGTGGTGATTGCCCTGGCGCTGGTTTACGGAGGAGCGACACAAATCCTGGCCGGCATGTGGGAATATAAAAAGAACAATGTTTTCGGCGCAACGGCTTTTTCATCGTATGGCGCTTTCTGGATATCGCTGGGCGTCTTTGATCTTCTGTCCACGCTGCATCTCGTCACCGTGCCCGGCCAGGGCGTCTGGCTGTTCCTGCTGGGCTGGACGATTTTTACCTTCTACATGTGGATCGGCAGTTTCGGCACCAACAAGGCGCTGGCGGTCACCTTTACCCTGCTGCTCATCGCCTTTATTCTGCTCACCATCGGGGCGGCGGGAAGCCCGGTCGCCCACACGCTGGGCGGCTATGTGGGTATCCTGACGGCTTTTGCCGCCTGGTACACATCGGCTGCGGGCATCTGCAACACGGTGTTCGGGCGGGTTGTCCTGCCGGTGGGGCCTTTTAAAAAATGATTCTCCTGTCACCTTGCGGGAGGAGACTCTTCGTTTTGAATGCAGAAATCAGTTTATAAAATATCGACAAATAATTTACATCACTCTTGGGGAGGTTAAATGTTGGGGAATATGAAATATGCGGATGTCTA
Source organism: Deltaproteobacteria bacterium (assembly GCA_036528635.1). Classification (GTDB taxonomy): domain Bacteria; phylum Desulfobacterota; class Syntrophia; order Syntrophales; family Smithellaceae; genus UBA8904. The sequence continues at coordinate 932 of JAIGNE010000065.1, forward strand.
TGAACAATCTATTGGCGAGCCCGAAGTCTTCTGGGGAAAAGCTGCCGAGGCCATCTCCTGGACCAAAAAATGGGACAAGGTTCTCGATGACAGCAAAAAGCCTTTTTACCGCTGGTTTGCCGGAGGTGAATTAAACACCTGTTATAACGCTCTGGACTATCATGTGGAAAACGGCCGGAAGGATCAGATAGCCATCATCTACGACAGTCCCGTCACCGATACGGTAAGAAAGATCACTTACGGCGAGCTTTTGGAGAAAGTTTCGACATTTGCCGGCGCCCTTTCCGGTATCGGCGTCAAAAAAGGCGATACCGTCATTATCTATATGCCGATGATCCCCGAAGCGGTGACGGCGGTGCTGGCCTGCGCCCGCATCGGCGCCGTGCACTCCGTGGTCTTCGGCGGATTTGCCCCCAATGAGCTGGCCATCCGCATCGATGACGCCAAACCCAAAGTCATGATTTCCGCCTCCTGCGGAATTGAAGGAAAAAAAACCATTGCCTATAAACCGCTCCTGGATGAAGCCATCAAGCTGGCCTCCCACAAACCGGAAAAATGCGTGATCTTCCAGCGGCCGCAGGTGAGCGCCGACTTGCAGCCGGGCCGGGATCTCGACTGGAATGCTTTTGTGAAAGAAGCGAAACCCGCCGCCTGCGTCCCGGTCGCGGCCACCGACCCGCTCTATATTCTCTATACCTCGGGGACGACCGGCAAGCCGAAAGGCGTCATGCGCGATAACGGCGGACATGCCGTGGCTCTGAAATGGTCGATGAAACATATTTACGATGTCAAACCCGGCGAAGTGTTCTGGGCGGCCTCCGACGTGGGCTGGGTGGTCGGGCACTCCTATATTATCTACGCGCCGCTGCTCTATGGCTGCACCACTATTCTGTATGAAGGCAAGCCGGTCGGAACCCCCGATCCCGGCGCCTTCTGGCGGGTGATTTCCCAGCACGGCGTTTCCGTTCTCTTTACCGCCCCCACAGCCTTCCGTGCCATCAAAAAGGAAGACCCCCGAGGCGAGTATCTGGAAAAATACGACATTGCCTGCTTGAGATATTTATTCCTGGCCGGTGAGCGCCTCGACCCCGACACGTATCACTGGGCAAGCGACATGCTGAAAATTCCCGTGATCGATCACTGGTGGCAGACCGAAACCGGCTGGCCGATTGCCGCGAACTGCATGGGGATTGAGCCTCTGCCCATCAAGGCGGGATCGCCCACCAAACCGGTCCCCGGCTACAATGTCCAGATACTGGACATGGACGGCGCCCCCCTGCCCAACGGCGAAGAAGGATCGGTCGTGATCAAGCTGCCGCTTCCTCCCGGCTGCCTGCCCACGCTGTGGCAGGATGATAAGCGCTACCTGGAGTATGTCACCGAACGCCCCGGCTATTATGTGACCGGCGACGGCGGGCGTTTTGACACCGACGGTTATCTCTTTATCATGGGACGCATCGACGACGTCATCAATGTGGCCGGCCACAGGCTTTCCACGGGATCGATGGAAGAAATCGTTTCCAGGCATAAGGACGTCGCGGAATGCGCCGTACTGGGCGCGGACGATCAGCTCAAGGGCCAGGTGCCGGTGGGTTTTGTCGTTCTCAAAGCGGGCGTGGATCGCAAGCCCGAAGACATCATCGCGGAACTGGTCAAAATGGTGCGCAATGAACTGGGCGCACTGGCCTGCTTTAAGGAAGCCGCCGTGGTTAAGGCGCTGCCCAAGACGCGGTCCGGAAAAATTCTGCGCAGCACGATGCGCAAAATCGTGGACGGCAAGGATTACGTGGTCCCATCGACCATCGACGACCCGGCGGTCCTGGGCATTATTGCCGAGTCGGCCAGAACGATTGGGTACGGGAAGAAATAAGACAGGCTGTTAGATTGCAGGCTATTAGACTGTAGACTTTTAGGCTGTTAGCAAAGGAGAATTAAATGGAATTTAAATACGACATCAGGGATTTGAAGTTTATATTGAAGGAGTGGCTGCCGACGGAGGAAGTGTTAAATTGCGAGCGGTTCTCGGGCAACTTCACGCTCGACGACGTGGACATGCTGCT
>JAIGNE010000066.1:0-11047 GCA_036528635.1 Deltaproteobacteria bacterium
GCCTTCGGCTTCCTCCAGATTCGCAGTCACCCGCGACACCCTTGCCGTTCGGCTAACTCTTCCCCTTGCCGGGTGAGTAGTGGACTTGCACCACCAAGTCTGTGCGCCCTGCCGGGCGCACAACAAACAAGGCCCGGAGCATGGCGCTTCGGGCCTTGTTATTGAATGGATCACATTGCTGCTTTGCCGGGTAACCTACTTTGCCGGCCTCAGCCATTTTTTCGTAATCCGCCGATCCAACTGAGAGCTTCTCACAACCTCATCGAATTCCTCCTCGGTTCTGGGCCACCAGGCGTAGACGATCGGATCGTCCCACTTGCCGTTGGTGATCGTCTGCGTGGACGAGTAAATATGAAACCGGCCCGCGTCGCTGATCCCCTTAATCTCCATCGGGAACTTGTCGGCGAGAAGCGGCAGCGCCTTCGGGAAGGCGGCGCGAATCTTGTAGACGTCTCCCGGTGTGCCGGCTGCGACAATCGCTTTGGAAAGCACATAGACCAGCGTGTAATTGACGGCGCTTTCGACGGCGCCCGCTTTGCGGTATTCGGCCCGGTAGCGTTCGATGAAGTTCTGTCCGGGACGGGGCGGCATGGAATCCGCTGCCGCCGAGCCGATCGTATTGCCGAGCATTTTCGTTCCGCCCAGGAGCCTGGCGATCTGGTCCTGGCGGGGCTGATCGATCATGATAAAGCCGCCCTTGTAGCCCATCCCCCGCGCCTGCTCGATCACCAGCGCGGTGGCTCCGGTGGGTCCGCCGATCAAGAGGACATCCGGCTGCGTGGCGAGCGCCGCCGTCAGCTGCGAGGAAAAATCCGTCTCCATGTAGTAATTGGCCGGGCGATCCGCCGTGATGATGCCGCCCTTCTTTTCCCAGACCTGCCGGAACACCTGGCGCCACTCATCGCCGTATGCACCCAGCGTCACCACCATCGCGCACTTCTTGTAGCCTCGGCCCATCGCCCAGCTGGAATAGATTTCCACGGAGGACGTGAATGGCCCGGGAGCGGTCACCGTCAGTTTGTTCTTCAATTCCTCCACCCGCGGCGTGCTGGTGAACGCGACGACCATAAATTCAGCGCCCTTCTCTTCATTGATTTTCATGATGCCGGCCGCCGTGCTGAAAATCGGATTGAAGACAGCAATGGCGCCGCTGGAGCGGAAACGCCGGGCATTATTGACCGCCAGCGTCGGATCGGCGCGGTCGTCCAGTCTTTCGAGCTTGAAGGCGCAATTTTTGTCGCCGATCTTCATGCCCCCCGCCGCGTTGATTTCCTTCACCGCCAGCGCGATGCCATTATAGACATCCTGTCCATATTCGGCGGCCACCCCGCTCATCGGACCGGAATAGCCGATCAGGATGTCCTGGGCCAGTCCCGCCGATCCCCACAGCAGTATACCGGCCAGCAACGTCCATCCTAAAACCTTTTTCGTGTATTTCATGCCTTTCCTCCTCGTGAAGACTTATTCAAAACTCGCACGTCCGATGCAGCTTCAAGACGCACCGGGCGCCGATCATCGCGACAGGGAAAAGCCCGCGGGAAACTGCGGCGACCGTTCCCTGCAGCGCCGGTGTCGCGCGTCCAAAAACGCTTCCTTACAAACGCTACATTGAAAAATATGTAGAGCAAGGGGTTGCAACCCCTTGCTCTGCAAAACTTTCACAACAGATTTTTGACGCACACCATGGAGTACGCTAGGCTTTCATGGCGCTCATGATCCCCCCGCACCCCTTCACCTCCCGCCCCGGCGCGCGGGTCACCTCGCCGACAATGGCCGGCCCGACCCTGCCGCACGAACAGGTTTCATCGACCAGGTGAATCTGGTCGCCGGTGATGATGAACCCCGGATAGCTGGTGGCAAAGGGATCGAGGTAGCCGAAGGTGCCGGTAACGTCTTTCCCGGCAAGCGGCATGAGCGCCGCGTCGTAGACCACCGCCTGCAACAGCGGCGGGATATGGTAGCGATCGCCCGGACAGCGCATCAGCGACACGTTCATCTCCGTCATCGAATACCCTTCAAAAATATATTTGTCATCCACGCCCAGGGCTTCCCGGATCATCCGCAGCAGCTCCGCCCGGTCAATTTTCTCTCCTTCAAAGGTCTTCCAGCCGCCGCCGAAGGACAGCGTGCTCTGCGGCAGAACCTGGAGCGTCCGGCCGGTCTTGATCATCCGCTCGCACAGTTGCTTCATCTGGAACGGCGCGCCGAATATTTTCACTTTTCTTTTACCTTCCCGCGTGGAATCGAAAATCCGGCCGATGATCCGGTCGAAGTTTTCTTCGGCATGGGACAGGATCAGGTCGTAGTAGTCGTCGAGCGCCTTCTTTTCTTCGGGCGTCGGATTTTCCTTGCGCATGACTTTCAGCACGTCCGGGGAGATTTCCGCGTCATAGAGAAAATAGGAATTCGCGGCGTACCGGGACAGGCGCTGGCCGACCAGCCCCACGCCCATGTTCCCGCCCTTGAAGCTGAGGCTCACCGAATCGAAATTTTCATAGCTCATGTTCAGGCCGGCAAAAAGGCCCGCGATGTAACCGGCGCTGTTGTTGAGAAAATTGTCCCAGTTGTATTCATCGCGGGGCACGAAGGAGAGCCTTCCCGATGTGCCGCTGGAAAACGTGCTGAAAACTTTGTCCTCAGCCAGCCTCGCGATCCAGGCGGAAACGGTCTTTACGTCGTTTGCCTGAACCTCTATTTTTCGGGTATGCAGCGTCGAAAGCCACTGGGTCATCTTGTGGAAATCCTTCGTTTCCAGATACGCCGGATTGTAGGATTTGAAGATGTCGTCCGTGGAGGCCAGTTCGGCCGCGATGAAATCCAGATCCGGATGGGCCGGCGCGCCGAGATCCGCCGACAGATCGCGGTAGATGGGGATCAAATCCACGTAGCGCTGATGATTCAGCCGCAGGATATCTCCGCGCAGCCGGTCGCCTGCGGCCATATCGACATCTTTTCGCGCCGCCCAGTCATTCGTGAAGCTTTTTAATTGCTGATGCAGGTCCCTGACCTGTCCGATTCTCGTGTCTACCATTGAATATCACTCCTTCTCTATGCAGGGTCGATTTCCTAAATGCCCCCTGAATTTCATTTTCAGCAAGGATGATGGCGAGGCCAGGTAGGGAACGGTTTCAAATAACCTGAAGGTCACAGGCCGTTCCCTACGAAATGAAATTACGCGTTCTTCCAGTCCACCAGTTCGCTATACACCATCATCCCGTCGTGCGGCGCGCCGGTCACCAGCCGGTCGCTTTTCCCGAGCTCGACCACATTGCTCACGCCGCAGGCGGCGACGCGGTCGAGCAGTTCGATTCTTCTGGCTTCCGGATAGATGCCGACGGTGGTCACGGAGGAAGACAGATATTTCAGGCAATCCTCCAGGCTGTCTACCCGGCGGACGACGATCAGCCGCCACATCGGGTGGTCCTCCATATCGAACTCACCCGGCACGTAAACCACCGCCGACTGGAAATGCCCGTCTGCGGCATTGTAAAACCATTTGGCGGAGGCGAGTTTCCCGCGCCGGAGCCGCCGGATCTGGCCTTCGATTTCCGGCGGCGTCAGGTTCGGCATAGCCGCGTCCCATTTTTTCATGGCTGCTGCGACGGACTCGCAATACTTGATCACGTCCTCCTCCGTCCCCTCCACGTAGTGAACCAGCGATGCGATGCAGGCTTTCTGATTCCAGATCATGGAATCGGTCGAACCCTTGATCGCCGCTTCCTCAATATGCTCGGGAAAGGCCTCGCGGCCGATGAAACTCATGGAGTAGCGGGGATTGAAGGTCAGCACCCGGGTGAAGAGCGCTTTCGACTTGACGCTGGCGACGGACTCCGGCGACCCCCACACGACGATGCGGTCGAAGAAATCCTGGCGGTAGAAGACGTTTTCAATGGATTCGTCGCCGCCCGGCCAGTAGACGATCGAGGTAAATCGGGTGAGCGGATGATCCGAGCCCGCTTCCTTCATGGCCAGCGCCAGGAGCGCACCCGGAATCGTAACGCCGTAAGGCATTTTGATCAGCCCCGCCGACTTGGTCGCGAGGCATCTGAGCGCTGAAATGAAGGGAATCCCGGGGGCGTTCCCCGCCGTGATGTGGAGCTGGCGCGTCGGCAGGGCGCGGACCCGGATGGACGGCCCGGCGCTCCTCGCGGCCGCCTCGCCGAAGATTTTAGCCGCGCTGACGATGGCCGCGCCCGGCGCCGCGTGCAAAGGCAATTCCACCCAGTGGTCGATGAACTCCCGGCCGGCATGCCCGAAAAATGCCAGGCCGATGTCCACCGTGCGGGCCGCCGTCTGCGGATTGAGCACGGCGCCGAAGCTCGCAAAGGCCATTTCAAAAAATCCGGACGGCACATTGGAAGCGAGAGAGAACAGTTCCATTGCCCGGCGGGCCAGCGGCCGGTCGATCCCCAGCGCCGCGGAGAGCCGCCCCAGGTAGGCCAGGATGTCGTCAAACGGAACATTGTACAATTCCCGGGCCAGCTGCACCGGTTCGAAGTACCCCACGCGCACGGGGTCCACTCCGGGCATGATCTGATAAAAATACGCTTCTTCGCCGCGCACGCTGCTGCGGTTAAGAAGCGGCTCGCGGATCACCTGAGCGCCCGCGACCTGGACATGCGTAACCGCCGACGGCTGCTTTCCCGTCTGCTTTACCTTTTCATCGAATGCGCCGCGAATGCTGTCCGCGTTGATATCCGGCGGATATTCGATTTCTCCTTTCACTAGAAAGGGAAGCTTTACAAAATAATCTCTGCCATCCCGGAAAAGCGGCAAACCCTGATCACCCTGTTCCATTTTTTCCTCCGTTATATCGCAAATATTTGAAACCCTTTTCGGGAGGCGGCCATAACGCCTCGGCCGCACAAAGTCGAATTCACGAAGGAGAAAAGACTGGATCCTTCGGAATCAGGTTTGCGCGGCCCTTAAGAAAGCTGAGTATCGCTCGACCTTGGCCAGCGCCCGGACGGCGCGATTCAATCCTTCATAAACCGGGACGCCTGCTGTAAGCAGGATATCCTCCATCCGGACTCTCATTTTACGAAAATCCTCCGAATCCTGATACTGCCGCCAGGCCACCATGAGCGGGAGGCCGCAAAGTCGGGTTCGTCCTTCTCCCGCCAGATAATGGGCAACGAGCTCGATGAAGTTGCCCTGCGCCTCTTCGCGATAGAGCCAGTCCAGCGGAAGCGAGACAACGATATTGTCCACCTCGCCGCTTTGCGCCAGAATGTCGAAGATCTTTCCCACATATTCCTGCCGCATAAATGCCAGATACGAATCAATCGGGTTGCGGATCATATTGCCTTCGGGCGGAATGAAGGCGCGGATTTTTTCCACCGTGGCGGGCGAAAACGCCGGAAGCTCCATGCCCGCCTGCGCGCAGATGTCGGCCACCGCCACCGCCTGGCCGCCGCCGACGCTGACCACGCCGATCCGCCGGCCCCGTGTCGCTTTCAAATAATGAAACGCGGCGGTAATGTCCGCCATTTCTTCGAGCGACTCCGCTCGCACCGCGCCGCTTTGCCGGAAGAAGGCCTCCCAGACCAGGCGCGCTCCGGCCATGGCGCCGGTATGAGAAGAAGCGGCCCTGGCTCCGGATTCGGTCATGCCGCCTTTCATCAGGATCACGGGTTTGCGTCGCGCGGCGTCCTGCATGACCTCTAAAAATCGCCTGCCGTCTTTGACGCCTTCCACATACATCGTGACAAGCGACGTCGAATCATCATGCGCCAGATAATCGAGATAATCCGTGCTGTCCAGGGTAAGACCGTTTCCGTAACTCACCACCTTGTTGAAAAAGATCCGATGAGCTCTGGCCGCGTGATGGGTGAATTCCTGGGCGTTGCCGCCGCTCTGGCTGATCATGGATACCGGCCCTGCAGGCGCAGGCGCGGCGTTCCACGTCAGCATTTTCCGGGACGGCACATACCACCCCATGCAGTTCGGGCCCACGACATGAAGCCCGCCCGCAACGGCGATTGTTTCAATGACCTCTTGCAGCTTCGCGCCGCCTTCCTCTTCGGTCTCCTTGAAGCCGGCCGTAAAAATGTGAACATTGTGATTGCCCGAGGCGATGCAGTCTTTGAGCGCGTCAGGAACCGCGCGGGCCGGAACAGCCAGAATCACCAGATCAACTTTTTCGGGAAGCGAAGCCAGATTGGGGTAGGCTTTAAGGCCGTCAATGATTTCGGCCTTGGGATTGATGGGATAAAGTCGGCCCTGATAACCGAAATGGCGCATGCAGCCGAAGATTCCCAGGAACCCGCCGCGGACGGCCGAGGTCGCGCCGACGACCGCCACCGATTCCGCGTTTGCCATGACATCCAGGGCTTTGCGGATCCGGAGCGCATCCTCACGGGATTCCGGGGCGAAAGGCGCCGGGTCCCCGAGAACCACCAGCGCGTCCACCGCTTTGATGCCGCCATCCGGCATGACGATCAGGGGATTGATATCGACTTCCTTGATTTCCGGATACGTAAGCGCCAGGCGGGACAATCCGGCAAGTACGAAGGCCAGTTGCTCCGCATCAGCCGCCGCTTCGCCGCGGAAAGCCCCCAGCAGTTTTGCCGCGCGGATTTCTTTTTGCATCTCCCGCGCCTGATCCTGATCCACGGGCGCAATCCGGAAAGTCACATCATTCAAAGCTTCCGCCAGGACGCCTCCCAGCCCGAACATGACACAGGGGCCGAATTGGGCATCCCGGAACATCCCGCAGACCAGCTCCCGCCGGCCCTTGATCTGCGGCTGGACCAGACAGGCTTCCCAATCGGCGCCCGCCGCGTCCCTGATTTCACGAAACGCCCGGCGGACATCGTCGGCTGCGCACAGATTCACAAGGACCAGTCCCCGTTCGGTCTTATGGGTCAGATTGGCGCCCAGCCCTTTGACCACCACGGGGAATCCCATTTTAAGGGCTTCTGCGGCTGCCTGCTCCTCCGTTCGCGCGGCGGCCTCGCAGACAACGGGAATGCCGAAACAACTTAATACCGTCTTGGATTCAACTTCCGACAATGTCGCCCGGTTTTCTCTGCGGGCCCGATCTATCAGCTCTCTCACCATGATATTCTGCATTTTCGCTCTCTTCCTTATCGTCTGATTTCAGACATCGGTATTTTTCATCTTCCCTATCAGATTTTTAAGGAATACCGCAACAAAAACCAACGTTCGTTGTAGAGACAGCAGCCCCCGATTGCGAATCACAGGCTGCGCAAATCTTTCTTCACGATTTTGCCGACCAGGTTTTTGGGCAGCGCCGCGAGAAAAACGACTTCCTTCGGGATCAGAAAACTGGCAAGCTTTGTCTTGCAGTGCGCGATGATGTCTTCAGCCGTGGCCGTCTGGCCGGGTTTCAGCGCCACAAACGCCTTGATGTTTTCACCGTAGACATCGTCTTTCATCGCGATCACGGCGGCTTCGGCCACCTGGGGACAGGCGTAAAGCGCTTCTTCAATCGTCCGGGGAGAAATATTTTCCCCGCCCTTGATGATCAGGTCCTTCTTGCGGTCGGTGATCCAGTAATAGCCGTCCTCATCCACGTGGCCGACATCCCCCGTGTGCAGCCAGCCGTCGATGATCACCCTGGCTGTCTCCTCCGGCTTCTTCCAGTAGCCCTTCATCAGCGACGGGCCCTTTAAAACAATTTCGCCGGGCTCGCCGGGGCCCAGAAACTTCCCCTGATCATCCATGATGCCCATGGCCATGCCTTTAAACGGAAGGCCGATCGAGCCGACCTTGACCGGGCGTCCGTCGCAGGGATTCGCGCTGCCTGCAGCGCCGCTTTCGGACAGTCCCCAGCCCTCAATGATCTTCCCGCCGAACCGCTCGTAAAACTGGTTCCAGGTCGCCTGGGACAGGGGCGCCGATCCGCACAGCCAGTACTTGACCCGGCTTAAATCATGCTTGTTGGGGTTGGGATACATCAGCATAAAAACATACATGGTCGGCACCAGTGCGACAAGACGGGCGTCATACTTGTCGATGGATGCGAAAAGAGCCTCCAGATCAAAGGAGCCGAGAATAATGCTTTTGGTCCTCTGGTAGAACAGGCCGCTGTTGGCCACGGCGATTCCATAGGCATGACACAGGGGCAGGACGGTGATGTTGGTCATGCCGTGCGGCATGAGCGTCGATTCGTAGGACATTTTGGAATTGCTGTAGAGGGAGCCGTGCGTGAGCATCACGCCCTTGGATGCGCCCGTCGTGCCGGCGGTATAGATCAGCGCCGCCACATCATCGTCGTCCGTTTCCACGATGGCGTGCTCCTCAGCGCTTTGGCCGATGAGCTCATGATAGGAATACATCCCGGCGGGAACGTCATCGCCGACCAGGATGACTGTTTTCATCCCGGGCGCCCGGGCCTGGCCGACTTTAATTTTGGGAAGAAAATCCCGGGTGCTGATCACCACTTCCGCGCCCGAGTCCTCATAGATATTGGCAATCTCATCGTCCTTCATCAGGTAATTGACGGGGACGACAATCGCGCCCAGGCGCCAGATCGCGCCAAAGGACTGGAGAACCTCCACACAGTTGGGCATCTGCACGATCACGCGGTCGCCGCGCTTTACGCCGAGTGCTTTAAGCGCCCCAACGAGTTTCCGGGCCGTTCTCAAAAATTCGTAGTTGGTGATTTCCCGGCCGTTGGAGACGAAACTCACCTGTTCGGATTCTTCCTTCACTTTTAATTCGCGTAATTTAGCAATATTCATCTTATCCTCCTGTTGCTGTTTGATGAGCGCGCTCAGGGCCGCTTTCCATCACATCCTGCGTCATTCTTTTTTCAGGATATTACCGACCGGATTTTTCGTGAGCGCCTGCATCATTTCATGGCGGGTGCAGCCTCTTCCTTTGAAAACAGGCCGAACAGGACCAGATGCCCTTCTTTCAGCACGACGTTTTCACGCAGTTTCGCCGGATTCACGTTCTTTTCACCTCGCCGTCAGACGCACGGAAGGGCCGGTTGAAAAACCGGCCTCTTCCGTCCCGATATTCAATTGTGCGTCTGATCCATTGCTATTTTTCTCTTTCCAGCCAGAAGAAAAAGTCCAGGGGCATTCCTTTGATGTCACCCAGGCCGATCACGATGTCGTCCGTCACTTTCCGGAAATAATCCATCATCGGCTGCTTATCGTAGATCAGACACGCCTGGACCTTGTCGCCGAATTTAACTTCCCGAAGCTGCGCCGGTCCCCACTTCTCCCAGGCATAGACCGTACCGTCCTCCTGCTGACAGAGCATCGGCTCGACGTGCGACGACGAGACGAACCGCTTTCCGTACCAGCGGATCGGGTTGGGTCTTGTCGAATCGAATGTGCCGCCATGCCATTGTCCGATCATGGATTCGGCGGAGGCCGGTTCGAGTTGCTCAAACAGGGTCATTAAGATTGCCGGGGCGCAATCCTGCTTGTTTTTGATCATCTTCAATAATTCTTCCTGTGCGCTCATGTTGATTCTCCTTTATTTGAATTTACTTGGTCATGTCATTAATCACAGCCCTGCCCGTCAATTTGCCCTGATACAGATCGTCCAGAACCTCGTTCAATTGGGAAAGACACAGACAGCGGCTCACGTGTGTTTTAACTTTGCCGTCCGCGGCCAGCTGAACCAGGTCCCGCATATCATCGACCGTTCCCACGGCCGAGGGCATGATGACCGGCGACCGCATCAAAAGCTCCAGCGGCGTAATGGTGATGCCGCCTTCGGCGACCGCCGGCATCCCGACGGCGATGTACAGGCCGCCGCGCCGGAGCAGTTTCAGCCCCAGTTGGAACCCGGCTATCCGGGAGGAGAAGATCAGGCTCGCATAAGCGCCCCGGATTTCCTTGCCCATGACCAATTTTTCCGCCTCGGAGGCATCCACGGCATAATCCGCGCCGACCGACCTGATAAATTCAATTTTCTCCGCGCCGACATCGATGCCGACAACTTTGTAGCCAAAGGCTTTGGCAATCTGGACCGCGTAATGGCCCAGGCCGCCCGCCGCGCCGAGAATGGCAATAGTCTTCCCGGGAATCACGCCGAACTGGAAAACTTTTTTTACGGCGCCGTAAGCCGTCAGCCCCCCGCACGCGAGCGATACTTCACTGTCGGGCACTTCGGCAGGCAGCTTCACCAGCCCCTTTGCCCAGAGCGAAATATATTCCGCATAGATGCCATTGATGCCTTTGGACTGTCGGCACAGCATCGGCCGGCCGGAGAGGCAGTATTCGCACGCACCGCACCAGAAGCCGCCGCCTGTTCCGCCCAATCCCAAAATGACCCGGTCTCCGACCTTGACAAATTTTTCCGCGCCGGGGCCCAGCTCTTCAATGATACCGATTCCTTCGTGGCCCATCGGAATCGGCATCGGATATTTGCCTCCCAGCCAGTCTCCCTTGATAAAATGAATATCCGAATGGCAAACGCCCGCACTGGTAATTCGGATTAAAGCTTCCTCCGGTTTCGGTGAAGGCTTCGGCACATCCGTGATGACCAGTTTTCCTTCGGTAAATATTGCTGCCTGCATCTTTTTTAAACCTCCTTTAATTTACTTTGCCTGGTGAATTATCAAGATGCATGCCAGGCCCGGGAGAAAATTAAATTCATAACGTCATATAATGATTGAATACATTTTTAACATTTAACCGTCAAAAGACAGGTTGATGTGCCGCGATACACCTGTGCGTCGCCCGACTATGCGCCGGAGCACACAAAATTATGGTTCATTACTAATCTGATAGCACGCCATTTTCCGGTAAATCGTTCTCCGGCCGATGCCGAGCAGTCGAGCCGCCTTGGCCTTGTTCCAGCCGGTTTTGGTAAGGGCGCGGACAATATCGTCCGGACCAACGGGCTTTTTTACTTCCACACTGTTTGGCGTATGTCCTTTCATCCCCTCATAGTTGCGGATATCCGCGGGCAGATGCTTGAGCGTGATCGTGCCGCCGTGGCACAGGACAAAGGCATGCTCCATCACATGCTCCAGTTCCCGGACATTCCCCGGCCAGGCATAATCCATGAACCGGCTTAATACGTCGCTGGAGATCCCTTCGATGCTCTTATGGAACCG
>JAIGNE010000067.1:0-32513 GCA_036528635.1 Deltaproteobacteria bacterium
CAGTGGTTTATATACGCGTTGGAGACTCTTTTAAGAAATGGTCAAGCGTCTGTGCTCGAAAATTATTCTTCATGCGCGTGGTCGTTTCTATGACTTCAAAAAAAGAGGGCTTACTTCTCAGGAATCAGTGTTTTACGGACGTCCCATAGTTTCATAAGTTATTATCTCTGTAGGAGATTGTGCAATGATCGAAAATAATACAGTATTTGTTCTTGGCGCGGGCGCCAGTTGTTCCTATGGCTTCCCAAGCGGCGAGAATTTGAAGAAAGAGGCGGTCTCTGCAGTGAAAGATGACTTCAGCAGCTTTCTATTATTGGGTACCTACCGTGTAGTTCCTAATGAAGAAGTTCAGCGAAGTAAGTGTATGGCATTTGCAGAGGCGCTTTCTCATGCCGGACAAGCATCAATAGACGCATTTCTTTACGCAAATCGACACCAGAAAGGTTTTGACGCAATTGGTAAAGCAGCAATAGCACAAGTTCTACTAAGATATGAAGATGAGGTGTCCGACGAGAGCGACGATGACTGGCTTGGTTATTTATTTAAAATAATGATAGATGGAATCAGTTCTCCAGATCAGTTCATAGCACAAAACAATGTTTCCTTTATTACCTTTAATTACGACCGCTTTTTGGAAAAATGGCTTTACAAAAGAATTAAGCACTCATTCGGTCTTGATGATTCGTCGGCATTAAGTGTTCTCAGCAAGATACCTATTCATCATGTATATGGAATACTTGGGAGTTTTCCATCGCCGGACCAAGATCACCCGTCTCCATGGGTGGTGGCATCTACCGGAATCAAAACCATTTTTGATGTTGAAAAAAATGTCATGGCACCTGAGGAGTCGAAGTCTCTATTGTTAAACGCGAATGTAATTTGCCTGCTCGGATTTGGCTTTCATCGTGAAAACATTGATTTGTTAGATCTCGTGTCATGCTCAAATAAGTGCAAAAAGAGGAATGGGGTTGTAGCTGCCTCCCGATATGACCTTAGCGAAGTTGAGATTAAGAGGCTACTCAGACCATTTGAAGATTTTATTGACTTTAAATTGTCGCCAAAAGACCATCGGTGTTTGATGGCAATAAGAAACCTTCCAATCTTTTAAATGGTCTCATCCGAACTCAAAGTTACTTTCTCGCGATTAGTAACATTTAATTCTAATAGCAGCCTGTTACTAAAACTTTGCAGGTGAAGGCAATAATCTGTTCTTCCCGTAACGAACCTGCGCCCGCAACTTTTACCAGCACAAAGCGGCAAGTCTTCATCCTTGAACCGTCGCGTGATGAGCGTTCTGAATTTGCTGATTATTCTGGATTGGACCGCAATGATCAGAGAGCGTTCGTCAGAAGAAGGAAAAATGGTTTTTCCCCCGGGCTTTTTTTATCCGGTACATGGCGCTGTCGGCGCTGTGGATCAATGTGTCCGAGTCTTCGCCGTGCTCCGGGAAAAGCGCAATGCCGACGCTGAAATTGACTTTGATTTCCAGAGGCGGAAGTCCGATCAGCAGGGGCTCGGTGAATTTTTCAAAAAGATGGTTCACGATGCTTTCGATGTGGCTTCTCTGGGATATGTCCGTCAGGAGAATTAAAAATTCATCGCCGCCTATCCGGGCGATGGTGTCATTTTCCCGCCGGACGGCTTCCTTGAGCTTATTGGCGATTTCAATCAGCAGTTGATCGCCGACCAGATGGCCATAGAGGTCATTCACATTCTTGAATTCATCCAGATCCAGAAACAGCAAAGCCAGCTGGCCGTTTCTTCGCTTGGCCGAAACGATGGCCTGCTCCAGACGGTCCATCACCAGCATTCGGTTCGCGAGTCCGGTCAGCGGATCGTGGTAGGCCAGCTGCATCACCCGCCCTTCGGTCAGGTCGACAAAATTGCCCAGAATGGCCCGCTTTTCATTCATGTGAATGAGGGCGACGGACCCCATAATCCATTTGATTTTATCCTGGTTGGTCATCACGCGGAACATGAAGAAAGAATGGGTCTGGCCTTTGAGCATGGCGTCGACGCTTTTCCGGACGTGCTCCCGGTCCTCTTCATAAACGATGTCCCAGGCGGACAAATCCCGCAGTTGCTTGGAAGTAAGCCCGAAAATATCGGTGAAGGTTTTGTTGGTGAAAATCAGTTTGCCGCTCTGAATAATGCAGATGCCGAAAGGGGACAGGTTCAGCATGATCTGGATGAACTCGTTCAGCTCGCGGGCCTGCTTGGCGGCGGAAGTGAACTGGACCTGCAGGCGCTTATTCTCGCGCGTGACTCTTTCTAACTGGTCCTCGAGTCCCGTCTCGATAACTTTAATGTGGTCCGGTTTGATCGACACAGCCAACCGCCTCTCCATGAGGTTTGTATGCAGGCCCCGATGTTGGGGGCACGCCCGTCCGTATTTTACACGATCTCGCGGAAATAGCAAAGCATCCGGCTCATTTCGTCGATTTTTGCAGCCCCCGTTTCCCGGGAAAACGGAGAAACGGGGGCTTACGCAATCCAGTTGCTTATTGAATATTCTTGTGGATGTAGACGGTCAAATCGCCCAGCCGGTTCGTGTAGCTGCCGTATTCGTTGTCATACCAGCCGAAAATTTTGGCATGGACCACCGGGACTTTCAGCAGTTTGTCGCCGATGCCCTGGACGAGTGCTTCCGGCAGACTCGGAATATGAGAAAGATCTACCGGTATGTAAGCGGTTCTGGTGTGATTGAACTGGCCTTCAATAATGACCGCCGCGTCTTCACCGATCAGATCGGTGGATACGTTCTGCTGCATCGTGAAGCGGACCAGAGGGTTGTCCTGGGCAACCTTGCGGTAAATTTCATTGAGCTTTTTGGTGTCGATGTTGGCTGCCTCACCCGTTTTGTTCTGGCGCGCCTGAAACGTCGCGTTCAGAATGATCAGGGAAAGCGTGTTGGTCGGCACCCGGATGGAATCACCCATGAACCCGATGTTTTTAACTTCCGGAATGACCTCCATCAGCGCCTTTGCTGCGCCGGTCGAGGTCAGAATAATATTGTTCAGGATGCTGCGCGTCTTGCGGATATCTTTTTCGCCGGCCTTCGGCAGTTTATCCAGAACGCTCTGGGTGTTGGTGACGGCGTGGATGGTGGACATGGATGCCGTCAGAATCGTACTGGTTTCTTCATTATCCAGAAGCGGCTTCACCATGTGCGCAAGGCCCGTCGTGGTGCAGGACGCGGCGGAAACCAGCAGATGCTTTTTGTGATTAAAGGCCGTGTGGTTGATCCCGTAAATCAGGGTTGTTGTGTCATCGGGAGCCGAAAGAGCCTTGTTTTTGATCTTGAAGGGCGCGGAATGGACCACCACCTTGGCGCCGCCGTTTAAATGGCCCCGGATCGATCCTTTTTTGTCATCGACGGGAACGGTCGGGTCTTTAAAGTTTCCACTGCAATCCACAACAATATCCGCACCGTATTGACGCCAGGGAATATTGAGCGGGTTTCTCTGCTCACGCAGAATGGTCACCGGAATGCCGTCGATAAGCATTTTGCCGTTCTTGTCATCCGTAATCTGGACACAGGGCTGCGCTTTATAGCCGTAGAGAAACCGGTGGAGCAAACCGTAAGTGGCGTCCGTTTCAATCAGCCGGGCAATGGTTTCCATCCCCATGCCGACATCGCGGCCCTGGTTTACGACGATTTCCTTGAAGTACTTCCTGCCGACGTGATGCCAAAGCGTCAACTTGCCGATTCGTCCGAGACTGTTAATGCCGAGTACCGGCCCCTTGCTTTCCTTCGTACTGCTGTTGGTCATGATATATTTCCTCCTTTACCCCCATGGCGGCGGGAATGATTTTTTTGCGGTGAATGAGAGATGCAGCGGCGCATAGATTCGCAATGACAGTTACGGACGGTAAATTCGTATAAACATTGAGTGGTTCCGATATCCATAATTCATTGTGGTCATTTTGGGAAGACCGGAAACCTCTTACCGGAAAGTACCGTCAAAGTCAAGAGTGTAATGGATAAAGTTAATCATATCAAGTGTATGAAACGTCATGACATCATCGACTTGCCAAAGACGCTCCCCAATCGACCCTCGCAAGCCCGGACTCATTTACCGGGTCGGAATGGCCGTTTCAACAGCAGCAGCCGCCGCCTTTTGCGGATCCTGTTTCATCTGTCTGGGGGCCGCAGCAGCATTCGCCGCCGTTACGCCCCAGCAGGCTGTTGATGACGGCCGCCGCGCAGCCGACGCCGGCTTCAACGCTGAGTGCCACCGCGGGGCAATTTCTGCTGCACGCGCCGCATTCCATGCAGGCGTCGCGGTCGACAATTTGGACGCTTTTCCCGTTCATTTTGAATACGCCGTGAGGGCAGACGTCGAGGCACATACCGCAGCCGGTGCATTTTGGCGTGTTCAAAGAAAGGGTTGCAACATTCTTCAAATAAACCATGCTTCCCATTTTTTATTCTCCCAAAGATTTCTTTGTAATAACCTCATGTTTTTGCAGGACAAGGGGTTACAACCACCGTTCCAAGGGTGGCAAGACCCCTTGTTCTCGCCTAAGCGATAACAAGCGCTGCCATCCAGACCGCCAGACCGAGAGCCCCGCCCGCTATTTCCAGAGGGAGCGCAAAGCGCATTTCCTTCTTGACGCCCGAGAGGGAGGTATAGGTCGAGGCGCCCGTAAAATTCATGGCCAGATAAGCGGCGATGGCCGGAATGATCAGCAGCCAGGCCAGGACTTCCACCCGCTCCGCCCAGAACCGGACGTCAACGCCTCTCAGGACAATCAGCAGGAAAGCCACCAGCAATCCGATGCAAAGCCCCTTCACGGAGAAGGCGCGGCCCGGCAGCCAGGGCAGCAGCAGCGGACTCAGCACGGCTCCGGCAACGATGGCGAAGAAGAGTGCGGTGACGGCGAACAAACCGTCATGAACCACATTGGTCAGGAAACCGGCCGGTCCCAGGATGCCTGCCAGAAGCAAAAGAGCCAGTGACAGGAGCAAAAAAGGTTTAACCACGGCCGAGAGTTCGATCGGAATGAGTACGGCCCGTTCGGTGAGCGGGAATGTGACCTGGCGCATGGCCTGATCAGCCTTGAATCCGGCATCCAGGTAAGCCGGGATGTCTTTGGCGCGAACCGGCCCATAGAACACCTTGAAACCGGAGACCTGCCTGATCTGATGGGCGGCCACGCCGGGAGCACCCAGCTGCGGAAGGATTAGCTTTCGATGGCTGACCACTTTTTTCAGGCCGCTGGCCTCTATTCGTCTTAAAAGCTCCTGTGTTCCAAATGTACCTTTGCCCGCCGCGCACCAGACGTTGATGCCTTTGGTGTCCAGAACCAGGATCCAGGCGTTCCGGCCGGGCAGGGCCCGCCGGAGATAGTCGAAGCTCATCTTGTAATTGGCCGTGACCAGAACGGGCGCGTTTTCATCCGGTTCGTTCAGTGCATACAGACCGGGATTGATCGCATAGCTCATTCTGCCCGCGCCCAGCCGGGCTTTAAGGGTTCCCCGGTGGTCCCGGCCCGTGAGCGTGGATGATACCTGCGGCAATTTGCCGACCGGCGTGAAAATCGATCCGGAAACAAAAGGCTGGTCCAAACTGGAAACCGGATGGTCTGTATCCGTTGAACGATCCCCGCCGCAGCCGCAGCTTGGTTGTTCCTGGATGATCGGGAACTCGAATTTGCCGCCCGCGTCGAATTTATGTTTATTGTCTTCCATGTTCCGTCCTTCCATTTTATTGACAGCAGTCGCAAACACCGGCCGCATTTTTTACGGCAGCCAGAAATAATTGCACGGTCTGCAGAATGTCATCCCGCCTGTGAGGCGGCAGATTATCCGCGATCTTATTAAAAAATTCCGCAAGACATAACCGGACTTTCTGATGAATATTCCTTCCTTCCTCAGTCAGCGTCAGGACAAAGGCCCTGGAATCCAGGCCTGACCTCTGGCGCGCTAAAAGGCCTTTTTGAATCAGGGGATTGACCAGCCGGGTGGTCGTGCTCTTTTCCACCGAAAGAATCTTGTGCAACTCGGAAATATTGAGCTCCGTGCTTTTAAACACGGCATCCAGAATAATATATTGATGAAAGGTCACGCCTTCGCAAAACGCCATATCCTGCCGGCAACAGCGCGTCGCCTGGGACAATCCGATGAGCAGGTCCATAAAGTCGTTGTGTTGCGGGGTCATCTTCTTCATAATGGTTGTAATATACAACCATGTGGCCGGTTGTCAAGAATGAATTTTGAAAGAATCAGGATGCCCGGGAGGCTTATCCCCGGGGCGGGGTAATTATCATCTTGAATATTAAAGTAAAAATGTTATTCTTGATCCGCAGGGTCAATGAAAAGAGTTTTTTATAAAAAAAGAACATCAAATGGAAGGATTAGTCATGACAACACACGCGGATATTGCTGAAGCAAAATTTATCGAAGGTTATAATTGCGCCCAGTCCGTCTTGTTCTCCTTTTGTGACGACCTGGAGCTGGCCGCCGAGCAGGCATTGAAGCTTTCCTGCGGTTTTGGCGGCGGCATGGGGCGCCAGGGTGAGGTGTGCGGCGCCGTTTCCGGAGGCATTCTGGTTCTCGGGCTGAAATTCGGGCGGGGCGTCCATGATAAACGCATCGAGACGGATGCAACTTATGTGAAAGTCCGTGAATTCATGAGGCGATTTTCGGCAAGACATGGTTCCTGCCTTTGCCGGGAATTGTTGGACGGCTGTGATCTGGCTACGCCGGACGGGCAGGCCTATTTCAAAGAAAATGAATGTTTCAATTTAATTTGCAGACCCTGTGTGCGCGATGCCGCGGCCATTGCCGGCGATATGGTTACGGTGTCATGATGATGATTGCCGCAGGTCCGCTTAGCAGGCGGAAGAAAGGCATCGTGAAACGATATTTCCGGAAAGTCCTGCTGGGGTTGATGCTGGTGTTTCTGCCGGCGGCAGGGGCCATGGCCGAAAGCTCTGTCTGGGTGGTCAAAGGCGTGAAGGCCACCGTTTATCTTGCCGGGTCCTGTCACGTGCTTCGGGCGTCCGATTATCCGCTGCCCGACCCGTTTGAGAAAGCTTATACCGCCGCCCGTCAAATCCTTTTTGAAGCGCCGCCCGACGAACTGGAAGGACCGGCGTACGTACAAAAACTCATGTCCATCGCCGTTTACACGGATGGGACAACGCTCAAGCATCACCTGACGGCCGCCGTTTACGCCAAGGCTGAAAAATTTTGCCGGGAGCGCAACCATCCCTTCGAGCAGTATCGGTTGTTCCGCCCCTGGATGCTTTCCATGATGCTGACGATGCAGGAGCTTTCGCGCATCGGTGTGGAAGCGGAGTACGGCGTTGACCGTTTTTTTCATCAGAAGGCGATCAGGGACGGCAAGATCACGGGCGGGCTGGAAACCGTCGACGAGCAGGTTGGTTTTTTGATGCTGCTCGACGGGAGCATGGGCAATGAGCAGGTCAGTGAAACCATCGATGATCTCCTGCAGCTGGGAAACAAAATACCGGAGATCCTGAACGCCTGGCGCAAGGGAGACGAAGCCGGCATTGAAGCCTTCAGCCTGCGCGAGCTGAAAAATTATCCGCAGCTGTATGCGGCGCTGATTGTCAACCGCAATCGAAAATGGATGAAAAAGATCGAAAGTCTGCTCGCCGGCGGCCCCGACACGATGGTGATTGTCGGCGTGGCGCATCTGGCCGGGCGCGACAGCGTCGTCGATCTTCTGCGCCGGCGCGGGTATCAGGTTGTTCAAATGCCGAGATAGTCGATGTGCCCAACAGGTTGGGCAAGATTGCCTTGACATCCCAGTTCATGTTTCTTATACATTGCCCGTAAAAAATTGTAATTCAGGCGATGGAACTGCGTGGAATCTGAAGCATATAACTTAAATAATTTTATGAATTCATGAGCGAAATTATTATTGAGGCCGGGCGTACGGAGAAGAACTACTGGGCCGACCTTTGGCACTACCGGGAGCTCTTTCTGATCCTTTCATGGCGTGATCTATCCGTACGCTACAAGCAAACCATCATCGGTGTACTCTGGGCAATCCTGAGACCTTTTCTTACGATGGTTGTTTTCACAGTCATTTTCAGCAAAATTGCCAAGCTTCCCAGCGATGGCAGTGTGCCTTACGCCCTAATGGTTTTTGCCGCCATGCTCCCCTGGTCTCTTTTCGCCAGCGCGCTGACTGAATCGTCAAACAGTCTGATAGATAATACCAATCTGATCAGTAAGGTTTACTTCCCAAGGCTGATCATGCCCGCAGCGACTATGATAACGGCTTTAGCAGATTTTCTCATCAGCGTCATCATCTTGATCGGGATGATGGCCTATTATCAATTTGTCCCCGGCTGGCGCATTCTATTAATGCCATTCTTCGTAATCCTGGCATTGCTGGCGAGTTTGGGGCCAGGTCTCTGGATTACTGCACTCAATGTGAAATACCGGGATTTTCGTTATGTCATTCCATTTGTGGTACAGTTCGGTCTGTATGTATCACCGGTCGGATTTAGCAGCAAGGTCATACCGGATCAATGGCGACTGCTGTACAGCCTCAATCCCATGGTTGGCGTGATCGATGGTTTCCGCTGGTGCATCCTGGGCAGCGAGAGTCCCATTTTCTTGCCGGGCTTCCTGCTTAGTCTTGTTATTGTTACCCTCTTTCTGTGGCTGGGTATTTCCCGTTTCCGCAAAATGGAAAAGACATTTGCAGATCATATTTAATGAAGAACAAGCATGGACGCCGGGCTGTAAAAGACGTTCTGTTTGATCAGTCGGCGGTTCTATCCTTATGAAGTGGTATTTCTGAAGCGAACATTCAATGGAAGAACAGTTATGATTATGGTAACAGGTGCTTACCATTATTTGTAACCTGTAGATTCGACAACATCATAATTTAGAGCGACATTGCGATAAAGTGATGGAAAAGTTAAAAAAAGATGCACAATACCAGTACGCTACCATTGGTCAGACATTTTTTATCCGCCAAGCGAATTAAATTGAATGCTGCTCATATGATTTTAGTTGTGTAGGTTGCCGGTTCAAACCATGCAGACACTATATATACGGCCACTTCCGAATGTAGAACTCAGCATTGTCCTGCTGGACTGGTCATGCCGGGAAAGTTTTCATATTTTTGATGATCTGGATCAACAGACCATTGCGCGGGATCGTTATGAACTGATCTGGCTGGAGTACTTCAGCAGAAGGCCAAATGAAATAACGCTGCGTATCGAGCATGGCACTGCCAGCCCCGATGTCTGGGGCGTGATGGAGATGCCGGAAGACGCTTATTACCACAAGCATTTCATCTATAATGCCGGAATCCTGCTGGCGCGCGGCCGAATCGTGGTGATTTGTGATTCCGATGCCATGGTGAATTCCACGTTCGTGGAAAGTATTCTTGCCGCCTTTGAGCTTGATGAAAAGATTGTGCTGCATCTGGATGAAGTGCGCAATGTTGACCGCAGGCATTACCCTTTTGACCATCCGACGGTTGCCGAGTTTCTGGATGGCGCCTGCAAGAACTGGCAAAGCGGCATGACCAGCGGACTGCTGAATGATATAGATGTGATCCACAGCCGCAATTACGGCGCCTGTTTTTGCGCCCTGAAAGAAGATTTGATCGCCATTGGCGGCGCGGATGAACATATCGATTATTTGGGTCATGTCTGCGGCCCTTATGACCTGACTTTCCGGCTGGTTAATCATGGACGGCGAGAGATATGGTTGAAAGAAGAATTTCTTTACCATACATGGCATCCGGGTGCGGGCGGCCGGAATAATTATATCGGTCCTCACGACGGCAGATATATGTCCAGCAGGGCGCTTAATGCCAGGTTCACAGGTCGGGTCATGCCCTATCTGGAGAATCCTGCAATTGCCTGTTATCGTGATACCGGTGATCTCGAGCGGTCGCTGGCCGTTTTGGCGACGGCGGGGGGCCGGCGCACGGCCGTTGATTGGCGGATCGATAACGAGAATCGTTTTCTTTCGTTGGGGCGAGAGGCCTGGTATCAGAAAAAATTCAGCTCGGCCGTGAATTACTGGGAGAGGCTTGCCGCTGTTCCGGAAATGCGTACCAGCGAGGTTCTGGGCTGGTTGGGTTGGGGGAGGGCCGGCCAAAGACGCTTTAGAAAAAGTGTTGCTTTGTTTGAAGAGGCGCTCCGTCTCGATGCTTCCAACAGCTGGGCTCGCTGCGGACTGGGACGGGCGTTATCTTCGCTGGGCCGTGACGAAGAGGCATTGGACTGCTTTGAATCAATTCTGGACAAGGCGCCTGAAGACTATCTGGCCTATCGCTATGCTCTTGAAGAGCGTGGGAAACTGCTGTTCAGAAGGAGTTCCTTTGCTGCCGCCCTCGATGATTTCAAAAGCCTCTGCGAGCTGCATGAACTTTACGAAAAAAAGAGCAGGTGCCGCATGGCCTGTTTCCGGGTGGGATTGTGCGAAATGCGATTAGGGAATAGCGAGGCTGCCATTGCTGCCTTCGGCAAGGCCGGGGGCAATATAGCCGGCAACCCGCATCTCTCTACCCTGTACCTGACGGTGTGGTATCTGCTGCATGGCGCTGCGGTCCGCACACTTAATCTATTGCGCCAGGTTAAGCGGGCGGCAACGGAATTCAGAGGAACGTGATCATGGATAAGAGAGACGCCATTTCCAATAAAAAAATAAAATTTTCTGTCATCATCGCAGTTTTAAACTGTGCGGAATATCTGGAAGAAGCTTTACAATCGGTCTTTTCACAAACATATCCTGATATAGAAGTGATTGTCATTGACGGCGGGTCCGTGGATGGCACGGTCGATATTATTAAAAAATATGATGACAAGATATTATTCTGGATCAGCGAAAAAGACGGAGGCACTTCCGAAGCGTTTAATAAGGGCTTTAAAAGGGCGAATGGTGATTTCGTCGTGCTGATGGGTGCGGATGACTGGTTTATAAACAATAATATCTTTGAATATGTATCTCACATTTTAGAATCCAATCCGCAAGCGGATGTGATTCATGCACCCATGCTGCTTGTTGACCGAAATACCGGAAAATTTATTTGTGTGTGGGATTCGGATATCAAGGGGATGGCTCGGGGGATGACGATTCGGTTACCGGGCGCATTTATCAAAAGAAGCGTTGCAGAAAACAGACTGTTAGACGTAAAATTTAGATACGCAAACGATTATGATTTGTTTTTATATTTGCTAAAAACAAAGAAGGCTAGTTTTTTTAGATTAGATAAAATATATTTGAAATTCAGAACAGGCGGGATGAGTGTTGACAATAAAGGCACGCTCATCAAGTGCAAGGAAATGTTCTTAATCCACAAAGAATACTTCGGTATTTTGCATGCGGTTGTTCGTTTCCCATATACAGCGTTATGTGTCATTGCGGTATCGATGAATTTTCGTCCATTAAGATATCTAAGACGACTGAGAGCCTCATGGAGATCACAGTATTGAAGATGGGGCCATTGAAGAAAGGTGAATTTGGGTAAGAGGCCGTCTGCATTTATGAATGACATCATCAAAGCTGAAAACATAGGGAAAAAATATATCATTGGTCACCTGGCGGAAAGACGCCGTTATACAGCTCTGCGTGACGTGCTGATGCAGAATGCCCGTAACCTCTGGAACAAAACAAAAGACCTGGCAACCGGGAAGCCCATCATCCAGGGCGACACCATGGAAGAAGTATGGGCGCTCAGGAACATCAATTTTGTAGTCGCCCGTGGCGATGCCGTGGGAATTATCGGCCGCAACGGGGCCGGCAAGAGTACGCTCCTGAAGATTTTAAGCCGTATTACGGAGCCGACGACCGGGCGGGTGACAATCCAAGGCCGCGTAGCCAGCTTGCTTGAAGTGGGCACCGGTTTTCACCACGAACTGTCCGGGCGGGAGAATATCTATCTGAACGGCGCCATTCTGGGGATGACCCGAACCGAAATAAAACAGAAGTTCGACGAGATCGTGGCCTTTGCGGAAGTTGAGCATTATCTCGACACACCGGTAAAGCGATATTCCAGCGGGATGTACGTGCGCCTGGCTTTTGCCGTAGCCGCGCATCTGGAGCCGGAGATCCTGGTTGTGGACGAGGTTCTGGCAGTCGGCGACGCGGCATTCCAGAAAAAATGCCTCGGCAAGATGGGTGATGTGGCGACGAGCGGCAGAACGATATTGTTTGTGAGTCATAATATGGGCGCCATCCGCAGTTTGTGCAGCCGCGCCATGTGGTTAGATAACGGACAAATACTGGCAACAGGTGAAGCGGGCGGAATTATTAAGCAATATGAAAAAAGCATGACGGGGATCTCTGATCAATCCCCTTGTTTTTCTGAGCGGGATGCGTCACAAACCAAGGGTAAAGGGCTGCACTTTAACCGGGTTGAGGTGATGGATACCGAAGGACGGCAAGCGTCCGACTTCAAATATGGTGAAAGAATCGTATTGCATGTGGGCCTTGGCGGCCAATTGATGGGTGGTGTGTTCAGCGCGGAATTCCGCGTCTATAATGAGTCAGGCATACTTGTTTCGGTCGGAGCGTCGGGTGTTTACCACGGTGAGTACTATAACGGCAATGTGAAAAAACTCAGAATAGACATTGGTCCCCTGACGATGACCAGCGGCAGTTACAGGATTGCGCTGAGTATCATGTCCGGACATGAACGCGTGGACACCTGGGAAGACGCGATTGCTTTTGCGATTACCGAATGCCAGCCATTTCGGATGAGCTGGGAGATGCCGTCGTACAGAGAGGGGGTATGCGTCCTTCAGCATTCATTCCAGGTCATGGATTAGGCGTCATCCTGTGACAAGAAGCCCATAAATGAAAACAAAGAGAATGGCAGTAAAAAAGACTGTAACTTAACCTCGATGAATGAATCATTCTCCTGTCCCTGCCGAATCGGCGCGAAATTCAAAACTCATTTGGACCGTGCTATCCATTTATGCATTTTGTCCTGAATCGCCCAAAACAGATGATTCGGCAACAAGCTTATCATACGGTAAAACCATGCCGCTATACTAAGAGGGTTATAGGAGATCGACAAGGCCAGCGCATCTTTCCACAAGCCGTAATGGTTCTCAGCTAAAAATGCCTGACCCCAATCCCGGTAGAATTTTGATACTCTCCTTCGCATATAAAACGGCATCGATCTCTTCGCGGGGACTCTTTTTATGCCGTTTGAAATATCCTCTTCAATTTCCTGAAATACTCTGAACAGAATGCGGTATGCGGAATATTCTTTCCTGGCCCTTTCCCAACCTGCTTTCGCAATGAGGCGTCGCTCTTCTTCGTGATGAAGATAAAATGTAATTTTTTCTATCATTTCTCGCGTATTCGTGAAACATACAATTTCTTTGCCCAGGTCAAAATGCGCCTCAATCCCAGGGAAGTATTCAGTCAGTAAAAACCCTCCGGCCAGACACACTTCAAATATCCTTGCTTTGATCGCCAATTTTTGATTTTTGAAATCCATTGAAAAATTCAGGTTAATTTTGCTCGTTGAAAAAATATGGTTCATCTCCTGATACGTTACGAATTTCCCTGCGCTCGCACCAAATAAATGAATGGGGAAATTCATGTCCTGAATTTTTTTGATATAGTCTCTTCTATTCCCATAGAACCTGCCAACAAAAGAAATTTCATGAATTTCTTTCGGCATTGACCAATCCAATTCCATGGCTTTTCCCGTGCAGATGGCCTGGGTTGCCCAGGCCCCCAAGGTCCTGAACTTACCTACCGCTTCCCGATCGTCAACGATGAAATAATCAACATAGGGAACGAGCCATTTTGAATAGTAATGAAAGCGGATATTGACATCGAAAAGCCAGCCGACAACAATCGAACCTTCCTTCCTGATGGCATCAAACGTCGATAGTTTGACTTCATAATACTGTCCAATCGCAACCCAAAGGACGTATTTGGGCTGTTCTTTTCTAACGATCTCGGTGATTTCCTGATTAGCCCCTTCTATTCCCACTTCCAGGCATCTTTTCCAGTAATCGTAAAGGATGATTCGTGAAAACATATCCTGAAGAGGAAGAAAGAAGCAAAAATGAATCGGTACGCTTAGCACAAGTCGATAGGAGACGCGTTTCGCAACGCGATGTTGAGAACAGTCCTCATATGGCGTGAGGAGAAGAATGGTTTCGTTGATCATGGCCTGATCAGCACCCCCTTTTTGATGAAAAGCAGCACCCGATGGTTGGATGGCATGCGGACAAACGTCTGAGCGCCCGGCAACGGTACCATCTGCACGGTTCGTTTTCCAGCATCAAAATCGTCGCTGTCCGAAAAGATCAGACGGCGGGTCAGGAGCAAAACGCCCGGCCTGGCTTGCGCGGACGGCTTCAAAGCCCCCCGTCTCGAAAAAAGGTGTAGAATTTAACCCAAAACACTGCTAAATTCATGCATCAGGGTGCCTCCTTCTCAGGGTCCTGTTTTCTTCTCGCAGAGAAACTTTTACCTGAGTCTGTGCACCCTTTTCAATGGCTAAAAGCTATCCTGGACAGATGTGATGCTTACTAACTGCTGACATGATATTAAGAAGTAAACAGTCATGCCATTGCAGAATTTGTAAACATAAGCACATGAATTGCGAAAACATAGGGGGATGAGATGTCAATGCAGGTTGCTGTAACCGGCGGCGCGGGATTTTTAGGATCGATTCTCTGTGAACACTTATTGCGGGATGGTTGCCGTGTGACCGTACTCGATAATCTTGTTCATGGGCAGGGTTCACTTTTTCATCTTTGTTCACACAAAAACTTCAATTTCATCAGGGGAGATGTGCGCGATGAAACAACCGTCAGGCAACTGATTCACAATGCGGATGTCGTCATTCCCCTGGCTGCCGTTGTGGGCGCGCCGGCATGTGACCGTGATCCCTGGGCCGCTAAGTCCATCAACCTTGATGCGATCAAAATGCTCAACCGTCTGCGAAGCCCGTCGCAATTGGTTGTTTATCCCAATACCAATAGCGGTTACGGCGCAAAATCCGGAGATGTGTTCTGTACGGAGGAAACGCCCCTTGATCCGATAACGCTTTATGGCCGGACAAAAGTCGCAGCCGAGTTGGAGTTGCTGAACAGCCCCAATGCGATTACGCTCAGGTTAGCCACCGTTTTTGGAATGTCACCCCGTATGCGGATCGATCTTCTTGTGAATCATTTTGTGTACGCTGCAGTTACGGATGGCTATCTTGTGATTTTTGAAAAAGACTTCAAACGCAATTACATTCATATCCGTGATGTGGCGGATTGTTTCTGCTACTGCATAAAGAACGCGGACAAAATGAAAGGCAGGCCTTACAACGCAGGCCTGGACGCAGCAAATCTTTCCAAGGAAGAACTGGCGCTGAAGGTGAAAGATTATGTGCCCAATTTTTTCATTCATTTTTCAGAAGTCGGCAGCGATCCGGATAAACGGAATTACATTGTTTCCAATCAGCGTTTGCAGGAAGCCGGTTTTGCGGCCGCGAGATCGATAGATGACGGGATTCAGGAATTATTAAAAGGCTATCGCATGCTTGGCAGAAATGCTTTTAAAAACGTATAGGTCGATGCGTTGCAATGGTTAAATTCTCGAACATCCGTGTGGCGATTCTGGCGGGGGGCCTGGGAACAAGGTTGCGGCCTGCTGTTCAGGATCGTCCCAAAGTGATGGCGCTGATTCATGGCCGCCCTTTCTTGACGTATCTTCTGGATCAGATAAACCGGGCGGGCCTGAAAGAGGTTGTCCTTTGCACGGGACATATGGGGAAATTCATAGAATTGGAAATGGGGCCGTCCTATAAGAATTTGTCTTTGCGCTATTCATGCGAGCGTGAACCCCTGGGCACCGGCGGGGCGCTCCGCAGGGCGGCTGATGCATTAGACTCGGATAGTATCCTGGTGATGAACGGCGATTCCTATTGCCGGTTCAAACTGGATGAATATTGGTCTTTCCATGAGCGAAATAACGCCTCAGCATCCCTTCTCCTGACTTTTGTCAGTGATACCGGCAGGTACGGCCGTGTCAGCCTGGGTGATGATCATCGCGTCCTCGGGTTTGAAGAAAAAGGATCGGCGAAAGGCCGGGGATGGATCAATGCCGGGGTCTATTTGATAAGAAAGAAAATTATCTCTGAAATTCCAGACAGGCGGTATGTATCGCTGGAAAAAGAAATATTTCCATCCCTGATCGGGAAGCCATTCTGCGGGTTTATGAACGATGGCCCCTTCCTGGATATCGGCACGCCCGGCGATTTGGCGAAGGCGGAAAGTTTTATGAATCGATTGTGACCTCCTGCAAAACCGGAGGATGACTCAGGAGAAAGTATGATTATTACCCGGACGCCTTATCGTGTCTCGTTTTTTGGCGGCGGGACAGATTATCCCGGCTGGTACCTGAAAAATGGCGGGCAGGTTCTTGCGACGACCATCGACAAATACTGTTATCTGACTTGTCGTTATTTGCCGCCTTTTTTTGAACATAGAATCAGAATTGTCTATTCAAAAATTGAAAACTGTTTTTCAGTGGATGAAATTCAGCATCCGGCCGTCCGCGAGGGTCTGCGTTTTCTGGGCATCGACAGAGGTGTTGAGATTCACTATGACGGCGACCTCCCTTCACGGAGCGGCATCGGGTCAAGTTCTTCATTTGTGGTTGGGTTGCTTCATGCCTTGCATGCCCTCCAGGGGCATATGATCGACAGGAAGCGGCTGGCAAACGAAAGTATTTACCTCGAACAGCAGGTGCTCCGGGAAACGGTCGGTTCGCAGGATCAGGTTTCGGCCGCACACGGCGGCCTTAATCATATCCGTTTTTTGCCCAATGGCGACATCTCGGTAACGCCGATGAGCATCAAAAGAGCGAGAATAGGCGAGCTGAACGCGCATTTGATGCTTTTTTATACGGGGATCAAACGCACATCGCAGCAGGTGGCGGAATCTTATGTTAAGGAAATTGCGTCGCGTGAGAAACCGCTGAATGATTTTCAAAGGCTGGTTGGGGAGGCGATTGACGTTCTTAACGGCAGCGCAGACATCAGGTTCTTTGGAAAACTGCTTCACGAAGCATGGCTGATCAAGCGCCGCCTGAGTAAAAGTGTCACCAACAAACACCTGGATGAGTTGTATACCCAGGCAAGAAAAGCGGGAGCGATCGGCGGGAAGTTGCTCGGCGCCGGCGGCGGCGGCTTTTTGCTTCTTTTCGCGCCTCCGGAAGCGCAGGCAAAAATTATCAGAAGATTCAACAAGCTGATTTATGTTCCCTTTCAGTTTGAATCCACGGGAAGCCAAATCATTTTCTACGAACCGCTCGACAATCATGCTGATTTGGACCGGAAACGTAAAAAAAATTCAATTACGCCCTTTCGGGAATGGACAGCGAAGGACATGTGAATTTAGCATGGAGCTCAAAAATTATTCGCATAAACTGCTTATTCAATTACTGTTTGATATGCTCAGGATTCGTAAGGTCCAGCTGCAGATTGAATCCCTTTACCACTTGGATGGCATGAAGACGCCGGTGCATTTGTATATCGGACAGGAGGCGGTCGCCGTTGGCGTTTGCGCGAACCTGCTCCCCAGTGATTATGTGTCCAGCAGCCATCGGAGTCACGGCCACTACCTGGCTAAAGGCGGTGATTTGAAGGCTTTGATTGCCGAACTTTATTGCCGGACGACGGGTTGTTCCAGGGGGCACGGCGGGTCCATGCATTTAGTGGACACTTCTGTCGGCCACATGGGGAGTTCATCGATTGTAGGCGGTGGCATACCGATCGGTACAGGACTGGGTTTAGCCATTCAAATGAGAGATGAGGACCGGGTCAGCGCTATTTTTTTCGGGGATGGCGCAGCTGACGAGGGTGTTCTTTATGAAAGTGTCAACTTCGCTGTTCTCAAAAAATTGCCGGTTATCTTTGTTTATGAGAATAATCAATACTCCGTATGTTCTTCTGTGTCTGCGCGGCAGGCCGGTGAAATCATTTTTCATAAAACACCGGCTGACCTGATGATGTCCTGTAAAATTGACGGGAATCATGTCACGGAAGTGTATGAAGCGGCGCAGCGTGCCGTGCGGCGGGCTCGTGAAAAGCAGGGACCTTCATTCATTGAATGCGTCACGTATCGTGTCAGAGGCCACGCGGGCGCCGGCTCTGATGAGAAACTCGGTTATCGGGTGCCTGAAGAAATAAGAGCCTGGGATGCAAAATGTCCGGTCCATTTCTACTTACAAGTCCTGATGGATCATGGCGTGATGAATCAGGAAAAGCTGAGGGAAATGGACACGATGATCGATCGTGAGGTGAATGAGGCATTCCGCTTTGCGCAGGAAAGTCCGCTGCCCGAAAGAGGAGCGATAACAAAATATCTCTTTTGTGATTAAAATATGCCCTGGTCAAAAATAAAACCTGAATTCAATGCGCCTGATGACCTTCTGGAAGCGGACGAGAACGTCCGACGCATCGACTATCCTGAGGCGATCCGGGAGTCGCTTGCGCAGGCCCTGGAGATGGATCAGCGTGTTTTTGTCATGGGGCAGGGCGTGGATGATCCGAGCGGCATGTTCGGTGCAACGCTGAATCTTCATAAAAAATTCGGGCGTCAACGCGTATTTGATACGCCCTTAGCCGAGAATGCTTTGACCGGTATTGCCATCGGCGCCGCTATCGGCGGCATGCGGCCCGTCTATTTTCATAATCGCCCTGATTTCCTTCTGCTGGCAATGGATCAGCTCGTGAATCATGCATCGAAGTGGCATTACATGTTTGGCGGCGCTGTGCATGTCCCTCTGGTTGTGTGGGCCTGTACAGGACGCGGGTGGGGATCGGCGGCACAGCACTCACAAGCACTTCAGGGTCTATTTATGCACATCCCGGGGCTCAAGCTGATTATGCCAAGCACCTGTTATGATGCAAAAGGGCTGATGCTTTCCGCCATTGCGGACAACAATCCGGTTTTGATTCTCGAACATCGCTTGAACTTCCGCCATCAGGGTTATGTCCCGGAGGCGCCCTACCGTGTGCCCATCGGCAAAGGGGTGATCAGGAAGCCGGGGAAAGATATTACTTTTGTCGCCATCTCTCACATGGTTACGGAAGCCTGCAAGGCGGCGAAGGCCTTATCAGGGGAAGGGATTGATGCGGAAGTGATCGATCTGAGAACCCTCCGCCCGCTGGATGAAGAAATGATACTTCGTTCCGTGTCCAAAACGGGGCGTTTATTGATCGCGGATTGCGGCTGGAAAACAGCCGGCATTACGGCGGAAATATCGGCGCTGGTTGCAGAAAAGGGTTTTGCGTTTTTAAAAGCGCCGATTGGCCGTGTGGCGTGCCCGGATGTGCCGACACCTTCCGGTTATACCCTGGAAGAGGCATTTTACGTCGGCAGCGATGATATTATCAAGGCTGCCCGTAAGATTCTTGGGATATGCGCATGAATCTGACCACTTTAAACCGTCGACTGGACATCCTTTTTGTAGAACCCGATTCTTCGGCACAGGCCTATCAGGATTTAAGCAGCCTCTATTCGGCGATAGAGACACCGACCTGGTGTCTGTTGCTGGCCCAATCCTGCCGCAGCAAGGGTTTTGGCGTCGCGATTCTGGATTGCAATGCCGAGCGCTTACCCGATGCGCGGGCCATCCAGCGAATCCGCGAGATGAATCCGCGGATCGTCTGCTTTGTTTTGTACGGCCAAAATCCTAATTCCGGCACAACGAGCATGATTGGCGGCACGCGCCTGTGCGCCGAACTGAAGCGATGCTATCCGGAGTACCTGACTTGTTTCGTGGGTTCGCATGTCAGTGCGCTGCCTGAAGAAGTTTTAGGTTACCCTTTTATAGACATCGTTCTGATCAACGAAGGCGTCTATGCCCTGCACGATCTGCTGTTGTCTGATTTGAACGACGATCTGAAACAGGTTAAGGGGATCGGCTATAAAATGAAAGGCGAACCCGTGCTCAACCAGCCGCAGCAAGTTGTACCCCAGAAAAGAATGGACAACGACTTGCCTGGATATGCCTGGGATTTGTTGCCTTACGATAAGAAGCCCCTGGATCTTTATCGGGCTCATTTCTGGCATACGAACTACAGTCATGAACAGCGAACCCCCTATGCCGCCTTATACACGTCTCTCGGCTGTCCGTTTACGTGCGATTTCTGCATGATCAACATTTTGAATCGCGTGGATCATGCCTCCGGCGTCACCTCGGCGAATTCGGCTCACATTCGTTACTGGTCGTCCGACCTGGTATCGCGCGAATTTGATAAACTTGTCCAAATGGGCGTTGAGACCATAAAAATATCGGATGAGATGTTTTTCTTTAAAAGAAGCCACTTCGAACCTTTGCTGAAAGGGTTAATAAAAAAAGACTATGAGTTGCGGTTATGGGCTTATTCCCGTGTGGACACCATCAGGGATGATTTACTGGATATGTTGAGGCAGGCGGGGATGAGATGGCTGGCCATCGGTTTTGAGGCGGGTAATGTGCGCGTAAGGCAGGAAGTTTTCAAAGGGAAGTTCAGCGATTTGGATATTAGAAACATCACGCAAGCCATTCATGATCACGGAATGAATGTAGCCGCAAATTACATATTCGGCTTTCCAAACGATACGCAGGAGACCATGCAGCAGACACTGGATCTTGCGTGCGAACTGAACACGGCCATGGCTAATTTTTATCCGTGCATGGCGCTGCCCGGCAGTCCGTTATATCGTAAAGCAAAACAAAGCGGCTGGAAGCTGCCCGATACTTACCAGGGATACGCCTTCTTCTCTTATGAATGTCAACCATTACCGACAAACCATATCAGCGCCTCGGATGTGATGAAGTTCAGAGATGAAGCATGGCGTAAATACCATACGCGCCATGAATATTTAGATCTTATTGAAAAAAAATTTGGCGCACAGCAGAGGAAAAACATGGAAGACTTAATTGAGATACAACTGAAGCGAAAAATACTTGGCGGATAGGCTCAAAGGCAATGAATCGTCATCATTCCATATATGTGGCTGGTGGAAACACCCCGATCGGGGCGGTAATTCTGCGTGCGCTCAGGAACGCGGGATACGGCGGCGCATTTGGCGACGGGGGTGAAGATCTGAGAGACATCAATCAGGTGGAAGCCCTGTTTCGTGAAAGGAAGCCCGAGTTCGTTTTTCTGGCGGCCGGGAAAACCGGTGGTATTGTCGCCAACATCAATTACCCGGCAGACCTCATGCTGGACAATCTTTTGACGAATTGTAACGTGATCGATTGCGCTCACCGCCATGGCGTTAAAAAATTGCTCTATCTGGCCAGTTCATGCAGTTATCCGCGGGATTGCGCTCAGCCGATATCGGAGAAAGCTCTTCTTACCGGCATGCTTGAACCAACCAATGAGTCTTATGCCGTGGCTAAAATTGCGGGAATCAAACTATGCCAGGCTTACAGGCTGCAGTATGGTTCAAATTTCATTGCAGGCATTCCAGCCAATGCCTATGGTCCCGATGATGATTTCAGCGAGGAATCGTCGCACGTCGTTGCCGCTCTGATCCGAAAAATGCATGAGGCTAAAATAAATCATAGAAAGCAGGTGGAAATTTGGGGAACAGGAAATCCTCAACGGGAATTTATCTTCATGGATGATCTGGCCGATGCCTGCCTGTTCATTATGGACCATTATGACGAGATGGAACCCATTAACGTGGGAAGTGGAACCACCCTTTCCATCCGGAATCTGGCGGAAACCGTCCGCGAGGTCGTGGCGTTTAATGGGG
This sequence comes from Deltaproteobacteria bacterium, assembly GCA_036528635.1. GTDB lineage: Bacteria > Desulfobacterota > Syntrophia > Syntrophales > Smithellaceae > UBA8904. Next base: position 21,724 of record JAIGNE010000067.1, read on the forward strand.
AAATAACATATGACACAAGCAAACCGGATGGAATGCCCGTAAAAAGCCTCGACAGCGGTAAATTAAGAGATTTGGGTTGGTCTCCTCATGTTTCTTTCAGAGAGGGGCTGGCGATGATGTATGACGCGTATCGAAAATCATATCATGAATCTACCGAAGCGAATTGATAGCTATATAGAGAACCATTTTCCTTATCTCAAGTATTTGCTCTGCAGGACTGCGGGAAGATGCTACTTTGGCAAATACTTAGCGTCAGCCCAGGGGCTGAAAATCAGACATCATTATATGACGCAGCTTGTGCAACGCTATTCCGGTTGCTCGCAAGAAAGAATAGTATTGATAGAAATCGGCTCCTGGGCGGGCGGCAGCGCGATCACTTGGGCCAGCGCCATACAAAAATATTCTGATGCGAAAGGTTCAGTGATTTGTGTCGATCCATGGATCGACTATATTGATTGTGATGCCGATAAAGATCCGATCCTTAAAACGATGAAGGAAGCTTTAATCGCAAACAAAATTTATAAACTATTTCTTCATAATGTTATTTCTTCCGGTTTCAGTGAGATGATTTCGATTCTGCGGGGGGCATCCGAAGATGTACTTCCTGCGATCAGCGAGGGATCAGCGGATATCATTTATATAGACGGGGATCATTCTTACGATCATGTGATGAAAGATATCACCCGATCGTTTCATCTGCTCAAGGATGGCGGGATATTATGCGGCGATGATCTGGAATTGCAGTATCGGGACGTTGATCAAACCACCATTCATAGCTGTAATCATTTAGATTATATAACCGACCCGGGAACAAAGATAAAATATCACCCGGGTGTGAGCCTGGCTGTCCATGATTATTTTAAAACGGAAGTGTCCGCATGGGACGGATTCTGGGCCATGCAGAAAAATACCCATGGATTCAGTAAAATCAGCTTATCGGAAGGCGATGAAATAATTCATATACCGAAACATTTACAATAGCGCTTTCACGAAATAAACGGGGACGAACTTTATATGACAACCGAACCGATTCTTAATCTGCCTTTGATGGAAAACAATATTACGCGCAGCGACCTGGACGCCGTCATTGCCTATTTGTCACAAGATGATCCGCCATTAACCCACGCAGCGCAGACGCTTCATTTTGAGCGGGAATGGTCGGAATGGCTCGGCGTTCAATACAGTGTTTTTGTCAACTCGGGAGCATCCGCGAATCTTCTGACCATGGCTGCGGTCAAACAGACGGCCGGGTCCGGAGAGGTGATTGTGCCGCCCCTCACCTGGGTGTCCGACATTGCCGCTGTTCTCCAAAACGGTTTTACACCCGTCTTTGTAGATATTGACCGACGCACATTGGGGATGGATGCAGCCCAGGTATTGGACAGGCTCAATGACAACACCAGAGCCGTTTTTATCACACATGTCCTTGGTTACAATGCCCTTACTCAACAACTCCTGGATGAACTGGATCGCCGCAACATCCTCTTGATTGAAGATGTGTGCGAATCGCATGGTGCAACCTTCAATGGGCGAAAACTTGGTACATTCGGACGCATGTCTAATTTTTCATTCTACTATGCCCACCACATGAGCACGATTGAAGGGGGGATGATCTGCACGAATGATCGGAATACTTATGAAACTTTGCGCATGCTGCGTTCGCACGGCATGGTGCGCGAAGCGACGTCGGATGAACTCAGGCTTTCATACAGCCATCGCTATCCGGACCTGAATCCGGCATTTATCTTTGCCTTTCCCGCTTATAATGTGCGCCCCAATGAGATCGGCGCTGTCATCGGGCGATCGCAGCTCAAGAGGTTGGATGCGAATAACAAAATGCGGCAGCGCAACCTTGACCTGTTCCTCTCCAGCCTCGACCGAATGAAATACCAGACTGATTTTGCAACAGATGGCAGCTGCAACTATGCCTTTACCCTGGTCCTCAGCGAGCCGGACACGGTATTGCGTGACCGGGTTGAACAGACGTTGCAGCGTCATGGCGTTGAATTTCGGCGTGGGCTTTCCGGTGGCGGGAACCAGTTACGCCAGCCTTATTTGCGGAAAATAATGGAAAATGAATATGAGTCCTACCCTAATGTAAATCATGTCCATTTCTTCAGCTGGTATATTGGCAATTACCCGGGATTGGACAAGGAAAAGATAGTGATGTTGTGCAGGATTTTGAATGATTTATAAGGACTTCTTATTCCTCTCATATTGAAAGGCGCATGAAATTCATCGCTTGAGACGAAGCCGGCATCGAAGCCTTCAGCCTGCGCGAGCTGAAAAATTATCCGCAGCTGCATGCGGCGCTGATGGTCAACCGTAATCGAAAATGGATGAAAAAGATCGAAGGTCTGCTCGCCGGCGGTTCCGGCACGATGGTGATTGTCGGCGTGGCGCATCTGGCCGGGCGCGACAGCGTCGTCGATCTTCTGCGCCGGCGCGGGTATCAGGTTGTTCAAATGCCGAGTCGGTGATCAGCCGTTCTCTTCAGATTGCCGGGCCTTCATTTTTGCTTTTTCCCGGTACATGCGGCGGTCGGCTTCGGCAATCATTGCTTCAATGTTGTCGCCGGCATGGGCCGTGGAAAACCCGGCGGAAAAGCTGATCGGCTGGTCGGCATCCCGGTTGTAGCGGGCCAGATTCTCATTCAGCCTCTCGAGGATCTGCGCGCAGCTGCTTTCATCAACGGACGGCAGCATCGCGATAAATTCATCGCCGCCGATCCGGGCCATCATGTCCTCGGGGCGGAAGGTCTGTTTAAAGAGGCCGGCCGCGTTTTTAATGTAGAGGTCGCCTGCGGCGTGTCCGTGCCGGTCGTTGATGCTTTTCAAATTATTCAAATCGATCACAATAAAACTGACCGGACGAAGACGGCTGGCGCTGATCCTGGCGATTTCAGCGTCCGAGTAAAAGCGGTTGTAAAGACCGGTCAGGGCGTCATGAATGCTGATGTGCTTCAAATGCTCTTCTGCTTTTTTCTGCGCAGTAAAGTCATTGATATGCATAATAACGCTGTCCGGAGGCGCAAAAGCGTATTTTATCGTGACATACTTATTGTCGGCCGGCTCGCCGTGGCCGAGCCAGAAGCTCTTCTCGATGCTGGTCTGCAGGGAAAAGCATTGATGCATATCCGCGGCGATATGCGGCGCATCCGGGTAGCAGTCCTCCACGGTTTTCAAGGCGAGTTCAATAATCCTGCCGCCGGTGAATTGCAGGGCTGCATCGTTGAATTCCATCAGGACTAATCCGGTTTTGCCGCCTTTCCAGACAATCGTGGGGACGGGGATATTATTGAAGAGCACCCGGATTCTTTCCTCGCTTTGACGCAGGGCCTCTTCCGCCCGCTTCGCTTCCGTGACATCCCGGGCCACGGCCCGAAAACCGATTTTTCTTCCCGACGCGTCTCTGCGCAACCCGATGCTCAATTGATGCGTGCGAATACTGCCGTCCCCGCGGATAATTTCATAATCAATAAGTTTGCTGGGAAGGCCGGTTTGAAAGACCTTCCGATAGGCCGCATCCATTTTTTCTTTGGTTTCCGGCGTGGCGAAATGTCGGGAATCCATTTGGCACAGTTGTTCCCGGGTATAGCCCATCATGGCGCAGCCGGCATCGTTAACAAACGTAATGCCGCCCCGGATGTTACTTTCGAAATATCCCTCCGTCATTTTTTCCAGGATGGACCGGTATTTTTCTTCACTCGCGCGCAGTTTTTCCTCCGCCCGCCGGCGCTCGGTCACGTCCCTGGAAACGGTCCGGAAGCCGATCGGCTGACCGGCCGCGTCCCGCATCAGGCCCACGTGCAACTGATGAACACGGACGACCCTGCCTTTACAGATGATTTCATAGTCCACCAGGGTGCTGGGCAGGCCGGTCCGGAGGGTTTGCTCATAGACCTGCCGGACCTTCCCGGCGGTTTCAGGTGTTGTAAACGCCTGGTACTTCAGCTTCTGCAATTCATCCAGCGTATAGCCGAGCGTGGCGCAGGCGGTCTCGTTGGCAAAGGTGAAGGTTCCGGCGAGGTCACATTCAAAATAGGCGTCCTGCATATTTTGAATAATCGTCCTGTATTTAACCTCACTGTGGCGCAGCGCGTTTTGCGCTTCCCGGCGTTCGGTGATGTCATGGATGATGGAATAAATGAGCTGCCGGCCGCCGATCTCCACGGGGCCCGTGAATACCTCGACGGGATGGACTTCGCCGCCGGCCAGACGGTGTTCAAAATAGAAATGGCTGCGCTGCTCCGATCGCGCTTTGTCCATCTCGGCTTGCACTTCTGATTCACTGAGCGTGTTAATGGCGGTGATCTTCTCATGGAGCAGCTCGTCTTTCGTGTACCCATAATACGAGCAGGCGGCCAGATTGGCGTCAACAATCCGGGAGGTTTCGGGATCGATGAGGAGCATCACGGCTTTGCTGTACTCGAATAAGTTGTGGTAGAGGTTATCACTTTGCTGAGAAACGGCCTGACGGCGGATCGATTTTTTTTTGTCCGCTTTTGGCGGGGCGCTCTTTTTGACAGCCATGATTTTGTTCCAGCCTCGTCCTTACATCCATATCGGTTTCAGGCGTTCACCATTTAGATGACGGGGCAATTTTACGCGAAAGTGCGGAGGAAAGCCATAAAAAGCTGCTGCCCGATCAACCGGTCTCCCGGGCCTTCCGAGGCGGTTGACAGGATGCCGAACTGCGCGTAAAAGGAAAGAAAATATGAAAGGCGGGCCGCTATAAGACGGGCGGCGATGGGAAATCCTCATGAAAATACCCCTGTATCAGATAGACGCTTTCACGGCAGCACGGTTTGCCGGCAATCCGGCGGCGGTCTGCCTCCTGGAAAGCTGGATCGAGGACGCGACGCTTCAGGCGATTGCCGCCGAAAATAATTTATCGGAGACGGCTTTTCTGGTCTGCAAAGGGCCGGCAGTCGAATTGCGCTGGTTTACGCCGCGGACGGAAGTCGCGTTGTGCGGGCATGCGACGCTGGCCGCCGCGTATGTCCTTTTTGTCTGCAAGCTGTGGGAGCAGGTCAGCATCCGGTTTATAACCCGATCGAGCGGTGAGCTGATTGTGACCCGGAAAAATGATCTCATGGAGATGGACTTTCCGGCAAGGTCCGCCCGTCCAATGGGAGCGCCTGCGGGACTGGCCGCCGCGCTGAACGTCAAGCCCGTTGATGTTTTTTCTTCCGAGGAGGACATTCTCGTTTTGCTCGACAGCGAGAAGACCGTGCGGCAGGCCGCGCCTGATTTTGCCGCGCTGGAAAAGATTCCCTGCCGCGGTGTCATTATCACCGCGCCGGGCGGGCAAAGTGACTTTGTCTCGCGCTTTTTCGCGCCCCGCGTGGGCATCAGCGAAGACCCGGTCACTGGTTCCGCGCACAGCGTGCTGATTCCTTTCTGGGCGGAAAAGCTGCGGAAAAACGATCTTTACGCCCTGCAGGTGTCGGCGCGCGGCGGTGAATTGTTCTGCGGGCACCGGGGCGGGCGGGTGACGATTGCCGGACGCGCAGTCCTGTATATGGAAGGAACGATCACGGTTTAAAGGGTGACCGCCCGGTCACGGATGAACCTGTGCGATTATTCAGGATGCAGCATAATTGCGTTGACACATGTGCCCCCTTTCCTTATACTGCCAATCCGTAAAAACTCGTTTTAAGGACGCTGTATGACCATCAATGTGAAGTCCGATGAACATGTTCTGCTCATCGAAGTCGACCGGCCGAAAAAATATAACGCCATGACGCAGGACATGTATCACCAGTTGGGCCGGGCATATTTTAAGCTCGATGCCGATCCGGACGCCCGCGTCGGCCTGGTGTATGCCGTGGGTCCTCATTTTACATCGGGGCTGGAACTCACGGACTGGGGCGGGACGTTCGATGCCGGAAAAGGTTTTCCTTTCCGCGCCGAAGATGAAATCGATCCGTTTTACATGATGAGCGAAACGCGCTGCCGCAAGCCCATCGTTCTGGCCGTCCAGGGCTATTGTTACACCTGGGGCTTCGAGATGATGCTCAACACGGATATCCGGGTGGCCGCCACCGACACGCGCTTCGGCATGCTGGAAGTGAAGCGGGGATTTTTCCCGGGCGCCGGCGCGACGCTGCGGCTCGCCAGGGAAATCGGCTGGGCCAACGCGATGCGTTACATGCTGACCGGCGACGAAATGAGCGGGCCGGAGGCTTACCGTCTGGGGCTGGTTCAGGAGCTTGTTGATCCCGGCCAGCAGTTCGACCGTGCGCTGACGATCGCCAGGCATGTGGCCGCTGCGGCGCCGCTGGGTGTCGAGTATTCCTTAAAGTTAAGCCGTCTGGCTGCGCTTGAGGGGGAGGAAGCCGGAAAGGCCCCGGTTTATCCGGCGATGGAAGAGGTCATGAAAAGCGAAGATATGAAAGAAGGTCTGCAATCGTTTATCGAAAGGCGCGCCGCGATATTTAAGGGGAAATAACGCGGGAAGCGGGGTCGGTAAAGAAGGCGGACGAGTGTTGTTTAACGGCAGTAAATGAAAAACGGCTTTGCATTACTGATGCTCTGGCAGGAGGCATGTACACGGATCTGGGAAAAGTGAGCTGCGTGTTTGCAGGAACAAGGATTCGTTTCATTTTGCGCCTTTAATTTTCATGAGGAGGGATTCAGTATGGCTCACAGTAATTGGTTGTATCAGACGCGGGACATCATGTTCCAGATCAAAGAATGGCTCGGTGTGGAAAAGCTCCTGGGCCTTGACGCTTATAAGGATTACTACGGGATGGACGACATCGACAGCTTCCTCGATGTCAACTTCAAGGTCTGCCGCGACGTGATGTGTCCGGCCAACAAGGACGCCGATGAACCCGGCGCGAAATTTGTGGGCGGCAATGAACATGCGGTGGTGACCCCCGACTCGTTCAAGAACGTTTACAAAACCATTATGGATGCGGAACTGGGACCCCAGTTCGGCTACCGCGGCGAAGGCAAGATACCGCTTTGCTGGTATGCGCCGATTCTGGAGATGCAGTCCGCCGCGTCGCCGTCGATTGTCATGTTCTGGTGTCTGACGCAGGGCGCGATCACCGTGCTTCATGAATTTGCCACGCAAAAACAGCAGGACCTGTTCATCCCCAAACTGCGCACAGGTGAATGGGGCGGCACCATGGGGCTTACCGAACCGGGCGCAGGCTCCGAAGTCGGCGCGGTGCAGAGCAAGGCGTTTCCCACCGACACGCCCGGCAAGTACAAACTCACCGGGACGAAATGCTTCATCTCGTCGGGCGACCATGACCTGGCCCAAAACATCATTCACCTGATGCTGGCGAAGACCCCGGGCGCCAAAGAAGGCACCGCGGGCATTTCGCTTTTCATCGTGCCCAAGTTCTGGGTCAACGAGGACGGCTCGCAGGGCGCCTGGAATGACGTCACCACCATGGGCATCGAGCACAAGCTGGGCATTCACGGCTCGACGACCGCCACGTTGTCCATGGGTGAAAACGATAACTGCTACGGCTGGATGGTGGGCGAAGCGGAAGTGAAAGACGGCCGCGGCATCGGCATGAAGCAGATGTTCGCCTATATGAACGAGGAGCGCCTGAACACGGGATTATTCTCGCTGGGCTGCATCGGCTCCGCCTATTACGCCGCATTGGATTACACCAAGCTGCGCGTGCAGAGCAAACATTCCACCAACCCCAAGGGCCCCAGCGTCCGGATCATCGAGCACGAAGACGTCCGCCGCATGCTTTTGTCCCAGAAGTCGATTCTGGAGGCTTGCCGGGCGCTCATTTACAAGTCCTATCTCTACCGCGACCTGGCGGTGGACGCCGCCACGCCCGAAGAGCGGGAATATTATGATGATATGTTTGCGATCAACAACCCCATGTGCAAGGCCTATACATCCGATATGGCGAGGCTCGCCACCAGCGACGCCATCAACTGCCACGGCGGCTACGGCTTCACGGAAGAGTACGCCCCGGCAGAACTGTACCGGGACGTTGTGATTTATGGAATCTGGGAAGGCACCAACTTCATCCAGGCTCAGGATTATACCGGCCGCAAGTTCACCATGAAGGACGGCGCGCCGTTCAAAAAGTGGGTAACGGAAATCGACGACTTCGTCGCCGGCAAGAAAACCGACGAGTTCAAAGCGGAATTTGCGATGATGGCGGAGGCCATGACGGCCTTCAAAGAGATCGTCAACATGAATGACGCCTGGACAAAGGGCGACAAGCAGTTGAAACAACTCTTTGCCACCCGGACCCTGCATGCAGGCGCGAGAGTCTACTGCGGCATGCTGCTTTTGGACCAGGCGCTTCTGGCTTCGGCCAAGATGAAAGAGAAAGGCGAAATCGACGCCGATTTCTACAAGGGCAAAATTGCCACGGCCCGGTTCTACGTCATGAATCATGTTCCCGATATCTTCGGATATCTGAAGACCATGAAGTACGGCGACCGCAGCGCGATCGATATCCCCGAAGAAAGCTTCATGTAGGGTGTAGGGAACGGTCGCGCCACCCGCAGCGGTGGTTCAAACCGTTCCCAGGCTTTTAGACTGTAGGCTGTTAGGCTGTAGTAAAAGATTTGTCATTCCCGCCTGTGACCTTCAGGTTACGAAGGCGGGAATCCAGAGATTTTAAATTACTGTAAGAAATAAGAAGGCTGAAGCGCACTGCGCTTCAGCCTTTTGTCTTATCGGAAAGAATATAATGGGGAAACCGCTTTATTTATTTTTATCCGCAGGATTTCTTGTGACTGCGCCACTGTAAGGTCCCTCCCTTGAGGGGAGGGATTCCAGGGAGGGTTAAGTCTTTAACTCGTCATAACCTTTCAGGTCACAGGTAACCCTTCGGGTCACACGTTCCCGCGCAGGCAGACTGCCCGGCGAATGCCGGGGGAATCTAGAAAATTTTATTTCTTATAGATGATAAAAAGGCTGAAGCGCATCATTCGCGCTTCAGCCTTTTAGTCTAGGAATGTCCCCCGCGGGCGGGGGTGGCGCAACGCGCCGGGGGTGGTGGCAGTTGCACCGAGGCATGCCTTAGCTCAATGTCCTCGACTGTGGCGCTAATTCAATTCCAGCTCAAGCCCTGCCTTTGTTGGCTGCGTCGTCGCTGTCCTCAGCGTATTATCTATACGCTTCCGGCACGTCCTCCTTGCCGCCGCGGCATCATCTTGATCTGGAATGGAATGCGGCTTGCTCCGCAACAGCCGAAAACTCGCCCTTCGGGCTCAAACAGTTCGGCTGTCTGACGCTACGCCGTGCCAAGCGCCACAACGTCTCGGCCATGATTCGCGCAGTCACGCCGCGATGCAACTGCGATTCATTAAAGATTGATTGATGTCTTCTGATTGAATGAATAGTAACTTACAATTCTTGGGACGTCCCCTTGGGTAACCCGTGTATCGTGGATCGAATATTTTACAATGTCACGATTGCCGGATTTGATCACCTTCGCGCCAATCATCAGTAGTTTCAGGCGCGCAATTCTGATTTTGTTGTCTGCAATTCCGGCAAATGTCTTGATCTTTCCGCCACAACGATTTGCCAGCAGCTTAAAATAACGCCAGAGATTATACGCCAGCATGGCAATCTGAAAGAAGGCATAGTTGTTTTTGAACTTGCCAGATGGAATCGCATCCAATCCTTCCTGTTTGGCTTCACCGATCAGATTTTCTGCATCCGCCCGCTTATCGTATTTATCAATCACCTCATGGGCCTTTCCGTTGAGATTGGTACAAAATATCCGATAAGCGTACTGAGCTTCTTCAAACAGTTCCTGCTGGGTCTGGTTTTTTGTTTCCTCCGGTTTCTTGGGAAGCCGCATGGCGACAAACCTGCATGCCTGTCTCCAGCCAAACGGTTTATACATGCAACTGTTGAACTCGGCTTCTTCTCTGCGGTATGGCCGATACCAGGACTGCGGATCAAACAGCGGCTCGCATTGCTTATTGGAAAAGATAAAATCATAGCCTTCATCCAACGTGGCTTCAACGCTATCGCAACTCATAAACTCAGCGTCCGCTCTCAAAAGAACCTTTTGAACACATGACGGCAAATGATTTTTTAATGCCCGAATCACTTTGGCCGTTTCCTCTCCGCTGACGGTTTCTCCCTTACGCAGTTTCCCATATAGGTATTCCCGTGTCTGTTCGATAAAGCATAGGATCGGACGGTAGCCTTTCTTGCCCCGGTGCTTCGGATTATGGCCAACCCGTCCGCCTTCCTGGTCGCCGTACACGGTTTCCACCGTGGTATCGATATCGATGGCAATGTGGCTGTATTTGATTCCGCATCGTTTCCACGCCTGTTCTCTCAACCGGCTCATGATTCTCAAAAGGGCTTGGGCTTGATTGATCCCCAGACTGTTCAGATAACGCCAATAGGTGCTGGATGCTGGAAGCTTATCTACTCTAAAAATACCGCAAAGCATGGCCTCCAAGCGAATGTAAACAAAATGCCAGATCCGGTTGAACCCGATAAACATTAGCATGACAATCCCCAGAATCATGGCGTAGTCGCCCAGCTTGGTTTCCCGCGACGGCGCAACATAAACATCATCAAAATGCTCCTTGAGATCAAACAGGTCCAAAATCTTGACCAGTCCCAAAAGCCCGCCAAATGGGCTTAACTGCTCGCCACACGTTCCATAGACCGTCGAAGCATTGATTTTTCTGGCCCGCCCGCACGCTTCATTATGTCGTTTACCGGCGCAGCTTTTCCTGATATTCTTCTTTTGATTTTTTACCATCTGGGTACCCCCTGTTGTTTTGGGTTTATTGGCGTATTCCTTTATACAACAGGTCACCCAGATG
>JAIGNE010000068.1:0-57134 GCA_036528635.1 Deltaproteobacteria bacterium
GATTACTCAGGCTAAGAGATAGCTGGGTTTCTATACCAAATAATGTTTGTTGGGGGTTCGTTTGTTTATACATGGTTGCTTTTATATCACTGCTACAACCAAGGCAAGAGTTACTTCTCAGGAATCAAACACTAAGATGCTATACCGTCCATTAATTGATGGCGCGTTTTCCCGCGCGATTCTTACTGCCTCTTCCATCAACATAGCCAAACTCCAGTACACTGATCCCGATGCGCCTGGCGCGTTTAGTCTTACTGATCTGGGCAACTACTCTCCTCCATTGACCGATTCAACTCTTGGAAACTTACTTTTTTACGGGCGTATCTCTCGTACCCCGTATTTTAAAGGTCTTGATCTCTGGTGCCAGTTTCTTTGAGAGATGACTTATTTTGAGCCTTTTCAACAAGGTTTAGCATTTTTGTAATGGCACGACTTGAACCATTTAAATCAAAACGAACAACGCGAAACTGATCTGATTGGAGCGGCACCGCAAATCCGACTTTAAGTCCTTTTGTGATGATTTTGTCTATCGCATCATGTTCGCTGAACACATAGCGATACATGCCATTGTCTAACTTTGCGCTGCAGTATACATTAATGTGAGATGAGCCTGCATCTGAATTAGCAAGAACGGGATATTGAGCGCCCTCTTCGCACGCAGTTCGCATACCAAGCAACCATATGCAGTTCCCCTTAGAGGGATAGCAATATTGCCCGAGTAAGTTACCACTGTCGTTAATTGTAGCTGCGTAAAAGGCGTCGCCTGTATCCGTGACACCGGAATGCCACACGCCAAATGATTGTGCGTGAGAGGTACAAGGAAATACTATAGCGATAATAGCAATCGTAAATAATAATCTTTTCATGTAGACCTCCTTATACTTATGTTTACGATAACATCAGCCGGCGCGCAGCGATCGGCTGTATGGATTGGTTGCGTTGTTTTTTAATTTTTTGTATGTGAAAGTAATTTATCAACAGCTCCTACATACCTATTATCCGCCAATTGATACACCAAATACTTCCTTTATCTTATTGCCACATACCCCGTAGGCGATTGGAATAGAATCTGAATTCTGACTTAAGCAAGTAACACGTTTAAGTTTACTACCAACGATACTAAGGACTATAACTGAAACAAGTTTATCAGGTCCTTTGTGCCTGATAACAGCGAATTTCTTTCCACCGCTTTCAACGTATACAGACTCTGACTTTATGTTCAGATCACCTGCAGATATGCCTTTTGATTCAAGCGATTTATTTATGTTAGTTTTGAGCCGCTCAGCCGTATAATTCTCAAGATTTCTGAGAAAATTCATGTCCATTTGCTGTTCGATTGCTCCGCCAGCGTCTTGGGTTGTAACAAATACTTTGATGCTTTCAACTGAACTATTTTGAACATTATAATTATTTTCTTTTTCATTTTGCTTAATAGCTGCATTTTCTCCAACAGTTTTGCCAATGTAACTAACAACTGGAATAGCAAGTAATATGATAATGAAGTATTTCCAATTCATATTTTTCATTGACAGGCACCTCTCTTAAGAAATTTAGTTAAACACAACGATTAATATTTCTTGTTTGGCTTTTTCCGAAATTTGTCGCAATTCTACTCTTTTTGAGACAAAAGGCAAATTGAAAATTCGTTATAAAATCAGCTTAGTTGAAAAAACAGCGTTTGGCTTTTCACGATAATAAGGATCAAAAGCCATACTGAGTTTTTTATGGGAAATTTGTCCAAGTGAATCATTTCGATATTAACGAATTCGATTTGAAAGTGAGTGTAATCCGGCAAATTGCCGGACGCTGGACTTCAGAAAGAAGTCCTTAAGCATAATCCTTGCGGGGGTTCTCTTTTGGGTGGACGGCTGAATCCGGTGCGCGGCGGCAGGCGCCGGCATCTTACAGGGTGATGGAATAGTATTTATCCGTTTCTCTTTCGTGCCGGCCCAGGTACAGCGCGCCGCTCCAGCCGTCGATGCAGATAAAATCGCCCGTCTTGATGGTATGGGTTTCCAGGGTCGCATATCCTTCCGACTCGTAGACTTTCAGCTTGCTCAATCCTACAACGCCGACCTTGCCGAGCTGCGGAATGGTGACGGCGGCATGAGACGTTGCGCCGCCTTTCGCCGTCAGGAGCCCCTCCACCTGCAAAAGGACGCCGACATCATCAGGGACCGTATCCGGCCGCACCAGGATCAGCGGCGCTTTAGGCTCCGTCTTGCGGAAACGCTTGATGTCTTCCTCGGAGTAAACCGCCCGGCCGCAAAGCGCCCCGCCGCTGACGCCGATCCCCGTGCCCAGGAGAGACGCATGCAGCGACGCGGAGTCCTTAAATCGCCTCAGACTCTTTGTTTTGGTCTGATCCATATCGCGCGTTTGCAGCAAAAAGAGCTGCTCCTTTTGAGGGCCTTCAAACGTAAACTCGATTTCCTGGTGATTGAAACCCTTTTCGTAGATCAGGATTTCCGCCATCCTGACCAGTTCCGCATAGATGGCCGGGAACGTGGCCTCGAGCGAAATACCCGTGTTGCGATGCTCGGCGATCCGCTGCTTTTCCGAAATGGGATACGTTTCCACCAGACCGGAAACAATATCATCGCCCTGAACGCCGAAGATGAAGTCTCCATAGAGCGTCACATCGGACGAGGCGCTTTTCGGATCACGCGTAAAAATAACGCCGGAACCGGACCGCTCGTGAAAATTGCCGAAAACCATGGACTGGACGATGACGGCCGTGCCCCATTCATCGGATAAATGCATCTGGTGCCGGTAAATCTGCGCCTGTTCGGAATACCAGGAATCAAAGACCTGCAAAATGGCGTGGCGCAGCTGCCGCATGGGATCATCGGCCAGCGGAACGTTGGAATCGAGAATGCCTTTTTTATAAGCCATGGCGATCTGCTTCATCAGGTCGGGCGGAAATTGAATTTTTCTTTCCACCCCGTGCTTTTGCTTGAAGCCATCCATGATGGCATCAAAGAAGTCGCGGGAGAGCCCCTGAAACATCCCCCAGGTCTGCAGGAACCGGCGATAGGAATCCCAGGCCGCCCACCGGAAATCCTTTTTCCCGCCCAGGTTTTCGGCGATCGCCGCATTGATGCCGACGTTTAAAAAGGAACGCATCATCCCCGGCAGAGAGACCGTGGCGCCGCTTCGAACCGACAGGAGCAGCGGATTATTGCGGTCGCCGAATTTGCGGCCCGTCTTTTTTTCCAGCGCGGCGATTTCCTTGCCGACGCGCTCGGCCAGATCCCGGAAGATATACTTATAGCCATAGACCGCGTCATAGCCGCGAAACACTTCCGTGGTAATAATAAAACCGGGCGGGACCGGAAACCCGAATTCCACCAGCTTTTTCAGAAAATAACCCTTGTTGCCGAGGAGAATCTGATTATCGACCCGGGCATTCCTGCCGTAGATGGAGGAAACGGCCAGCTCCGGGTTATAATCCATCAGCAGATTAAGAATTCTTTTGTTGGCCTTGAACTTTTCCAGTTCCGCATTGAGGGTTTTAATGACGGCGTGGACGAAATTATCCAGCACCTGCAGTCCGAAGGCGGACGAAATCATGCCCCGGATAAAGTTCTCCGACTGCTGATAAACCAGTTCATCCTGCCGGGGCAGCTCGCCTTTGACGGCCGGATCATCCGCAAGCGGCGTGAACTGCCGGACAATCACCGGCAGGTTGACGCTGTGCGCATCGATATAGTAATCGCGGATGACATCCTGAATCCCCTTGGAGATGAACCGGAAAATATCCAGGTACTGGTCCACGGAAAACTGCTTGATCGGCAGCGCGCTCGTCACATATTTGACTTTGGCCACCAGCCCCTCCGTGGAAATGCCTTCGAGCTCCAGCGCGCCCAGATAGTGCCACAGGTAAGTGTGAATTTTGATGAGGGTGCGCTTGGTGATGAATTTCAGATTCAACGACTTGATCAGCTCTTCAAACAGCATGCCGCCCAGGGCTTCCAGGCGGAGCGAGAGTCCCAGCGCGTCGAATTTTTCTTCATGATAGGTTCCGTACATGGACGGAATGCCCGCGGCAATATGCCGCTTATGATAGATATTTTCATAGGACGCGGTTTTCTTCCCGGATAAAATCCGGGCTTTCAGCACGGAAAGAAATTTCAGGATGATCGTCAGGCTGCGGTAGTGATTTTTGTCGGCGAGCGCCCGCTTCAGCGACTGGATATCCGGACCGGCAAAAGCATTGACGGACTCCAGGTCTTTCAGCAAATCAAAATACTGCGGAAAATATTTTTTATAAATCAGCTGATAAATACGGATCATCAGCGATACCCGCTCCTGATCCACGCCGGAGATATCCTTGACCTGCTGGATCTCCCGGGCAATTTTCGCCTGATCCCATTCCAGGAATTTCCGCGGATCACTGCCCGCCCTGGGAAACAGGCACAGGAAGGCCTCATGCATGCCGTCAAAATAGACGCCGGAATTCATCACCTGGTCAAACGCCTCATCCGGAATATGCTTGCGAATGAACTGCTTGTCGCCGGAAAACCAGTAGCGGAAGATATCCTCGGTAAATTCGACGAGCAGGCTGTTGCTCTCCACGTGGGATTGTTTGCGGAAAAAATCAATGAGCCGGTCGTTGCGGAAGGACAGCTCATCCACGCGGGTGGTAATGTCCCGCAGTTCGCCTTCCGCGCCGATTTCGCTGAAGTACACGGGAAAAATTCGCAGAAGCTGCTTGATCAGGTTGTAAGCCGGCGCAATATCCGTATTGAGCAGCCGGGAGATGTCGCGCTGGATCAGATCGGTATCGCGAATAAAAATCCCGCTTATTTTCAAATTGATGATCAGGGCGGAGATGAGCCTTTTTGTCCAGCGCGGCTTCATGGCGATGATTTCCAGCCAGGCGCGAATGGTCCGGATATGCTCCGGATTGACCCGCACCTGCCACTCCGTCGTTGCTCCCCTGATTTCCGGATACTCGAATCCGTAGGCGATCAGTTCGTCAATGAACACTTCCACCAGCGGGTGGGCGTTCTGGGCAAAGACCTCCCGGGCGGCCGTAACAATGCAGTCGATGCTCGCACCGCGGAATTCATTGCGCGACGTATTCTTTTTTAAAAAAGAGAAAATCTTGCGCACGAAGCCGTCCAGGTTCTCCTTTTTTTCCTCCTGGAAGACCAGTTTCAGCGAATAATTGATTTCGCGCATGGCGCTGATATGAATGTCTTTGAGTCCCGGGACCGACATGACGCCGAAGAGAAAATCCAGTTTGATCAGGTGACGGCCCTGATAGGCTTCAGATTTTTCCAGGGCGTCGGCCACGGACAGGTATCCGTCGATGATCTGAAAATAATCCGGCAGGGCGCGAAAGTTCGCGATATGCGCCCCCGCTTTTTCGCCGTCCAGGGGGCAAATCGCTTCCAGCTCCAGCATCAGTTTGCGGAAACGGTGATGACTGAGCGGCTCTACCAGTTCCAGATAAGCGGTCTCATTGGGCGGCGTCTCCGCATTGCGTTCGGTGATGAGCCACAGGGCCGGATCGGGCTGGCCCAGCCAGAAGACATACGTCGCCCGAAACATCCTGTAGAGCAGCATGTCAAACACAGGCGTGTCAATTTCCACCTTCTTTTCTTCAACCGCCCGGATAATTCTCTTCAGGTAGGATGAGCATTTTTTGAACAGCCCCGATTCCTCATCGGCGATATCCATGAATGAGCCGATAAGCCCCGGGAACAGGGACAGATTTCTTCCCAGGAATTCATTGCTCTGCATGATAATCGCGTCCGTGAAGTCGAAAAGATAATGAATGGCGCTGTCTTTCACGTCATCGGACGCAGCGGACTTCAGCACGTCAAAATAAATCGTGATCAGGATGGATAAAGCGGTCAGTCCCTCCGGGTGATTGTTATAAACATAAAAATCGCCGATGGAGATGGACTTGAGTTCCTTGAGAACATAATCCCAGTTGACGTAGGGATGATTGAGCTCCGTGAGCAGCTCGCGTGTTTTTTTCTGCAGGCCGTAGTGATCTTTGACAATCTGGAGGATCGGCGCGTATTGCTGCGGGATCTGAACATCCACCGCCGTTCTTTCCAGATTGACCTTGAGCGCTGACGAAACCCATGGATTAGTCTTTTCGACGGGTTTTGATTTGGTTGTCATAGATGGTTGCCCTCAGCCGGTAAATTAATCAGATATTACGCCATATTTCAAGACGTAATATCTGACGGATCCGGCAAAGGGCAATACGCTCCTGAGCGGTTAACTTTCTTTTTTCCCGGAAAATTTTTCCAGAAGCAGCACCATCAGGGAAATGATCCCGGCAATACCCAATGAAATAATAATCGTCATACCATAGGTCAATAAAGATACCTTCCATCCATTCATCCGATTATCTCCTTATTATTTAGCCAACAGGCTGCAGAAAATACCGGCAATAATCGCCGATGTAATGACACCGCTGACATTCGCTCCCAGCGCCTCCGGCAGAATAATGGCCGACCGGTTGGCCTTGGAAACGACCTTCTGCGCAACCTTGGCCGTCGTGGGAACGCAGCTGACTCCGGCAATGCCGACAACAGGATTAAATTTGCCCCGCGTGACAAAATACAGGACATAGCCGCCCAGAAGGCCGCCGATGCCGGAAATCAACAGCGCCAGTATGCCCAGAAGCAGCAGCGGCAGCACTTTCGGATCCATGATCGTGTTGGCGTCACACAAGACACCCAGCATCAGCCCCAGAAACATCGTTGATAGAAACAAAACCGGCCCCTGCAACAAATCAATATATTCCTTGACGCCGGATTCCCGGATCACAACGCCGAAGAAGAGTGAAAAGATCAGCGGCGCGGCCACCGGCAGCAGAAACGACAGTAAAACACAGGCCACCACGGCAAAGAGCATCTTCTCCCCGGACGTGATGTTTCTTTTCTTTTTCGGAGGCGCTGGTTTAATGGCTTGAAGCTTCTTGGGCACCATCAGACGAATCAGATAGGGATACCCGCCATAGGCAAACCCCAGGTAAAGGTAAGCAATAATTGCGATGGGGACAAACAGTTCCGGCGCCAGGCGCAATGAGGTAAATAAAACCATCGGCCCGTCGGCGCCGCCGACAACTGAAATGGCGGCGGCCTGTTGAGGTGTATAGCCAAACAACTGGGCAAGCGGAAATACGATGATGGTTCCCAGTTCCGCGAAAAGCGCGATGACCATACTCTGGAATGGTCGAGCCATGACATACCCGACATCCAGCAGGGAACCGATGCCCATGAAAATCAAACAGGCGATCAAGCCGTTGCTGAACGTAAAGGTGTAAATCGGCTGCAGCCAGTCAATCTGCAAAATCGTTATGAGTTCCGCCGCATTTCTTACGACATCCGCCGTGGCGCCGGCCTGCGATTCGACAAAAAAAGTGCCCATGCCGCCATGAAGATTGAGCGGATCAAAAAACATAATCGCCGCATTCACCGTCGCCATCCCCAATCCCATGGGAATCATTAAAAGCGCCTCCAAAACGCCTTTCTTGCCCAGATAAATCATGAGCAATCCAAGCAGAATCAAACCGATTCTGGCAACGGCAATTTTCGGATTATGGGAAAACATATCCGCAAAAGTCGCAGCTCCCTGAAAAATATTGGCAACAGCATCCCACGTCATGAGTTCGTCTCCTTTGAACATGAATGTATAAAAAATAAACAACCCTTATCGGTCGTCCCGGGTGTCACCTAGCATATTGTTTTTTATGAAGTCAAATATTTTTTTGAGCCATTGGAAATATGTCAGGGACAGCGCGGCGGGCCATGATAAAGCGGGGGAAGCCTCCTTGGTTCGCAGACCCGGCTGGCGTCTGCCCGGGTGTATAATAAATAGACAGCCCTGCTTTGCGGATGCCGTTTTCGCCCGGGGACCGTACCTGCCGGATAAACGCGGATCACGCGCAGGCAGCCCGCAATCCCGATTCCCGCCGCCTGCGGACCTCCCGGTCCGCCGTTTGTCTTGACCGTCCGGCGTGATTGTTATATGCCGGAACCCAGAAAGGCGCAGACATGTCATGGATTATAAAAATGTGATAGATGTTCAGCAAAGACTGGAACAGGCGGGCTACATCCCGTCGAGAGAAATCGCGACTGTGGTTTTCCTGGCTCAGGCCACGCAGAAACCGGTCCTGGTCGAAGGACCCGCCGGGGTCGGCAAAACGGAATTGGCCAAGGCGATCGCCCGCAGCCTGGACCGCGAGCTGATCCGCCTGCAATGCTACGAAGGCCTGGATGAAGCCAAGGCCCTTTATGAATGGGAATACGCCAAGCAGCTGCTCTATACGCAGATGGTGAAGGATCGCATCAACGATATCATCGGCTCTACGGCAACGCTGACCGAAGCGGTGGATCAGATCGCCAGGCAGGAGGATGCCTTTTTCTCTGATCGCTTCATCCAGCCGCGGCCGCTTTTACAGGCCATCAGTTCCGAGAAGCCGGTTGTGCTTCTGCTCGATGAAGTGGACAAATCTGATCCCGAATTCGAGGCTTTTCTCCTGGAGCTGCTCTCCGATTTTCAGGTGTCCATTCCCGAACTGGGAACCCGCAAAGCCGTTCAAATTCCCTTTGTCCTGCTCACCTCCAACAACTACCGGGACATGAGCGACGCGCTCAAGCGCCGCTGTGTTCATCTCTATATCGACTACCCGGCGCGCGATACGGAGATATCCATCGTCCGCCTGAAAATTCCGGATATCGAAGAAAAACTCTGCGCTGTTTTAGTGGACGCCATCCGCAAGATCCGTACGCTCGACCTGAAAAAAAGCCCCAGCATTTCGGAAACTCTGGACTGGGCGCAGTCGCTTCTGGCGCTGCAGATCCATGAGCTTTCACCCGAAGTGGTTTCCGAAACCCTCAACGTCATCTGCAAATACCAGGTTGACATGGAAAAAGTTCGTAAACATTTAGATCGCGTTATTCAATAACCGGTGATCTATGGTCAGGCTGGTTCAACAATTCGTCTCCTGCTGCCGTGCGGCCGGGCTTCGGGTATCGACTTCGGAGGTTCTCGACAGTCTCCGGCAGATGCAGCTGATCGACCCGACTGATGAAATGCAGTTCCGGGCGCTGCTTCGCGCCAATTTTGCCAAGAGCTTGAGAGATTTGCAGCATTTTGACCGCCTCTACCATCTCTTCTTCCACGAAATGCGCATGAACGCGGGCGACATGAAGGAGACCGCCCGATGGTCCGATCAGATCAGGAAGGCCACCGATCTGCTCAAAGAAAAGCCGCACGAAAGCCCCGTTTACGACGCCGTGCTGGATTTCCTGGCCGGCAATCCGATCCCCCTGCTCGCTGAAATGCGCAGGATCCAGATGGAATCGGATGATCAGCCGTCGCCGGCCCGCTTTAATTTCGGACCGCTGGCCAGCCGTTTTAATGTTTTACTGCAAATTACCGCCGCCGCTTCCGCCGCCGCCGCCCTCCTTGAGGACAATTATTTTAAAGTGTCGCCGCAGACCAACCGCGACCTGGCCGCTCATTTCGACGAACGGCTCGAAGCCGCCCGGTCCGTCCTGATGTATGAACCGCGCCCGGGGGATGCCGGCACCAAAAAAGTTAAAACGTACGAACAGCGGTTGAAGGACCTGGGAGAAAAATCCTTTTCCTCTTTTACCCGCGAAGAAGTTGACGAAATGCGCGATGCCGTCGATCGGCTCGTGCATAAACTGAAGAACATCGTCAGCCGCCGCTTCGCCGTGCGGGACCGGGGACATCTGGATGTCAAAAAAACACTGCGCGCTTCGGCAAAATACAACGGCGTCCCGCTCGACATCAAGTACCGGCGGAAAACCATGCGCAAAAGCCGGATTGTCACCCTGTGCGATGTGTCCGGCTCCGTCTGGGCGGCGGCCCGTTTCATGCTCAACCTCCTCTACTCCCTCCAGGACTGCTTCGATAAGGTCAACAGCTTCGTCTTTATTGATCAGTTGACGAACGTCACGCCCATCTTTGAGGAGCAGGATATTTCCGAAGCGATCCGCATCATCATGGAAGAGGCGGACGTTCACTATGAGGCGCCGACGGACTATGGCGAAACCTTCCGCCATTTCAAAAGAGACTACATGGAACTTCTGACAAAGAAGACGACCCTCATCATCGTCGGCGACGGCCGTTCCAACTACATGAATCCCGAAGATGCGATTCTGGGCCAGATGCGCGATCGCTGCCGGCGGGTGATCTGGCTCAACCCGGAGCCGGAAAATCTCTGGGGCACGGGAGACAGTGAGATCAGGTCCTATACCCATCATTGTCACGAAATCCGGCCCTGCCGGAATGTCAACCAGCTCATCGCCTTTATCGAGGAGCTGGTTTTATGACCTGAAGGTCACACGTAACCTGAAGGTCACACGTGACCAAACCACCTGACCACCTCACCACCTGGCAGTGGCACGAGGCGGCACGAAATAGCGAGGTCACCACCCTGGCGGGCGGCACGGCACGAGGGAAAAAATCGATGAAACAGGAAACGGAATTGAATATACAGGAACTGGCTTCGGCATTTGCCGCGGAGCATGTCTCTTCGCGGATTGATTTACAGACCGGGCAGGAATTTCCCATGGATCTCTGGCGAAAAATGGGCCAGGCCGGCCTTTTCAAAATCGGCATTCCCGAAATCTACGGCGGGATGGACGGCGGGTATATCGACCTTTTGAAGGCGGGAGAGGCTTTTGTCCAGAGCGGATATAACCTGGGACTGGCCTTGTCCTGGCTCTATCAGCAGATCATTGCCCACTATGTCCTCGGCGTTTTCGGGACGCGCCGGCAGCGCGAACAATATCTCTCTGCCGCCGCGGCGGGAAGGATCACGCTGTCCTTTGCCGTCTCCGAACCGGGACACGGTTCACGCCCCAGGCTGCTGACGACGGAAGCCCGCAAGCAGGATCATGGCTATATGTTAAACGGCGAGAAAACCTATCTGACCAACGGCCCCATTGCGGGGATCTTCATCGTTGTTGCCGTGACCGACGATCAAACGCCGCAGAAGCGTTTTACAGCCTTCATGGTGCCGCGCACCGCCGAAGGGGTCACGGTCACCAAACCGCTGGCCATGAATTTTTTAAAGCCTTCGCCTCACGGCGGCATTAAACTGGACCATTGCCTGATCGAAAAAAAATCGGTCGTGGGCAAAGAAGGAAGCGCCTGGCGCGATATCGTCGTCCCCCTGGGCGAGATCGAGGATGTCGTGATGATGGGCCCCGTCCTGGGCGGCATGGCCGCTCAGCTCAGTCTGCTGACTGCCGCTGTCCGCGAGCACCTCGCCTGCCCCGATGCCGCGTTTCTTGGAGAACTGGGAGCCCAGAAAGCCCTCTTGCAAACCCTGCGGATCATCGCCTATGAGTCCGCCCACCGGCTGGACCGGGGCAGCGCCTCGCCCGTCCCGCTTGTGATAACCTTTACAAGGCTCGCCACGGAATTTCATGCCGGCATCGCCCGGATCGCCGACCGGGGCAATATCACACCTCACGACGAGTACGCCTACCTGCACCGGGATCTGGAATCGCTGGTCTCATTGAAGAAAAGGCTGATGCAGATCCGGCAGGAAAAAATCGGCGCGGCTCTGCTGAAGAATTAGGGTTGGCGGGCTGATGGGCCCAGCGTGTATTCGTTCATTACCTTCAGCCGATCGATGATGAATTGACGGACCATTTGCGCCGTGTCCTCCACGGACAATTTCTCAAAAGCCGAATACGGGATTTCCTCAAATATTTTTATGTAGATTTTCTGCACACCGGTAAAGTTCATGCTGTATTTGGGCAGGGCTTTGTTGGTGCCGCTGATGACAATCGGAAGAATGGGCGCCTTCTTTTTCTGCGCGAGCTGAAAGGCGCCGAGCTTAAAGGCCTTCACCTCGCCGTCGGGAGAGCGGGTGCCTTCGGGAAACATGAAAACAGAGCTTCCCTCGTCCAGATGCGTTTCACATTCGCCAAGCATCTGCTCAACACTTTCTTTGTCGCCCCGCTTCAATTTGACATAGCGGTTGAGCATCATATTCCAGCCGATCAGGGGCATTCGGAACATTTCAATTTTGGACACCCATTTGAAGTGAAAGAAAAGCCGGAAAGCCACCAGGATGTCGAGCTGAGACTGATGATTGGAGACAACCATATAGGCCGTGTTTTTCCGGACATGCTCGCGCCCCTCGATGCGAATCCGCCAGGGCGGCATCATCCAGGTGTAAAGCGACGCCCAGAAACAGGTGAATAAATGCAAAAGCCTCAAACGCCGGTCAAAGGGGTAAGAAACCAGGCGCAAAACCACGGCCATCACATACAAAGGGATGGAGGTGACCGCCACCACAACCACAAAAAGATAACCAACCAAACGACTTAACATTAAAATTCACTTTCCCGTATTTTTTATAAGTTCGGAACCAATCAGGTTTGAGGAGTATAAAAAGAAGTCCGGATTGTCAACAGGTTATTCGAAAAAGATATATTTTAATTCCCGCCCGAACCGGCCCGGCCGTTTTTTTCTTCAGGACAAATACACTTGACACACCCTGGCTATCCGACTATATCAATACCTGCATTATTCTTAACATTCAGCGCAGACCAAGGCGCCACAAGGTCCCCAAAACGCATCAAATCTTCAGAGCGGCAGCGAAAGCTTATGGTGACGTATCCGGAAAAAAATCGTATTCAGGCCATGATCGGCTCGCTCAGAAAGTTCCTGGCGGGAGATACGTCCGTCGTTCTCGGGCTTTCCTCCAAAAAAGATGACCTGGACAGCCTGGCCGCGACCATCAACAAGCTTCTGAAAAAGACCAGCCCATCCCGCCTGTTTCCCGCGGCGGAAAAGACAGCCCCCCCGACATCCACACAAAGCGAGGAGCGCTTCCGGAGCCTGCTCGACAGAATGCAGGAATCGTATTTTGAGCTGGATATCAAGGGAAATTTCATTTTTTTTAATGACCGTGTAGGCAGGAAGCTGGGCTATACCCGCGACGAGATTTCCGGCATGAATTTCCGCAAGCTTCTGGACAGGGAGAATAAGGATAAGCTCTACGAGATCGGCCGCAATATATTACTTACCGGCAAAGCGGTGGAAAACTTTGAATGGCAGCTCATTAAAAAAAGCGGGCAAAAAATGGATGTCGAATCCTCCATCGCTTTGATCAGGGATCAGCAAGGTCAGCCCGCCGGATTTTATGGCGTCGTCCGCGATATCACCCTGCGCAAGAAGGCGGAAAGGGAATTGCGTTTCAGCGAAGAACGGTACCGGCATATTCTCGAAAGTATCGAAGAATCCTATTTCGAAGTGGATTTGCACGGCAACCTGCTGTTCTTCAATGATGCCATGGTCCGCAACCTGAACTATACCCCCGACGAGATTCACCATATGAATTTCCGCAAGCTGGTCGATGATCCTGACGCAAAAAAGATCATTGAGGTTTTTCATCAGGTCTATCTGACCGGTGAAACCGTCAAAGGGTTTGACTGGAAAATCAACGCCAAAGACGGAGGAAAGATGGATGTTGAATCTTCCGTCGCCCTGCTCAAAGACGAAAGCGGTCAGCCGCGGGGTTTCCGGGGCATGGTGCGCGACATCAGCCAGCGAAAGCAAACGGAAAGACGCCTGCGCATGATTGCCAACAACATCCGGGACGTCATCTGGACGATGGATTTTGAGGGGCGCTTCACCTATGCCAGTCCGTCGGTCACCACGGTTTTCGGATACACACCCGAGGAGCTTCCGCGCCTGTCCTTTACCGACTACCTGACGCCGGACTCCCGGACCCGCGTTCGGCTGGCTTTCAGCGAGGAACTCGCCCGCATAGCAGCCGGTCACCGCGAGGTCTCCGATGCCAGCAAGCGGCTGGAGCTGGAAGTCATCCGGAAAGACGGAGAAACACGCTGGGTGGAGGTTCAATCCGATTTTAACCACACTGAGGACGGCGCACCCTTTGAAGTCCTGGGCGTCGCCCGCGATATTACCGAGCGCAGGAAAGCCGAAGAGGCCTTCAGGACCAGCGAGCATCTCTACCGGCTGATTGTCGAGAATGTCCATGATGTCGTGTTCGTGGTCGACTTCAATTTCCGGTTTACCTTCATCAGCAATCACCGCGCGCTCTTAACGGGTTATACGCCGGAAGAAATCAGAAAAATCCCCGTGGAACGTCTGCTGCCTCCCCAATCGATTGAGCTGGCCACCCGGATATTTGCCGAAGCCATGGAACAGCAGACCCATCCGCAAACAGCCCGGGAGGGCAACTCCAGAACAATCGAGCTGGAAGTCTATCATAAAAACGGCGGCACGGTCTGGCTGGAGATTACCGCGACGTTCGGCAGGGACGCAGAGGGAAAAGCCCGGGAAATCGTCGCGGCCGCCCGGGATATTACGGCGCGTAAAAAAATCGAGCTCGCCCTGGAAGAGAGTGAAGAACGCTACCGGATGATCGTGGAGAACATGAACGAATCCATCGTTGTGCTTGATCTCGACCTGAACTATCTCTATCAGAGCCCTTCCGAAATCCGTATTACGGGTTATACGCCGGAAGAAATCATGAAAATTCCCTCCGAGAAGCAGGTGACCCCGGAATCCTACGCCCGGGGAGTCGCCATGCTGGCGGAAGAGCTGGAAAAAGAATTCAGCGGCCAGCCCGTCGATCCGGACCGCTCCCGGACCATTGAATTGGAATCTTATCATAAAAACGGCGGCACGGTGTGGCTGGAAATGACCGCCAGCTTCACCCGCGACAAGTCCGGCAAACCGACGGGTATCCTGATGGCGGGCCGCAACATCAGCGAACGGAAAAAAGCGGAAGCGGAAAAAGAACGACTGGAAAAACAGCTTGTGCAGTCTCAGAAGATGGAGACGGTGGGCCGGCTGGCCGGCGGCGTCGCGCATGATTTTAATAACATGCTCAATGTTATCCTGGGGTACGTTGACCTGACCAAGCTCAAGCTGTCGAACGATCATCCGATCCTGCAGGACATTCTGGAAATCGAGCGGGCGGCCTGCCGCTCCCGGGACCTGACACAGCAACTCCTGGCCTTTTCCCGTAAACAGATTATCAGGCCGCGGGCCGTCAACCTGAACCGATTAATCGCGGAAACCGAAAAAGCCGTTCTTCGCCTCATCAGCGAAGACATTGATCTCACGTTTTATCCGGGTGACAATCTCTGGACCATTAAATTTGATCCGCTGCAAGCCGAACAGATCCTCATCAATCTGGCGGTCAATGCGCGGGATGCGATGCCTCAGGGCGGCAAACTCAACATTGAAACATCCAACATCGCCATCGACGAAACCTATTGCGCATCGCATCTGGATCTGACGCCGGGTCCTTATGTGCTCCTGACGGTGAGTGACACGGGATCAGGAATCAGCAAGGATCTTCTTCCCTATATTTTTGAACCGTTTTTCACAACGAAAGACGTCGGCAAAGGCACAGGGCTCGGTCTGGCCACTGTTTACGGCATCGTAAGACAGAACGACGGCACCATCAATGTGTACAGTGAACCGGGCAAGGGAAGCACTTTTAAAATTTATCTGCCCCGCAGCACGGATGCGGATGTCATCGAGGAGAATTCTCCGAAACCGGTTGCAGCGCCAGGATCCGGAACCATTCTGCTGGTCGAAGACGATAAAATGGTTCTCAAACTGGTCGCCGACATGCTCGGCGCGCTGGGATACGAGGTGATCTCATCGGAAAACCCGCTGGAGGCGTTGTCGCAATGCGAAAAAGAAAAAACGCCTATCGACCTGGTGATTACCGATGTGGTCATGCCGGTCATGAG
Organism: Deltaproteobacteria bacterium; assembly: GCA_036528635.1. GTDB lineage: Bacteria > Desulfobacterota > Syntrophia > Syntrophales > Smithellaceae > UBA8904. The sequence continues at coordinate 15,759 of JAIGNE010000068.1, forward strand.
CGGCAGAGAATTGCGCGACAGACTTCTGACGACCCGTCCGAACGTAAAAGTTCTTTTCATGTCCGGCTATCCCTCAAATATCATTGCCCAGCATGGCGTGCTGGAAGAAGGCATGGACTTTATCCAGAAACCTTTCGGCATGGCCGATATGGCCGCAAAAGTCAGCGAACTCATCTTGCGCATCAAGGCCGACCCATGAGCGTTCTCTATGAACCAGCCCGCATAAGAAACATGATCGTGCGAACCGGCTCGTCCGGTCGGCCACCTATGACGGCGTGTCGGATGCTTCCGGGCGGGTCACGGCAAGCCGGATAAAACTGGTTTCCGACCTTGCCGCGGGCGGCGCGGGGCTGATTATTTCCGCCATCATGGAAACAATAACGGTTGCCCCAACGGGGACAACCCGATAAAGTCATCGTCGAATAATTTTAATCAAATAAGCGGAAAGGAGCAAATACCATGAAAGAAATTGTCATTGTTGAAGGAGTCCGGACACCGATCGGACGCGCGGGCGGCGCCATGGCCCGGTTTCGCCCGGAAGAGCTGGGCGCACTGGCCATCCGGGGGCTGGTGGATAAGACGGGAATCGATCCCAACCTGATTGAAGATGTGGTCATGGGACTGTCCAACTCCTGGCATGCGGCCTACAATCCGTCACGCTGGGCGGTGCTCAAGGCGGGCCTCCCCTACAGCGTTCCCGGCGTAACCGTGGAGCGGCAGTGTTCGTCGGGTTTGCAGGCCATCAACTTCGCGGCCACCCAGATCATGGCGGGCCTGGGGGACATTTATATCGCCGGAGGAATGGAAAGCTGGAGTTCCACGCCGTGGATGCTGCCGCGTGCGGATGCAGCCTATTCGTTCACGCCGCCGCAGATTATCCGCCGCGAGACGGCGCCGGCTCCGGAAGATCAGCTGGTCATGGGCGTCACAGCGGAAAATCTGGTCAAAAAATATCAGCTGACCCGCGCGGAACAGGACGCCTTCGGTTTCAGAAGCCAGGAGCGGGCCGCGCGCGCCATCAAGGCCGGTTATTTCAAGGACGAAATGATTCCGGTCAAAGTTCCCCAGAAAAAGGGGGAAATCATTTTCGATGCCGACGAGCATCCGCGGGAAACCACCCTGGAAAAACTGGCCGCCCTGGCGCCGGCGTTCATCAAGGACGGAACGGTCACCGCAGGATCCTCTTCCGGCCGCAATGACGGGGCGGCTGCCGTTCTGGTCATGACGCTGGAAAAAGCCAGGGAGCTGGGATACACGCCGAAAGCCCGCTGGGTCACCTGCGGCGTGGCCGGCGTCGATCCCAAAATCATGGGCATCGGACCCGCCTTTGCCATGCCCAAAGCGCTCACGCGCGCGGGTTTGAAAATGCAGGACATGGATGTCGTTGAGATCAATGAAGCCTTCGCCGCACAGGTACTGGCCTGCGTCAGAGAACTCCATGCGCAGGGTCATTCCTTCGACACGGAGCGGCTCAATCCCTACGGCGGCGCGATCGCCTTCGGCCACCCGAACGGAATGAGCGGAACCCGTATTGCAATGTTCGCCATCAGTGAAATGCAGCGCTCGGGCGGACGGTATGCGATATGTTCTCTGTGCATCGGCGGCGGACAGGGGCTGGCCACGATATTCGAGAGGATGTAGTCATGGGAATTGATCTCCGGGATGTTCAAACCATCGGCAGCGGTCTTACCCGGCCCGAGGGCGTCATGGCCCTCGATGACGGCAGCATCTTTACGGCGGATGGTTACGGGCGCTGTTCGCGAATTGCCCCGGATGGCCGCACGACCTTTTTCGGAAACCTGGGCGGCCTGCCGAACGGAATCTGCATCGACAGGCAGGGCCGCTGCATCGTCGCCAACCTCGGCAACGGCGAGGTACAGTCGGTCTCACCGGAGGGTGCGCACGCGGTGGTCATGACCCACGCCGAAGGCAAAAGGATATTTACGCCGAACTTTCCGTTTCTCGATTTTGCCGGAAGGCTCTGGGTTTCCAATTCCACGGACAATCCGGATGTCGATGCGTCCCTGCAGTCGCCGGCGCCCGACGGCTGTCTGGTTTGCATGAAACAGGATCAGCCGCCCCGGATTGTCGCCCGCGGTATTTATTTTGCCAACGGCGTCGCGCTGGACGAGAAAGAAGAATATGTTTATGTCGCCGAGACCATGCAGCGCCGGGTGCTGCGTTACCGCATCAACCCCGACGACGGCGTGGGGCCGGCGGAGGTTTACGGGCCGGGCCATTTAGGAAAATTCGGTTTTCCCGACGGCATCGCCTTTGACGAAGCAGGCAACCTCTGGGTCGCTTTTCCCGCGGCCAATGCCATCGGATTTATCAATGGACAGGGCCAGCTGGAAATATACCTTCAGGACCATGAGGGCGCCGTCATCCGCAGGCCGGCCAATATCTGCTTCGGCGGACCGGACCGCAAGACGGCGTTTATCGGTTCGCTGGGGGGAACAAACGTTCCGTATTTCGAAGTGCCTCATCCGGGGATGAGGCTGGTGCATCAGAAGAAATAGACGTAGGGAACGGTTTCAAATAACCTGCAGGTCACAAGCCGTTCCCTACAAATAAAGGACAACCGCAGAACAAGGGGTTGCAACCCCTTGTTCTCTAATATTGAAAGGAGAAAATTTTATGGAATACAAAAACATCATCGTCTCGACCAAGGATTTTGTAACAACCATCGTTTTGAATCGCCCGCCGATGAACTCGGTCAACCTGGGGATTCGGGAAGAATTTTTCGATGCCGTCAACGCGATCGAAAAAAGCAAGGAGACACGGGCCGTCATTATCACGGGCGCCGGTGAAAAGGGATTTTCCGCCGGCATGGATGTCTCCGACATCGCCAATATCACGAAGGGCCCCAACGGCAATGAGATCATGAACGCCATTTCCCGTTCGACAAAGCCGTATATCGCGGCCATCAACGGCCATGCCCTGGGCGGCGGATGTGAAACGGCCATTGCCTGCCATTTCCGCATCATGACCGACAATCCCAAGGCGTTCATCGGGCTGCCGGAAGTGAACCTCGGCATCACGCCCGGCTGGGGCGGCATTCAGAGACTGCCCAGGCTCCTGGGAAAACCGAAAGCCCTCGATATGATCCTCTTCAGCAAGCGGCTTTCTCCCGCCGAAGCGCTGGCCATCGGTCTGGTGGATAAAGTGGTGCCGGCCGCCGACCTGATCGCCGAAGCGACAGCCTTTGCCGTCGCCCTGACCAAACGGCCGCCGCTGGCTGTAGCCGCCGTGCTCGATGGCATGAACGTGGGAATGGACAAAGGTTTTGACGAAGGACTGAAGTTAGACATTGAATGGTCGAAGAAGCTGGGCGCCAGCAAGGACGCCGTGGAAGGAATCACGGCCTTCCTGCAGAAACGCGAACCCAACTTCATCGGCGAATAATCCTCAAACCAAAGAGAGGCAGCGCTTAGGCGCCGCCTCTCTTCAGCATTCACCATTCACTATCCACTATTCACTATTCACGTTTTTCCGCCCGCAATCTTCCCGCGCGGGTTTCACGGATAAAATCTTCTTCACCGGTGATCCTGTTTTCGAACAGGGTCACATGGGAGCCGATGTTGAGGATCTTATGGGCGTCGCTGCCGCCGGTGCCGGGGATTTTCAGTTCATCCATCGCTTTTTGGACTTTTTTCATGGCCGGCTCGCCGTGGTCGGGATGAAACAATTCAATCCCGTCCAGCGGCAGTTTGTAGATCAGATCACCCGCGCCGTAATAGTGGGAGCGGCCGCCGCGGGACAATTTATACGGATGCGCGGCAATGGCGATGCCGCCTTCGTCGTGAACGGTTTTCAGAAGATCGGCGGCCGTGCGTGTTTCCGTGACGCTGCGTTTCAAACCGAAAAGCAGATACTCGCCCTCGGAGCGCCCGCGGACATCCCGGGCGTGTATTTCCTGGCCGTTGATCATCACCAGTCCGCGGGCCGCGGCCTGCCGGACCAGTTTGTCGAATTCCGCATCGGGCCAGCGCATGCCGTGTTCGGTCAGGGCGATTCCGGAAAGCCCCGCCGACACAGCCTGTCCGATGACGTCTTCAACCTGAATAAAGGAACAGCCGGAGTACCGGCGGGTGTGAATATGAATATCAAATGCGGTCATAAAATAAGCTGCTGGGGTATGAGCGGCCGGCCGGGTTATGATCGGTTGGTCCACTTGACCTGAAACTCAATTTCTTCGCGTTTGCCGTCGCGTTCGTGCTCCACATTAAAAACCGCGCCGGAGGGAATGGATATTCTCTCCCCCGCAATCATGATGGCAAAGCGCCTGCCGGATTCCACGGCATCCGCCAGGCGGCGGAGCTTGGCGGCAAAGTCGGCGGCCGGGTAAGTCTTTTCCACGTCTCTCGATTTCTTTTTCATAGGCACCCCTTTTTCTTTGCAAGGTATCCCTAAAAAAAATACTTCTGTCAAGCCCTTTGCGGTCGCGTTTTGCGGTGTACAGGACGCAGACTCATTTTGCCCGGGGGCCGGGGCGGCGAATCGCCCGAAACAATGTTTACAGTGCTGAAAAAAATTTAGTAAAGCTAAATAGTCGAAATAGCGCCGGATATGAAGACGCCCGTTTCGAGGGTGGAATATTTTATGGATTTTACTGAAAAAAATTGCTAAAAGTCTCTCCGGCCCGGGCCACCGGAACCTAATTTCATTCATAAAAGCATCAAATCTAAATAACTTAGGAGGAATCACAGCAAGGAACTAATCACAAAAAAGGACAGCGTTAATACAGTTTGCTTCATTCACATCGTCTTAACCAAACTTAGGAGGGAAGTTAAAATGGCTGGAGAAGTATCTTATGCGTCAAAACCGTGGTTAAAGTCTTACGACAAAGGTGTTCCTGAAAAAATTCAATACGAAGAAATCTGCATGCCCGATATTCTGGACCGATCAGCAGCTAAGTTCCCCGACCGCATGGCTCTGAACTTCCAGGGTTACATCATGACCTACAAGGCGCTCAAAGACATGGTGGATCGTTTCGCCACCTGCCTGGCCGGGATGGGCATTAAAAAAGGCGATGCCGTCGCCATCATCCTGCCGAACATGATCCCCTGCGTCGTGGCCTATTACGCTACCCATAGACTGGGCGCGATTGTTGTTTTAAATAACCCAACCTATTCCGACCGCGAACTCGAACACCAGCTCAACGATTCCGGCTCTAAGATACTCATCACCGTCGATCTGCTGGCGAACCGGATGATCGACCTGAGACCTAAAACAAAAGTTAAACAAATTATTATTACGTCTATCGGAGACTATCTGCCGTTTCCGGTCAATCTTTTATTCCCCTTAGTCGGTAAAAAAAAGGGACTGTTGCCCACCAAACCCATGAAACAGGCTAATGACGTCTTCCTATGGAAAGACTGCATCGCCAAGTCCCAGCCCAACCCGCCCAAGGCAAAACTAACCTTTGACGATACAGCGATGTATCAGTACACCGGCGGCACCACGGGTGTCTCCAAAGGCGTTATCCTGACCCACGGCAACATCAGCAAGCAGGTGCAGCAGATCAGCGCCTGGTTCCCGCGGTTTGCGGGCACTCATAACGTCAACCTGGGCGCACTGCCTATTTTCCATGTCTTCGGCATGTCCTGCGCAATGAATTTCTCCGTTTTCATGGGATGGGGGGATATTCTCATTCCCAAACCGCAGCCTGAGCCTCTTCTGGAAGCCATTCGCAAATTCAAACCGAATTTCGGCGCTCTGGTTCCGACCATGTATATCGGCATGCTGAATCATCCCGATTTTAAAAAGATCGACCTCACCTGCTTCAAGGGTTTCTTCTCCGGCAGTGCTCCGCTGCCCGTGGAAGTAATCCATGATTTTGAGAGAGTAACGGGTGCGGTGATCGTCGAAGGCTTCGGCATGACGGAGACGACACCCGTAACGCATACCAACCCGTTCGAAGGCGTGCGGAAAATCGGCTCGATCGGTCTGCCCATTTCGGACACCGAATGCCGCATCGTCGATCTGGATAAAGGTGAAGTCGATATGCCGATCGGCGAACCCGGCGAAATGATTATTCGCGGTCCGCAGGTCACCAAGGGTTATCTGAATCAGCCTCAGGAAACGGCCGGCCTCCTGCGCAACGGCTGGTGCTATACGGGCGACATCGCGACCATGGATCAGGACGGTTACTTCTATATTGTTGACCGCAAAAAAGACATGATCATCACCGGCGGATTCAATGTTTATCCGCGCGACGTGGATGAAGCTTACTATGAGCACCCCAAAGTTCTGGAGGCCTGCTCGATCGGCATCCCCGATGCGAAGCGCGGCGAAAATATCAAATTATTCATCGTTCTGAAAGAGGGTGAAACGGCAACGGCTGAAGAGCTGATCGAATACGGCAAGACGAAACTGGCCACCTACAAGCTGCCGTCGGAAATTGAATTCCGCAAGGAATTGCCGAAATCGACCGTCGGTAAAATCCTGCGCAAGGAATTGAGAGCCGAAGAACTGGCCAAGAGAAAGAAATAACCGGCAGGCCCGGATGATGATTTCATAAAAAAGGCTTGCGCTGTTTCCGGACAGCGCAAGCCTTTGTTTTTTTGCATACCGGACCGGGCGTCCATTGCCCGCCCCGAACGATTCAAACAGCCTCAGTGCTATTTAACGGAGACCACCGGGCAGGGTGATTCCAGAATAATATACTGGGCGTTGGATCCGAAAAGCAGTTTCCCTACTTTGGATTTTTTCTCAATGCCGATGATCACTTCGTCCATTTTCTTGTCGATCGCAAATTCGACGATATCCTCTCCGGGCGTCAGTCCCCTGACCAGAATATGCGTCTCACAGGCAATGCCTTCGGCTTCCAATGTTTCTTTTACATAGGCAAGCTGTTTTTCGACTTTTTCCAGATTCAGCTGTTCTCTTTCCGATACCCGTTCCATGGAGCTTGCAACAAAAAGGGTCGCATTAAATGCTTTGGCGTGCTTCTTGGCCACATCCAGGACCGAGTTATCAACGTCGAGTCCACCCACATAGGCTACTAATATTTTCATCGTTCTCCCTCACCTTCAGTATTTACTATTTGATTTATGTATAAAAACTCCGACTAACTGTTGCGGAGGATTATAAGAAAAACAACCTTTAATGTCAACCAGTTTCTCGAAGGATTTCCCGCAAATTATCTTGACACACCTTCATCATCTTCATATACTCCTCCGCAGACCGCATGTTTTTCGGCCTGACAAAACAGGCGAAAAAGCGATGAATGATTCCCCCCGGCAACCCATTTTGCAAAAGGCTTCAGGCTTTGTTTATATGAAGAAAAACATGTCCCCCGAGGCAAAAAAAGCACCCGAAAAAGCAAAAACCGCAGCGTTTCGGCAAATGGAGGATATTTACCGGAACCTGGTTGAAGCCACAGGTGATTCCATCTACATGGTGGATCAAATGTGCCGTTATCTTTATGTAAACCCCAAGCACTGCGCGCGCATCGGTCTCGCCCCTGGCGAAATCATCGGCAGAAACTATCGTGAATTTCATTCCCCTGAAGAATCCAGCATTTTTGCCGGGGATGTAGCTGAAGTCTTTCAATCCGGCGCATCTTTCCAGCGTCAATATTGCAGCCGGAGAGACCGGGGAGAATTCCTGCGCACTTTCAGCCCGGTGAGAATACCTCCGGGGAAAGGAAGCATCACCGCTGTTTCCATCATTTCCAAGAACATTACCGAATGGAAGCTGGCGGAGCACCTGTATGCGACGCTGGCGGAAAAATCGCCAATCGGCATTTTTATCGTTCAAAACAAGCGGTTTCAGTGGTCCAATCAGCGGTTTCTGGACAATACCGGATACACGGCGGATGACATTGTCGGCGCGGATTCCCTGTTTATGGTTCATCCGGACGACCGGGAACATGTACGGTCGAGCGCCCTGGCCATGATGCGGGGAGAAGCGGTTTCTCCTTATGAGTATCGTGTTGTCACGAAAAAAGGCGATACCCTCTGGTACATGGGAACCGTCACCTCCATTGAGTACAAATACCAGATGGCCACCCTGGGCTGCCAGATGGATATTTCTCTTCAGAAGCGCGCTGAGGATGCGCTGAAACAAAGTGAAGAACGTTCACAAACGATCATCGATTCCATTACCGACGCTTACTATGAAACGGATTTGAGAGGGAACCTGCTGCTGTTCAACGCGGCCTTTCTGCAATTGTTCGGATACCGGCAGGAGGAAATGCTGGGCGCCCCCTATAAACGTTACGTCGATCGCAAGAACGCTGATGTCGCCCTGCGCGCTTTCTCTCAGATTTACAAAACAGGGAAGCCTCTCCAGAAAATGGAATGGGAGATCATCAACAAAAGCGGTGAGGCAAGGCATGTGGAATTATCCGTCAGTCTTGCCCGGAATGCCGATGGCAAACCCAGGGGTTTCCGGGGAATCATGAGCGACATTACCGCGCGGCGCAAAGCGGAGGAAGCCATCCGCAGGCAGGCTTTCCACGATTCGCTGACGAATCTGGCCAACCGGATCCTCTTTAACGACCGTCTCACCATGGCGATTAAACGCGCCAAGCGGGCGCAGAAAATGGTTGCCGTGATGGTGCTCGATCTCGATTATTTCAAGGATGTCAATGACCGGTGGGGCCATGCGGCCGGAGACCTGCTGCTCAAAGAAGTGGCCGACCGGCTGGCGGACCGGGTCAGGGACACGGACACGGTTGCCCGCCAGGGCGGCGATGAATTTTCGGTCGCCTTGTCCTCCCTGAACAATGCTCATGAGGCCCGGCAGATTGCCGAGAAAATCCTGACCTCTTTTTATCAGCCTTTTCACCTGGATTCCATTGATGCTTATGTCACGGCCAGCCTGGGCATTGCCATGTATCCGGACCATGGCGAGGACTTCGACACCCTCATCAAGCAAGCGGATAAAGCCATGTACGAGGCGAAAAATTCGGGGCGGAACCGCTACTGCTTTTACAAAAAACCTTCCTGAACAGGGTTTTCCCCGCCCCCCGGGGCGGCAGAGGCAGGGACAGCGCCTGTCCATCCGCCCTGGCTGGATCATGAAGCCCGATAAAATCGAATACCCCTGACAAGAAAGGAATGTACCATCATGAAGATTGTAGTGTTGAACGGCAGTCCCAAGGGCGAACTCAGCGTGACGCTCCAGTATGTCCGCTTTGCAGCCAGAAAATTACCCGATCATACATTTCAAACCTTTCATGTCGCACAGACCATCCGAAAACTCGAAAAGGACGAAAAAGCCTTTGGTGAAATCATGGAAGCCGTCAAAAAAGCGGATGCGGTGTGGTGGTCGTTTCCGCTTTATTACCTGATCGTTTGTTCCCAGTATAAACGATTTATCGAGTTGATCTTTGAACGCGGGCAACAGGCGGCCTTTGCCGAAAAATACACCCTGTCTTTGTCCACCTCGGTTCACTTCTTCGATAACACGGCGCATAATTACATCCAGGCGATTTGCGACGACCTGCAGATGAAATATCTGGGGGCTTATTCCGCGGCCATGTACGATCTGATGAGAAAGTCGGAGCGCAAACGGTGGGTTTCCTTTGCCCAGAATTTCGTTCATTCCGCCGTGCGTCAGGTTCCCACGGCGCGCGTCTATCCGCCGCTTGCCGCATCTGGCTTTACCTACCAGGCCGGAAGTCCGGCAGCCGGCGTGGATGCCGCGGGTAAACGAATTCTGATCATGAAAGACGGGCAGCATCCGACCGGAAATATCGATGCGATGGTTCAATCGTTTGCAGCCAATTTCCGGGGGACCGTTGAGACAATCAATCTGATGGATATCGACATCAAGGGCGGCTGCCTGGGCTGCTGCAAGTGCGGGCTCGACAACAAATGCGACTACGAAGGCAAAGACGGCTATATCGACTTCTATAACGGGACAGTGAAACAAGCGGACATCGTTGTTTTCGCAGGAGCCATCCATGACCGCTATCTGTCCTCGCGCTGGAAGATGTACTTCGACCGGTCGTTCTTCAACACCCATATGCCCACACTGAGCGGAAAACAAATCGCGTTTCTGATTTCCGGACCGCTCGGCCAGATTCCCAACCTGCGCCAGATCCTTGAAGCCTATAGCGAATCACAGAAAGCAAACCTGGTGGGAATCGTCACGGATGAAACAGCGGATGCGCGGCAAATCGATCAGCTGCTCGCTGAACTGGCAGGCGCTCTGGACAGAGCCTTCGCGGCCGGCTTTGCCCCTCCGATAACCTTCTTCGGCGTCGGCGGGCGAAAAATATTTCGCGATGAGGTATACGGCATGCTGCGTTTTACGTTCCAGGCCGATTATCGCTACTACAAAAAACATGGATATTTTGATTTTCCGCAGAAGAACTATAAAATACGGCGGTTGAATATGATCATGATGCTGCTCACTAAATTTCCGCCATTCCGCAAAAAGTTTTTAAAAATTCTCAAAGAACAGATGGTCAAGCCGATTAAATCCATCGCCGAAAACCGCTAAGCGCATGACGCCAGAGCAACCATGAATACGGAAGACAAAATTAATTTAAGCGATCTCAATCTGGCGGAATATACGCGGGAAGTGACGCGATGGAATTTGTCCGGAGAAATCCTGGAGCAGAATGATCTGCTGCTGACGAAGGGTTCATACCCCTTCCCGACCACATGCACCGCAATGACGCTGGGCGGCATGGCCAGTGAAACTGCATCCGCGACATTCGACCGCATCCGGACGTTTTACCGGGAGCGAAAATCACCTTTCAGTATTCACCTCCGAGTGCACGCGGACAGCGCCCTCGAAGCTGTCTGCCGGGAGAAAAAAATGTACCCGCTGCCCGACGCGCCGGGCATGTTTGTGGACCGTCCGTTGGGGAAAAAACCGGTGCCCGGAGATATCGAAATCCGCCATGTCACCGATGTTGCCGGAGTGGTCGATTTCGCGTCTGTCGTCGGGGAAAGTTTTCAAAGTCTCGGCATGCCGGCCGAGGTCAGCCGACAAATCTTTGCCACACCGGAGCGGCTGCTCCGGCCGCCTATCGACCGGGTCGTCGCTTATGCTTCCGGCCGGCCTGTCTCAACCGCCATGACTCTGTATGCACAAGGCATCGCCGGCCTCTACTGGGTGGGAACCCTGGAGCACAGCCGCCAGAAAGGGTTCGGAGAGGCGTGCGTTCGCGAAGCGGTCAACGAGGCTTTCCGGCGCGGGGCCGCGCTGGTCGTCCTGCAGGCCAGCAAATTCGGAGCGCCGCTTTACGAACACATGGGCTTCCGGGAGATTACCCGATATCGCTGGTATTTGTGTTTTGAATCCTGATGCCGCAGCGCCCCCGCCGGCATGACGATGAATCGGGAACAGGATGGCGTATCGGGAGAGGACCGTTCAGACTTAAGTCTTCAATGGCCGGCGTAAGGACAGGGTTGATTATTTTTCATGTACGCGCAATCCCTTTTGCAGGGCTCAACGTGCACCGTCACTTCACATTCCGCAACAGCGTCGGCAATGTCCTGCTTCAGCGCCGCGGTAATCTGGTGGGCTTTTTTCACGGAAATATGATCCGGCATCACGAGGTGCAGATCCACAAACTGTTTGCGCCCCGCTGACCGCGTCCGGATATTTTTAAAATCGCAATACCGGTCATAGTGGCTGGCCAGCGCCTTAATGACGTCCAGCTGGCTGGTTTCCCCGATGGAAGCGTCCAGAAGTTTCATATAGGCATCCCGAAGAAGCCGCACGGAAGGCACCGTAATCAGCGCGCTCACGAGCAGCGTCGCCAGCGGATCCACGTATTTGGACATCGCCGAAAAACCGTAGTGATTCAGAAGCATCACCAGGGCAAAAGCCGCAGTAATCGAGAAAGAAATGAATCCCTCCAGACGGAAATGAATTCCCTCGGCCCGGAGGGCGGGCGATGCATGCTTTTGGGCCAGCTTCAGGATAAAGACGGACCCCCAGAAATTGATGATGATGCCCAGAAAGCTGGTGGCAAGGCCAATGAAAGGCGAATGGACTCCCACGCCGGGTCTGACCAGGCTGAGGATCGCCTGGACGGACATCGCCAGCGCCAGGCCGATCAGCACGATGCCTTCAATGGCTTCCGTCACATTTTCAACCTTCCCGTATCCATAGTTATGGAGCAGGTCGGCTGGTTTGTTGGACATTTTGATTGCGTAATAAAGGATGCCGGACACCACCAGGGCGATAACCGATATGCCCAGGTCGGCGGCAACAGCGAGCGAATTGACGATCAGGAGTGTGATGAGTTTAATGACAAACAAAATCACATTACAGAAGAGACTGACCCGAACCGCAACCATCATTCCGCTTTCGTTATTCATGTTTTTTTTCTTACACCGATTCATCGATTTAGACAAATATAAATTTGGAAAATAGCCGTCATGTCTTCTGCGGATGCGGCGGACGCGCCCAGAAAGTCAGACCGACACAGCCGAAAAGGAGTGCTGCCGTGATGGCAAACGGCAGAAAATAACTGCCGGTCGTGTCATACATCCATCCGGCCAGCATGGGGCTGATGGCGCTCGCCAGCGTTACAACAGGAGTCGTCCAGCCGACAATACGCGAAAAGTGCTTGCGGCCGAAGTAGGCGCCCATCGTATGCGGAAGAAGGACAATCATCCCGCCAAATCCAATGCCGGTCAGAATGGAATAGAGATAAACAAAAAAGATTTCCCGGGCATTCATCAGAGACAACAATCCCAATCCCAGAAGGGCCATAAAGACGGCCGCCAGGTGCATCCCCTTGAACCGCATCCCCAGGACGCCGCTCAGAATCCTGCCCAATATGCTCATCCCCAGCATCAGCCCCAGAGCCGTGGCGGACACCATCGGCGAATATTTCAAATCCTGCAGATAAGCCACCTGATGCGTCGTCAGCATGGTCGTGGCAAACAGGAGCACGGAAAACAATATCAACAGAATCCAGAGCGCCGGTGTTCTGAGCGCGTCGCGCACGCTCCAATCTTCTCTCGTATGATAAACATGCCCCGCTGCAGAAAGGTTTGCCTGTTCAAGCTTCTCCTCCGACGCATGCCCGTCCGGAAACTGGCCTTCTTCTTCCGGCGTGTTCCGGATAAGAAGACCGGCCAGAATGACGCCCAGCAGCAGATGGAGGCCGGCGAGGCATGCCCATGTGAAGCGCCAGCCCAGGCTCGTCATCAGCATACTGATCAGCGGCGGCAGAAAAAAACCGCCGGCCCCGCCGGAGGCAAACAAAAAGCCGAGAGCCAGCGATCTCTTGCGGATGAACCAGTGATTGATCACGGTGGTGACGGACAAAAATTCGGAAAAGGCCAACCCCAGTCCTCCCATCACGCCGAAGAAAAGGTAAACGTGCCAGATTTCCTGAACCTGAGACATGCCCAGCAATCCCAGCGCCGCGATGACGTTTCCCAGCACAATGTTTTTCCGGGCGCCGAACCGGGCAATCGTGGACCCGGCAAGGGGTCCCAGCATGCCGCCGATAATCAGAAAAAGCGTGTAGGGCCCGGAAAGAACCGAACGGCTCCAGCCGAATGTTTCACTCATGGACGGCAGAAAGACGCCAAAAGCATAGGTGACATTTCCGCAAATGGCTCCATAAGCCAGCATCGTGCCGGCAAGAGTAACCCAACCGGAGAAATGTGATTTTGGGGAGTCGTTGAAAGAGTTCATGGACAATGATTAAATCCCTGCCTTTTGGGATCAGAGTATAGGAAGAACCCCCATCCCTGTCAATCAATAATCGATAATATATTGTTATTACTATCATTATTTTGCATTTTCAAAGCCGGAGAAAAGCGCTACAATACCTCCCGGCCATGGACCTGAAAACGTTGTCCAGGCCCCGAAGGACTGATGATATGACAGGATCGGATATTTTAGTTGTCGTACCGCACAGCGGCGTCGTGATTCCGCCTGAGATCTCACTGGAAGAATTGACCGATGATTTCAGTGCCCTGCTTAAAAATGTCGACTGGTACACGCAATGGCTTTATGATTTTCGCGACATCCTCGCCAACCGGCAGCTGGTCTTCCCCTACTGCAGCATCCTCCTCGAAGCCAACCGCGATCCCGCGGACATCGATGAATGCGTGCCGCTTCACGACGTTTTCGGCCGCCCGATCTACCGCACCGGATATGAACCGTCGGCATCCATGCGCGCAGCCTGGTCGGATAAATACCTCAAACCCTTTCACCGCAGCATCGAGGAAAACATTTCCGCCGGCGCCGGTCTGCTCTTTGACGGTCATTCCACCGTCACCGCCCGCGGCATGGGCGACAATCAAATCGACCTGATGAATTTTCAACATACGGAACGCGATGAAAAACCTCTCTCTTATTGCCCGGATGTCATTGTAGAAACATACGCCGCCGAGCTTAGGAAACGCCTGCCTGATGTACTCATTACCGTAAACGCTTCGGAGTATGTCAAGGTCCACGGCCATGTGTGCGCCGCCCATTCGGTCAATGCCCTGAAACGAATCGGCGCCCGCGCTCCGGCATTTATTCAGGAAACAAACGAACGCCTCTTTAAAAACGAAGATGGAACGCCCCACGTCGCCCAGATCAACCGGCTGCGCCGCGCTTTCGCGGAATCACTGACCCAGACCCTCCAGTCGCTGCAGGAGTCACAGAGCATGTCGATGATTGATCTGCATATCGGCAAGCAGACGTATGACTATGACTGCGGCGCCCAGGCGCTGCAGACCGTCATGAACTATTACGGCGTGGAAGTGGATCGCGATGAACTGATGCAGACACTGGGCACAACCGAGGAAAGCGGCACGCCGCCGCAGGCCATGATTGCAACCGCTCAAAGCTACGGTTTCGAAGTCAAATCCGGCACACAATGGTCGCTCAATCAGGTCAAGCAGTATGTGGATGCGGGAACGCCGGTGGTTGTGCTTTTGCAGGCCTGGGCGGATCGCTACATGACGCTCGACGACTGGCGCCGCGACTGGGATAATGGTCATTACGCCATTGTCATCGGCCTCAACAAAGATGTTTTGCTGTTTGAAGATCCCGCGACGATCCGCCGGACATGGCTTCGCGAACGTGAATTTTTAGCGCGCTGGCACGATATTGATACAAATACCGGCGAAAAATACGAACATTTCGGCATGGTGCTGCTGGGGAAACAACCGGCGAAGCTGTCCCTGGAGCATATGGATTAATGCCATAATAACAGGCAGCAGGGTACGGTCTTGTGACCTTTAGGTTATCGCGACTGTTCCCTGCAATGAGAATAATTTTCCATTAACGAACAACGAGATACCACCCCTGCGGGTGGCAAGCGAGATACGAGCCACGAGCCACGAGCTATGAGCTACGAACTACGAGCTAAAATGCGGCTCCAGGGCGCTGAAGTCCACCGATCCCAGGTGGCGCACATTTTTGTGAAATTGCCTGATCCCCTCTGCGACATCTTTTAATCGTTCAGAGGATGACACAAGGCAGACATTCATATGGGTCAGCTTACTCACATCCTCGGACAGGAAATCAAAATAACCGGTGATCATGGCTTCCAGAATGCCGGCCGTGGTCAATTCCGAACGCCCCTCGCCCGGCAGGTCGAATGCAAAATCCCGGATCTTCATTTTATCAATCGTGACGGCAATTTCATAAGCCGCCGTGTAAACCCGGTCGTAGGAAATATCGGCAAGACTGCCCATGCCGAACAGAAACAGCAGATCCGAACCAATGCGTTCCGGAAAGGGGATGGCCACCTTCTCCTTGAAATCCCCGACGATATGGCCCTCTTTGATTTCCCGCGAGATCAGGCCATTGAGGCGCCAATCCAGCAAACCGCAAACACCTCTCGGCGGTTTTTCATCGCTGAAGAAACCCAGAACCAGACACTTATGCCTTTGCTGGTCGGGGGGATGAGTGGACAGGTTTAGCTGCATGATTTTTATTAAGCTTCAAATTGAGGGCATCCAGAATGCCGTTGATGAAAGAACCGGAATTTTCCGATCCGAACGTTTTCCCCAGATCAACCGCTTCGTTGATGCTGACCTTGGGCGGAATGTCCTCGCAATAGAGAAATTCGAACACAGCCATCCGTAGGATGCTGATATCAACCTTGGACATCCGGCCAAGCGACCAGTTGTCCGAACAGCCGGCGATCAGCCCGTCGAGTTCTTCCCGGTGATGCCAGGTGCCTTCAATCAGCGTGGCGGCGAATTCCTTGGCCGACTTGGGTGCAACAAAATTCCCCCAGAAAAGTTCCTGGGCCTTTTCCACATCCAGATTGACAAAATTCAAACTATAAAGAACCTGTAAGGCGACTTCGCGCGCCTTTCTACGTCCCTGCATCTAAACCTCAAATCCGCAAGGCGCCGTTTTATTGCGCGCCATTTTACTTTTTTAAATTTTATGCGTTCATCTTTTTGAACAGATCGACCATTTCAATGGCCGCCATGGCCGCGTCCGAGCCTTTGTTGCCGGATTTTGTTCCCGCCCGTTCAATGGCCTGCTCAATGGTGTCCGTCGTCAAAACGCCGAAGACCACCGGAATTTCCGCTTCCAGTCCCACATGGGCGATGCCCTTGGAAACCTCCGCGCTCACATACTCGAAATGCGGGGTCGCCCCGCGAATCACGGCGCCCAGGCAGATCACGGCATCGAAGCGCGCGCTTTTAGCCAGTTTTTTTGCCGCCAGCGGCAGTTCAAACGCGCCGGGCACTTTGTAAATGACAATGTCCTTTTCGTCCGCACCGGCCCGCACCAGCGTATCGACCGCGCCTTCAATAAGCCTGCCGCTGATGAAATCGTTGAACCGGCTTGCAGCAATCGCGAACTTCATCCCCTTGGCGACAATTTTTCCTTCAATTATTTTCGGCATGATTTCAGCACCATCCTTGTTTAAAATTATTCACTATGGCGCAACGCGCCTGACCGCTCTTAAAGCTCCAGAATATGACCCATCTTGCTTTTTTTGGTCGTCATATAGCGAATGTTGTTTTCATTGGGCGGAATTTCAATCGGCACGCGCTTGGTCACCTCAATGCCGTATCCCTCGAGTCCGACAATCTTTTTGGGATTGTTCGTCATCAGGCGCATCTTGTGCACGCCCAGATCCGCCAGGATCTGCGCACCGAGGCCGTAATCCCTCAGGTCCGCCTTAAAACCCAGCGCGATGTTGGCTTCCACCGTGTCATGGCCTTCATCCTGCAGGGCGTAGGCTTTGATTTTGTTGACCAGACCGATGCCCCGTCCCTCCTGGCGCATATAGACGATGACGCCCTTGCCTTCTTCGCCGATCATTTCCATGGCGCGATGCAGCTGATCGCCGCAGTCACAGCGGGCGGAGGCGAAGATATCGCCGGTGCAGCATTCCGAATGCACGCGAACCAGCACCTCATCTTTTTTACTGATGTCGCCTTGCACCAGCGCGATATGCTGCATCTCATCCACGTCATTTTCATAGATGATGATCTTGAAATCCCCGCCGTACAAACTGGGCATGGACGCCTCTGCTACCCGCCGGATCAGAGATTCGTTCTGCATCCGGTAATCGATCAAATCCGCGATGGTGCAGATTTTGAGGTTGTGTTCACGGGCGAATATTTCCAGGTCCGGCATCCGCGCCATCGTGCCGTCATCCTTCATGATTTCGCAGATCACACCCGACGGGGTCAGTCCGGCCAGGCGGCATAAATCCACCGAGCCTTCCGTCTGGCCCGTGCGCACCAGAACGCCGCCCTTGCGCGCCAGAATCGGAAACACATGTCCGGGGCTGACAATATCGTCCGCTTTGGCCGCGCAGTTTACGGCGGTGAGAATCGTCGTCGCGCGGTCCGCCGCCGAAATGCCGGTCGTCACGCCATGACGCGCTTCGATGGAAACGGTAAACGCCGTGCCGAAACGCGCCTGATTGTCTTTCACCATCAGGTGCAGCTTCAGCCGGTTGGCGATTTCTTCATTGATCGTCAAACAAATGAGCCCGCGGCCCAGACGCGCCATAAAATTGATCGCTTCCGGCGTGACAAACTGCGCCGCCATGCAGAGATCGCCTTCGTTTTCCCGGTCTTCATCATCCACGAGAATAACCATTTTCCCGTTGCGGATGTCTTCAATTGCTTCTGAAATTTTACTGACTGCCATTTTTCATCCTTTTTACTTAATATAACCATGTTCGGCGAGAAAGTCTTTATCGATTCCCCGCGGTGTTTGCAATAACTTTTCTACATATTTCCCCAGAATATCCGTCTCAATGTTCACCCGCTCAGCCTCTTTTTTTCCGATCAGCGTCGTGTTGGCGGCTGTGTGCGGAATGATATTAACATAAAATCGTCCTTTTTCAAGCTTGTTCACGGTCAGGCTGATGCCGTCGATGGCCACCGACCCTTTTTCCACAATGTAGCGCGACCAGGGTTCCGCCGCTTCAATGGCGAAGATGATCGAACCGGACTTCTGCGTTTTGCTGAGAATGCGGCCGATCCCGTCCACATGCCCCAGCACAAAGTGGCCGCCCAGAAAGCCGCCGATGCGCAGGGATTTTTCCAGATTAACCGCGTGGCCCGCCTGCAAGGTTTTGAGCGTCGTCTTGCTCAGGGACTCCGCGGAGACATCGGCGGTGAAGGTCCTGGCTGATTTGGACGTTACCGTCAGACAGGCGCCGTTCACCGCGATGCTGTCACCCAGAGACACGTCTTTCAAATCGATCCCTGCCGCCCCTGCGTCCACTTCCAGCAAAGCATCCGCGCCCTTCATGGTGAGACGAACCACCTTGCCCATTCCTTCAATAATGCCGGTAAACATGATTATTTTTTACCCTTGCTCAACAGGTCTTTTAATTCCGCCATAAATTCCCCGACGTCGCGAAATTGCCGATAGACCGAGGCAAAGCGTACATAGGCCACGCCGTCGAGCGCCTTGAGTTCATTCATCACTTTTTCGCCGATCACCGATGACGGAATTTCTTCGCCTTGAAACTCCTGACAGGCAATTTCCACATTTTCGACGATTTTATCCATGTCCTCCATGCTGATCGGCCGTTTCTCGCAGGCCGTCATCACACCGTTGCGGATTTTCGTCCGGTCAAACGGTTCGCGCCGCCCGTCTTTTTTCACCACCATCGGCAGAATGTCTTCCACGTATTCATACGTCGTGAAGCGGCGGGAACACCCCAGACATTCGCGGCGGCGGCGAATGGCCTTGCCGTCCTTGCTGATCCGGGAATCAATCACTTTGTTTTCCGCGTTGCCGCAAAAAGGACATTTCATGATTTCGTCTGAACCCAGCCTTTATCCATTAGTCAGTTGCACAACGCCGATGCCCGCTTCCTTGAACATATCCGCCGCCAGCTGGTCGCTGTAACCGTCACGGATGACGACGCGCTTGACGCCGGCATTGATGATCATTTTTGCACAGATAACACAGGGATGATTGGTGCAGTAGAGGGTGGAATCTTTCGCGCTGACGCCATGCAGAGCGGCCTGAATAATGGCATTTTGTTCGGCATGCAGGCCACGGCACAATTCATGGCGTTCACCGGATGGAACCTGAAGCTGTTCGCGAAGGCAGCCGATATCCAGGCAATGCTGCAGTTTGGAGGGAGCGCCGTTATAACCCGTGGCCAGAATCCGCTTGTCGCGAACCAGGCCGGCCCCTACCGCCCGCCTCAAACAGGTGCTGCGGCGTGAGACCAGTTCGACAATATCCAGAAAATACGTGTCCCAGTCGGGACGGGAATGGACTTTGTCCGAAACGCTGTGGGACGGCGCGTTTTTTTCCACTTTATCTTTCCGCTTTCTGATGAGCCGTCTGGCGAACACCCGCCCGAATCTTTTTTTACCCTTTTATCCTCTGCGCATACAGCGGGAACTGCGCACAAAGCGTTTTGACTTTCTCGGCCACGGCTTTGATTTTCTGCTCATCATTAATATGATTGATCACATCCGCAATCAGCGAGGCGATCAGGCGCATCTCGTTTTCCTTCATCCCGCGGGTGGTAAGCGCCGGCGTGCCAATCCGGATACCGCTCGTAACCATCGGCCCTTTCGTATCAAACGGAATGCCGTTTTTATTGACGGTAATCGCCGCGCGATCCAGGGCTTCCTGGGCATCCTTTCCGGTCACATCCTTGGAGGTCAGATCCACGAGCATCAGGTGATTGTCCGTGCCCCCCGACACCAGGCGGAAACCGGAATTCTTTAATTCGTCCGCCATCGCCTGAGCATTGCTGACAATCTGCTGCTGATAGGTCGCAAATTCGGGCAGCAGCGCTTCTTTCAGAGCCACGGCCTTGGCGGCGATCACATGCATCAGCGGGCCGCCCTGCATCCCGGGAAAAACACGGCTGTTCAGAATTTTAATATAGGGCTCCTTGCACATGATCAGCCCGCCGCGGGGTCCGCGCAGCGTCTTGTGCGTGGTGGTGGTCACATATTCGCAAATGGGAATCGGCGACGGGTGCAGCCCCACCGCAACCAGTCCCGCGATGTGAGCGATATCCGCCATGATGACCGCGCCGACTTCATCGGCCACGGTGCGGAATTTAAGGAAATCGATCGTCCGCGGGTAGGCGCTTGCGCCGACCACGATCATTTTGGGTTTATGCTCCCGGGCAATTTTCGCCAGTTCTTCGTAGTCGATGGTTTCCGTATCGCGGTTGACGCCGTACGGAACTATTTTATAGAACTTGCCGGAAAAGTTCGCCGGAGAGCCGTGCGACAAATGGCCGCCATGCGACAGGTTCATGCCCAGAACGGTATCGCCGGGGGCGCACGCCGCGAAATACACGGCCATATTGGCCTGCGTGCCGGAGTGGGGCTGAACGTTGACTTCCTCGGCGCCGAAAAGCTTCTTGCAGCGTTCGATCGCCAGGGTTTCGGCGATATCCACATATTCGCAACCGCCGTAATAGCGTTTCCCCGGGTAACCCTCCGCGTATTTATTGGTCATCACAGAGCCCTGGGCTTCGAGAACCGCTTCACTGACAAAATTCTCCGATGCGATGAGTTCCAGCTTTCCCGCCTGGCGTCTTGTTTCCAGGTCAATAGCTTTAGCGACTTCCGGATCAACTTGATCTAAAAATGACATGAATAAAAAATCCTCCAAAAACAATTAATCGTTGTACTGCTTCATGACGATGACGGCATTAACCCCGCCGAAACCAAAACTATTGGACATGGCGGTATGAATGACTTGATGCCGGGCAACATTCGGCACAAAGTCCAGATCGCACTCATCATCCGGATTTTCCAGGTTGATGGTGGGCGGGATAATGCCCTCCTGGAGCGCCTTCACGCAAAAAATGGCTTCCACGCCGCCTGTGCCGCCCAGCATGTGACCGGTCATCGACTTGGTGGAGCTGACCAGGAGCTTTTTGGCATGATCGCCGAAGAGATTCTTGATGGCCTGCGTTTCATAAAGATCGTTGAGCGGTGTAGACGTTCCGTGGGCGTTGATATAGTCAATATCGGTTGTTTTCAGGCCGGCATCCCTGATCGCCACCTGCATGCTGCGGCCGGCGCCCTCATGTCCGGGGGGCGGGGCAGCCAGATGATATGCATCGGACGTGCAGCCGTAGCCGATGATCTCGGCATATATTTTTGCGCCCCGTTTCCGGGCAAAGGACAGTTCTTCCAGAATCAGCACGCCGCAGCCTTCCGCGATCACAAAGCCATTGCGCTCTTTATCGAAAGGCCGGCTGGCTCTCTGCGGTTCGTCGTTGCGGGTGGACAGGGCGCGCATTGCGCAGAACCCGCCGACACCCAGCTTCGTTACGGCCGCCTCGACGCCGCCGGCAATCATGGCGTCCGCGTCTCCGTAAGCGATGATTTTATAGGCATCACCGATCGCCGATGTGCCCGCGGCACAGGCCGTCACGGAACAATTGATCGGCCCCTTGGCGCCGAAACGCATCGAAACATGACCGGAGCCCAGATTGGCGAGGATAGCCGGAACACCGAAAGGCGATACTTTACGGGGACCTGAGTCATGGAGAACCATGACTTGTTCTTCGATGGTATAGGCCCCGCCGATGGCGGAACCAATAATCACGCCGACCCTTTCCGCGATTTCCGGGTCAAGGGTGAGCCTGGCATCCTCCATCGCCATCTGCGAAGCGGCCAGCGCATAAATGGCAAAGTTGTCGTAGCGCCGGACTTCTTTTTTATCGACGTATTGTAAAGGATCAAAATTTTTTATTTCACCCGCGATTCGGGAACCGAAAGCGGAGGCATCAAACCGGGTAATGGGGCCGATGCCTGATTTTCCGGCAACGACGCCCGCCCATGATTCCGAAACGGAGTTGCCAAGGGGAGTCAGAGCGCCGAGGCCTGTTACAACGACACGCCTTTTCATGGAAAATGATCCTGATTTAAAGAATTAATTAATACCTTTTTTCTGGAGAAAATCGATAACGTCTTTAATCGTTCGAATCTTTTCCAGCTCTTCGTCGGCGATTTCCGTACCGAATACTTCTTCCATCTCCATGATCAGCTCAACCAGATCCAGAGAATCAGCGCCCAGATCGTCAATGAATGACGCTTCCAGCTTGCATTGCTCCTGGGTCACATCCAGCTGCTCCATAACGAGTTTGATGACTTTTTCTTCTAATGACATGAATTCCCTCCTGCAGTCCAAGATTAGACTAAGAAATATAGCGTGCTGCCTTTATTACCTGTTTTTGAAAAAAAAATCCTTATTTTTTTCAATGCGGAAGACATCTGCATTGAAGACTTTTGCGGTCTTCTTTGCGATACCCGCCGATGCCTCCGGTGCGAATGACCGCCTGCACCGGGCTTCTCCCGACAAAGCTCCCCGCAAGCTAAACCATTCGATTTATTCTGAACCGCCTGCCGCCAGACATTTAATCGGCACAAAAAGGACTTAGCGCGTCAAAGCAGTTGTACTGTCCTAGGAAATTTTTTCCGCCGGAATGACTTCTCTGCCTTTGTATGTGCCGCAATTCGGGCAAACACGGTGAGGCATCTTCGGTTCGCTGCACTGCGGACAAACCGACATCGAAGGCTGTTTTAAGAAGTCGTGCGCCCTTCGGGTATTGCGTCTTGTTTTGGAATGTCTTTTTACTGGATTTGGCATGGCAATTTATCCTCTTTTTTAATCATTAATTTTTTACTCTAAAATTTTTCAGCACGGCCAGACGGTCATCCACAGCACCCGAACGGCAGTTGCAGGACCCGGTATTCAAATTCATGCCGCAATGCGGGCATAAGCCTTTGCAATCGTCGGCGCAGATCACTCGCATCGGCGCCTGCAAAACAATCTGTTCGCAGATGATCGGCGCGAGATCGAGAAAATCGCCGCGATAATAGCTTGTTTCAAGTTCCTCGGCGCTCAGTTCCAGGTCTTCTGCGACCTGCGCCGTCTCCGGAACAAGCGTGTAGACAAAATCGCCGCCGATGGGAATCGTCGCCGCTTCGAGGCAGCGGCTGCACTCCTGACTGATCTCGGCCGTCAATTCTCCCCGGATATAAATCGTGTCACCGGATTTGGTGACAAGACAGGTAACGTCCGCCCTGACCAGCGAAAATTCGGGGAGTTCATCGTCGGAAAAACATCCTTTGAACCATGCGGCATCTTCGGAAAAACTCAACCGCAACCCCTCCTCGGGGAGAATAGCCAGATTAATTTTCAAAGAATCGGACATGGAACCTTTACTGCCTTGTTCAAATATTAAGCCTACCGCGCTAAGCCGGTGAGTAAATGATAAAATTACCGTGTTGTCAAGAAAAATTTGCTTGGAAGAAGGCAAAAGGCGCTTGACAAATGACCGGCGGCAACCCTATAAAAGCGCAAAAATTAAGGGAAACGACATGACCACCAAAATTCGCACCCGTTTTGCACCGTCTCCGACCGGTTATCTGCATATCGGTGGAGCACGAACCGCTCTTTTTAACTGGCTTTTTTCCCGCCATCACGGCGGTGAATTTATTTTAAGGATTGAAGACACCGATCAGCAGCGCTCGACGGATGAATCCACCAGGGCGATTCTGGATGCCATGGCCTGGATGGGCCTGAACTGGGATGAAGGACCTCATTTTCAGGCCCAACGCGTGGATCTGCATCGCGACATGGTGCAAAAGCTGCTGGATGAAGGAAAGGCCTACGTCTGCACCTGCACATCCGAAACACTTGAAATCAAAAGAAAAGAGGCTCTGGCAACCGGGAAAAAGCCGAAATATGACGGCACCTGCCGTGATAAAAACTTAAAAAAATCGCCCGGCAGCGTGGTCCGCTTTCGCGGCGCCGAAGCCGGCATTACGATTGTGGAAGACCTCATCAAAGGAAATATCAGCTTTAATAACGATGAATTGGACGATTTGATCATCGAACGCGGCGACGGGTATCCCACGTACAACTTTGCCGTCGTTATTGACGACGCGCTCATGAATATCACGCACGTCATCCGCGGCGATGATCATGTCAACAATACCCCGCGCCAGATTTTGATGTATCAGGCCCTGGGCTTTGAGGTGCCCAAATTCGCCCACGTTCCGATGATTCTGGGGTCCGACAAGGCGCGCCTGAGCAAACGTCACGGGGCCACCTCCGTCATGGCTTACAAAGAGATGGGCTTCCTGCCGGAAGCCCTCGTTAATTACCTGGTACGCCTGGGCTGGTCGCATGGAGACCAGGAAATTTTTTCGCAGAAAGAATTGGTTGATTATTTCGACCTGGGCGCTGTCGGCAAATCGCCGGCTGTTTTCAACCCTGAAAAATTGCTCTGGCTCAACGCACACTATATAAAGGAAGCGACGCCGGTACGATTATTGGAAGAGATGAAGCCCCTGTGGCCCGCCGGAACCAATATTGGCGAGGCTGCTTTCACCCGGAAGGTGATTGCTGATCTGCAATCCCGCGGCAAGACACTGGTCGAACTGGCGGGAATGGCCGAATTTTATTTTACGGATTCTGTTCAGTATGAAGAACAGGCCGCGCAAAAGTTTCTGGTGCCCGAAGTCGCCGCGCATTTAAAAGCGATGGCGGCCGCGATTCCGGTGGTGCCGGACTTCAGCAAAGAAGGCCTCGAAGCGTTCCTCAAGGCTTTCATCGAAGAAAAAAACATTAAATTTAAAGTCATCGCTCAGCCTCTCCGGGTGGCGCTGACCGGCAAGACCGTCAGCCCCGGCATCGATGAAGTGATGGTCACATTGGGCAGGGAAAACGTCGTAAAAAGAATCAACGCCGCGGTCGAGTACATTGAAAAAAGAGCATAGCGGGCTTTTTGCTCCCCCCCCATTTGATCTCCGCCCGCACTGTCAGGCCAATTTTACCTTGACATTTTTGGCGGCATTGTCTAGGTATCTTTGCCCATCGATTGGGGAATTATCAGGAAACAGCAGTCCGGGTTTTAAGCCGTACCCTCCGGATTTGACTTGTACTCTGCTCCAACATGGTCCCATCGTCTAGTGGTTAGGACGCTGGCCTCTCACGCCGGAGACAGGGGTTCAACTCCCCTTGGGACTACCAGAATAAAATCAATACTTTATTAACATTTTTTAGCAACATACCGACTTTAATAATAGTTTCCCCCAGCAGCATCCCCAGCAGACAGGCCTAAAATCGGGGTTTCTTCTGACGATCTTTGGAGTTCTGGTACACCATGAAAAAAAGCAAAAGTATGGCAGGATGTTAAACGTCTTGCTCTTTTTTTTATAATGCCCAGAAACTCTTTTTATATGTCGGAAAACTCAGGATTCGTTAGGTCACCAAAACTCTAGGTACTTGAAGGATTTGGAACCCTCATTAAACAATGTAATACGTTGATGTTATTTGTTTTTATATTAACAAAGCTTATGTTTGCAAAACCCAACATTTTTCAACAAAGAATGCTGAGGAATGCTAGAGTTGCAATCATCTGACAACAAAACATGTTGTATAAGGCGCGGTAATTTCCGGGTTTGACTCCGGTTAATTGTTTGGTTCGTGGCTCGCTGGGTGGATTGCTCTCTACTGGAGATGAAGTATCGGTTTCCCCTGGTCGTCCCGGTCCGGCTGATACGACTCCGCTATCTTCTCCTTCGTCCTGAAGATGAATAGGTGCCGGCTCTCCTGCCAGGCTTCCTCCTTCGTCATCCCGCCCTTCATCAAGGTTTCCATCTCCCGTAAGGTCAGCTTCGCTGCCGCCTCGCTCGACGGATAAAGGGCTTTGTCCTCCACCATCTGCCGGTATATTTCCGGATTCGTCACCTTCCAGTGATCCCGAGCCTGTGCTGCCATCTGCTGCAGGTTCATTTTCAAACCCCTTTACTTGCCCTGTTTTTTCTTGATTACCCTCTGTAGGGTGTTGAGAATCGTCTGGTCGCTGAAGTCGTCGTTCTCCTTCCAGGTCCAACGTGTTTTCGGCTTCTCTTGATTGTTCAATGAGCTTTGGGGCTTGTCCTTTGGGGACGTTGTTGTCGTAGGCTTCATAAGAGGAAACTCCTTTGTAACTCTTGAGATTATTATAAACCTCTTTAGGTTTTGTTTCAACTTCATTAAGAATATAAGCAGGATCAACAAACCTGCCTGTCTCTTCAAAACGGCTTACTGCCCACATTGTGCGACTCTAAGATAACTTATTATTATAGTGCTGCGCTTGCATTATTAATAATCGCATCAAGATCATTCGGATCAAAAGATACTGCCCATCGCCATATTCCAAACCCGCCATGCTGATTTATTGCTTTACACCACTCATCCAGAAATGACCTCTTAGTTTTATCTTGATCGGTATCTTGCCCTTTTGTTTCAAGAATAAGATACTGGCCATTCTTAAATTTTATTACAAAGTCTGGATAGTATTTTCTGATAATCCCTTCATGATTATAAAGAATCGCGAATCCAAGATGATCATTTTTCACAAAAGACTCAATGGCATTTTGGTTATCGATATTTCGTGCTTCGAGAAATTCCCAATCACTATCAACAACAGTAAAGTTTATGTGCGATTTACTGAAATTTTCGCAGGGCTTGCTTGTCCACCATGTTCGGACATCCCTTGTCGATAATAATGGTTTTTCTTTATCGAATACAGGCGTAAGTTCCAGCGTATTATTGGCGCGAATTTCATTCCAGATATGTTGAATCACTTTATTCATGTTTAGCATGACAAGGATTCGCCTGCGTGTCTCTTCTTGATTAAAGAGGGGGTTTTTGATGCTGATCTTATCAGAATCAATGAATAGTTCCACAATCCGAATCAATTGAATCAGAAACGCTTCTTTACTGCCCTTCCAGTCTGGCTTTTTCTCTGAATTGTAGATCGTCGAAGCAATGCGAAAGACAACGGATTGTGTGCGCAGCTTTTCGGCAATTTCTTTTAAGTCGATTTCGGTAAGGGCAGCCGGATTCGGTTTTCCGGCAATCATCGCCGCCAATTCCGCTTCCGTAATTGATTCATAAGGATCGAGCTCAAGAGTTTTTACTTTGGCCATGTCTATTACCAGTTGTGGTTTATAGACATGATCAATCCTTAGAACATTGGGGATGATTATTTCATGTAGCGCTTTTTCTTTTACAGGTTCGATTCTTGTCTTTGGTGGAGGCGGTGGCGGTGGCGGTCCGTCTGACCCGCCTTCATGTGGCAGAAAAGTAAAGGGCACGCCGAAAATATTCACATATTCCGGTTCAAACAATCCGTCAGCGCCGACATCATATGAAGTCCGACGCAGACCACGGCCAACAACTTGCTCGCAAAGAAGCTGGCTGCTGAATGCGCGTAGCCCCATGATATGCGTGACCGTCTTGGCATCCCATCCTTCGGAAAGCATACCGACGGAGATCACATTCTGCATTTGTTCGCCAGGCTTGCCGATTATGCCGATTGAATTAATGATTATCCGAATCTTTTCCGCCTGTTGTTTTTGAGTTAGCTTTCTTTCCTTCGGGGCTTCCTCATCCTCGTCATTCTCTTCTGTTGCTTCTACTTCAACATCAATCGGTTGAGCTTCGGCTTCTGCTTTATTCAAAATGCTGCTGTCAATTTGCAATGTTTTTTCTGGTGTGCATAAATCATCTAATCCGGCCACGGACAGCAAGAAGGCATCATGATCAAAGGAATATTTAATACGCGCGGAAGTATTTATTGTATTGGCTACAGTTATCATCACAGGCGGTATTTTATGCCCTGCCTTCTTCCATGCATCTTTGGCCGCCTGCCAGTCTTTACCCAGCAATAAATAAGCATTCTTGATTAAATCCGGCAAAGGTTCGCTTTCCTCAGCTTTTCGGTTTATGTCATCTTTAACGGTGTTATCCATGTAAATATGGTAGAGTCGAGAACGTAAATTGGCATCAACCCTACCGTCATCGCGAATGACCACACGCGGTGTTTTGACCAGGCCGGATTCAATGGCGTCATTGAGGCCAAAATCACTGACTATCCAAGGATAGAGAGCTTCTTCCGTGGCTTTTTTCCCGGACGGGGCAAAGGGCGTTGCGGACAAATCAAAACAACGTAATATACCGCGTGTCCGGTGAATCCTATCAAGCCCGCCTATCCAAACCGTGCTTTCTTCGATGTCCTCTTTTTTAACGCCCTTGACTTTGCTTTCAGCCGGAATCCGCCAGGCATGATGCGCCTCATCATTGATCACGATAATATTAGACGCACCAGACATATCTTTCAATACTTCCCGGACATAAGCTTCATCGCTTTTCGCGCCACGCTTATCGACGGTTTTCTTTTTTGCCAGCCGCTCTTCACTATCCCACGCCAGCATATGCCAGTTGATGATTTTGACTTTACCTTGCCGCAGAGTTTCCATTAGACTGGAAGGCACAATATTAAATTCTTCATAATAATTGCCGTCGCCTGCCGGTTCCAACACGGATAAGCGGCTGCGGACGGTTAGTCCTGGTGCAACGGCCAGCACGTTTTTGGAAAAGCGGGCGTCCTTGCTGTTGGCAACCTTATTGAGCACCTGCCAGGCTATGAGCATCGCCATGATAATTGTTTTACCCGTGCCGGTGGCCATTTTGCTGCACCAGCGGGAGAAGTCACCACCATCACCCGGTATAACAATACCCGTTTTCTCAGCTTCCGGCGCTTCAGTAAGCCAGATGAGCGTTTCAATCGCTTCCATCTGACAGAAGAAAAACCGGCGGTCTTTGCGTTCTTCGGGATCTTGCCAGTGTTTTAACAGCCGCTTGGTAATGCCGGTAACGCCGGGATAATCTGCGTCGCGCCACTTCGCAATACGCGGGCGCATAGCATTCACCAGCGCAATTTCAACAAACACGCCCGGATCATCAAAAGCCTGGGAACTTTCCGAGGCAACTACATATCCGGCAGGCCGTCGGCCATCCTTAAGGAGGAACTCGCGGGTATCGCGAATATATTCCCAATACTTTTCAGGCACGGCATAAGGGGAATTGATAATGAGTTTGTCTATGTTTTTCATGTCATCCCCTTACAATCGAATAATTTTTAAACTCTCAATGCCGCGGGCATCAATTATTTTCACCGCAACGGCCTTCCCCGGCGTAAAGGGCAGTGAAACCGTCCCGCCGAAAGCGTCGATTTTTTCCTCATCAATCTCCGCCTTCAGATTTCTGGCAATGGTTGCCCAACCTTCTTTTGCTCCCGCCATCGGGAAAAATACTTGTGAAGGGAAAATACTACGCCCATCATAATCCGTATCCAATAGCCACATGGCGATGTTCCCTTTACCGCCGCTTTCCACGTTACCTGTTTTGGGGTTATAATAATCAAAGCCGTTAACCTCGATCTGATACTTGCCTTTGTCATCACCACTTTTGATTGCTTTTAATTTCAGATCCGGCTGACCGATCAACCAGAAGCTTTCATTGCTGGCACGTTTCTTCTTTAGATCATCGGTAAACAGGTCAGCATTCATTTGCGCTTTGAGAAACAGACACCGGGTAATCTCCGGATTCATTTCATCAATATCCTTGGCGGCTTCTTCGTCAAACTGCAAAGCGCAAAACAGAAGGATGTCCGGCTTATAAGGTTTCACTTCTTCATAAGCCAGCTCGACCGTGCGCTGTTCCAGCGGCGCATGTTCCGGGCCGAAAACCACATATACTTTTTGCGGTTTGGCCTCTTTGGTTTCGGCTTCTGCTTGCACATAGCGAAAACCTCTTGCCGCCTCCATACGAGAGAACGCTATTGTCTTGCCGCCTTTGGCTCGCACGCCGGTGCGTAATAGTTCGTCGCGCCATTCGCTTTGACGCAGTGTCTCGCCGCTGCGGGCAACCTCGGCACCAGCCTCAGATGAAACAATTGAAGATTCAACTTCATCAAAACTTTTGGTGACGGGTGCGGGGACGGCTTCCATCGTAAAGGGCCCGGTCACACGCAGGCGTTTGTTGTCGATAAATGGTTGATCGTAGAGTGTTTCCTGAGATGCTGGTTCATTATTGGCAATGGATCTGAGCGTGATGTGTGGGACGGTCTTGTATTGAAAGCCGCTGCCGACACCTTCTTCGGGATGGGCCAATTCAAAGTAATCGAAGTTTGCAGTCATTAATCGCTGTTTGGCAAGCGCTATGGCTACTCTTGATGTGTCGCAAGTGATCCAGCGCCTGCCCCAATTTTCGGAAACGTATGCTGTTGTGCCGCTGCCGCACGTAATGTCCAAAGCCAAATCGCCGGGATCAGTGGTCATTAGGAGACAACGTTGAATAACTCTCTCTGTAGTTTGCACAACATAAGTTTTTCCTTGTACCGGTGACGTATCGTCCCAGTAATTGTTTACCTTAGAGTATGGGAAATCATCGTGATAGTAAACATAGCTGAGGTTGTCGCCTTCTGCTTCAAGCCGATTACAGTCGGCCAATTTTTGCATCTTTTCCTTTGTTGTAACCCAACATCCTCCCGTCGGTGGATTGAAGATTTTTCCACGAAATTTGAAACTATAAACACTGGCTTCGGAGTATGATGGTGCACGTTGAGAAACTAGGCGATAAATCTTTGTTCCTGTTGGTAAAAGATCAAGGTTTTCAGTTTCTTCTTTGGTAAGCTTTCGCCTTGTGCCATCAGGAAACTCAATATTGGTCCATCTGGCTGCCGCTTTAGGCTTGGTTGGTTGAAAAAGGGGTCTATACTTTACGGTATTAACGTCCTTAACGTACCAAATTAGGTAATCGCACATTCCCTCAAGTAATTTTGCACCTAATGGCATCAGTTTTTTCCTGAATGGAATTATCTGTGCGAAATTCCCCACACCAAACACCTCATCCATAATTTCCCGCACATGATGAACATTCTCATCACTGATTTGCACAAACACACTTCCGGATTCAGACAAAAGTTCACGCACCAGAAGCAGACGGTCGCGCAGATAGGTCAAATAGCTGTGAATGCCCAGCTCCCAGGTGTCCCGAAAGGCTTTGATCATTTCCGGCTCTGCCGTCAAGTCTTCGTCCTTATCGCTACTGGAAACGTCGCGTTTGTTTACAAAAGGCTGGAAGTTAGATTTATATTTAATGCCATAGGGCGGGTCAAAATAAATCATCTGGACTTTGCCGCCCATCCCTTCTTTTTCCAGAAGAGAGTTCATCACCAGCAGACTATCCCCGGCAATCAAACGATTTGACCAGCCTTCCTTGTGTTTGTAGAATTCAATGGCTTCGCGCAGCGGTTTTTTGTTTTCTTCAAAGAGCGATGGCTGCACATATCGGTTTTTTCTTTACGTACCGTTTCAATAATCCGGCGCGGGTCAATCCGTTCATGCACATGCAGGCTGACGGTCGGCACTTCAAAACTGGTATGCTCAGCCTTGCCCGCCCATTGCAGTTGCGGATCAAGATGCGGATCATACTGGTAGGTTTTCTTTTTCTGCCCGCCATTATCAGTGTGCGCGTCCACCAATCCCACCGGCGGATTGTTGAGGCGCTGCTTGTCCTTGTGTTCATATTGTTCAAAAAGTTTTTGCTCGGTTGAGTTTGATTTTTTCCGTGCCATAAGCGCTCCTCTGCGGATTATCGTATGATAAAATATTTATATTTGAAAAGTTATTAAACGAAAAAGAAAATAAACGAGAAAAGCATTAAAAGCAAGGGGAAGTTAGTGATTTTTTTATTGATCAGCCTTCTTGAATCCCAAGATATTTTTCAGTTGTTAATTGCCGAATCGCGGTAAGGTCATCGTCAGTTATTCCGGTCAAACAATATAGGAAAAGAGCAAGAAAGATATTGAAGACATCATCGGCCAGGCATAAATCTGTAGGCTCTATTGCTGCTCTTTCTTTTTTATCTGGAATAACCTGAATTCTATCAAATCTAGCAATAGAATCCTTTGTCAGGGATTTATGTGCAGGGAGAAAAAAGAACTGGTTGTAAATTAAACAGCGTACCCGTTCCACCATCTCAGGCGGAAACCCCGTTGTGCTATTTTTTGTTTCTATGCCATAGCACGGTATAATAAACAAGGCATCCTCTTGAAGATGTTCCTTCCCGCCTGATAAGAGCGCCGTAATTTCTGGATAAACATTAACAAACGATGGCAATATTATGCCGCGCCGCTTTTTTGCTCTTTGCACAAGCAGTTCCTCATTTGTCCGTAATTTAATTTTGGACAAAGGCAGCGTCCTGTCAGCGGTAACAAAATCACCTGTTGGTTTGGCGTTTCTGAGAGTAAATTTTATATTGTCGTGTTCTTCCGGTCGATTTCTTTCAACATCAAAAATTTGGGGAATTTTTGCCAGATGCGGCACTATCACATGGCATATTTGCCCAGGGGCATAGGCCTGAGGTTCAATTGTTTTATAAAATACTTCCTTCGGAAATACCTGCAAAATGCCCATTATGTCTCGATTTTAATTATCCCTTGTATTCCGGTTGGCAATGGCTCTTCTTCAAAACATTCGAGCGCCTGAAAATATTTATCATCTTTATATTTGGCAAGTTGCCTTTCATGCAGCAATCTTCTTTCTTTTGCTGCATGAAATTTTTCACCTAAATTGGCAACATGATGTTTTATTTTTTTAATGTCTTCTTTGGATAGCGTTGGTGTCTTTATCGTTAGATTCAGACGCGGTTTTTGAGCTTTGGAAAAATCAAGCCTGTCGCCTTTATTAACATTTTTCATGGGTTCCGTTTCAAAATATACATAATCCAGCAATTGCGCTGTATCACCTGCATATTTTTTTATTTTATCTTTTAATTCACTGGTCACTTCCAGGGGGAATAATTTTCTTAGTTCATCGTATTGTTCATCCTGACAGTTAAACAGATTGTAATCCTTGTCATTAAATTTACTTTCATAGGTCATCCGTGAAATCATACCAGCCGATGCGGCCTCATCAATGCTATGCATAACTTCTGAACAATATGGCCCATAGTAAACGAATGCCCAGGGGAATTGTGTAATCGTAGCGCCGTCATGATACCGCGCATAATAAAGATCAGCGAGATATACGTATTTGACAAGCTGAACAGTCGTCAGCTTAATGTCCTGATCAGAAGCATAACAGGTTATATATTTTATTAAATTGAGGATTTTTTTATCAGTAGCCATAATGTGCCGATTGTCTGCTAAACGCTTCCCAATACAATCATTTTATTAAATGAACATTTCACAGTAAGCGCTTTTGATTAATAAGCCCTATAACTTTAAATAAAAACGGTGTCAATCTTATAGTATTGTCATCGGTTAACTGATGAATTACTTTACCACATTTGAAGAATTAATCCTTTTATTCAATATTATGGCCGACCTGACTTTTGCTTTGTCGTTTCCTCACGCCTACTTTTCTGCTTTAGGTTTCTTTAGGTTCGCAAGCGCCCGTGCTCTTCCTTCCTCGGTTCGTGGTCCGGTGGATAATCCGCCATGATTCTTACAGCGTCCGTTCTTATAAAGCCGGGTATTCTTGCATGGCCTGCCCTGCCTTGTTTTAGCTCCGCACATTTTTTTTGAAATATCCATATAGTCGACACCCCTTTCGAACCCCATGACGCGCGTGCGTATGTGTGTATTTTTGTGTCCAGTCTTTATGCAACTAAGACTCTGGCTTTGCAGATCAAGATAGCTGCCGTACCCCATGACGAGTGCGCATGCGCATATTGGGGTCAAAATACTCGTTCATGTGCTGCGTGTTTTTGTATTATTTTGCTTTCAATGTTGAGTTTTGTTAACTTTTCATGGACTTCGTTCACCCTCTGTGAAGGTTTTTCGTTTTTTCCAGTTCAGGGAAGAACGTATTTTACCCTCTTTGGTGCGTGGTCCTGTCGAGAGACCACCGTGAAATTTGCAGCGGCCATTGAGATAGATACCTTTCTGTTTGCATGGTGTCCCGGACCGCGTTTTTGCTCCACAGGTCATGCCTCGCAGTTCTTCCGGAAAAGGTGGTATATTAACCGGCCCATCGTAGCCTTGCTTTTCCCATTCTTTGAAAAGAAGCTGAGAAACTTCAAAGTGTCTCCGCCAAAGTTTTCTGAGTCCTAGTGTGCTCATCATGAGTTCAGGTAGCTTTACTTTCCATTTACAGCTCGTGTTATCAAATTACAGTCATTGTTATATTTATCCCTATACGTATGGCTATATATAGAATAGTCTTCAAAATATGAAATGAATCAGTATGAAAAATTATCTCTACAACTTCAAAATGTGAAAAATAAATCATGAATTAACTGCATTATTTTCACAAATTGAAGTTGTACGTTTCACTTTTTGAAGCTGCTTTTGTCTCGGAAGGAAACATTTCCAATCCACAAATTGAAAATCTGCTTGATCAAAAAATTTCCAGCGCCGTGATAAACAAAATAAATTATTACTCTTGCAGTCACCACGAAGTCCGCCTTTGTCTATAGGATCAAGAAAACCATATCTTATAAGATCTTTTATGATTTTCGAAAAAGTTCCTAGGGCAAATCCAAACGACTTTGCTTCTCTGTAAGAAAATGAAAATTCAGTGGTGAGTCTGCTGGGATCATCGAAGTCCAATTTTACTTTTCCCAAAAAGTAAGGCAAAGCTTTTGCTGCACTGGGTGGCAAATCTTTATACGCTTGATGGTTTAACATTTCCCAAGTGAGCGGAACAAACGGCGGCAATCTTTTCCGTTTGTCTTTAGTCTTACTGCTGCGGCTCATGAATAATTCCTCGGGCTGTTGTCAATCGTTCAAAACAGACAGGATTTTTCTTGCTCACAACCTGTTTTATTGACCTCAATGAAGCCATCTGTGCCGAACTTTGTCCTTTGCCTGCACGCGCTGGATTCTTACCAAAACGATAGGGATGGATCAGGCAATCTTCGGTGCCACATTCTTTAACGGCTGTTTTACTGCCGCCCATACATTCCAAACAGTATGTCCGCATGACTTTTACCGAAGGTCTTTTGTTGCCCATTCTGTATTCGTAAAACGGACAAGGCTTTCCCGTGGCAAAGACAATATACCCTGTGCAGTTTTCAACGTCTGGATCGGATCTGCTTTGAACACAATAATGACATTTTGCATGGAGTGTACGGGCAGGTGCTTTATGGGAAATCATTTTGCCACCTCGTCAGCCAACGCTTCAAAGGTAATAGGCCGCGCTTCCATAAAGTTCATAACGTCCGGGGTTCGATACCTGATTGAACGTTGAGAAACTTTTAGATAAGGAAGCCCCCGCCGCAAGTGTCTGTCATTCCGCAACGTGGCAACTGCCCGGCCTGTAATTGCCGACACCTCAAACTCGTTTAAAAATGGTTTCTTGATTAATTCGTTTGCAGGCGCAATTTCAACACGCCTCTTTCTGTTCGACTTTTTTTCTAGTCTTGCTACTTCATTGCTTACTGGCATTGTACCCCCCCGTAAAGTTATCTCTGGTTACGAAAATTAAAAAAACCACAACCGTGTGACTTGTGATTATATATAATTAACTATCGTAGTAAGTCGAAGAAGGTATTTGATGATATGAAATGTTTCCGATGTGTTCAAAAAAACAAAACTATGTAATTGATATTTTTTTATAACCTCCTGTTACAAGTTCTTTATATGTTTTATAATAATTACTGATCATCCGTATTGCAGATGTAGGGTTTGCGGGTTCATCTTTGCTGTCTTTGAAAGCTCGCGGATTAATCTCTCTTGCTATTTCCCCGTTCGTTTTACCTTTTTCCTTCAATGTCCCTACTTTTAAAATAAGATCGTAATCAATCTCATACCTCTGACCTTTCTTTGGATGAGCGCTATGTTTTAGCCTCATACAATCTATGAGCACTCGTCCACCATCTCCTCCCCTCATTTCAACTAAACTACCTGTCATTTTTGGCCCGGAGAACTCTGCATCCAACATTTTGCACACTGCTTCCTTGATCGCCTTAATTGAGTTGACCTTGCTAAACTCAATTTTAAGGAAATAATCCCCTTTCTCGATATTTAATAATTTTGTAAACTCACAGCTGCTACAAGGAAATTCTGTAAAGTCCATCCTCACCACAGCCTTCTGATCAAGTCCCTCTTTAAATGCCCATTGATCCGTTACATTCTTCGAAAACTTTTTGAAATCTTTACTATTAGGTACCGAATTGATTTCTTCATACGATTTATCAGGATCATACATCTTCCCAGACCAGCCAGGAGACCACTTGTGGGAATATTTTATTTCTTCCTGTTCATATGATTTAATTATTTCAAGCTCTTTTTCCCTTTTCGCTAACAGCCACTTTTCAAACTCTTCTTCATTAGCAGTATCAAACACTTTCTTTGAGTCTGACGAATGATCTTTGCGCCATTTCATTCGATCCTTTTCAATCTGTTTTAATAGGCGGTCATAGCTGAGTTTTTGCCTTAGTGTTTTTAGTTTTTCGTAATCCGCCCGATATTCAGGGTTGAGTCTCATAAACTCCCATTTCCATCTTAATATTTTCTCTTTGTCTTTCATTGCGTTCCCTCTCATGGGAAAGCGAAAAGGGGTTTTTTCGCTTGTCGGCTTGCATGCCTATTCCCGGTTATGAAAACTTATCCTTCAAGAAGTCTTAAATATTCTTTCGCTGATTCATAGCAGACGCCAACAATAAATTTGTTGAACGCCTTATCATCGCCCTTATGGGTTTTGTTTAAGGTGTCCAGATATTCGCGCCGCAAGATCGGGGGAATAATCGCCACCGGGTACCCTGCCTGCAATAAGGCAAGGTTCATCAATAGACGCGCCGCACGTCCATTGCCGTCAATAAAGGGGTGAACGGTCACAAGCTTTCGATGAAGGATTGCCGCATATTCAACGGGGTGATGCTTTGACCGGTCATCGGGTATCCCGGCAACGAATGACTTCATCAAATCCGGTATCTTTTCAGGCGCGGGGGGAATGAAGGTTGTGCCGGTAATGATGACTTTTTGTTTCCGGTATTTCCCGGCCTGATCTTCATCAATCCGATAATAAAACAACCGATGTAGTTCTTTGATATTCGCTTCTGAGATGTCATGATGTTTCGCCAGCCGGAAAAGCAAATCATAGGCTTCTGAATGCCCCAGCGCTTCCAGATGATCTTTGACCGGCTTGCCGCCAATGGTGATTCCATCTTCAATGACGATCTTCGTTTCCGTTTCGGTCAAAGAATTGCCTTCCAAAGCATTGCTTGAATACGTCATGCCGATTCGGAAATATTCCTTAAGCTGCTTGAGCATATGCGCGTCAATCGGCCTGTAAGCGTCTATCTTTGTCTTGAGCAAATCAATTTTTTTTAAGATGTCCTTCATTCGATTTCCTTTCATGAAGCGTTTGACGTTGCGTTTCCCTGATCATGTACGTTTGCTGCCTGTTCGATGATGTCCCCGGCCAATGTTGACGCTTTTATTAGCGCCTCATCCCTCAAGTGGGCATACCTCTGTGTCATAACCGGGGACTTGTGCGTCAATAGTTTTTGCAGGGTATAAAGATCAACCTTGCCGGATGAAGCCAGCATAGAAGCGTAAGTATGTCGCAAACCATGAAGGGCGCGAAAGTCTGCCGGTATACCTGCCGCCTCTTTGATCGGATTGACACGCCGACGAATATCCGTAAAGGGTTCGCCGTCCGGCCTTAAAAAAATATATTCTTTCCCCTCTGTCTTTGGGTGATTCTCTAACACTTGCCGCGCCTGTTCATTCAAGGGTATCTTTTGAGATACGCCGCCTTTCGGGTTCCTTATGGCAATAAAGCCGCGCTGAAAGTCAATGTCATTCCATTTCAATTTGAACATTTCGCCGCGCCTCATGCCGGTATATAAAGCAAGCCTCATAATGGCTTTTGCTTCAACATCCGTTGACTTGTCAATTTCGTCCAGTAGCTTCTTTAGCTGTTCAGGGTTCAAATCTTCTGTCTTTTGGTTGTCCACTTTGACGGCCTCAATTTCAAAATTAAGGTTCTGGCATAACTGCCGCGCCGCACCGTAGTGGACTATTCGCTTGAGCAATCCCATAACGTGCTTGACGGTTTGAGGCTTAAGGGTTTTTAAGAGTTTCATTCTTAATCTGTCAACGTCAAGCCTGATTATTTCATGGGGTTCTTTGTCACCAAAAGAAGATTTAAGATGCTTTTCATAACGGCCTTCGTCTGTATTGATTGCTTTGGAATCGGCCTTATTTGTCTTGTATTCATCCCAGAGACGGTTAATTGTCATTTTGTCGACCTCTGCCTGCTTCGTGGCCTTTTCCAATTCACGCCGCGCATTATTGGAAGATTCTTTTCCCTGCGTCCGTGCCGCCCGGATACCCGCCGCTTTTGCCGGTGTCATGTCATCGGCAAATTGACGGCCTACTTTTTCTTCAACCTGCCTGCCATTAAGCCGATAGAAGATATAAAATACTTTTTCATCGCCCTTGTGAATGAAATAAACGCCCGGATACTTCGTCTTGATTCTCTCTTGCTTTGGCATTTGACACCTCATTTCTGTTGAAAGCCGGAAACGCTATTTGCGAAAATTTGCCACTGTTTTTGCAAGCCGGAAAAAAGTCCCCAGCACTATCCCCAGCAGGCAAAACAAATATATAGAAAACGGAAAGTAAGTCAAGGTAAATGTTATAAGCTATACAGGCATTGAGTTTTACTGACTATAAGGGTTTAAAAGTAAATAAGGGGAAACGATAAGAAAAGGTTATAATTCGGCCTCTCACGCCGGAGACAGGGGTTCAACTCCCCTTGGGACTACCAGAATAAAATCAATAATTTGAATATAGTTAAGGATAGCTAAATATTATTTCTAACCTTCTTTCCAACCCTCGCGGCAAAAGACAGGCCCATCGATCCAAATTTAAAAAGGGCATCATCTGAATTAAGCATGCTGTTTAAAAAATGTCTTTCTTTCTGAAATTCTTGTTTCTCCATTCCTTTATTTTATGCTAAATTGCAGTCAGAAATAACGATCATCGTCTTTACGAGATGCACCAGCGGTGGGAGTACAATTATTATTTTACCGTTTTGCCGATTGGTTCGCACCCATGGCGTCATACCTTTTGTGCCCGGGAGCGGATAATTAAATCAGCCAGAATTGTTGAAAGGATTAATTATGAAAAAATGGGTAAACGCATTAAAGTCATTCATTATTGCGGCGATCATGGTTGTTGTTCCTGCTTTTACAATATGTGCGCAGGACACCGTGGGAAAGATCCCGCTCCAACAGGGTCCCGTGAATCAGGTCAACGATTTTTTCAGCACCCAAACCACAACGTTCAGCAATGGAGTCAGTCTGGAACGGGGGATCATTAGCGGCCCGCC
Source organism: Deltaproteobacteria bacterium (assembly GCA_036528635.1). GTDB lineage: Bacteria > Desulfobacterota > Syntrophia > Syntrophales > Smithellaceae > UBA8904. Next base: position 55,307 of record JAIGNE010000068.1, read on the forward strand.
CCAACCACCCTCCGGCTATGAACTAGAACGTTCGGCCGTCAAACTGCCCGAACCCGGCTCCCAGATGGCCGCGAAGACATTGACCGTCCCCGCTTTTAACTGGGTTTTCGGATGCTCTTCGGTTTCCGGCGCGATGATCGCCGGGTATTATGACCGAAACGGGTACCCGTATATGTACGCCGGACCCACCAACGGTGGTATTATGCCGCTCGATAACAGTTCCTGGCCCACCTGGTCGGACGGGACCAATACGTATCCCAATCTCCCGCTGGCCGGCTCTCACAACGGGGTTGATGGCCGGGTGACGCGCGGTTCTATTGACGATTACTGGGTTCAATATGGCAGCGGCGCCAGCGATCCGTATATCACAGGCTCCTGGACGCAGCACACCTGGTCGGACGCAATCGGAGATTACATGAAGACCAGTCAGTCCGCTTATAGCAACACGGATGGCTCAACGACGTTCTACACATGGACTTCATCACCGGATCAGCTTACCTGTAGTCAAATGGCTGATTATTCAATCCATACTTTGGATGGAACTTACGGGAGAAAGCTCTTTTACGAAGCCAGAGGCTACACGGTCACCGACTGTTATAACCAGAAAACAGACAATTTGCTTGCAGGAGGATTTTCATTTGCTGATTTCAAGAGCGAGATCGATGCCGGTCGGCCGGTGATGCTTAATCTGGCCGGTCATACCATTGTCGGCGTGGGTTATAACGATACAGGAAATACGATCTACATCCATGACACCTGGGACTATCTCAATCACTCCATGACCTGGGGGGGCAGTTATTCCGGAATGCAGCTTCAATCTGTCAGTATTGTCAACCTCGAGGAACCGGCGCCTTTGATTAAAAACGACTTCAACGCCGACGGCAGGACGGATATCCTTTTAAGAAACACAACCAGCGGCAAGAACCTGGTGTGGTTCATGAACGGCGTAACAAGACTCTCTTATGCCTACCTCACGGACGTCACCAACCTGGCCTGGACCATTGTGGGCACGGGCAACTTTAACGCCGACGGGAAGACCGATATCCTCTGGAGAAACACGTCCACCGGCCAGAATCTGGTCTGGTTCATGAACAATATTTCCCGAACCTCTTTAGCTTACATTCCGACCGTCTCCGACCAGGCCTGGACAATCGTGGGGACGGGTGACTTCAACAATGACGGAAAAACGGATATTCTCTGGAGGAACACGACCACCGGCCAGATCCAGGTATGGTACATGGACGGCGTGACCCGGACCTCTTACGTGTATCTTCCCCGTGTGGCGGACCTGGACTGGATCATTACAGGCACGGGCGACTTCAACCAGGACGGGCAGACGGACATTCTCTGGAGAAACACGTCCACCGGCAGGAATCAGGTCTGGTACATGAACGGCGTGACAAAAACCTCAGCTGCCTACCTGACGTCAAACACGGACCTGGATTGGGCGATGGTGGGCACTGCTGACTTCAACGCCGACGGAAAGACGGATATTATCTGGAGAAACACATCCACCGGCAGGAACATGGTCTGGTACATGAACGGTGTGACCAGGACCTCTTATGCCTACCTTCTTTCGATTTCCGACCAGGCCTGGAAGATTGTAGGAAAATAACGCCATATCAATAAGCGTGCGCAGATTACCGGCGACTTCGAAGATCATTCGGGGCCGCCGGTTTTTTTACCAGGGAAAATCAGTTTAAATTAGGTAGGAGGCGGGGTCACCCCCGCCGTCCTCCCACACCACCGGACGTGCGGTTCCGCATCCGGCGGTTCATTGAACACGCTGAAGTCGTCGCATCGTATCTTGCAGCGACACCAACCCTAA
>JAIGNE010000069.1:0-15693 GCA_036528635.1 Deltaproteobacteria bacterium
TGCCGGTGATCTCCAAGCAGGGGAAAGCTGATTTACGATATGCCTTGTATCAAGCGGCTTTTATTGCCGCCTCTCGAAATAAAGACTTTATGTTCTATTTTGTAAAACAACTGCAAGGAAGAGAAAGAGAAAAAGAAAAAGGCATCAAGACAAAACGCTGGGTGAAATTATCGGCCAAGCTTTTGGTTGTTGCCTGGACCTTGATGAAAAAGCAGGAGGTTTTCGACATCAAGTATTTGAAGCAGACATAAAGACAGAAAACGAAAAACAGATTATTCTCTGAAGCGAGCTCGATTAACAGCGTTGAGGCCACTGGACCTCGGGAGGGACAATAAAGAGCCGCTCACCGACTTTAAAATCTGGATAAGGGATGATGGGTGTTGCCGCAAGCGGCAAATGCCGGATACCAATAACGATGAGATTTAAGGTCCAACAACTGTGAGCACCAGGGAAACAAACCAGCACGTCTGAATGCTCAGGCGCAGTGCAGACGTATGTTTGGGAAAAACTGTGAAATTTACGTCAACGATTTTATTGCTCTTTTAAGAAACAGATTTTTCTCTTGACGGGAACATTATAGGATGTCCCGCTGCTGCGCTCAACTCGGGGGACGCCCTCTATCTCTCGACGATCAGCCGTCGGAAATTCTCGCGAAGGCTCTCTCCGATTTTTTTATCTTCACCGAGATTATCGAGGGCAAACGCAATGGCTTCGATTGTGGAAAGTCCCCCCTCGCGGGTTTGCGCGCGGAGCGACGCATGCGCGGGGTTCAGTGAGATGCGGTTGAGTTTCAAAAACCAGGGATTGCGCCACCACAGCGTCTTTGCCTGCTTCCAGGACCCGTCAAGTGCGATGATCCCTTTCAGAAACCCGGAATCGGTGATGCGCTGTTTCTTCCGGTCCAAAATGGCGACCGGTGGATCCGAGGCATTGCCTTTGCTGTCAAGAAACAGGATTCCCCATTGTGAAGGCATAGCGGATTCCCCCGCAACCGACTTGAATCCGTTCCAGGAGAGGCCGACACGAACGTCGCTGTTCTTCAGCATGATGTGGGCGAGCCAGGCGGAATTGAGCTCTTTGTATTGTTCCTGCGGGTGCTGAAGAATGATCACAGGGATCCGGTTCTCGAAAACCGGCGCCTTTGCGCAGAGACACACATCCTGGTCCCGGTGGCATTTCGGACATGCCCGCAGGCGGTCGATTTTCCGGTGCACTCTGGGATCCCGGAATTTGACGGATTGGGCCATGATTCTCCTTTTAATGCTGCTAGATGATCTTCTGCTCTTTGAATTTTTCCAAATCTTCCCCGTTGTAGCCCAGAACATCACCATAAATGGCGTCGTTATCTTCACCAAGCAGAGATGCCCGCCTGGCGACACACCCGGGTGTCCGGGACAATTTAATCTCGACACCTGGTACGGGAACAATCCCGCTTTGGGGATATTCAAGTTCAACAAGCATTTCCCGGGCCGCGACCTGGGGAACGTTGAGCGAGGCGGGAACGTCATTGACCGGCCCGCAGGGCAATCCGGCCTGGTCCAGGACGGCCATCACTTCGGCAATCGTTTTATCTTTTGTCCATTCCTCAATGACCACATCCACGTCCTGATAATTGCGGTAGCGGGCAAGATTGTCTTTAAAACGTGGATCGGTAATCATGTCTTCACGATTGAGGATTTGGCACATGCGCCGCCACATGCTGTTGCCGACGATATTCATCACCACGTAACCGTCTTTTGCCCGGGCACTGCAACAATAGGCATAAAAGCCCCCGTTGCCCACGGGCTTCCTGATTTCGCCGTTAACCAGATACTCGGATGCACAACCGGATGCTGCGGTCATTCCGAAAGCGACGTCGAAAAGCGCGACATCCACCAATTGTCCCACACCGCTATGATAGCGTTCATGCAGGGCCAGCATGGCGCCAAGCGCCGCCCGGGCGCCCGTATTGAAGTCGATAAAATTGAGGCCGGGACGAAGCGGAGGATCGCCGGGATACCCCGTAAAGCTCATAATGCCGGACATCGCCTGGGCAATGACGTCAAAACACGGGCGTTCGGCATAGGGACCTGTCTGCCCGAAACCGGATACGGCAACAACGATCAAGGCTGGATTAATCTTACTTAGTCTTTCATAATCGAAAACATCGGCTTCTTCGGTGCCTTTCGGGCTGTTGTGGACCAGGATGTCTGTTTGTTGGACAAGTTCATCCAGAATCTGCCTGCCTTGGTCCGTCCTCAGATTCAACGTAATATTCTTTTTGTTCCGTTGATAAGACAGGCCGCAAGTCATCGATTGACCATCCGGCGCGAAAGGCCCCAATTCACGGTCAACTTTTCCTCCCGGGGGTTCTACACGAATGACGTCGGCGCCATGGTCCGCCAGCATCATACAACAGTAGGGTGCGGCGATGTAACCGCCCATGTCCAACACCTTGATTCCATCCAGTGCTCGCTTCATGATTATATCCTTTCTGAACCTAGCAGGATGTTGAAAAAGGCTCATAACCTAAAGGTCACGCGTATCCTGCGTTGCGCTTCGGCTCTCGCATGCTCACGTACGTTTGAGTACGCTCCGCTGCTCGACCCTCGCGACGCCTTGTCTCGAATCCTTTTTGAACAGCCTGCTCCAACAGGGTTTTTCAGCATCCCGGGGGGCGCCCCAGGAATTCTACGTTTCCAAAAGGTGACGTCCTGCAAACACCCGGGACACAAGGAGGACACCCTGAGTCTCTGAATCTAAGGCGTCAACATTTCTTTCTTGAAATCCGGATCACTCAAAATGGCAACGGTCATAGAATCGATATAGCTGTAGGTTCTGCTCTCCAGTTCAGCGATGTCCTTTGTCGGCGGCAGGTTTTGTGCGACAGTAATTTCCTTGCGTATCAGAAGCTTCTCTGTTCTCGAAAGTTGCATCTGAAATTTTGCTTCCCGGTCGTCAAGAGATGTAAGCGTTAAAAGCAAAGTCAATTTGTCGGCGACATTCTCATTGGTCGCTGTCACACCTGCGTGGGCAAAGGATTTCTGCAGGGTGTACCAGAGAAATGATTCGACGGGCGGAGGCATTTTGCCCATGGAATAGTTCATCGTGTAACGGACACTTCCATCTGCGCTATAATAGCCGAGCATGGTTGTATTCTTTGACTCATTGGCGATGGAAACAAAAATAATCGTCTTCCCCTTGTACTCTGAATAAGCAGCCGGATCGAATTTCGGCTGATAGGAAGAGTGATAAACATCGACAAAAATTGCCGGAGGTTTACGAACTGCACAAGCACTAATCAACAGGATGGACAAGCAAATCATGATCATGGCGCGTATTTTCATATATCTCCTTCCCTATGTCTTTTGTGATGACGAATTTTTCTTGATGGATTCAATTAACTAATTAATAAATAACAAGGATGGCTCTATTTTTTATAAGGCAATCATATCTCACATAATTTCTCAACAGGAAAATAGCCGTCATACACAACGAAGGGACTTTCGCCAGGCTCCTATCCGACCGGCCGCATTGCGAAACACGCGGCGATGACGGAATTGCGTAGTACCGTCCAACAGTTCGTCTAAATGCGTGAGGAGACATAAAAACTGATATTTCAAGACCTGTTTCTAATTACCTTCTGGCTGACCCCTTGGATTGGTCTTTGCGGTTTTTTTGGATACCGGACGGTCGCGCAACAGCACATAAGTGGCTCCCGCGCCTCCGTCATGAGACTGGGCGCTCGCATAGGCCAGCACCCGCTTGCGCCAGTAACTCTGACTGAGCCATTCGCGGACTTTATTTTTTAAGACAGCCTCGCCCGGCGAAGAAAGGCCGCGCCCGTGAATAATCAGGACAGCCCCCTTGCCGGACAGATATGAAGCCCTCATAAACGATTCGAAGGCCTCCTTGGCCGTCTCTACGTTCATTCCATGAAGATCAATATGATCCTGAATGGAATAATCTCCCCGATGCAACTGCGAGGCAAACTCGCGGCGTGCGTTATACCCGACGCCTTCCATGTACTCGGGCGTGTCGGACACGACAAAACCTTCGCCGCGATCGACAAGCCGGGCCAGCCGGGACAAGGCATCGTCTTTCAGGATGTAGGTCCGCTTGTCCGTGAGCTTAATGGCGGCATGATTTGGCACAGCCTGGTCTCTGGAAATCGGCTGAACGCCTTTCATCGCCTCGGAAAAAAGCTGCTCTTCGGAAGGCTGAGCGGGGGCCGCTTCCTTTTGCTTTGGAGTTGCCTGACCGGCGGATGCGGATGTAGGAAGATTCCTGCGGTCAATCAAACCTTTCAGCCTGCTGAAAGGCGCGTGTTCCAACGATGATTTCTCAGAGACAATAATATCTGCATGCTCTTTCTTTTGCGAAGCCATGGCCGCTTTGTCCCTCAACATCATCAGTGTCTTTGGGCATCATCTTACGCTTGTTTCGGGCAACTGTAAATAACCGGAAAACTGATGTGGACAAGATTCAGGATTGAACCTTCGTCAGTTCGGGGGCGGGAGTGTCGGAATGGGGAACGAATTCGGGAATTCCTGTCATACACGTCGTCAGAAGCTGGACCGAACACGATCTGCCGCTGAAGGTCGGCCGCTGAGCGAGTCAGGATAGTTCAACGGCCTTGCTCCAAAGCTGCAAATCCGTATCGAACTGAAATACTCTTTACCGCAATGCCCGTGTCAGTTTGTAGTCGTGTCGGGTGTTTTGCGGGTCCGCGTTCGGGTCGTAGCCGGTGTTGTTGGAATAAATGTATTCCCCGCTGGAATTAACCCACCGCTGTTTCCAGTTGCTGGTGTCGCGCTCCACTTTTCCCGTGTAGGGATTTTTGTAATCGTTCTGATCCGTCAGCGTCAGATAGTTGTCCGTCATGATTTCGGAGCGCGTTTTGTCCCGGTGCGCGGCAATTTCGCGGTCGATCCGGGCGATGTCATTCATCAGCTTGCGCACGATTTCCGTCCGTTCGCCCTGACCTTTCAATTCGCCGGCTATCCACTGCGGGTTCATCTGCACGGAATTGGCCATGATGTCGATCACCGGCTTCCAGCGATCCGCTTCTGCGGCGGGCGCGCGCATGGCGGTGGTGAGATCGTTGGACCAGACGCCCATGGACGCCCGGCCATCCACCAGCAGCGTGTAGATTAATTCCTTGAAGCGGGTTCCGCCTTCGTTATATTCGATGATGACGAGGCCGGCGTAATACTCCGGCGGCCGCATACCCAGTTGTGCAATGGTGCGGTTGAGCGGCTCGGACAGGCGCCGGACGGTCTGGACCAGTTTGGGCAGATCTTCCTTGTAAACGACGGAAACACCGGTGGCCTGCGGCCGCATCTGCTTGAACGCCCACATCAGATAATCGTTCACGGTCGGCATACGGACGACCATCGCGCCATTGTAATTTGATCCGGGACCGTGCGTGAAGGGAATCATCGGCCCGTCGGCATAGTTGACTTTCGGCAGCCGCCGCATCATCACCGTGCCGCGCGGGTCGCTGCCGATGGCGATATCGATCTTGGCCTCGATGGCGTTAAGGGTTCCGCCGGCCTGGTTGGGGTTCACGCGGAAGATGCCGCCATTGACGATCCAGTCGCGGGGAATCAGCATAGTAAAGGCGCCTTCCCGCGGCTCCGCGATTTTACGGAAGACGACGGTGGCCGGAACGCCCGGGGAAGTTGTTTTTCTATATTCGCTTTTCGGAGCGGCGAAGGATTTAACATCCGCCCATCCCGGCGCCCAGACAATTACCGTGATCAAAGCCAGCAACATCACAAAATATTTCATAAAGAAGCCTTTCGGGAAGACAGGGATTTGAGACGGCATTATAATCGAAATGATAGCTTTAGCAAATAATAACTCGCGGGATGTAAGCAATAAATGATTTGTTCGGTTTTGCAGCCAAAGACAAGGTCAACATCTTCACCCCGATTGAATAGCTGTGAGACACGCGCCAGGGAACAATAGGGATGTGCCTGGTTACCCCGCCAAGGAATAAGTTAACAGCGGCCCTCTGTCACATTCAGCAGGGCCATCGGGGAATCATCAGATAATCTCCACATTAATCAAAGAAATTGACAGACAGTCGGAACTTCCCTATGTTTATTCTAACATGATGCAATAAATTAGCGAAAGGGGTGTAGTCCATGACGACCGAAATGGAAGCGAATCGGGGCGAGCGGATTGTAACAACCACCTGCGCCGGCGACTGCGGCGGACGTTGTCCGCTCAAGGTCTATGTACAGGACGGGAAGGTCACGAAGATTACAACGGACGACCGGTTCGGCCCGGATCTGCAGGCCTGCGCCCGCGGCCTGATCCAGCGCGATGTCCTCTATGCGCCGGACCGGATCACGATGCCTTTGAAGCGGACCGGCCCCCGGGGGAGCGGCCAATTCGCGCCCATCAGCTGGGATGAGGCCCTGGATACCGTTTCCGCGGCGCTCAAGGATGCCAAAGAAAAAGACGGGCCGCAATCCGTTTTCCTCATGGACTACTCCGGTTCGGTAAGCCTGCTGCATGGGACGCAAAAAGCGAGCCGCCGCTTCTTTTCCTTCTTCGGCGGCTGCACCTCCTGGCGCGGCAATTCGTCCATGGAAGGAGCGGTGTTTTCTTCCAAGGCGACCTTCGGCACAATCTTCACCGGCAACTCGCGCGACAATTTTCTTTCTTCCCGGCTGATCATTCTCTGGGGCTGGAATCCTCTCGATACACGCTTCGGTCCGGAGACGGCCGGATACCTGATGAGGGCGAAGGAGAAAGGCGCGAAGATCATCTCCGTCGATCCCCGGCTGAACAACTCGGCCGAAAAACTGGCCGACCAGTGGATCGCCGTTAAACCGGGCACGGATGCGGCGCTGATGATGGCCATGGCTTATGTGCTGATTGCGGAAGATCTGTATGATCGGGCTTTCATCGAAACCTACACATCCGGATTCGAAGAATTCAAAGCCTATGTGACGGGAGCGGCGGACGGCATACCCAAGACGCCCGCCTGGGCCGGGGAGATCACGGGGGTGCCGGGGGAATCGATCGAAAGACTCGCCCGCGAGTACGCCACACAGAAGCCTGCGGCCCTTTGCGCCGGGTGGGCGCCGGGACGGTCCGCGTTCGGCGAGCAATATCATCGCGCGGCATCGACGCTCGCGGCGATGACCGGGAATATCGGCATCCGGGGCGGCCATGTGTCGGGTGGGACCGATGTCAAAATGGAGGGCTTTCTCTGGGGCTCGCTCGAAGTGCCGGGGGGCAAAAATCCCGCCGTGCACATCACGGATATCTACAATCTCCTTTTGCAAGGGAAAGCGGGCGGGTATCCGAGTGACATCCGGGTTCTCTACATCGTCGGCTCCAACGTGCTCAACCAGTTTTTGAATTTAAATAAAGGGATCAAGGCGCTGCAGGCTCCGGCGTTCACCGTGATCCATGAATTGTTCATGACGCCCACCGCCCGCTATGCGGACATCGTGCTGCCGGTGGCGCACTTCCTGGAAAGAGAAGACATCGGCCAGCCCTTTGTCGGGGGAACGTATGACATTGTTATGGAGAAGGCGGTAGACGCGCCGGGCGAAACCAGAACCGATCTGGCCATCTTCACTGAGCTTGCTTCCCGCCTGGGCCTCGCAGGCTTCAACGACAAGACGGACGAGGAATGGCTGAAGGAGTTTGTATCCCAGACGCCCGGGTTGCCTCCCTATGATGCCTTCAGAGATGAGAAGGTTCATCGCTCCGACCCCGCCGAAACCCTGGTGGCTTTTCGCCGGCAGATCAAAGATCCCGCGAATAACCCCTTTCCGACACCGTCCGGGAAGATCGAAATTTTCAGCGGGAAGATTGCCGCAATGAAAAATCCGCTGATTCCGCCGATGCCGCAATTCATCGATGCCTGGGATGGACCGCACGATCCGCTTGCCCGAAAATATCCGCTGCAGCTGGTCAGTCCGCATTCGAAGTTCCGGGTGAATTCCACGCTCGGCAATATCCCGCGTCTCAAGAAAATAGCCGACGATGCCGTATGGATCAGTCCCCTGGATGCCGAAGTGCGGGGGATCAGAAACGGCGACAGAGTCCGGGTCTATAATGATCGGGGGCAGTTGGCGGTCACCGCCAAAGTAACTGAGCGTATCATGCCGGGTGTGACCAGCCTCGATGCCGGGGCGTGGTATCAACCTGACGACATGGGCGTTGATCACGGCGGCTGCGTCAACGTTCTTACCCGGGACGAAAAGACGCCGGCCGGCACTTTCCCGAGCAATACCTGCCTCGTGCAGATTGAAAAATACGGCGGCGCATGACCCGGATCGGGATTTCACGGTGATTCCTGCCCAAAGCTGCAGCAGGCGGAGACGCAATCAGGCTCTGCCTGCTTTTTATTCCCGGTTGTTCATGAAGAACATCCTGCATCGGGAATGGCTGCCGTTTTATGATTTCTTTTTTTCCCGCCGGATCACGGAAAGCAGATAGCCCGGATTGCCGATGTAGAGCGGTTTTGCCTCTTTGCCTGCGAGCCCCGCCGCCGCGCAGGCTTTCCTGTTTCTGGCCTGGTAGAAGGCATTCCGGATTTCGCCTTTCAGTTCCAGTCCGAAATAGCTCGTGAACCAGACCGAGCCGGAAGCGGCGGCGTCTTTCGCCATCTGCGCGCGGTCGACCGCTGCGGGATATTTCTCCTTCATCCGGACATAATCGTCGAACGTCTCCACGCTTACCATCCGTCCGTCCGGACCGGGGACCACAAAACCGCTGCCCGTCAGCAAGTCATAGCGCTTCTTCGTTTCCGCAAAGTCCGGTCCGCAGACCAGCGCGCACTGCCCGCAGGTCAGCACGTAGGGATCCCGGAGGCCGAAGACTCCCAGTCTCTCCTGCGACTTCACCAGAAGATCTGCGATCTCCTCTTCCCCGGCCGGCAGGTGTTCGCAGTCCGGCAGGAAGTCTTCCACATATTCCCTGGGCCAGAGCTTCGCGCCGATGCGCCGGATCACTTCAAACCGCGGCGTGCTGTCCCCGCTCATGGCGCCCTGCCGCATGAGCACTCCCCGGACATGTTTCCTCTGTCCCGGGTCCGGCTGACCGTCCAGCCACTCCCGGACCACATGGCGGCCCCAGTTCGACCATTTCTTGTCCCGGGATACGGCATGCAGACCGAAGCACGAAAGGTTGCAGAAATCGACGTTGTTGCGCTTGCCGCGGGCATGCAGTTCGCCGTTGAGGAGCAGGTATTCTTCTTCGTTGTCCTCGAACATCCGCAGCGTGCAGGACTTGTCGCACAGCTTGCAGGTGCGGCAGCGTTCATCCATGGTCTGCCGCGGCGGCAGGGCAGGATCCGATTTCAGCACGGCGTTCGTTACCAGCGAACCCAGGTAAACCGCGGCCCCGAATTCCGAAGTCACCACGTTGCCGGAGAGACCGAAGGTTCCCAGACCGGAAACCACGGCTCCAAAGCGGTGCGAAAAACTCGGCCTGGTGCAGAAGGGATCGAGCGCCCGCCGGTAAGTGTTGTTGGCCGGCACGGCCCTGGCACGGTGTCCCAGGCTCACAAGGAAATCGGCTGTCTCCTTCGCGATGCGATGGATCTGCTGGTTCATCCGGGCCTGGTCGATGTTATGCGGTCCGGATGATTTCTTTCCCAGAAAGCTGTAGATGGCGGGCACGTTCATCGGGAGAACCAGCGAAACGACCGATCGGGCGCCGCGCATGGTGTAGGAGGGATCGATGGAGGGGGGTCCGCTGAGACGCTCCGGCCCGGCGATGCCCACTCCCCGGGCACCGGCTTTACGGGCAAAATCTTTAATCTGCTCTTCCAGACGCGGCATACTCTTTTCCTCTCCTGGAGCATTATTTTGTATCTCAGCAGATCGGACGGAACTTCGCTGTGGAAGTCGGCCCGCTCATTGCACAGTGCTGCCCGTCAACCGGACCGATCTTATCTGACATGCTTTTGTCGATTGATCAACCGAAGAGTGCAAACGGAAATTGCGGAGTTCTGGAAATCAGCGGGACATCCCAAAGTTCTTAAGTATCTTTTGAATGTCTGATGGAAAATTGCACATACTATCTGGTTTGAATGGATATCTATTTTTAGCAACTTAATTACTTTAGGGTGTCCCGTATGAACACAGGGGGCAGGGCTAGTCCTCCTATAGGGGGCTGATTGAAAGCCGCGCCCTTCGGGGGCGGATATTTACTAATTATTTTTCAATAGCTTTAGTTAATTCTTGAACCATGCCAACTCTATTTTCAAACAACATATCCCAAATATCCAAGCATTGATCTCTTATCACAGCATTACTCAGTCCTTCTGCCTGTTCATAAAGTCTTAAAAGTAAAGAATAGATTTCAGAGGCGGTATGTGGGATTGATAAACTTAGATTTCTTGATTCTTTCAGTAACGTTGTAGAAAATATTTTGCAAACATCAAATATCATAGCCGATAGAGGCAATAAAGAACCTGGATGTTCTTTTATACCATCAATAATTCCTGATGGTGCATCAACATAGGCATTGGACTTGATATAGGTACTTATGAAAGATTGGGTTAAGTGTGCCTTAAAGATATTCTGATTTCTAAATATACTAACCAATTCTTTTCTTACTTCCTTTTCTGGATCATTGATTAGTGGAAGAAGTAATTCTTGGCAACGTTCGGTGTAATTGTCGTCATAGAGAAAATGTGCTGCAACTTGGGCGACGCCTCTGCGCTGAGGTACGCTGCCACTTATACAGGACTTGAGTTCTTCTCCAAAATAATTGTGAAAAAGCCAACGTGCGGTCACTTCCTCGGCACCTTCCTGAGATACTTCGTCAAGAGGGGAATTTACCATTGCTTTGATAAGAGGTGTGAGTTGTTCTGCATGGCTGCTGAATACGTGGTTAAAAAAATATACTGCCCTTGGTGATGCTGCGACACGCAAATCATCCCGACAAGCTAAGCAAAACCAATTAACAGCAATATCTTTATCAATGTTCAAAACCGGCAGAAGCGCATCAATAGCAGCCATGCGTACTACAGGATGAATATCTCTTACAAGCGCTTCTATTCCAGGTGTGAGTTTGTCCAACCAGTCAATATGATCCCATAGCAATGCTCCAATAGCTTCTGCGGCAACGCCACGGACACAATTGATGGTATTTTCAAAAAGAATACATACAGTGGCTTCATTTGCGGTTTTGTCGCAATGCATGTTCAACTTGTCTGGCTCCAGATCAGAATGAGACTTTGCATAATGAATCAGCCTTTCTATCGTTGCATCGGACCAGTTCTCTTCTGAGCGCGCATGCACAAGCCTGCAAAAGGACATTGCCGAATCTCTGTCATCGCCTGCCTTGAATCTTCCAAATACCTTTTCGACTGTATTGACGGTTGCAGGACGCCAAGTGGCTTTTTCTTCTGTGGGTAAATCGGCGCTAAGTTTTTTATGCGCAAAAGCGTCGAAAATGGCTGATACATAGTACGGATGAGTATTTAAGGAAAGACTCATAGCAAGTTGACCAAAGCGCTCAGGAAAACGTCTCGCAATGCTTCCTAAACTTCGTGAAAATTGCCAAATTGTTGAAGTTGCAGCATGATTTTCATCAATTTGTTGCCACTGATTATGATCGAGAGGAATCTTCTCATTCTTCATGATGGCTTGCCAGGAAGGGTCGCTTATTCTATCAAGGGACTTGTCTAGTTTGGAGACAATCGTACCGCCAGATGTGCGCCCGGTTCTGAGAAATCGATCCTTGTTGTATTTTTTGTATTTGCGATTCAAGACAGCCATTAAGTTGACGGTTGTTGGTAGAACTCGGTTGGAATCGAGGGCAGGAAGAAGAAAATATTGGGCACGGCCCCAGTAATCTTCAAAATAACCGTCACGCCATGCACTAAGATAATGTTTTGCCAATCGTTTTTCATCTTCCGCATGAAAGTGAATAATCGCCGTTTCCAATTGCCGAAATATTGTTTCTGAACAATGCGGCGATAATGATTTTACGAGACGGACCGCTGGCATCCAAACTGGCTCATCATAACCTGAACCAAGCCGGAACCTCGATTGATCAGTTAGCAGCCAAAGAATACCAATATCAGCGTAATGTATAGTAAGTTTAGAATAAACATTAATGATGATTTCCTGAATAATGACAGAAATACTATTTTCCAAAACGGACGTTCGCCTGAGTAATTCTTCCGGATTTACAGAAACAAGTTTTTGACCGGCAGTGATTACAAGTTCAACAATGCCTCTTTTAATGTCAGTGTATTTGTCAACACGCGACCACATGTCATTCTGCCACTTATCCAAGCGGTCATCATACTGCGGCTTTGGTTGAAACGTTGTCAATCTTACTATATGCGGGACTAGAATATCCCATGTTTCCACTGCATGGCTTTCTGCAATATCCTTAAGGGTTTTCATATCTTCATCATATAACTTGTCCAATCGGTCAATCGTTGCAGACGACGTCTTGGGCCTGGATGAAGACTCTGGAAATTCGTCAGACCAGGTTGCGACGAGTGATTCGATTAACGTCAGAGCGCGAAGAGGATATTTCTTACATAAGTCTTGCCAGTTTACATAATTGGCATAAACGCCTTTATTGAAAAGTTTTAAGCGAAGAACAAACATTTTGTCAGAATCATCTGCAACATTCCAACAAAGTGTAGTCAATATTCGTGTAATCCACGGTTCACCATTAGCCATAAGTGGTTCAATGACTTCCGTGATCTTATCCGGAATTTTGTCGTTCACGGAACGGAGTAGCAATAGCGCTAGGTTGATATCATCTTCCTTATCTGAATTAAGCCATTCTAGTATGATATTTTTTTTGATCAAAAGCATGACGAACACATCATGTCCGATGCATACGGTTTCAATAATATGCTTTTTCCAATAATCGCGTGCAAGTAATTCCAGACAATACGTACCAAGTTCTTCATCTAAATCTTCCAATTGCCCAATGAGCTCAAGGGCGACGTGCTTCATGTGAAATCGGATTTTGTCTGATTCCAATAAACTCTTGACTATTCTGACGAAATCATGTGGCGATTCCTCGCTCATCATGGCAAGAGTTTGTCGTAATTGTTCGCGACGAAACAACGATTGGCGTTCTTTGGAGCCAAGCCATTCAATTATGTTGCCCCCTCCATTATATATCTGTTGCAGCAGGCGATCAGCAATCAAGTAATCCAAATAACTTTGGTGACAAAAAGTCACTTTGCCGTTGTTACCCTGTATTATGCCATAAGATTGTAATGCCGAAAAAACTATTGGCATGCGGGATAGAATACGAGTAGACACCGATACCCTACCGCTTCGTTCCATCTCGCCGAGAATCATATTGATGCATATGTCCAACTCTGTCGTAGAAATACCAGCATTCCCTAGCACTTCACGACGATTTTGCCAAAAGGTGCGCATTAGTTCTGTGACGCTACGAAATGCAGGAATCGAATTTTCTTTCCTCAGTGACATCCACATCGCTAAATTTTGAGGACATGCCAGAATTTGTTTCTGACGATTTGTCATCTGATTCACGGATGGACCCAATAGCTCACCTAATGCCTTTGCGCTGAGAGGAATCACTTCAACTTTCTTCAATGTCTTGTCAGTATTCAGCCAGTTACGAATTTCCGGATCGTTTTCCAGATCAAAGCTTCGACAGGATAACACTGCAGTTATTCTTTTCCCGCCATCGCGCAAATGCTTTACCTGCCGGAACATTTCTTTACAGACATCAAGAGCATTTGCGGAGTGGGAAGATGTCCATCGTATGGCATCGAGTTGGTCCAGCAGTAAAACACAAGGGCGCTCACCGGCAAGTGCGATTAATGAATAAACTGGCGAATCAGGCAATCCCATATCGCCGCCGAATTGTGCAGCTGTATTCTTAGGTTCGCGGCGGTCCAATCTGATAGGAAGAAATGGAATGTTTTCTAGTCGAAGATTTTGAGTGAGTTCATAAAGCACGACACTTTTCCCATTACCCGCTGTACCATGTAAAATAGCATCTGAACTTTCCCGGATTAATTCAATCAGTTTTGTAGTTTCTTCCCTTGGAATAATATCTCCACATATCAGCCGAGGACGAATGGATTCTTCGAATTGTTCCTGTAATTCCTTGATAACAGGAGCAATGCGCACGTCATGAGCCAGTAATTTTGGTCGAATGTTCAGAGTTGCTAAATGTTCTCTGAGCTCATTTGCATAGATAGGCTTTCTAAAGGCGTAATTATTTTCTGCATAGGCTATCAAAGTTGAAACTATGGTTTCTGTTGCACCGGTTAATAGATATTGAGCATTTGCTAACAAATTTTGCCAATTATTATGATCATCAGGATAAAGAATAGTATCCATTCGTCTGAGGTAATTAAATGCCAGTGCACGAGCTGAAGGGTCTTCGGAATTAACCTGAATGGCCTCACAGAACATTTTGAATCCTTCTCTGCGTTTTTGACTGATAGCCTCAACTTGGTACTTGTAGAAATCTTCAGGATTTAGATTTGAATTTTTGGCGCTGTCGCAAAGGTCATGAAAAGTTTGTGCCGCGACTGCCGAAACAAAGGCAAATGTAATGTTTGTGTTATTATCAAGTTGAAATTTAGCATGATTGAAAATATTTCGGGACTTAAGATCATTTATCGACCATGATTCTTCACTCCGGTTACGGGCTTTGCATTGTTGAGCTTGACGGAGGCCATTATTATGTCCTATCCATAGATCCACACCCTTTTCATCATCGCCGACGGCCTCTATTGTTACAGATTGGATTTCTTCATTTAATAGACGCAGGAGTTGCTTCGCTACCCAACGACTTTCATATCGATTTCCTAATTTATCTGCTAACCCGCCTGTCTCGAAACCCATTTAACTATACCCTTTATTACGGAAAGCCCGAAAATAAAAATTTTCTCTTTTTATCTGACATTAAATGTTTTTCTGAACGATTTGCGGAGAATATTACAGCTTCCTGAACACAATGCAAGAAAAAACAATTAGAAAAAACATAAACATAAATGAAGAGAATAGAGGGGCTGTTTCCTTATTAACTTCCTGCAAATTCGGGGGACGCATCACTTAATTATTTTCTTTTACCTTTTACAATCAGAACCGGTCACAGCGTCCCGGCAGCAGTCCGGTAGAAAGTTAAAACGTCACACGCCCCGGCACCATTTCCCACAGCATTTAGAGGCACCCCCCATCGGCGCATAAGCTGCTTGACGCACTCCCGTAATTCAGTTAAGCAGATTCAGTCAAAATCTGCGACGACTGAAAAAAGTATGAAACTGTTGAAAGCCCTCTTTTTGCCGATTCTTGCCTTCGCTCTCTTGTCGTCCTGCGGCGGCGGGGAATCCCAAATATCACCGCTTTCGGCCACGTCCGGTTTTTTTGAAATCGCACCGGTCAGTTTCAGCTTTCAGCGAGACGGATTACCGACGCTTGCCTACACCTCGTCTCGGAGCCGCATCCTTTACTCCTTCTACCCGGCGGATGACGAACCGCAAACCAAACCGCTGTTTGTATTTTTCAACGGGGGTCCGGGCTGTGCCACCTGTACGGGACTCTACAGCATTAACACGGCACCGCAGACACTGGATAAAACACGGACCGGAGGCGCCCGCACGGCAGCCAATCCTTACAGTTTTACGAAGCTGGGCAACCTCCTGTATCTCGATGCACCCAACACCGGTTTTTCTTACAACATGACGCAAAATGTGGAGATTGAAGCCGTGCG